>LAZY01000170.1 GCA_001013295.1 Chryseobacterium indologenes | reverse complement strand
TACTGTAGGCATCTGTTACCAAAGATAAGTAACATGTAGACGCTCTGGTTTTAAGGTAAGTTATATCACTTACAAATACCTGTTCAGTTTTCTCTACTTTCAAATCCTTCAGCAGATTGGGATGTTTTCTAAGCCAATGCTTTGAAAATGTTGTTTTAATATATTTCTTTTGTCTGCAGATCAGCATTTTCTCTCTTTTTAAGTAGGCAAACAAGGCATCTCTACCCAATTTGATACCTTCCTTTATTAGCTGTTCTTTAAGAAGGTAATAAAGCTTTCTTGTTCCCAATTTAGGTAGTTTCATTCGTATTTCCTGGACCAGAAATTTTACTTTCAGTAATTCGTTTTCACGGATCAAGATCCTTTGCCTAGCCTGATAAATAGCCTGCCGGCTTATCCCAAACAATCTACACAGTCTCGATATACTTATTTCTTGTCTGTGGAGTTTGAAGATTGTTGGGAGGAAAACTTTTTTCTGATTTGAGTCCCATATTGTTTATCCGAGAGATCAATCATCATATTAAGAACCTTGATTTTTAGCTTTTCATCGGCCAAGTTCTCTTTCTAAACGCTTAATTTTTTGAGCCGGAGTTTCTTTGGAATTATGCATAGTATGAAGTTTGGGTTTACTCCACTCTAAGTTACCATATCTTCGTAACCAAACCAAAACGGTACTTCTTCCCTGGATGCCATACTCTTTTTGAGCCTGCTTATAAGTATAATCGCCGTTTTCTACTTGAGAAACTACTCCTAATTTAAAGGCGATACTGTAGTCTCTTTGTGTGCGTTTTTCTCTTTTTAATTCTTGATGTTTCATAAATAAGTCGATTTGTTGTCAACTTATTTTAGGACGGGACACTTATATAAAATTAAAAGACTGCTATTTTAGCGGTCTTTTTTTTTTTTTAAGACTATAGTAAGTATTGATGTAAAATTTGCGGAATATAGTATAAACCTAACAGGTTTCAAAAACCTGTTAGGTTTGCATTTCATAGCAATCTCAATAAAGCTATTTTATCACTATATATTCTCCAGCCCGTTTATTAGTTACAGTTTCTTATCCTTTGTTTTAACCGGAGCTGGTATATATTAAGCGGACGATACACTCATTCATATGCTATTTCGTTATGGTTTTATCGTTAATAATTAATTATTGAAAATAAATAGCCTTATTTCACCCTTTATTTTCGAGTTTTAATAATTTTTTTATATTTTTTGTTAAAAATATAAAATATTAATTTGCTTGCTATCTGCTTCTATAGAGCACTTTGCCGATATTGAATATTCACATTTGCGGGATAACGGTTGGTTTTCCTTTTGTTTATGGGATTTCTAACAATAGATTCACTTTTGATGGCATACTTATTGTAAGTTTACTGTCTGTTAATCCATAAAATTTATATTTTTCTTATTGAGTATACAGTAAATGTATATGAAGCTTCTGTGTTTTCTATTGACACTTAAATGGAAATGAAAGCGCAAGGAGAAGAAAAATTATAAAAAAATAAACACATATCCAATGACAAAAATTATTTCGACAATCCTTTTGTTGGGACTAGTCTCTATGACTTATGCTCAGGTTGGTATCAATACCACAACGCCTGAAAAAGAACTGACTGTAAATGGTACAATGAAGACATCCGGAATAGTTTTCAAACAGCCTATGGAAAAGCTGGGCACTAATGAAAATTATACCTTTATTATCAAGTCTCCTTCACCGGAAAACAAAATTACGGACTATAACGATACTTTTGTACCGAATTCTCCGGCTCCTATTAACCTTATCCAGTATAAAATTACCTGTGACCCCTCAGACAAGGACTGGGTAAATCAGTTTGACACCAAGATCAACTCTCAAAAATTCCTTGTAGTAATTTCTTCTTTCGGCTTTACGCAGCCTATCAGGACTTTTTCTGCAGACTGGCTTACTCCGATGCCACAGATATTTGCATTCTCTTCCGGAGGAACCTGGAAGCTTAAAGCAGATTATCAGGGGTTTTCTCCGGATTCATCTTTCCCTACCGGAGAGTGGACTCTGAATTTGCTGGTATTTGATAGATCATATGCTAAAGAATTTAATTCCACACAGAATCTTGGAGCAACTGCAACTTCTACAACGGGTTCGGCTGCGGCTCCTTTAATACAATAAAAAAACAAATAATGTAATGAAAAAAATTATCACGCTATACTTTGCAGCATGCACATTTTTCGCTGTTAACGCCCAGGTGGGAATCAATACCAAGACTCCTAAAGGAACTTTAGATGTAGAAGGAGAGACATTGGTAGAATCTTATTTGGTAGATACTGAGAATACATTTGCAGATGGAAATTATTTACTTATTACCCGCTCTAAGGACTCTTCTCCCGTTGGGAAAGTTAAGTTACTAGACATTGCCCTTCGTAATGTTGCCCCTGTTAATGCTTATAATGTTGTTTTAACAAATGTTAGCCAGGATGAAGTGGTCAACTTGAGTACAGGACTGGAGACTGACAAATATGTGGTTGCTATTACTGGGGCTTCTTTTACCGTAGCAACATCGGCAACAATCTCAACGACCACTCCCAAATCTTTTGGGGCGTATTCTGCGGAAGTAACCAAAGTTACAAGAGGAGGAAAAACTTATCATGCTGTTAATCTCGGGTTTAAAGGTGCAGGAACTACCGGTTCACAGAACGGTACATGGACGTTTACTTTAAATGTTTTTGAAAAATCACTGGTTAAAGATTGGGGTACTTTTTCAGGTTCTGTGTCTGCATCAGGTTCACCAGTTTACTCAGGAGTTTCAACCAATACGCCTCTAGGGCTTCAATAAAAACAAAACAATGGAAAGAAAAATTTATATCATCATGATTACCTTTTTGGGGCTGTTTTTAAATGCTCAAATCGGTAAAGTAGGAATTAATACAAAAAATCCGGCTGAAACACTCGATGTCAACGGAAAGTCATATACAAATGCTTTATATCTTAGAAACCCTGGAGAACCCACAATGACTGGGGGAAGCTTTTTAGCAACCTCTCAAAATGGTCTTCAGCTCTATAACCCTAATCTTGAAAGCAGTGGTCTGTTCAATTATCTAAAACTTTCGCTTACCGGAGTTTCTGGTGCAGGAGTTACTGATTATGATACTAAAATTGATGCCAACAACTTTCTTGTAGTTGTTCAGAACTATTCATTTAAACTTAATGATAATTCTACCAATGTAATGCTTGATTACGGAGATAACGGTGTTAATGATAACAAGCAGGGGTCTCCTGATGTGGCAGCGTTCAAAAGTAACGGAACCTGGCATATAAGAGCTAGATTTACAGATAACAGCAGGATTATTAATGCGAGTTCGGCGAATCCACCCAGAACTTATAATAATTTTACAGTAGATCTGTATCTGATGGCCTATAAAAGATTGGTTACAAAACAGAATATCAATGATGTGAATGCTGATCTTGGAGGAACTGATGGATCTACCCAAACGATTAATAAACCATCGGGGTTTTAGAAACTGAAATTTATTGTTTAAAATATAGAAGGTCATTTATTGTAAATGGCCTTTTTTTCGTTTAATACCTTTTTCATTATAAATAGAATATTTTGTCATTTTATAAGGTGTAATGAGAGATTACCTGTTGTTTTATCAAATGATTTTATAATTTTATATGGAATTATATTGATTATGGGGAAACGTCTACTTTTTATAGGGCTGTTGTTTTCAGTGATATTCTGTTGGGGACAGGAAAGAAAAGAGTATGAGCAATATATGAATACAGCCAATGAGCTGAAATTTAAAGATTGGCCAAAAGCAGAACATTACATACAGAACGCGAGGAAAAGTGTTCAGGACAAAGATTTAGGTGACTTTTATATAGAAGCTGCCAAAATCTATAGTGATATGAACTATTTCGACATGGCATTGGATTATTCTAACAAAGCTTATCATTTATTTCTGGATAAAGATGAAGAAAAAACGGCTAAAATAGATGGTATTTTTGCTTATACCTATTCTCAGCTTAATGATACCAGGCGGGCAGTCACTTACTACAAAAAACTTTTAAACTTTTATCAGAAAAAGAAAAAACAGGTAGAAACCGTTAAAGCATTCAATAACCTGGGAAACGCATATTTGGTACTGTCTAAACTGGACTCTTCAAGATATTACTTTGAAAAAGGGCTGTCAACTTTTGAAAACTATGATAATCCAGTTCTGAAAGCTTTTGTCTTTTCAAACTTTGGGAAGCTGAATTTTCTGGAAGGAAATCATGTGAAAGCGGAAAGTTATCTGTTGGAAGCAAATGACATTTTGAAGAATAATAATATTGACGATAAAAAATCAAACTACCAGGTCAACTATAATCTTGCCAATTTCTATATTGAAACAGGAAACCCTGAAAAAGCACTGCTGTATGCCAGAAATGTAGGAAATTATGTAGTCCCGAATGCTGTAAGTTTTGATGATACAAACTACCTGCGAACTTTATACAAAGCATATCAGCTGAATAAAGATTATAAACTTTCAACTGAAACCTTTAAAAAATATGACTCCATAAGAGATTTGCTGAATGTAGAAGAAAAAGCGGTGAACGTTGAAAGGCTGAAAGTGAAACATGACTATGAATTGCAGAAGAGACTGGATACAATAGAGCAGGACAGAAAGAATATGCAGTATGCGGTAATGGTCGTTATTCTTTTACTGGTGCTGGTGATCTGCATTCTGCTTCTTATTAATTTCAGAAATAAAGCTGAAAAGCTTCGCCTTGAAAAAAAGCTCATTGAAAACCGTGAAAAAGAGCTGGAGATAGACAATCAGATGAAAGAGAAAATGCTGGTCTACAAATCGATGGAGCAGTCTAAAATTGAAGAAATTTTCAAGTCTCTTTTAGAACAGGTGAATGTATTGAAATCTAAACTGAAAGATAGTGAGATCGACGAAGTCTCAAGAATTATCAACGAGATAAAACTGAATACCAAGCAGGACTCCTGGGGAGATTTTGAATATCATTTTCTGAATATCCACGAATCGTTTTATGAAAATCTGGACCGTAAACATCCAGGACTGACTAATTATGACAAAAGACTTGCGGCTATGTTGAAACTCAAATTATCTACAAAAGAAATTTCGAACCTTCTGAATGTAACCCCAAAAACAATCGAAAATTCAAGAACAAGATTGAGAAAAAAAATGAATCTTACCAATACAAAAGAAGATCTTGCTCATTATCTCAATGAATTGTAAGGTATTGATTATTAGTATGTATTTTGAAGGTGTGTGGTAATAGTGTGGTGCTTTTTATTCCTTAAGTGGTAATTGTGTGGCCAATTTTAAAGACTGTCAGCAGAGATTGTATTCCTTTGCTTCCTATTTAAAACAATACCACTATGAAAAAATTACTTACCATTTTTGTGACCTTATCCTTATGCTTTTCGGGAAAGGCGCAATGGAATCCTTTACTTGATCAGAACCTTTTAATATCAAAACCTGGCGGATCTTCTTTTGCTGCAACCACAAGTGATGGAAAAACCTATATCGGCTACTGGAAATCGGTACCGGCACCCATCAACTTTGAATTGAGACTACAGATTTTAGACAAATTCGGAAATAAACAATTAGGCGCAGACGGAATCAAAATTACAGACCAGATCCCAATGAGTACTTATACCGTGGTAGAAAATACAGCAGTAGATTCTTCGGATAATCTATATATAGGAGTGACGGGAACCGGGTCTGGTAATCCTGGATATATTTTTAAAATTACTCCACAAGGCGTATCAGTATGGCCTAATGGAATCAGTCTGGGAGAAGCTTATCTGCCAACTATCCTGCCTTTGTCTACGGGGGAAATTGTGGTGGCGTACTTCCCGCCCAGTCAGAAATATACAAAAGTTCAGAAATTTGATGCTACGGGGCAGGCAGTGTGGTCAGCTCCCACCCAGATTCAATCCAATGACGCTGCCAAAAATACAATTCCTGCTAACCTTTTTGAATTACCGAATGACGAATGTGAACTGATTTTCCATAAACAAGTATCTTTCGGTACTACAAGTTATCTGTTTGCTCAAAAGCTTAGTCTGAAAACAGGAACGATTCTTTGGGATGGTCCTAAGCAGATCACCACAAAATCTACGGCTTACAATACAAAGTACTCGGGAGCAGTAGATGGCAACGTGGTTTATTACGGATTTAGCAGTGGCGAAAATATGAGGTTTGATGCTTACCTTCAGAGAATTGATGCCAACAGTAATCTCCCGTGGGGAAATGTAGGAGTAGACTTCGATACCAATCAGACTTATTTCGAAAAAGATATGAAAATGGCATTTGCTCCGGGATCACCTTATATTTGGGCTATGTCGAATTATAGCTCTTCATCGCAGGGACAGAATGGAGAATTCATCCAAAAGTTTGATAAAGGTACAGGAGCAAGGCTTTTCACCGATAATGCCAAGCAGGTTTTCCCTATTGACAATATATCGATGTTTCATTATGGTGATCTGCAGCTGGTGAATGACAAACCTTATTTTGTAGTACAGAAAAAAGAAGGAACTGCACTCAATGTTTCTCTGAATGCCGTTTTGCTTGACGGAAACGGAGAATTTGCGTGGCAGGAGCATTATCTTCCTGTGGCAACCTTTGCTGCCTCTAAAGCATATCCTTCCGTATTAAGACCTGTAAATGGTCAGGGAGTTGTTGTATTTCAGGAACAGAAAGCCGGTGATAATGTACAGGCTGTATATGCACAGAATTTAATTTTTCCTGAAGGAACAATGGCTACCCATGAGATTTCTAAAAACTCAGGATTCAAAGTATATCCTAATCCTGCTACAGACTTTATTCATATAGAGGGTGTGAAAGATCAGGACTTCAGTATTTATAATGCTGCAGGGCAACTGGTGAAAAACGGATCAATAAAGCAGGGGATAATAGAGGTTAAAGATCTTGTAAAAGGAATGTATATTCTTAAAATAAAAGAAAAAGAGGAGAGCTTGAAATTTCTTAAAAAATAATTTTTCATAATAATCATCATAAAATTAGGGTGAAGGAGGCAGTGATCTGTTCTCCTTTTCTTTCTTTAAGCTGATAGAAATATTTTAGAAGGATAGAAATCGGAAATATTAAATTCTGAATATCAATTATTTTTTAAAACTTTTTAAAAATCAACAGTATCCGTTTGTAGTTTCAAAAATATTTTATACTTTTGCAGTCCAAAAAGTAGGCTTGTCATAGGTGAGTAAGATAACCTACTGAATAATAAATGCTTCCAAACTCATTAATTATTCAAATTTAAAAAACAAACAATGGCTAAGAAAGTCTTTAAAATGGTAAAGCTTCAGGTGAAAGGTGGCGCAGCTAACCCTTCTCCACCAGTAGGTCCAGCATTAGGTTCTGCAGGTGTGAACATCATGGAGTTTTGTAAGCAATTTAACGGAAGAACCCAAGATAAGCCAGGGCAAGTTTTACCTGTAGTAATTACAGTATACGAAGACAAATCTTTTGAATTCGTTATTAAAACTCCACCTGCAGCAATCCAGTTGATGGATGCAGCTAAAATCAAGGGAGGTTCTGGTGAACCAAACAGAAACAAAGTAGGTTCTGTAACTTGGGAACAGGTAAAGAAAATCGCTGAAGATAAAATGGCGGATCTTAACTGTTTTACAATGGATTCTGCTGTTTCTATGGTAGCAGGTACTGCTAGATCTATGGGATTAAGAGTAACAGGAACTAAACCAACTTTTAACGCTTAATACTTAAAGAAGAAATGGCAAAATTAACAAAAAAGCAAAAGGAAGCTTTAAGCAAAGTAGAAAAAGGAAGAATCTATAACCTTGAAGAAGGTTCAGCTCTTGTAAAAGAAGTGAACACTACAAAGTTTGATGCTTCAGTAGATATCGCTGTAAGATTAGGAGTAGACCCTAGAAAAGCAAACCAAATGGTAAGAGGTGTAGTATCTCTTCCTCACGGTACTGGTAAAGATGTTAAAGTTTTGGCTTTAGTAACTCCAGATAAAGAAGCAGAAGCTAAAGCTGCTGGTGCTGACTATGTAGGTCTTGACGAATATTTACAAAAAATCAAAGAAGGTTGGACAGACGTTGACGTTATCGTTACGATGCCAGCTGTAATGGGTAAATTAGGTCCATTAGGTAGAGTATTAGGTCCAAGAGGTTTAATGCCAAACCCTAAATCAGGAACTGTAACTATGGAAATTGGTAAAGCAGTAACTGAAGTAAAAGCTGGTAAAATTGATTTCAAAGTAGATAAATACGGTATTATCCATGCTGGTATTGGTAAAGTGTCTTTTGATGCTGCTAAAATCAAGGAAAATGCTCAGGAATTGATCTCTACATTGATCAAAATGAAGCCAACTGCTGCTAAAGGAACTTATGTGAAGTCTATCTATTTGTCTTCTACAATGAGCCCAGGTATTGCAATTGATACTAAATCTGTTAACTAATAATAATCCTTAAGACAATGACAAAAGACCAAAAAGTTGTAGCAATACAAGAGATCAAAGATTTGCTTCAGGATGCAAAAGTAGTATACGTAGCAGATTTAGACGGTTTGAACGCTGGTAAATCTTCTGACTTCAGAAGACAGGCTTTCAAGCAAAATATTAAAGTAAAAGTTGTAAAAAATACACTTTTACAGAAAGCAATGGAGCAAATTGAAGGAGTAGATTACTCTGAAATGTTCCCTACTTTCAAAGGAAACTCAGCGTTGATGATTGCTGATACAGCAAACGCTCCTGCTAAGTTAATCCAAGGATTCAGAAAGAAAGATGAAAAGCCAGCTTTAAAGTCTGCTTTTGTTCAGGAAACTTTCTACGTAGGTGACAACAACCTAGACATGTTGGCTAACATCAAGTCTAGAGAAGAAATGATCGGTGAAATCATCGGATTACTTCAGTCTCCAATCCAGAGAGTTGTTTCTGCTCTTCAAAACAAACCTGAAACTGTAGAAGCTAAAGCTGAAGAAGCTGCTCCTGTAGTGGAAGAAACTCCTGCTGCTGAAGCTCCGGAAGCTGCTGCAGAAAGCACTGAAGAAACAAGTGCTGAATAATTATACTCAAAAAATTAAATAAATAATCAACAAAAACATTACAACAATGTCAGATTTAAAAAATTTAGCTGAAACGCTAGTAAACCTAACTGTAAAAGACGTAAACGAATTAGCTGCTATCCTTAAGGATGAGTACGGAATTGAGCCAGCTGCTGCTGCTGTAGTTGTTGCTGCAGGTGGTGCAGGTGAAGCTGCTGAAGAAAAGACTGAATTCGACGTAATTCTTAAGTCTGCAGGTGCTTCTAAATTAGCTATCGTTAAATTAGTAAAAGATTTAACTGGTGCTGGTCTTAAAGAAGCTAAAGATATCGTAGACGGTGCTCCTGCTCCAATCAAAGAAGGAGTTTCTAAAGACGAAGCTGAAGCTCTTAAGAAGCAATTAGAAGAAGCTGGTGCTGAAGTAGAATTGAAATAATTTCAGTTTTATTATAAATATAAGAGCCCGGGCATATTTGCCCGGGCTTTTTGTTTTATTCCCTCTTTTTAACAAATCCACTAGTAGAAATAATAGTATTTGAATATTATTACACGGTATGTGATTATATTTTATTATTGTTGATTATTTAATAGTTATTAACATAATATATTAATTTATTTTTATGTTTGTTTAAGTTTGCGTGTGTTTTTAATAATAAAATATTGTTTTTATTGAAAAAGTGTTATATTTGTATTATAAAAACACAACATAATTGGATAGAAATTACTTTCTTTCCTGTAGTCATAGGGTAGTATTTATACTGCTGCTGCTGGCTATGGGAAAACTAAACACTAAGTATATATCTGTAGCAATAAGTAAAGATGAATTACTGAATTGTACAGATGTAAATGATCATCTGCAGCTACAGTCCGCAGATATTTTTCTACAACAATTCTCTGATAATACAAATAAAGGAACTGATCATAACATTTATGAATTCCATGAAAATATTTTCAGTAAGTATACCAGTATAAAGAGTGGGCTTTTTTTTCTGTCTTTCCCGAAAAATGTAAAGTTTATAGAAGCCTGCTATCAAAAGGTTTCAATAAATGCAGTATCTGACAAAAGTATATTGAAGGAATCAGGGCATGTCAAGAAGGTCTGTATTAATCCTTTTAGGCAGATGGATGGTTTTAAATTTATTGTTAAAATACCAGATAAGTCTACCTGTACTTCTATATAATAAAAAGCTTCCCGGCTTTTACGATCCTTTCGTAAAAAAAGTTGTCGTTTCATTGATAATCCGAATGAAATCAGCTGAGGAATGCCTTCCAATAGAACATACAAAAAAACATAACACATAGAATTAGAAATGAAAAACAAATTATTCATTCTTGCACTTTTGTCTGCAAGTTCTCTAACCGTTGCACAGGTTGGGATTAATACGGGTAGTCCTCAGGCTACCTTAGATGTGACAGGTATGCCAGCAACAAAAAGCATGTTGGATGGTATTATTGCTCCAAGGTTAACTGGAGATCAATTGAGAGCTAAAAACTACACTCCTGCACAGACAGGTGCAATAGTGTATGTGACAGTTGCTGACTCTGCACCAGCCGGCCAAACAGAAAACGTAACTTCGGCAGGATATTATTACTTTGATGGTGCAGAATGGTCCAATATGGGAACAAACTGGCATACTGATGGAAATCATAATACATCAGCGCCTTTAGCTACATTGGGAAATGATATAAGTGGCGGTAATTATTTAGGAACAACAGATGATCAGAAGCTTGTCATTGCTACAAAAAAAAATGTTAAAGCAATTCTTGATGTAGATGGAAATTTTTCAGGAGGAAATGCTAATTCTGCTTCAGGTCCATACGCTTCTTTTGCATGGGGATCTAATAATGTACTTACAAATAACACATCTTCTAATATAGCATTAGGAAAAGATAACACGGTCTCCGCACAGGGAAATTTTCCGGCATTAGCAGTCGGATTAGGAAATACGGCCAATAGTGGAGCTAAAGTAATAGGAAACAACAATACAGCATCAGGGGCGAATAATCTTGTATTTGGAAATTCGAATACTTCTTTGGCTAATACAGCTACAGGGCTGACATTTGGTATTAGCAATACTAATAAAGGTGGAATCATTGTTGGTAGTGGAAATAGTGCCTCTAGCAATAATTTTGTATTTGGTTTCAAAAATGTTGCGGAAAATGCAACATCAGGATCTGTAGTCATTGGTTTTTACGGAACTTCAACAGCAGGAAATCAAACGGTTTATGCTAATACTACCCATGCTTTTTTAGGCCAAAATAATGGATCTTCATCTGTAGTGGGAATAAATATGGCTCCTACGGCTAACGGATCTACAGGGGCTGCTATTCAGATAAAAGGATTTGCTTCTGCTGCTAACGCTACATGTACTGCGGCTGAAGAAGGTGCTATCCGGTATAATTCTACCACAAAATCGCACGAGGGTTGCAATGGGACAAACTGGAAGGCCTTCTATTAAACAAAAAAATAAACACAAACCTTATAAAATTAAAAAATGACTAAAAAATTATTTGAGAAACTGGCTGCGATGCTCATGACATTGGTGATGTCAGCAGTAGTATTCGCTCAACAAGGCTACGAGCCGATCCGTGGGATGGGCGTAGAGGCAAAACCGGTAAACAATTCCGGGATCTGCCTGGCATGTTATAGCGGAAGTATGAATCCGGTGGTAGACGCCAATCTGGATAACAGCGTAAGTATGGGGAATTTTGCTTCCCTTTTGAGTGGAAACGGAATATCTGTCAAGAACAATAATGTGACATATCCTGCAGGGTATATCACAGGATTTAATGTAGATCTTGGAACAAGTATTATCACAATAGATCTTTTGAGTTCTTTAAGAATCAGTACCTATAAAAATGGAGTGCTTCAGGAAACAAGTACAAGCAGCAGTCTTTTATCTGTGCCGGCATTTGGGGGAAATAAAAACAGAATCTTTCTTCACTTTAGAACATCAAAAGAGTTTGATGAAGTAAGATTGTATCAAACCAATGTACTTTCCGTATTCAGTGCTATGAATGTATATTATGCATTTGCATTTGATCCTGCAAAAGTTCCTACAGACAACAATGGAATTTGTGATGATATCATTGCGGGAAGCGGTGTTGACGGGAATGTTTCGGGAAGCAGCAGTTTCCTTGCTCCACTTTCGTTTGTTCAGGATAAAGAGAAAATAGGAGACGGAGACAAAAATTCTTATGGTTTAATCGTACTTCCTATTGGTTTACTGGGGTCTTATTCAGTAGGTGTTTTGGATAAAAATCAGGTTTATCCTGCAGGAAACAGAGCGGGGTTTGTGATAGAACCGGATGATCAGGGTAAACTTTTGAGCGTAGAGCTTCTTAAAAATATTACTGTTGAAACCTATTTGTATGGGCAGCTTCAGGATTCCAGAGCACTGTCTGATGGCGGAGGCTTGATTAATATTAAACTTCTTAGCTATGGTAAAGGAAGACAGAAAGTCTCTTTAATCACCACCAAGCCATTTAATGAAGTGAGATTGAAACTTACCCAGACGGTTGGAGTGAATTTAGGATCTCTTAAAGTATATTACGCTTTTGAAGAACCTGTAGGATGTGACTGTGATGATAAAATTCAGACAAGCGGATCTTCAACTTCCGGTAATATTGTAACAGGATTAGGTTGGACTCAATCAGGATTCGGGCTTCTTGCTCCAAGTCTGACTACTCCTGAGGCTGTCGTAGATAACAATCCTAATAACTATGCAAGACTTACCTTTCCATTACTGGGAACCTTCCTTTTCTCTGGAAGCTTAACTGTGGGGGCCAATAATTTGCTTCCGGCAAATACCATCGCAGGTTATACCGTTGAAAAAACAGGAGGTCTTATCGGAGTGAGTGTTCTGGATGCTATTACAGTTCAGTTTTTTAATGGAAGCACTCTTACAGATACATTTACATCCGGAAGCCTTGTTACAGGGAATCTGTTTACAACCGGATCTAATAAATTTTATGTAGGCGGTAAGGCAACTAAGCCTTTTAACCGTATAAAAATTACCTTCAGTTCTTTATTATCAGTTAATTTGGCTCAGGGATATAATATTTATAATGCATTTGCAAGCAAAGATGATGATAATGATGGTGTTCCGAATTGTTATGATAAATGTCCAAACGGAGATGATAGTGTAGATCTTAATGGGAACGGTATTCCGGACTGTGCTGAAACAACAGGCGGTGGCTGTACTGCTGTAAATGATAAATCTCCAGTATTGGATACAGATGGCGATGGTATCATTGATGCATGTGATTTGGATTCTGATAACGATGGTATTCCTGATTCTATTGAAGATTTTAACAATAACGGTAAGTTTGAGGATGATGATAGTGAAGGCAATATTTTAATTGTTCCGGTATTGGGCGATGGAATATCTAACTATCTTGATCTGGATTCTGATAATGACGGAGTTTTAGATTTGTTTGAATCAGGTATACCAACATCTGTTATTAACCAAATTGATAAAGATCATAATGGAATTATTGATAGTAATGTAACCGGAGGTTTTGGTAAAAATGGTATTGCAGATATACTTGAAACATTCCCTGATTCAGGAAAAATGAAATACCCTCTTAGAAATACATCAGGCGGTAATATACCGGATTTCCTTAATATTATGTCAAATAATGTAGATTTTGACCTTTATGCTATCGGAAAAGGAAATCTTGATACACTAGGTGGTGGATTTATCTCAACAATCAGCGATAATGATAAAGATGGTATTCAGGCTGTTGTAGATACAGACCTGGTGAAGAGAGGAGCTCCAAATTCCCCACTTTCACCTTATGCTACGTTCCTGAAAAACGGATCAACTACAACTGCAAGAGTGATGGCTTCAGACATTACAGAAGTAGCTAATGATATTAAAGTATATCCAAACCCGGTAAAAGCTGGAGAAAGTCTTATGATTACATCAGCTGAAGAGGGAGTTTATACACTATTCTCTACAGAAGGAAAAGTTGTGAAATCTGATAAATTCTCTGCCCGTACAGGTATTGATACTTCTTCATTGCCTACAGGAGTGTATATCATTAAGATTGAAACCAAATCAACTGTGAAATCTTACAAGGTTATTGTAAAATAGTTTTGTAACTTCATAATAAAGCGAAGGCTGCCCGTTTCGGGCAGCCTTTTTGTTTTAACAGCTTAAAAATGAGGTTATTTATTTGTTATTGTGGATAAGTTTTTGTATCTTTGCCCCTCTTTTGGCGCGAAAAATTGTTTGTAAATTTATAAAATACTGAAAATCAACTCTTTCACTGTGTTATGCAGGAAAGGGATTTTGTGTTTGTAGGTATTACGGGTAATATAGCCTCAAAAGTAATAAAAATATTTTGCATTACGCTGTGAAAAGATATACCAGTGTTGCAGTTAGAAAGAGCCAAGTGCAAAGTTAAAAGCTTCTAAGGTCCTTCGTGAGCGCCAAAAACACTTTTACCTTTTTGCTTTTACCTTGTTCCTTGCCCTTTTCTGATATTTTTTAATGAATCAAAATATTTTTTAACCCTTTCTTAAAAGTTTTATGAGTAAAACAAAATCAACAACTCAAGGAAATCCGAGAATTAATTTCTCATCAGCGAAAGGAAAAATCATTACTCCAGACTTCTTGGACATCCAAATTGAGTCTTTCAGAGAATTTTTCCAGCTTGATACACTTCCTGAAGCCAGAAAGACAGAAGCTCTTTACAAGACTTTCCAGGAGAATTTTCCAATTACGGATTCAAGAAACCAATTCGTATTAGAGTTCCTGGACTATCTGGTAGATTCTCCACGTTATTCAATCGATGAGTGTGTGGAAAGAGGACTTACTTATTCAGTTCCTCTAAAAGCAAGACTTAAACTGTACTGTACTGACCCGGAACATGAAGATTTCCAAACAGTGGTTCAGGATGTATATTTAGGTCCGGTTCCTTATATGACGCCTTCTGGCTCATTCATTATCAATGGAGCAGAGCGTGTAATCGTAACTCAGTTACACAGATCTCCGGGGGTATTCTTCGGACAGACTTACCACGCTAACGGAACCAAACTTTACTATTCAAGAATTATCCCTTTCAAAGGATCTTGGATGGAATTTACAACCGATATAAACAGCGTAATGTACGCATATATCGACCGTAAGAAAAAGTTACCATTAACAACTTTATTAAGAGCTATCGGGTACGAGTCTGATAAGGACATCCTTCAGATCTTCGACCTTGCTGAAGAAGTGAAAGTTTCTAAAGCTGCCCTTAAAAAAGTGGAAGGGAGAACATTGGCTGCGAGAGTATTGAACACTTGGTTCGAAGACTTCGTAGACGAAGATACAGGTGAAGTAGTTTCTATCGAAAGAAACGAAATCATCTTAGATAGAGAGACGATCCTTGAAAAAGAACACTTAGATCTTATCCTGGATGCTGGCGTGAAATCAATTTTGATTCACAAAGAAAACAGCAATGAATTCTCTATCATCCAGAATACATTACAAAAAGACCCTACGAACTCTGAGAAAGAAGCAGTAGAGTACATTTATCGTCAGTTAAGAAACGCAGATCCACCAGATGAGGAAACAGCAAGAGGAATCATTGAAAAATTATTCTTCTCTGAGCAGAGATACTCTTTAGGTGAAGTAGGACGTTACAGACTAAACAAAAAGTTAGGTCTAAACATCCCAACTACAACTGAAGTTCTTACAAAAGAAGATATTATTGCCATCGTAAGACACTTAATTGAGCTTGTAAACTCTAAAGCTGAGGTTGATGATATTGATCACTTATCAAACAGAAGAATTAAAACTGTTGGTGAGCAATTAGCAGGACAGTTCGGTGTAGGTCTTTCAAGAATTGCAAGAACAATCAAGGAGAGAATGAACGTTAGAGATAACGAAATCTTTACTCCACTTGATCTTGTAAATGCTAAGACATTAACATCTGTAATCAACTCATTCTTCGGTACCAACCAGCTATCTCAGTTCATGGACCAGACCAACCCTCTATCAGAGATTACGCACAAGCGTAGACTTTCTGCACTAGGGCCTGGTGGTTTATCAAGAGAAAGAGCAGGTTTCGAGGTTCGTGACGTTCACCATACTCACTACGGAAGAATTTGTCCGATTGAAACTCCGGAAGGACCAAACATCGGTTTGATTTCATCTTTAGGTATTTATGCAAAAATCAACAACCTAGGTTTCATCGAAACTCCATATAGAAAAGTAGAAGATGGTAAGATTAATCTTAATGCAGATCCTATTTACCTAAATGCAGAAGACGAAGAAGATAAGGTAATTGCTCAGGCAAACGTTGAATTGAGTGATGATGGGGATTTCTTAACAGACAGAATTATTGCAAGATTAGATGGTGACTACCCGGTAGTTGAGCCAGCTCAGGTGAACCTTATCGACGTTGCACCTAACCAGATTTCCGGTATTTCCGCTTCTCTAATTCCATTCTTGGAGCATGATGATGCGAACCGTGCATTGATGGGATCTAACATGATGCGTCAGGCCGTTCCTCTATTGAAGCCACAGGCTCCGGTTGTTGGTACAGGGCTTGAGCAACAAGTTGCAAGAGATTCAAGAATCTTAATTAACGCTGAAGGTACAGGTACTGTAGAGTACGTAGATGCTGACAGAATCGTTATCAAATATGAAAGAAGCGAAGACGAAGATTTAGTACAATTTGAGTCTGCTACTAAAACATACAAACTTACTAAGTTCAGAAAAACGAACCAGAGTACAACCATTACCCTAAGACCAAACGTAAGAGTAGGGGATGTAGTGGAAAAAGGACAGGTACTTTGCGACGGTTATGCTACTGAAAAAGGAGAATTAGCTCTTGGTAGAAACTTAGTAGTAGCGTTCATGCCTTGGAAAGGATACAACTTCGAGGATGCGATCGTAATCAACGAAAAAGTTGTACGTGAAGACTGGTTTACTTCAATCCACGTAGATGAATATTCACTAGAAGTTCGTGATACTAAATTAGGTATGGAAGAGCTTACTGCTGATATTCCAAACGTTTCTGAAGAAGCTACTAAAGATCTTGACGAGAACGGGATGATCAGAATCGGTGCTGAAGTGAAGCCTGGAGATATCATGATTGGTAAAATTACTCCAAAAGGTGAATCTGACCCGACTCCAGAAGAAAAACTTCTTAGAGCAATCTTCGGTGATAAAGCTGGTGATGTGAAAGATGCATCATTAAAAGCTGACTCTTCATTAAGAGGGGTGGTTATCAACAAGAAATTGTTCTCAAGAAACATTAAAGACAAAAAGAAAAGAACTGAAGAAAAACTTAAACTTGAAGAGATTGAAAACACTTACAAGGCTAAGTTTGATGAGTTGAGAAACACTTTAATTGAAAAATTAAATACACTGGTAAGCGGTAAAACTTCTCAGGGGGTACAAAATGACCTTGACGAAGAAATCATCGGTAAAGGTGTGAAGTTCACTCACAAGTTATTAACTTCAGTTGAAGATTATGTAAACGTTAGTGGTGCAGACTGGACAGTAGACGCTGACAAGAATGAATTGATCAAACAATTGATTCACAATTACAAAATCAAATATAACGACATCCAGGGAGTTAAAAACCGTGAGAAATTTGCTATTTCAATCGGAGATGAGCTTCCGGCAGGTATCATGAAGTTGGCTAAAGTTTACATCGCTAAGAAACGTAAACTGAATGTAGGGGATAAAATGGCAGGACGTCACGGTAACAAAGGTATCGTATCAAGAATCGTTCGTGAAGAAGATATGCCATTCCTTGAAGACGGAACACCAGTAGATATCGTATTGAATCCGCTAGGGGTACCTTCTCGTATGAACATCGGACAGATTTATGAAACAGTTCTTGGATGGGCTGGTCAGAAGTTAGGAATGAAGTTCGCTACGCCAATCTTCGATGGAGCTAGCCTTGATCAGATTACTGAATACACTGAGAAAGCAGGTCTTCCTAAATTCGGCCACACTCACCTTTATGATGGTGGTACCGGAGAAAGATTTACGCAGGCAGCTACAGTGGGTGTGATCTACATGCTGAAACTGGGACACATGGTTGATGATAAGATGCACGCACGTTCTATCGGTCCTTACTCATTGATTACTCAGCAGCCGTTAGGAGGTAAAGCTCAGTTCGGAGGTCAGAGATTTGGAGAGATGGAGGTTTGGGCACTTGAAGCATTCGGTGCATCTAACATCCTTAGAGAGATCCTTACTGTGAAGTCGGATGACGTGATTGGTAGAGCAAAAACTTATGAAGCAATTGCAAAAGGTGAATCTATGCCTGAACCAGGTATTCCGGAATCATTCAACGTATTACTTCACGAGTTACAAGGACTTGGACTTGATGTAAGACTTGAGGAATAATTTTAAATTTTGAATGCTGAGTTTTGAATCATTTTCGAAATTCTTAAATCCAAAATTTATAATCCAAAATCTAAAATCTAAAAAATGTCAAATAAAAATAAAACAAGTAGATTTAATAAAATAACCATCGGTTTAGCTTCACCGGAGTCTATTTTACAAGACTCAAGAGGGGAGGTTTTAAAACCGGAAACTATTAACTACAGAACTCACAAGCCTGAAAGAGACGGGCTATTCTGTGAGAAAATCTTTGGTCCTGTAAAGGATTACGAATGTGCTTGTGGTAAATACAAGAGAATTCGTTACAAAGGAATCGTTTGTGACCGTTGTGGAGTAGAAGTTACTGAGAAAAAAGTAAGAAGAGAGAGAATCGGGCACATTAATCTTGTAGTTCCAATTGCACACATCTGGTATTTCCGTTCATTACCAAACAAAATCGGATACCTTCTTGGAATTCCTTCCAAGAAATTAGATATGATCATCTACTACGAAAGATATGTAGTGATCCAGCAAGGTATTGCTAAGAAATTAGATGGTTCTGATTTCGAAAATATGGAATTCCTTACAGAAGAAGAGTACCTGGACATCATGGAAACTCTTCCTGTAGAAAACCAGTATCTTGACGATTCAGATCCAAACAAATTCATCGCCAGAATGGGTGCTGAAGCTGTAGAAGATCTATTAAAGAGAATCGATCTTGATGCATTGTCTTTCGACTTGAGACACAAAGCTCACAACGAAGGTTCAAAACAAAGAAGAACTGAAGCTCTGAAGAGATTGAACGTTGTAGAAGCATTGAGAGGTGCTAATACAAGAATGATCAACAGACCGGAGTGGATGATCATGCGTGTACTTCCTGTTATCCCGCCAGAACTAAGACCATTAGTTCCATTGGATGGAGGACGTTTCGCAACTTCTGACTTGAATGACCTTTATAGAAGAGTTATCATCAGAAATAACCGTTTGAAGAGATTATTGGAGATCAAAGCTCCTGAAGTAATCTTGAGAAACGAGAAGCGTATGCTTCAGGAATCAGTAGATTCATTATTCGATAACACAAGAAAATCTTCTGCAGTAAAGTCTGAATCAAACAGACCATTGAAATCACTTTCTGATTCATTGAAAGGTAAGCAAGGTCGTTTCCGTCAGAACCTACTAGGGAAAAGGGTTGACTACTCTGCACGTTCGGTAATTGTTGTAGGTCCAAACTTACAGCTTCACGAATGTGGTATTCCTAAAGATATGGCAGCTGAATTGTACAAACCATTCATCATTAGAAAACTAATTGAAAGAGGTATTGTAAAAACAGTAAAATCTGCAAAGAGAATTATCGACAGAAAAGAACCGGTAGTTTATGATATCCTTGAAAACGTGATGAAAGGTCACCCTGTTCTATTGAACAGAGCACCTACGCTTCACAGACTGGGTATTCAGGCTTTCCAACCTAAGATGATCGAAGGTAAGGCAATCCAGCTACACCCGTTAGTAACTACGGCCTTCAACGCCGATTTCGATGGTGACCAGATGGCGGTACACTTACCGTTAGGACCAGAAGCGATCCTTGAAGCTCAGTTATTGATGTTAGGTTCTCAGAACATCTTGAACCCTGCAAACGGTTCTCCAATTACAGTACCATCTCAGGACATGGTTCTTGGTCTTTATTTCATGACCAAAGAATTAAGCTCTACGGAGACTATGAAAGTAAAAGGAGAAGGTCTTGCATTCTATTCTCCTGAAGAAGCGGAAATCGCTTATGCTGAAGGAAGAGTATCTTTAAATGCTAAAGTAAGATGTAGACTACCTATCAAAGAAGATGGAGAAATCGTTACAAGATTGATCGAAACTTCTGTAGGTAGAATCTTATTCAACCAGATTGTACCTAAGCAGGTAGGATATATCAATGAGCTTCTTACTAAGAAATCATTGAGAAACGTTATCGGTAAGATCCTTGCTGATACAGATTTCCCTACTACTGTGAAGTTCCTTGATGCAATGAAAGACTTAGGGTATTCAAACGCATTCAAGGGAGGTCTTTCTTTCTCACTAGGGGATATTGTAGTTCCTGTTGAGAAAAAGCAGATGATTGCTACTTCAATTGAAACGGTAGACGAAATTAGAGCTAACTATAACATGGGTCTAATTACCGATACAGAACGTTATAACCAGGTAATCGACGTTTGGACTAACACCAACGCTGGATTAACTGAAATGATCATGAGCAGAATGAAAACTGACCAAGGTGGTTTCAACTCTGTATACATGATGCTTGACTCTGGAGCGAGGGGTTCTAAAGAACAGATCCGTCAGTTATCAGGGATGAGAGGTTTGATGGCGAAACCGCAAAAAGCCGGATCTACCGGTGCGGAGATCATCGAAAACCCGATCCTTGCAAACTTTAAAGAAGGTCTTTCGATTCTAGAGTACTTTATCTCTACCCACGGTGCTCGTAAGGGTCTTGCGGATACCGCTCTTAAAACTGCCGATGCTGGTTACCTAACCAGAAGATTGGTAGACGTTGCTCAGGACGTTATCGTTACAGAAGACGACTGTGGAACTCTAAGAGGTACAGAAGTTACTGCACTTAAGAAGAATGACGAGATTGTTGAAAGAATCTCTGAAAGAATCTTAGGTAGAGTATCTCTTCATAATATCTATGATCCTGAAACTGATGAATTAATTGCTGAGGCTGATCAGGTAATCATTGAAGAATTAGCGAAGAAAATTGAACAGGCAGGATTAGAAGCGGTTGAAGTACGTTCTCCATTAACATGTGAAGCTAAGAAAGGTATCTGTGCGAAATGTTATGGTAGAAACCTGGCTACTGGTAAAGTAATCCACATGGGTGAAGCAGTAGGGGTAATTGCAGCACAATCAATTGGGGAACCAGGTACTCAGCTTACGTTGAGAACCTTCCACCAAGGGGGTACTGCAGGAAACGTATCAGAAAACCCATCTATCGTTGCTAGAAGAGATGGTATCGTTGAAATGGATGAAGTAAGAACCATTACTTCTGAAGATGAAAACGGTAATACAACTGAGGTAGTAGTTTCCCGTTCAACGGAATTCAGATTAGTAGCTGATAATGAGTCAAGAACTCCATTAATGGTTGCTAACGTACCTTACGGATCTATATTATCTGTAAAACCAGGTGATAAAGTGAAGAAAGGAGATACAATCTGTAAGTGGGATGCCTATAACGCTGTAATTATTGCAGAAACTTCAGGTAAAGTAGAATACGAAGACATCATCCAGGGTATTTCATTCCAATTGGAAATTGACGAAGCTACAGGTTTCGAAGAGAAAGTAATCTCTGAATCAAGAAACAAGAAAGCAGTACCTACATTGAAAGTGGTAGATTCTAAAGGAGTTGAGCAGAAAGGTTACAACTTACCGGTAGGAGCCCACTTAATGGTTAACGACGGTGAAAAAATTAAGGCTGGTAAAGTCTTAATCAAAATCCCAAGAAAATCTGCGAAAGCAGGGGATATTACCGGAGGTCTTCCGAGAGTTACCGAATTATTCGAAGCAAGAAACCCTTCAAACCCAGCGGTGGTTACTGAAATCGACGGGGTAGTTTCTTACGGAAAAATTAAGAGAGGTAACCGTGAACTTATTGTTGAGGCTAAAACTGGAGAAAGAAAAATTTACTTAGTTAAATTATCAAACCAGATCTTAGTACAGGAGAATGACTTCGTAAGAGCAGGTTCTCCACTTTCTGACGGTTCTATTACTCCGGAAGATATCCTAAGAATTAAAGGTCCAACAGCAGTTCAGGAATATTTAGTAAACGAGATCCAGGAAGTTTACCGTCTACAGGGGGTAAAAATCGACGACAAGCACTTCGAAATCATCGTAAGACAGATGATGACAAAAGTATCTATCGTAGATGGAGGTGATACTCAATTCCTTGAAGGAGCTCTTGAGCATAAATATGACTTCTTAGAAGAAAACAACAGAGTATTCGGTCTTAAAGTAGTTGTTGATGCTGGTGATTCTAAAGAATTCAAACCAGGTCAGATGATTACGGCAAGAGAATTAAGAGATGAAAACTCTAAATTGAGACGTGAAGATCTTGCTTTAGTAGAAGTAAGAGAAGCTCTTCCTGCTACTGCAACTCCAGTACTACAAGGTATTACAAGAGCGGCCCTTCAAACGAAATCGTTCATGTCTGCAGCATCGTTCCAGGAAACAACGAAAGTTCTGAACGAAGCAGCAGTTGCTGGTAAAGTGGATGATCTTAACGGTCTTAAAGAAAATGTAATAGTAGGACACAGAATTCCTGCAGGTACAGGTCTGAAAGAGTATCAGAATGTTATCGTAGGTTCTAAGAAAGAATTCGAAGACCTTAACTAAAATTAATGATTTGAAATTTGGGATTTGAAATTATTTTTATATTTTCACAATCTCAAATTTCGAATTTTAAAAACATAATTTATAACAATGGACAACAATCAAAATCCACAAGACGGAAACATCAACATCGAATTAAACGAAATGGTAGCTGCTGGTATCTATGCTAACTTAGCATTGGTAAACCACTCTCCATCTGAATTTGTAGTAGACTTTATTCAGTTGATGCCAGGTGTTCAGCAGGCTAAAGTAAGATCAAGAGTTATTCTTGCTCCACTTCACGCTAAAAGAGTATTAAACGCTCTTCAGCAGAACATCGCTAACTACGAGCAGCAGTTCGGAGAAATCAAAGAAGTTGAGCCTTTCGTATTAGGAGGAAACAACGTACAAGCTTAAGATTTCTTTTACAATAAAATAAAATGCCCTGGTTTTTACCGGGGCATTTTCATTGATATACCTGTTATTTTTCAGAGGCTGCTGATTCTTTTTTTAATTATCGTAGGTTTAATCACAGCAGTTCATTAGTGGCGAGGAAGCTGCCATATCCTTAATTTCCTCAAATAAACTCCTCAAGCACTAATTCTTTGCATATATAAAATCTAAAATAGCCAATCTGTATCCAATTATTCCTCCAACTTTTGAGACTGCCACTGATAAGATGTATAATCCATGGACATATTCTGATCTTCGTGTAGAATTAATTCACACCTCTGTTTCTTTTTATTAATTTTATGTTTTTCGCAATTTTATGTCCAATATGAGGATGTGAAATGATTTTAACGTAATTTATGATTTTTTTATTGATTTTAAATACAAATTAGTGTTGATAATTTGGCGATAGTGAAAAAATGTCATACAACTTATCTACATTTGCGGAAAATTGAATGGAAATGAAACTCTACCCTATTGCAGCCGTTCTTCTCTTTATGAGTGTACATGCACAGACGCAAAATACACTTCAGGCGAACCAAAAGCACCTACAGCAACTCTATGCTAAATATGACAAAGACCTTAAAAAGGTACATAAAAATGCAAAGAAAGAAGGAATTCCTCCTAATCTTTATAACGAAGAAGATTATAAGAGAACAATGGACCCTGTCACAGGGAGAACCAATTTTGAAGAATTAGCAAAACTAAATAAAGATATTGTAGCCGGAAATTATAAAGCGGGCAAACCAATGTCTTTCATTAACAAAGGCGGTTCCGCTACCGGAAAAATAATCAATGAACCCTGGATTGAAAGAGGGCCATACAGTATTGGAGGAAGAACAAGAGCCATTATGTATGATCCGAACGATGCAACAGGTAAAAGAGTTTTCGCAGGAGGAGTTTCCGGTGGACTTTGGGTAAACCAGGATCCTTCCGTAAGCACAAATGAATGGACTCCATTGAGTACATTCTGGGCCAATACTTCCATTGCATGTATTGCCTATGATCCAAACAACCCACAAATCTTTTATGTAGGAACAGGAGAAGCCCCTACCGCTGATGCCGTAGGATCCGGAATATGGAAAACTACAGATGGCGGAGCAACTTGGACGCAAATCTTTACCATCCCGGTAACCTATTCTTCTTCAGGAGTAAGAAACGGAAACTTTTATATTAATGACATCAAAGTAAGAAACAATAATGGAGTTTCTGAAGTCTATGCCGGAGTAAGCGGGGCTTATGTGGGAATTTCGTTTAATGACGGATGGCAGGGGCTAAGCCAGGCAGGATTGTATAAATCTACAGATGGTGGGGCTACCTTTACCAAAAATACGAGTTTGTTGGCATTAAATACAACAACAGGGGTAACCAGCACAACCGGATATTCTATCCAACAGATAGAAATAGGAGCTGATAATGCAGTATGGGTTTCTACCAGAGCTTCCAAATTTTCAAATATAGACTCAGGAGGACGAATTTTTAAATCTACTGATGGAAATACTTTCAGCCAGGTATATACAGTAGGAAACGCTGGCTCAAGGGTGAACTTCTGCCTTTCCAGAACCGATGGAAACAAGGTTTACGCCTTTATGCAGGGAGCATCAACATCTACTGAGCCTATCAGAATTGCCAAATCTTCAGATGGTGGAGTTACATGGCAGGCTACCAATGACCCTACACCGGTTATCACATTACCTAAAGCTACAGATACGGGAATTCCGACAAATGATTTTACAAGAGGACAATCTTTTTATGATCTTGTAATCAAGGCAGATCCTCAGGATGACAATACCCTTTATATAGGAGGTATTGATCTGTTTAAATCAACGAATGGCGGGGCAAACTGGACCCAGATTTCAAAATGGTCTAACAATAATAATATGGCTGCCCTGCAGGTATCTACAGTGCATGCCGATCAGCATGCTATTGTCTTCAATCCATACAACAATTATGGTACAGGACAAATGCTCTTCGGTAATGATGGAGGGATCTATTATGCGGCCAATAAAGCAACTATCGGAGCAACGAATGGCTTTGCTGCAAGAAATACAAGATACAATGTAACACAGTTCTACAGTGCAACACTTAGCCCTGTAGTTACCCCTGCTAATGAAGAAATCCTGGCAGGAGCACAGGATAACGGTTCATGGTGGATGTATGGTGCGCCACAGGCTAACAATTTCCTTCCGAGTATCACCAATGCCAGCAGTGGAGACGGGATGATGACTGAGTATGATGATCTGGATACCTATGAAATTGCAAGTTATTATAACAATAACCACTATATATTGACGAATACCCGTCGTAATCTGATAACATTAGCGGCGGATAGAGAAAACTATGGACACTTTGTGAACGAGATCGCATTAGATAGAGTCAATGATGTGTTCTTTTCTTACCGTTCAGGACTTTCGCTTTTCAAAACAGCAGGTCTTTCCGCTACTGCGACCACATTTACCAATGAGGTTCTTACCGTAGGAACGGCACTGAGTGGTGAACAGATTTCATGGATGAAAGTTTCTCCTTATACAACAGCTTCTACAACACTTTTTGTAGGAACCAATTTGGGAAGAATCTTTAAAGTAACAAATGCCAATACGGCAACTCCTACCTATGCCATGCTGCCATCCCCAATTACAGGAACTATTTCTGATATAGAATTCGGAGCCAGTGAAAGTGAGATAATCGTAACGCTATCCAATTATAATCTGACCAGTATTTTCTACTCTACGAACGGAGGTTCCACATGGCAGAGCAAAGAAGGAAATCTTCCTGATATGCCAGTAAGAACAGTTCTCAGAAATCCAGACGACTCCAATGAAGTATTGGTAGGAACAGAAATGGGAGTTTGGGGAACAACTAATTTCCTTGCATCAACACCTGAATGGTCTTCAGTGACAGGAAATATCGGGAATATAAGAATAACCAATTTAGATTACAGACCTTCTACCAAAACCGTGTTGGTGTGTACTTACGGAAGAGGAGTATGGACGACCCAGAATACCAATACTACTTTGTCGACGATAGAGACCAAGTCTAAAAAGGATATGATGATGGTATACCCTAATCCGTCAAAAGGAATTTCACATTTGAGATTCGATACAGCTAAATACAATAGTGTAGACATAAGCATCATTGATGGAGCGGGAAGACTTATCTATACCAAGAAAAATGTAAAATCTGATGAAGAATTCGGCCAAAGGCTTACTCCTGGTAACTATATTCTGAAAGCTGAATCTAAAGGACAGATTGTATATAGCGGTAACTATCTGGTGATAGGAAAACCTCCGGTAGGTGAAGATGATTAAAATGAATAATCAGTTATATTTAATAATATTCTGGATACTGGCTTCCTGTGGGATGCCGGTATCCTCTTCATATCAGGATAAAACAATATCTGTGATCTCTGCTGAAAAAACATTGTGGGCAGGCGGTAGAGCGGGAGTAAAAGGAAGTATGTATACCATTAAACTTAAAAAAAGGAAGACAGCTGTCATTACTATAAAAACACTACGGGCGGAAGGTAATACGATTCCTTTCTCTCAGGATGATTCGGGAAATATTATTACATTAAAAGGTAATTTTCAGTATAAGAATGAAGAAGAAAGCAAGGTTGCTGATATACCGGAAGGAGTATCCACGAGTACTCCTGATGTTCAAAATTTAAATCCAAAAGACAGTTGGATAGAATATACCATAAAAGGATCTGCTGTTACCTATAAAATCAATATTCCCAAATTTACTTCTGTACAACCTGCTGGAGATTCTATTCCTTAAAATATCTTTCATTCTTTTGAATAAAAAATTATTTCTTATTTTTCTGTGTATCCCGGTGATGATGTTATTCAGTAACATGATATATTCTGTGATGTCTCATGTTAAAAAAGAATACTATGAAAAAACACAATATGCCATCACACGAAATAATATAGGAAAAGGAAAAACGATATGTTTCTCAGAAAAAGATCTGGCAGAGGCAGAATGGAGAGAAGAAAAAGAATTTACCCTTGATGGGTTTTCTTATGATGTTATTACAATCAGTATTGTGAATGGAGAAAAAACATATTTCTGTTATATCGACAAAAAAGATATTATCATCAATTCTTTGCTGGACTTTTCAAAAAAAATTGCCGTAAAAAAGACCTGCTTACAACGGCAGATCAACCTTCCTATACATGAGAAAGGGATATTTAAAACATCTGGTTTTTCTGCCATCTTTGACAAAAAAGAATTCAGATTCTTTTCGATTTTTCATCTGAAAATAATACACAACCAATACCCTCAGTCAGAAGACAATCATTATGTATCCATTATTATACCTCCGCCGGAGATCACTTTGTCCTAAAGTGAATATAATATTAATGGTAAAAAAATAAATAATGAAAAAATATATATGCATAGCAGCGATGTTAGGCTGCACTATTGCACATGCTCAGCAGACACAGGAAGGTTCAATTGATGAAATCAACATCCTGGGAAGAAAAAAAATAAAACAGGAACGTGCAGAATTCAAAAGACATGCACAGTCGGTGGAAACCCTTTCAGAGGAAGACCTTAATAGAAACAATCCGGCAGCAATCGATCAGACTTTATCCACAATGCCTGGACTTCAGGTGGATAAACGAACCAATTTTGGGGGTCAGAGACTTGTTGTGAGAGGATACGGAAATGACCAGAAATTTAATAACTGGGGGATAAAAGCTTACTGGAATAATATGCCGCTCACAACTGCTGATGGAACCACCACTCTCGATGATGTGGATTTTGCATATGTGACCAATGTAGAAGTGATCAAAGGACCTGCTGCTACCATGTATGGAGGTGGAGTAGGAGGAGCCGTACGTTTCTATACCCGTCCGGATTTTACCAAAGGAGTATCCATATCAGAAAATGCAATGTTTGGAGCGTTCAAAACCTTCCAGTCGAGAACACAATTGAATGTGGCTGATGATAATTATTCCGTAAGTGCGGCTTATGGACACCTTGAAACAGACGGATACAGACCGAATGGAGGTGGCCTGAAAAACTTTTTCAACGTAAACGGAACTGTTAAACTTGGCAAAAAAGATCAGCTAAGCTTCTTTGCAAGTCAGGCATATTCATACGAACATACTTCCGGGCAGATTTCTTATGATGATTATTATGCAGGCATTGACAACGGAAATGATGCTTATATCCGTAAGAATGCGGGAACAAAAATAAAATCGGCCAGAGTAGGATTGAGCAATATGGTAAGCCTTACCTCAAATTTGAGAAACTATACCACCTTATTCTATTATAACGGAAATACAGAAAGTGTTTCTGCCGGAGCATACGGAATTACAAGTTCTCCCAATGTAGGCCTTCGTTCCACATTTACCTTGAAAAATGAATTTAAAAATTTTGAAAACCGTTTAGATTTCGGTTTAGAGATACAGAATTCTGTTTCTACTACCTCAAGCTACCGTTTTACAGGTTCAGTGACAAATCCTTTACAGACAACAGGGATGACTGGAGCCTCATATTTTAAGTACAATAATAATCAGTCAACTTATTTTGCCATCGATTATCTTACCTACAAACCATGGGGGCTTACTTTGTTGGCTGGAGTAAGTGCCAACAGAACCAATTATGACAGAAAAGACCTGTATGCATTTCCTGATTTAGTTCCGGGACACAAAGATCAGTCATTTGAAAAAAAGTTTGATGTAGCCTATACCCCTCATTTTGCCTTACAGAAAGAATGGAAACATCAGATCTTTAATCTGAGCTATAGTGAAGGATACAATTCACCAACTGCCGCATCATCATTTACTACAGGTACCAATACTGTGAACGATGATTTGAAACCTGAAAGAGCAAGAATGGTAGACTTTAGTATTCAGGGGCTTTTACTCAATACAAAACTGGACTACCGCATTTCGGCATTCAGAATAGACTATTCTGATAAACTTACCCAGCTGTTGATTCCGGGGAATACGGCTAATCAGACATACTGGGCAAATACCGGAAGTCAGAAAAATACCGGATTAGAATTCAGTGTAGGGTATCAGTACAGAACAGACAATTCTTTTATTGAACGAATTGTTCCGTTTGTAAACCTGTCCTATTATGATACAAAATATAAAGACTTTTCTGTTTTCGATCCCAAATATCAGGATCCTGATACCAAAAAAATGGGAATGCTAAGAGTATACGATCATAAAACCGTTGTAGGAGTTCCAAGAAATAAATACGCCATAGGTTTGGATATTTTTACTAAACCTGGATTCTACCTGGTTAATACCTATAATTATCTGGGTAATGTATATACCGATTTTAACAATACTAATCTCGTAAAAGGTTTTGGATTGCTGAATTCGAAACTGGGCTTTAAGAAATCCTTTAATAAACTGGATGTAGATGTTTATGTAATGGGGAATAACCTTACCAACCAGATCAATTATACATTCCTGTTCTTAGGAAACAGTATTGGTGATTGGGATCAGGGAAGTAATTACCCAAAAGGAACAGCTACCGATCTTAATCCCGGACCAAGTAAAGCTTACTTCTTTTATGGTCTTAATCTGAAATACAGGTTCTAAAAACTGAAAAACTGCTTCATTTCTATGGAGCAGTTTTTTGTTTGGGACAAGATCCGTAGAAACTTTGGATTCTCTTTCCAAAAACAGTTTTGAAAAAAGATAGTTCTATACACACGAAATACCGGATAACTGTTATTTTATAATTATATTTTTAATGCTAATATCTTTTATTATTAAAAAATATAGTGAAATTACTTAAATATTGTCATTTTATTTATAATAATGAAAGAATATTATTTATCTGATATATTGTTTGTCTGATTTTATATATTTGTTCAAAATACTTGACAAGAAAATATGGTAAGCAATAAGTTAATTCATCAGAAATTTGGTTTTTTAGGCAGCGTTTTTTTAGCAGAACTAGAAGAACATGCCATCATAACCAATATAAAAGCGAAGACGGAAATTATCAGAGAAGGACAAAAAAATAAATATGTTCCTTTTTTGATGAAGGGCTCCATTAAAGTTTTTACCCTCAATGACGGCCGGGAACTTATTTACTATTACATTAAGCCCAGTGACAGCTGTCTCATGACCTTTTCTTCAATTTTTACAGATCATATAAGCAGGGTATATGCTGTAGCAGAAGAAGATTCGGAAGCTCTGCTGATTCCAATCTCTGTGATGCACAGCTGGCTGATTCAGTTTCCGGAAATCAATAAGCTCTTCTATCGTGAGTATGACAGGAGGTTTTCAGAAATCATGAATATGGTCAACGATGCTGTTTTCCACAGACTGGATAAGAGAGTCCTGAACTATATCAAGCAGCAGATTGCCCTTACAGGAAATAATCCTATTAAAATTACACATCGGGAAATTGCCAATAGTCTGGGGTCTTCCAGAGAAGTTGTAAGCAGAGTTTTGAAAAAAATTGAAAGTGATGGTGACATTGTACAGACCAAAGAAGGAATAAAAGTAGCTGCAAATGAAAATGTTAGACTTGTCTAATTTATAATGTTTTAAAAGTTTTTGTTTAACGATTGATAAAAACAATTCCTTCGGTGACTTTTATCACACATTTTTGAATTGAGAACTCTATAAGTTTGTCATATAACTAAATTTAAAGTATATATGACAAAAGCTCTCTTATTTTTGTCTGTATTTTCTTCAGTTTTTGCCTTTGCACAGGAAGATCTGCTGAAAGATATAGACACCATTCAAACCAATTCAGAAATCTCACAGCCTGCTTTTAAAGCCCTTCAGATTGTTACGGGACAATCCACCAAGCTGGCGGCCAAAAAAGAATGGTATATGATTGTTGCCCATAGGTTTGGCGACATAAGTGCAGGATTTAAAGATTTTTTTGGTTTGGATAATGCTTCCACCAAATTAGGCGCCATCTATGGAATTTCAGATGCCGTCTCTGTAAGCCTGTCCAGAGAGACCAATATGAAAACCTTTGAAGGAGGGGTAAAATACAGGCTGATCAGACAGAACGAAAAATTTCCGGTAGATATTGTCGGCTACAATGTAATGGCGGTCAATACCGATCTGAAAAAAGACAATTATCCTTACCTCAAATTCAATGACAGACTTTCTTATCTTACTCAGGCTCTGATCTCCAGAAGGTTCACAGATAAACTTTCCTTACAGCTTACCCCTTCATTTGTTCACAAAAACCTCTATGAACCACGAAATGAAGACAAAAATCAGTTTCTTACAGGTTTGGGCGGGCGTTATAAAATTTCAAAAAGAGTATCTGTAAATGCAGAATACTTTGTGAATTTTGACAATCACAGTTTTTATAAAAATCCGCTCTCATTGGGGGTAGATATAGAAACCGGGGGACACGTTTTCCAGCTTTTATTCACCAATTCCCAGATCAATTCAGATATTGGATACCTTACCAATGCATCCGGAAATTGGGGGAAAGGACATATTTTCTTTGGGTTTAATCTTTATAGAGTTTTTTAATATGAAAAAATTAACATCCCTGTTGAGCTTATCCTCAATAATCATCCTTTGCAGCTGTGATAGCAGAACCTATGAAGACATTTCAGACAATAAACCTATCGAACTGCCTGTAAAATATACAGCAGACATCAAGCCTATCATCGAAAATAACTGTATAGGTTGTCATGCAGAAGGTTCTTTTATTAAACCCCTGGCAACTTATGAACAGGTGAAAAATAACATCAATAGTATTCTGGACCGCATCCAAAGACCTGATGGAGATCCCGGAAAGATGCCCAAAGGAGGCTCACTATCTCCAGCGCAGATCAATACCTTCATCAAATGGAAAGCTGATGGACTTACTGAAAATTAAAAAGATTTGATATGAAAAAATTAATAGTATTCAGCGTATTCCTGGTTTTTGCCGGCTACGCTTCAGCACAGAAATACAGTTCTAAAACAGGAAAGGTGACTTTCGAAGCCTCAGTACCGTTATTTGATGATATTTACGCTCAGGATGATAACAATCTGGTGGTGATGAATGCAGATAATGGAGAAATAGCTTCCGTTTCAGTTGTGAAAAACTTTCATTTCAAAACCAAGCTAATGGAAGAGCATTTCAATGAAAGCTATGCAGAAACGGCAAAATACCCTAAGACAACATTCAAAGGGAAAATTGTCAATTTTGATAAAACGAAACTTACAGCAAGCCCTCAAAAGTATACGGTGCAGGGAACGCTTAATTTTCATGGAGTAGATAAAGCGGTCTCTTCCGCGGCTACATTGTATGCAAAAGATGGGAAGATTTATATACAGGGCGGTTTTGTGGCCAGGCCTGCAGATTATAAAGTGACCATTCCGAAGATGGTGACCAAGAAAATTGCTGAGAATGTGAATATTGATTACAACTATGTATTGATCAAACAATGAGACACATCATCGTAGTACTGGGAATATTTCTGAGTAGCCTTTTATCTGCTCAGGAAAAAACAAAGTCAATATTCGATATTGCGAGAACCGGAACCGTAGCTGAAGTAACTGAGCTGATGAAACAGAACCCGGATATTATCAACCAAGTGAATGAAAACGGATTTTCTCCCCTGATATTGGCCTGCTATAGAGGAAATACCGAAGTTGCCAGATACCTGATTGATCATGTAAAGGATTTAAACTATAAAAGCAAGGAAGGAACAGCTTTGGCCGGGCTTGCCGTAAAGTATAACAAAGATCTGGTGGAACGCCTGCTAAAGAAAAAAGCGGATCCCAATATTGCAGATGCTACAGGATATACTCCTTTATTCTGGGCCGTGAAATTCGGAAATAAAGAACTGGTAGAATTGCTGCTTCAATATAAAGCGGATAAAACAAAAAAAGATTCAATGGGAATGACTCCCTTTGAATATGCCTTAAAAACAGATCATAAAGAAATCATTAATCTTTTAAAAAATTGATATGAAAAAACTTTTACTCACCTTTAGTATGGTCCTTGCAAACTTTGCCTGGGCCCAGTTTTCGTCAGGAACGGTAAGTTTACCCACTACCGGTATGACGGTGAAATTAGACACTACACCTACCGGAGCAACCATTACGGTAACCGGTGACAGCAATTCTATGTTGGGAATCGGATTTGGAGGAAATGGGGTAGATGGCGGCGGTATGGCAGCAGGAGCAGATGGATTTATTTATAATTCTTCTGCCAATAGAGATTATTCGTTTAGTGGCTCAGGAATCGCGCCTACAGCTGATCCTTCACAAGATTGGACCGAAACATCCAATACAGTAGCCGGAAGCACCAGAACAATTGTTGCTACGAGATCACTTTCAGGAGGAGCGGGAGATTTTGCCATTGCCAATGCTGCAGGAACAATTAATATATTTTATGCCCGCAGAGGAGGAGGTACAACTTTGGGCTACCATACTGCAGGAAGAGACTATGCAAAACTAACAATGGCATCCAGTACTCTATCTGTCAATGAAATAGTTGCGGAAGCTAAAAAAACAATGCTCTATCCTAATCCTGCCAAAACATCTGTAAGTCTTAAGAATGTTGACAAGATAAAAACCATAGATATTTACGAAGCTACAGGAAGAAAAGTAAGAATGGTAAAACCGGATCAGGAAAAGATAAATGTTGAAGATTTGAAATCAGGAATTTATTATTTTGAAATCCTGCTGAAAGATGGAAGTACCTCTTATGAAAAGCTCATTAAAGAATAAAAGTAAAAAACACACCTAAATATTTCAAACAAATACCTCTGATTCTTCGGAGGTATTTGTTTATGTATAGATTTAAAATTATCGAAACGCTTTATTCTAAGGGCTTTGATCTAAATTTCCTATATTTGTGTACAGCCGGATCCCCATGAAAATTACCTTTGAAAAATACAATCCTTCCTGGAAAAAACAGTTTGAATCCATTAAAAATGAATTGGAGAAAAATATCGGTTTCTTGAATCTGCAAATTGAACATATCGGGAGTACGTCAGTGGAAGGTTTATCAGCAAAACCTGTTATCGACATTATGATTGGTGTACAGAGTGAAGATGATCTGGATAAAATTCCACCTTTGATGAAAGGGAAAGACTATGTGTACTACGAAAAGTACAATGAGGAGATGCCATATCGCCGTTTCTTTATTAAACTTACAGACCAGGCACAGAATTTAGGATTTCCGGAAATCATTCATCCAGGGGACGTGATTCCCGATAAAATGCATGATCACAAACTTCGTATCGCTCATATTCATACAATTCCTGTTTCTTCAGAACATTGGCTTCGTCATATTGCATTCAGGGATTATCTGCGTACCCATGCTGAGGTAAGAGACGAATATCAGCGGTTAAAAGAACATCTCAGCCTACAGGAATGGTACGACGGGAATGATTATAATGATGGAAAAGATCCATTTATCAAGAGAGAAGAGCGAAATGCAGTTCAGTGGTATCTGGATCGTCAGCAATAAAACATCAAAAACTTAGTATATCATATGAGAAAGGATTTAAAAGAAATAGCCGCCCGGTTTGCCAGTTCAAAAACATTGAATGACTTTATAGAATATGGAGGAGTAGCTGCGGCCATTGAAACAGAAGCGGGAAATGTATATACAGGAATCAGTATAGATACAGCCTGCTCCATGGGATTTTGTGCAGAACACAGTGCCGTGGCAGAAATGCTGAAAAACGGAGAATATCACATCAGGGCTGTAGTCGCTGTAGGAGAAGATGGAAATGCGGTGCCTCCTTGTGGACGCTGCAGAGAACTGATGAGCCAGCTGTCAAAAGAAAACCTCAAGGCAATTGTAGAAGTAAAAAATGGAGTGTTTATGACTTTAAAAGAACTTTTGCCCTACGACTGGAAAGAAGATCTCGGCCGTGAATGGTAATTTTTTAATCTGATTTTTTTTTAACAATTGTCCCGTCCTAAAATAAGTTGACAACTAATCGACTTATTTATGAAACATCAAGAATTAAAAAGAGAAAAACGCACACAAATTGACTACAGTATCGCCTTTAAATTACGAGT
>LAZY01000017.1 GCA_001013295.1 Chryseobacterium indologenes | reverse complement strand
CAAAATATTCAACTAAAAATTCTGGAAGTAATAATTTGAGAAGTTCGTGATCGCTTAACATAATTCTAAGATACATCAACTTAACATTTCCCCCAACTTTTGAGACTGATCCCTTCTTCCTTTTCTTTGTGCTTTAGTTTCTAAGTTTTTTTGACGCAAAGAATGAGTAATTCGGGTGTTTTATTTTAGGAAGCTAAAAAGTGCGACTTTGTCGCTGAAGAAGCTTAGTGAATATGTATTTGCTTAGAGAGAATCAATGAAAATTGATTCCATCCTTGTTACCTTGAAAATATGAGATAAGAGGCTAAAAACTTTGCCTTAAATTAAATTCCATAAATACAATATTCCCACCAGCTTTTGAGACTGATCCATTATTTCTCTTATTAATACTTTTGTCTTGAAACAAAGAAAAAGTGATTCGGATGGATCATTTTAGAGGGCAAAGGAAAGCGATTCTGTCGCTGAAGAAGCTTTATGGATGTTTATTTGCTCTTTTCTTATGATGTAAGCAGTATTTGTTTCCATTGTTGCAGAACATCTATAAATTCTTGCATCGGCATTTCTACAATAGGTTCATTCGGTAGTAATGAATTTTCCAGATAAAAAGTTTTAGTATCCATATTAATATATCCACCAAGATCTACAAATCTGAAGCATGTAAACCAGTTTCCTGTTACCTTAAACTCTAAGAGGTCTTTCCAGTCCCAATAACCTTCTTCTTTTTCTATAAATGCTTCTCTAGCGGCTATATCTTCTCAATGGTCATTCAGGTAGACCAGATCTATTAAATAACCATCTACAATGGGTACTGTTCGAAAATCGTTATTCAATAAGTTTTCCAAATTGGCATAGTAAGGGTTATTGAAACTTATTTGATGATTGATAATGGTAAAATCGTTTAAGTTCATATTGCTGGATAAAATGTTTATTTTTCAACTTTTACATCAATATTAATAGCGGGAGAGGCTAATGATGTCTTTTCCCAAAAAGAAACAAGCCCTCATAGAAATTTATTATATCATACAAGCAGTGGTGAAAAAGTCTACTATGTTTGGTAGTTCATTCAACCTATACTGCTCCGCATAATTATAATTTTTAAACAATATTCCGGCTGTATTTAATAAAATTTAACACACCAAAAAGTGTTTAAAATTTTTACTCCTTTCTATCTGTCTGAATAAAGTCTTTCCATAAAAGAAGGATTTCCTTCATTTCATATAACGGAACTTCTTCAATACAGCGTTCTTCATTTTCATCTAAAAAGAGTGCGGTTGTATCTGTATATCTTACCGTGAGGCTTTGAAGATAAATCTCAAGACAATATTCAGGATCATACTTTCCCTCAGAAAAGATAAAATCAATATCTTCAATGATCTCATCTATATCTGAAACCGATGTAAAATGGTTAAGAAAATATCCCCAATAGTCATCAGAAACTTCATGTACAGCAATTTTTGTATTCACTTGCTGTCCTGAATTAAATGATGTACACTTGTTGATAAAACTGATTTTGTACTTTTCCAGTAAATGGTTTGTAGACATAAGAAAAAATAGGTTTACAATGTGTAATGTTCCAACAGGTTTCCCTTATCATCATACTCATACACCTCCTTGGTAGTCTGCCCCATGGAATAACATGAATAGGTAAGAATTCCGGCCTCATTGTACTCATTCTCCCATCCTATACGGCTTCCGCAATCATATTCAATCTCAGCTTCTGTAGTCCCATTCGGGTACTTATCAAAAATTACATATCCTGTATATAAACGTCCGTCATACAAAACAAGACAACTGCCGTCATGATCATAGCTCCCCCATTCGATGTCTTCGAAATCCACTCTTCTTTTATCTGGTTCTTTTAGATTCATCATTAAAATTGTACTAAAAATTGATTAATATGGATCATGATACTTCTTCTTCATATCAATTCTATGGTTTATAAAAGCAGATAATCTACACAAGGATGAAATAAAGGGAACATTGTATTCTTCGCAATACAATTCAGCGTGCCGAACTATAGGATCATCATCTTCATCAAGATGAACAAATAAGAAAGATTCTGCAATATCACAGATTTCAATTACATAAAACGGATGGTGAATCACTTTATTATTCTCTTTCAGCCATTCTCTGGGTTCTTCCTGAAGTTCATTGACATCAAGAACATTATGGGTCAGCACATAGCATCGTTTCCCTGCCAGAAACAAAAGTTCTCTCAATGCTTTAGGAAATGGCAATCCATTATTATAAGTTACTTCATGGTCTTGAATTTCGGAGAAAGGCATAGATACTATTTTTCCTTCATATTCTAAATCACCTGGACATTCTGCCGGATTGTCTCTTAGATAGGTTAAAATTTCAATTTCCATTCTTTATTTAAAAGTTGGGAACAACTGGTTCTGCATGGGTATAATAGTATATTTCTTCTTCAGAAAGTCCCATTTCCTGAAAGAAATTACCGGCAGCACGAAAGAACTGAGCAGCGGTATAGGTGAAATCATTGCTAAAAAGAAAATCAGTTACATGTACAGCATCCAATTCTCCATCTTCACCAAATCTAAAGAAAATTTCAGAATCTTCATCAAATACCGCTTCCGGATCTCCCCACGGAATAGGCTGACCTCCGAACTTATAGATCTTAAGTCCGCTTTTTACCTGATGGGTAACGCTATCATACGTTATAATAGCGATATTAAATCCTTCAGCATCTGAAACGTTTTTTGAATAAGTAGGTCCCTGCTCAAAATGATGATAAAACTTACAATCCCAAACCGTATAGTCATTGACAGTCTGCTTATTATCTTTTATTCTCCACTTCTGATGGGTCCCCAATACAGCCAATACTTCTGTAAGATTCTCTTCCGGTGATAAATAATAAACTCCATCCCAGAGCTTGTGTTCTCTATAGGTTTCTTCTTTCTTTAAAGCATTATTGATCCATATATGTTTTCTATAATTTCCAAGCTTTAATGCTTCTTCCTCAGTAAGAAGCTCTTCATCATAAGGGTTTGTAAAAAAAATCATTTTTGCGCTCATTTCATTAGTTTTTTATTCGTTATAAGAAAGGGTTTATTATTCCTAGGAACATCAAAAGTTCAAGTTTATCATATATTTCTATTTATTCTAAAAACACCAACCTTTAATAATTACTTAAAAAATTTCTCCAGGCCAATACAATCGTTTTAAAATGTTGTAAGGGAACCATCATATCCATATTCCCTGTATGCATGCTAATAAATGTTATACCTGCTAAAGTTACTTCAACACGTTCCCTTGTTGTTACTGTAAGGTCATTATCGACGGGAAATGGGTTTCCATTCAGGTAATGATCAATTAAGGGTAATACTTCTTCATCTATATCATCCACAGTATTAAAGAATAAAAATAGCTCTTCCATTTCGTCTCCTCCTAAAAAGTAAGGCGTTTTGCCAAACTGTCTAGAAACGTAAAAACTGATATTATAAAAATCTAAAACTTCTTTTGTTGTCATTTTCTATTTACCCCATCTTTTAATGAGTTAGTACTATACTCCCATATCCTGAATATCATTGATTTCGAAATACTCCGTCCATGCTGTTAAAATTTCTTTTAAATCCAGTGTTGGGATTTCCAAAGGTACTCTTTCTCTGATGCTTTTTATCACGCAGTTTTCTTTACCTATCGTTACACTGGCAAAGGTTGGACAACCATCTTCAGTTGGGTCGTAATCCGTCGTATGAAAAGCTCTATCAATATTTTTCAAAATAGTCCCGATAAATCCATCCGGATACCCTTCTACGAAAAGGTCTTCCAGGCTTGCGCTTAATTGGTCTTCAGGAGCTGTTGTTTTAACAATTCCTGTTTTCCTTCCGTTCATCATGATGATGGAAAACTCTAAATGATATTGAGCTAAAATCTGATTATTCATTTTTTTTATTAAGGTTAAACGATACTGTGATATATCATTTTTTAGAAGCTACATTAATTTTCCTTCATTACTACCATTAACTACAAAATTCCTCCAAGCTTTTACAATTTCCTGGAAATCTGCTGTAGGTAAAGTATAATCCGCCGGAATGTCCGGATCTGAATCATGTTTAGCAGAATCACGATAAATTTCAGTAGTGGCGTGTGTGATTTTGATAAGCTGCAAACCTTGTGTGGTATACCGTATTTCTCCAGGTGAAGACGGTTCCATTTTACTATTAATTGCTCCTAATAAGTTATCGCAATTAAGAATATTCCTAAACTTAGTAACAACTGAATCCAAAGAATAATTTATGGAACGCATGAATTTAAGATCCCTGTCGTGATTTTTTTTTATTCCAAAAGTTATCTGGTAATCTGATAAAGTAGTCATGGTATTATTTGTTTAAAACCTTCCGAGTTTTGATTATTTTGTTTTTTTGGCTCAGTATGAAAGAGAAATGTTTAATAATAGTAATTGATGTGCATATCATAAACCTCATGATCCCAATTTCCCTGAAGCATTTCTATCAGGGTCTCTAAGATATTGATTAAGTCAGCTGTTGGAAAAGGTTTGTTATAAAATATTTTAAAATCCCCATCCACTGTTGGGATAGATTGCAGTTCTGATAAAGAAATATAAGCCCCTTTATGATGAATCCTGTCTTTTACAATTTGAAGAATTTGAACCATCGTCTGCTCTTCTGAAGAATTTGATATATACTCATCCCAAAGAAAAGCAAACCAACCTCCCATTTTACCATTGATTACCATCAGATGATAATCTGTAAGAGTTTCTTTCCGAATGAAAACATACTGATCTTTTTTAAGCTCTTCATGAATGTAATAAAGTGCTAATTGCATAAAAATATCTGATGTTATAAACCCTTTCCCCTTATAGCCCATTAGTTCTGTTGCCATCTTTTTATTTATTAATTGAGTTTTGGAAATAAAATATGTTTTCCATAGGTATGCAATCCGTTTCTTGAAATGAATTTGGATGGATCAGTTTTTTTAACTTATAATGAAATTCTATTCATCAGGAAATTTCTCCAGGCCAACGAGATCTCTTTAAAATCATTGGTTGGTAAAGCAAGGTCAGGTATTGAATTCTGATCATGATAATTATCCATATCAGCATAGATTTTTGTAACTAATGGAAATATTTCTACGAATTGTAATCCATCTGTGGTAAATCGGATACTTCCTTCTTCTGGATGATCCTGAGCGTACCTGATTGCTTCTACAAGCTCATCACTTTTTCTCATGGTCATGAATTCACCAATTAAATTACTTAAAATAAACTCATTAGATTTCATGTATTTATAATCTATGCCATGTATTTCTTGAACTCCAAAACTAATTTGATAATCTGTCAGAATACTCATGCTATTATTTTTTTAAAGAAGATTATGACTACTTTTTTATTGCTCATTATTGTTTTCTATCTCAGGAAACAGAGGCAAAGCATAATGATAGTAGCTTTCAGGAAATTCATTAGAAAATCCCCTACCATCGCCTTCTTCAAAAACATAAACTTCACCTGCTGAATTATAATAATAAGTATAGGAAACGTTATCAGAAACATCATATTTGGTTTTAACTACAGAATTAAGATTCACTTCTCCCGTCTGCAAATTATAAGTACCAAAACAAATGCTTTTTCCGGTTACATGGTGCTCAATATTAAAGGCATGTAATTTTAATTCTCCATTTTTATGATAGGTGAAAGTTTCTTCCTTCATATAATTACCCTGAATTTCAGTTCTTTTGGCAATATCAATATTATTGAGCAAAGGATACTTATTCAATATTTCATGTATGGTTTCATGATCCTGGTAATACGTAACCTCAATCAATAAATTATTTTCATAATCTTCTCTGATCTTTGTGCGACCATTGATCCCGGTAATTTTCACAAATTCCTTCGAAGCCAATGCCTCCTCCTCTGTGATAAGCTCAGAATATTCGTTTTCGTAGTGTATTGAAGTACTTATTTCAGGAAATAGCGGCAGAACATGGTTGTAATAGGTATCCAGATAATCATTATATCCTTTTTCCCTGCTTACTTTCTCAATGATTTCTATTGTTCCTTCATTGTTATAATAAAAATTAGTGACAATATTCTGGTCATCATCATATTGTATTTTCATGACAGTTTCCATTCTGATCTTCCCTGTCTGACCATCATAATCTCCAAAACAAATCGTTCTCCCTGTGGAAGCATGATCGATATTGAATGAACACAGCACTAATCCTTCATTCTTAAGATACCCCAGGACTTCTTCCATTATATAATCTCCTTGAATCTCTTTTCTTGTCAACACATCAATTCCGTTCAATGAAGGATATTGACCGTATATTTCTTCAATCGTTTCTCCTTCCTGATAAAATACCACATTCCATAATTCTCCATTGATAAACTCTTCTTTACACTTTATTATAGATCCGATTTTAATAATTTTGGTAAAATTCCGGGACGCCTGAGCCTGTTCTTCCGTAATAGGAATATGACGCTCGTTTTCATAAGTTATTGTTCTTTTCATTTCTACAAAAATGAATTATTATTCTATTTCTCCGATACCGTTTTTATTTTCGGTTACTTTATTAAACCTGTAAATCCAACATCTAGTCTATGGGCAACAAATCTGCATTCTGATAGTATGGATGCTCTGATAAAAAGCCTGGAAAGAAAAATTCAATTTCACTATTTCCTATTGAATAGTCGTTTTCTGCAACAAACGGCGACCCTATACCTCTCATAGAGGATAAATGACCATTTACATCATATACGAATTCGAATTCTTCACGTTTTGATACCGGATCGTAATAGTATTTTCTTGTCATTACCTGAGCCACATCATTCACAATTTCATCTTCTCTTTCGTAGATCAGTAATCCATCTTCATTCAGCAACAAAGTGATCTGAAAATCTTCATATTCTCCTATTGACAACAAAAATCTTTGAATTTCTTTTTTGTAGGGACCGATCTGTTCTGTTGTCCGCATTTCAAACCAGGTCAAATCCGGATAGCAGGTCACCAGGTCAGAAAGAATCAACTGATCATCTTCCGAAGTATCCAGATAATGGATCATCTTGATGAGAAGATTATTGTTGTACTCCTCCTTCCGAAAAACTTTACCATTAGCCTCAAAAACTTTATGAAAGTTCAGGCTGCTTTCTGCCTGCTTAAAGGTAAGAGGTTTTTCAAACTCAGTCTCAAATCTTACATCTGTTGTCATATTCTATCATTGGATAAAAAGGAATTCGTATGAAATGATGGCAAAATGTAATGGTTTCAATCTGATCAAAACTCAATAAACACCTCGCTCCTTTTCTCCGTCCAAAATAGAGATAATCATTCTTACGGCAAAATCAAAATAAAATCAGCTGTTCAGCCAACTCAGACATTCTGCTATCTGAATCTTGCTTATAAAAACCTCTGTATTCACTTCAGGCTCCGGAGAAAGTTTAAGCTCTACTTTCTGGCTTGTATGCTTGATAATATCCGTGACAGCTTCTTTATTGATGATAAACTTACGGTTTATCTTAAAGAAAACCTGTGGATTCAACTTTTGAATAATATCCTTGATGGTATCGTCATAGATATAGGTCTTATGATCCTTCGTCGTTAGAAAAAGGTATTTTCCAGATGCAAAAAAATAAGCAACATGATGCTCGTCTATTGATCTCAGTTTGTTGCCCTCTCTTACCATAAAGCGCTTCATCACTTCAGAATCTCCGGTCTGTAAACTGGAAATAGACTTCAACGTTGGTTCAGGATCAAAATTATTTCTTATAGAGATAAATTTCTGTAATGCCTTATGGAGATCTTCTTCTTCAAAAGGTTTCAGAAGGTAATCGATGGTAAAATGTCTGAAAACCCGCATCGCATATTCATCAAAAGCAGTAATGAAAACGATTGGGGTGAAAAGTTCTACCTGCTCAAAAATCTCAAGACTCATCCCGTCACCGAGATGAATATCCATAAAAACGAGATCTGCAGAATTGCTTTGAAAGAAATCAATTGCCTGTTTTTTTGAACGAAGAACTACTGTTTCAGTAACAGGAATGATGCTCTGTCTACCCAAAAGATCCTTCAGATAATTAACAGCCAGCAATTCGTCTTCTATAATGGCAATTTTCATAACGGTACAAAAGTACAAAAAAACCGCTAGAACGGTTAAGCTCTAGCGGTTTCAAGGGGTGTTAATATGAAATTCTATAAATTAGGATTGTTCTTCTTCGCACTCATCGGATATTCTATCGTATATCTTGGGTCATTCTGCTGAAGAATATAGTTCTGTCCGTTTACCGTATGGGTAATCTTTCTCTGATCAGCTCTTCTCAGGTCGAACCAACGCTGTCCTTCCAATGCAAACTCTCTTAATCTTTCATCTAAAATGAAGGTCATGAATTCTGCAGCATTCATTGGATTGATCTGATTCTGAACTGCTGTATAACCGTCCGGAGTATACCTGTTTTTCAAAACTGTAAGAAGCGTCTGCTTTGCTTCATCAAGTCTGTTCTGTTTCAACAGGGCTTCCGACTTTATAAAATACATTTCTGAGGTTCTGAAAGACACTCTGAAATCGGAGCTGCCTCCTTTGATCACTTTATATTTGCTTCCGTTCTTTTCGAAATAAAGCTTAAATCTTTTATCTGTAGTGCTGTTGTATTTTGCAAGCAAGTCTGCAGAAGCAAAGGATAAATTCTGAACGGAACTGTTGAATGCGTTATCCAGAGCAAGAATAGATTCCGGGGAAGCAAAATGATTCGGTGCCGTATTCACGGTATTCAGATTGCTGATCTCTCCTTTGATGGCTAATGCTTGATCAGAATATGCCAAAGCTTTGTTCCAGTCTCCCTGATAAAGAGCCGTTCTTGCCTCAAGGGCCAGTAATGCTACTTTTGAGAATCTGTAGTTAACTCCTGAAGCCTGCTTCTGCTCTACCATAAGACCTTCCGCTTTTGACATATCTGCATGAATCTGGTCATAAACCGCCTGCACTGAAGAAGGCTTCAGTACCTGCTCAAGATCAATATCAAGAGTGACAGGAACTCCTCTGTCTGTAGAAGCTGTAGCACTGTTATATGGTTTCCCGTACAGATTCACCATATCGAAATAGGTATAAGCACGCAATGCATAAGCTTCTGCCAGGATCTGTTGTTTTTCAGGAGATTCTGACATGGTTTTACTTCCTTCGTTGATGATCTGATTCAGATAAAAAACTACGGAATAGAAACTCACCCACGGAAATTCAGTGGTTGCCTGATCGGTATTGGCGTCTTTCCACATGGCTATCTCACGGTAAGAAATGAAATCACTTGTATTCTCATCAATAGTCACCTCATCGGTACGAAGAGCTGAAAGAGATTTGTGAGAAGGATATTTTGAATAGGCTGAAGTAAGTACTTTTCTGTAATCCTCAACGGTAGTAGGGATCACCTTACCTTCAGGCTGTATATCTAAAAATCTATCACACGATACGCTTGTAAAACTAATTACTGCCAGTGCTATAAATGTTGTTATTTTTCTCATTTTTTTCAAGTTTTAAAAAGAAACATTAAATCCTACCGTAACAGACTTCGTGATAGGCTGTGCATAAATATTACCATAAGTTTCCGGATCAAAATATCCTTTATACCCATTACTGAATACAAATAGGTTACGACCTTCAACACTCAGTCTCAAAGCACTGATTCCCATAGGAGCGGTAAACTCTTTAGGAAGTGTATAACCCAAACGGATACTGCTGATTCTGATGTAGCTTATTTCTTTTGCCCATACATCCAGTAAGCTGTATGCATTGGAACGGTTACCCGTAAACCATTTATTCGCCATCCATCCGTCAGGATTAGCCTCCATATCAGGACTTGTAATTCCTGGAAGTGAAGAACCTGCTTCATACACATCTCTGGTGTAGTTTCTTCCTCTGTCGAATTCAGATCCTCTGTAAGAAGGAGTTCTCATTACCGTCTGCTTCAGGTTGAAAGTCGCAGAAACCGTAAAGTCGAAGTTGTGGATCTTAAAGGTGTTGATGATCCCTCCCGTAAACTTAGGATCTCTGTCCCCAATATACGTAAACATGCTTCTCAACTCTGCATTCGATAGTTTGGTATCGACAAGCTGTCCCGGCAAGAAATCTGCATACACATCGTAAAGCTTAAAGAAATCTGCCGCAGAGATTTTTTCGTCTCCTTTCCAGAATAATGGGTTACCATGTTCATCCATTCCAGCAGTTTTTAATGCAAAAACAGCATTTACAGGAAGTCCTTCTCTTGAAGGAAGCAATGCATTATCACGAGGTTGCTCGCTTAATACTCTACTCTTGTTATGAGCAAAGTTAATGGTTGTTGTCCATTTGAAATTTTCTCTGTTGATGTTTCTGGTAGACAATGCCAATTCAAAACCTTTATTCGTTAAACTTCCCCAGTTCATCATTGTATATTCAAACCCGGTTTCAAGCGGTGTTTCTTTCATACTGATCATATCAGTTCCTTTTCTGCTGTAAATATCAGCGGTAAGGTTGATACGGTTCTGGAATAATCCCAAATCAATCCCAAAGTTGACATTGGTGGTTTTTTCCCAACGAAGTTTATCGTTCGGAGGACTGATCACATTAATGATTCCTTCTTTAGTTCCCGGAAGAATTGTAGCATCGCTGTATTCTCCGATAAAGAACGGTGAAGTATTACGGTCAATATTCCCCTGAAGACCATATGAAGCTCTCAGCCTAAGGTTAGAAACCGGCGTGATATTCTTCATAAAGTTCTCCTTTGTTACCAACCATGAACCTGAAATCGCCCAGATTGGAAGGTATTTATACTTTTTATTAACCCCGAATAAATTGGTTCCGTCATATCTTACACTTCCGAAGAAGGTATATTTCTGATCATATGTATAGGAAGCCGTCGCAAACATGGAAGCATAAGCATTCTCTATAGGTGGCATTTCACGGTACGTCTCATATTTTCTCTCCGCTGCAGAACTTGAGTTTGGAAATACAATTGCCGTAGCTCTTCTTGTGGTAGGATCGTATCCGAATGCTCTTGTAATCGTTGTATTGTCATCTGTTTTACGAAGTTCAGTTCCGGCCATTACATCAATTTCGTGTACTGAATTGATTTTCGTGCTGTACGTCCCCTGTAACTTCCAATTGTATTGGAAGAAGTCATTATCCCAGTTTTGCTTTACGGCTCCGTCTGGTAAGAAATAACGGTATGCCCCATCTTTGTAATAACGGGTTCCTTCTCTTATCTTTCTGGTAAAATATGTATTCTGAGCTGCGTATTTCTCTGTTTTGTTGGTATCGTACTGGATTCCCAACTGTGAGGTAAATCTTAAGCTTTTAGATACCTTATACTCCAGATCCAAAATCGCTTTTAATGAATTGTTTTTCAGCGTATAGTTGGTATTTTCTCTTTCTTCAAGGAAATTGAAAGGAATATAACGGTCATCAAAACCATCAATATCTCTGTCATATCTGTAGCTTCCATCCGGATTGTAAGGCGTCAGATAAGGATTCGCATTTCTTGAATAGTTGACAGGGCTGATATTGGCATCGGCATCTGTAATGAACGACTCACGCTCACTATGGGTACCAAAAACAGAAATCCCTGCGTTTAATTTATCACTTAATTTATAATTGTTCTTTAAGGTAAAATTATAACGCTTAAATCCTGTTCCGATCGTTGTTCCTTCTTCATCGTAGTACCCCAGTGAGAAATAGTAATCCGAACGATCACTTCCTCCTGAAATACTCAATCCATACTGCTTATTGATCGCATTTCTGTACAACAGTTTTCCCCAATCGGTATTGTTGTTTCTAAGACCATCGATCTGCTGACGCGTTAAAGGATTCAAAGCATCAAACCCTCCTGTTCTGAAAGCATCAAGCTGTTTGTTTTGCATTAAAATTCTCATCACCTCTCCCTTATCATCACGATAGGTAAGATCGGCACGCTTGGCAAGCATTAATTCCAGATCAACTTTCTCAGAAGCATTCATCAGATTCAATCTGCTGAAATCTGGACGGGAAGTTACAAAGGTATCTGCTGAAAAGCTCAGTTTCAGGTTTCCTTTTTTCCCTCTCTTTGTTGTAATGGAAATTACTCCGTTAGCAGCTCTTGCTCCATAGATTGCTGTTGCAGCTGCATCTTTCAGAATGGTAATATCTTCAATATCGTTAGGATTCAGTCCTGCGATAGAGAAGTTCTGAAGCTGATCGATATTGTCTTTATCTGTAAAATTAGGAACATCATTTCCTTCCAACGGAAGACCGTCGATCACCCATAACGGATCCTGAGGACCGGAAAGAGAAGCTGTACCCCTGATTCTGATCTTCGCAGGACTTCCGGGAGCTCCTGTCTCCGGAGTTACTGCTACCCCGGCAATTTGTCCCGATAGCATCTGATCAATACTCGCTACCCCGGCCTGGTTGATGCTTTCCATTTTAACAGTGGAAACGGCCGAAGTCTGTTTACGTTTTTCAATCTTCTGATACCCGGTAATGATCACCTCCTGGATCTTATTTTTATCTGAAACTTCAGGAACCAATCTCACCGTATAATTGGTACGGTCTTCATTGATCTGAATGATTCTGGACTCGTATCCCGGATAGCTCACCAATATGGTTTTGGTATCTACCGGAATTTCCAGCATGAATTTTCCGTCTTTATCAGTCACTGTACCTACCGATACACTTTCAATGATTCCGGTAAGGTCGGTTTTGGTAGAAACAGATTGTGTTTCTATTTTTATAGATGCACCGGCTATGATAGCAGAAGTATTTCCGTCTTCTATTTTTCCGGTGATGGTTTTCTTTTGTTGAGCCAATGCAATATTAGCAGCTAAAAGAGGTAAAAGTATTAGAGTTTTTTTCATTGCCTGTTATTTGTTTAAAGCCTCTTCAATACGAATAATTAAGTCTGTGTAATGTGCTCTGGAAGCATCATCTCCTCTGTATCTGGTTCTGTTCAGCAGATCAAGTACCTTCTGCAGTTCTGCTCTCTTGTAAGTAGTCACTTCAGATACCCTTTTCATGGATGAATAATTGATATTCCTGATACTTCTGTCTTCCCCATGGAAGTTGCAGATCATCGGTATATTCAGCGTGTTGTCTACTTTCAGTCCTTTCACAGCAGTCTTTTCAAATAATTTATTGACTGATACGATAAGGGCATCCACATAGTTCTTCTGCGTCATCCTTTCAAGAATGGTCAGTGTTCCTTTTTTGTTGAAGATTGAGCTTCTTACCTGGTCGAATAAATTTTCTACCGTATAGATCTCTTCTTTTGAACCTGAAATCTCGTGTTTCACTTCATTTTCAAGTAACCTCAACAATCTGTCATCCATAAACAGGGAATAGATATTCGCATACTGCATTCCTCTGGCTAAAGTGTACGGAGTCTGCTCGAAAGGTCCCATCGGTGAATTTTTAACCGGGTAAGTCTTTTCTGTAATCGGATTAAAGAACAGCCACTCCGGAAGATTGATCGCATTTTTCACAAGATAATCTACCGCCCTCTTCTGGATCTCAGCCGGTACTGCTTCATACGCTTTTTTCTTACTTCCGAAATTTGTGTTGTTCAGATAAATTCCACCTACATTTGCCATCACATGACCTGTATACAGATCCCATTGTCCGATTACCCCAAAATATAGTTTACCTGCATCCGTATAGCTTTTACCATCTTCATACGTCCATTGTAAAAGATTATTGACAACAACTTTAAGGTTTTTCAGTCCATATTCGCTGGCTTTCATCGCATCGTCACCCAAATCTTCAGATTGAGAACGTGGATCGATGGTTTCTAAATAACTTTGCTGCTCTCCGTAGAAATACAAAGGATCATCCTGATGTTTTTCAATTAAATTTCTAAGGGCTTTTTTCTCAGAAAACTCATCCGGATACCAACGGTACCCCCACTCTATCGCATATTTATCATAAATTCCGATTTTTGGAGTGATGGCAGTTACCCCATCTTCCGGCTGTGCCACATAATTGTAACGGGCATAGTCCATAATTGAAGGAGCAGTTCCGCCCATCTTATCGGTAAACTCTTTTGAACGAAGTGATTCTACAGGAAATGCAAAAGAAGATCCCATATTGTGCTTCAGTCCGAAGGTATGTCCTACCTCATGAGATGACACAAATCTGATAGCCTCACCCATATATTCATCGCTGAATTTATTTCCTCTCGCTTTCGGATCTATAGGGCCAATCTGAATTCTCATCCATTCCTGAAGAGAGGTCATCACATTGTGCCACCAGATAATATCCGCTTCAATGATTTCACCACTTCTAGGGTCTACTACTGAAGGGCCCATCGCATTTGACTTTGGAGAAGCGGCATATGTAATCACCGAATATCTTACATCATCAATATCGAAATCTTCATCTTTTTCATCCGGCATTTTTGCGATAACAGCATTTTTGAAACCTGCCTGTTCAAAGGCAGCCTGCCAGTCATATACTCCTGCAATGATCTTTTCACGCCATTGCTTTGGGGTTGCAGGATCAATATAATAAATGATCGGCTTTTTCGGTTCTACCAGCTCCCCTCTCAGATATTTTTCTTTGTCTTCCTCTTTAGGTTCAAGATTCCATCGGGTAATGAAGAATTTTTCATCCATCTTCTGCTGGCGGTCATTGAATGCCCAATGTTTCTCACTGAAAAACCCTACTCTCTGATCAGAGATTCGCGGCTTCATAGGTGTTTTGGAAAGCAGCACAATATTAGTGGTTACTCCCAATGTCACCGGAAGGTCTACTCCGCCTTCATTCACAGAAGTGGTCAGCTGGGATTTCACCACAAGATTCTGAGGAAACGTCTTCACTCCTTCGATATACGAAAGGCTTGATTTCACAGATCCTCCCAGTCCTACATTCGCAAGAACATCATTAAAGCTCTTTTGATTTCCGTCAAAAACTTTGTTCACTTTAATCGCTACTGCGGTAGAATCACTGTTTTGAGCTTCAATATCAAAAACCTCAATGACAGATTCTGAAAAGTTGTCTTTTACAGATTTTGTAATGGCATCATTTTTAGGGGATGATACTTTGACGTCTGAAGTTTTAACCCAAATCTTTTTGGCCACATTATCCCGGTGAAAAGAAATGATCTTATTCTCATAATTCATTCCTTTGTTCAGTCCCGCCTCATTCACCTGCATTGGCACCTGAGACAGCTTATTGACTACCAGAAACTGACGCCCCATCAAACTGTCCTGAATCTCAAAATAAACATCCGTTTTTACCTGAATCGTATTGAAAAGTCCTTTTTTATAAGTTCCTTTCTTGATTAGGTCTTCAATTTTTTTGGTCTTCTTTGATGATGAAACCTCAGTCTTATCAGTTTTGTCTTTGTTGACTTTTACTGTATCTTTTTTCTGAGCCATTGCCATTGGTGAAGCTATAGCCAGTCCTAAATACAGCGCCAGTCTGTAATTCTTCATTAAAATAGTCCGATTCATTCCAAATAGTAAATATCTTAGTTTCAGCTGGCAAAGCTATAGGTAAAGAAATAATAAGGGGTATTGTTAGGGAGTGAGCGGTTGGTTTTCGGGAGTGAATGGATTTTTATTTTCACTTCAATAATGGTAAAAAACATACAAAATAATCACCATCTACAGATATATTTAGAGAATTAACCCTAAAATATTCATAAATTTGATTCAAATAGTCAATTCCAAACTTCTCACCCTGTACCGACTCGGTCTTCGGCTGCCAGGTATTCTTTACAGTAATCCCATCTTCATCCACAATAATAATGATTTCCAAAGGCTGATCAATAGTCGCAATATTGTGCTTGATGGCATTCTCCGTAACGACCTGAAGGGATAGGTAAGGAATCCTTTTCGCTAAACTTTCTTCATGATTGATGATCAGCTCAAAACTCAGTTCTTCATCAAATCTGCTTTTCAAAAGCTCCATATATTTCTGGATAAAACTGATCTCCTGTGAAACCGGAACAATATTCTCTTTCGGAGGGACTATCAGGTAGCGGTAGATCTTGGAAAGGTTCATGGTAAATTTCTGAGCATTCTCCTTATTGATCCCGATCAGCATATACAGTGAATTCAATGAATTGAAAAGAAAATGGGGATTGATGTTATTCTTAAGCTGTTGCAGCTGGTTGATCACTTCCGCTTTGTGCATTTTCTCATTCTCTATCAAAAGCAGATTCTTTTCAGACTGTATTTTTTCTTTCTCTTTATAGGCAATATTAGCCGATCTCTGGAAGAGTATAAAAACCGTTACAATAAGAAACAGCGCTGCCAGGAAAATATAGATCGTATAAGTTCTTACCTTATATACATTTTCATCAATAATGAAATTAACATGATTTACAACGGTATAGCCTTCAAAGTTATCTGTCTTTAATGGTTTTATAAATCTTGTGACTTCAACTCCCAGGTATTCGGAAAGCGCTGTACTCTGTGTATATCCTGTCTGAGACCTGCTGCACAGGGTATCTTCAGGTTTAATATCTGTAAACTCCGCAATATTCTTTCCCAGATATTTCTTTTCAGGATGGGTAATACAAATCCCTTCTTTGGTAAAGACATAAGCATAGGTATTGGAATTCTTATCTACATTGATGAAATATTGGTGAAGATCATCAAGACTTACGGCGGACCCATAATACAGCATATTTTTATTGGGCATCATCAGAGAGTCATAGCTCATCCAGTATAAACTGTCTCTATGGGTAATCAGAAGATCTTTAAAATATCCGGAACCATTATTCCTTAGGGTAACCGATTTTTCCCTGTTCTCACTATTTTTAAAAATGTCAGACAGAGGACTGTTGGTCTCAGATTTCCCGGTACTGCTGCTGTCATAATAATACCAACTGTAGGCCAGCAGATTTCTTTTTTTATTCAGATCATTTAAAACTGAAGAATAATCTTTATAGTTTTTCAGACCGTCTTTACGGATCAGGGCACGAAGCAGATACTGATAATCTTCAATATTCCTGAATTCATTTTCTATCGATTCATATTTACGGAAGAATGTTCTTCGTGCAAAATCTTCAGTATTTTTCCGGCTGTCTCGTGTGATTAAAAAGCTCAGAACAGCAAATGCCACCACAGCGATCAGACAGACGGACAGGGCGGTAATATAAACGGATTTTTGAGTTAGGGCGTGCTTAAAATTAAAATTCAATTTCTTCTACATTCTTTTTTCTCCAAAAAGTACATCAGTGGATTTTTACCTTCAGGAGTATCTCTTCTACAGATAACTTATTAATTTGCAAAAATATAACAAAGTTTTCAGGACCGAAAAGTGAATTAAAAATAATTTGAAACTACTGGTCAGCAGGGTGTTTTTTCAGGCAAAAATATAAAACTGAAACATCGAAAGGTTAAAAAGAAATAAAAACAGGCTGCTTTTCATAAGAACAGCCTGTTGTATTGTATTTAGAATTTGTAGTTATACCCAATTTGAACCAGAAAAGGCAATTGTGGTTTAGTTTTAAAATCCTGTGAGATAATATTTCCCAGCTTCAGGTAAATTTCCTGATTGGAGAAAGAATATCCCCCTTGAATGTCATAATAGAAATTTCCTCCGGTAGAAGGTTCATACCATCCGTTTTTTACCTCGGGAAATATTTCTTTATAATGTGCAGTATGTTCAAAATGGGAAACAATTGCTTTATCAAAACCTGCTTCAATTCCCGCAAACCATTTAGGTCTGTAATATCCGATCGTTCCCGCCATATCTAATCCAAAATTGGAAATAACCACATTCTCATTTTCAAACCGCCGGAAGATTCCCTGTACTCTGGTAGAAAACTGAAAGTCCCGGATCTTTATCCATCGAATATTCGCTCCGGCTTTCACTTTAAAATCATCCAGCAAAGTACTTCCAAAAGGAACAGAAAATTCTACGCCCGTGATTATAGGAAATAAGCCAGTATTTAACTTATATCCATATCCTAATCCGAAAATCACTCCGTATTCTGTACCTATATTGGCATTCAGTATGTGCCTTTCTTTTTTATTCAGTGCAGCCCAATTTAGAGTTTGTGATCGCAAAAAGCCTGCTGCCAGCATTAAAAATAAAACTGATATTCTGTATTTTTTCATTGTATTCGTTTTTAAAGGCCGTCAATAAGTGTGATGATCTGAGGTTTTGTCTGAGTATTCCATGCATTGGAATTGGTTATAATTCCGTCATGCCCAACTCCTGAAATTTTTACTTTGGTTACCTTTTTAAAGCTTCCTGAAATTTTCTGGGCCCATGAATCCGGGTAAGCTTTATTTTTTTCACTGTAAAAGAAAAGTACCGGACCATTATAGTTCTGAACTCCTTTTGAGAAATCAATATTATATGTCTCGCCACTGTCAAAAAGAGCATCCATCACCACTGCTCCACTCCTCCAGCTTATCCCGGGATCAAAATCACCTTCTCCGGTAATGCTGTTTTTTGAAGCAAGCATGGTCATTTTGTAATCCAGGATCTCATGTTGATCTTCTTTCCCCGAAATAAACTGATCCAGATAGGTTGCATCATTCAGAATCTCACCCCAAAGCTTGAATGACCTGGATTCTCTTACATAATTTTTAACATCATTCCATACCAACCCTCCCGGTTCACATACAATAAGCCCCTGTATATCATTTGGGTATTTTCCTGCATATCCTGAAGCCAGCATTCCTCCCCAGGAATGTCCTAAAAGAACTACTTTCTGTCCGGGATTCTTACGATAATACGCAATAACAGCATGCAACTCATCATACATCAGATCAACAGCTCCTTCGCCCAAAGATGTATAAGATTTTTTGGGAAAACGCTGGGAAAGTCCGGAACCTCTCTGGTCATAAAATACAACCCTGTAACCTTTATCTGCAAGGTCTTTGCAGTGAAGCAGATAACGATAATCACCTCCCGGACCACCATGTAAGGGGATAACAATGGTCCCGTTCTCAGGACCAAATGCTTCTGCGTGCAACCTGGCACCATTTATTGAAATAGACGGAAGAGCAGAATCCTGATCCACTGTTTTAGGAACAAGATTTCCCGGTTCATCAATACTCCTTCCATCTGTACAGGAAAACAATAAAGTAAACATGATAAAAACAGCTACCGCCGTATTTCTTTTTCTGAAAGCAATCATACTTTTGGGTTTAAAAAGTTATGATGCAAAGATTTATAATCCCGGAAAGCAAACCGCCCCATCAGGAAAGTTGAACCCACAAAAAAACAAAACATAACCAACTGATTATATTACCGATATGAAAGTTGAAACCTTCTCCCTGAAAGATGAAACGTAAAATCAGATTTTCTGATATTCGCTGGGAGTGGCTCCTGTATATTTTTTAAAATTTCTATTGAAAGAGGTTTTAGAATTAAATCCGCATTCAAAAGCAATAGACAGCAAGGTAAACTGTCTGCTTTCAGGCTGGGCAACTCTGTCTAAAAACTCTTCAATTCTTTTTTCATTGATGAGCTCGTAGAAGTTTTTGTTTTCTTTGGAATTGATCACCTGCGATAAGTAATTGGGATGAATTTCCAGCATTGCAGCCAGCTCATTCAGTGTAAGATTGGGATTGATAAAGGGTTTCTCATCTGACAAAAGACGAATGAGCCGATCATGAATTTCATTAATACTATTCTCCGTCAGCTTTGATTTTTGATATTTCTTTTCAGCAGGAAGTATATTTTCTTCTTCTCTTTCCACCACAGCTACGAACTCTTCTATGATTTTATCTCCTGCAAAAGCCAGTCCCGGCTGATTAAAAACCTGAACCTGCCTGATTCCAAAATAACCAAGCCATAGAATAAATACCGCAACTGCTCCGTAAATAATATTGGTATTGGCAAAAAGAACCAGTCCCCAGATCACTGCAATCCATAAAATAAGATAGAGCAACCAGTTGAAATTGATCTTTTCAGTATTTGAAAACTGCTGAACCATATTTTTTCTATACTGATATAAAGCCCTGAAAGATAAAATCACATAGGCAATCCCTGAAATATAAACCGCATAGAGCCTGATCAGCAATTCTGTTTCAAATCCACTCCCTTCATGTCTGAAAATATCTACTCTTTTCTCAAAAGGAGCCAGATAAAACGATAGGAACAAAAGATTGCAGATCAGAAAAGGAGCGAGGTGCACCCCATATTTCCAGGAAAAAGATTCCGGACCTGTCTGTTTTTTAACATACATATATAAGAATGGTCCATACACAAGTGGTAACGTAAATCCGAGAAAAGCAAGCGAAGGATATTGGGTAAACTTGCCGGTCAGAAGCAAATAATGACTTGCCAGATTTACCCCGATAGCAGCAAGCCACATGGCCAAAATAAGATCAGCAACATTTTTATCTCTTTTCGTAATTAAAAGAAAGGCCAGAAAAAAAGCTAAGAAGACACCGGACAGATAAAGCATATGAACTTCAATATTTTGTTAAATAAAAAAGAATCAATGACGTTCACCACAAAAGTAAATATAATTTTGATGCAAAATTTCTATTTTGTGAATGCTCGAAGCCTACCATCTATCAACTGCCAACCTGAGAAATATCGATTAGTTTATGGACTTAAAAAAAAGAAATAAAGTACTTCTACTCTACTTTCCAGAAGAATATGGAGGAATAAAGCAGTAAAAAGAAGTCTTAAAATTAGTTAATATCACCATTCAATCAGCAGATTCAGCATTTTATGTTTTGAAAATTAATTATCTTCGCTTACAAATCTTATTTGAAAATGAAGAAGATCATCTCCGGGATATCTATTTTTTGCTCTATTGTTATCTCCGCTCAGGAGACTGCAATCCAGTTTCAGGAACTGCCATTCAAGGATATTATAGCCAAAGCTAAAAAGGAAAAGAAACTGGTTTTCATTGATGCTTATGCTGCATGGTGTGGTCCGTGCAAAATGATGGAGAAAAATGTTTTTACACAGAAGTCCGTAAGTGATTATTACAACACCAACTTCGTCAATGCAAGATTTGACATGGAAAAAGGGGAAGGCAGAGACATCGCTGCTAAGTATGGCGTTCGTTCCTACCCCACTTACCTTTTCCTGAACGGTGAAGGAGAGCTTGTATCACAAAACACCGGTTACATGGAGGGAAGCCTCTTTGTAGCAATGGCACAGGATATTAATTCGCCCGGAAATAAAAAAGGATCTCTTAAAGAAAGATTTGCCAGCGGAGAGAAAGATCCTGAATTCCTGATCAACATTATGAAACTCAATTCCAATACCGATTATGAATTCGCTAAAAAAGCTTCTGAAAGGTATTTTGAGAATAAAAAGAAAACCGAAGAAATCACTAAGGATGAAATTGGTCTTTTACTCTATTTCATAAAGTCGTCTGAAGATAACAACTATAATGTCTTTACGGCCAGAAAAGCGGAAATCATTAAGTTTTTACCTGAAGAAACTTATAACGAATTTAATGCCCAGCTTAAATTGGCAAAAGTAGTGGAACAGTCTATTGATGATAAAAACAAAAAGATCAATGACGACTATTTTATGAAAACAGCCGAGCCATTGGTAGGAAAGCAGGCAGCTATGACAAAGCTCAATCAAACCAAGCTCAGCTATTATGAACAAAATGCCAATTTTCCTGAATATGAAAAAGCAGCTTTAGAATATTATAAAAATGCGGATGCGTTTGATCCTAATGAACTTTTAAGAGCAGCATGGGTGTTTGTGGATCATGTAAAAACACCTGCATCACTAAAGAAAGCCACAGAATGGGCAGAAAAATCTGTCATGAGAGGTGAAACTTCGGAAAACACTTATATCCTTGCCAAGCTTTATTACCTGACCGGCAATAAGGAAACGGCAAAAAATTATGCTGAAATGTCTAGGAATATGGCATTACAAACGAATAAAGATTCTAAACTAGCAGACGAATTATTAAAGCAGATAAAATAAACATTGATGAAATATAGAGTATTAGCAGGAGTTTTGGCTTTTCTGGCAGCAGGATCTCTGAATGCACAGGAACAGGAACAAAGTAATGAGAAAAGTTTATATGTAAAGGGGAATGCTCTTTTTTTACCAATAGGTATCTTAAATGTTGGTGTAGAAAAACAAATAAGCCCTAAATATACTATCCAGGGAGATGTTTTTATCTCACCATGGAAATCTTTTGCAGGACATGAGTTACAAATGTATTCTTTTTCTGTAGAAGGAAGATATTATTTTAAAGAAGCTTTTAAACATTGGTATCTAGGAGTTAACATTGGGGTTTCAGCTTATAACCTTCAAAAATGGAATTATTGGAACGATGGTTATTTTTATAAAGATAATGGTGATATTCTTCTAAACTCTAATCTTTATCAAAAGGGATATTCCTTTACATTAGGTATTACAGGAGGTTACCAATTTCAATTATCAGACCGTTTAAACCTTGATATTTATGCAACTATAGGAAATTCACAAGGGCTATATAAGGGCTATGATCGTACGACAGGATTACGGTATGACTCCGCAGAAAAATTTAATAAAAGTGGAGAAATTATCCCTTATAGAGGAGGTATCATGATTTCTTATAAACTTAAATAATACAATGAAGCCATTCGGAAAAAATCATATTATCATTTCAGTGATCACTTTTGTGATTCTTTTTTTAATGAATTATCTGGGAAACGATCTTCCTGATAAATTACAAAGAGCCCTACTGACTGCGTTTGCAGGTGTTGTAGGACTTACTATTGGATTATTTATACTTAATAAGGGTAAAGATGATAAAAATCCACCCCAAAATTTTGATTAAATACCGAAAGTAAAAAATTTAAGCTGGAAGTTCTTTTTAATGAAAGGCCACAAAGAATGAACCTTTTAAAGGAGTAAAACAAATGTAAATGCATTTCCGATAAACTCCATAACTTCCAGCTTCAAACGATATACATCAATATTTTATTTCGGGTTAACATTCACTAATCTTCATAAACCACATATCTGGTTCTGATCGTTTCAAAGCTTTCCAGATCCTTTTTCCATGAAGCTTTGATCTCCGGAATTGATTTCCCCGCAATGATCTGTTTTCTGAAATCATCAGTTCCGGATAAGGTATCAAACCACAGGTTTTTCAGGAAAAAATCCTGTTGAGGATTTTTATAATTCTTATAAGCTTTAATCACCCATTCAAGATTCAGTTCTCTTAAATCATTAGGATAATTAGACAGATTTTCCCCATAACATAATTTTCCGTTCAGGAAAGGATCTTTAGCGCCATAACTTGGCTTAGGAGTAAACTGATAAGGCAGATTCTCAGTCCATGGTGAACCATATATCTGGAAAGGCAACTCTGTGCCTCTGCCTACCGAAACCTGAGTTCCTTCAAAAAAGCATAGGCTAGGATATAAATTGATTGCTTTATCATTAGGTAAATTGGGAGAGGGTTTATCCAACATCGGATAACGCTGCTTTTTATGATAGTTTTTCATGGGAACCAGTGTATATTTTGCCTGCACCCCATTTTTCAGCCATTTTTCGCCGTTTACCATCTTTCCATATTCTCCAATGGTCAGTCCATATACAACCGGAACCTCATGCATACCTACAAAACTTGTCCACTTTTTTCTCAGTACAGGACCATCTGTGTAACCATCATGTGGATTAGGGCGATCCAGCAGCATTACTTCAACATTATTTTCAGCACCTGCTTCCATCAGATAGGTTAATGTGGAAATATATGTGTAAAATCTTACTCCTACATCCTGAATATCGAAAACAACAATATCAATCCCGGCCAATTGTTCCGGCTTTGGCTTCTTATTGTTTGCATATAAAGAAACGATCGGAATTCCTGTCTTTACATCTACTCCGTTTTTTATTTTAGCACCAGCATCAGCATCTCCCCTGAAGCCATGTTCCGGGGCAAAAATAGCTTTGATCTTTATCCCGTTCTTTACTAAGAAATCTACCAAATGCGTTTTGTCACTCATCAAACCAGTCTGGTTGGTAACCACTCCAATTGTTTTATCTTTTAATAATGGAAGATAGACCTCAGGTTGATCTGCTCCGGTTTTAAAATCCTGTTGAACTTGAGTTTGAGAATAATATTGGGTGAATACTCCTAAAAAAATTAGGCAAATCAGAAGTAAATTTTTAATTTTGAAATCTAAATTCATAAGCTTGAAATTTCCTTTATATTTCTCTAGAAAAATAGCATTTTCCAAAGATAACAAAAATAACCTTTCAAGGGTTATCATCTTCATTGGCAGGCTTTCTGTAGCTTTGGGGATCATCGTATCCTTAATTACCGTAGCCACCGGTTTTGGTTCTAAAAAAGCTATCAAAGAGAGGCTGGCAGATTTCAGCGGACATATCACCGTAAGATCTACCCGGTCAAATTCTTCCTATAATACGTCCGTACTTGATAATCAGGGACTGAATATTAACAAAATAAAGGAACTTCCGGACGTAGAAAATGTACAGAAGTATGTAACCGTTACAGGGGTCATGCGTAATGAGCATAATTTTGCAGGAATTATTTTTAAAGGAGTCGGAAAAGACTTTGACAGTTTAAGATTTAAAAAATTCCTTATCGCAGGGACCACTCCAAAGGTTACAGAAACAGGTTTCAACAATAATATCACGATTTCTCAAAAAATAGCCAATGACCTGCATCTAAAACTGAACGACAGTATCGTCACTGTATTTTTAAAGGCTGATCAGAAACCGCTTTACCGTAAATTCAGAGTTATTGGAATCTATAAAACGGATATTAAACTTATTGATGATCAGTTTATCATTGGCGGAATCAATCATGCGAGAAAAATTCAGGATATGAAACCTGACGAAATAGGAGGTATGGATATTTTCCTGAAAAATGTAAATGATATTGATAAAGATTTTCCAGAAATAGAAAAACTGATCGGTTACAAAAATTATGCGGAAAAGGCCACTGAAAAATTCCCGCAGATCACAGACTGGATCAGTATTTTCGATACCAATATTGCTTTGATTATCATCATTATGCTTATTGTAGTGGTCATCAACATTATTATGGTTCTTCTGATTCTTATTATTGAAAGAACTAACTCTATCGGTTTGCTTAAAACATTAGGGGCAAGCAATTCACAGATAAGGGCTACTTTCATCAATTATACTCTGATCATTATGATTCCGGGACTTCTGTATGGAAATGCTATCGGATTGGGGCTGATTCTGATCCAGAAATTCTTTGGTGTTATCAAACTGAACCCTGAAAATTATTATGTGAGCACTGTTCCTGTAGATCTTAACCCTATTGCTATTATATCTATTTCCGTAGGAATTCTGATTATTTCCGGGCTTGCTCTAATCATACCGAGTTATCTGATCAGTAAGATTTCTCCGGTAAAGGCAATCAAATACAATTAATCATTAAAACTTATGATCGACAGCCTGCAGCCTGCTATTTTTCATTTATTTTCAGTATTGTTCGAAGTATAGATAACTTTAAAAGCGTTATCTTTGCACCGCTTATAAAACATTTATGAAATACGCAAAAAATATTCTTGAAACGATAGGTAATACGCCGCTTGTAAAGCTTAACAACGTATTGGGAGAAGATTTTCCAGCCTTAGTTTTAGCAAAAGTAGAAACATTCAACCCAGGAAACTCCGTAAAGGACAGAATGGCCCTTAAAATGATTGAAGATGCTGAAAAAGACGGCAGATTAAAACCAGGGGGAACCATCATCGAAGGAACTTCCGGAAATACAGGAATGGGATTGGCATTGGCAGCCATCATCAAAGGCTACAAATGTATTTTTGTAACCAATTCCAAGCAATCAAAAGAAAAATGTGATATTCTTCGTGCTGTAGGAGCTGAAGTTATTGTTTGTCCTACAGATGTAAAACCTACCGATCCACGTTCGTATTATTCAGTTTCCAAAAGACTGGCTAAAGAAACCGAAAACGGTTGGTACGTTAACCAATATGATAATCTATCCAACAGAGCGGCTCACTATGAGTCTACCGCTCCGGAAATCTGGGAACAGACTGAAGGAAAGCTTACTCACTTTGTAGTAGGAGCAGGAACAGGAGGTACCATTACAGGATGCGGAACTTTCTTCAAAGAAAAGAATCCGGATATTAAAGTAATTGGTGTAGATACTTACGGTTCTATCCTGAAAGAATTCCATGAAACAGGAGAACTTCATTATGATCATGCCTATACTTATATTACAGAAGGAATCGGGGAAGACATTATTCCTGAGAACTACGATATGTCTGTTATCGATCATTTTGAGAAAGTAACGGATAAAGACGGAGCTATCTATGCAAGAAAACTGGCTAAAGAAGAAGGAATATTCTGTGGATATTCTGCAGGAAGTGCAATCGCTTCATTGGTTCAGATGAAAGACCAGTTCACAAAAGATGACGTCATTGTAGTTTTACTTCATGACCATGGCTCAAGATATGTAGGAAAAATCTACAATGATGAGTGGATGAAGGAAATGGGTTGGCTGGACTAAGCAAAAAGCTAAATTGTAAAATGGCAGATGGGCCAATCTGATCATACAAAAAACGGAGCACTACTTTGCTCCGTTTTTTTATTGTTGGTTGATATTGTCTTTTAAAGTTTTCTTTAGCAATGAATATTCTTTTTCACTCATTGATTTTTGGGGGAACATATAGCTGTATTTTCCTTCCAGAGAGATAAAATCCTGATTACTGTCAAACAAATCAAAATCTTTCCATTCACTGGTTTCTTTTTCTCCGTCGATATTGACCGTAAAAAAGTCCTGGTCAAATCTGATTTCGTAAACCTTACATTTTTCCAGTACATTCAGATAATGGCTGACCTGTTTTTTCCATCTTGAAACCTTATTGACACTCACAGACAAAAAAACGGCACATAGCAGAAATATAAAACTCAGGAAGTATAAAATCCCTTGACTGTCTTTACTCAAACTGTCTTTGAAAAGGAATACAATCACCAAAATAACAGCTGCGGCAATGGTTGTTACCGTCTTGCTTTTAGTTGTTGGTGAAAAAAGCAGGCTGCCCTGATTACCACTAAAATAAATATCCTCAAAAATCTTTCTGTCCGGTTTTAATGTAATCACCTTTTCTTCACTCATAATAATGATTTGCTTTAAAAAGCTACAAAACTACATTAAATATCCTCATATTGATCACTTATTGCAGAAAGTTTATTCATCAGTTCGCGGTTTCTCCTGTTCAGAGCATCCAGTTTCTTCAGCATATTATGAATAACCTCCAGACCGGGAAGATTGATTTCAAGATCATAATGCCAGTTGGCAAATTTTTCCAGATCCGGTAGATCTTCATACATCAGGTACTGGATATTATTTTCAATCTGAATATTCAGCAGTCCGTAATCTACAAGATCATCAAAAAAAGTGATTTCTATATTATAAATTTTTACGAGTTCTTCCCGTGATATTCTTTCACTCATAGCTTAGGAATTTTTTAGTTGTTCGAAAAGTTCTTTCTGCTTTTCTGTAAGATTAGTAGGCAGTTTCACTTCATAAGTCACAAAAAGATCTCCGGACTCCCCTTCTTTTTTGTAAACAGGGAATCCTTTTCCTTTCAGTCTTACCGTAAGCCCTGTCTGGGTCTCCGGTTTTACTTTAAGGCTGACACTTCCATCCAGGGTATTTACTTTTACCTCACCTCCTAAAACAGCAGTATACAGATCGATCTTAACTTTAGTTTTCAGATCGTCACCTATCCTTTCAAAGTCCGGATCAACAGGAATATTGAAGGTAATATACAGATCTCCGCTAGGGCCTCCGTTAACTCCTGGATTCCCATGTCCTTTTAATTTGATCTGTTGTCCGTCATAGACTCCTGCCGGAATAGTAATTCTTACCTTTTTCCCATTGATGTCGAAGGTCTGCGGATGAGTTTTGGCGGCATCTCTTAAATTTAAACTCAATTCTGCCTGTATATCCTGTCCCTTGAATTTCCCCGAGGCTCTTCCTCTTGAACTTTTGCCAAAGCTGCCTCCTTCTCCGCCGAACATATTCTGGAAGAAGTCTGAAAAATCTTCACCCTCACCAAAATCAGCACCGGAGAAACCTCCCCTACTACTATAATTCTGATGTTGCTGTTGGTATTGTCGCTGCTGTTGCTGAGCTTTTTCATATTCTTCACCATGTCTCCAGTTTTCTCCGTATTTATCATACTTCGCACGGTTTTCCGGGTTGCTGAGCACTTCATTGGCTTCGTTCAGCTCTTTAAATTTTTTTTCAGCATCTTTATCATCAGGGTTCAGATCAGGATGATGTTTTCTGGCCAGTTTCCGATAGGCCTTTTTGATGTCATCCTGTGTTGCGTTCTTATCTACTCCTAAAATTTTATAGTAATCTATATAAGCCATAGAAACGATGTTTACCCAAATTTATGAAATTTAGGTCTGAATATTGTATAACAAAATGTTAAAAATAAACCTATCTTTGATAAAAAAGCACCACATGAACGAGGTCTTAAAGAACTATTCCGGAATCCTATTTTTATTACTCGGAATTACTGTTGGAAGCATCATAGGAATTGTAGCTCCGGATTTTGTAGAATATATCAAGCCTTTGGGCGATATTTTCCTGAACCTTCTTTTTGTGAGTGTTGTTCCTCTTGTATTTTTTGCCGTATCCAATTCTATTGCCTCATTGGAGCAGCAGTCTAAATTTGGAAGGATCATTCTTGTGATGGCCCTTACCTTTTTATTCTTCATCCTTACTGCCGCTGTCTTTACGATCTGTGCAGTGTATCTTTTCCCGGTTTCCGGAGTTTCAGGAAGTTCCCAGATAATGAATGAAGCAGCAGATAACGAAACCTGGGGCAACAGAATCGTAAGTTTCTTTACAGTTGGTGAATTTACAGAGCTTTTTTCAAGAAGAAATATGCTGGCACTCTTGGTATTTGCTTTCCTTACAGGGTTTGCTGCCAGAAAAACGGGAGAACAGGGACAACCTTTCAGGACTTTCATTGCTTCGGGGTATGAAGTTATGAAAGAATTGCTTTTATTGATCATGAAACTGGCCCCCATTGGTTTAGGTGCTTATTTTGCTTATCAGGTGGCTACATTAGGTCCACAACTTTTTGGGTTTTATGCCAAACCTTTAGGCTTATATTATATTGCAGGGATTGTTTACTTTCTCCTGTTCTTTTCTATTTATGCCTTTATGGCTAGTGGGCAGAAAGGGGTTAAAAGTTTCTGGACCAATGCGATCTATCCTACTCTTACAGCGATAAGTACCTGCAGCAGTTTTGCGACAATGCCGGCGAATTTGCAGGCTGCCTCTAAGATCGGAATTCCCAATTCGATTGCCAATCTGGTGATTCCTATTGGTACAACTCTGCATAAAAACGGGTCTTCTATGTCTTCCATTATTAAAATCTATGTAGCGTTTTTAATTATTGGTAAAGACTTTTTTGATCCTGCCAATTTACTTTTGGCTTTAGGAATTACTGTTTTTGTAAGTATTGTTGCGGGAGGTATTCCCAATGGTGGATATATTGGTGAAATGCTGATGATCTCGGTGTACAAATTACCACAGGAAGCCATTCCTGCTGTCATGATTATCGGGACTTTGGTAGATCCTTTGGCAACGGTTCTGAATGCAGTGGGAGATGTTGTTGCTGCTATGTTTGTCAGCCGGTTTGTGAAGGTCTCCTCTTAAATTAGTTTGAAACACCATGAACTCATTTTTTAAAAGCATTGGTTTATACGACCGCCTTAGTCTTAAAATCAGTATCCAGAAGGAAGAGCTGATTCATAGATTGTCGAAAATCACTTACGAAACCAATTCTACTTTTATATCGCTGATCAAAGATTCTACTATTCCCACAAGGTTTGAATACAGAGGAATGATCGATGAAGACCGTTTTATCCTTAAAAGAAGAAGACGCTTTTTTGATATTAATATGAATTATCCTGTCATGAGAGGGAAACTCTCCGATAATCATGATACAACCTCTGTTTTTATAGAATTCACTCCTCCTTTTTTTCAGATTTTCACTCCGGTATTAATTGTATTGTTCTCATTATTGCTAATAGTCAATATAGAAGATAAAGAACTGAGTTTCTTATTTATTGTGATCCCGGCTATCATTATCATAAGCCAATATTTTGTTTTAAAGAGAGAAATCAGAAGAGGAAAGTATGACTTTGAAAGAGAGTTGACCCATATCACTCAGAAATATCCCCTTCCCATCCCGACTTATTAAATATAAAATATTCTATTCACTACGTTTTAAAGGTTCCAGGTGCTCATATTCTTCAGGAGTAAAAAGCCTGTAATGTACCTTGAAGGTTTTGCCCAATGGGGTTTCTAATGAAAAGCCACCAGGTCCGAAACCATCCACTACATCAAGGGTAAAATGGGAATATTTCCAGTATTCAAAAAGGTCCCGGTCTATCCAGAACTCATATCCGCTAATGGTGCCGATCATGGCATCATTCATCCGGGGAAAGAAGCCTCCTTTTTCAAAACACTGCGGTTGTGTTCCCTCACAACATCCCCCAGCCTGATAAAACATCAACGGGCCGTATTGGTCTGCAAGCTTCTGAATGACTTCAAGTGCATTTTCCGTTGCTGAAAGTCTTGCTATTTTTGTTTCCATTTTGTTGATAAGACTATTATTTTTTTATAAAAGATCCCGGTAAAATAAACTTTACCGGGATCAGTAACATCAATATTTAATTTGAGCCTGCAATATCCAATACGATTCTGCCATCAATCTGTCCTTTTTTCATTTTATCGAAGACATCATTTATATCTTCTAATTTGGCAGCGGTTACTGTAGCTTTTACAAGCCCTTCATTAGCAAAATCAAGGGCTTCCTGAAGATCTTTTCGGGTTCCTACAATAGATCCTCTGACAGTAATTCTTTTTAAAACCGTTTCAAAAATCGGAAGTTCAAAGGATCCCGGAGGAAGTCCGTTAAGAGCAATCGTTCCTTTTCTTCTCAAAACATCTATTCCCTGTTTAAAAGCTATTGGTGATACTGCTGTGATCAACGCACCATGCATTCCGCCTACTTCCTTATGCAGATATTCGCCTGGGTCTGTATTTTTTGCATTAACAACCAGATCTGCTCCCAGCTTTTTGGCTAAATCAAGCTTATCATCTGCTACATCAATGGCTGCAACATGCATTCCCATGGCTTTTGCATACTGAACGGCGACATGGCCCAATCCTCCAATTCCTGATATAGCGACCCACTCTCCAGGTTTGGTTTCTGTTTCTTTTAAACCTTTATAAACTGTGACTCCGGCACATAAAATAGGCGCAATTTCCAAAAAGTTGACATCAGATTTCAGATGTCCCACATATCTTGAATCCGCAATTACATATTCTGCAAAGCCTCCATCTACACTATATCCGCCGTTTTTCTGTGCTTCGCAAAGAGTTTCCCATCCTGTTATACAATAATCACAGCATCCGCAGGCACTGTACAACCATGGAACTCCTACGGCATCTCCCTCTTTTACAAAAGCTTCGGGTCCGCAAGCGACTACGATACCTACTCCTTCGTGCCCCGGGATAAGAGGCATTTTGGGTTTGGCAGGCCAGTCACCGTCTACAGCATGTAAATCTGTATGACAAACACCGCAGGCAATGACCTTTACAAGGACTTCATATCTTCCGGGTTCTCTTACAGGCACTTCTTCAATTTTCAGGGGCTGTCCGTAGCCTTGAACTACCGCAGCTTTCATTGTTTTTGGAATCATATTTTATTTTTTGATAGAGTTGATCAGAGTTATTTTATTTTTAAGCAATCGTATGTTCTCCTGATTTTTTCAATTTAACTTTTATGACCATAAAGTTGTTGGTATCAGATCATAACAGGATACAAAAGGTTTATATTTTCCTGCGTGAGGGATAGTAAGGGCGGCGAGGAACGAGCCGGTGCGCAATGTAATGGAGCACCGAAACGAAGTGTAGCCCTGAATAGCCCGACCGTCTGCCCTGGATAAAGCCAAGGCAATCGGGCACGTCCTAAAATTAATATTAAAAGAAACCTAATTTATTCTTATTGTAAGAAATAAGCATATTTTTGGTCTGACGGTAATGATCAAGCATCATTTTATGATTTTCTCTTCCGATACCAGACTGCTTGTAGCCTCCGAAAGGCGCTCCTGCCGGATAGGAATGGTATTGATTGACCCAAACTCTTCCTGCCTCGATCTGACGTGGGATATTGTACAGCTGATGGGCATCTCTGGTCCATACTCCTGCCCCAAGTCCATAGATGGTATCATTGGCTATTTTCACCGCCTCTTCTTCATCTTTAAAGGTGGTAAAGGCAAGTACAGGTCCGAAGATCTCTTCCTGAAAAATTCTCATTCTGTTATTTCCTTTGAAAATGGTTGGCTGAATGTAGAATCCTTCTTCAAGATCTTCTCCTAAATGATTCACATCTCCTCCTACCAATACTTCTGCTCCTTCTTCTTTGCCTAATTGTATATAGGAAAGTATTTTATCTTTCTGAATTTGTGAAGCCTGCGCTCCCATCATTACAGTTTTGTCCAGTGGGTTTCCTATTTTAATCGCTTTTACTCTTTCGATGACTCTTTCGATAAAAGCATCTGCAATACCTTCCTGCACCAGTAATCTTGAAGGACATGTACAAATCTCTCCCTGATTGAGGGCAAAAAGAACCGCTCCTTCAATCGCTTTATCTAAAAATTCATCATCGGCATCCATCACTGAATTGAAGAAAATGTTGGGTGATTTCCCTCCCAGCTCCAATGTCACAGGGATGATATTTTCTGTAGCATATTGCATGACTAAACGCCCTGTTGCTGTAGATCCTGTAAATGCTGCTTTAGCCACCTTAGGATTGGTAACCAATGCTCTTCCCAGCTCTGCTCCGAATCCGTTGACAATATTAATCACTCCTGCCGGTAAAAGATCACCGATCAGTTCCATTAATACCATAATAGAAACAGGCGTACTTTCTGCAGGTTTCAAAACGACACAGTTTCCTGCGGCCAATGCCGGAGCCAGTTTCCACACCGCCATCAATATCGGGAAGTTCCATGGGATAATCTGTGCGATCACTCCAAGGGGTTCATGTACAATCAGGGATACGGTATCTTTGTCCAGTTCATTATGTGACCCTTCTTCTGCACGGATCACAGACGCAAAATATCTGAAATGGTCGATAGCTAAAGGTAAATCTGCTGCCAGCGTTTCTCTCACCGCTTTACCATTGTCTATGGTTTCTACAGTCGCCAGATATTCCAGATTCTGCTCTATTCTGTCTGCAATTTTATTAAGAATGATACTTCTTTCTGTGGACGAGGTATTTTTCCAGGTTTGAAAGGCTTTTTCTGCCGCATCTACAGCCAACTCCAGATCTTCTTTGGAAGAATGGGCTACCTGAGTGAAGGTCTTACCATCCACCGGAGATACTACATCAAAATATTGTCCTTTAACGGGAGGTGTAAATTTTCCGTCAATATAATTATCATATTTACTTTTGAACTCTGGTCTTTGTAAAAGAGTTGCTGATCTAGGTTCTGTAAGAGTACTCATATCTGTATTGTTTTAATTTTTTCAATACCACCAAATTACAGGTCCAGAGAAAAAAAGCATAGCACAATCGTATAAAAAAAGTGCAGAATCATACACAGATTCAATTTTATAATTTTATTAACAGCAACATTCTTTCATTTTTTTTATATTTGAGTTACCTCTACCCCAAATAATTTCAGAAATGATCAACAACAACAAGATTTTATTAAATACTCCCGAATTACACAAGGAAAACCAGCTATTGAGTCTTGTAGAAAATCAGACAAAATTCAATCTGAACAATTGTGAATTCAGTATTTATGAAACACACAAGGCCGCTTTTGGGGTAAAGCTTCATTTTGAAAACATTGCCTTTACGGCTATGCTGAGGGGTAAAAAACATATGAAACTGGATCATAAGACCAGCTATTTCGATTATTTTCCGGGGGAAAGTATTCTTGTTGCCCCGGGCGAAACCATGGTTATTGATTTTCCGGAAGCGGACGATACTCCTACGCAATGTATTTCTTTAAGTCTTAATCCTGAATTCATAGAAAATTCTCTGAATTATCTCAACTACAGTCTTCCTAAGGTAGACGAGGCATCACAATGGAACATTCAGCTGGATGAATATTTTCTTTTTAATAATCAGGCATTGGCTTCTGCCACCAACAATATCATGAGAATTGCCATGGATGATAATTCTCAAAAAGACATCATGGCTGATTTTGCCCTGAAAGAACTTCTGATCAGGCTCATGCAGACCCAGGCAAGAAGCATGGTGGAAAAAAATATTGTGAAAAACAGATCAAGAATTGGCTTTGTGGTAGATTATATCAAAAGAAATCTCCATCAGAAGCTCTCTATAGACAGTATTGCCAAATTAGCCTATGTAAGCAAGTCTAATTTCTTTAAAATGTTTAAAGACGAGTTTGGCACCTCTCCCAACGATTTTATTCTGCAGGAAAGAATCAACAGGGCTAAGGAATTATTGGCAAGCCAGAACAGCATTAAGGAAACGGCTTACCAAACAGGATTTTCCGATACCAATTATTTTACAAGGGTATTTAAGCAGCTTGTAGGGGTTACTCCGAAAAGCTATCAGAACAGAGCCATCTATTCTGAATAATTTCTCACAACAGTTTATATGTACTGATTTATATTAATTGCAAAAAAATCCCCTGAAGCAAAACTTCAGGGGTATTTTTATTTTAATAATGACTAGTAATAACCATCATTTTGTTTGATATTCGTAATATCTGGCGCCCATCAAAACGGGACTATCAGATTCTACAGAGACCAATCCAAAACCTTTATATTCTGTATTTATAGATTCTTTAAGCTGTTTTCTATGAAGCTGTTCATAAGTGTTAAAATCTACAGCGGTACGGTGCTTCAGGTTTTCAAACAAATTCCATTTTTCTGCTACTTTTTTCCAGTTCGCAGAAACCTTACCAGCAAAAACTTTTGATTTTGAGCCGCTCCCATATCCTAAAAACCCTATTTCGGTTCCGGATAAATCTTCATTTTCGTTAAAAGAAGTCTGAAGAGCAGAAAGCAACGCCATAAAAATAGAAGCTGTATACATATTTCCTATTTCGGAAGAGGCTCTTTGAGACTTTTCAATTTTATCGTTGATGAACTGAATATAATCCTCGGATTTTGCAACAGCCTTCTGTTCTTCAGGAGTCGCATAGGAAAGTCCGTTCTCCAAACTGTAGATTTCCGTGAAGACCCTTTTCCCATGAAAGGCATAAGGAAGATGGAAAATAAGATATTTCCAGTCTTTATAAGGCTTTTCGGTTCCTGTAATTTCTTTATAATGATGATATGCTTCTCTGATTCTGTCCTGGTAACACTGATTGGAATATTGTCCGTCAAAAACAGGTTCATCTGTAAAGATTTCAATGCTGTCCGGGAAATTCTCAGGAGCGTTGAGAAGATCCTCTTTTTTATAATGACGTCTCGGCTTAAAAAAGTCAAAAACACTTTCTGTAGCGACTCCCCAGTTATTTTCAATTTCCATCAGATCAGGCTTCGAAGATACCAAAACGGCAACTGCCCCACCACCTTGTGTATATTCTCCTGAAGAAGCTAACTCATATTTTGCGTAATCACTGGCAATCACCACTGCTTTTTTATCAGGGTTTGACCTTACAAAATCTAATGAATTGTGAAGGGCATCTACTGCTCCGATACATGCAAAAGTTATGTCTACCACATCACAGTTTCTGAAAACTCTTTCTCCAAATTCTGCTTCCAATACTTTCTCAACCATCTGCATGGCATAAGAAACGGTTGGTTTTGCAGCATCCAGCGCACTTTCCGTCCCAAGATAAATTCTTGAAATTTCTTTAGGGTTAATGTCATAATCTTTGATCAGTCTCAATAATGCTTCTGCTGCAAAGGTAGCAGCATCTTCATGCACATCAGGGAATCCCATTTTATGAAGTCCTAGCCCCTTCTCCAATTTCGCCGGTTCTATGCCTCTTTTTTCCGCTAAATCTTTAATTTCCAAATACAAAGAAGGCACGTAATAGCTTGCCGCTTCAATTCCAAAACTCATATTTTTTTAAATTTTAAACGAATTTATGAAAGATTATGCAAAAAACACCCGTAAAAAATACTGATTTTTGTACTATTGCTAAAAATCAAATTAAAAATCGGTACAACAGTACGATCTAATATTATGACCTTTGAAATTGATTACTTAATAGGAAGTTTAGATACTTATTTCCGGCAGGATGAAATGAATGTTTTATTCTTTTATGCAAAAGACATTGACCTTGAACTCACCCAAAAACTGAATTATCTTCTGGATAAGAAAACATCCTATATGATACATCATAATATTAATACTTCAGGTTTAGACAATGATGAACCTTTACCTGCCTATTATAATACTGATGACATAGAAGCTGTGATCCGGTTTATCTCAACTCAGCTTATTCCGGCTATGGAAAAGGAAACGGTAAACATGGACGAAAAATACGGTGGCAGTATGAGGAGCTTAATTGATCTCATCAACAATTATTCCAGTGGTTCTTCAGGTTTTATACTGTATGTTGCTCATGATTATGTTCCGTATGAAATGAGCTACTATATTAATAAGGTCATTGAAATGAAAGATCTGCTTCAGGAGTCTCTGAATTTAAAAACACCGATGATCGTCAGCTATATGGATTAATAGGTGATGATCATTACGTAAAACTAGACATTCACCAATAAAAAAGCCGGCAATATGTACCGGCTTTCCTTTTACTATTTTTACTTAAAATTATCAATCTGTTTGTTGATGGCATCAATCTGCCTGTTGATGCTTGCTGCATTTTGTGGATTTTGTTTCAGCAGTTCCATTTTCTTATTCAAGCCTTCTTTCAGCGTCTGAACAACCATCATTTTAGCCTGTGGATTATTACCCATCTGATTTTTGGCATAGCCTAATGTCTTCATCATACTTTCCACTGCTTTTAAGTTATCTGAACTCATAATCCAGTTGTATCCTTCTTCTGCCGTTTTCCCTAATTCCGGATCCTGGAATTTCACAAATGGATAGAATACGGTAAGCGGAGCAATATACTGCATTTGGGAGGTTACTTTATTTTTAACAACAACCGGAAGGAACAGAGCCAGCAGTTCATCTGAAGCTCCGTCCAGATCTATTTTATCAGCCAGTGTATTTACTCTTGACGGATCAATTGTAAGAAGTGCATTCAGAGCATTTGCTTTTACCGCATTTGAAACTGCATTGACTCCTTTTTCATAAATCGGAAGGTATTTTTTATCTTTTGTTTTTATCAAAGCAGCTATAGCAGCAGCCTGAGTCAATGTTTTCGGATCATTTACCGCTAATTTTTCAACATCAGCTCCCAAAGCTTTCATCTGATCCGGATTGCTAAGATCCATTAGTTCCAAAGCTTTTATTCTTACTCTGAAGAAAGGATCTTTAATTGCTGTAGCCAATAACTTTATGGCAGCAGGATTTTTTCCCACCTGATCTTTGATCCCTGTTAAAGCATTATATCTACTTTTGAATTCTTTAGAATTGGTAAACTGCATCAGGTTCTGCTCAGGAGTTTTTGTGTCCGTTATATCAGCCAGCAAAACTCCATCCGCATTGATGTTCAGGAGATCAGGAGCTTTTGAAACATCAAAACTGAACGTATTCTTGGCTTCTGCATTCACCCAAACATTGTATCTTTTAGGTTTTCCATTATCATAGACGTCGATAGCCAAAGGAAATTCGAATGGCTGCTCCTGAGTCTGATTGATGGTCACAGTAACCTGCTTCTTTACCGGTTCAAAGGTGGAAGAATAATTGATCTTCGGGTTTCCGCTTCCGAAATACCATTGATTGAAGAACCAGTTCAGATCTTTACCTGAAACTTTTTCAAAGGATAATCTTAGCTGATGGGCTTCTGCATTTTGGTATTCATTTGTTTTCAGGTAATCATTCATTCCGGCAAAGAATGCATCATCACCAAGATAATTTCTCAGCATGTTCAGAATTCCACCTCCTTTCTGATAGGTTACCAGATCAAAAACATCTTCACGGGAATCATAATTGAATCTTACCAGATTTTTCTTGAAATCTCCAGTATTGTGAAGATACATATTCACATCACTCATCAGATGATAGTCCGCCTGATCTTTTCCATACTTATATTCGTTCCAAAGGTATTCGGAATAGTTGGCAAAAGATTCGTTGACGGTAAGGTTGCTCCAGCTTTCAGCAGTCACCAGATCTCCAAACCAATGGTGAAACAATTCGTGGGCAATAGTATCTTCCCATTTGTTTTCATCAATGAGCTGTCCTGGTTTCTGAAGAATATCACTTCCATGAAGGGTCGCTGTGGTATTTTCCATAGCACCGCTCACATAGTTTCTACCGGAAATCTGAGCGTATTTCGCCCATGGATAGTCATAGTTCATTTTTTTAGAGAAAAAATCGATCATTTCCGGAGTGTTACCGTAGATCTGCTTTGCATAAGGTTCATATTCTTTCTCGATATAATAGTCAACCGGAACATTCTTCCATTTGTCTTTTACAATAGCATATTCTCCTACTCCCATAAAGAAAAGATAGGTAGAATGCCTTTTATCCATTACCCAATGATCCGTTCTCATTCCGTTGGATTCTTTCTGAGATTCTTTTAATACTCCATTGGAAAGGGTAACGTATTTATCAGGAACGGTCATATAAATTTCCTGAGTTGTTTTTTGATTGGGTTTATCAATGGTAGGAAACCATGCTGAAGAAGACTCCGTTTCTCCCTGGGTCCATATCTGTGTAGGCAGATTAGGATCTGTACCCTGTGCATTGATAAAATAAAGTCCTTTGGCATCATTGATCGCCATACTTCCCTCCTGTTTTACCTCATTAGGACGGGAGGTATATTTGATGTACACGGTGTAATCCTGATTTTTCTGATACGTTTTATCCAGGGTTATTTTCAGTATATCGTTTTTGTATTCATATTTTAAAGGAGATTTTTTGCCGTTATTATCAAGTGCTACTTCATGAATCAGCATTGCCTTTGCATCCAGGATCAGCTCATTGGTAGGATAGAAATAAGGTGAAGCGGTAAGCCATTCTTCCCCATTCATCTGTTCTTTCTGATAATCGAAGTTTACTTTAAGCTTGGTATGCTTTAGCTCTGTTGTTTTGGTGTGAGTTGCTCTGTAAACTTTTTCTCTTCCTGAAGTTTCTGTCTGTGCTGATACCTGGGCGGAACATAAGATTCCCAATATCGCAATTGATAAAATGGCCTTTCTCATCGGTCTACTTTATTATTATTTTAAATTTATTTTTTTATTATAATATCAAAAATGTCATTTACCAGCGTCTCGTAATCTCCGGTTTTCAGCTGTTCTTTGGTTTTGGCAAAAGCTTTTTTAAGCTCACTCTCCGGATTTTCGTCATCTATGATTTCTGCTGAAACCACTCCTTTCAATTGAAGAACAATATTTTTTAAGACTTCAATGTCTGCCTTCTCTTCAATATTAATTTTTAAATACTTCATGACTTTTTGTGATCAAAATTTGACGTTTAGTTATACCTTTTCTAAGAATAAGAACAGGTAAATGAATATCTTTCAAATTTAAGAAACAAATACTAAAGAAGAGCCTATTTAAGGCTTTTATATGGGAATAATGTAAATAATCCGGTTTTCCGGTTATTTCATACGGAACATCTTTCCGTTTTTATACTGAAACTTCACTTCACAATCGTTTTTGTTATCCATATTGTGAACCTTGAATTTTTTAGGATCAATACCATTCATTTCGCAAAGCATCGAACTTTCCCAGTCATCATAAAAAAGAGGTTCTCTGAAGGTAAGATTAGGATTAGTTTTCAGTTCATGAAATACATCATATTCCAGGCAAATATCTCCGCCCTCAATATGATTTTCCTTGATTGCTTTATTCAATTTAATGAATAGTTCATTATTAAAACGGCTTGCGTAGATCCATGAATCTTTCACTCTGATATTGGTCACCACCAAAAGGAAGGCTATTGCTGCAAAAAAAGCACTGATCATTCTGCTTTGCACATTCAGTTTCACGGACAGATAAATAACTCCCGAAATAATCAGCAAGGTATAAAAAAGCCGTATAGCGCCAAGATTTCTGTTATTGAACCCAAAAAGTGTAGGAATATAGGATGAAAAAAGAAAAATACTCAAGCCTACCAATATGGCGGCAAAAGAGATCATCCCCAGCTTTTTAAAATATTCTGATTTACTTTTAAAATCATAATTACGAAATGCTTTATACACGACGAAAGGAATCACGACTGATAGTATCCATTCCGGAATATTCAGATTTCTGATATTCACCAAACCTTTATAAATTCCTACAAAAAGGTCTTTAACAAAAAGCTTCACAGAAAATATGACAACAAGCATTACTCTTTTCAGTTCAAAGATTCTACCTACCTCGTCTCTCTGGTAAGAGTTCACGAATACATAGGGCTGAATCACCTTTCTGAAGGTAATAATGACACCCAGCGTAAACAGTGCAAACAAGAGCCTTTTCTTATTTTCTCTGATAAGAAAAAGGGGAAGAAGTACTAAAGGAAGGAATATTTCATAACTCAATACTGAAGCAATAAAAAGCAGGGCACTTACAATGATCTTTTTCCGGACATAAACATAATAAATACTCAATACAAAGAAAATGGTGGCAAGATTCGAATTGAGCATGATGGAAGTAAACTGAATACTCGTTCCTATGATGGAGCAGCAGTACAGCAAAGTAATAAGGCTGGCCAGTTCTTTTGAGAGCATTTTTCGTCCCACCCAATATACCGCTATTAATGAAAGCGGGAAAAAGAGGGTTCCTAAAAGGTAGAAAGATTCATTATTCTTCGACAGGAAAGATAAAGTACCGGTGATGATACCGGATACTGGCCTCGCTGCCATTATCGTAGAATCCAGAAAAGAATAAATATAGCTGAAATAGGAATCCGGGATCATTCTTAGCGCATAAACACCTGCCAGATCATCTGTAACGACAGCTTTTTCTTTAAAAACAGACAGACTGATATAAAGACTGTAAACAACGATCAGGATATTTAAAAATACCAGATAATTATTGTGCTGCTTTTTTTCCATATTATTTTTCAAAACTTGTGAATGTGATTCCCACAGGCATCAAAAATAACAGAATTATACCAATAAAAAAAGGTGTTATCAATATAGGGTGCAAAATTAAATCGCTACGGGAGCTTTAATCCCCGGATGTGGATCATAGTTTTCTAAGGTAAAATCTCCGAAATCAAAATCAAAAATATCTTTAACTTCCGGATTCAGTTTCATCACAGGCAAAGGTCTTGTTTCCCTTGAAAGCTGTCTGTTTACCTGTTCAAAGTGATTGTTATAGATATGAACATCCCCGAAGCTGTGAACATAGTCCCCTACTTCCAGATCGCAAACCTGTGCTACCATCATCAGCAGTAATGCATAGCTTGCAATATTGAAAGGGACTCCCAGAAAAACATCTGCACTTCTCTGATACAGCTGTAGAGACAGTTTTCCGTCTGCTACATAAAACTGGAATAGTGCGTGACAAGGTGCCAATGCCATGTTAGGAATTTCTGCCACGTTCCATGCAGAGACAATCAGCCTTCTGGAATCAGGATTTTTTTTGATCTGATCAATCACATCAGTGATCTGATCTACCACCTTACCATCTGCTCCGTTCCAGCTTCTCCACTGTGCTCCATAAACTGGTCCCAGGTCTCCGTTTTCATCAGCCCATTCATCCCAGATGCTTACTCCGTTATCCTTAAGATATTTAATATTGGTATCGCCTTTCAAAAACCAAAGCAATTCATAAATAATGGATTTCAAATGCACTTTTTTGGTGGTTACCAATGGAAAACCTTTTGAAAGATCATATCTCAGCTGATAGCCGAATACACTTCTCGTTCCGGTACCGGTTCTGTCGGTTTTATCAGTTCCGTTATCCAGAATATGTTGTAAAAGGTCCAGGTAATTTTGCATTTTGAAAAGAATTTTATGCCCCAAATTTAGTAAAAACGATCAAAAAAAGCACTCATTTTTATGAATGCTTTTTATGGATGCCATATCCAGATTCTATTAAGCAACTGTATATCTGCTTTATAGCGCTATGATATTTTTTACCAGATATTTTCAATATGCTGATGAATAGTATTAATGGTGAATGATTCACCTGTCTTTTTACCATACATCATCTTTACCAGTGGTGATTCTGCTGAAACGGTCATGATCTTCTCTTTTTCAGAAATAATTTCTCCTAATGATGCAGAAATATAAAACAGCCCTTTATTGGTTTTTACCAGTGCTCCGTTCTGTACTTTTTCTGAAGGATCGGCAGTTATTTTTTGTAAAACAGCCTGCTGATTGAGTGTTTCATTAAGCTGTCTCTGCAGATTGTTGATTTCCTGTTGAAGCATTTCACGGCCCGTCTCATATTTGTCTCCCATAGAGCTTTTCGTATCGTTATTGGACGCACGTGTTTCGGCAATGAGATTTTCAAAAGACCGGATCTTGTCGGTGATTTTTGCGTTGACAATATTTAATATTTCCTGTTTGTTCATTGTAATATTGAAATTTTACATGGAGAGTGGTAGATCACCCCGTCAAAATCAAAGATTTTGACACCCCTCCACTGGAGAGGAATGCAGTATCTTTTAAAAGCCGACGGTTAAGATCTTAGAGTTTAAGCCAAAACTTTAAGGGCTTTAATCCTTACTTTTCAAATACGGCGTAGTCTGAAACTTTGAATCTAAAGTCTTTTCCGGTATTGAAGTCTCTTTTGGTTTTATCAAAAACATTTCTGAATGCTCCTGATAAATGTTCGTCCTCTATGGTAAAGTTAACCGCATCTTTTGACATATTTAAAACGACCAGTACTTCGTCTTTGCCGTTCTTTCTAACGTAGGCCAGAATCTTATCATTTGCTGTCGTATTCAGAATATAGGTCGTTACATTAGAATCTCCGCCTCTTAAAGCCGGATTGGAAGCTTTAAGATCTAATAGTGTTTTATAAAAATCCGCTACCTGATAGGTATTGGTCCATTTGATCACATCTTTTTCAAAGAATTCCAATCTTTTCATATTCGGAAGTTCCTGGCCGGAATACAATAATGGAACGCCATTCCATGTTGCTGAAAATACAGCCATAGGCTTTGTAATCACGCCATATTTTTCATATTCTGTTCCGTTCCATGAGTTTTCATCATGATTGGAGGTAAACCAGGCTCTCATTGAAGCATCTCCGATATTGGAATATTGTACCAACAGATCTTTCAGTTCCTGAAGAGGCTCGTTTTTCTTATAATAATCTGCGGATTTGTGCATCCATTTCCAGGAATAGCTTGCATCAAAAACTTTCCCGTATTCAGGGCTTTCCAGCTCGTCAAATTCTCCCAGCCAGAAGAGAGGTTTTAATTTTTCCACTTCCGGGCGGGCCTGCTGCCAAAAATCCACTTCTACCCATGAAGCAAGATCACATCTGAACCCGTCAATATCTGTTTCCTGTACCCAGAATTTCATAGCATCAATCATTGCCTGACGCATTTCCTGATTCTTATAATCCAGTTCGATAATATCGTCCATCCCTGAAGCAATATGGAATTTACCATCCGGATCTTTTAAATAAAATTCAGGATGAGTTTTCGTCCATACATGATCCCAACCAGTATGATTGGCTACCCAGTCAATGATTACTTTGAACCCCAACCTGTGGGCTTCATTCACCATATCTTTAAAATCCTGCAATGTCCCGAACTCCGGATTGATAGAGGTATAATCTGCCGCTGCATAGGGGCTTCCCAGACTTCCTTTTTTATTCTGCTGAGCAATTGGCGTAATCGGCATAAACCAAAGGGTTTTTACTCCCATAGATTTCAGGCGGGGCATTTCTTTGGCAAATGCTTTAAAAGTTCCTTCCTGAGTATATTGTCTGATATTTACTTCGTAGATATTGGTGGTGTGTTTCCATTCTTTTGGCAATTCTGTCATCTTCCTTGTATTTTTTTGAGTGGTACAGGAAACAATTCCCAGACCAATTACAGCTAATAAAATTAATTTTTTCATTAATCTATTTTTAACAAAAGTAAGGATTGTTTTTTGGGATGGAAAGGAGATTAGACTCAAAGTTTGAGGATTAGTGCAAAATATGAGCTATTTTTTGTTGGATGAAACAGCCTATTTTTTTTAAAGCAAAGAAAGATAATGTGAATGTTTTATTTTAGGGAGCTAAGACATGCGACTTTGTCGCTGAATAAGCTTCATGGATATACGTTCGCTTAGAAAGAATCAATGAAATGGATTCCAATCTTTGCTCTCTTAAAAAATTATAGCAGCCAGAAATTGAAATCTTTGCGTTATATCCAAAACAGTATTGATATTCTGTTTTTCCAGTCTTATGGGAAAATTGTAAAGAGGGCAAAAAAAGCCCCGGATAAAAACCCAGGGCTGATATATTTTATTGACTATCTTTCATCGTCATTGTCATCCTCATCATCAAAGACATCGTCATTGTAGTCTTCTTCTTCCTCATCGTCGAAGCTATCGTCCTCGTCTGAGAAGTTTCCACCGCTTCCAAAATCATCTTCAAAACCAAATTCTTCATCTAACAGAGGCATTGCTGATTTCTTTTTGCTTCCTCCTGCACTTCCGTTTTTGCTAGGGGCTTTCAAAGGAACGTTTCCGAATCTGTATACCGTAATTGGATAGTTCACTCCTTTCTTTTCGTCGATTACTTCAACAAGCTCACAGAAAAACTCCCAAAGATCAAGAAGTCCATACTGGAATTGTGCTTTGTCACCTACATTTTCAAAAGCCTCATCAATGTAAACGTCTGACATAATCTCACCATCGCCGTCATCACTCATATCTTCCAATGGGACACTCTTTACGATCGTTCCATCATTTTCTAACAGATTAAAAGTAGAAAGCTCTTCGCCCTGCAGATTGAATGCACTTTTAATTCCTAAATGTAAGTTCCATAACGATTGCTTTCCCTTTACTTCAATATCACGGAAAATATCCTCTTTCGCATCTAATATTACGCGGATTTTGTAAACCATATCAGTTTCTTAAATTACTTTTTTGCCTTTATAATTATGATAAATCTCTGTTGCAAATATATAATAAATGACAGGTGACAAAAAAATATTTCAGGATTTTTTAAAATATTTTTTTTTCTTACATTTTGCCGGAATTATTTACTTTTTTCCAGCATAAAACTGAATTTTGTTCCTTCAAGGTAAACACTTTCTACGGTAATGTTTTCATTGTGAGCTTCAAGGATATGCTTTACAATGGCCAATCCCAATCCGGAACCGCCTTCTCTTCTGCTTCTGCTGGTTTCCACTCTGTAGAATCTTTCAAAAATTCTTGGCAGGAGTTCCGACTTGATACCCATTCCGTTGTCTATGACTTCAATAAGAACTTTATTTTTCAGGATACTGGTTTTTACAATTACTTTTGCCTCCTGCCTGTTGGCATAGTGAATGGCATTGGAAATAAGGTTGATGAAAACCTGTGAAATTTTTTGTTTATCCGCTTCTACAAAAATCTGTGGGTGAAGCGTTTGGATCTGTAAGGTGGTATTGCGTTTTTCTGCTTCAAGATCAAGGAGGTCAAAAATTTCTTTGATCAGAAGATTGACATCGAATTTGGAAACAGTAAGATTGATCTCTCCAGCCTCCAGCCTGTTGATCATGTCAAGGTCTTTTACAATAGCGATAAGTCTTTCAACGGATATATCGATCCTTTCAAGATATTTGTCGCGAATGGTAAGGTTATCTACGCCTCCGTCTCTCAAGGTTTCTACATAGCCCTGGATAGAAAATAAAGGAGTTTTCAGTTCATGGGAAACGTTTCCGATATATTCTTTACGGTAGCTTTCCATTTCCTTCATCGTATCAATTTCTGTAGCTTTCTGCTGATTAAGGTCAGAGAATCTTTCTCCAAGTTCTTTGATGGTGATGTTTTCATCGTGATCATGAACGATCTCCTGGGGAAGAATGCCTGAAAGACCTTTCACCTGTTTTCTTCCATAGTAATTGAACAGAAGTTCCAGGACTACACAATTGATGATAAAGATCAGGACTATACAAATCAAAAGACCCGTTTTGAACAAAGGGGTCTCGTAATATATATCTTTCAGTGAGTCGAAAACGACCACCAGAAAAAGCATTACCAATGTCAACAGACAAGAGGCAACGAGGGTAAGTCTGTAAAATTTCAATTTTACACCGTTTTAAGGATTAAACGTAAAGTTAGGATTTTTAAAATGATTAGACAATCAGTTTATAACCAATCCCTTTTAATGTCTGAATGGTATTGATTCCCAATTTTTCTCTTAATCTTCTGATGTGAACATCAATGGTTCTTTCTCCCACGATCACATCGTTACCCCATACTTTTTCCAGAATTTCTTCTCTTTTAAAAACTTTTTCAGTATTGGAAGCCAAAAGGTAAAGTAAGTCGAATTCTTTTTTGGGAAGCAGAAACTGCTGTCCGCTTTTGGAAACTCTGAAATTATCTTTATCGATAACAAGGTCGCCGATTTCGATCAGTTTGGCATTGTCTGAAACCTGAGAAGTAAGCTGCAGTAATGCGTTTACTTTGGAGATCAGGATTTTCGGTTTGATCAGTTTTACGATATAATCATTGGCACCTGCCTGAAAGCCGGCCAACTGGGAAAATTCTTCGCTTCTTGCGGAAAGGAAAACAATAAGTGTTTTTTGAAGTTCTTTCACTTTACGAAGTTCCTGACAGGTTTCAATGCCATCTTTCTCAGGCATCATTACATCTAGAAGGATAAGGTCCGGAACGATTTCCTTTGCTTTCTCTATACCTTCGTTACCATTGGTGGCTGTATAGATCTCATAACCTTCTTTTTCTAAATTGTAAGACAGAATCTCTAAAATGTCCAGTTCATCGTCTATTAAAAGAATTTTTTTGCTCATCTTCTAGTTTAAGAATTCCCACAAAAATAGGTATTTTCATCGGTCTTCCTTATTTATGTTATGTTAACTAATTATTAAAAAACCTATTCTTCATTTTAAATTTAAAAATCAATAAAAAAATCAATAAATAAATACATATACATCAAAGATACAAAACAATATCCAAAATAAACAAAAAAAATATAAACAAAAAAAACACATTTCGACAACTAAAAATTGGAGTTATCTATTAATATAAACTTCACAATTAATTAAAATTCTCCTAAAGTTTTCTTAAAAACTTAGCCTTTATTTTGCCCTTGAAAAAGAAGTAAAAGAAGTAAAATGAAAAAACAACTCCACAAGAGCATTGTGCTACTTGCCTTGTTTTCTGCTGGCTATGCTTTTGCACAAAGTCAGATTCTGGAAGGTAGGGTATTGGACGAGAAAGACAACACTCCTATACAAGGTGTAAAGGTAAAAGTAAATGATCAGGAAGTAATGACTGACATTTCCGGATACTACTCTATCAACCTCTCACCAGGTGTCAACTATGTTGTAACAGTAAGTTCCAATGGATACAACAGAAAAGAGATCAGTGAGGTTATCATCAAAAATGAAGGTAATACTCACCTTGACATCGTGTTGGACAAGCCATCTACCAAAGAAAAGGAAATTGAGGGAGTTGTCATAAAATCGAATGCAAGAAAAGAAACCATAGCCTCTACCATCGGTTTGCAAAAGAATGCAGGGGTAGTCTCTCAGGTTATCGGGGTTGAAGCCATCAAAAGAAGTCCGGACAGAAACACCGGTGAGGTTCTGAAAAGAGTTTCCGGGGTGAGTTTATCTGAAGGGAAATATATTGTAGTAAGAGGTTTGTCTGACCGTTATAACCAGGCCATGCTGAACGGTATTCAGCTATCCAGTACGGAGCCTGACAGAAAGACTTTCTCTTTTGACCTTTTTCCTGCCAACGTTATCGAAACCCTTGTCATCAACAAAACCTTTATTCCTGAATACACAGGGGAATGGGGAGGCGGATTGATCCAGGTAAATACGAAAGATATTCCTAATAAAGATTTCTTCAATGTACAGGTAGGTGTAGGAGGAAATACAGCGACTATGGGTCAGGAATTTTTCATCCAGAAAGGTGGAAAGTGGGACTTTTTAGGGATTGATGACGGATACAGAAAGCTTCCTACCAATATGCCTGCAAAAAATGCATTCAGTATTTTGAGCGAAGGTCAGAAAACAGATATTGGTAAAGGATATACAAAGAATCTTGGCTACAACAGCATCGGGTATCCTGAAAACCTTAGCTTACAGCTGGACGGAGGTTTCAACACCAAACTTTTCGGAAAAGATTTAGGCGTAATTGCTGTATTAAACTACAGTAACAACAAAAGAAGAACTGAATCTACCAACCGCTTCTTTACTATCAACGATCAGCTTGCTGATACCAACTTTGATTATTTTACAGAAAAATACAGCAATGATATAGTTCTGGGAGGAATGTTGAACCTTTCTTTAAAGTTCAATAACAACAACAAAATTTCCTTAAAGAATATCATTACCAATAATACGGTAAATCACATGTCCTTCAGAACAGGAAAGGACTTTGAATTTGATCCAATCAACGGAACAAATATTATGGCAAGGGAGATAGGATTTAAAGAAACGACTTTCTATAACTCTACCCTTACCGGTACCCACAAAATAGACGCTCTTGGCGGATTTACGGTGAACTGGTACGGAAGTTTCGGGATCCTTGACCAATATATCCCTTTATTGCAACGTTTACAGTATAACCAATATACAAACCTTCCGGGAAGCCCTTACCTGGCTTTGATTTCCAACGGACTTTCTCAGAAGTCAGGAAGTGTCTTCTACTCTACTCTAAGCGATTATTTATATAATGCAGGGGGGGATATTTCTAAATCTTTTACTCTATTTGGCCAAAAACAAACCATCAAAGGAGGATATTTATTCCAGGTAAAAGACAGGGTATATAACTCAAGACCTTTCTCTGTAAGACTTGAGAAATCCAATGAAGCACTTCTTTCTCAACCTTTTGAAACGATCTTCAATCCTGGGAACTTCGGAACTGATGGTAAGTTTACCTTTGATGAAATTGCAGGAAACCAATACCGATATATTGCGAATACAATCCTTAACGCCGGGTATATTCAGTTTGACAACAACTTTACCCCTTGGCTAAGAGCGATCTGGGGACTAAGGGTTGAAAACTTTGACCAGTTGGTAGGAAGTACAAAAAGAAGTGATGACCGTTTTGTGAACACAAAGGTTACTGACTTTTTACCTGCTGTGAACTTAACCTTCAAGCTGGATCCTAAAATGAATATCCGTGTTGCCGCTTCACAGACTGTGGTAAGACCGGAGTTCAGAGAGGTTTCTCCTTTAGCATATTATGATTTTGATTTAGGGGCTACAGTAATAGGTAACAAATCTATTGAAAGAACCAAAATTACCAATGTCGATCTTCGTTGGGAATTCTACCCAAGAAACGGGGAGATCTTCTCCGTGGCAGGTTTCTATAAGAACTTCAAAAAACCAATCGAATTATACTTCAACCAATCCGGGGTAGGAACAAGTAATACCTTCAACTACCTGAACGTAGACAAAGCTGATGCTTACGGAATTGAGGCTGAATTCAGAAAAAAACTTGACTTCGTTTCTGCGCTTAAAAACTTCACATTAGGTGGAAACGTTGCGAGAATCTGGAACAGAGTAACGGATGAAGCGACTAAAATTGACAGACCAATGCAGGGACAGTCTCCTTACACCGTCAATCTAAGTCTTCAGTATGATACTGAAAAATCAGGATGGTCTTCTACGGTACTTTTCAATATGATCGGAAGAAGAATCCTTTATGTAGGAAATGATCAGGTACCTCCAATCTGGGAAGCGCCAAGACCTCTTCTGGATTTCCAGGTTGCTAAAAAACTATGGAATAACAAAGGAGAGATCAAGCTGAATGTTTCAGATATTCTGAACCGTCGTGCTAAATTCTACCATGACCTGAACGATAACGGAAAATACGACAAGAAAGATGCTCTTGCGATTGAAAGACTTACAGGAACCAATATCAGTTTAACACTGGGATACAATTTTTAATCATCAATAATCTAATAAAAATAATTTAATTCTTTATAACATGAAAAAGTTCGTTTTATATTCTTTAATGCTTGGCGCTCTAGTATCAACTACCGCTTGTAGAAATATAGAAGAAGATGGCCCAACCATCATTCAAGGTGGAGGTAACGGAAACGGAGAAACTGAAAACCTTATTCTTTCAGGAAAAATCACTTCAAATCTTACCCTTAAAGCTAACAAAATATATAAGCTGAGAGGATTAGTATATGTAACTAACGGAGCTACTTTAACGATCGAACCAGGTACGAAAATCGTAGGTGAGGCTGATAAAAACGGAGCTTTGATTATTACCAAGGGTAGTAAAATCATGGCAGAAGGAACTGCTGCTAACCCTATTATCTTCACTTCTGAGAAGCCAAGTCCGAAAAGAGGTGACTGGGCAGGTGTTGTAATTTTAGGAAATGCTCCTACCAATGCGTCTTTCGGTGGACAAAACGGAGTTGGAGAAATTGAAGGAGGAATCAACAACTCTGAAGGTCTTGGACTTTACGGAGGAAATAATGCTGCTGACAACAGTGGTGTTTTAAAATATGTAAGAATTGAGTACGCAGGATACGCTTTCTTACCGGATAAAGAAATCAACGGTCTTACATTCGGAGGGGTAGGTAACGGTACTACTGTAGATTATGTAGAAGTTGCTTATGCAAACGATGATAGCTTTGAATGGTTCGGAGGAACGGTAAACTGTTCTCACCTTATCTCTTACAAAGGTCTTGATGACGATTTTGATACTGATAACGGTTTCTCAGGAAATATCCAGTTTGGTATCGCTGTAAGAGACCCGCAGGTAGCTGACGTTTCAGGTTCTAACGCTTTTGAATCTGATAATGATGCTAACGGTTCTTCTTTAACGCCTCAGACATCAGCTACATTCTCAAATATGACGATCATTGGGCCAATCAACTCTTCAGCTCCAGGATCAATCAACCAATTGTTCCAGAATGCTTTACAGATCAGAAGAAACTCTTCGATCTCTGTATTCAACTCTGTATTCACAGGATTCCCTGTTGGTTTATTCATTGATGCAACGAAAGGGGTTCCAACAGATAACAACATCGTTGGTAACAAACTATTCTTTGAAAACAATATTTTAGCAGGAACTACAACGCCTCTGAAATTTGGACCTTCTACTTCTACTCCAACAACTTATACATTAAATGATCTTACGACATGGTATAATGCTAAAGGAAATACGATCCTTGCTTCTACTGCAGACGTAAAACTTGCCGGTGCATGGGCTCCTGCAGGAACGACTCCAAACTTTACACCTAATGCAGGTTCTCCATTATTAACAGGTGGAGTGTTTACCAACCCTAAATTAACGAGCTGGTTTACACAGGTTACTTACAGAGGTGCTGTAAAAGATGCTAATGATACATGGTATGCAGGATGGACCAACTTCAATTTATAAGATTTATATAAATATAGTAGTTAGATTTCATTTCAAATCAAAAGCCTTCGGAGATATTTTCCGAAGGCTTTTTTTATATAGTAATGAGATTTTTACGGAGTTGCGGGATTTTCAATGTGAATGGATGTTAATATGAATTAGGTAAGATCTTTTTTCGGTTATAAAAATGCAGATTGTATTATCTTGTTTATCTTACCATTTTTAGGTTTCGGCTAAAGCCAATGGAAGACGGCTTATTTATTAAGGTGGGCTAAAGCCCACCCCTATTGATAATGAAAATTGATCATAAAAAAGAATAGAATATATGGTGGTTTAATAATACAAAACGTTCTTTTCCTTTACTTGCAGAACTACTTTACCCCAATAATAGTGTCATTCGTGAAAGCATTAGTGAAATTTGTGTTTCAACAAACAGAAAAAGCCACCGGAAAACCGATGGCAGTTACAAAAAACAAGTGTATAAAAAATATATACTTTCAATTTAATTTCTCCAGAACAGATTCCCGTCATGCATCAGAGCTTCTATTTTAGATATTCTGGAAACGGCTTCTGCAGAACATGAAGCGTCTGTAAGCACGATGGCAGCTTCGTCACCTGCTTTAGGCCACTGCTGTTTTCCTTTTTCATCCAATGGTAAGGTGCTTTGAGTGGCAAATTGTAATGCTCTTGATAATGCATACTCTGTAGCATAGCCATACAGTTCAGCGATCAGATTGGCCTTCTGCAGCATATTTCCTGATCCGAAAGTACTCCAGTAATCCTGCACATTATCATTTCCTATCAGTACGTTGACTCCATATTTCTTTAAGGTTGGGATTGGCATTACTGTTTTTCCAAAAGGGACCGAAGAGGCTATTCCCACTTTTCCTGTAGCCAGTCTTTCTGCGATCTGTTCTGCTTCTTTCGGGTTCAGGTGAGCCAGGGCAAAGGCATGGCTTATAAATGTTTTCCCCTGAAGCTGTGGATTTTCAATGGCTTTATCAATCAGATAATTGATTGTTTTCATTCCAGACTCTCCCACTTCATGCAGGTGAATATCAATCCCTTTATGATGATCCAGGGCAAGCTGCACCGTAAAATCCATGACTTTTTCAATACTTCCGTCAATACTTAGGGGATCCAGCCCGCCAATAAAACTTACGCTTTTCAGCTTTGCTGCTTCCTTCATTAGAGGAGCGGTTTCTGTATAATATACTCCATGTTGCGGAAAGGCAACCGTTTCTACTTTAAAGGAATCTTTTTTATGGTCAAGAGCCTGTTCCAGATGTTCAAGCGACTTTAATCCTGAAGTAGGATCAAGATTGAAATGGGTTCTCGAAAAATGAGTTCCGTAATGCTGTTGCAGACTGATCAGCTGCTCTGCTCTTTCTACCGAAGTTTTTAAAAGTTCAGGAATAATCTGCTGCTCATAGGCAATCATATCTTTTACTGTTCTTCTTTTGGGCGAAAGGGCCTGCCAGGGAAGTCCGTATAATGTTTTATCCAGATGGATGTGCATATCTCTGAAGGCAGGAAGCATCAGGTAGCCTTTGGCATCGATGGCATTGGAAGCCGCATCATTGGCTTTTACCGTTTTGATCTTTCCGTCTTCAATTTCAATACTGAAAAGATCTGTTTTTGTTCCGGTTACCTCTTCATTTTCATATTCAAAACCTGTTTCAAGGCGTACATTTTTCAGGGAATATTTTCCTTTTGCAGTTAATTGATAGGGAAATTGCATGATTTAATATTTTAACACGACAAAATTACACTGGCTTTTGATCAAAACCGGTGTATCAATTATGTCTTGTTTTGTACAGATTATTATTCTTTGAATTGTGACGGAGTCATTCCGGTCTGTGCCTTAAAGAATTTTGAAAAGCTGGCATGATCATAAAAGCCCAGGTCATATACAATATCTTTCACTGACATTTCGGAAACTTTTAAAAGGCGTTTTGCTTCCAGTAAAATACGGTCCTGAATAAGGGATGAAGCTGAAGCATTGAGGTTCTTTTTGCAGACAATATTCAGATAATTGGCAGAAATATTCAGTTTATCTGCATAAAAGGAAACGGATCTTTCTGTTCTAAAATGTTCATCGATCAGATGTAAAAACTTTGAAATGATGGGATTGGAATTGTAGATTTCAAAATCTTTAAAAGCACCTTCCACAGTTTTACTCACCAGCAAACCGATCAGTTCGCTTCGTTTCTGGATCAGTTCCCAAAAAACTTTTTCCCCACTCAATTCTTTCTGGATCGCCTGAAATTCATACAGAAATGTTTGAAAAACTTCTTCTGAAAGATTAATAACCGGATGATTCTGATAATAAGAAGCGGAAAATCTTAATGATGGCAGAAAGCTTTCAAACCAATCTCTGCTGATCATCAGTTGGTACCCCACTGTTTCCTTTTCAATCACCCATTGATGTACCTGATCCGGGAAAACAAGGTGAATCTGATGATCTCTGACCTGATATTCTGTAAAATCTATGGTATGTGAGCCTACCCCGTGCTCAAAAAGATTGATGATAAAAAAATCGTGTTTATGGGGATCATCAATAGAGCGTGCCCCGTAAAGTTCATTAAACAGCAAATTGCAGCCTTTCAGCTGATTTTCACTAAACTCCTGAATTCCTAAAATAGGAAAATGATCTGTATGATAACTCACGCTACCTGAATTTCTCTTAAAATTAAAAAAATTAATGAGAGAAAAAATTAAAATAGCCACAAAAGAGAAAAATACATCCTTTGTGGCTAAAAAACACTAACTAAATTATATCTCAAAGTTTATATATTCTGCTCTATAACAGGTTGGATGAACGCAAAGATTTTTCTTCAATACAATTGAATACTACTGATTTTATATCGCCACTCTATTTGCTAAAAACCTTTCAACTTTCTTCATTTTAAAAACAGTATATCGTTTCCCTCCTTTGCGTTCCCAACCTTCAACAGCATAAGAATGTCTATGATTTCAATATTCTGACAATTTCTTCAAATCCTAATGACTCCGCATGTTGCAGAGGCGTTTTCCCTGCATGATCAGGAATACTGAGGTCTGCATCATTGTCTTTTAAGATCTGAACGATCTCCTGATATTTCTTCGTTCCGTTTCCGAGAATCACGGCTTCCATTAACGCTGTCCAGCCTAATCTGTTCACATGATTGATCGGGAAACCTTTCGTTTTTACCAAAACTTTTACCGTTTCCAGATGTCCCCGTTCACAAGCAGGAATCAAAGCGGTCCCATTATACCTGTTGAATATATCGAACCGGGCACCATTTTCCATAAACAGCCTAACCAGTTCTGTCTGTCCACTCGCTCCTGCGTATAAAAACGGACTGTCCTGCTGATCATCCTGAAGATTAACATCCGCTTTGTAGGAAACAAGTAATTTTGCCATTTCCGGCTGTTTGTCTATCGTGGCCAAAAGCAATAGTGAACGCCCTCTTTTATCCTGAGTATTAACATTCACACCACTATCCAATGCTGATTTTACAGCTGCGATGTCATTTTTCTTGGCCAGATTTATGATATGGGTATCCTGCATCATCTCTTGTTTTGGAAAATCAATCGGTTTTTCTTCACAGGCACTCAAGCTTCCAAATGCCAAAAGAAATACTAATATTTTCATTGGTTTTCATTTTAAAATTAAAAAACTACATTCCCCTGATGTACCAAAGATTTCACCTCTGAAATTCTTGATACCGCTTCTGCAGAACAGCTCGCACCAATCAGTACAAAATCTGCCTGATCTCCCTTCTTCGGCCATTGCTGAGCACCTTTATCATCCAATGGAAGGATATTTCCTGTAGCCAGCTTCAAGCTTCTTGATAACTGAAACTCCGTAGAGTATCCATAGAGCTGCGCCATCAGATTGGCTTTCTGAAGTACACTTCCGGTCCCGAAAGTATTCCAGTGATCTACAATACTGTCGTTTCCTGTCAAAACAGTTACATTATGCTTGTACAGTATCGGAATCGGCATGATAAGCTTTCCGAAAGGAATGGTAGAGACAACACCAATCTGCGCGTCACCTAATTTCTCCCCAAGTTCTTCCTGTTTTGCACTTTCCAATTTACCTAATATGAAACAGTGGCTCAAATAGGTTTTTCCTTTTAAGGATGGATTTTCATTTACTTTTTTAATCAGGTATTCCACTGTTTTCAATCCGGAATCTGCCGTTTCATGCAAGTGAATATCAATTCCTTTTTTGTGATCTAAAGCAAGCTGAACGGTAAAATCTACTACTTTTTCGATATTACCATCTATATTGAAAGGGTCTACTCCACCGATAAAATCAATATCCATCTTTGCCGCCTCTTTCAGATAGGGTGCTGAGTCTGTATAAAACACTCCATGCTGTGGAAATGCTACCAGTTCTGCTCCGAAACCTTTCTTTTTATTTTCTAAAGCTTTCTGAAGATTTTTCAGAGACTGAAGTTTTGAAGTGGGTTCTACATTTACATGGCTTCGGGCATAGGAAGTTCCTTTCGACTGCAGCAATTCAATCATCTTCTCTGCTTTGAATGTTGAATTTTTCAACATTTCAGGAAGTATTTTCTGTTCCAGTTCTATCATTCCTTTGATACCACCGGTTCTTTTTCTTACAGCCTGCCACTTATCTCCGTAAAAGGTTTTATCCAGGTGAATGTGCATATCTTTAAATGCAGGCAGCATCAGAAATCCTTTTGCATCTACAGCTTTAGCATTCGGTTGATTAGGAGCAATCTTTGTAATCTTTCCGTTTTCAATTTCTATATAAAACAGATCTGTTTTGGTTGAAGCCACTTCCCCATCTTCATATTCAAAACCTGTTTCGAGACGCACATTTTTAAGGCTCAGTTTTCCTTTTACTGAAGTATCTTTCGCTTCAAAAAGAGGTGATGCTGTCATAATATTAGGTATTAAAGTTAATCCCGCCATTGCCAAAGCTGAATTTCTGATAAAATCCTTACGGGATATAGTATTCTCTGAAGTCTTCATTTCCAATCTATTTATGACAAAATTAAAAAGAACTGGCTTCAACAAAGTGTATGGTTTATTACAAGATTTGTATAATTTATATTTTATTTTATCCTGACATCAAAACCATTATAATATTACAGCCTTTTCACCCATAAATAAAAAATATTTATTTATTTCTTTATACCTGATTTATTGGGTATAATATTGCCAATAATCCTCATTATATCGGCTTTTTATTAAATTTTATATTTGCAAAAAAATATCTATGAAAAAATCACTTAGCATTATTTCGCTATGTGCCTCTGTAATTACATTTGCCCAAATAGGGATCAATACAGACCAACCCAAAGCAACACTTGATGTAACTGCCAAAAAGGAAGTTTTAACGATTGACGGGTTATTACCGCCCAGATTAACCCGGGCAGAGCTTACAGAAAAAGGAAATACGTTGTATGGAAAGGATCAGGATGGCATCATCATTTACATTAAGGATATATCCGGAGGAGACAATCAAAGTCAGAGAGAGTTTATTGAAAGTAAGGGACTCTATATTTTTGATGCTGAAGCAGCCAATAAAGAAGGAAGGTGGATGTGCTTATTCTGCTATGGCTTTGCATAAGAGTTTATCATTTTAATCCTATAAAATACAAAGAGACTGCCTTTTAAGACAGTCTCTTTGTATTTATTTATTTGAATAATCAAATTTTCTTACCGCTTCCAGCGTCATATCAATTTCTTTTTCCCTGATCGCATCACTGATGAAGTACGTTTCATATCCGCTTGGCGGAAGATAAACTCCGTTTGTAAGCATCTGATGGAAGAAGTTATTGAACAATGCATGATTGGCTTCCTGCGCTTCATCAAAGTTAGAAACTCTGTTTGTATGGAAGAACACAGACATCATTGAACCTTTTCTGTTGATCTTATGGGCAATTCCTTTTTCATTTAAGATTTTTCCGATCTCCAGATCTAAAGTTTCTGTTGTTTTGCTCAGCCTGTTGAAGAACTCCGGATCATTTTTGATCAGCTGAAGGGTTTTCAATCCGGCTCTCATTGCCAATGGGTTTCCACTTAATGTTCCGGCCTGATATACTCCTCCTTTCGGTGCCAGGTGATCCATAATCTCGTTTCTTCCTGCAAAAGCTCCTACCGGAAGTCCGCCACCGATTACTTTTCCGTAAGTTACCAGGTCAGCTTTCACATTGAAAAGCTCCTGAGCTCCCCCGAATGCCAATCTGAAACCTGTCATTACCTCGTCAAAAATTAATAAAGTTCCGTTTTCATCACAGATCTTTCTCAGGTTTTGTAAGAAATCATTTTCAGGCAATACACACCCCATATTTCCTGCAACCGGTTCAATGATCACAGCTGCAATCTCTCCCTGATTGTGACGGAATAAATCTTCCACCTGCTCAAAATCGTTATAACGGGCCAATAAAGTATCTTTTGCCGTACCTTCCGTTACTCCCGGAGAGTTTGGATTTCCAAAAGTAGCTGCTCCACTTCCTGCTTTAATCAGGAATGAATCTGAATGCCCATGGTAACAACCTTCAAATTTTACAATCTTATCTCTTCCTGTATATCCTCTTGCAAGTCTGATTGCACTCATACATGCTTCTGTACCTGAAGACACCATTCTGATCTGGTCGATATTCGGAACATTTTCAACGATAAACTTAGCGATTTCAGTTTCCAGTTCTGTAGGTGCTCCGAAAGAGAATCCTTTTTCAGCCTGGATTTTCAGTTCTTCCAATACTTCTGGGTGAGTATGTCCTAAAATTGCAGGGCCCCATGAATTGATATAATCGATATACGTATTATCATCAGCATCCGTAAGGTAAGCCCCTTTTGCTGATTTCATAAAAACAGGCACTCCTCCAACTGATTTGAATGCTCTTACCGGAGAATTTACTCCTCCCGGAATGTATTTGTAGGCTTCATCAAATAAAGCCGAACTTCTTTGATACTTCATATATAGTGGGTTGTTGCTGACAGTTGCGGGTTGGCATTTGACTGTCAACTATAAAACTCTCAACAAAAAATTAAATTAGTTTCTTGGTTTCTTATCAATCAGATAAATCAGCTGGCCTGCAGATGGCTGCTGTCCTTCATCCATTCTGTTTTTAGCATATAATTTATGGAGTTTGATCCCGAATTTCTGGGCAATATCATGCATATCTTCCCCAGACATTGCTTTGTAAGTAGCTGTATTTCCTGAAGAGTTTTTCGATTCAAGGAAGACAATATCGTTTTTCTTCAATGTTTCACTTTCCAGTTCATTCCATTTCATCAATCTGCTTTCGCTTACTTTGAATTTATTGGCAATGAATTTTATATCTGTATCTTCAGGGATGACAATATATTTCAGACCGTCATTCGGATGACTTTTGATCAGAATGGAATTCAGAATTTCAGCTTTTGTTTTAATTCTCTCCACTCTTTTCTGCTGTTGGGCATAAGAAGTCTGCTTGTAAGGAACTTCTACAGTAACCGGTTCTTTAGCTTTTCTTCCTGCTTTTGAGGGTTCCAGCTGCGCCATGAAAGTTCTGTCGTCTTTCAGATCCGGATACATTTTTAGAACGGCATACAATACTTCATTGGAATTGGTATTGTCGTATTCGTATAATTTATATTTTTCAATCTTGCTGATCAGGATGGAAGCATAACGTGGGTTGGTTGCATATCCGGCTTTTTTCAAACCGTAAGCCCAAGCCCTGTAATCCTTCATATCCAGATTAAAAAGATTAGCGTAATATTTTCTGGTGGATAAAAATATGGAGTGGTCTTCATAAGACTGTCTCGGGTCTTCATATACACGGAAGCATTCATTAGGTGCATCATCCGTATGTTTCATTGTTTTACCAGTCCAGTCTTCTTTACATTTGATTCCGAAGTGGTTTTTGCCTTCCAGAGCCAGTCTGCTCTGTCCGCCTCCTGTTTCCAGAAGCCCCTGCGCAAGGGTAATAGAAGCCGGAATCTTATATTTTTCCATTTCTTCTACCGCATACTTGGCAAATTTCTGAATATACTGATCTTCGGTTGCCCAAGCCTGGGCAGAAAATTTTGATAAAACTAAAAGGCTTATGGATAGGAAAAGTCTTTTCATCTTATATTTTTTATTGTTTTAAAATGAAAGATGGAACACTAAGTGTTTCATGTTTTTCAATTTTACTTATATAATTAAATTTCTATTCTGTTTTTCTAAAAGCAGATTAGCTCCCTCAATTCCCTGCAATCCGCCTGTATGAAAGCACAAAACCCTGCTGTGTTCAGGAAAAAAATCTTCTTCAATCAGTTCCAATACCTTTTGCATCATTTTTCCTGTATAGATCGGTTCCAGAGGAATATCATATTTCTCTTTGAAATCATTGATAAAACGGATATTTTCATCACTTATTTTACCATAACCTCCAAAACTTGAATCTATTAGATCAAAATTCTGTTTCAAAGTTAATTCAAATATTTTATTTTCCAGCGAAGCATCGTCAACCACTTTAAATCCTATAACCTTCTGATTGTCTTCACAAAATTTTGAAATTCCGGCAATGGTTCCTCCAGTTCCAACTGCGGTGCAAAGATAGTCAAAATCTTTTGTTTGTTCATTGAGCATCATTTTCACTCCTTCCACCGCCTCTTCATTGGTTCCACCTTCAGGAACTACCAATGCTTCAGGAAACTCGTGCTGAAGGAATTCGGTCAGCTTTTCTTTATGTCTGTATTCTTCACGGGTGACAAATTTCAGGTTCATTCCGTTTCTTTTGGCAAAAAGCAAGGTGGGATTATCACGCCATTTATGTTCCAGTTCTTCTCCTCGTATAATTCCCAATGTAGGAATTCCTGCCAGACTTCCTACTGCAGAAACCGCAGCAATATGATTAGAAAATGCCCCTCCGAAAGTAATGATATAAGGTTTATCCGGATTTTCCCCCAGATAGTTGTTGACGTTATAAAACAGCTTCCAGTATTTGTTTCCTGAAATCTGAGGATGGATAAGGTCTTCTCTTTTAAGGAAGAGCTTGATATTTTTATGAATCAGGATTTCCTGAATGGGAATAGTTTCTGTGGGAAGTTGTAATAGCATTTTAGTGTTTTAGACTATCCATGGTTGATTTGCTGCAAAAGTAGTAAAAGATTTGCTTCTGAAGAGGGATTGGGTTTGAGGGTTTGATTGGGGAGCGGGTATTTTCCTTGTTTTAATCACAGATGATACGGAATTGTATAGATAATAGAGAGTTATATCGTATTTTATGATGGAGAATGTTTAGATTCTTTTCAAAATGGCAAAGTGGGTAGATATGTACGGTATTGATGATTGCTCATTCGTTGTGGCATTTGTGAAAATCATTAGTGGTATTTGTGTTTAGCTGCTAAGTTTTGGCTAAAGCCAATGGAATATTTTCTATAAAGAAAGCGGGCTGAAGCCCGCTCCTATTGATATTGATACATAAATGGATAAAAGATGTTTAACGACAATATCTGCTATCTGCTATCTGCTATCTGCTATCTGCTATCTGCTATCTGTTATCTGCTATCTTTTACAAATATTTCCTGAAGCTCCAGAACTTTCTTTTTCTAAGATAATTCAAATTGTGTTCATTGGCATAGGCTTCCCTTTCGAATGAGATTCTTTTATAAGCATGATAGCTGTCTTTCAGTTTGAAGAACCAGTAATAATATTCGATAACATAGAAAATGTAGAAGAAAATAATCAGCATTTCCAGCTGCTGTCGTAAATGGATCTTTTCGTGATTGATAAGTATATTATTTTCCTTATCTTCGGGTTTCCTAACGAAGATAAATGGAAAGAGAGCAATGCCGTTAATTTTTAATTTTTTTAATGGTTTTTGGCATACAATTATCATAGTAACAAATATAAAAAGTTTTTTGACTTACGTTTTAACTTATGGCCCATTATGACATCAAAGAAGGTGAAGACTTTTACTATAATGAACAGGGATACAAAGTTTTTACAGAAAAATTCCATCTGAAAAGAGGATATTGCTGTAAAAGCGGCTGCAGACACTGTCCTTACGGGTACGATAAAAAGACTGATACATTCATTAAAAATGATAAAAAAAATAAATAAAATGAAAAAATATATTTTTATTTTGTTGGCATCTGCTACATTAGGTCTCACATCCTGTAGTCCTTTTCAGATCCGTTCAGATTATGCTGAAACTGCCAATTTCAACTCTTATAAAACGTATAAAATAAGAATTGATGATCTAAAATTGAATGATATTGATAAAGACAGAGTTCTGAATGAGCTATCAAGACAGCTTCAAAGCAAAGGACTTCAATCCGGAGAGAATCCTGATCTTATTATCAACGTAAAAGCCAACCATAAAAAAATTACGGATATACAAAGTTCTTCTCCTTACGGAATGTGGGGCTGGGGCGGACCTTTCGGATGGGGTGTTGGCATGAACAGAACATGGACGAGCAATTATAATGAAGGAGCTCTGATCGTTGATCTGGTTGATGCAAAAACCAACAAATTGGTTTGGCAGGGTATCGGAAGCGGAATTTCTGTAGATTCTCCAAAGTCTAAACAGAGACAAATTCCTGAGATCATGGCAGAAATCATGAAAAATTATCCGCCACAGAAAAAATAGAATCAATAGCTATTATTATTATATATAGGCCGGTGCATTTTTGTACCGGTTTTTTGTTTTTATTCCGCTGAAAAAGTGGTTACCAGAAATTTCATGAATGGTAATTTGATAGGTTTTGGCTAAAGCCATTGTTGAGATGCCTATTTTAAATGGGCTAAAGTCCACTCCTATTGATATGGATAACATGTTTAGATTATTTCAGAATGACAAATGAAGTCCGTATTACAATTTCATTCCCTTGTTTCAATTACAATCAATGATTATTGTGTTATTTGTGAATCCACTAGTGGCATTTGTGTTAAATTCCTCATAAAAGCAACATGTATTACATTCAAAATTAATAATAATGTAATTTCTTATTCATAAAAATGTAGTAATCTTGTTGAAACTTGTATTGATATGAAAAAAATCATATTATTCTCTGTATTTGCAGGGCTTGCCCATGCTCAGGCACCTGCAGGATACTACAATTCTGCTAACGGGCTTAGTGGTGCCGCATTAAAAACAGCATTAAGCAGTATTATTACCAGCGGACATCAGGACAAAGGTTACAACGGACTGTGGACGGCTTATAAAACCACAGATATTGATAGAGATTACGAAAACGACGGATCTATCCTCGATATTTATTCTGAAAAACCTGTAGGAGCCGATCCTTATAAATATATGCCGGGAACCAACCAATGTGGTACTTATTCTACGGAAGGAGGCTGCTACAACAGGGAACATATTATTCCGCAAAGTCTTTTTAATGAAGCTTCTCCTATGGTTGCCGATATTCATTTTATCAGAGCTACAGACGGTAAAGTGAACGGAATGAGAAGTAATTATCCATTCGGGAAAGTAGGAAGTGCTACGTTTACCTCTAAGAATGGTTCTAAGCTCGGAAATTCTGTTTCTTCAGGATATTCAGGAACAGTTTTTGAGCCGATTGATGAGTTTAAAGGGGATGTTGCCCGTATGATCTTCTATTTTGTGACCCGTTATCAGTCTAAACTTTCTTCGTTTACTTCGGGAAATATGCTGGGAAGCTCTACTTTTCCCGGATTACAAACCTGGGAACTGAATGTTCTTCTGGCATGGCACAATCAGGATCCGGTTTCTCAGGCAGAGATCAAAAGAAATAATGCATCTTATACGTATCAGGGAAACAGAAATCCTTTTATTGATAATCCCAACTATGTTAATCTGATCTGGGGAACTTCCAATACAGGAGGCGGTACAACAACTCCAACCAATCCGGGGACCAGCTGTGCCAATGAATCTTTTGAAACCATTCCGGCAAGCAATGCATCTTATACCACAAGAACCTGGAGCAATGGCGGCATATCCTGGACCGCTACAGATGCCCGAACGGATCAGACACTCAATAATAGAGCTATTACGGTAAGAAACGGTTCTTTAACATCAGGCAGCTCTGCTAATGGGATCGGTTCTTTAGCGGTAACGACCCAGCTGATGTTTACGGGAAGCAACGGAACTTTTGATGTAAAGGTCAACGGAACAACTGTAGGAACCATTCCATACAGTACTTCTTCAACTACTACAACAATAAGCAATATCAATGTTTCAGGAAATGTAACGGTAAGCTTAGTGAATAATTCAACCAGCAACAGAGTGGCTATTGATAACCTGCAATGGACCTGTTATTCCGGATCTGCTGCAAGACAGACAATGACCATAGCTCCGGAAGCTGCTACGAAGAGCTTCAAAATTTCTCCTAATCCGATTACCAATCAGGAGATCTTTGTAAGCGGTGATCTTCAGAATGTAAAAAAAGCTGAGATCTATACGCTTCAGGGAAAAGTTCTGCAAACGGTTGATCAGCCTTTCCGAAATGGAAATTCGATCAAAACGAGAAACCTGGGACAGGGAGTGTATATTCTGAAACTGGATCAGGCTACAATGCAGTTTCTGGTAAAATAATTAAGAGAAATATTTAGTATATATGCTGGTCTTTTTAAAGGCTGGCATTTTTTTATTATTTTTTTAAACGCACAGGATGAGTGATTCGGAGTGTTATTTTTAGGAAGCTAAGAGGTGCGACTTTGTAGCGGATGAAGCTATGTGGTTATATTGCGATATGATGTGGATGTCTGGTTAGTGGTAAAAAAATACTTCCGTTTTATTTTCCAAAATTTTTATCTGTGTAGATCACAAAGCTTTCATTTCGGCGGATCACTTCTTTCATTTTAGCATCAAGTTTATTTTTTTGATAGATTCCTAAGGTCAGGCTATAGAAGTCATTGGTTTTCGTCTTTCCATTGACCGTACTTTCACGTTGGTGTTTATCTTTAGACCGGGTTATTTGGCAGGTATAAGAAGGAGTATTCCATTGATATACTAATGAGCCATCAAGAAATAGAGTGTGCTGTTCCGGCTTTGTATTGAATTTCTGCGAGACCAGATTCACCAGTGATAAAAATGCTTTTTCGTCTCCTTTAAAATCTGATGTTGCCGTATAGGCGACCATTGATTTTTCAGTATTCGTCAGCAAATAGAGATTATCAAATTTGAACTGGTCTGAAAAAGACAGGAATGACGGATCTGTTTCTTTTTTATAAATACTGTATTTAAAACCACAGATCTGATCTTTCTCTCCAACCTCATCCATATGTTTTTCTTCACAGGATGCATTGGTAAAGGCTGTTTTGAATAACTCTGCTTTCGAGACCAGCTCATCAATATTTTCGTTGAAAGTTATTTTTGACAAATCGAATGTACCGCAGTTGCTGCAAATATATCCGGTATTTTGCGCACTTAGATATGACGATAACAAAAGTATAAAACAGAGACCGATTATTTTTTTGAACATAGGGAAATGGTGTTAAATGTTCTGTTTAATTTACGTTAAATTTTTCTTTTCGAGGACATTACAATTTCCATACATTTCATAGACTACCTTCAGTTTTTTTCATTGAAGGCGGGTCAGTTCAGAGGAATTTTGTCCAGATCCGGGTATCCAAATCCATCAAGAAGGCTTTTCCATTCTTTATCCTTGAAAACAAACAGATTGCATCGGTATTCATCGGGCTTATTCTCTATTTTGGTTTCACAGTAATAATAGATCTGATCTTTATCTTTCCAGATGGTTACTTCCTGCCTGAATTTATTCGGAGTCTGGATGACTTCATTGTCTTTTACTTCGGAGTCAAAATTTTCACGTACGGTATCAAAAACCGGCTTTGGGAGTGCTTTATTTAAATAGTCAAAAAGGATCTTCTGTTCTTTTCCCGTATAAATATCAACCTGATACATGCCCAGTTCATTATCTTTTTCATTGGCAAGGGGACCGATTTCCTTGTCTACGCTGCCATAGTGCAGAAGCACATTATTGATATTGGTATTGCTTTTCCCATCCAGGTCCATTCCATCCATATGCAATATTTTTGTGGAAGAAAAAGCCAGCTTGTCATTTCCGATCAGCGTAATATCATCGGTATGAACGGTATCTTTTATGGTGACTCCCGCTGATTTTAAAATATCATTGATGTTTTGCCCCACAGCAAGAGTAGCCAGATTGAAAGGTCCGGTCTGTACATGGTTATGCTCCTCAATAGAATTTGCTGTTTCTTTTTTCCCCTGCCGGCTGCATGAGGCAATTCCTATACAGATCACGGGGATCAATAGGTATTTCAGATTTTTCATAGCGTCTTAGTGTTTGATATTCTATTCTCTGGTTAGTTAGTAAGCTTTCTTTTCAAAATAAAGCTGCTCCCCCCTATGGGAAAACAGCTTTTATATTATATTACACTCAATTTGTCTCCTTTTTTCTTCCTTTGAAATAAGAAGTCCAGATACACTTTTTCGTTAGGATTCTTTTTGCTTTTCAACCTTATTATTCCTTCTTTATCGGCTTTATTAAGGATAGAAACAAGCTTCCCATATCCCTGAAACTCCAGATGGAATGTTTCTTCAAATAAAGGTTCCAATTCGTAATCATTGTTCTGTAACATTTTTACAAATTCATTGCTTCTGGCATTCTTTTCATTGGCACCGTAATAAAGGGTTTCTGCCGTTAGATCTTCTCTTTCTCTGATCAGCTGCAGGAATTTATCTTTGTCTTTGTTTTTAATGATTTCGTATATTTTTTTATACTCAGCAATCACTTCATTATTCAGATTTTTATTTTCTTCGTATTCTTTTTTCAGGTTGACGGAGTTTCTCCATCCTACCAGATCAAAAGGAACATCTGCCTCAAAGGTAGAACGCCATTCATACATTGGCAGCCCTTTCAACTTCAGAGGTTCTTTGGGTTCATAATGCGCTTCAGCATATCCGGGTTTTCCATATTCGCCTTTCTCAGCAGCCCAGTATTCTTTTTGCTGATCCAAAAAAATACCTTCTTCCCCATTCATTGCAGCGTTATAGGTAACCTGTTTAAGGTTCGGGTATGGATAATGGAAAAAAATCAGATTTAGCCCTCCTGCATCTCCGAAAATGTTCTGCCCCAAAGCAGGATACATTCTCACTTTTACCTCGTGGGTCCCACTGGTGAGTAAAAGCGGATTGATCTCATGGGCTCCTATTGCCCCTCCCTGATGTTGTGATGCTTCTCCTTTGAAGTTATACAGTAAGACATCATCTACATAGACTTCAAACTGTAAGCTCTGGCTGTGAATATCAATAGAGTTTACGCGTTTCTCGTTAACAAGTCTGTCTTTTTTAATCGGAAATTCGTTATCTTTTTCGTTATCTGTAATCATTTTTTCTCGTTGCTTCCAAAAGTTTTCGTTTTTTTTAACCTCACTGATTGTTTCCTGGGATATGCCCTTATTGCAAGAAGCCAGCATCAGAAATACACTTAAAAAAAATATTTTTTTCATTATGTTAAATAAAATTTAGGGAGATCATCAATATCCACTTTTAAAAAGGGATCATTTTCATTTCCAAATTTACGGGTCATTTTCATTCCCCGGACCACAATTTCTACTTCAAAGGTAATGATCATCCCTGAAAACCCGATAAACGGTTTTACAAAAAGACCTTTTTTCTCATCGGAATCCAGAGTGAGCTTAGCAGAAAAATAGGCATCAAACTGTCCTGTCACATTAATTTCCATTAGCGGTCTTGCAGAGAATCCTTTGATGACTACGGATGCACTTACTTTGAGTAATATTTTCAGTCCCAGTTTCGCCCCTAAATCTAAACTTCCTCCTTTGACCCCTCCGTTCAGCGTATTGATCTCCAGCGCTTTGAAATCTACACTGAACTGCCCATAAAACTTGGCTTCTAAAGTAATCCCTCCATTGGCAAGGGCCAGAGTCCCTTGCAGACCTGCCACAAAAGCAGCTACAAACGGGTGCATCCTGCTTCCTACTGCCAGCAGATCTATGACAAAATTGGCTCCCACTAAAGGATCTGCCTTAAAGTTCAGGGTTCCCACTGTGGAAACCTGTTTATCATATTTGCCACCACCTCTTTCCAGATACCAGCTGATAGAGGTACTTAAGGAAGGAGCTTCCACTTCAAACATAAAAGGAGGCTTTGCGGGGCTCGTCTTCACGGCTCCTCCTAAGGTTTCTTTTACCCGGTCTGCTATTTCTTTGTATCTGATAAAAACACCCAGAACGCTTCTCAGTTTTTCAGCAAACTCGCCGCCATATTCTGCTTTTTGTCTGCCTCCATCCCATTCTGCCTGAAGTTTTAAACCAAATTTGGTAAGCATCTCCGGACTGTTTTTTATTCTGGCAGCTTCTTTTCCGGAAGCTACAGCTTTGGACTGAGCTTTTCTCATTTCTCTTGTTATCTCTCTCACCTCCTTAGGCTGTGGATTCTGTCTGTTATATTCAGGAAGGTTCCCATGGGTATAGCCAGCAGGATTTGAAAAATTGAAAGAAAACTCCAAGGTCCACTTAATATCCGGATAAGCTTTCATCAGAACCGGGGTTCTTCTTTCATTGCTAAAATACCGGCAGCTGTGAACGTGCAGATGAAACTGGTTCGGATTGGTTCCCATAGGCCATAGATACGCCAATGGAGCAGCATTGAATCTGGATAAATTGGAATAAACGCTGTAGCTGAAAGAAGGTTTTTCAAAAGTAAGTTTGGAATCTCCCTTGTCTATGGCCTGCCCTACATCTACGACATAGATTTCTTTTTTGTGTTTATTTTTACTGTCTCTGAAGCAGATTTTAGTATCAAAGCCTACAACATCTATGACAAGATCTTTTTTGGTAGAAACTGTGGGTGCCACTACTTCATAGCTTATTGTCTCAGCATCGTGTGCATTGAAAACAAAAGAAATATCTACTCTCCTGTTATTTTCATAGGATTTTTCATCCCGGTATTTGATGTTATCCCGACCCATTTTATCGTCGGTAGGATCTACTTCTCCTTTTCCTACTGAGGTGATTCTTCTCGGGTCAAGTCCACCGTCTGCAAAGAATTTCTTGATGACATCGGCTCTTCTCTGAGACAGGCTTTTATTGTAGTTCTGTTTTCCGATGACACAGGCATAGCCACTCAAGGTAATGGTAGCTCCCTGATGCTCCAAAAGGAATTTCAGAATATTATTGAGTACAGCTTCCCCATCCTTATCCAGAATGGTAGAATCAAATTTATAAAATATGGTTCTCTGAATATGCTCCTGATCTGCTCTTACCTTCTTCAACCCGTTTCCATTATCAAATACTTTTACCGTTGTGTTGTTGGCTTTTCCTTCCTTCACTTCGGTTTCTGTGATTTTGATTACTTCAAATTTACAGGGTTCGTATCTGGCAGCATTTACATCCGGTTTGTATACTTTGGTAGGCGTCTGGTTCTCTATGGGGTTGACGTTGGTTGTGCTTACCTTGTTCTTTACATTCAGATAAATAGCATGCAGGTTGTCTCCCCGATTATCTTTAATGTACTGATTGGATGCGGTATCTTTTACTTTTATATAGAATTCTTCCACATCCAGGATATGGTTTACTTTCGCCATCCAGGAATAGGTATTGTCTATTTTCAGATTGATCTCACCATCTATTACCTGTACTTTGGTATAAACAAAGATCAGTTGATCATCCCTGAGACTCTGCCTGTTCCAGAGTTCCACAATCATGGTATTTCCATTGAGACCTTCCGTCATCAGATTGAGATAAACAGTCTGCCCGTAAGAAATATATTTGGTCTTTTTGTTGTTCTTAATACTGTCTTTGCTACCTCTCTGCAGGGTCCATTTGCTGCTGATGATCTTGGGTTCACACCAACCTTTTACATATAGACCAGTAGCATATTTTTTATCTCTTACCCCTGAAAGGCTTGCTTCTACATAATAATGATAGCTTCCGCACATTTGTCTGGTCAGCCTAAGTTTGTAACCGGTGGATGATGGCAGCTGGCTGACAATATTCTGTTTGTCATTGCTTTGTCTCATCCAGATCAGCTCTTTCTTTTTATCTTCAGCGGTAGTTCCCGGCAGCCATTCTTCTACCCCAAAGTAGACCCACTGATCCGGCTGTATGGTAATCCTTTGCCCCAAAACACTCATTTTAGGGTAATAAAGGCCCTTTGTTATTTTTATTTTTTTAACGCCTTTTGCCATTTGTTCTCATTTAAATTACACCATCCTCTCCACCGTGAGAAGGCTGCTCGTTGTACATTGATTCGGTATCTACCAAAGGATTGATCTGCTGCTGAACATCTTTGTCAGAGTTTTTAAAGTTCTGCTGGCTGGCTTCAGCTCTCTGCCCATGATCGATGATCTCAATACAAGGAGTACCGGCAATGGCACATACCGCTTTACTGTCTTCGAGAATAATGAATCCGCCGTTACTAAGCTGTACTTTTTCGTAAAAATTCTGCCATTCGGTGACCATGATCTTACATGGTGGCGGCGGGCTTCCCTGTTTGGTACAGTTTCCGAAAGTATTTTTCTCAAAGGTGGCTCCTCCTGTTTCCTTCGTGGTGACGATCAGTTTTTTGGAGGCATCTTTATCGTTGGCGTATTCTTTCTGATGAGTCAGTACCTTGAGCTTATCCGGAGCCTGACCGAACTGACATTTGCACGTCGCTCCCTGTACTACAATATGTTTTTCTGCCATGGCTACTGTTCTTTGTTTGAAACTACGATTCTGCTCAGATACTCATTCCCGAATTCCAGACGGACAAAGTTGGTATTCATTTTGAAAGTGACCACCGTAAGTGCACTTGATGAGTTGGCATCGGTATCTACAGTTGTCTGATAAAGTTGTGCATTATATCTTGCGAATTTCTTTTTACATTCTGTAGGTGAACTCTCATTGAACACCAGCCCATAGGGTAATCCGCCTACTTTTTGATCATCATAATACTGTAGTGCATAATATTCCTGACCATCATTCATTCTGGTATAGATCAGATTAAAAACCTCATCAATATCCCAACTGGAATATTTCCCGTTTTTACAGTCTCCACATTCCACTTCTCGGGGTTGTATCTGTAAAAGTTTTGTAATGGCATCAGATGAAGTTGGTAGCGCGATAAACTGTTTTTTGCTGAACAGGTTCTGTAGCTTCTTTGAAGTGGTCTTTTGTATCGAGTTTCCAGTCTGAATACCAGTCATCGCTGCTTCTGCCTGTGCTTCTGCTGTTGCAATGGCTGCCGCATCTATAGCCGACATAGCTTCTGAGTCTACAGATTTTTTTGATTCTTTATGGTGTAAAAGAAAGTCCAGAATCTCTTTTTCCAATTTTCCTGTAGATCTGGTCAGTTTCGTATCGACATCTTTCTTCGACAAACGATCAGGAATAACCGTTTCAAGGAAAATGGTCACTTTTGTATTCTTTTTGGAGATTTTATTAAAGGTAACATTCCAGTTGGCCTGCTCGATAAATTGTTTTGGTTTTGCGCCTTTTTTCAATGCCAGTTCCAAATAAGGATTGCTGTTCCCGGCATCGTATTTCAGGTTATAAAGATCTACGGTTGTAGAGAAGCTTTCACCGCCTGCCGCTGCAGCTTTAGGTTCGTCTTTTGTAAATTTATTTTCGAACTTAAAAATGATATTTTCTAAGGTTTCTATATTTTTCGGCACTGTAAACTCCACTTTCTGCCCGAACGACAAGCAGAAAGATAGGATCAGGGCCAAGGTGCTCATTTTGTGATTTAATTTAAATTTCATTTCGTTTTGTTTTGTTTTTTTATTCTGAGACAGCAGCAATAACTACTGATACTTTCTTTTCTTCTTTCAGCATAAGGCTGCACTCCAGATACAGAGATTCGGGGAGCTGTGTTTTTCCGTTCAGGTAATATTGTATCCTGAAATTCCCCTGGTCATTCATCACCGGATTGTCTTCAATGATCATTGAAAATGGGGATCTGCTGATGAAGTCATATATGCTTCTTTCATCGTGTAACCTTCCTTCACCTTCAATATTAACGAGATCTGCTTCGTTTTTCAGCGGATCAATTTCCATTTTTATGCTGTAAACAGGCTCTATCGGGTTGTTTACCACCGGAAAGTTTTCTGTTTTTTCCATCTGATATTCTGCCCCGAAGCTTTGATAAACTCCCAGAAATAATGTTCGGATGAAGTAATCATTTTTAAGGTAAAGATCAATGGCATCCGGATCATCCAGTACTTTTTCGATCTTTTCACAGTATTGATCTACAACATCTCCTTCAAATTCTTTATAGACTTCTTCTTTTACACCTGGCCATCTTCTTTTAAAAACCGACAGGTCTTCTACAGCATTGAATTTCCCATATTCATCTGTACTGATCTGTAAAGGGTATAAAACTTTAGAGGTTTTGTAAGCTAGGGTATCTGCTATTTCATTTACTTCTTCGCCATTCAGGTAGAGGTGAGAAATTCGGTCTATCTCAAAAAAATGCAGCGTGTTTTCACTTTTCACCCAACGTACGGAAGCTTCATATTTCAACTCGTTCTTATGATCACCGTTTTCCATCGTGATGACTACCCCATATTTGCAGGCGGAATGCCCCGGTTGAAAAACCAGACGGTTTCCCTTCCCGAATCTTACGAGTCTGTTCGGATCTGTTACCGCTGTTCTCGGCAGAAAAAGCTCCTTCTGGCCAGTAAGATCTATAAGGATCATGTCCTTTACAGTGCAGAGGTTATTATGAAATAATTTTAAAGCATCTGTATCTAAACCGTAAAGTGCAGCAATGCTTTTTAAGGTTTCATTTTTCTGGACAATATGTTTATTGAATTTCTGCATAATGCACCGACTTCATTACCCGTATATGGGTTTATTTCTGGTTTTATTAATGTACTACTCTTACTCCGTCTTCTCTTGGATCCATTCCTACCCAATCGTAATCTGCTGACCAGTGCAGGTATTCATTTCTCAGCTTTCTAAGGTCTGTCTGGTCCTGCAATTCTTCCTTATAGAGGGCATATTTCGGATCATTGGTTTTTATTCCTTTATACTGCTTATGAATATCGTTAAACCATCGGAATTTGTACGGTTTGGCCCCATTGCCCATTACATAAGGTTTCAATTTTTCTTTTACTTTTACCAGCAAGGGATCGTTGGTAATTCTATATTTGGTATTGATCTGTCCGGTATCCATTCTTAAGCCTTCATTTTTACCGTAGTCCCCCATAAACTGTAACGGGATAAAACTGTATGTTTTTTTCACCAGTTCTCTGTTGCTGGAAAGTTTCCGTGCATATTTATGAAGGATCAGCTCGGAATCTCTGAACCAGCCTTCTGCCACCAACTGATCTTTTCGTTTTTGCTGAACGCTTGTATTTCCGTTGATGATTTCATCTTTTCTTTCAGGACCTGTTTCATAACCGCCGCCAATATCACTGTGCACACCGGGAAATGATTTTTCTATTCCAAGATATACGTTTTTGCGCTGTGCTCTGTTATATACAACTACATCGGTAAGGTCAAAGTTGATCCTATGTTCATCCTCAGCAGTGAAGTGTACAATTTTTTTTGCTTTGGTAATATCATCCAGATGAAGTTCTCCAATATCATTATTGAAATTCGGAGAGGTAGTCCAGGTGTCTTCAGAATAAGAAGATACGGTATCAAAAATGCCAAGAAACCGGATATTGATGGTTATTTCATCCAGATTGACCCCGATTTTTTTCAATTCAGTTCCCAGATTGCCGTATTGTATACTTTTCGGATCTGAATTTATTTTTTTCCGGGATACCTGATGTACAAAATATCTGGCGGCGGCGGCTCCTCTGCTGAATCCAAAGACATCCAGAACGATTGTTCCCAGTGTGGCGGAAGAATTGGCTCTTTTGAAGAGGTCTATCTTTTCTGCTATTTTTTTGCAACTAATGTCTACTTTTGCTTTGATTCCTGTTTTTTCCGAGCCAAAAGCATAGCCATCCATTTCGTCACTTTTATTATCCTGGGTACCGATCCCTTCTATATAGATGGCATTTCTTTTATCATAATTTTCCCAAAGACGGGCAACATTACTCCAGTCATTATTATAACTGTTGTTATCTGAGGGGTCACCGCCGTTATCCTTATATGCCTTCGTTTTATTCTTCCTTGCATCAGAATTGGTCATATTATTTAAAGTACCATCAAAGAAGATTCCCAGAGCAACATTGATCACATTCTCCGGAGCGGCGGATGGTGAATAATTTCCGAATACTACATTAGACATCCTTTAATAAATTTTACTGATGAAATCTTTTAATTCGTAGGTTTTATCATCCTGCCTGATGCTTACATTCATCTGTTTGTTTTCCGGACTGATTCTGATGATAAAGTCTGATTCTTTCTTAGGATCTGTATTTTTGAACACTTTATTAATATCATTCAGATCAAAATCTACAGGAAGAACGTTATCTCCTTTTAAAACATGGTCAGGATAATACTTTTCATCTTTTGTAAAAAATACATTCGCTCCTATTTTCTTATGATCCGGACCTTCTATATTCACAGACAGATAATACGGAACAGCTCTTTCACCAGTCTTACCATTATAATTATCATATTCGCCGTTGCAGGCCATTATGAAAATGCTTTTTACCTGATAGCCTGCCGGTAATTCTACTACAGGTTTCCACAGGTATTTTTTTCTGTAGGTTTCATAGATCGCCGGATCAGGATACCCGGAGGTACTGATTCTGTTCTTCACATCGGAAGCCATCAGAAAATCGTTTTTCAAACGGTCTTCAGCATAACCTTCTTCCAGCATATACTGAGCATTTTCATAAGCTTTTTCTTTGGTGATAATGGTATCGTGGGCCTGAAAAGATCCTACTTCTTTCTGAATGCCCGGAGCATTGATCCATAGCACAAGCTTTCCTTTTGGAGCCAGCCCTACTTTGAATGTAGTATAGGTTTCTTTTTTTCCTGTGGTATCTGTAAAACCTTCTTGAAACAGTTTTTCAATTTTTTCTTTATCTAAAGCCCACTTTCCGGTATAGAATTTCTTTTCAACCAAAGAATACCAAGTAAATTCCAACTTATTGGGAATATCCATTTTCTGGGTTTCGACATTCATGGTAGCCCCTGTATTTCCCCATCCTGTATTCTGTGTTCCCCATATAGCATCAAAGCCATAGCTGAAATCATCTGCCACAATAGCTCCGCTGTAAACTTCCATAGGATATTCCTGCGGGGCACACAAGGTTCCCAGCCAACTGTATTTTTCTTCCATTTTTTTATTTTGACAACTGATCAGTGAGAAACTTCCTGCAACGAAAAGGGTCAGTATTTTGAATTTATTTATTCCCATGTGACACGATTTTCTTGTTACTTGCTAAGACAAGGTTATCCTTCTGTGCTTCCACATTGATCTTCTTGGCTATTTTTTCAACTTTTTTTCCTACGCTCAGATGATAAGAGTCTTTGACTGTTATCCTGATATTGGTTGCTGTTTTTATAATTCCCATATCAGAAAAGTTTTGATTTTTCTGCACTGTTGAACTCTACGACCTTTCCGCTTTGCATGGTCATATTTTCCAGCTCGCTAAACATTGATATTTCTCCTGCTATTTCATGGGAAGTCTCAGATTGTCTCTTGAATTCTTTTTCCACCATTTCGGTCCTAGTATCTGAAGTTTCTCTGATATCTCCTGAGGCAGTAAGCTTCATATCATGTCCTGCTATGGATACAATATCTTCGTTGGCTGTACTGGTAATGCTTGCTCCCGCACTTACTGAAATCTCCTTTCCGGCAGTGATATTGATGTTTTCACCGGCATTCAAAGTGAAATTTTTAGGGGCTGTCATGCTGATGTTTCCTTTTCCATCCATGAAGTAGGTATTCCCGCTTGGGTCAAGGATTGTAACACTTCCTTCCTGATCGTTCATCAGGACTCTGATACCGCTTCTGGTCTGTATGGATTTTAAATGGTTATTGACACCGCCGCCCAGCGCTATTCCTCCATGGAACATTCCTCCCATTACAAAAGGTCTGTCCGGATGACTGTGAACAAAATTGACCATTACCTGATCACCCACTTCAGGAATAGCGACATACCCTCTGTTTTGGGTAATCTGATCGGTCCCTCCGGCATCCGGGCTCATCATACGGATAAAATGAGTGGTATCATTGGTCTGCCAATCGAATCTTACCTGCACTCTTCCCTGTCCTTCAGGATCGGTATTGGAAATGACCACAGCAGTCTGCGGTTCTGCTTTTGGAACGGTAAAATCCGGTTTGGGCAGGAAACCTGTATCAGCTGCAATGCCTACAAAGCTTCCGTTATAATGTCCTATAGCATCAATCTCATGTTCTGATTCTGTAATCATGATCCTTGTAAAATAAGAGGTTTCATTAGAATCAGGTTTACGCATCTGTACATCTGCGACACATCCAGGATGCAAAAAAGGAATGGTTGTATTTCCTGAAATGGAAAAAACATTTACCGCCTCGCTTCCGGAAGCACTTTTCTGTGAATACTCCACATCTAGATGGGTGGTTGCTTTAATGGGAGCAACCTGTAAAGCCGGAGTTTTAAAGATAGAATCGTTGTGACTGTAAGCTGTCTTCGCCAGGTCACCTACATGCTTAATAGGAGTAGACCCTGAAGTAAGCTTTTCATCTTTATTACTGTTGTATCCATAGAATTGCGGTCTGGTATGTACCGCTTTCAATTCTACTTTTATATCATGGGCACTGCTTCCGTACGTAAGTATGATTGGTTTATTCTGAGGCGGAAGTTTTCCGAAATGCAATACTTCACCGTCGTAATAGAACTGCTCGCCATATGCTTCAGCCATTCTGGCAAGATAGTTATAGTGCGTTTCATCATACTGGTTGCTGTAGATAATCTGGGAAAAATTGTTGGCTTCCACCCTTATATCGAAGCGGCTTTTATCTATTCCCTGTCTGATCACTTCCTCAGCAATGATTCCCATATTGACAGGTTGTGTACCTCCAAAACTCTGGATATGCGGTGCCCCGTCAAGTAGAATGGTAGGGCTGTACCCCGTCAGTACAATATTTCCAAGGCTCATCTGCTCCTGGCTGAATCCTACTCCGGTGATAACTCCTACAAAGGTTCTTTCCGGGCTGTTGTCTATATCTTTATATGCGATAACGGCTGTCAGACGTTTTCCCAGAAATTTATTGGCATCTTCCAGAGCGTGGGTCTGTCTGTCGCCCAAAGTATCATGGGCCAGCGTGAGGGTAAACTCATGATGACGGCGGGTACTTTGCTTCAGTTTAAAGTGTTTATAATATTTGATTATTTTCCCTTCTATGACCAGGGAAAGCTTTACCAAGCGATTGATTCCTGTATGGTGATTTTCAGATACTCCGTCTGCGTTCTGTGTAGGACGAAACGATGCTGTTCTTGATTTTTCAGGATTATTTGACATATTTTGTGTTGACTTGTTTAGTTTTTAAAAATCGTTCAATCGAACAGGATATTTTTTAAAACAATCAAAAATTCTTATAATTTGGCTTTATAATGGGTAAAAAAAGACCGCCTTATCAGGACAGTCTTTTTATATCTTACTGTTTGAAGGCTTAGCTTAGAGGCCAAAGTCCGTCATAAGATGAATTTCCGTAAGTGATGCTTTCTGCGCTTACTACAAAGCTGATCAGCATATTGTTGCTGTCCAGGGCGTCAAAGTCTACTTCATGCTGGATTACATATCCGTTCTCCCACTTTAAAGAGATCAATGTTCCTTCTTCATGAGATTTATTGAAAGTAATTTCTCCGTTTGTCGGTTTGTATTTGCTGTTGAGTAAGCTTTCCAAAACATCAGATTTCTCTGTAGCTTCGATTGTTACTTTGATAAGTGCATTTGACGGATCGGATGCTACACGTCCTGAAACGTCTGTAGATCTTGATACACTGTAGTTAAGCTTTAATAACTTCTGACCTTCTCCTCCATTGAATTTTAAGATTCCTCTTGAATTTCCTGCCATATTCTTAAATTTAATTTTTAATGCTTGTTCCCGTATATACGATTGACCAAACAAAGATAGAGTACATGTTCTAATCTGAAAAATTTTTGAACAACAGTTTCAGAAATTGTCGTAGTTCTACGACAAATTAGAATTCCAGTCAGGCACAGATTATTTCAACGTTGATTTTCTTTTAATATAGGTAATGTATTAATAGTGTTTATAAATATAGCTGCTGACCATAATGATAAGATTGATCACAATCAGCCCCATTAAAACACTGCCGTACTTTCTTTTTTTGTCGATAAAACTTAAACCAAGGGTAAAAAAGAACAACAGCACGGTATACACTGCAGGATACATCTGAAACGCCTCAGAAAACTTCCCCTCAAAAACAAGGACAACAGCTCTCTGTGCTCCGCAACCGAGACATTCTACTCCCAGGAATTTCTTACTGGGACAGGTCAGCATGAAATCTTCAATATTCATTGCATGGTTTTACGATCAATGGGATCAGATTATGATGAAATTTTAGCTCTGGTATACTGATGGGGAAAGAAACAGTCTTCTTTCATTTCAAAGGATCCCTGAACGGCTATATAAGGGTTTCTCAAAATTTCCCTTGCTACAAAGATCAGATCTGCATCCCCATTCTGAAGAATCTCTTCCGCCTGATCTATTTTGGTAATTAGCCCCACAGCACCTGTTTTCACAGCAGCTTCATTCTTCACCTGTGAAGAAAATGGAACCTGGTAACCATCGAAAACGGGAATTTTTGCTCCGTGAATATTTCCACCACTGGATACATCTACCAGATCAACGGAATGCTCTTTTAACACTTTAGCCAGCGCTACGCTGCTTTGAATATCCCATCCGTTTTCCGCATACTCGGTTCCGGAAATTCTTACAAAAAGGGCATTATCTTCGGTAAGTTCTTCATTGACTGCCTCTACAATCTCCAGCAAAAATCTGATCCTGTTTTCAAAACTTCCGCCATATTCATCTGTTCTGATGTTGGAAAGCGGTGACAGAAACTGATGAATCAGATAGCCATGTGCACCATGGATTTCAATGATATCAAATCCTGCTTGCACGGCTCTTCGGGCTGCTTTTTTAAAATCCTGAACCAGACCTTTTATCTCATCCGTACTTAGCACATGAGGAATTCTTTCTGTAGGATGGTAAGGAATAGGACTGGGTGCCACCGTTTCCCATCCTTCTTCCAATGGAATCTGTAGATTATTCCAGGTGGAGCCTTTTCTTCCTGCGTGAGCCAGCTGAATTCCTATTTTACTTTCTGAGTGGGTGTGAACAAATTCTACGATCCGCTGTAGTTTTTCTGCCTGCTCATCATTCCAGATTCCCATACAGTGGTTGGTAATTCTTCCTCTGGGCTCTACTCCTGTAGCTTCCACTACGATCAATCCCGTACCTCCCTGTGATCTGCTTCCATAGTGTACAAAATGAAAGTCGTTGGCCATTCCGTTTTCGCAAGAATACATACACATGGCTGACATTACCCAACGGTTCTTTAGCTCTACATTTCTGAATTTTATTGGTGTATATAGCATTTTATCTTTTAAAAATTTGAAGTTCATTTTTGGAGAAATAAAATATTGCCCACTTCATTAAAAAGAACTAATTTTACCCCCTTTTTTAGTCTACAATATATGAAAAAAGACATACAGATCAGTTACGAATATTTTAAGAATAGCAGCGAACTGGATGATATAGAGAAAAAACTATTCGAAAGAGCCAAAGAAGCCCGTGAGAATGCATATGCACCCTACTCACAGTTCTTCGTGGGATGTGCTGTACTCCTCGAAAACGGAGAAATATACTCCGGAAATAATCAGGAGAATGCCGCTTTTCCATCAGGCCTTTGTGCTGAGAGAACCACTCTGTTCTGGGTAGCCGCTAATTTTCCGGATGTGAAAGTAAAAAAGATATTCGTGGTGGGTGGTCCTAAAGAATTCCATGAAAAAAATCCTCCGATTCCTCCTTGTGGAGCATGCCGACAGAGCTTAATAGAGTACGAAACCAAGCAGGATGAAAATATCGACCTCTATTTTTCCAGCATGAATGAAGAAGTGGTAAAGGTACATGCGGTGAAAGATCTGCTGCCTTTTTATTTTGATTCTACGTTTTTGTAAGAGTAAAAAAGCTTTGGATCTGCTTTACATTTAATATTCAGTTTTTGCTGTAATAGTAAGCTGATATGTGTTTATGCGGCAAAATTTTATCAGATAATATTAGTTTTAAACCTGTGGAAGTTTCTACAGGTTTTTTTGGCTACGAATTCACGAATTATTATGTTCTGTGTGACTTGGTCTTAAACCATATAAAGATATAGTTTTTAAAGGCTGGACCTTAAGAGTTGATAGTGACTATAAGACTTTCTTCACCTTAATATCTTATCATATCGCATTCGTTAAAAAGCTGAGTAAAGGTGTTTACAAACATGTTGTAAAAACCTCGGCAAGCACTAGTATAAAAATAAAGCTGCTCCATTTCCGGAAACAGCTTTGTTTTGCTTTTTTATTCTTAAGATTCTACTTCTTCATCCTCGTCATCTTCGTACTGCTCAAGATAATAGCTGAAAGTAAAACCTTCCACTTCTTCTTCAGCATCTTCCAATGTGGTCAGCAGGTCTTCAAAAATTTCCAACTGATCTACGGTCATATTCACGAATTCCAGGTGAAGTGGCATTTCCAGATCTCCTGTGATGGTATCAAAAAGCGCATCAAGGTTATCTCCGAAGTGTTCAGGCAACTGAATTTTTTCTTTCAGCTGGGCATAAAAATCTTCATAATCGCCGATGTCTGTAAAATCTATATATACTGTCTTCATATTGAACTAAATTTCCAATTTTTGTTGATTAAAAAAGTTTTGCATTTTTTGCAGAAATCCGTTTCTTCATTGGTAGGATTCTTGCCTTCTGCATCTCTCATAAAGCACATTTTTTCAGGACAATGTGGAAGTCCCTGTGTATGACCAAGCTCGTGAATTGCTATTTTATAGAACTGTTCGGCTGCATTTTCTTTACTCAGCCGAAATGTTGAAGCCACGCAGGCTTTTCCTGGTCTATATCCCAAACCCATAATTCCGAAGTCTTTAATTTTCCCTTTGGTGGCACTAATATCTTTTGAAGTCAGGCCAATGGTTACAAAGCCTACTTTTGTATTATTATTCAGGAATTTAATGATCGAATCTGCTCTGTAACGGTTTCTGGCTTTATAGTATGTATTTTCCGGAAAGTCTATAGCAGTCAGAACTTTGAGATTCGGGTATACCTTTTTTATTCCCTCAGCCACTTTTTCTACAGCATCTGGCTTAATATCTTTGAATGGCTGTATAAGTATCGTGACAGCGGGCTTTTCTACCTCTTTCTCTACATGTTTATTTTTTTCTGAACATGATAAGGCCAGTAGGAAAACTGATAAAAGATAAAAAAGGGCATTAATTTTCAAAGTTCTTATATCATTTTTAAAATAACTAATTCTTAAGCCATGGTAGAAGTTTCATTTCCTGCAGTTACGTTACTGTTTTTCGAAACTTTTATAATGGTTTTTGGTAAGGTATACATCACCGTTTTCTGTAAAGATAATACGGTCTGCCTTCCTGCTGCCACAATGATAGTTGACATCTGCTTCAAAGTATTTTTCTCCGTCCGGCAGTCTGCCTTCTCTGTTTCCAAACTTATCCCCTCCTATCGCTTTTCCCGGCAGTACCTCGCAAAGGTTTCCTTTTGAAGGATTCCAGCCCTGTTTTCTGGCTTCATTTTTCGTGATATAATACTCAGGCAGCCTATGATTCTGCTTCACATAGCTAATCACTTTTCTTTCTTCCGTTAACTCATCAATGGAAGCATTTCCAGTCCTGTACTGATCTTCTGTAGAAGCACTGCCATAGCTTACAGCCTCCGTTTTCGGATTGGTCTGATTTTTTTTATCTTCAATAAAATTCTTGTAGACATACATCACAGACATCCCGAAAAGAAGTCCCAGACACATAAAAAGGACAGCTCTTATTTTAGTGTTCATAATACTTTTTTAGTGTAACAAAGTACAAATTTAACAATCATTGATAGACTGGTACACTGGTACATTGTTATATCGTTACATTAATTAATCTCTCCATTCCTCCGGAATATCACAGATCGGGATAGGTTCCATTTTATGTTTTGCCGCTTTGTGCATTCTGTCGAAGATCAGGAATACTTCTTTATCTCTTCCTTCGTAATCTTCCGCAGTTTTGGTTCCATATTCTTTCTGAATCTTTTCCAGCTCGGGATAAGTGGCACCAATCTGTTGCTCATCAGTTCTGTCTGTATCCCAAAGTCCATCGGTAGGGATCGCTTCCTGAATACTTTTGATCAGATTCAATCCTTTGGCAAGGGTATATACTTCCGTTTTATAAAGGTCTGCGATGGGAGAAACATCCACACCTCCATCGCCATATTTCGTATAGAACCCGATTCCGAAATCTTCTACTTTATTTCCTGTTCCACATACTAAAAGTCCGTTCAACTGTCCATAGTAATAAAGGGTAAGCATTCTCAAACGGGATCTTGTATTGGCAAAAGCCAGTTTTTCGTTAGGATACAGATCATCTTTTACATCAAAAGTTTTGTAAAGTTCTTCAAAAGCAGGCGTAAGATCTACAGACATGATTTCCACGTTAGGAAATTTAGATTTCAGATCATTCATATGGTCTTTTGCACGGTCTACCTGGTCCGCTTTCTGACGGATCGGCATTTCGATCAGTAATGTTTTCAGTCCGGTCATTGCTGCCAATGTAGAAACCACTCCAGAATCCACTCCTCCGGAAACTCCTATTACGTATCCATTTACTCTGGCTTTTGTAGCATAGTCTTTCAACCAGCCTACAATATGATCTATTACTTTTTGTGTCTGCATCGTTTATATTTTTTTAGTCTATTCCAAATTCTTTAGGATATTTTACCATCCCTTTTTTATTTTTTAATCCGTCTTTTACCAGTTCTATGGCCATTCCATTTTCTTCCGGAATCTCAAACGGAAAAGAAACTCCAAAATTACTGGTTTTTTCGTAACCAAACCTCGGATAATATTTTTCATGTCCGATAAGGATCACTGACTGGTATCCCAATTCTCTGGCAATACGATGTCCTTCTGTAATCAGTTTTCCTCCAAGTCCCTGATTCTGAAATTCCGGCTTCACGGAAACAGGGGCCAGCGCAAGTGATTCAAAGGATTCTGAATCATTGATGATCTTTATTTTTGTGAACAGAATATGGCCTGCAATTCTGCCGTTTTCATCTTCTGCCACCAATGAAAGCTCGGGAATAAAAGCCTCTGATTTTCTTAAGTTTTCAACCAGGAACTGTTCCTGATTGTCGCTGTGTTCCATATCTCTGAATGCTTCTTCAGTAAGCTGAAAAACCTGTCCGTAATCTTTTTCTTCTTCTTTTCTTATTGTTATCATGTTGATCCTAAATATAGTTTTCACGCTTCAGTTCATACCAGGTACATCTTACACCTGCTTCCTCAAATTCGCCTTTATTTTCAAAACCCATTTTCTTTAAAATATAATTGGATCCTTCATTTTCCGAATGAGCATAAGCATAGATTGTTTCTGCATCTAACGTCTTAAAACCATAATTCAGAGAGGCTTCCGCAGCTTCCCAGGCATAGCCTTTTCCCCAGAATTCGGGGATAAAACGATACCCAAGATCCAAAGTATTGATATAACCATTCACAGGTGTTTTCAATAGTTTTAAACCACTCCATCCTATCATCAGTCCGCTTTCTTTCTCAATAACAGCCAATCTTCCTACTCCATTTTCATCGTATTGTTTCTGAATAATCCTAATCATCTTTTTTGAATCTTCAGGCGTTGCTGCAGGAGTTTCCAGATATTTCATCACTTCAGGATCAGAATCCATCAGGAACAGTCTTTCAAAATCAGAATCTTCAAATTTTCTTAGAATAAGTCTTTCCGTTTCCAGTTTCATTATATAGATATAGGTTTATTTTTCTGTTTCAGCATACTGAATTTACAGAAAGCGTCTATTATTTAATAAATTTTTCACGTTTCAGTTCATACCAGAAACAAATGCCATCCGGCTCTTCAAACTCACTTGTTTTCTGAAATCCCAGTTTCCTTAAAATATGATTGGAAGCTTCATGTTCTGAATGAGCATAGGCATAAATAACCTCAGCATTCAATTCATGAAAGCCATAATCGAGAGATGCTTTTCCCGATTCCGTTGCATATCCTTTTCCCCAGGATTCCGGAACGAAACGATAACCTAATTCTAAAACATTCTGATACCCATTTACCGCTTTGGTCAATAATTTTAATCCGCTCCATCCTACAACGAGACCGCTTTCTTTTTCTACCACTGCCAATCTTCCTACGCCATTTTCTTCGTATTGCTTTTGGATCATTTTAATCATTTCTTTTGATTCATTACTATCCGTCAATGGGGGAACTCCGATATATTTCATTACTTCAGGATCGGAATCCATCAGGAACATCCGTTCAAAATCAGTTTCTTCAAGTTCTCTCAAAATCAGTCTTTCAGTTTCCAGTTTCATAGTTTTGTTTTGTTTTTATTCTTCGACTCCAAAAACAGTCATATCCGTTTTCATGCCTTTTTTTATATCTGCCTGCTTCATTGCATTCCCTCCTATATTCAGGGTTTGCAGAGCCAGATTACCGGAAATATCAACCTTTTGAAGCTTATTATGTTCCAGATTCAGCTTTCTTAGGCTCTTCAGCTGGCTCAGATCAATTGTTTTTAATTGATTTAAAGATAATGTTAATTGATTAATTTTTGGCATTGTTTTCAGTAAAACACTCTCCAGAAGGTTATTATCCAGATAAAGAGAAGCCAGGTTTCTCAGATTTTCACCCTTGAATACAACAATTTTACATCCCGTACATGAAAACAGTTCCAGTTGGTCAAGATTGTTGATGCTCATTTCCGAAATAGCATTACCATCCAGCACGATCATTTTTGCATTCTTAAAAAAATGTAAATCCGCTGTGGAAGTAATTCCTTTTTGAACTAAAAACAGGTTGGAAACAGCATTGGCTTCAGAAGACTCTATCGCTCCGTTTTTATTCTGATCAAAATTTTCAAGGACGGCTTTTTCAAAGTTTTTATCTTTAAATTCAAGTTTTTGTCCATAGAAAAAAGAAAGTCCAAAAATAAGGCTGAGGGTTGTAAATATTTTAATTTTCATCATGAATTGTCTATTTAATCCTTATTTTTGTAAACTTAAATTTCATGTAAAAATAATGAAGATTTTTAGATATATAGCGCTTTCTTCTATTTTAGTTGCGGGTCTGACTTCCTGCAAAAAAGATCCTGAAAACCAATGGAAGGTTGAAGTAAAAGATCCTGTAGAAAAGGTAGAAATGACAGATATTTCCAAAGAATTCTACAACCCTGCTCTTCCGTTGGAGCAGTTTAAAGTTCAGTTTCCGTGGTTCCAGGGGAGTGTTTCTGATGCTGATTTTGAAAAAAGAAGAGCTGATGCTGAAGAGATCAAAATCTATAAGGAAGCTTCTGCCAAAATAGATCAGGCTAAACTTCAGAAAGAGCTTCAAAGCTTATTTTCACATATCAAATATTATTTCCCACAGTTTAAAAGCCCTAAGGTATACCTGTTTTCATCAGCATTGCAGATGGTACAGGACCCTATTTTTTATGATCAGAAAGGCAATCTTCTGTTTATAGATATTACAGGTTTTATGGGAGATGGTAATCCGCATTATAAAGGACTGGAATTATATTTCCAAAAATCGATGAACCCTCAGAATATCGTTCCTAAGGTTTCCCAGCTTTTTGCAGAAAATATTGTCACAGAATCTCCTGATCACCAAAAATTTATTGATCAGATCATATTAAACGGAAAGGTAATGATTCTTCAGGATGCCTTTCTTCCTGATTTTCCGGATTATCTGAAAATGAACTATACGCAGAAGCAGTATGAATGGGCAACCGGCAATGAAGCCAATATCTGGAATTATTTTGTAGAAAGCAACCTGATCTTTGGTGACGACCCACGACTGGGTGAGCGTTTTATCTCGCCGGGACCATTCTCAAAGTTTTATACAGAGATTGATAATGAATCTTCACCACAAATCGGAATTTTTACCGGATGGCAGATCTGTAAGGCTTACCTGAAAGAAAAACCAGAAACAAAACTGACTGATTTTCTGAAAATGGATGCAACGGCCATTTTTAATCAGTCCGGCTACAAGCCAAAACTTAAATAAGAGACAATTTAGAATTTAGAAAAAATAGAAAAATGAGAAAGACTCAGATTACGATAGATGTAGAGCTGGATGAAAATCATATTCCTGAGAACATTACATGGAACGCTCAGGATGGAGGCGTTGAAAAGGAAGCAACCAAAGCGACTATGATCTCTGTATGGGATGACAAGGCAATGGAAGCTTTAAGAATCGATCTTTGGACGAAAGAAATGCCTGTAGACCAAATGAAAATGTTCATCCACCAAATTCTGGTATCTTTAGGAAATACTTATCAGAGAGCTACAGGAGAGGAAGATGTAGCGCAATGGCTGGAAGAGATTGCAGAAGAATTTGCCATTAAATCCGCAATTAAATAAATGTAGCAATGTACCAGTTTACCAATGTAACAATTATAAAATATTATGAATTTTAATACCAAAGTAATTCACGGAGGGCAGCATCATGAATCTGCAACAGGATCTGTAAATGTTCCTGTATTTTTAACCTCTACGTTTGCACAGAAAAGCCCGGGTGTACATTCCGGATATGAATATTCAAGAGCTGCCAACCCTACAAGACAGGCATTGGAAGATTCTTTAGCAAGTATTGAAAACGGAGCAAGAGGATTGGCTTTCGGTTCCGGACTTGCAGCTATTGACTGCGTTTTGAAATTATTGAATCCTGGTGATGAAGTGATTGCTGTAGACGACCTTTATGGTGGTACTTACAGAATGTTTACCAGACTTTTTGAAAAATACCAGTTGAAATTCACTTTCATTAATTTTGATGATGTATCTAAAATTGCAGAGGTGATCACAGACAAAACCAAGCTGATCTGGGTAGAAACTCCAACCAACCCATTGATGAAACTGGTAGACATCAAAGCGGTAGTGGAAATTGCTAAAGGAAAAGATATTTTAGTAGCGGTAGACAATACTTTTGCTACCCCTTATATCCAGAGACCTATTGATCTGGGAGCTGATATTGTAATGCACTCTGCAACGAAATATCTTGGTGGACACTCTGACGTTATTGCCGGAGCTCTTATTGCCAAAGATGCTGAATTAGGAGAAAAACTTCACTTCATTCAGTTTGCAAGCGGTGGTATTTTGGGACCTCACGATTCTTACCTTGTATTGAGAGGAATCAAAACTTTAGCTTTAAGAATGCAGAGACACTCTGACAACGGTCTTGCTGTCGCAAAATACCTTGAATCTCATCCTGCAGTAGATAAAGTAATTTATCCGGGATTAGAATCTCACCCTCAGTATGAATTGGCAAAATCTCAGATGAAGGAATCCGGAGGAATGGTTTCTTTCACTTTCAAATCCGGTAAAAAAGAAGATGCGATCAAATTCTTAGAAAAAGTAAGAGTATTCACCTTAGCTGAATCTTTAGGTGGTGTAGAGTCTTTGGCAAATCACCCTGCTTTAATGACTCACGCTTCTATTCCTGCTGAAAAACGTGCTGAATTAGGGATCACTGATGACCTTGTTCGTTTAAGTGTAGGTATTGAAGATGCAGAAGATCTTATCGCAGATCTGGAGAAAGCTTTTTCTTAATCGACCATATACAATGAGAAGGATTTAATTATTCTTCTCATTTTATTATCATCACAAAATGTACTATGAAAAATACAAGAAAAGCAGTCATTACCGATTTGCCTCAGCTTGCAGAATTATTTGATCAATACAGAGTTTTCTATCACAAAGGATCTGATATTCCAGCAGCAGCCAATTTTCTTCAAGAAAGGATTGAAAATAAAGATTCGGAGATTTTTGTCGCAGAGGAAAACGGCTCATTAACAGGTTTTGTTCAATTATATCCTATATTTTCATCCACAAGAATGCAACGCTACTGGTTACTGAATGACTTATATGTCAATGGCAATCACAGAGGAAAAGGCTATTCTAAAGAACTTATCGAAGAATCTAAAGAATTATGCCGGTCATCAAATGCTGCAGGTATTCTTCTGGAAACCGGAAAAAGTAACGATATAGGAAATCAGCTGTACCCTTCCTGCGGTTTTGAACTTTATGACTCCGTGAATTTCTACGAGTGGAGCAACTCATGAGTAATGAGTAATAAGCAATGAGTAATTGTTGCCTAATTTATTTACCTTAAAACTATAAACACATTTAACACAACAAATAATATGACAGAGTTTCAGAAATACGTTCAGAGATATTTAGATATGATTCCATCCGAAGACTGGCTGGAGCAATTAAAAATTTCAGGAGACAAGACTATAGGAATTTATTCCAACCTTACGGAAGAACAATCCAGATTTGCTTATGCTGAAGGAAAATGGACTTTAAAAGGGCTATTGCTTCACCTTTCAGATTCGGAAAGAGTTTTTCAATACAGAATGTTAGCCTTTGCAAGAGGCGATAAAAACGAGCTTCCCGGATTTGACGAAAATGAATATGCCGATCAGTCATTTGCAGATGAAAGAAGTCTGGAATCTTTGCTGGAAGAATTTAAACTTGTAAGAAAATCTTCTCAGATCCTTCTGGATACCCTTCATCCTTCCGCTTTACAGAACACAGGAATCGCCAATGGCAATGAAGTGTCTGTAGAAACCATCGGAAAACTGATTGTAGGACACAATTATCATCACCTGAATATTATTGAGGAGCGGTATTTATCGAAATTGGGGTGGATGTAAGCCATTACCTATAAGTTTTCGCTAAAGCCAAATGATTTTATGTTTTTGGGTAAGGAGGTGAAAGCCCATTTCTATTGAATTTAATCATATTAGCCCCCATAACAATACACTATCAATAAGAACTTTTCATTTAAACAAATCATCCATTGGCTTTAGCCAAAACCTATTCCTAATTATCAATGAGACCACTAAAAAAATTAAAGATTACAGAAAGTATTCAATCTAAAAGACTTGTTTTTAAAGAGAGCTGGTTTGATAAATTTGATACTGTTACCATTTATTTGGTTTTTTTATTATTGGCAGGAATATCTATGCTTTGTATAAAAGAAATAAAACCTTCCCTCAACAATAGTTTAGAATATTTTCTCTCTACAACTTCATTGATATTTAGTTTCTACGTGATATACTCTAAATTCACAGAAAAGCATTTAAAGAAAATTACATTTGATATTCATAAACAAGAAGCAAAAAAAAGAATTATTGAATACGGAAAAAAATGTAATTATAGAATCACTAAGGTTTCAGGTAATCTGATTTTTCTTAATGAGCCTACCGATCTCTATAGCTTTGGAAAAAATTATGAGCAAACTACGATAATTTTCTTTGAAGACAATGCTATTCTATACACCTTAATTAAAGAAGGCTCCCGTTCAAATTTCCCTGTACTGTTCTCCCAGTATCTTACCAGAATGGATTTAAAAAAAATACTGCGGCCAGAATATATTGAACCTATTAAACGGACAACTTATTTTAACTCTTTTTTTCATGGGTTATAATTTTGATAAATTTTGGCTAAAGCCAGATGATTTTATATTTTTTGGTAAATGGGCTAAAGCCCATTTCTATTGAATTGAAACAATCTAACGAAAATCTGAAAACTTATTTATTTTTAACCATGAGATCACTAAAAAAATTAGACATTACAAAAAGCCTTCAAACTAAAAAATTAATTTTTGAAGAAGAATGGTCGGATAAGTTTGATAATTTGATGCTATATGTTATTTTTTTAATATTATCCGGAATTTCTATAATGGGATTTAGAAAAACTATACTATCACCTAATAATAGTTTGGAGTATATCGTTTCAGCTTGTTTATTCTTTTTTAGTTTATATATTCTCTATTGTAAGTTTACTGAAAAACATTTAAAAGAAATCAAATTTAATATTTCAAAAACCGAAGCCGAAAATAGGATTATCAGATATGCTCAAAAGCGCTACAGAATATCTAGACCTGCAAATAATCTAATATATCTTAACGAACCAACAGAGCTATACAGTCTCGGAGGTTATGAGCAAACTGTAGTTATCTTTTTCAAAGATCATTCTATTCTTTATACTTTAATTAAAGAAAATTATAGGTCTAATATCCCAATATTGCTTTCTCAGCATTTGATAAGAATGGATCTTAAAAAAATTCTCAAACAGAAAAAAATTGAAACGAAAACTAAAGGTTATTTCAGTTCTCTATTCCATAGATAGCTCTCCAATCTGTTAAAAAATGTAACTCTAAAGTTTTAGCTTTACCATCATTCCATTCATTTTAGCCTAGAATTAAAAACCTCCAATACGTCATCCTTTTTATGCTCATTTTTTTGTTCAAAATTCATATATTCTCTACCTTTATCGTCTGTTTTGAATGTAAGTAAATTATGGAACATATTATCGAAATATTAAAATCCGGCGGAACGATTCTTTACCCTACTGACACGATTTGGGGAATTGGTTGTGATGCCACTAATATAGAGGCGGTCAATAAAATTTTTGACATTAAGAAGCGTGAGAAAAACAAATCCATGATCATTCTTGTAGAGTCTGAGAAAAGGCTTCAGGATCTTGTAGATGTTCCTGAGATGGCATGGGAGATCATTGACCTTAGCGAAAAACCGGTAACTATTGTTTACGAAAATCCAAGAGGCTTACCCAAAGAACTTCTGGCGGAAGACGGAAGTATTGGTATCCGTCTTATAAAAAATGATTTTTGCAAAAAACTGATTTCAAAACTGAACAGACCTTTGGTTTCTACTTCTGCTAATTTCAGTGGGGAAAAAAGTCCGTTTAAATTTTCTGATATTTCAGAAGAGATGGTAAATCTTGTAGATTATGCTGTGGAGGAAGACAGAGAAAAAGTTTCGAAATATTCCGGATCTTCAGTGATCAAAATATGGAATGATAACAGGATAAAAGTTCTTAGGGAATAAAAGTCCGGTATTGATCCGGTTATTTTTTAGAGTCTTGTCAGTTTATATCGGCAGGATTTCTTTTTTTTAATTCTATCTTTGCAAACTCAACTCATAAAATTTATGCTATGAATCATCAGGAATTTGCTCAGATATGGATACATGCATGGAACTCTCACGATTTGGAGGATATTCTATCCCATTATTCTGAAGATATAGAGATCACAACACCCATGATAGCAGTGGCTACAGGAGGAAAGGAAAGTTCTTTAAAAGGTAAAGAAGCTGTTCGTGAATATTGGAGAAAAGCACTGGATAAATTTCCGGACCTTCATTTTGATCTGATCCATTCTACAGCAGGAGTAGATTCGGTAGCATTATTTTATAAGTCTATTATGGATAAACATGCCGTAGAGGTTATGTTTTTTAATAAGGATGGGAAAATTAGTAGAATGTACGCTCATTATGACTAATGAGATGCATTGGTAGAAATTGACACTATTATCAACGATGAAAATTAATCTTAATCAAAATAAGAATTTAAAACTTTTTAAAATAATTTCTGAAGCTGCAGAAAGGAACAATCAGTCTGTCTATATTGTAGGTGGATACGTTCGTGACCTTTTAATGAAAAGAAAGGCTTCTACAGATATTGACTTTGTAACGGAGCAAAGTGGTATTGAGCTTGCTCAAAATGTTGCACAGGACATCGATCCCAAGTTAAAAGTTTCTGTTTTCAAAACTTACGGAACAGCAATGATCAAGTATAAAGATCTTGAACTGGAATTTGTGGGAGCAAGAAAGGAAAGCTATACAGAAAACAGCAGAAAACCGGAAGTGGAAGGAGGCAGCCTTGAAGATGACCAGAAGAGAAGAGATTTTACCATTAATGCAATGGCGATTTCTTTAAATAAGGATAATTTCGGGGAACTTATTGATCCGTTCAATGGAATTGATGATCTCGAAAAAGAGATTTTACGAACCCCTCTTGAACCTGCTCAGACCTATTCTGATGATCCGTTGCGAATGATGAGAGCGGTACGTTTTGCGTCTACATTAAGCTTTACCATTGAAGAAAATTCTTTGCATGCGATCCAACAGGAAGCCGAAAGAATCAAAATTGTTTCTATGGAAAGAATCATGGTGGAGTTTAATAAGATCATGATGTCTGCAAAACCTTCTGTAGGCTTAAAACTGATGGAACAAACCGGACTTTTAAAACTGATCATTCCGGAACTGATCGAGCTAAAAGGTGTAGAAGAGGTTGAAGGACAAACCCATAAAGATAATTTTTACCATACTCTTGAAGTTGTTGACAATATTTCAGAGAATACTGATAACCTCTGGCTTCGTTGGTCTGCCCTGCTCCATGACATCGGCAAAGCCCCTACGAAGAAATTTGTAGAAGGTACGGGCTGGACTTTCCATGGACATGAATTTCTAGGTTCAAAAATGGTAAAGACTCTTTTCCAGCGCCTGAAACTGCCTTTGGGAAGTGACATGAAATACGTTCAGAAAATGGTAAAACTGTCATCCCGCCCTATCGCCTTGATTACGGATGATGCTTCGGATGCTGCACTGAGAAGACTCTTGTTTGATGCAGGAGAAAATCTGGAAGATCTTTTTACCCTTTGCAAAGCAGATATTACCACTAAAAATTCTAAAAAACAGGATAAGTTCAAAAAGAATTTTGAATATGTAGCGGTAAAGATCAAAGAAGTGGAGGAAAAAGACCATGTAAGGAACTTCCAGCCACCTATTACCGGTGAAGAGATCATGGAAATGTTCAATCTTAAACCGGGACGTGAAATCGGGATTCTGAAAGAAAAAGTAAAAGAAGCTATTCTTGAAGGCGAAATTCCTAATGAAAAGGAAGAAGCCACTCAATTTGTAATTGCTGAAGCGGAGAAACTGGGGTTAACAATTATTTAATTCCATTGATGATACATAAAAAAGCCCGGCGGGATGTTCCATCCCGCCGGGCTTTTTTATGCCTATACCAACTGTTGTAAACAAAGCCGGCCGGTTTCGAAGAAACCGGCCGGAAAAAAACACAAATGATGAAAAAATAAAAAATTATTGGGTATATCGCCTAAGCGCTATATTTAGTTTTTATAGAATCCGTTTGTTCCGATTCCTGCAGTGAAGTTTTTCAATAAAGTACCATTCACAGCATCATAAACATTTACTTTACCATCTGTAGTATAGCTGGCATCTGCTGCAAAAATTTTACCGTCTATTACGTCAAATCCATATACATCACCTACAGCTGTTGCAATAATTTTTGTTGGAACCGTTGAAGATCCGATAGTCATTGCATATATTTTATTGGTATTCGTGATGAAATAGAATCTGTCATTATCGGCTCTCAGTTTCTGAACTTTAGGCATTGCTGTCAAAGTCGTTGTTTCATAAGTTCCGTTTGTTGTATTGATTTTATAGATAAATGAGTTGGTATCTCCTGAAACCAGAACGTATGCATTTCCTTTATACGAGATAAGATCTTTAATAATCCCTTCAGTTGGAAGATTTACTGTTTTGCTGATCGTATTGGTAGTTGGGTTTACAACCGTTACCGTATAACCGGTCGGGATCGGATTCCAGCTTGCATCGTAGCCTACACCGTCAGACTGTACAACGATACTTCCACTTGCTTCCACTACTTTTTCAGCAGCGTTTGTAAGGTCGATACTTTTTACAAAAGAGTTATCTGAAATATTATACACGTTAAGTTTTCTCTTAAGTGTAGTAAAATTACTATTGGTTACATAATACTGATTTCCTGAAAATGCGATATATCTGGCACCATCAAGATTGGCAGTTACAGTAGCCTGTTTTTTGAATGTGAAACGGTTTACAATTTCAATTTTATTAGGAAGGTTGGAAACCAAATAAGCACGGTCTCCATTGAACCCCATACTCTGAAGCACTTTTCCTAAAGGCTCATTATTATTACTTGCTCCATAGATCTTGTTAAATACTGTCGCAAGATTATTGCTCACGTAAGAAACTTCAGAGGTTGTTGTTGTAAACCCTCCTTCATTGGTAATAAGGACTCCGGAATCAAATCTAACAGTTCCGTCAATAGTTTCTTCATAGCTGCTGTCTGTGCTACATGAAACATTGAAAAGTAACATGGAAGCAGCTGCAAAAGATAAAATTTTTCTAATATTCATATGTAATTAATTTATTTTAAAAATTGATATTTAAGGTAACACTATAATTTCGTTGAGGTAATGGGTAAGAAAGCATACTGTAGTAAGTTTTATTCAAAATGTTATTTACTTTAAAACCCAGTGTATAGTTTTTAAGAACCGTTGCATTCAACCCTGCATTCAGTACCCAATATGGATTTAAAGCACTGGCTTTGGTTTCGTTGGAATCTGTATACGTCTTGCCATTGAACATTCCTTGTACATATAATTTCACGAAATCATACTGATATTCTACATTTCCGGTAAATTTATGAAAAGGGACGTACATCAGCTGTTTTTGAATATCAAGATCCGTTGATTTCATATAGGAATATCCCAGATTAGATTTCAAAGTATGTTTTCCGATTTGTTTTTCAAATTCCAGCTGAGTTTCTAATCCGTATGCTTCTACTCTATTGGTATTGAAAGCACCGTAATATCCGGCAGGAGTTCGGAGCCATCGGATCATATCCTGAATTTTCATATAATAAGGAGCTACAGAAAGTTTGAAAATTCCCATTTTAAAAAGGTTTCTCAACTCAAATTGATAAGAGGTTTCAGGTTTTAAATCCTTATTTCCTCCCAAAGCCCAGTATAAATCATTAAATGAAGGAGCTCTGAAATTTCTTGAAACATTCAGTTCCAACCCATACCATTGTACAGCGTTCCATTTTCCTGAAAAAGAAAATAAAGTCGGCGAACTGATCTCTTCTACAAAATCTTTCTTGATCCCCGCTTCAAAACGTAAATCCTTTGTTGGGAAATAGCGGACTAACCCTGCAATAGATCCTGCATTTCTTCTAATATCCCCGATTCCTGAAGTTCCATCTCCTTTTCCTTTATTCATTTGGAATTCACCAATAATATTGATATTCCATTTTGGATTAAGAAAATAATTGAAATCATTTTTCAGAATATAGTTCTTCCCTGCTCCGCCACTGGTTTCAGGGCCATCAATCGCTCCAAAATATTGAAAATTCTCCTCCGTATAAGCTGCTTTGAAGGAATTACTGAACTGTACTTTATTCCAATCCCAGGAAAGCAGGCTTCTGGCATTCTGAGTTTCATATTTTGTTTTATTCTCTAAATCTCCAAAATAAACAGGATAATGCTGCTTGCCGTTAAAAAGTTCAGAGATCCAGGAAATCTGATGATGCGGAGCAACTTTATAAGCTACAGCTACATTGATATTCGTATTATAGTACTGTCCGTTATCATTGGTATAGATCTTTCCGTGATCTTCCTCAACCTTATAATCATTTTTACTGATCGAGTGATTTCCCGAAACTTTAAAACTGAACCGGTCATTGCTGTAAGAACCTCTGACAAAGTTGTTATAGGTATTGAAAGAAGCAACTTCTGAAAATAAAGAACCGTGAAAGCCTTTATTAAAATCGAGGGTATTATTCAGGTGAATACTTCCCCCAATGGCACCGCTTCCATAGATCACACTTCCGCCGCCTGCTTTTATTCCTATCTGGTCATATCCAAATGCAGCAATATTATTAATATCACCCTGTCCTAAAAAATTAGAGTTGATATTGATTCCGTTCCATACAAAGGCGGTCTGCTGTGCGGTAGTTCCCCTGAAAGAAGGTGAAGAGACAGCACCACGTCCGTTTTCTTTGATATAAACCTGTGACTGAAATCTAAGAAGTTCAGAAAGGTTGCTTGAATTTTTTTGAGTGTCTTCAGCAGAGATGATCTTTACAGGATGAAAGAGCTTCACTCTGTTCATCTGATTGTCGAAAACATAAATAGTGTCAATAGTCTTCTCTTGAGCCAAAAGAAAACAGCCGTAAGACGAAAAAAACAGTACTAAATATCTTTTTATACCCATACCCTTTTACTTTTCCTCCGAAAGCAATATGTTTTTAGATTATAATTCCGGCAGGTCTCCTGACTTTCGCTTTCTGCGCCTTCCCGTTTTCACAGTGGCTTTTTTACAGAAACTTTTGTTGCGATTTACAGTTGCGGGGACAGTCCGGGAGTTTCACCCGGTTCCCTTTTCATTCCAAAATACTGGAAACCAAAATTTTTGCAAAGATAGCTTTTTATATGTATTCGCCAAAAAACATGCGTATACCGTCAAAAATGCTGTAGTTTTAAAAAATAAATAAAAAGAACAGCTGTTCTCAATATTGAAAACAGCCGTTCATCCCACTACTTTTATAGATGATATGAATTACTTTTTAATGAATTTATAAGTTTGTTGTTTTTCTCCTTTCACAGAATATTGCAGAATATAATCTCCTTTGGATAAAAAAGATACATCAATCTGACTTTCTACAGCATTCAATGATTTTACTTTCTGCCCCACCATATTATAGATTTCTGCTTTTTCAATCTTTCCTGCTCCTTTAAAATATAAAATATCAGCCACAGGGTTAGGATAAATGCCAATATTACTTTTATCTTTCACCGTTTCTTTAGTTGACAGATAACTGGTAAGGTCCAGATAAAAAGCAACCATCTGATTGGAAGCATTCATACCCATTCCAGCAATTTTCTTTCCATCCTGGGAAATAGCCAAAGGAAGTCCCATCGTGACTCCATTGGTGGCAATTCCTAATCCCACCGCATAATCATTCAAATTGACACGTCCGGTTTCTGATGTCCAGATAAAACCTTCTCCGGACATGGGAGGAGCTCCGGATGTTCTGTAAAAACCAATAACCTTGCTTCCGTCTGCAGAGATCCCTGTGGCACCTCCTTTAAAAAAGAATGAAGCATTGGGATGGGTGATATAGGTAAGTCCATTTGTCGCATTCCAAACATAGGGATTCGGATTTCCTGCTCCTATTATCGTGTTTCCATCTGCAGAAATACCTCCTGCTTCCCCTACATTATTTCCATTACCGTCTGTAATGAATGTTTCTGCTCCGTCCACCCATTTTGCTCCGCTTCGGGTTCCTGTAGGTTCATCCTGCCACCCTACTATAACTGATCCGTTGGCACTGATCGCATTTGCCCTGGAACTTCTGCCGGCTACCATACTTCCCAGATCTACCATTCCACCGGCTTCGCTCCACTTCACAGCATGGGCATTGGATGCTGTAAGGAGGCCCAATCCAACAACTGTATTTCCATCCGGAGATATTCCCCAGGTAGAACTCACACTTCCGTCCCAACCGGTAGGGACAAGTCCGCCTCTGTTTACCCATGTGGAAGTAGCCACATCATATGTCGATATTTCATTAAAACCTGTTACTGTATTGGTAACTGAAGACGCTATTTTGGTTCCGTCATTAGAAACAACGGTTCTTCCTGCAACCGGATACCCGTTGGATATGGAACCTATCTGTACAAGTCCCCCTCCATTGGTCCATTTATATATACCTCCGGCACTGGTATGCATACTCACCACTCCATTATCCGAAACAGAGCCTACATTATAATTCCCCAGTCCTATTACCGTAAGCTGAGCTTCTGCCAGGCTAATATTCAAGAAGAGGCAAGCCGTTAATACTTTCATTGGAATTTTGTAAAAATTTTTCATATTTTATTATATATAGTATTTTAAATTATCGAAAACAATATTAATATTACATTTACCCAATTAAAAGAATTTGGCTTTCACAATTCATGAATTTCAAAAGAGATTAATTTTTAAAACATTAATAACCAAACATATACATAAAACACATTTTGAAGACAATGCTCAGAAAAATGTCTGGTATGAACAGAAGAATCTTGCTATTCATAGTCCTATTTTATTCTATTCTATTCTATTCTATTCTATTCTATTCTATTCTATTATTATTAATGGACAGTTTAGTTCTGACTTCAATATTTTAGCAGATAAAGCCTATCTGAAGCTTTATCAAAATTCTGACGAATGCATCAGTTATGTCCAGTGAATTCTTGTCAGTGATAAGGATGCATAAGATCATATTACAGAATAAATAAAAAGAACAGCTGTTCTCAATATTGAAAACAGCCGCTCGTCCCACTACTTTAATAGATGATATGAATTACTTTTTAATGAATTTATAAGTCTGTTGTTTTTCTCCTTTTACAGAATATTTCAGAATATAATCTCCTTTGGACAAAGAGGATACATCAATCTGACTTTCTACAGCATTCAGTGATTTTACTTTCTGGCCTGCCATATTATAGATTTCTGCTTTCTCCATCTTTCCTGTGCCTTTAAAATATAGAATATCAGCCACAGGATTAGGGTAGATCGCAATACTATTTTTATCTTTCATTGTTTCTTTGGTCGACAGATAAGTTGTAAGATCCAGATAAAAAGCAACGATTTGATTAGAACCGTTAAAACCAACTCCGGCAATTTTCATCCCGTCCTGGGAGATCGCCAAAGGAAGGCCCATCGTTACTCCGTTGGTAGCAATTCCTAATCCCACCGCATAATCATTCAGGTTAACACGTCCTGTTTCTGAAGTCCAGATAAAACCTTCTCCGGACATTGGAGGTGCTCCGGATGTTCTGTAAAAGCCTATAACTTTTGACCCATCTGCTGAGATGCCCGTAGCACCTCCTCTAAACGTGTTGGAAGCATTGGGATGCGTTATATACGTCAAACCGGATCCTGCCTTCCAGACGTAGGGATTAGGGATAGCACCACCTATTATCGTGCTTCCATCTGCAGAAACACCACTGGCCTCCCCTACATTATTTCCACTGTTATCTGTAATAAAACTTTCTACACCATCTACCCATTTTGCTCCGCTTCGGATTCCTGTAGGTTCATCCTGCCACCCTACTATAACTGATCCGTTGGCACTGATCGCATTTGCTCTGGAGCTACGCCCCGTTACAATACTTCCAAGATCTATCATTCCGTTTATCGCATCCCATTTCACAGCATGTGCAACGCCTGCACTCAGATAACCAAGTCCCACAATGGTATTTCCATCCGGAGATATTCCCCAGCTAGAACTGACTACTCCACCCCATCCTGTTACGACAAGACCCCCACGGTTTGTCCATGCAGAAGTGGTTGTATCATAAGTAGATATTTCATTGAAACTTGTAACCGAATTGGTATAAGTAGAAGAAAACCTGGTTCCATCATTCGAAACAACAGTTCTCCCTGTAGAAGGATAACCATTGGATATACTCCCAATCTGTAAAAGCCCTCCGCCAGCAGTCCATTTAAATATCTTACCACTTGTAGTCAGCTGTAAGCCCACTACTCCATTATTGGAAACTCCACCCACATCATAATTTCCCAACCCCATTACAGTAAGCTGAGCCTCGGCAACCGTAAATTTCATTAAGAAATAGGCAACCACTAATTTCATTGACATTTTGTAAAACCTTTTCATTTTTTTTTATATTTAATATTCAAAATCATTGAAAACAATATTAATATTATATTTACCCAATGAAAAGAAATTGATTTCTATAATTCGTGAATTTCAAAAGACACAAAACCGTAAAAAAACTAATAATCAAATACATAAAAGAAACACAAATCATAATGAAATCCATGGGCATCATTAAAAAATATGAAAAATAATTTATCCATCAGAAAAATACTCCAAAGTAAAAAAAGAATTCCAGGGCTGTTATTCATGTTCTTTCTTATTATTATAAATGGACAGTCTGGTCCTGATTTTGAGATTTTAGCAGATAAAGCCTTCCTTAAGCTTTATCAAAATTCTGACGAATGTATCAACTATACTCAGGGAATTCTTGTCAGTGATCAGAATTTAGAACATAAAATAGTATTACAGAATATTATTTCACAGGCTTTTGCAATGAAAGGAGATTATGTACAATCTGTAAATATTTTTGCCCAGAAGGAAGAGGCAGTTCAGAGAAATAGCCTTTCATATTTTATGCAAATATTCAATGATTATAACCTTTCAGATCAGTATCAGAATCTTGGATTATACAATCAGTCAGCAAGAATTATCAGCATGCTTCTATCTGATCAGAAACTCCTTACAAATAACGACCCCAAATTAAGGATTACGATAGCAAAACTCTATCAACTTCAAGCTCTCAACTCAGGAATAAACAAGAATTATCCTGCAGCATTAAAAGATCTTGATAAAAGTGACCAATACCTCAGTAATAAAAATGAAGAAAATAAAATAATAGCAGCAGAAAACAAGATCTTCCGATCTTTTTATTTACTAAAACAAAACAAACTGACAGAGTACAAAGAAGTCATAGAAAATGTAATTTCAGATCTTGAAAATCAAAAAAACAAACCTTTTTTACTCAGTCTGGCATATGAAAATCTTTCACAATATTATTTTGTTAATCAGGATTATAAAACATGTATTGAAAAGCTGAATGTGGGGCTTTCTTTAGTTCATGAACTTCCTTTTAATAATGTAAAAATTAAAATTTATGAATCGCTTTCCAAAGCTTACTATGCCATCCATGAGGATTATAAATATAACTATTATAATCAGCTTTATCATAATCTGAAAGCACAAACTGATTCCAGTTCCAGGGAAGGCATACGTTATATTGTAAAACTCGTTGAAACCAATCAAAATAAAAGTCTTGAATTTCAAAAGCAAGAATTTCTGAGATCTTTCTGGCCCTTTATCATTAGCTTATCTTTGATTATCACCGCCCTATTCTCTTTTTTTCTAATTGTTAAGAATAAAAATAAAGATTTAAAAAAGCAGTTTGACTTTTTTGAAAAACAGATCAGCCAAAAGTCTCAGCTTTCTTATGACGATACTTTATTAAACAAAACTACTATACCGGAAAAGAAAGCGTCTATCAATAAAATTTCAAGAGAAAAAGAAGAAGAAATCCTTCAAAAACTTGAGGAATTCGAAAAATCAGACCGATATCTGAATAAAAACATGTCACTTTCGCTGCTTTCCTCTCAAATGGGTGTGAATACAAAATATCTGTCAGAAATAATCAATACTAATAAGGAAAAAAATTTCAACGGATACATTAACAAACTCAGGATCAACCACATTGCAAAGCTATTAAGAAATAATCCTGTATTTCTTAATTATAAGGTAAGTTACCTTGCTGAATATTCAGGATTTTCCTCTCACAGTACCTTTACGACTGTTTTTAAATCCGTTACCGGAATGTCGCCCAATACTTATATTCAGGAAATCAGTAAAAGCAAAATCATATGAAAGCAGTTTTTAAAATACCAGTCCTACTCTATCTTTTCTTTGGCATTGCCGTAGAAAGTCAGAAAATTTCGGATAGTGCATTGATGAAAAAAGCTGCCCTTGAAATTTACGATAACCCAGACCATACGATTGAAATTGGAGAAAATCTATTAAAAAAAGATAATGATATCAAAACATCTATTGATATTTATATGCTACTTTCCACAGCCAATATCGCCAAAAGGAACTTTGATGAATCGTTGAAGTATATTTTAAAAGCCAAGGAACTGTCCGAGAAAACCAACAATGCTAAGAGCCAGGCAAGTGTTCTGATTTCTGTTGCTATCCAGTATCAGCAGATGGAGCTTTTCAGTAAAAGCCTTGAAACATTAGATGAAGCGGATCATTATCTTGTAAAAATTCCTGAAAATGCTACCGAAAAATATATTGAGACCGCCAGAAGCTATGCCATAAGAGGAATGATCTATAAAAGCCAGTCGAATCCTGAAATTGCTCTTGAAAAATTCTGGATTTCAATCCAAAATTTCGAAAAAGTTCCGGTTAAAAAAACTACTTATTCCAATATGAGTGTGGTATATTACAATATTGGGTACTGCTACCTTAGTCTTGATCTCATTGACAAGGCACAGCAGGCATTTTTGCAGTCTGTAAATTATGCACAGAGAAATCATGCCAAAAGTCTTGAAGCATTTGCCCTAAAAGGGATCTCAGAAGTATATAAACAAAAACATAAAAATCAGGCAGCGCTGGAGCTTTTACTAAAAGCTGAGGAACTATGTAAAAATACAGGCGATATTATTCTGAATGAAGGCATTTACAAAGAAATGTCCGACAATTATCTCGCTATGGGAAAACAGGATCTGTACCGGGTATATAATAAGAAATACCTCGAAATGAGCTTTAAGAGAAAGCAGAATGAGCTGGCATCCATTAACCGGGTTATTGATAACCATAATAAAGAAACCGCTGTTAAAAGTAAAAAACTAAGTTCCTCCTACCAATACATCAGGATTATCTCTATTGTCTTAGCAAGTATTCTGATAAGTATTCTGCTCTATTTCATTGTAAAAATAAGAAGACAGAATAAAACATTTCAAAAAGAAATACAGCAGATCATCCGGAACTCCTAAGTTATTCAAAATAAAAAAAACATTCCTCTCAGGAATGTTTTTTGTTTATTATAGGACCTTTATTTTATTTACCAATAACTTCCGTGATCGGATTTCCTACATTTCCACTTGGGAACTGAATCTTCAATAGAGAAGAAACTGTAGGGGCAATGTCAGTCATATGATATGCCTTGTTGCTTTCTCCCTGCTTCACTCCCCAACCCATAAAGATCAATGGAATGTGTGAATCGTAAGAATTCCATACACTGTGCGTTGTTCCGGTTTTAGAATATGGCGGAAGCATAGAATCATGAGAGATCAGCTGAATATCTCCACTTCTCTGTCTGTTGATTCCATTGATGATTCTTTGTTTGATAGGTTCCGGGATGCTTGATTCCTGAACTTTATCTACTGAAACCGCATACAGAACCGTAGGATCTTTCTCAAGTTCTTTTACGGTGAAGTTTCTTACATCATCCAGTTCAAGTTTAGCATCCGCCAATACTTTTCTGTCAAAATAGATCTGATAATTATCGATTGCATTGATCAGTTTATCCGCTCCGAATTTCTCTTTCAGCTTTTGGTTAAGGTTCTTTTCAGCACCTTCTCCGAAGAAACCTGTAGGAATTTTATGTTCTTTAAGGAATCCTACAGAATGCGCTCCACCATGGTCAGCAGAAAGGAAGACTGTATATTCTCCTTTTCCTACTTTTGAATCCAGATATTTGAAGAACTCTGCAAGATCCTGGTCTAATCTGATATAAACATCTTCTACTTCAATAGAATTCGGTCCGAATTTATGTCCCGCATAATCTGTAGAAGCAAGGTTGATGGCCAGGAAATCTGTAATATTATCTCCACCCAGTTTTTCACCTTCTACGGAAGCTTCTGCCAACTTTAATGTCAACGTATTCCCGAAAGGTGTATAACGGATGTTATCTTTTTTCGTCTGATAATCCTGAGCTAAATTGCTATAAGGGAATGTAGGTGTTTTTGCACTTCCTAATAGCCCTTCCCAGGAAGAATTGTCCGGAGAGCTTTCTGTATACTGGTTGATCGGAAGTAAGGTATTCCAGCCGTTGGCTACTAATTTTTCAGGAAGATTCTGAGCGTTGAACGATTTTACCCATTGAGGAAGATCGTTCATATACCATGTACTTGTAATAAAGTTCCCTGTACTGTCATCAAACCAGAATGCTCCGTTCGGATTGTGTCCTGCAGGAAGAATAGAGGCACGGTCTTTCAGAGAAACGCCGACTACTTTCCCCTGGAAGTTGGTCGCAAGTCTCAACTCGTCAGTAACTGTTGTAGACCAAAGATTCTTTGGAGAATGGCTTCCGGTTTTTGTATTGGTGGTTCCTACCGGCTGAACGCTTTCATCTGCTGTACAATATACTCCTTTACCTGTTTCTTTGTCTGTCCAGTCATTTCCGGCAATTCCGTGAATCGCAGGTACAGATCCTGTGTAGATACATGTGTGTCCCAAAGCGGTAATGGTAGGCACATAAGGAATGTGTACGTTATTTAAAGAATATCCGGTATTCAATAGTCTTTTGAAACCGTCATTTCCATACTTACCATAAAAACGGTATAAATAGTCCCAACGCATCTGGTCTACGACCAGACCTACAACTAATTTCGGTCTTTCCAGTTGGGTATTTTTGTTCTTCTGCGCATTGATTGTAACTACGGACAAAAAAGTAGCTGCCGCAATTGAAATGTTCCTAAGCATCCAAGTAAAATTTTTATTGACCACAAATTTAAGGGTTTTGAAAGTTTTGGAGTGTGAAATTTTATTTAATTTTGATTATTGTATAATTCATCAATCCAATCCATCATGATTTTAGGTGTATACTGGTATTTCAAATTTCCAGATCATTTATATGACTTTAAGTTTTTCAGATTTTTCCCGGGCTATGGAGGTCATGCTGATAATCCCGCAGAACTGGCTGCAAGAGTACAGGTTACGGATATAAATGATTTTATCGAAAAGCTGGAAGCACTGAAAACCCGTTTCAAAAATACGTACCTTCACCTTAATATTGATGGGAGTCAGCTGATCATCAGCACAGGAGATCATCAGCTTTTTGATTTTCATTTTCAGTTTGCAGAGGAAATAGAGGAACTTCTGATCCGTGAAAATGCCGTTTTATTGAATTCAGATGTTCCTTTCAACATTCAATCCAGTAAAAATTATCTTCCGGAAAGGGAAAGTTATGAAAGCATAGAACATCGCTTTATCCAGATGGTGGGTTCAGATTTTAAAAAGAATAATGCTGAAAATTATTCCATCAGAATCGATTGCAATCTTCCCCAAACCGATAAAGAAAGTTTCATCGATGATCTGATTCAGATATGCAGGGAAGAAAACCTCGATGTATTCTTTTATAATGATGCTCTTTTTAAAGACCATTGCAACCTGATGCTCTTTTTTGGTAATGGCAGACAGAAAAAAGATGGAATTCAAAAGGTGCAGATCAATTCTTTTGGAAGTAAAGTGCGGCATCTCACCGGGAAATATTCTCTCCTTCACTTCGGACACCTTGAAGGTCTTAAATATTATCCGCTCAATGGCCCTCATGTACAGCTGATGACAGATGAAGACTATATTTTAAACAAACAATAAAAACCATTTCAATATAATGATCAAATTTAAATATGTTATTCTATACGTTGAAGATGTAGAGCAGTCTATGAATTTTTATAAAAACACGTTCGCTTCTGAAATAAAGTTCATTACTCCTGAAAAGGATTATGGAGAACTTATCACCGGCGAAACCAGTCTGGCATTTGCTTCTATAAGTCTTGCCTCCTCCAATATCAAAGAAGGATTTCTGACTTCGAAAGCCAATGAAAAACCTTTCGGGATAGAATTGGGGTTTGTAACGGATGACGTGGAAGCTTTGGTAGAAAAAGCATTGAAAAACGGTGCTGTTCTGTATGAAAATATTGCTGTAAAGCCCTGGGGACAGAAAACAGCTTATATCAAAGATTTGGATCATTACCTGGTAGAGATCTGTACTGAAGTTCAATAATTTAAAAAAACATTCTGTGGACGTAAAAAAACTACAAAAACTACTTCATAATCCAAGTCTGAACTGGGGACATAACGGCTACTCAACGGATAAGATCTATTATGTTTCATCTATTGAATTCGGAGGTTCTTTTGAATTTAATTTGAAAGAAAAAGCTTTTCCCTATACCAAAATCTGGGAAACCGGTGCTGAAGATCTTGAAGAACTCAACGATATTATTGAAAAAGGAAATTCTTTCGGAGCTTTTGTTAATAATGAACTAACCGGATGGATCATCGGTGAGCACAGAACATGGAATAACAGTTTTTACATCGAAAATATCCTGATTGATGAAAAGCATAGAAGGCAAGGTATTGGTATCATGCTGATCAAAAGCGCCATCAAAGAAGCCCGGAGATTAAACTGCAGAGTGATTGAACTGGAAACTCAGAACACCAACTACCCTGCCATCCAGTTTTACCGAAGAATGGGATTTAATATTACAGGACTGAATACAAGATTGTATGAAAAACCTGAAGAAATTGCCCTTTTCATGACACTGGATCTGGAATAAAAGCATATCCGGGTCTCTTATTTTTATTTAAAAACTTAATATTCTAAGTCTTTATCGGCTTAAAAAAAATCAAAAAAGATAAAGTTCTTCATGATAAACCGACTCTTATCCTTTGGATTTTTATTGGCAGGAACAGCTGTTTTTTCTCAAAGCGGCAAAGCTGTAATGGAAATCAGCTACGAAACTAAAATGATACGAGATAGCCTGAACCCTCAAAGTTTTCGGCGGTATGAAATGATTCTGCTTTGTAATGCTAATGAATCTATTTATTTTAATAATGAAGCAAAGACTTATTATTATACTTTATCCGGTAAAAAAGAAAGTAATGGTTCTGAAATGATCAGAACTTCTTTTGGTGGCATTCCAAAATATCCCAACATCACCTACAGCGCCTACAGATCTGATCATAAGACGACCGCTTTTCTCCCGGTAGGCAAATATATTTTCAGTTTTGAGGAACCTGAGCTGAAATGGGAGATGCTCACTGATACTAAAAAAATACAGAACTATAACTGCCGGCTGGCCAAAACGGTTACCGATACGGGAGATATTTTTTATGCCTGGTATACGGAAGATCTGTCTATTCCTGAGGGCCCTTTCCGTTTTAAAGGGCTTTCCGGGATGATTCTGGAGGTTTATAATAAGGCTAAAACCATCGAGATCTCTGCCACCAGTATTAAAAAAAGTGATGAAACCATCGCTTCTGTTCCCTATTTGTCTGTAGTAAAGGCGAAAACCAAAAAACAGTATCTGGAAGCAAGGAAAAATTTCATAGATAAACCTTCCTTATACAATGGAGATCTCAGGCTATTTGACGGTACAGGAAAGGAAATTACCCACACCATAAAAGAAAATATCAGAAAGATCAACGTCTTTCTTGACTAGTATTTAAACTCTGAATTTCATAAAATTTTATTAAAAAAAATTAAAACACTTGTCAGTGTCTTAATTTTTATATACTTTAGTGACTCAACTAATTAAAACATAATAACCATTAAAATTCAGAGAAATCAATGAGAAATCAATTGGTATTAATCAGTGATGGTGAATACCAGCTACAGAAGCCTTAATGGAATCAGTAGTAGTCCCGGAACCGGTAATCTACCTTGCTTCGGACAAAAACATTTCTGTAAAGATTGAGAACAAAGTTGTGGGTGCCGATATATCTAATTTTTAGATTATTGCACAGAAGGGCGGTTTTTACCGCTCTTTTTTTGTAAAACAACAAAGAATACTTGGATCAATACCAAAGGTTGTGGATCCAGCAAAAAGTTGAGTTCATCTGACTAGAAAAAATGTTATGTTCTTTACCAATTATGATCAATAGTTGTGAAGAAAGGGTTTCACGCAAAGCTTCATGTTGGTGTATGTTGTATTTTAAGTGAGCTAATAAGGCATCAATTTTCAATCGATCTGAAGAAGCGAGCGTATAGTCACAAAGCTTAATCAGCGACAAAGTTACATTACTTAGCTTCCTAAAATAAAGTATTCGAATCACTAATTCTTTGCTTCTATAAAATTTAGAATAATCAATCGGTATTCAATTGTTTTACCAAAGCTTTTACGCTTGATCCGAATGCTTCTTTATGATTTCTTATTTTAATACTTTAGGCGTAACCATAATGCTTTCATTTCCTGATGCATTGACCGTCTGTACTGCAAAGAAATAATTATCCTTGGAGTAAGGCAATCTCATGACAGTATCTTTGGTAAAGAATTTTTTCTGCCATGTAGAAACATCTGTTTCACGCATTAAAACATAATAACCGATATTTCCGTTTTCCGTTTTGGGCTTTTCCCAGGATAGGGATGTAAAATTGGCAAGCTTGTCGGTTTCCATTTTTACATTCTCCGGTTTTGAGGGAGATTTGGCTAAATTGGCCAGCACAGAAATATTAATCTCCACATTCTTTTTATAATACTCAAAATCCATAAATTCAGCCAGATCACCATATTGAATTCCGTTTTCAGTTCTGAGGTCTTGGTGCTGATGGTTGAAGTTTTCGTTGAATTCCGTTAATCTCACGGCCGGAAATCCTTTTTCTACAAATGGGCTATGGTCTCCACCTCTCAGAAAACGATCATTTCTATAGATCAGTTTAACCTCAAAATGATCTACATAACGTTCTCCTACTTCCTTGATATATCTGGCAAGCTGCCTGGATTCACCATCATTTTCCATACCATAAGCCCTGATATTTGATGCTTTCTTATCCAGTTCATATTGAGGCAAGCCTTCGGAGAAAACCCTGAGCTGGTGGGTGTTCACAAGATTTGTTTCGCTGGTCCTGTTATTCGAAATCATATCATTATTCAATAAGGCCTCCAACTGCCAATTCTCTGTCTGAACCTTTTCGGCAAGCATTTTTGAAACCAGCAGCCCCTGTTCTTCTCCAGAAAAAGCTACAAAAACAATGCTCGCAGGAAATTTGGACCGACTTAGAATTCTGGCACATTCAATGGCAGCCCCTACTCCACTTCCATCATCGTTGGCTCCGGGAGCATCATCTTTAAAATTCATAACATCACTTACCCTGGAATCCAAATGGCCTCCAATCATAAAAACTCTTTTATCATTCGGATCGGTTCCCTGAAGAATAGCCACAACATTTCCTAAGTCTGTTGACCTGTCTATTCTTTTCCCATCCGGCTGAATGGTTTTGTTCTGTATAAAAACCTCCATTCTGCCATTGGTACTTTTTGCATACGTCTTCAACTTTTTCATCACCCAGTTTCTGGCAGCTCCAATCCCTCTTTTAGGGTCATTGATAGAGCTCATCGTATGTCTGGTTCCAAAGCTTACCAATGTATTGATGTGACTTTTCAATGAGTCCACATTCACTTTTGAAACATAGTCGGCAATTTCTGCATCACGATGAACGGTTTCCTGAGCAGCCGCCCAGACAGGCAGGAATGATAAAATAAGAATGAATTTCTTCATAGCACTTAATAAGTATACAGGCAATTTACACATAATAAATAAAAGGGTTCATGATTCTCCAGGTTTATTGCTGGCCTTACCATTAGAATGACAAAAAATACTCATCTTTGAAGGGGATTAATCAGACTGAACCATTCAAACAACAAGAAACACCCATATCATGACATCGCTTTTAGAATACATCCGCGCTCTTACCCCATTTTCTGATGAAAGCTGGGCTTTACTCCAAACGGTTCTTTCAAAAAGAATTTACAGGAAAAATGAGCTGATGCTGAAAGAAGGTGAGATCTGCCATTCTCTGTTTTACATTGATAAAGGTTTTTGTAAAAGCTATTACGAAGTGGATGGAGTGATAAAAAACACAGGTTTTTTCTTTGAAAATGAAGTAGCAACCAATATCAGCAGCTTTGGAAGCGGACAGCCTTCTGAATTCAATATAGCTGCCTGTGAAGAAATGCATACGCTTATTTTTGACAAAGAAAAGTTATTCGCAGCAGCCCGACAATCACCGGAAATAGAAGCTTTGGGCCGTCACTGTATTCGTCAGTTTGCCACCAAACAGGAAGAGTTCTCTAACCTATTTAAATTATACACCGCACAGGAAAGACTCGAATACCTTGAAAGCAAATACCCGGAAATGATTCAGCGTATTCCTCTTTCCCAATTGGCTTCATTCCTTGGAGTAGCCAGAGAAACCTTAAGCAGAATCAGAAAACGAAGAACTTCTCATTAATGGAGATCTTTTAACCTATAAATTAATTAAAACACATGAAAACACTGATTTGGCAGGGAATTGCCTTCCAGTCTCTTGAATATTTCAAATTGAAGGAGGAAAACGGAAACTATATTGCAGCTTCAAGAATCATAGGCTATTATAATGATTCCATGTACACTACAGACTATCAAATCAGCATTGATAAAGACTGGAAAACAACGAGTTTTCTCATTGAATCCGAGATCAATATGATAAAACATACGCTTAAAGGAAAAAGAATACAGAATGAATGGGAAATCAACGACCGCCTCAATCCTGATTTTAAAGACTTTAACTTCATCGATATTTCACTGACCCCATTTACCAATACATTACCTATCAATAATTTGAAACTTCCTGAAAACGGTTCAGAGGAAATAAAAGTTATTTATATTGATGTCCTGAACAATGTCATAAAACCTGTATCGCAACAATATACGAGAATGACTTCAGACACCTATCATTATAACAATCTCCAAACTGATTTTAAAGCTGATATTGTAGTGGATGAAGACGGTCTGGTGATCAGCTACCCCGAATTATTTGAAAAGATTACTTAATTTTATTAAACTTTATCATCAAGAGACCTGATCTTGAAAGATGATAAAGAAACCTAACACCTTTCATCACAAAAAAATGGACAACAGAATTCAAGAAATCAAAGATAAAATAGAAAAACCTGCTACGGAATTTATTACCGGCGGATTCAGACCTCTCAATACCCTGGAAGAATCATGGATCGGACATGTATTTGCCTACGCGGAACATGAGGAAATTCCTTTGGATAAAAATGGAGATCAGATGATGCCTCTTTTACAAATTTATCTTCCCAACCAACCTTTCGTACCGGAGCTGATCAAAAATCAAAAGCTGATTACCGTATTTATTTCCCAGGACTTCCCCGAAACGTTTGAAAAAATGGGCGAAAACTGGGTTATAAGGGAATATGATCGTTTGGAAGATATTGTCATCAAGGATCTGAAAAGTTCTGTCTCCTATTTAAAACCATTTCCATTACGTTCTCAATTATACCCTAACGATGCTCCGCTATGGGATGGCGGAGGTATTGAAGACATCGATTATCAAATAGTCTCCGAAATTCTCCAACTTGAAAGAGAAGGACTTTTCGACAGTTATTTCAAAATTATCAACCACTGCTACAGCACAAAATTAGGGGGCTATCCATCATTCTGCCAACCGGGCATCGGATTCAAAGACGGTTTCGGAAAAGGCTTTGAATTTGTCTTTCAGGTTTCTTCGGACAATAAAGCTCATTTAAATGTAATCGATAGCGGCAGTTTTATGTTTGCAAAGAACAAAGAAACTGGGGAATGGAGCTTGTATTATGATTTTTATTAAATATTGATACCATAAGTAACTTCGTAAATTGTGAGGTTTTGTTATTATTTGTCATGATACTGTTTGGGGTTGGGATATTTTCAAAAGTAATCTTTGTACTTTTAATATGATATTGTTATAAAAAATTGCCACACGAAAGGATTCGTGTGGGAGCGGGGACAACTCACACTATAATAAAAAAATTGTGAAGGAGTAAAAGTATGTAAGAATAATCTTTATAATTAAGACAGTTTCGGGGCGGCCTTCGGCCGCCCC
>LAZY01000169.1 GCA_001013295.1 Chryseobacterium indologenes | reverse complement strand
CCCCCTCCGCCGATATGGTCACCGGCAGTGTGATGAATGCTGTGGCTACTTCTGAAATGGTCCTGGGAAATATCTATACCCTTAAAAACATTCAAGAGGTGGAAACACTGGGAATCACAAAAGACTATGACCAGACCCATAAGGTGCTTGTCTATGAAAGACTGAGAAGGTTCTTTATTCATAATCCTTCCATTACAGTACATTTCATGCCGGTAGCCCAAGGCGTTACCCTGAGCCAGATGGTGGACAAAGACAATAACTATTTAGCCCGGTTATTACGGGAAAAAGCAGGAGAAATCGTTCAGGTTTCGGTTGCATTAAATCCGCAGGAAGATTACATCCCGGTTATTGAAACGGGGCTCGATAAAGACAGTATTGATGCCATTTACAAAGCGCAGGCACTCTCAAACATGGAATGGACAAAAGACCGCTATACAGAAATATATATTGAGGGAAGAAGCTTTTCGGGAACCTCAGAAGCCGCTCTTAACCTGAGAACTCTCTTGAGTGAATGCCCTGATATATCCGTTGTGATAGGAGCCGATTTCGAGGTTTCCAGCCGGGGGGATCTTTACAAAGGATATGCAGCGGTTGAAGATTTTGCGGCAATGGTCTCCAAGGCGGCCGTTTCCCAAAATGCTGGTGAACAGGTTAATGATTTTAACATGACCCATGTGGATGAAAACATTTTTATCGTCCCGGGACTCAGCTCAGGAACCCGGCTGGGTAATTATTCAGATACAGATCTGGATACCCTGGACGGTAAAGGATATATTTTCTTTGCTCCGGTGTTTGGTCTTGGCGGGGTTTCTTCTACTTCGGGAATCTTTATCAATGACACTCATACCTGTGATAAAATTACCTCTGATTACGCCTACACTGAAAACAACAGGACCATCAAGAAAGCCATCAAGCTGGCCAAAACAGCCTTAACCCCAAAAGTAAAAGGACGTTTATATGTTGATGAAAATACAGGGTTCATGGCCGTAGAAACAGTGAAAGATCTGGAAACAACGACAAAGGTTTCGCTTGATCCGATGGTAGCCGCCGGAGATATTAGCGGCGGCGTTGATGCCTACATCAATCCGGAGCAGAATGTACTGGCATCAAGTGAATTCGAGGTCTATCTGACCTTTATTCCGGTGGCCATCGGAAGAAGAATCACCCTGAAAGTAGGCTTCAGGAACCCTTTAAATACAAATTAATACAATGGTTACACAGACAAGAATTAACGGAAAATACAGGAATTACGGCAATGTCCGTATTACCGCTCTGGGGGCCACCTTCATGGGAGTCACCAAAATAGAATACAAGAGAACCGATGCCATTGATCCGGTCAAAGTGGTAGGAACTACCAAATCGGTGGGCTATACCCAGGGAGACGAAGTTTGCGAGGGAAGCATCGGTCTTTTAAGTGAAACGGTAGATGCCATCCAGGCGAAGCTTCCAAAAGGAAAAACCCTTCAGGATATTCCGCCTTTCCCAATCACCGTATCCTATGTGGATGATACCGGCCTTCAGGTCTGCCATGTCCTTTATGGCTGTAAGTTCAAAGAAAACGGAAGATCAGCCGAAGCGGGAAGTAACAGCGCTCTTGTGGTTGAAAGCC
>LAZY01000168.1 GCA_001013295.1 Chryseobacterium indologenes | reverse complement strand
GGCATAATGAAACGCCAGGAATTAAGGGATCAGTGCAAAGAAATGAGCATCCCTTTTACAACAAAGAATACCAATAATGAACTCATTAACAAAATACAATTAAAGAAAATGTCTATTGAAACAAAAGAAGGTAATATCTCTCCGGAGCAGATTTCGGAATGGAAGAAGAAATATAAAACGGAGAAGCTTCACAAGCTAACGGTAAAAGACAAGGACGGAAACCCA
>LAZY01000167.1 GCA_001013295.1 Chryseobacterium indologenes | reverse complement strand
GACGCTCTAAAATGAGATGTTCCAGCCGCACCTTCCGGTACGGCTACCTTGTTACGACTTAGCCCTAGTTACCTGTTTTACCCTAGGCAGCTCCTGTTACGGTCACCGACTTCAGGTACCCCAGACTTCCATGGCTTGACGGGCGGTGTGTACAAGGCCCGGGAACGTATTCACCGCGCCATGGCTGATGCGCGATTACTAGCGATTCCAGCTTCATAGAGTCGAGTTGCAGACTCCAATCCGAACTGAGACCGGCTTTCGAGATTTGCATCACATC
>LAZY01000166.1 GCA_001013295.1 Chryseobacterium indologenes | reverse complement strand
AATAGGGAACCAACCTATTGCAGGTGTTCAAAATAATGGCGGGCCTGTAAAAAAAATATTTATCAAAAAGGAAACCCAAATCCTGAAAGATTATACCAACGGTGGCAATCAGGCATTCACGAATATTACAGAAAGCAATTATGAGAGTGCCTACAATAATATGGTCTACAGTAAGGAAACACTAAATGATGGAAATATAATAGAAAAGAACATTAGGTATGCTAA
>LAZY01000165.1 GCA_001013295.1 Chryseobacterium indologenes | reverse complement strand
CAGGAATCCAGAGCTGAAAACGGTATTCCAACAGCAACGGTATGGGGATACCACCAGACATTACCTATTATGAAAATCACAGGTGCTACTTATTCGGAACTGTCTAATTTAAGTACCGTGAAGGCCGCCATTGCTGCTTCTGATGCCGATGATAATGACGGATCCACAGAACCTGCATTGATTCAGGCATTGGACAATGTCAGAAAAGATCCTGCACTGAAGGAT
>LAZY01000164.1 GCA_001013295.1 Chryseobacterium indologenes | reverse complement strand
ATCGTAACTTTTAAATCAGTCTTCCAAAACTGTGGAGAATAAGGGAGTCGAACCCTTGACCTCCTGCGTGCAAGGCAGGCGCTCTAGCCAGCTGAGCTAATTCCCCCTCTAGGTGTTTAATGTTTAAGGTTTTTTATTCAAGGTTTAACTTTGAACAATAAACTTTAAACTTCAACTCAATTAGTAGTCTCGGGCAGGCTCGAACTGCCGACCTCTACATTATCAGTGTAGCGCTCTAACCAGCTGAGCTACGAGACTTCATTATAATTATGAATTTTGAATCTTTGATT
>LAZY01000163.1 GCA_001013295.1 Chryseobacterium indologenes | reverse complement strand
GCTGTTGGTCTGGGTTCTTTCCCTCTCGGACATGGACCTTAGCACCCATGCCCTCACTGCCGTAGAACATTTATTAGCATTCGGAGTTTGTCAGGAATTGGTAGGCGATGAACCCCCCGCATCCAATCAGTAGCTCTACCTCTAATAAACTTATATACGACGCTGCACCTAAATGCATTTCGGAGAGTACGAGCTATCTCCCAGTTTGATTGGCCTTTCACCCCT
>LAZY01000162.1 GCA_001013295.1 Chryseobacterium indologenes | reverse complement strand
AGGTTTCTCGCCTGCTTTATCGTTACTTATGCCTACATTTTCTTTTCTATCCGCTCCACAATACCTCACAGTACTGCTTCGGCGCAAATAGAATGCTCTCCTACCAGATGTATCTAAAATACAAATCCATAGCTTCGGTAATATGTTTATGCCCGATTATTATCCATGCCGGACCGCTCGACTAGTGAGCTGTTACGCACTCTTTAAATGAATGGCTGCTTCCAAGCCAAC
>LAZY01000161.1 GCA_001013295.1 Chryseobacterium indologenes | reverse complement strand
CTTCCTTAACCTTCCAGCACCGGGCAGGTGTCAGACCCTATACAGCATCTTTCGATTTAGCAGAGTCCTGTGTTTTTGATAAACAGTCGCCTGGGCCTCTTCACTGCGGCCAACATTGCTGTTGGCGTCTCTTCTTCCGAAGTTACGAGACTATTTTGCCTAGTTCCTTAGCCACGACTCACTCGAGCACCTTAGGATTCTCTCCTCGACCACCTGTGTCGGTTTTGGTACGGG
>LAZY01000160.1 GCA_001013295.1 Chryseobacterium indologenes | reverse complement strand
TCATAATTATAATGAAGTCTCGTAGCTCAGCTGGTTAGAGCGCTACACTGATAATGTAGAGGTCGGCAGTTCGAGCCTGCCCGAGACTACTAATTAAAAAGACGGGAAGATATTAGATATTAGAGGTCAGACATTAAGTCTGAGATCTGGAATCTGAGATCTGCAGTCTACTAGAGGGGGAATTAGCTCAGCTGGCTAGAGCGCCTGCCTTGCACGCAGGAGGTCAAGGGTTCGACTCCCTTATTCTCCACAGTTTTGGAAGACTGATTTAAAAGTTACGGATGGAGCCAAAAACAACATCTGTTCATCAGTCGGAAAAGAAGAAATTAAGATCATTGACATTAACGGTAAAGACATCACAAAGAGAAAACCGAGCGCATAAAGCGCTTGAGTAACCAATAGGAAAGAAATCG
>LAZY01000016.1 GCA_001013295.1 Chryseobacterium indologenes | reverse complement strand
ATCTTCCTCCGAACCGAAATGAGCCGTAAAACTGAATATGTTCATAATCCCTGCTTTTTGAGCGCTAATATACTAAAAATATTAGGTGTGTTTGCGGAGAATCAGAAAAAATAACTAAATAAATTTATAATGAAATCATTTGACATAAAAGAAATAATTGGAAATAAAGGTAAAATAGTATTTGATGACCTAAGTACAATAGATATATCGCTGGGTATTGAAAATAATATTGATAATTTAAAGGAAGACTTGCTGCAAGTTGAATTGGTAAATGGCAATTTATTAGATGTTGGATGGAATCCTTCATTTGATATTGAAGGATATTTTAACGTTTGTGTAATAAAAGATTATGACTGGATGGAACCATTCTATCTAAAAAAATGTAATCAATGGAATGACTTAAATGAATTAATAAAAGAAGCAATAAAATTTAATTTGGAAAAGTAGTTAGAAAAAATAGGCTTTTAATCGAGTGGATTGAAAAATTTCAATTAACACTTTAAAACAATACTATAGAAGAAATTAATACCCTTGCTACCGCACGAATCCTTTCGTGTAGTTTTCATTTTCAATCATTTTTTCAAAAAAGATTCTAAAGATATTGAAGAAAGAACTCAAAAAATATATTATAGCAAACGAAAAAACAAAACAATTAATTGTAAATGCAGAGCGAGAAAAAGAATTAAACCAGAGTGATTTACTAAATTTGGTAAGAAGGCGGTAGCAAAATAGAGGGGTTGGGTTTTGTAATAGAAGGAGAGGAGTCTTTAACTGGAAATGATGGAACTCAGAATCAACATATAGAATATTGGATCTAATAAAGCTATAAATAAATTCGCTAAAAAATGAATAAAGAAAAAGAAATAATCAAAATAATTGATTTCATTTATGTTCATGATGATGAAACCGGATTCAAAGAATTGCACAGAAGGGTAATATATGATCAAACAGGAAAAACGGGAGAAACCTATTACAATAAACGATGGCATGAATTTCCTCAAATAAATAGCTACTATCCAGATCCAAGTCCTGGTGAGTTTATAGATGGGGTGAAGGCAGAAGAGATCATGAAAATAATAGATAAAGAAGAAAAGTGAATTTTCGAAAAATCATGTGAATAGATCATGTGAAATATTAAAAATGAAAGCAAAAAAAATAATGTATGCTATATCGGCAGTAACTCAGTTTACATACAAGTTTAATAAAGAAAATAATACCAATATTGAAAACACAGAGGAAATACTAGACGGTTCTCCTTTCGTAACCGTAGACTTTAAAGATACCCCGTTTCAATTAATTTTTACATACACCTATGAACTGGGAAGAATCCAATATCGGTTAGAAAAAGAAGAAGAAGAATTTCTACCCCTGGAACAGTGTCCTTTTCCTCCTGATGAAAATAATATAAGATAAAAAAATGAGAATGGTAATTTTGAAATTAAATGGCATTTTTAATATGTCTTTTGGCAAAACATTTTTTACTGGCGAGTCTGAAAATATTAATAATTTTATTCAGGGTAAATCAAAATGGGATATTTTTATTAATGATATTTATTTTGATACCATTGAATTTGAGAATGAAAATCTGCCATTAACTAAAAGTGACATGGAAACAAAAAATAGATCTTTTTCTTATAATGGCTTCTTTGATCAAGAACAATTAGATTTTAAAGGTCAAAATATAATATTGAAATTAAAAGAAATTTAAATTGATGTCACTCAATCAAAAAGTTTTTTATAGACTAGTATCAAGTAACGGTATTGATTTAAACTGAATAATTTTGAACAAGATGATTTACTCTTTTATGCAGAAGATTTTGGGAAAGAAAAAATGCAAGGTATTGTAAAAGTTGAATGTATTCAAAGTTCCTTTTGTTGCTGTACGAATCCTGTTTGGTGGAGGTAAAGCCAACAAAGCATTAAAAATGCACCATTTGTTTTCATCAACTGAAGATTTTAATAATTTAATTTAAATAATTTGGGAAATTATACAACCGATACAGTTCTTGTCATAGAAAAAACACTTACTAAAGATATTGTAAATATAGTAGATAAAATCATGATAGAAAATGATTTCACCATTGCTTATGGTTATAGCCGTTTTTATTTTGAAGATACTAACCCGCATAGTGACTTTGATGATTCAAAAAGAGTAGAGGCAGAAACTATAGAAGATGCTTTAAAAACTTTGGAGGAATTTAAGAAAAACCCTACAGGTGGTAGCTATGAATACAATAGGTTTTGGGGATATGATGAAGATGGCCAAGAACTTGGTTATAATTTATCGGTGGATTTTCGATCGTTTGATAACAAAAATATAGAAGCTGTCATTTTTTATGTAAAGGAAAATATTTTTGAAATGGCACACGAAAAAGAACTAAAAAGAGTTTTTGCAGAAATAAACAAACGAGCTAAAGTAATAGCAGCTACCCAAAAAACAGATTATTATACAGATGATTATCATGAACTTGATGTAATAGAAGAAATTCTGTCTGGAAATGTTCATACAAAATACGAGTATAAGTTTCTTTAAAATATTCATAGTTGCGTTTTGACGAAAAGCTTGATCATTATGATGTTATATTAAAAGATAGACCCGCTACCGCACGAATCCATTCGCGGAAAACTAGAAGGTATTTTATAAATAGTATGATACCTTAAAAATAATATTATGGGAAGAATAATCATAGATTTAAACAATCCGAAATCAAAATATTTTATTACTCAGAACGAAGAATTAATTAGTAAATATTTGTCGGGTATTCAGGATGGTAATATAGTTAATGAGTTGATAAGTAAAGTCATATATGATGAATTAATATTATATGTAGAAGAAGAGTTTATGTATTTTAGTTTGTGTAAAACAAATTATAATACCATATCTCAAAACACTTTTCTAGAACTACAAAATAATACATTATTACCACAATTTCTTCAATATTCAGAGAATATGTATGTAAATTTTGATTATAAAAATGATAAGTTTATTAATTCTGAATTAGAAGAAAATTATCTGAAAAATAATATTCCATGTTTAGTTCATTTAGATAAGAATATTTTAATTTTCTATATTTTGGATGATAATGATGTATTTTTCACTATACCTCAATAATCATATCAACAATTTTACTGAACAATAATAACTAAACAGAAATTTCCACCACGCCGCCGTACGAATCCTTTCGTGTGGCTTTTTACTACATCCACAACTTTTGAGACTGATCCTTGATTCATAAAATGTTTGTTTGTAAAATATTGATATAGAGGTTTTTATGCACAAAAAAAGAGAGACAACTATTAAATAGTTGTCTCCTTAAGTGATCTCGACAGGACGCTATTCAAACTCTTTTTTTACTGATATAGAAAATACAATGGAATTATATTGTTGATAATGAGTGTGTTGGTTGTTTTTGGTTTTAGTTTGAATCCTGTTGAGTTAGTTCTTAATTTTAATTAACATGAAATAGTAGGAATACATAAAGTCATTTTGAATGATGGTGTTTTGTTATTGGATAATTGAAAAAAATCTCAATCCTTAGTAAGTGGATTGAGATTACTATTTTAATAAAATGACGGTTTGTCACCATAAATACCAGGCTTATTGACACCTACACTGGCCTGAACATCTTTTTCAGGATGCTGTATAATATTGGCGATATAAGCCGCTACTGCTTTTCGGGCAACTTCAGTTCCAATAAAAGGTACTCCCTTTTGTGTTGTTTCATAATCGGTCTCATTTTTATCCGTTAACCATGAAGGGCGGACAATGGTATAATCAAGACTGGATTTCTCAATAATCTGAGCCGCTTTACTATATCTTACCAGCTCAGAACCAATAATCCTGTTGTTCCATTCTCCAAACTTACCAGCAACCTCATCATAGATACCAAGAGAGGTTACGAAAATGAGCCTTTTTTTAGCATTAGCTTCCATTGTACTGACAATTGCTGAAGCCATTTTATCTACTTGTCCTGCAAGATTGGCATATACAATATCACTTTCCTTTATGGCTGCCGTAAGGTCATCCTGATTCAGGACATCACCAAGAATGATGTTGGAAGATGAGGTAAACTCCTTCACGTGATCTGCATTTCTAGCCAATAATGTTAATGAAATATTTTTATTGGGAATAAGGAATTCAATGACATGTTTAGCAATAGCTCCGCCTGCACCCAATACCAAAACTTTTGTTGTTTCCATTTTTTATGTTGTTTTAAACAATGAGGTCAGAACTCATCTGACCTCATTTGTTATTTAATTATAAATTTTCCTTGTAAAAAGGGATAAGTTTATCCAATACAATTTTTACCGGTTCCGGTTTGTCATAAAGATCATAATGTGACCAGCCATCAACCACTACCAATTCTTTCTTTTGAGAAGCAGCACGGCGGATGATTTCAAATCCATCTCTGTATGCTCCGAATGCTCCTGGTTTACGTCCTACAATGACTAATAACGGTTGGGTTAGTAATTTTTCAGCAAGATTATAAGCATCCCAGGTTAGGGCCGCTGCATTATGAGAGAATAATGTTTTGTTTACCCCGTTGGCGCTCTCACCCCGGGAAGTACGGTAATACTCAGTCGCTTCCAGAAGATCAATGTCTGCATTATTATCAGCTTTAGCCATTTCATAAGTAGGATAAAGACCTTGATCCACTCTTAAAGCAGCTCCTCTTGCTTCTGCTGTTCTCTGTTCCGCAATCGCTTCAAGATTAGCAATCGGATCACCGAATTCACGCATTACACGGCCATAATTAGCTCCGGTTACCGTTGCAACAGCTTTGATACGACGTTCTTTCATTGTAGCATTGATAGAGTAACCTCCGGCACCACAAATTCCTAAAACTCCGATTCTCTTTTCATCTACGAAGGGAAGAGTCACCAGATAATCACAGGCATAACTGTAATCTTCTACACGGAATGATGGATCTTCTAAAAACCTCGGCTCACCACCACTTTCTCCTTGGAAAGAGGCATCTGGTACCAAGACTACAAATCCTGCATCAGCAAATGCCTGTCCATAGACGTTCCCTGAAGTCTGTTCTTTACAGCTTCCGATAGGGTGGGTGCTGATGATAGTAGGATATTTTTTGTTTTCATCGAAATCTGGCGGGAATAATAGATCTGCTGCTATATCCCAATACATTGCTTTGAATTTTATTGATTTTTTCATTTTTAAATATTTTATCTTATTAATTTAAATGTTTGTTCATTTTGATAAGACAAAGTTATGCTGAGGTACACGTTATATTTGAAAACAAAATACTTTAAAACAGAAACATTTTACTGATTTCTGAATACCTTGGGAGAAATTCCTGTTTTTTTACGGAAGAACCGGGTAAAATAAGTGGGATATTCAAAGCCTAAACTATACGCTATTTCATTAATGCTAAGCTTTGTTTCCCGTAATTTAGTTTTTGCAGATTGTATGATATACTGATGAATATGTTCTATTGGGGATTGTCCTGTAAAGTGTTTAATGACATCTCCAAAATAATTGACAGAAAGATGGGCTCTATCTGCAAAATAAGCAACCGTGGGAAAGGTATCTATATCATTGTCTTTTCCGAAATACCAATCCAGATCCTTATAAAAATCAGCAACTACTTTATTGTAAACTTTGCTTCTTGATTCAAACTGACGTTCGTAAAAGTTTTGGGTATAGGAAAGAATAAGAACGGCATAAGAAACCAAAACATCCTGAGAGAAATCTTCCCGCTGATATTCTTCATAGGCTTTTATAAAAAGGTCATACAAGACTTTACTCTCACGATCTGTCAGAAATAATGCTTCATGACGTGTATAACCTGTAAATGTATAATCTTTTGCAAATTTATGAAGCAGTTTAGGATTGACGAAAATTCCATATCCTACAAAAGGATGTTCCAGATCCCATTCCATATTATTTCCTGGCTTATCCAGAAAAAGACATGAGCTTGACATTTCTTCAACAGGTGGTTGTACTGCAATATTATTCTTGATGGCAATTACGTAGAATTCAAGTTCTACATTTGGGGATTTTAAAAGTAAATTCTCATGCTCATCATAATGTATCACCTGGATAGCATCACTATTGGTGCCTTGTACATTAATATACTTTAAAAAGGATGGTATGTTATAGGATTTCGCCATTGCATTATTTATCCAAAAATAAGCAAATACTTAATAGAGGAATGAAACTTATTACGGTAAGAATGAAACAATTTACAGGATTATAATGAGCATACCTGTACAATATTGTTTTGCATCAGTAAAATGTTTCTATATAAAAGTGATTTGTATTCCAATTCAGAGATCTGGTACCAATATCAGGCTGTAAAAGTTTGATATATAGATTTTTATGCGTAAAAAAAGAGACGACTATCAAATAATTGTCTCCTTAAGTGATCTTGACGAGCGTATCTTCAAGCACTTTTGTAGATGATTTGGTTCGTTTGAGCCAAATTAAAAAAGAATTACAAAGCACATTTATTTTTGATAATTTTTTGCAATTTAATTTGAAGGATCAAAAATAATCTCGCTGGGAATTGTAGTTCTATACTTGGCTGTAATTGTCTACTTTAGCTAAAGAAGAAAAATTACAGTACAGATATTTAGTTCTATTTGAACAACAGTTTATATCAATAAATAAGAGAGAGACTATAAAACATATTTCACTTTATCTTCTGAAATATACTCTTCCGCTCTGTCGCGCTTGGTGTACATATCATACCATATCTCTGCGATTTTGTCCTGTACGCCGGAACTTTCCTGCATCCAAACTCCAATACCGATGTGACCTGCATAAATACCTTTGTCGGATAACTCGGTGTTCAGATTAAGAACATGATTACGCAGTCCTGCCATTGCAATCCCAACGTTACCCATCATAGGCGTTGGGTGGATAGATGAGCCTCCGGTAGTAAACAGTAATGCTCCCGTATTTTTTTCCAACATGGCCGGAAGCACTTCGCTGATGGTAGAAATAGCTCCCAAAACATTGAACTGAAACTGATGAAGTGCGTTTTCTTCATTGACCACTAAAGTTCCCGCCAAATTTTGGACACTCGGTATCGGGCTGTATTCAAGGACATCTATGAAACCATACTTTTCTTTGATGGCATCAAAGGCAGAACTGATCTGAACTTTATCCATAATATCCGCCGTAAAAGCTGCTGCTTCGATTCCTGATTTATTCAATTCTACTACCAGATTATTCAGCTTTTCTTGATTTCGTGCGATAAGGGCTATCTGAAACCCATTTTTACCAAATTTCTTTGCGATGGACAAACCCAATCCGGTACCTGCACCAACTATTGCTATTGTTTTCATATGTTTTGATATAATGTTTTTTTTATCATACTTAATTGCATTCTTTGTCAGTTGAACAGCTTTTTCCCTGTATGGTTTCCAATGTTGTCTGCGGGTTTTCTTTTTGCCATTCGGAAAAAGACCTTTCAAGGGTTTGCAGAATATCATTGGGCTGCTGCGCCCCTGCAATGGCGTATTTGCGGTTCACTACGAAAAAAGGGACTCCTTTGGCACCTAAAGTCAGTGCTTCGCGTCCGTCATTCTCTACTTTCTGTACATACAAGGGATCTGTCAGTGCTGTATTCACATCACTTTCCGTTAAACCGATTTCCTTTCCTAGCTCGATAAGGGTTGCCTGATCATTGAGATTTTTGCCTTGTGTAAAATAAGCATAGAACAAGGTTTCTTCTGCTTTTTCGCCCAAACCTTTTGCTTTGGCAAATTGTATGATGCGGTGGCCTTTCATCGAATTGGTAACCAAAGCTTTATCAAGATTATATTCCAGACCTACACTTTTGGCATACTGGATCAGATCCTGATGTCTCTTTTTTGACTCTTCATAACTTAGACCTTTCCTGTCAGCTACAAACTTATACATATCATCCTGATATTTTGGTACTTCGGACATAGCAGGATCAAGCTGAAAACTTTTCCATTCTACTTCAATTAATTCCTTGTACGCAAACTGAGATAAAGCTTTCTCGAAATTGCGTTTTCCGATGTAGCAAAACGGACACATAATATCCGACCATATTTCTATTTTCATTTTATTTTCCATTGTAATACTTTTTGTTTGTGTTAATTGTTTTTGTTGATTTTCCTAGCCGCACACAATAAAGAAGAGCAAGGAGAATAGCACAACTAATGAACTACTTTTCATAATTCAGTTTTCGGAAATAATAATAGGACACTGTAAGAAATGCAAACGGAACAAGCGGGGCAACACCCTTTACAAATCCGTCGACAATGCCGTGTGCCAGACTTGCAGACAACAACAGTATTCCGAAGCCCACGTAGGCCCATTCTTTGAACATCGTCGGGATAGCCGGAACCACAATGACAATCGCTCCAACGATTTTCAGGATATCCAGTTCAAGAGTGAAATAATCGGGAAACTGTAAGTTTTTAACCGCCTGAACGAGGTATTCTCTTGGTGCGAAATACGAAGGCAACACGATCAGAGCCATTGTGAGACCAGTAACGATCCAATAGATACGTTTTGCATTTTTATCGGGATTCTGGGCGAAATCAATTTGTTTTGTCATTTTTTTTAAGATTAATTATTGAGAAATTTGTTTTATAATTTTTTAATGACACAAAATTACGTACATTTACTTACATTTTGTAAGCAGTTACCCGAATGTAAGCAGTTACCTTAAAGTAAGCAATATGACAGACCAATTTCCAGAGAGTACTAAAAATGAATGTTTAGCAAGAATGCTGACCGTGCGTGATGCCCTTGACGTGATAAGCGGCAAATGGAAAGTCCTCATCATTATTTCCATTATGAGCGGACATAAGCGCTTTAGGGAAATAGAAAGGAGTATTCCTAAAATTTCTTCAAAGGTTCTCGCGAAAGAGCTTAAAGATCTGGAGGAACATCTGCTTATCAAACGCACCGTATATGATGAATCTCCTGTATTGGTTGAATACACCGCAACAGATTATGTTTTTACCTTAGAAAAAGTAATTGATGAACTACATAATTGGGGCGCCAATCATAGGAAAAAGATAATAGGAAAGTAAGATATTATTTGTAAGTTGGATTTCTCAAAATTATCAATACAATAAAAAATGGCGCCAACTATTTTTAGTTGGCGCCAATTGGCTGTTGGTGACCTCGACAGGATTCAAACCTGTAACCTTCTGAGCCGTAATCAGATGCGCTATTCAGTTGCGCCACGAGGCCGTTTATTTTGTTATTGTTTAACGGTTGCAAATATACCACTTTTTTCCGTTCTTTGAAACATGAAAAAGAAAATTTTACTTTTATTTACGGTATTTTCGCTAATTGCCTGTAAAAGAGAAACAAAAATTTCGTCCTCAGATTGGACAAATATCTCAAATCGCACCCAATACAAGGAACAGGACGGAAATCTGGAGCTTAAATCGGGAAATTTCACCTATAATTTCAAGCAAAATCAGACTCCTTTTAAAAAAATCATCCTTCTTAATGCCAGTATGGCGGGGTATATTTCAGAGCTTGGAGCAGAAAATTTAATCATTGGAGTATCAAGTCCAGAGTATATTTATTCAGAAAAAATCCAAAATCTGTTGAAAGAAGGAAAAATCCAGAATGTAGGAAGCGATCAGAAGTATGATGTAGAGAAAATTATTTCCATGAAGCCGGATGCGATTTTCACCAATTATATTGCAAGTTTTGATAATGCTTACCAGCTTTTGAAAAACAATGGAATTCAGGTGATATTTCTGGATGAGTACATGGAGCAGCAGCCATTACAGAAGACCGCTTATATCAAACTATTCGGGGAATTCTTAGGAAAAGAAAAAGAAGCCGTGGCTCAATATCAGGAAGTAGAGAAAAACTATAATGATTTGAAAAAACTGGCATTAACAGCAAAGGAAAAACCAGTTGTTTTAGCCAATGAAATGTATGGAGATGTTTGGTATCTGCCAGGAGGAAACACTTCCGTGGCGCATTATATCGCAGATGCCAACGCAAACTATATCATGAAAGACAATAAGGATGAAAAGGCTTTAACGATGAGCTTTGAAGAAGTATATGCAAAGGCTGGCGGCGTTCAGTATTGGGTAAATGCAGGAAGTCATACCTCTAAAAAAGAAATGCTGGGAATGAATCCTTTCTATGGAAAACTGGATGTTTTCAACAAAGGGAAAATATATACGATCGCAGGAAAAGAAAAAATGAAAGCCAACGATTTCTTCGAAAGTGGGGTAGTGAGAGCCGATCTGATCCTTAAAGATTATATTAAAATCTTTCATCCTGAACTTTTACCGGATTACCAGCTTACTTATATGAAAGAATTGCAGTAACTCGCACTATTTTTGCTTATTTTTGCCTTTCCTTTTTATAACGTTATGTGGAAAAGAATTAAACAGTTTATTTTCATCGTTCTTGTATTGAACGTGGTTTTCATCATTTGGGGGAGATTTTTCAATCCACCCATTACCCTTACCCAGATAGGGGGTCTTTTTGAATATGGAAAACTGCACAGAGATTATATTTCCTATGATGAAATGGGAAGCAATGTAAAAAAAGCAGTGATCGCTTCGGAAGATCAGAAATTCTTTGATCATAACGGATTCGATTATACAGCCATTGAAAAAGCAATGAAGCATAATGAACAAGGCAAAAAAATAAGAGGCGGAAGTACCATTTCTCAGCAGACGGCAAAGAATGTCTTTCTATGGCAGGGCAGAAGCTGGGTGAGAAAAGGTCTGGAAGCGGTTTATACCTTCATTATAGAAAAAGTATGGAGCAAAGATATTATCCTTGAAAGATACCTGAATTCCATTGAAATGGGGCAGGGAGTATTTGGAGTAGAAGCAGCAGCCCAATATTATTTCGGGAAATCATCTAAAGATCTAAGTGCCTCAGATGCAGCCTGGATTGCCGCTGTATTGCCCAACCCAAAGAAGTATGACCCTAAAAATCCTTCCCCTTATCTGAGAAAGAAACACAATTGGATCATGAGACAGATGAGGAATGTGAGTTTGAAATAGTATCTTTGTACTAATGAAATTCTTTAATTCCAGCACAAATTTTGAGTCAGTTCTTAAAAAATACTTTTCTTTTAAGAACGAAACCCTTTCTTTGGAACCGTTTGCCGAGTTTTTGGAGAGCGTAAAAAGGGCAGACTTTACAGATGTGCTCAATTTTCTGAGAAGCAATCCCAATTTTGCTGAAAACTTTAAGCATTATATTCATAATATTTTCAAAGGAAGACCTTTCAATCTTTCTTTGACGGAAGCCAATATCCTTTCAGAGAATGCCTTCTTTCCGGAACTTAAAAAAAGAATCCTGAACAAGGTTTTACCCCCCGTAGAAAACGAAAAAACGGTGTGGTATATGATCGATAATGTGAGTTTAAGACCCAAAAAAGATCTTAAATACCTGCACAACCTTCCGGAGAATGAAGTCAATGAATTTCTGAACCTGCTGGATGCTTCGGATTTTATCATCAAACCCAATGTAAAAAAAGAACTGATCTTCTCGATGAACATCCTCTCCTGGAGGGTAACGGGGATGGCAATGGAAGTGGATGTTGTAAGAATGGCTCCTCAGTACAGGAACCTTTCCAATCCTTTTCTTGCCCTGCAGAATGAGTTGGAAGCATTGGCGGATGACCTGGTGAAAGATCCCGGACTGCAACTGCATTCTAAGGACAGCAGATATAAGCAGATTAAGATCTATGCAGAACAGTGCCAGGAATTCGTTAATATCGCTTTTAAAAACTCTGCCAAATACGGTATCTCAGGAAAGATCAACCAATCATTACTGAAGATCCGCCAGCAGACGGAAAGGATCTATGAAATTGTACAGTTGCTGGTGATTGACTCTGAAGAAGATGTTTTGATCAAATCGAAACAGCTGGTCTTTAATATCCTGAACTATAAATCGCATAAAAACAATATTGCAGACCTGATCAACGACAGTACAAGGCTGATTTCACATCTTATTACCAACCATACTGCCGAAGCAGGTGCCCATTACATCACCTCTACCCGAAAAGAATATATGACCATGTTCTACAAAGCGAGTGGGGGCGGAATTATCGTAGGTGCGCTCTGCGTTCTGAAAATGTTGTACGGATATATTCCCGGGAGTGACTTCTCCCACGCGTTTTTATATTCAATGAATTATGCGATGGGATTTGTGATGATCTACCTGATGGGATTCACGCTTGCTACCAAGCAGCCGGCCATGACGGCGGCAACGATGACCAAAGTACTTTCTGAAGAAGGAAACGGGCAGAGAGACAATACTGAGTTTGCCCATCTTGTATCAAAACTGTTCAGAAGCCAGTTTATTGCTTTTGTAGGGAATGTATTGCTTGCATTTCCAGTGGCTTTGGCTATTATCTATGGTTTAGACGTATTTTTTTCCCAAAACCTTGCAGTGGAAAGATCAGACAAATTGCTGAAAGACCTTGATCCATTCAAATCCAAAGCGATTCTGCATGCTTCTATAGCCGGATTCTATCTCTTTATTTCAGGGATTATTTCCGGAAATATCGGAAACAATTCCGTTTTCTACCAGATTCCGGAAAGAATTGCTAAAAACCTTTCCATCAGAAGCTTCTTCGGAAAGAAATTTGCCAAAGGACTATCAAAATATTATGCTAAAAACTGGCCGGGAATCGTTTCCAATTTCTGGTTCGGGGTTTTCCTGGGGGCTACAGCTCCGGTAGGATTATTCTTTGGCCTTGACCTGGACATCAGACACATTACTTTTGCCGCAGGTAACTTTGCTTTAGGACTCTATGGAAAAGATTTCTCAGTAGATTCCTATACATTTTGGATCTCTTTTGTAACAGTATTCTTAATTGGATTCTTCAACTTCCTGGTAAGCTTCAGTTTGTCTATGTTCCTGGCATTCAGGTCAAGAAAGATGAACTTTGGACAGGTAAGTGAGATTTACAAAGAAATCTTCAGATATTTTGTAAAACATCCGCTTAAATTCTTCTTGCCATTACGATCAGGATTGGACAAAAAAGCAGATGATCTTATGAGCAGTACAAAATCTAATAAATCAGAAGAACATTAATAAAATAAGAAAGCTACCAAAAAATGGTAGCTTTTTTCTATAAAATAAGTGATTGATTATACACAATAAGGAAGTTCCGGACATTCTGCCGGCAATTGCTCCCAAAAACCACATCCTGTCATATCTATGCAGCTTACTGCACAGCACACCATTTGTCCTCCCCCTTGAACTTTTTTTAATGATTCTCTTGATAATTTCTTCGACTGAAGTACTTTTTTCATGGTAAATATTATTTTTTTAATGTACTTAAATATATCACTTTATTTCGAAATATACTCAATTATTTTAAAAATAAATTTCCTATAACATTGATGAATAGGAGAAAATTTACAAAATCTGAAGGTCATGGAACTGATCTGTCCCAAATTTGTCCTGGAACTTCTTCAGATAGAAACTCTTACGCATTTTGAAATCGTGCTTCAGTAATGGAGAATCAATTTTGATAATGATGCAACCGTTTTCAAGATTTACACTGCGAATCTCCTTAAACAGGCTTTCATCAAGGTAATCTTCAAGAAAATCCTTGATCTCAAATGCCACAAGTTTACCCTCAAAGCCATAAATTTTGGCAAAAGACTTCACCAGTTCGGACGATTGATATTCGCGTTTTTTCTTCTTCATACTATTTTCTCTCTATAAATTCAGTAGTTAATCCTTTACTTTTAAAGAACTTTTCCAGTTCAGGGTAAAGGTATTCACAGGTTTCGAAAGGTTCCAGCATTTTTCTTGGAGAAGACTCTATACCTGAACATTCAAAACAAATTTCAAAATAAGCGAAAATATGATCATTTTCATCATAGAGAAGGATGGCGTTTCTTGGAAAAAAACATCCTCTGGTATATACAAACCCTATATTATATTTTTCACAGGTATTGTAGATAACATCCGTAAGCTCAGAAATTTCTGATAAAGTTAATGTTCTGGATTGCTGAATTCCTGTAAAATCTGAATGATCAATAGCTTCTCTCAACTCAAAATCTTTATTTTTTTTAATACTGTCGTAATATCTTGTAAGCCTGATAGAATCTTCCTTTGTTTTGGGAGGTGGCGGAGGAGGAGTGTAAGACATTGCGGCACTTTTCTTTAGATTCAGATTATAAGAAACAATTTTTACCCGGGTCGCCTTACTGAATGGAAATTTTTCTATTCTTTTAAGAAGAGGGATGGGCTTGAAATTCTTGTTGAGAGAACCTACCTTATAATTATGATACTCTGCCAGCAGATCTGCAGGTTTTTTCTTTTTCTTCTGGCTGAAAGAAAAAGCGAAGCAGAATGAAAGCATGATAAGGAATATTTTTTGTATCATATCTCAAAGATTATACTTTCTTCATTGATTTTTTTTACCACACTTTCCGTCCTTTCCCTGTGGGTATCCGTAATAAAGATCTGCCCGAAGCTTTCTTTGTTGACCAATTCGATCAGTTGAGAAACCCTGGTGTCATCAAGTTTATCAAAAATATCATCAAGTAACAGGATAGGCGTCTTTTTTGTCAGTTCCTTTACCAGACTCATTTGTGCCAGTTTTAAGGAAATAAGAAACGATTTCTGCTGTCCCTGAGAACCTATTTTCTTGATCAGAACATGATCCATCTCGAAAAGAAGATCATCTTTATGAATTCCCTTGGAAGTATAAGTCAGCATACGATCTCTTTCAAGGCTTTCCTTTAAAAGGTGTTCGAAAGAGTTTTCAAGCAGGTGAGATTCATAGAGCACAGATACGGCTTCTTTCCCCCCCGAAATAATCTGATAGAAATTCTGAACGATAGGGTTCAGCTGTCGCACAAAGTCTTTTCTTTTAGTAAAGATTTTAGTCCCGAATCGGATGATGGGGTCGTCATAGATCTCCAGTGAATCCTTATCCCAGGTTCTGTTTTTGGCAAAATATTTTAATAAGGCATTTCGCTGTTGAATCGTTTTCTGATATTGGATAAGATCAAAAAGATACTCAGAATCGGTCTGGGAGATCATCGCATCCAGGAACTTACGTCTGCTTTCCCCGGAATCTGAAATAAGATTGGAGTCATAAGGCGAGATCATCACGCTGGGCAGGTATCCGATGTGATCGGCAAGCCTGTCATAGCTTTTATCATTCTTTTTGATGACTTTTTTAGCTTCTCTGGGCTGGGTAATTCTGATGATGTCATCGCTGTCATCATTCAGGATCTCAGCATCAATGGTGAAAAAATCTTCTTCACTCTTAATATTGTTGAGGTCCGTATTTCCCAAAAAGCTTTTCCCTACGGATAAATAATGCAGGGCATCCAGAATATTGGTCTTTCCCACACCGTTATTCCCTACAAAACAGTTGATCTGCGGAGAAAATTCAAACTTTTTTTCAGAGTGGTTTTTGAAATTGTATACGGAAAGCTTCTTGATAATCATTCGTCAAAAATACTCCATTATTAGTAAAAATAAAAAAGGAAGTGCAGAACAAGTTTCTACCCCGAATGAAAAATAGGCGTCATCTCTTTTGTTTTCAGAGAAATAAATAAAAATATAGCTGATGATACTGCTCATAAAAAAAGCCAGGGCATATGGTGCCTGAAGATAAAAAATCCCGATGACCATGCTGATGAAAACTAGAGCATAGGCAATGTATTTCGTGTTCTGAACACCAATCATCATAGGAAAGGTTTTTACCGTATCACTATTCATATCCCGGATGTCGAACGGAAGAACGAGTGCCGTGATAAAGAAAAAGCTGACCAGAAAAATAGAAATACTGAATTCAGGAAGAGTAAGCCAGCAGTTGACCAATGCCCAGACCAATCCTACATAAAATACTTTCAGCAAAGGGATCTTTCGGATATAAACCTCAAGAAAAAAGCTGTTGTAAAGCAATCCCAGTACTACAATGATGAACCATTTCAAAAGTCTTATTTCATTGTGATTGTGAATGATCAGAAAAGCACATACGATTCCGGCTACAGCATTTACAACCAGTATTTTTAAGAAATGTTTGGTGTATTGATATTTAGTGTACAGATAACCACTGAAATAGGTGATGAAAATCAACAGAATAGTAGGGAAACGGAATGTGTTTTGCTCCTTCATAAAAAATACTGCAAAAAGGGTTCCCATCAGAGAGACATATAGCTGGCTGTCTATGATGTATTTTTTCAGTATTTTTAAAACATTCATTTATCAAAATTAATACCTATGAAAATTATCTCCAAATCTGTTCTTCTCTTTTTTGCTTTTTCATGCATATTTTCCCATGCACAGCAGTTTTATGAAGAACAGTGGAAGAAAATGGCAGAGAGTTATCAGAACGGGACTTTCAAATCTAACCTGCCCGTTGTTATTGAAATTCAGAATAAAGCAGTAGCAGACAACAATACTACGGAAATTATCAAATCCCTGAAGGCAGAATTTGCAATTTATAAGGCTACCCAGGATGATCCGAAAAACGATTATGCTTCCGTTTTTTTCTCCAAAATCAGCAATATGGGGAAAAGACTGAAAAATGATGATCTACTCTTCTTCAAAGTATTGGAGATTGAATTTTTTGAGAATTATTATGATCTTAAAAAATGGGAGATCCAGAAAAGGACGAATATGGATAAAGGTGATCTTTCAGAAATAGAGTCCTGGACAAAGCTCGATTTTAAGAACTTTTACCTGAAGAGATTTGCAGAACTTACAGCCGCGGATGATAAGCTCAGGAAAATCAGTATGGAGAAATATAAAGATGCTTTTGAAAATGAGCGTGACTTTCAGTTTTTTCCGACACTCTACGACTGGAAAGTTAGAAAGAATATAGACTTTCTGAACAACAGTGATATATTCACCAAAGATGAATTAAAGGAAAACCAGGTGGTTATTCAGGCTTTGTACCAAAATCTGATTGATGCTAATACCGGTAATTCCAGATTATATTTCCAGCATCAGAAACTGATCTATGAAAACAACATTAAAAAAGATGAAAAGCTTCTTGAGAAACAGATTGCTTTGGTAAACTCTTCCGTAAAAGGAGATTACAAGATTCTCATTGTAAGAGATATCGTTCAGGAGCTTATGGGTAAATCAAAATTTATCCAGGCTGTAGACTTGATAGACAAGATGAAAAAAGAATATCCTGATTCAAAATTTCTGAGCAATATCACCCAGCAGGAAAAACAGATAAAAAACTCCTTTGTCAACCTTTTCTTTGAAACTCATAACGAGCCTGAAAAGCCTATTCAGATGGTAGCCAACCATAAAAATGCAGACAGTTTTGTGCTCAAAATATTTAAAATAAATGATGTTAAAAACCAGCTGAAATATCTGGGATCTTTTAGCTATGGCCGACAGTATATCACCGATGAAGAATATGGGAAAATAAATAAAACCCTGGTGAGAACAGATACCTTTTCACTTCCCAACAAAAAAGATTATCTGGGATATAATACAGCGCTGGACGTAGAAGCACTTCCGAAAGGAATGTATCTGGGGGAATATATCAACGGCGATGAGGTTTCAAAATTTATGTTTATAGTAACTTCTTCCCGAATCGTTTATGACGAAAAGAAAGACTATATTCTGGTTGACCGGGAAACCGGGAAATTAAAACCGAATACCAAACTTTTTAAATATGAGTTTGCTGATTATTCAGGGATAGACGAGACAAAGCTGATGATTGCCACGGATAATCTGGCCAGATTTACTTCAGAAAAAATAGAGTATCAGACGTATCGCCAGTTGTTCTATGATCCGGTAGCCAATGATTATAATATCGTACAGAGCCCTTATCTTACCACATCTTACGAATCTGATTACAAGCATACCCAGTTTTTCCTGGATAGACAGATCTATAGACCGGGACAGACGGTTTATTTTAAAGCAATATCTACCTATCCGGATAAAGAAAAAAAGAAGGACGTTCTAAACATCAACGAAGAGCAGACAGTAACGCTGTATGATGCCAACAGCCAGGTGATCGGCTCACAGAAATTTAGAACCAATGCATTCGGGGCTTACAGTGGGAGCTTTGTTTTACCTAAAGACAGATTGAATGGCCAGTTCAGGCTTGAAGCTTCCATTTCCTATGGATCCGGAAGTAAATACTTTTCTGTAGAAGAATATAAGCGTCCTAAATTTGAGATCACTTTTGATACCATTAAAAAAGATTACAAATATGGTGAAACGATTGAACTGAAAGGAAAAGCTGTTACTTTCTCAGGAATTCCGATGAGTAATATGAATGTAAATTATGAAATCAAAAGAGAGAATATCCGTCAGAGATACTTTTGGTGGTATCCATATGACAACAACAATAATGAAAATTCAATTCTGGGAAAAGCTGAAACCAATGAAAAAGGAGAATTTGTTATTAAGATCGACCTTAAAAAAGATGAAAATACAGAGGGAATACAGGTTCACGACTATAAAGTAAAAACTTCTTTAACGGATATTAATGGAGAAACCCAGTCAGCAGAAACTAATGTGAAAGTGGCTTCAGTTTCTCATTATTTAAAAACCGATGAAATAAAAGAAGCCTCTGCAGAAGAGGAGCTGAAGATCAAAGTGGAAGCTTTCAATTACAATGAGGTTTCTATAGATAAAAGCTACAGGGTAAAACTTGTGCAGCTGAAGCAGGAGGAAAGGGTACTGAGAAGTAATTTTGAACAGAATGTTCAGAACCTTCCTGCCATTTCCAGAAGTGAATTTCTGAAAAAATTCCCACATGACCGCTACGATCAGTCTGAGAGTCGTAGAAATAAAAAAGTTCTGAGAACTGTTATAGATGACTTGAAACAAAGCAAGGAATTGAATCTGGGAAAACTGGAACCGGGAGATTACAAACTTTTGGTGTATAATATCGAAGGTAAAGACACTGTAAAAGTCGAACAGAATTTTGATGTATGGAGTAAAAAAAGGCTCGGGGAAAATCAATATCCGTTTTTAAAAGTTACAGTCCCGAAAGATAAAGTAAAAAGAGGTTCTCAGGCTGTTGTGTATGCTTATTCTGCAATCCCTGATGCTTCTGTCAATATCTATTTACAGGATGGGCAGGGAACAAAGAAGATGGAAAGAAGGAAATTTAAAAACGGAATCCTGGCGTATAGCTTTCCGGTATCCCTGGAAAAAAATGTGAAAAAGTATAATGTGCAGTTTGTGCTGGCTCATTATAATGATGTACAGAATCAATATGCCCGTGTTAATATTAAAAACGAAGAAGATCCTTTGAAAATTGAACTGACGACTTTCAGGGACAAAGTGGAACCTGGCTCCAAAGAAAAATGGAGTGTGAAGATATCAGGACGGAATAATGAAAAAGTAGTGGCTGAGGTTCTGGCCAATATGTATGATAAATCGTTGGATAAATTCGTTCCCAATACATATAATTTTGAGAAATTTTACATCCCCCAGAATCTGATCGACGACTATAGTCTGAGAAATTTTACACAAACCTTAAGCTGGTATCAGAAAATGGATTACCGGGAAACTAAAGGAGTTTATCTTCCGAAATTCAACTGGTTTGATGAAAATGTATTTTATAAATTGCTGCTGGCATATGGATTGACTACCGATACGGATGGCGACGGAGTAGATGATATGAATGATGCATGTCCTACTGTTCCGGGAATAGCTTCTTACAATGGCTGCCCACGTCCACAATATTCTGTGGCAGCTGAAGTAAGTGAAAGAAGAGAAAAAGGACGTTTCGACAACGAAGATCAGATAGAAAGTGCTGATAAAAAAGAAGCAGCTCCGCTAGAAAAGCAGAAAGAAGATCTGAATGAGGTGAAAACCCGTCAGAACCTCAATGAAACAGCATTTTTCTACCCCGAACTGAAGACCGATGCCAATGGCAACATAAATTTTGAATTTACAGCACCGGAAGCTCTTACCAAATGGAAACTGATGTTCCTGGCTCATACTGCAGATGTGAGAACAGCAGTTCTGGAAAAAGATATTATTACCCAGAAAAAACTTTCCGTAAATCCAAATTATCCGAGATTTCTGAGAGAAGGAGATGAACTGAACTTTCAGACAAAAATATCCAACCTTACCGATAAGACGATGTCCGGAGCAGCTTCTCTGCAGATCCTTAATGCCGAGACCAATGAAGATATTTCTCAGCTGTTCGGAATTAGCTCCGCAGTAAAGAATTTTGAGGTAAAAGATACCGGCAATTCCGTGCTGAGCTGGAAGATTAAAACACCATTCAATAAAGGTTCGTCAATCATCATCAAAGTGGTGGCAAAAGCTGGTGAATATTCTGATGGAGAACAAATTCCTGTGGCGGTACTTTCCAACAGAATGATGCTTACGGATGCGGTTCCGATCTTTGTGAAAGAAGGCCAGACCAAAACATTTACCCTTGATAATCTTAAAAATAATACCTCTGCAACAGTAGAAAATATCAGCAATACCCTGGAACTGAAAACCAATGCAGTTTGGGAAATCCTTTTTGCCCTTCCGGATCTGAGCCAGTATCTTAACCTTTCTTCTGACGCCATATTCAATACATGGTTTGCAGATGTCGTAGGAACGGAGATCTTTAAGGCCAACCCAAGAATGAAAGCTGTTTTTGATGAATATAAAAGTGCAGATCTATTGAAAAGCAATCTTGAAAAAAATCAGGAATTGAAGCAGGTATTACTGGAAGAAACTCCTTGGGTACTGAATGCCAAATCGGAAGCCGAAACCATGAACAGAATTTCAAGACTTTTCGAAGTTAATGCAATGAATGCATCTATTAATAGGGACTGGAGACGTCTTTTAGAATCACAGAACGGAGACGGAGGATTTCCATGGTTGCCGGGATTCAAAAGTTCATATGTTTCTTCATTATATATTCTCAAAAATCTTGGGAAAATGAATGAGTGGCTGAAAGATGGAATTTCTCAGTATCAGTCAGGGCAAAATAGTATGGTGTCTGCACTGATCCGTTATATTGATAATGAACTGGATAGCCACTGGAAAGAAAAAGAAGATACACCATGGAGCAATTTTGCGTTGGATTATCTGGATGCAAGACGCTATTGGGAAAAAGAATATCCGCTGCAGGGAACAGGAGCCAAACTTAAAAAAGACATTATAACCCGTGCAGATAAATTTAAAATTACAGATTTTACATTCTTCGGGCTTCACAGAGCAGCACTTATCTATGACAGCTACGGACTGAAAAATACATCTGGAAAACTGATTAAATACCTTAAAGAAACTTCAGTGTCTTCAGAAACACAGGGCGCTTACTGGAAGCAAAACCTCAATGATTGGGGTTGGTATGAATCTAAAGCCGTGAACCACGCCGGAGCCATAGAAGCAATCAGTAAAGTTACCCCGAAGGATGTTGATTTTATTGAAGAGTCAAAAGTATGGCTGGCTACTCAGAAAGAAACCAATTCGTGGGGGAATTCCAGAACAACCGCTGAAATTATTTATACCCTGATGAATTCCGGAAAATCATGGACTACCCCTGAAGCGGATAAAGCAACAGTAATTTGGGGCGGCAAGCAAGTGTCGCCACAGACGAAAACAACAGGCTTCTTGAAGCAGACAATATACTCTGATAAGGTAGATAAAAAGCTGGCTGAAGTTACCATAACAAAACCCGGCCCGGGAATTGCACAAGGTGGATTGTTCTGGCAATATTACGAGAACCTTGAAAATGTAAAATCTACAGAAACCTATCTTTCTATGACAAGAGAATACTATAAAAAGATAAAAACAATAAACGGTGAGGAGTTGATTAGGATTACAGACAACATCCCATTGGTGGTAGGAGATCAGATTACCGTAAGGATGATTCTGAATACAGACCGCCCGATGCAGTATGTTCATCTGAAAGATATGAGAGCCGCAGGACTTGAGCCTGTAGATGTATTTTCCGGGTATCAGTATAAAAATAATCTGGGCTATTATCAGGCAATCAAAGATGCCTCTACCAACTTCTATATTTACTACATGCCGAAAGGAAAATATGTATTTGAATATGATTTGGTATGTAATGCTTCAGGGAGTTTTTCCAGTGGTTTTGCTACCCTGCAGAATTACTATGCACCTCAGATGAATGCCAGAACCAAAGGAGATAAATTAGAAATTAAAAAATAAACAGTTACCGAATGAGAAATGTCAGACTATTGATCATGTTGCTGTGTTTTAGCTTGTATTCTAAAACGCATGCACAGCAGTATTACGACGGACAATGGAAAAAGATTATGGAAAACAGCAGCAGAGGAGCTTATAAATCTAATCTTCCCATTATTTCAGAAATACAAAAGCAAGCTATGAAAGAAAATAATGCCCTTCAGCTGATCCGTTCTCTGAAAGCGGAATTCAATATTGTCAACCAGACTGTGGATGATGATCAGAATAATGCTGCCTCAATGTTTTTCAAAAAACTTCAGGAAACAGAAGGAAAATTAAAAGGACAGGATAAATTGCTGTATCAGGTTCTGCTAAGTGGTTTTTTAATGGATTATTACGAGCAGAATCAGTGGCGGATCAATGGGAGAACCAATATCAATTCTCAGGATGTTACTCAGATCGAAACCTGGAGCAAGCTTGATTTTAAAAACTACCTGAAGAAAACCTATCAGGAACTTGATCTTCAGGAGCAGGAAATGAAAAAAGTTGTTCTGAAAAAATACAGCGGACTGTTCTCGGAAAGCAAGGATATTGCCTTTTTTCCTACGTTATCAGATTGGTATTCGCTGAAAAAAATAGAATTCTTATCATCAGGCACTCTTTTTACAAAGAATGAGCTTACGGAAAACACGATTCAGATCAATACCATATATGACAGGCTGATCGCTCAGAATACGGGAAATCCGAAGCTTTACTTTATGAATGCAAAATTGGTGAAGAATTGTGATTTGAATCGTTGTAAAAATAAACTTGAGCAGCTTCAGAACCTTGTAAAATCCGATGAAGAAGGAGACTACAAAGTATTTATCATGGGGGATATTATGGACGAGCTTGTTGATCAAAAGAAAACAAAAGAAGCTCTTGAAGTAGCAGCCCAGGCAAAAAGTCAATACCCGAAATCTCCCTATCTGGGAAATATTAAAAACAGAGAAGAGCAGATTGTCAATCCTGTATTAAGCATTAAATATGAATCTCAGACACAGAATAATAAGCCCATTCATTTTGTGGCAGAATATAAAAATGTAACAGAGTTCTCTTTAAACATTTATGAAGTAAAAAGCGACTTTATATCATTGATGCAATATATTCAGAGTCCATACAACAATTCATTTGCAAAAGTGAAGAAAAACCTGGTAAGAAAAGAAACTTTCCAGCTTTCTGACCCGAAAGATTATCAGCCTCACAAAACTTCTCTGGAGATCCAACCGCTTCCATCCGGAGTTTACCTTGCTGAGTATATCGTAGAGGGAGAAAAAATGAAATCAGATGATGAGCCGCAAAATCTCTATTTTCTGGTTTCCGGAAATAAAGTCATTTATCAGTCGAAAACAGATAGAAACGTACTTACAGACGAACTGAAACTGGTTAACAATGAAAACGGGAAACCGCAGACCAATGAAAACCTTACTTTTTATGAGTTTGTATCCAACAGAACGTTAAATAAAGTAGAAGGAAAGACCGATGAAAAAGGAATCTTTAAATTCCCTTCCACTGCAAGTAAAGAATATTACAGAACTTATCTGATCCAACAGCCTAAAACCAATGATTTCCAGATCATGCAGGTCTATGGTAACGGAACTTATAATGAAAACTACAACCCGAATAAACAGACCCGCACCACGGCACAGATCTTTACAGACAGAGCAATCTACCGCCCGGGACAGACCGTTTATTTTAAAGTGATCAATACCAGAATTGAAAAGGAAGTGGAATCCGTAATTTCCGGACAGCAGCAGAAAATCACTTTGCTGGATGCCAATAACCAGGAAATTTCTTCACAGGACTTTACCACCAACGAATTTGGTTCCTATCACGGAAGCTTTGTTCTTCCCAAAGGAAAACTGAACGGTACTTTCTATATAAGAACCGTAGGAGAACCCCGCGGATATAAAAATTTCAGGGTAGAAGAGTATAAGAGACCCAAATTTGAAATTACTTTTGATCCTGTAAAAGAAGAATATAAATATGGACAAACCATAGAACTTAAAGGAAAAGCCCATATGTTTTCCGGAGTAGCTTTAAGCAATTCCACGGTGAATTATGAAATAAAAAAACGGAATATCAGATGGATGTATTTCCTAGGGTATCCGAATGACGGCGGAAATGAAAACTCGATTCTTGGTGAAACCAAAACCAATGAAAAAGGAGAATTTACCATTCGCCTGGACCTTAAAAAAGATGAAAAACTGGAAGGGATACAGATTGATAATTATGAGATCAATGCTTCTGCTACAGACATCAACGGTGAAACACAGATGGCAAACACACAGCTGAAAGTATCTTCAGTTTCCCATTATATCAAAGCGGACGACATCAAAGATGTTTTCAGTGATGAAAATGTAAAGCTTAAAGTAGAAACCAAAAACTATAACGAGCAAAACCTTAAGAAGCCTTATCAGGTGAAATTGTCAAAACTGTCAGCACCAGATAGGATCTTCAGAGGTAATTTCAAATCGGATATTCAGAATCTTCCGAAATATTCAAAAGAAGAATTTATCAGCAAATTTCCACATGATCTTTTCGATAAGAATGATGAAATCAAAAACTGGAAAACAGAAAAGACGGTTGTTGAAAGACAACAGCAACCTTCAGAAGAATCTCTGGATCTTGGGAAGTTAGAGCCTGGAGACTACCAACTGGAGCTGTTTAATATCGAAGGCAAAGATACTATACAGTCTTCTCAGTATTTCAGTGTTTGGGACAAAGGAGCTTTGAAGCCGACTCAGAAAACATTCCTGACGATTATAGCGCCTAAGGGAGAGCAGACAAGAGGAGAAAAAGCAAAAGTCTATGTATTTTCTGCAATTCCTGATGCTTTGGTAAATGTTTTTGTACAGGACGGATCCGGAAAAACCATTACAGAAAGCTATCCCCTGAAAAAAGGAATGCTGGAATATATGGTTGAGGTTCCTAAAGATAAAAGTGTATCTGATCTGAACCTTCAGTTTCAGGTGGTGGCTTTTAATGACGTCAATACACAGACTGTCGTTTTAAAAATCAAAGATACCGAGAGCCCTTTAAAAATCGAAACCGTTACTTTCAGAGATAAACTGGAGCCTGGTTCAAAAGAGAAATGGACGGTAAAAGTAACAGGAGATGATAAAGAGAAAATCAATGCCGAAGTGCTGGCCAATATGTATGATATGTCTCTGGATCAGTTTGTTGTGAACACTTACAAATGGTCCAGATTGTATGCTCCATACAGAAGAATTACCACATACGACATCAGAAATTATCTGGAAGAAAGAGTATATCAGAAAAGATTGAGCTATTTCAATGGCAGCAGTGTGGAGGTTCCTGGTTTTAACTGGTTTGATGGATATGACAATTTTATTGCTCTGCAAGGAGATGCAGCAGGGGCAATGGAAGTGGTTCAAAATGCAGCGTATTCACCACCGCCACCACCAAGATCTACAGGGGCAAAGGCCAGTGTAGTAATGAAGAGGTCTGCGGATAAAATGGAAGAAATCATTCCGAATGTTGTTCCTGCCCCGGTAAAAGCTCCTAAAGTAGATGCTTCACCAGCAGAGTTAGAAAATCAGGGAAATCAGGAAAGCCTGGAAAAAGTGGCTGTTCGTATGAACCTGAATGAGACCGCATTCTTCTATCCAAATCTGAAAACCGACGCTGAAGGAAATGTCAATTTTGAATTCACCTCTCCGGAAGCATTAACCAAATGGAAACTGATGTTCCTTGCGCATACCAAAGATGCCAGATCAGCAACGTTGGAAAAAGAAGTGATTACGCAGAAAGAATTTTCCGTAACTCCGAATTATCCAAGATTTTTAAGAGAAGGAGACGAACTGAACTTACAATCCAAACTGTCTAATCTTACCGATAAGAAATTAAGCGGCTCAGCTGAACTGCAGATCTTAGATGCCTTCACCAATGAGAATATCTCTTCAAAATTTGGCATTGCATCAGGAGTACAAAACTTTAATGTAAATGAAAACGGAAACGGAGAACTTGCATGGAAGTTGAAAGTTCCGAACAATGTTTCATCCATTATTCTAAAGGTAGTGGCTAAAGCTGGAGCTTATTCCGATGGTGAGCAGCAGGCTATTGCTGTATTGCCAAACAGAATGCTGGTAACAGATGCCGTTCCTGTTTTTGTAAAAGAAGGAGAAACGAAGACCTTTGTTTTAGATAACCTTAAAAATAATACCTCTTCAACAGCAGCTAATGTTTCAAATACTTTGGAATTGACTACGAACCCGATCTGGGAAATCATGTTTGCCCTTCCAAGTCTGAAAAATGATCAGAACAATTCTGCTGATGTCATTTTCAACAAATGGTTTGCAGATGTACTGGCTTCAGAAGTATTTAAAGCCAACCCGAAAATGAAAACCGTTTTCGAAGAATATCAGAATAAAGGATTATTAAATTCTAATCTTGAGAAAAATCAGGAGCTGAAACAATTGTTATTAGAAGAGACTCCATGGGTATTAGAAAGCAAAAATGAAGGCGAGCAGATGCAGAAACTGGCACTATTGTTTGATGCCAATACAATGAGAAATTCTATCAGCCAGGATTGGGGTGATTTCAAAAAACTACAGAATCCGGACGGAGGGTTCTCGTGGTATGCAGGCTATCCGAGCTCTTACGGAACGTCATTATATATTCTTAAAAATCTAGGAAAGATCAATGCCTGGTTAAAAGAAAATGTGAAAGATTACCAAAGTGCAGATCAGCAGGAATTGGTTACAAAACTGATTCAGTATGTAGATAACGAGATCAATAAATATACAGATCTGAAAAAAGGAAACGTCTGGAATAACTGGACCCTTGATTATCTGGATACCCGAAATTATTGGGAAAAACAGTATCCTTTAAAAGGAAAAGGGGCCGCATTGAAAACGTTGGTAAAGCAAAAAGCAAAAACAGCCAAAATCACAGACTTCACTTTCTTCGGGCTTCACCGTGCTGCATTGCTTATGAACGATTACGGATTGAAAGCCGTTTCTGATAAACTGATGACTTACCTTAAAGAAACTTCCACAGACACCAAAACACAAGGCGTATACTGGAAGCAGAACTTAAATGACTGGGGCTGGTTCGGCTCAAAAGTTGTGAACCATGCAGGAGCATTGGAAGCATTCAACAAGTTGAAACCTGCTGACCAGAATTTTATAGAAGAGATGAAAATATGGCTGGTTACACAAAAAGAAGTGAACTCATGGGGAAGTTCAAGAGGAACTTCAGAAGTGATTTTTACCATTTTAAATTCAGGAAAATCCTGGACAAGTGCTGAAAGTGACAAAGCAACCATTATCTGGGGCGGAAAAGAACTTACTCCTCAGACACAGGCTACAGGATATGTGAAATCAGCCGTGAAATCAGAGACGGTAGACAAGAATCTGGCAACGGTGACGGTGACAAAACCTGGTCCGGGAATTGTTCAGGGTGGATTGTTCTGGCAGTATTATGAAGATCTGGATAAGATAAAATCTTCTGAAAACTATATTTCTGTGACTAAAGAGCTTTACAAAAAAGTAAAAACGGTAAACGGAGAAGAACTTCAGAAAATTTCACCGGAAACTCCATTGAAAGTAGGAGATAAGGTAACCGTAAGAATGATTCTGAACACAGACAGAGCCATGGAATTTATCCATATTAAAGATATGCGTGCAGCAGGATTCGAGCCAACGGATGTTTTATCAGGATACCAATGGAAAAATAATTTAGGATATTATCAATCAACAAAAGATGCCTCTACCAATTTCTATATCCAATATATGCCGAAAGGAAAATATGTATTTGAATACGATGTGGTATCTAATGCATCAGGAAAATTCTCCAACGGAATTACAACCATGCAAAATTATTACGCACCACAGATGAATGCTCACACAAAGGGAAGTAATGTGACCATTTCAGAATAATTGATAAAAGACTGCAGTAATTTTACTGCAGTTTTTTGTTGAAGAATTTCAAATAAAAATAGAATTAAATCGATAAATCAAACAATTGTTTAATGTTGGAATGGTTTTTGGAATTAGGATAGTAATTAAAAATTATTAAAAGATGAAATTTTCAAAAACTTTAATTACAGGATTGGTATTGATGGCCGGGGTAAATGCTTTCGCTCAAAAGAAAGCTGAAAAGTTTGAAAAACTACAGATTGAAATGTTCCCAAAAGCTAAAGAAGGATATAAGCAAGTATATGTACAGCTGCCGGTAGCCAAAAACGAAAACGATTTAAAAGTGGAAGTTTTTGTGGGAGTTGAAAAAATGTTAGACTGTAACAATTACTCTTTAATGGGAGAAATGAAAAGTCAGGATCTTCAGGGATGGGGATACAACTATTATGAAGTAGAATCAAAGGGAGAGACTGTAGGAACATTAATGGCTTGCCCGGGACAAAAAACAACTAAAAAGTTTGTTACCCTTAAACCGGAAATCGTAAGATACAATAGTAAACTTCCGTTGGTATTTTATGTGCCAAAAGACATTGAAGTACGTTACAGAGTTTTACGTCCGGATGCTGCCATGAAAAAAGCAGTTCAAAAATAAAATCAGCTTATTATAATTATATAACGAAGGCTTCTCACAGTGATGTGGGGAGTCTTTTTTATTGCGATGATCATTTAAAGGAAGCTTTGTTTTGAGAATAGGTTTACATGGCTGTCAATTGTAAGTTTCGGCTAAAGCCAATTGAAAATTTTTATTTTTTGTAAAAGAAGCTGTCTTAAAAGATAAACTAATGCTTTGAGAATCTTCTAAATGAGTTGTCAGACAGGAGTCCGAGAGAGGGAGTACTTTTGAGGCAGCCTCTTCCTATTGATACAAATAACTTTTTCATTTAATTTATACTCTTTTATGCTCCATTGCAATCTTAGTTTTCATTATGTATTGAAACCCCACTTTATCATTCCGTAGGAATCCAAACTTATACATTACAATGAGAGTATTTATTTTTGAACCTATTATTAAGGAAGACTTCGTTTGAATATCATATTAAACTAAAAACTTTGATTATTTCCTTCCTCTTAGTAATAAAAAAATAATAATTTAAATCATAAACAACACGCTGGCTACGCAATCCAATGCTCTATAATATTCACATTCCATCCTTCCGAAGTTTTTGTAATAATATAAGTTTCACCCCTTACCACTCCGTTAAACTCTAAAATATAAGTATCTTTTTTATCGTCACATTTGAAAATTTTGGTGTAGTGTGACTTATATGAGTTGTTGTAATTTTGTTTTATATATTCTGAAAATTCTTTTGAGGTAAGGAAGAGTACTTTTTCTCCAAAAGTATCCATTTTTCTCAGATCTTTATCATCAGAGATGATAACCTTAAATTCTATCTCATCAAGAAAGCTTTTTTTAGTTTCATAAAAACTGTTATTTTCTCTTTGTGATGCGAGATCCTCTTTGAAGGTTTTTAGATTAAGAAAGAAAGACCTTTCATATGTAATAGGATTCTCTATACAAGGGTAGTCTCCATAAATAATTGCCTGTAGTACTTTTGTGAAATCATTGTCAATAGTTTCATATTTAGGGTTTATATCTTCATGATCAGAAATTCCATCATTATCTGTATCTTTAGAAAAAGGGTTGGTAAAAAGCTCCAATCTTTCTTCAAGATCATTAAATCCGTCTCCATCAGAATCTTTTAAGATCTCATCAAGATGGATGGTGATCAGAGCATTATTTTTTAATGTTTCATAATCAGGTCCGCCACCGGGAAAAGTTAATGGTGATGTCATTCTTACAACATCCGCTTCAATCTGTAGATGATTGGAGTCTTTCCATAAAGGAAACTGAGAATTCCTTTTAAAAATATAATGGTTGTTGTCTTGCAGTCCGGTATAAAAGTTCTTCCATGTTTTACCATTATCTGTTGAAATTCTCAGATAATACTTAGAGTTGAAAAAAAAATGACTCTGATATAATATGGCAATTGTATCTTTTAGCTTACCGGTTTTAATAATTAGAGGACGGGGGATGTCTCCATACTGCTTTGCAAATTCTGCTTTTGTGACAGAATTCTCCGTTTTATATTTCATACTGTCAGGGACTTTACTGATAGCCTCAGCAATTCTTATTTTTAAACTGTCTGTAATATCTTCTGACCGGGCGAATTTCTTTAAATATCTTACAGAGATAAATTTGAAAGGGGGTGTTAATGCTTTTCTTTTGCTTGTTTTATAATTGTTGTTGGAATATGTTTTTACAACACTGTCTTTTGCTTTTTTAAATGCATCACACTTGCATCCGTCTGTTTGTTGGGAAAAAAGAGCATAAAAAAGGAACAACAAAAGTAGAGTTATGATTTTTTTCAAAGTTTTTTAGTTTTTAATTAACATTTAAACGGATTGTACAAAACTTTATTTTAAAGAGCTTTATATTTAAACAGATTTTAAACTTGTTTTAAATTCACTGTTTTGTGGGATTATGATTAATGATTTAAACTTTTTTTGCATTATATTTGTTATAAACATAAACCATGAAAAACAATTTATTGATTTTTACGTTTAGTTTTTTGGCTTTCCCTGCTTTGGGATGGGCACAGTCTGCTCCTGATTTTAAGGAACTTTTAGACAGTGCTATGGTTCGGGATTCGAACCTCAAAATGCAGATTACCCAAAATAAACTTACCGATCTTGACGAGCATAAGCTGAAAGATATTTTCCTTCCTACTTTGGAACTGAGCGGAAAAGCTGGGTACCTCAATGGAACCGCAAGACTTACGTCGCCGGAAATTAATCTCGCTCCTTTTATCAATATTCCTGAAGGCGCTTTCAACAATAACTTCAATGTATCCGGATTTTCGGGGATCGCAAAGGCGGATGCCAAGATGCTCCTGTATTCCGGAGGTAAGGTGAAATACCTGAAGAAGGCTGTAGAGGAAAAGAAAAAGTCTGAAGATATTCTGCTAGAGAAGACTAAGGATGAGGTAGTGGCAACTCTTTCCCGTGCTTACGATCAGCTGGCACTCATTCACCAGTCCAGAAAAGTACTGGATGAAAGTACAAAAAGGCTGGACATTAATAAAAAGACCGCAGACAAAGCCTTAGGCTATGGACTGATCACTCCTTATGATCACAAAAAGATCGAGCTTGCTCAAGCCACTTTAAATGCCAAAGTAATAGAATACGAAGGAAAAAAAGAACTGCTTCTTACCCAGCTTTATATTTTAACAGGAATAGACAGAGAACGTCTGAGAATGATTGATCCTGTACTGTCACCTGTAGAACTGCTTTCTCCCGAAAAAGGAATCGAGCAGAGAGCCGAAATCCGTGCCCTTGAGCATGGGATCACTGCAGCAGATTACAAAATAAAAGCGGAGAAGACCTGGATGATCCCTAAAGTACAGCTTATGGCTTCCGCTTATTACATCGGGCTTTACGGAAACCGTATCAAAAGTTCCGAGAATGTGATTCCGGCAGTTCCTGTTCTGGGATATGAAGGTAAAAAACTGGACTGGAGCCCCAATAATATCAATGTATTTCCATTGATTACAGCTGGAGTAGGATTCAAATGGGAGATCTTTGACGGTAAGGAAGGGAAGCATGCAGAAGAAACAGCCAAGGTCGGAAAAGAAGTGTTGCAGAACCAGAAAGAGGATGCGTTGAAAAAGCTGACCCTAAATCTTGCTAATAATCAGACCAATTATAACATTGCCTCGGCACAGATTACCCTGAAGGCTAAAGAAAAAGAATTGGCAAAAAGTGCACTGGTACAGGCAGAAAAGGAATTCAGATACGGAATGAGCAAATCTTCACAGCTTATCGACGCCGAAAATGACCTTGAAGCTGCTGAACTTGAATATCAGAATGCCGTTTTCAACCAGAGAAGAGCGGGAATAGAACTGATGAGGTCTACTCAGGAACTGGATATTGCCAAACTTTATTTAATCCCTTAAAAATTAAAATGATGCATAAAAATATAGCTATACTCTTTGCTGCTCTGTTTTTGATGGGGAGCTGTGACAAAAAAGATGAAAAAATCAAAGACCCTGAAGGAAAAACCAAAAAGGATGTCATCTCTTTTGCTCCTAAAGTAACAGGAAGAATTTTAAAAATATACGTTTCCGAAGGTCAGACCGTAAAAAAAGGAGATACACTGGCACAGCTTGATGTTCCGGAGGTTTCCGCAAAAATAGCACAGGCTCAGGGCGCTGTAAGTGCGGCGACGGCTCAGGAGCAGATGGCTAAGAACGGAGCGACTGCAGATCAGATGAGACAGTTGCAGGCTAAATATAAAGGATTGAAAGAACAGTACGAATTTGCTCAGAAATCGTATCGCAGAGCCAATAATATGTTCCGTGACAGCTTAATGTCTCCACAGGCTCATGATGAAATTTATGCAAAACTTCAGGGTGCAAAAGCGCAATACGATGCAGTAGTAGCAGAACTGGATGATGTAAAAAGAGGAACCCGTTTCGAAAAAGTGGAAATGGCAGCAGGGCAGGCATCTCAGGCCAAAGGAGCATTGCAGGAAGCTAATGTAGCCTATTCCGAAAGATACATCATTGCCACCAACAACATGGAAATAGAAACTATAAGCCTGAATACGGGTGAATTAGCCACTGCCGGTTTTGCCCTGTTCAACGGATATATTCCGGAAAGTACCTATTTCAGATTTACCATTCCTGAAAGTGCAATCTCAAAATACAAGAAAGGGCAGGAAGTGAATATGCAGGTGGTATACAATAAAGAAAACCTGACAGGAAATATTGTCTACATCAAGCAGTTGACCAAGTATGCGGATATTACCACTGCTTATCCTGATTACCAGCTTCAGGATGCGATCTATGAGATCAAAGTGAAACCTAAAGATATGGATAAGGCCAAAAGTATTTTGGTAAACGCTAATGTTATCCTGAAGTAATATGAAATGGAGCAGGATGGATGAATGAAAATGAATAATAAATCTAAGTTCCACCTGGCCATTAATAATATAAAAATATACAGATGAAAGAATTTTTCCGTCTTTTAAAACGTGAGTTTAAACTTTTTATAGGCAATTCTACCTTAAGGACCGTGTTCTTTTTGGCACCGGTATTTTATGCAACCTTGCTGGGGTTTGTCTATAAAAGCGGAAAAGTTGAAAATACACCTGTACTGGTAATCGACAGAGACAATACCCCTTTGTCTAACCAGTTGACAGAGATGTTGGATGACAATAAGAGCATCAAAATCATCAGATATTTACAGGAGCCACTGAGTATTAAAGACGAAGTGATCAGGCATGAAGCGGCAGCGGTAGTGATTATTCCTTCCAGATTTGAAGGTGATATGCTTCAGAAAAAGTATCCGGAACTGAATGTTTACATCAATACTGGAAACGTTTTAACAGCCAATTTTGCCTCCAAAGCACTTCAGCTTACCATAGGAACATTCTCTGCAGGAGCTTCCATCAAAGCATTACAGAAAGCAGGAATGCCTGCAGCAAAGGCGGCTACCCAATACGAGCCTTTCAAAGCCAATTATATTACCCTTTTCAATACCACCGGAAACTACCTGATCTTTATGTGGCCGGCAATGCTGGCGGTAGTTTTACAGCAGGTAATCCTGTTGGCAATGGCGGTAAGTTTTGCGGCAGAATTTGAAAGAGGTTCCTTCGTTAAAGAATACCTGAAAATGAAAAAATGGGCGTTCCCAACCATGCTCATAAAAGTAATTCCTATCTGGGTATTTTCTATTCTCATTGTAGGTATTTATTACTTTATGCACATGATTTTCCATGTTCCGATGCCGGAAGGAATACTCAATTTTATTTTGCTGACAGCCGTTTTTGTAGGATCGGTCTCATTTTTGGGAGTATTTATCAGTATTCTGATTCCTGATGCATTGAAGGCTACGCAGATCCTTATGGTTATTGCTTCACCGGCTTTCATTATCAGTGGTTTTACATGGCCTTTGAATGCGATGCCTGCTTTCGTTCAGTTTATCGCTAATATTATTCCGCTGACCCCTTTTTTACAGGCTTTCAAAATATTATTAATTCAAAAAGGTTCAGTAGAACTTACATTCCCTTACCTGAAACATTTGAGTATCCTTTTAGTGGTATACGCTGTGATAGGCTGGATTGCTTTAAAGATCAAACTTTGGTTTATTTTCAAAAAAGCTGCTCCACAGGAAATTGCGGTTGAGAATACTTCTCAGGAAGATGTTGAATAGTTTTCTTTTTTTAGTTGCTGGCTGCTAGTTTTTTAGTTTCTGGTTAGTAAATGATGAGTGTTTAGACGTTTGGTTTTCATTGAGTTAAATAATTTAAAATAGCAGTAAAAAATAACCACATCGCTTAACTCTATATTCTATCACCCGAGACCTGCAAATTCGAAAATCGGTATCATACATTCCATATCACTTCTTAGCCTTTGTCTCCACATTTAACCATTAAACCCGCAACCCGAATCCAGTAACCAACAACTCTCAATTTTTTCCACCGACTATAAAATCAATCAAAAAAACTGATATATTTGTCTGTAGTAAAAACAGATCGTATATGGAAAATGTATTTGACGTAAAAGACGCTCAAAACTATATTGATAGGATAAACAGACTTGTAGAAGATACTCACGGATTGTGGGGTAAAATGACGGTAGATCAGATGTTGGCACATTGCTGTATCACCTATGAAATGGTCTATGAGCCCGAAAAACACAAAAAACCGGGATCTATTGCAAAATTTATTTTGAAGACTTTTGTAAAGTCTAAAGTAGTAGGAGAGAAAGCCTATCCCAGAGATTCTCCTACAGCGCCACAGTTTTTAATTACCGGCAGAAAAAACTTCCATGAAGAAAAAACAAGACTGATCGGTTTCATCCAAAAGACGCAACAGTTGGGGGCAGATGCTTTTGATGGTAAAGAGTCTTTCTCTTTTGGGAAATTGAATGCTCAAGAATGGAATAATATGTTTGCCAAGCATCTGAATCACCACTTGGCTCAGTTTGGCGTTTAAAAATCACAATATGAAAAAATTTTTATTACTTTTTCTCTTTACAGCTCATTTTGCATGGGCTCAGATGCCGGATATTTCAAATACCTGGCTGAACAATAGTAAACCTTATATAGGCACAATCGGGAATAAAGGTCAGGAACTTAAACTGATGATCAATATTTCTGAGCAGAATAAAAAGAATGATCAGGAATATTTTGTATCCGGATATTCTCTGGTAGATACCAATTATTCAAAATTCGAAGGAAAGATAACCATTTCAAAGTATAAAGATGCCAAGAGACAGGGAACAATATTCGGAGAATATGAATTGGCTGAGGAGAATAAAGGGAAGCATTCCGGAGTTTTGAAAGGAAAATTTACCTACAACTTCAAATGGAACAGGAAAACGGAAACCGTTGAAGGACAATATATCGAACTGACCGGGGATTGGAAAAGCTATGACGGAACCCTGGATTTTAAAACCAAACTGAAAAATCAGTAAGAGATATTCGTAAAAACGGACCGCTCTGTTTGAATCTCAATTTTAAAACAATTCAATAATAACTTTATGAAATTAGGAGCATTTTCACTCAGTCTAAGTGTAAAAGACCTTCAGAAATCCAGAGAATTTTATGAAAAACTAGGTTTTACAACGATGGCAGGAGCTTTGGAACAAAATTATTTGATCATGAAAAACGGATCTACCCTGATAGGGCTTTTCCAGGCCATGTTCGATGGAAATATGCTGACCTTCAATCCGGGATGGGATGAAAATGCCCAGAATCTGGAGTCTTTTGATGACGTACGGGTCATTCAGAAGCGCCTGAAGGAAAGTGGAGTGGAGCTTGACAGAGACGCGGATGAAACAACCTCCGGACCTGAGCATATCTATCTGAAAGATCCGGATGGAAATATGATCCTGATTGACCAGCACAGGTAATGCAATGACTGAGGTATTATATCTTTAAAAAACTTAACTAATAAAAAACAATCATGGCAACAGTAAACGTCTACTTGACATTTAATGGAAACTGCAGAGAAGCATTCGATTTCTACAAATCAGTTTTCGGAGGTGAATACCCTTATATCGGAACTTTTGGAGAAATGCCTCCGATGGAAGGACAGGAAATGCCTGAAGAAGATAAGGACAAAATCATGCACGTTTCCCTTCCAATCTCTAAAGAAACGGTATTGATGGGAAGTGATACAGGAGGTGAATGGGCATCGAACTTTAAGCAAGGTAATAATTACTCCATTTCTATCAATGCAGAATCCAAAGAAGAAGCCGGTAAATTATTTGACGGTCTTTCTGCAGGCGGACAGGTAACAATGGCGTTGGCAGATACTTTCTGGGGAGCTTATTTCGGAATGTTTACCGATCAATTCGGGATCAACTGGATGGTTAATTATGATGATCCTGCGAAAATGCAACAACATCCATAGAATTTATCTTGATGTAAAAATATAAAAAACCGACAGACCTCTGTCGGTTTTTTCAATACCTGCTATAGGATACTTGTATGGGTTGAGGTTAGTTCTTTTTAATGATTTTATAGCTTTGTATATCCGTTTTCATAAGGTACATTCCATCTGGTAAATCCGTAATATCCATCCTGTTTTCACCTTTTACAGCTTCTGCTGATTTTACAGGTTTTCCGGATGGATCATATAAAGTGATTTTACTGCTTTTTTCCAAATTGAGATGTAAGATTCCGGAAGTAGGGTTGGGATATATGGCTGCTTTTTCTTGAGTCAGACTTTCTGAAGTTCCCAATGTCTGAATTTTTGACCATGTAAACGCGTCAAGACACATATAAACATAACCGCCGGTTGATTGCAGCTGGATCTCGTCAATCACCGTATTGCTGTTATTCTGATTATTAAGGGTGGCAAGGTCGATGAGGGTAAATCCGTTATACACTCCTGTTGTTCCCGCCGTAGCATTGAATGTCGTATTAAAACCTGATGTTTTGGTGGTGGTAAATTGGGTAACTCCATTTAGTTTCCCGGTAATAATCAAAGTTCCGGATGAGGTAGATTGGTTTAAAGAAGTATTGCTTAAAAACACCCAGAATTTGGATACCTTGAATGAGGCAGTGCTCTTAACACTGAAAGAAGGCGAATTGATATTGGTTGTTCCGGTATTGTCGATGTAGACGTTGTCATTGGCTGTCCCATTCCATCCGGTATTCGGATAATTAGACTGAATTCTAAAAGTTCCGGCCTGTGAAACAATATTGAAAACATATCCATTATCAGTAAAGGAAGTGGTACCGCCGGATGCATTTTCAAAAGTAACCGTGCTTGTCTGTGCACTCAAACATACAATATTGCTTAGAAAAGCAAGAATTATAAAAAAGATAATTTTTTTCATGACATTGATTTTTATAGCTAGTGTTTTTTAGATACGTATAGAATGTATCATGAGGTCAGGAGTCTGTTCAATTTCTCTGTGAGGATCACCTTACATTATATTCCAAAGTAACGGTGAAATAGCAGATGAAAACAGCGTATAAAATTCTGAATAGTAAAACACGTAGAAATACGCATTCCCAGCTATTCATATTGCTTTATTTTTGAATAAAAGAATGGGATATGAAAGCAAATGAAAATAAAATAAATTTGTTTAGCGAAATAATCTGTTTTTTCATAACTTGGAGAAATACTCTTATCAGATTCAAACCTAATATTATATAACATTAAAAAAACAAGTCAACTATGGAATTACCTAAACATGCAGTATCATTGAAAGATGCCAAAAAATGGATAAACAATTGGCAGGAAAGAACAGACATTACGGGAGCTGAAATCAAAGCACATCTGATTCCACCCCAAGATATAGCTGATATATTCACCGATGATCCCAACGTGATCAACCTTCGCGGTTATAATGCGATCAATGATAATAAAGAGTTTAAATTTCTGATCGTAGGAGTAAACATACTTAATGAAGATATGGTAGATTATGATAAAGGATATTATATCTATGATATGACAACACCATGCCCAAGTGTATGTTCTATGACCAGATGGTGGGAAGAGGCTTAATTAAAAAAAACTGAAGATCATTGGATCATTGGATTGAAATATTGTCATTAATTGGAAAAGGCATTCTGCTGATCAATCTGGCAGTATACTGTATAGGCTTTTTCCGCTCAGGAAGAGCCTATACATTTTTTATAAGTTACCTGGCCTGGATATTATTATGTGAAATCGTATTTTATGTATTAAATTACCAGCGGATCAATAATCTGTTTTTTTCTCATTATTATCTGATTATTCAGTTTGTATTGCTGGGACTTTTTTTTCATGAAATACTTACGGAAAAATATCAGAAAAATATAGCACGCTTCCTTTTGGTGACCATTCCCCTGGTGCTTATTGTACAATACATTATAGATCCGGAAAAGTATTATGTATTCAACCTGTTTGAGATCTTTGTGACATCCTATTCCATTATTATCCTGGCATTGTTTCATTTGTTCAATATTCTGGATACTGAGAAGAAATATAACTATATAAGTTTGGGGCTTTTGCTTTACCTTATAAGCAGTACGGTCATATTTTTATCAGGAAACCTGTATACCGTGATGAATAGAAAGCTTCATAAAGAAATATGGGTGTTCAATGTGGTGATGTTTATTGTGTACCAACTTTTTATTTTGGGAGAATATTTTTCTTCCCGCAGAAAAAATGTGTAATTACTGTTATGATCTTACAAAATGAATGAGAATACAATTATTTCCACGATAGTCTATACTTTTTTAGCTTTTACTTTACTGGCGGTAACGTTGGTTATATTTTACTATTTTTCCAATAAAAAAATAACGAAGAATCTTCTTCAAAAGAAAGAACTGGAAATCAGGTACGAGAAAGATCTCACCCATGCGATTATCAGTTCTCAGGAGAAAGAAAGACTAAGAATTGCCCAGGATCTGCATGATGACATCAGTTCAAAACTGAGCGTGGTCTCTTTAAATATCCATTTGCTGGATTTTGACAATCTGACAAGGGTAGAATACAACGATCTGAAAAATAAAATCATTAATCTCGTAAATACCACAGCAGAAAGTGCCCGGCAGATCTCTCACGACCTGCTTCCTCCGGTTCTCGAAAAATTTGGATTACACGCCGCGATAGATGCATTGTGCTCAGAAATTAATATGTCTAAAACCGTACAGGTTTCCTATGCCAACAATCTGTACTTTGCAAAAGCTGAAGATGAAAAAAATTTGCATATCTTTAGGATACTTCAGGAATTGATCAATAACTCCATTAAACACGGGGAGAGTACACAGATTGACATTGTATTTAAAGGAAAGGATGGAAAAAATACATGTATTTATAAAGATAATGGGAAAGGATTCAGTCTCAATGAGGACATGATGAAAGGTGGATTGGGACTACGAAATATAAGAAGCAGGGTAGAACTTATCAATGGTACATTAAAGATAGAAAGTGAAAACAGCAAAGGCATTATTGTAGAATTCACCTTTTAATTGATAATAAAATGGAAAAAGATACCATTCGCCTGATGATCGTAGACGATGAAGCGCTATTTCGTCAGGGAATTTCATTGCTGATGCAAAGAGAAACAGACATTGTGCTGGTGCGTGATTTCAGTAACGGAAAAGAACTGCTGGATGCACTCCCCACTCTTGAAGAGCTGCCACATGTTATCCTGATGGATCTCAATATGCCCGAAATAAACGGAGTGGAAGCCACCAAACAGGTTCACATCAGATACCCTCAGATTAAAATTATAGCCGTTACCAGCTACAATACAAAAGCCTTTGTGGTGAATATGATTCAGTCCGGGGCGTGTTCATTTCTCAAAAAAAATTCAAGCCCAGCAGACCTGCTCAATGCCATCCGGGAAGTACACCAGAAAGGATTTTTTTATAATACAGAAGTGATGGAAGCCTTACATCAGAATCTGACAGAGCCCAAAAAGAAAGTATCCAGTATTTTTGATGCCAATCATATTTCCAAAAGAGAAAAAGAAGTATTGGAACTCATCTGTCAGCAATACAGTACCCCGGAAATTGCAGACCAGCTTTTTATAAGTTCCAGAACCGTAGAAGGACACCGCAACAGCCTACTTCTGAAAACCGGCGCCAAAAATACAGCCGGACTGGTGGTGTATGCCATCGAAAGCAAAATTGTAGACACCCACTATCTAAAAGACAGATTCGATTAAATTTTATTTGATATTTTCTGACTAAATTAGTCTTCATATTGAACTTAAAAGACTAACGAAAGAAAATATAAAAGATGGAATTTACAATCAAAGCAATTACAGCAGAACATCAAAAAGTAAAGAGCGGAGCAGACTTCCCTCAATATATCCAGGCTATAAAAAGACTGGGCGTTTCCCATTATACCACTTATGTTTCTGACGGAAATACAGAATATTTCGACAGCAATCACCAGTCGGTGCATACCGGAAGCAAATACAATAGGCTTATCATTTCTGATACAGCCGATCCTGAACATTTTAAAACCAGATTAAAACTTCATCAGCAGGGAGGCACAGATTATATGACCTTCTGTAACGACTGTGCTGAAAATGGAGTGGAAGGATGGAAGATGGACCTCAATGCCATGACCTGTATGTACTTCGATAAAGAAGGAAAAGAAATACTGGTAGAACGAGTTCCCGGATAAAAGCTATAGAAGATTGGGGGCCTCCTGACTATAACGCTCAAAAACTCTTTTCAACGGACACTCAATATTTGTTTGTTATTATTGATTTAAATTATTAATTTTGTTAAAAACGATAGATAATAGTAATTGATAAACATGAGAAAGGTTTTTACGAAGCTGGCTGTTACAGTATTAGGATTAGCGTCCATATTGACGTTTGCACAAAAAAATGATCTGGGTGCCTGGTATATGTACTTTGGAAATAATAAGATCAGTAAGAAGCTGAACTGGCATAATGAGATCCAGTACAGGAATTTTGATGCAATTGGAGATCTGGAGCAGCTTCTGATCCGTACCGGGATAGGATATGACCTGACTGAAAACAATAATAATGTTTTGCTGGGCTATGGTTTTATTTTGAGTCAGCCTTATGTAAATGGGGAAAAAAGAGAAAATGTGGAGCACAGGATCTTCCAGCAATTTATTACAAAACAGAAGTTCGGCCGTTTCAACCTTCAGCACCGTTACCGTTTAGAAGAACGTTTCCTGGAAGATGATTTCAGGATGAGGTTCCGTTATATGCTGGGATTGAATATTCCGATCACTCAGAAAGAAATGCTGCCCAAAACACTGTATGCATCCGTTTACAACGAAATATTTCTGCACTTCAACAGTCCTGTTTTCGACAGAAACCGGGTATATGGAGCGTTGGGATATGTGATCAATAAAAATATGAGAATCGAAGCAGGATATATGAATCAGCTTCAGGAAAACAAGAATCGGGGACAGATCCAGATTGGCTTTTACAACAATATTCCATTCACCCGGAATTAATCATAACAGTTTTTGCTGAATGTGATGCTGAAAATGAAAATTGTTATTTTGTAAACAAAGAATCCAAAAAAATTAAATAAACACAATATGCATTCAGGAAAGAGATTTGGCGCACGCGAATTTGCGAATTGGACACGCCGCAGTATTTATGTTTTAACAATATTTTCAGCCATTCCTACCGTGCTGTATTTTTTAGGATGGAAATTCCTCTCGATCCCATGGCAGCCCATTGCGATTCTGGGAACAGCTGTTGCTTTCATTGTAGGATTTAAGAATAATGCCAGTTATAGCAGGCTTTGGGAAGCAAGACAGATTTATGGTGCTATTATTAACGATAGCCGTAGTTTTGGATATATTTTGCGAGATGCTCTGACCTCAAAAAATCCTCAAAAAGTAAAAGAAATGTTTCTTAGGCATTATGCATGGCTTACGGCGCTCAGATTTCAGCTTCGTGAACCGAGAGCCTGGGAAAATATGGGGACTGCCCAATTTGATGAATACTCTAAGAAATATGATATTCCGGAAAGATTGACTCAACTGGATGAAGAATTGAAGAAATACCTCTCGAAAAATGAACTTCAGTATATTCTAAGCAAAAAAAACAGAGCGACCCAACTGATGGCCAGCCAAAGCAAAGAACTTGCTGAAATTTACGAGAAAGGAGAAATTAATGATTTTCAATGGACGCAAATCAACCAGCAGCTGGTAAAATTTACAGATGATCAGGGGAAAGCCGAAAGAATTAAGAACTTTCCTTACCCGAGAAACTTTTCTTCCATTACCACTTATCTTTTATTACTGTTTATTCTTTTCGTACCGTTCGGACTTATCAAAGAGCTTGATAAGTTGGGAGACGGAACAGCACTTGAAGGTTGGACATTATGGTTTAACATTCCCTTCTCATTACTGGTGACTTGGTGCTTTCATACCTTAGACAGTGTAGGAGAAGCTTCCGTAAACCCTTTTGAAGGAAGCCCGAATGACGTTCCTATCACCCAGATTAGCCGTACCATAGAAATTGATATGAGAGATATGCTGGACGAAACTGACCTTCCGCCGGCCATCACTCCAAAAAATAATATTGTCCTTTAAATTTTTTTAAAAACAGGAATTAAAAGACTTTGTCTATTGGGTTTCAATCCGCAGATTCACATGAAATAAAACAAATCTTATTTAATTCAAAAAAATAATACTTAAAAAAACTTAATCAAAATGATTCACAGCTATGTTATAATATCCATTGTTGTATTACTGTCGGTAATGATATTGGTGATGATCGGGCAGAAGCTGAAGGTGGCTTATCCGATCTTTCTTGTGATTGCAGGGTTGCTGATCAGTTTCATTCCGGGAATGCCACGGATAGAAATAGAGCCTGATCTTGTATTCCTGATCTTCCTGCCGCCTATTTTGTTTGAAGCCGCATGGTTCACTTCATGGCAGGATTTTCATAAATGGAGAAAACAGATCTTTTCTATGGCTTTCGGACTGGTATTCCTGACGTCAATCGTGGTAGCTTATCTTTCATCTTCCATTATTCCCGGGCTTACAGTAGCCATGGGATTCCTTTTGGGTGGAGTCAATTCACCACCTGATGCCGTGGCAGCCACTTCAGTCCTGAAACATATGAAAATCCCTAAAAAGATTACCAATATTCTGGAAGGAGAAAGCCTTATCAACGATGCATCCAGTTTAATTGTCTTTAAATTTGCTCTGGCAGCAGTGATTTCCGGACAGTTTATCTGGAGAGATGCCGTTCAGGATTTCTTTACCATGGCTATTGGGGGAATTGCAGTAGGAGTAGCTGTCGGTTTCCTGTTTGGAGCATTGCTGAGACTTATTCCTACCAACTCCAATATTGATACCGTTATCACCCTTATTGTCCCTTACATTATGTATGTAGGAGCAGAGCATTTTCATTTTTCAGGAGTGCTTTCAGTGGTTGCAGGCGGATTGCTGATGTCTTACAACTCACATTGCTACTTAAGCCATACCTCAAGAATTCAGTCCGGAAATGTATGGAGTGTGCTGATCTTCCTGATGAACACCATCATCTTTATCCTGATTGGTCTTGAACTTCCTATCGTTGTAGAAGGAATGAAAGAATATACCATTTCTGACGGAATATTCTATAGTGTGGTCATTGGTGGAGCGATCATCGGTACAAGAATATTATACAGCTATGCATTAATGTATTTCCCAAGACTTTGTTCCAAAGAATTGAGGTTGAAAGTTCCTAAACCAGACTGGAGAGAACCGTTCATCATCAGTTTTGCGGCAATGAGAGGTGTCGTTTCGTTGGCAGCAGCATTGTCTATTCCTGCTTTTCTGCCTAATGGAGATGCATTTCCACACCGGAATATTATTTTATTCGTAACTTTCGTTATTATATTGATCACTTTGGTGGGGCAAGGATTATTATTGAGCCCAATCCTTAAGATGCTGAATATTCAGGATGCCGGAAGTGAGTTGCCGGAAGAAAAACAGGAAGTGATTCTGATGCGTAAGCTGAAAGAAACGGCATTGCACAAGCTGGATAATGATTTCTCTGAATTGGCAATAAGCAACAGTTTGGTGCGCCATCAGAAACATAAACTGGAGAATGAAATGATGTTGATGGCTGATAAAGCTCAATGCATGGCTTCCACAGGAGATTATGTGACGGCTATTAATCAGAATAAAGATGTTCTTCGCCAGATCATTCAGGCACAGAGAAATGAGTTGCACAGAATGAAAAGAGAGAAAATATTTGATGATCATGTCATGAGAACCATTGAAATGCAGCTCGATTTTGATGAAGCCAAGATCACTGGATTCTCACATGGATAAAAGATAAACTGACAATAAAGTCGAAAAAAAGTCACAAAAGAATTTAAGCCAAAATAACGGGAATGTTTAAAAACTTTTGTGACTTTTGTAATTTAATAATTTGATGCTGTATTAAAACTTAAACAATATATGGATACACCAATCATTGTTCAGTACAAAATAAATGCATTGCCTGAGGAGGTATGGAAGGCACTGACGGATAAGAAAGAAATGAAATCCTGGTATTTCGATATTCAGGATTTTGTACCGGAAGTTGGAAAACAATTCAACTTCTATGAACCGGGAGGAGAAAACAAATACCATCATCAGTGTGAAATCCTGGAAATGATCCCGAATGAAAAATTAAAACATACCTGGACTTACCCTGATTTTTCAGATAAAAAAACGATTGTAACCTGGGAATTAATCCCGGAAGACAATAAAACAGTAGTGAAGCTAACTCATGAAGGAATTGACAGTTTTAAAGATCTGGGAGAAGGTTTCTCAAGAAAAAGTTTTACAGGAGGCTGGAATGCAATCATCGGCCAAAGTTTAAAAGAGTATTTAGAAAAATAATCCTATGATTGAATTGCAGCCTTTTACAATAGACGATGCTGAAGTATTGATTTCCAAAATAAAAGATGAAAAAATGCTTCTCCAGTTTGCAGGTCCCATGTATCACTTTCCTCTCACTGTTGGTCAGCTGGAAGGAGATCTTTCCGATCCGGACAGAACACTATTCAAAATTATGGATCAGGCGGATCAGAATATAATTGGCCATGCACAGATCTTTTTAAAAGAAGAAACATTCCTACTGGGAAGAATTCTGATCTGGGATGAAAATAACAGAGGAAAAGGATATGGAAAGAAAGTCATGAAAGAACTGTTGAAGTACGGTTTTAACCATTTTGATAAAGAAACAGCAGAACTGAATGTGTACGACTGGAATACCGGCGCTATTGAATGTTATAAAAAAGTAGGCTTCACCATTGATCCTGACATCAGAAAAGAAGCTAAGATTGACACAGAGACCTGGATTTCTCTTAATATGAAAATCCACAGAAACACTTTTGAATTACAGAAATTATGATACAGTTTACAGGAATTCGGCCTGTCCTCTGGACAGAGAACATCGATGAAACAATAGGATTTTATATACATATTCTCGGCTTTACTCTAATGGGAAGAAATGATGACTGGCAATGGGCTTCGCTTCGTAAAGATGAGGTATACCTGATGCTATCCCAACCTAATGAGCATGAAAAACCAGCAGCAATCGGATTTAGTGGCTCATTTTATTTTAATGTAAATAAAGTGGATAAGCTTTGGGAAGACCTTAAAACAAAAGCTAAAATCTGCTATGAGATCGAAACTTTTGAATGGGGAATGCGGGAATTTGCCATCTATGATAACAACGGTTATATACTACAATTTGGTGAACAAATAGATACTATTGGCAATACGGAATAAAATTTGCTATTTTTGGGGAAATATTTAGAAAATCAATGAAAAGAAATATAATAGCGGGTTTCGCAGCAATTTTATTATTAGCATCTTGTAACAAAAGTAAAGAGATTCTCGATACTTTAAATACCTATAACACTTCAATGGAAGCGAAAGGGTATCATTTCGGGGATAAACTAGAACTTCCGAAAGAGGTAACAGAAAATGCAGAAAGCGTGAGCATTAGCTTCGGAGATAAAGAAACTACAGATTTAACGGTTGATCCTAAGTTCTTTACGCTGGGAGACAATGCTGTTACTTTCAATATCAAAACAAAAGGAGGGGAAGTGCTTAATCAGGATGCGACAATCAATGTATTTGCAAAAAATCCTGAAAAAAATATTGCGTATCAGATTATCGCAGAATATCCTCATGATCCTAAAAACTTTGTACAGGGATTCCAGGTAGAAGGAAATACGATCTATGAGAGTGATGGGCAGAACGGTTCTTCTCAGATCCTGAAATATACATTGGGAACAACCACTCCGTTAGCTTCTACCAAACAGGCAGCAGAAGATTTCTCTGAAGGAAGTACGATTGTGGGTGACAAAGTATACCAGCTGACATGGCAAAGTAAAAAAGGATATGTGTATGACAAAAGCTCACTAAAGTTGCTTTCAGAATTTGCTTATCCTAACGTGTTAGGTGAAGGATGGGGATTGACGTATGACGGAAAAAACCTGATTGCATCTGATGGAAGTAAACTACTTTATTTCCTGGATGTTGCTAATCCTTCAAAAGTGATCAAATACATTGCTGTTGCAGGAAGCACACAGGCCTATGACCAGCTGAACGAGCTTGAATATCACAACGGATTTATCTATGCCAATGTATGGCAAAAACCTATCATCTTAAAGATCAATCCTGCCAATGGAGAAGTAGTAGGTACATTTGACTTCACAGAGATTGCCAAGCAGAATACCAAAGGAAGCGATGATGTATTAAACGGAGTTGCCTTCAAAGGAGAAAATATGCTGGTTACAGGTAAAAACTGGCCAAAGATCTACGAAGTTCAGATCAAATAATAGCAAATACTTTTTATAAATAAAAAATAGCGTTCCCTTGGGAGCGCTATTTTAATAAGAATTTAAATTGAATGATTTGAAAAGGTATCGAAATTTTGTGTAGCCTGATTCTGTTTTAAAGATAATTGCATTAACTTTGGCAGCCTTTTGGATGAAATTATTTTTCAGTATATTGACCACATTAAAAAAGCAGAGTGAAGTTTTTAAACATACTATTTCTTTTCCTTTTCTGTACCGCTTTCGGGCAGAATGTTTTTCCTTTGGATACTTTGAAACTGAAGGAAGCCAAAGATATGCTTGCCGATGATTACGGAAATCTGTATATCTATAAAAATAAAGACTTCAGTCTGACCAAATATGATTCCTTAGGGAAACAGATTGGGAAAATGATGCTTACCGTTCCTTATAAGGTACAAACCGTACAAAATCCTCTGAATGTTCCTTTATTTTCAGAAAATGCACAGGAAATGAAGTTCGTGGATCAGAATATGAACGAAATTCAGCGGATTGATTTTAAACAGAAATTTGGTTTTATCAGGATGGCTTATGCAGAAGATCTGCAGCAGCTGTGGCTGTTGGATGACAGTACAAAACGTCTGATACAGTATAACTTCAGAAATGATACCACCATCAATTCATTTCCGTTTGACATCAGTTTTGAGGATTTGACAGATCTGCTGGTGTATGAAAGTAAAGTCTATGTGCTGACGAGAAAACATGTCAGAATCTACAGCCTGAAATTCGAAAAACTCTTTGAAGCTCCCTTAGATAACGGAAAAAGATTCAGAAGAGAGAATGACAATATCCTGGTTATTGCCAATAATTCAATCTCGCAATATGTTCCTGAAAAAGGCCTGGTGATTATTTTTGATGATCAGGATGCACAAATTGTGGATAAAAACATCCTTTCTTATTTTGAAATCAAGGGGAACAAACTCTATCTTTACAGCCTTGAAAAAGTGAAAAAAACCAGGCAGCAGAAACAGCTGGAAATTCAACCTGAATCTGTAGTACCCTCTACAGAAAAATCTGAAGATAAACCCAATGGAAATGATACAGTAGGAAAATCTCCGGGGAATACTTTAGAAAAACTGATCGGGGACGTTTCAGATGTTCAGGCCGCAGGGGGTAGAACAGCTTATCAATTAATCAGTAAATACAAGGAAAAAGAATATGCATATTGCAGTTACAGGAAACATTGGAGCAGGAAAAACAACTTTGACTACAATGCTTTCTAAGCATTACGGTTGGGATGCACAATTTGAGGATGTAGATCATAATCCTTATCTCGAGGATTTTTATTCAGATATGAGCAAATGGAGTTTTGCACTGCAGGTATATTTCCTGGGAAGCAGATTCCGTCAGGTAAAAGAGATCAGAGAAAGTGGTAAAAACATTATTCAGGACCGTACCATTTATGAAGATGCACACATCTTTGCAGAAAACTTAAATGATATGAATCTTCTTTCGGACAGAGATTTTAATAATTATTCATCTCTTTTTGATTTGATGAAGTCTTTTGTTTCTGCTCCGGACCTTTTGATTTACCTAAAGTCAGATGTTCCTAATCTGGTAAAGAAAATTTACAAAAGAGGACGTGAATACGAAGCATCCATCAGTATTGAATACCTTTCAAAACTGAATCAGAAGTATGAAAAATGGATCTCCAATTATACCGAAGGAAAACTGCTGATCATTGAAGTTGATGACCTTGATTTCGTTGAAAAGCCTGAAGATTTCGGGTTTATTCTGGAAAAGATTGAAGCACAATTGCACGGCTTGTTTTAATTGGAATTTTACATAGATTTTCAGTTATTCTTAGTTGAAAAACTTATTTATTAATAAAAATTGATTAAATTATATTGTTTTGTGTGTTTTTGATGGCTTAAAATGTATAACTTTGAGACCTAACAAAACCTACGACATGAAACAAATGAAGTTTTTATTATTTATGACATTCAGCTTTATTGGAATGACTGCTTACTCACAAACTTCAAAAGAACTGATTGGTAAATGGAAGCTGGTCAAAGAAACAAAAGACGGTGTTGTGAAAACCCCTGAAGATACTTATCAGGTATTTTTAGATGGCGGCAGATTTCTGCGGTTGTACGGGGAGAAATCTAATGAAGGAAAATGGAACCTGTCCGGTGATAATAAAAAACTTACGATTGATATGAGTTATCTTTCCGAGACCTTTAAAATAGATCATTTTGATGCTAAAAAAAGAGTCATTACCAATGAAAAGACAGGAACACTTGAGTTCATTAAAATAGATGACTAACACTGCGGTTTTAACAGTTTTTATCAGAATTTAACACCATGGTCCGCGTATTTATTTCTAAATTTGTGTAATAGAATTTAATTTTTGAATATTTACATCATGATGGTTAAGGTCTTACATAACGGAAACTGTTCAAAATCAAATGCAGTACTGGAGTATCTGGATGAAAATGGGGTGCCTTTTGAAATTATTAATATCATTGAGGATCCGCTAAGTATTCTGGAGATCAAAACTGTTTTGAAGAAACTTAATCAAAGCGTTTTCCATATCATCCGTAAAATGGATAAGCTGTATATTGATAACTATGCAGATAAAAATTACTCAGAGGAAGACTGGATCAGAATTCTGGCCGAAAATCCTTCCCTGATACAGAGACCCATTTTAGTGAAAGGTTCAGTAGCCATGTTGGGAAGACCTATTGAAAATGTAAAATTCTTTATTGAGAAATAATCATTAATACAGATATAAAATCGTCCGTTTTACTCAGTAAAACGGACGGGTTTTATTTATAGACATCAAATCTTTAAGGTGTTTTCTTCCGGTTTTCTTTTGGCTGTTGGATGGTATTGTATAGTGCTTCCAGTTCTTTTGGGGGATGGCCGGCATCAAACGTTGCAGAAGTGTAGACCGTTCCTCCGGAAGTGATAATAAGGGTTGCAGATAGAGCTCTGTCAGAAAATCTGCCCGTAGTAGGAGATGGGAGCTCTGATATTTTGGACAGATCAAGAACTTCTGCCTGTCTGGCAATTTTATCCCATTCGGAAGGATTCATGGCAGATCTTGTAGAATCGCCATTGGAAATAGCTGTTTTAAAGGTAGGGGTGAAAACAGAATTCCGGTTGACTCCTCTTGTTTCTTCTCTTAATTGTACTTTTTCGATTTTCTGCTGTTTTGTTGTACTTGTTGAAATTTTTCCACTATTTTCATTTTTATTCTGATTTGCACAATTAATTAATGATATTAATAAAATAATATTTATTGATTGGATTAGTTGTTTCATTGAATTGTTTTTTCTTATCAATAAAGTTCGTCTTTGAGTAAGAGAGTAAAAATGCTGAAGAATTACTTTTTAAAAGTCAATCAACAAAAAACCGCTTCATGATGATGAAACGGTTTTGTTTTTACAGGAGAATAACGCCTTCTATTTTGGCTACCTCTTTATAGATATTTACTACCTGGTTGGCATCCAGTACAAATGCACTGATGTTGCAGGCTGTGTATTTTCCATTTTTGCTTTCGCGATTTCCCAATGTAAATTTTATACCATCAAAAACTCTGTAAATTTCTGTAAGCTTTGTCTGGTCTGTAGGAATAATAAATTTAAATAAATAATCCTCCGGAAAATCATGATGATCCTCCAGTTTTTCCTTTAAGGACTTATAAAAATCCTCAGGGCTAGCGTGTTGATTTCCTTGTAATATATCCATCTGCAATTATTAATATAATATAAATATAGCGAAATTTTTCTTATTTTCCAAATGGCCCGAGCAGGGATTTTGAGTTCTGGTGCTCATAATCTTCGATAATGTTGAACAGTCCGTTTACCAGCTGTTCAGAGGCAAGTTGACTCAATCCACCGGAATTAACTGTGCTTTTATTTCCTCCTAAAAGGTTACCAAGAAAATTATTGCCTGCTAATGCGGTATTGATTGTTTTTACAATTCCGTACTCATTCAGCTTCTCATCCACTTTAGGGGTGATGGCTGCAATAAGCTGTTGTGATGTTTTTTCTTTCAGGATCTGGGTCGCCGTGGTTCCCTGTATAATTCTTGTTACATCTTGTGCATTCAGGCTGTTTACAGCGCCCTGTAGTATCGGTTTCGAGATATTGACGGTATACACAGCTGCCTGCGCAATATAATCTCTTTCTTTGGCTACCAGAGAAGGAGATACTTTTTCCAGCATAGAGTTGATGTCTCTAAGCTCTTTTGGAAGGGCTTTGTCCACCATGTTATTTTGCAGGAAGGCATCTTTGTTTCCGTAAATTCCAGCTCCTTTATCAATGCCGTTCAAAAGCATTCTTTTGATAATGGAGAGTCCCATGTCGCTTGTGGCAAGGGTAGTACAGGATTGTACGGTAGTGGTGATAACTGCTCCGGTTCCAATGATCAGAGCCGTTGCAATGATATATTTTTTCATTGATATTTTTTATTACTTTCTCTATTGCTTTTTTCAAAAACCGCACCAAAGGTAAATACTATTCTCTATATTAACAAAATATTAAATTCAGACGTGTAGTTTGGTGATTTTTTAGGCTAAAAATGCGATTTAGTGATTAGAGATATGATGGATTATTCATCGTTATTTTAAATGTAATTTTATAAAAAGTGAGTATTTCTCATTTTGTTTTCAGTAAATGGCAATTGTTTTTAAATTTTTAAGATATTTTAACATGATTCAATTTTTTTCCTATTTTTGGCTAATGTCTTTTTTTGAGATTTTAAAATAACTCCAATAAAGGCATCCTTAAAAATTGATTATTTGAATAAATTGAAACTATATGAAACAAAGTAATTTAAAGTATTCATGTCTCATTGCTGTTCTGTACTTCGGTATGAACGTCAATGCGCAGGTTACACCAGATTCTACCAAAGTTCAGAAAATTGATGAGGTAGTTATGATTGGGTATGGTAGCCGTAAAAAAGTTGATAATACAACATCGGTTAGTTCTATCAGCGCAGAAGAGGTGACAAAAACAAAAGTATTAAATGCATCACAGGCTATCCAAGGGAAAGCAGCAGGGGTACAGGTAATAGCTTCAGACGCACCCGGTTCTACACCCACTGTTATGATTAGAGGATTAGGTACTGTATTAGGAGGGAGAACACCATTGTATGTAGTTGATGGCATGTTTACGGATAATATTAATAATATTAATTCAAATGATATACTTACTTATGATGTGCTTAAAGACGCTGCGGCACTAGCTATCTATGGTAATAGAGCTGCCAATGGAGTTATTATCATTACTACAAAATCAGGTAGAGGAAAATTAAGTGTTTCTTATGATGGTTTAGTTGGCTTTAGAAGCCCGTTAAAAACAATAAAGATGGCTAATGCCTCAGAATTTGCAAACTATAATAATGCAGGCTCTAAAAGTGATTATCTGAATCCTAATCAACCCTATAATACAGATTGGTTTAAGGAAATTACAAGAACAGGTGTTTATAACCAACATAATCTCTCCATTTCCGGTTCCTCTGAAGCGGCAAAATACTTTTTGAGTTTAAGTAATTATGATGAGCAGTCTATTCTTAAAGGAACCAATTACAATAGAAGTACTATAAGAACTAACAATGAGTTTAGGATAACAAAAGGAATTAGACTTGCACAGACACTAAGTGTTACTTTTACAAATGATACCCCTAAATCATTTGGAGTCTTTACTAATGCTTATAAGCAGTCTCCATTAGTACCCGTATACTATCCGAATGGTAAATATGGACAACCTATTTTTAATAAGGCAACCGGAGATATTAGTTATGAAGGAGGAAGGTTTAATAATGTAGGAAATCCTGTTATGCAGCTCGCTTATGATAATCAAAGAGGAAAAAACTTTTTATTGCAAGGTGGGCTTAAGTTGGATATTGATATCGTTAAAAACCTAAAGTTTACTTCGCAGTTTAGTGGAGAATACGGTAATTACAAATATTATAATTTTGTAAATTCCAGAGCATTCTGGCTGGATAGTGACCCGATGAGAACGGAAAGTATGTATTCTTCCACGTCACCAAAAACAAGATTGACAAATAGAAATGAAACTTATTATAATTGGTTGCTTAATAACTATTTAACCTATACAAAAAAGATAGGCGAACATGATATTGAAATTGTAGCAGGTACAGAGGCTTCTGTAAAAGATGGTCTTGAAACGTTGATTATTAATAGAAAAAATGTTCCTATTTCAAAAGATTATTGGAATCTCCGCGGAGTAGATTATTATGGTGATTTGTTTAGTGAAGGAGATACAAAGGCTATCGAATCTATAAAAGGAAATAGAAATACTACTATTTCATACTTTGGAAGATTTCAATATAAATTTATGAACCGTTATTTACTAAGCGGAACCATCAGAAGAGACGGATCTTCTCAGTTTGCTGCAGGTAACAAGTGGGGAACATTCCCATCGTTTGGAGCTGGTTGGATCATTTCTCAGGAAAGTTTTATGCAGGATGGCTTCTTTAATCTATTGAAAATTAGAGGAGGATGGGGTAAAATAGGTAATCAAACTGTACCATTAAATTATTTGCCACTTTCACTTGGTGCTACTTATAATTATGCATTTGGAAGTTCCCCTGTAAGTAACGGGGTTACAATAAACAAAGGCTATGATCCGGATTTAGGCTGGGAAGTTACCGAAGAATCTTCTTTAGGATTAGATTTTGGCGTTTTGGATAACAGACTAACAGGTACTTTTGATCTCTATAACAGGAAAACGAAAAACCTGATTTTAGGCGTTGTGCCTTATATGACAACAGGAATTTCTGAATTGAATTATTCTCATATGGGAAGTGTTGTTAATAAAGGTTTTGAGGTAAGTCTAAACTGGGCAGATAAAATAGGACAGGATTTTACATATTCTGTTGGTGCCAATTATTCTTATAATAAAAACAAACTTGCAAGCATGAATCTTTCTAAACCTGTCTCTCAAATTGTAGGAGGAAATCTTGGAAACGGAGTGGATACGAAAATATTCAATGCTTCAGCGGTAGGATATGCATTAGGTAGTTTCTATTTATATGAAGTAGATGGTTATGATGAAAAAGGAAACCTGAAATTCAAAGACATTAATAACGATGGCACGGTAGATGGAAAGGATAGACGTTTCTTTGATTCTTATATTCCAAAATCTACATTAGGAGTAAATATTTCTATGTCTTATAAAAACTGGGATTTTGCCCTTAACGGCTATGGAGCTTTTGGATTTAAAGTATATAATGGTAAAAAAGCCCAAAGAAATGGAGGTGAAAATGTAGAGGCTTCTGTTGCTAACAATTTCTGGACACCTAACAATGTAAATGCAGCAAATCCTGTAAATCCTGCAAATATTCCGGTTGCATCCACATTCTATTTAGAAGATGGCGATTATTTCAGAATCAATAATATTTCAGTAGGATATACATTTAAAAATGTAACAGATTACATGAAATCAATTAAACTGTACGTAAGCGCAATCAATCCTGTTGTTTTCCAAAAATATTCAGGATATTCTTCTGAATTATCAGGATACAATCCTACAGATACTACTGCGGAAGGAGATCCGTATAAACGAGCAGGAGTAGAATTGGATGCTTATCCTACATTGAGATCTTTTGTATTTGGTATTAACCTAAACTTTTAAAAAATGAAAAAATATATTATAGCAGCGGCATTTCTTGTTTTAGGAACTGTAAATCAAAGTTGTAGTAATGACTTTATTGATGTATCACCTACAGAAGCTATTCCTGAATCTGCACTTGGTGAAATTTATAATAATGACGAAGGTGCTAATAGTTTAGTTACAGCTATTTATGCTAAGTTTCTGGATTGGAATATGAGCACATTTGCCTGGATAGGAGTAACATCCATTGTTTCTGATGATGCTGATAAAGGTTCCAGTGCAAGTGATTCTGGGTCGGATAAAGATATTTTAGATGCTTTGAATTTCACTGCCGCCACTCCATCTTTTAAAGAACTGTTTGCTTCCAATTATCAGGGAATCAATAGATGTAATCAAGCTTTGAAATATCTTCCTCAGCTGGATAAAGCCAATCCTGAATTACGTAATAGATTAGCCGGAGAAGCTAAATTTTTAAGAGCGTTCATGTATTTTACATTAGTAAGATCTTTCGGAGGCGTTCCTTTGGTGGACCATGTTCCGGTAACAGGAGTTGAGGCTGATAAAGCGATGGCCCTTACAAGAAGAACAAAAGAAGAGATTTATGCCTTTATAGAAAAAGACCTTAAAGAAGCAGCAGAAGTCTTGCCAACAAGAACAGGAGGAGAGAGAGCTACAAAAGGAGCTGCTCATGCGCTTTTGGCCAAGGTATATCTTTATCAGAAAAAATGGCAGTTAGCTGTAGATGAAACTAATTTGGTTACAGGATATTCACTTACGCCAAACTTTCAGGATATTTATAAAGTTTCCGGAGAAAATAATGCTGAATCTATCTTCGAAATTAATGGTTCAGGCGGTACAGGTGGAAGAGCAATCCAGCAATATAGCCAGGTACAAGGTGCCCGTGGAACTACTGGTTGGGGATGGGGATTTGCAACACCTACACAAGGTTTATATGACGCTTACTCTGCAACAGATTCAAGAAGAGACGCTACAATTATTCATAGAAATATGACTTTATATGATGGGTATTATGTGGGGCCTAATACAGAAAACAAATTCTATAACTACAAAGCATATTCGTCTAATTATAGAGATCAGGCCTCAACAGATGTAAATATCCGTTATTTAAGATATGCAGAAGTTCTACTGATCAAAGCTGAAGCAATGAATGAACTGGGACAAACTTCAGCCGCTATTCCTTTCCTGAATCAGGTAAGAAACAGAGCTAATATCGGAAACACTCCTGCTTCTTCTCAAGCAGACGTAAGATTGGATATCTGGAAGCAAAGAAGATTAGAGCTTGCTTTCGAACATGACAGATGGTTTGATTTGGTAAGAACCGGTCAGGCAGAAGCTGCTATGGCTGCTGATGGAGGTAAAGTATTCAAGGTAGGAAAACATGAGCTATTCCCACTTCCTCAGGATTTTATTATGGAAGCTGGCGGCTTATCGGCTCAAAACCCGGGATATTAAATATAAAATAAACTTTAGAGGAGAATGAAAGTTCTCCTCTTCTTTTAGTAAAATCAGGTAAAAAAGAAATCATGAAAAGGATCGTATTATCAATTGCCACTACCTCTATGCTTTTTGCATACTCTTGTAAGAATACCCAGGTATCAAAACAGGGAATTACAGAGAATAAAGCCGTACAAAGCAATATTACCAATGAGCAGCTTATGGACAGAGTACAGAAAGATGCCCTGAAATATTTCTGGGATTATGCAGAACCTAAATCAATGCTGGGAAGAGAACGGTATCATGAAGATAATATTTATCCTGATAAAGATAAACATGTAATCACCACAGGAGGGTCAGGGTTTGGACTGGCAACCATTCTTGTGGGGGTAGAAAGAGGATTTATCCCAAGACAGGAAGCCGTAAAAAGGCTTTCTCATATGATGAATTTTCTTGAAAAAGCTGACCGCTACAAAGGAGCATGGTCACACTGGATCAACGGAGAAACCGGAAAAACAGTTCCCTTTGGGAAGAAAGACAATGGCGGAGATCTTGTAGAGACAGCGTTCCTTACCTCAGGAATTCTCATGGTCCGTGAATACTTTAAAAATGGTAATGCAGAAGAAAAAGCTTTAGCAGAAAAATGTGATCAGTTATGGAAGGGAATCCAGTGGAACTGGTATACAAAAGGAGGTGAAAAAGTCCTTTACTGGCACTGGTCACCGGAATATCAGTGGGAAATGAACTTTCCTCTGGAAGGGTATAATGAATGCCTGATCACATATATTTTAGCCGCATCTTCACCTACACATTCTATCGATGCAGAAACTTACTATAAAGGCTGGACCAGAAACGGGACCTACCTTACAGACAAAACAAAATACGGATTACCACTGTATGTAAAACACAATTATGCCGAAGAATATGGCGGGCCATTATTCTGGGCACAATATTCATATATCGGGCTTGATCCTACAGGGCTGTCCGATAAACTGGTGAAAAATTATTTTGACCTCAATAAAAATCATACATTAATTGATTATAAATACTGTGTTGAGAATCCAAAACAATGGAAAGGCTATGGTCAGAACTATTGGGGATTAACGGCCGGATATACAAGAAATGAAGACGGCAGTACAGGATACACAGCGCATATGCCAAGTAATGATAACGGAGTGATCACTCCTACAGCTGCACTGAGCAGTTTCCCCTATACTCCAAAAGAATCGATGAACTTTCTGAGATTTATCTATACCCAGAAACCGGAATTCATAGGGCAGGCAGGACCTTATGATGCAACGTCCATCAATTATAACAACTGGTTTACACCAAGATACCTGGCCATCGACCAGGGAACAATAGCGCCAATGATCGAAAACTACAGAACAGGATTTCTGTGGAAACTGTTCATGAATGCCCCGGAAATTCAGCAGGGACTTAAGAAACTGAGTTTTCAATCTGCAAAATATGGAATAAAATAATTCAAATAAGACTCATTGATTTCAGTTGATAATACAGATTTTAGCAGATAGTTTGGACCTAATAATCTACTTATCTGCAAAAAAAATAATATGCAGCTAGATATTCAATGGAAACGGGCTTTAGCCCGTTTAAAATAAATAAAAACCAAATCCAAAGGCTTTAGCCAAAACCTAATAGCATTATGAAATTAAAACTAAAATATATCCCCCTTTTATTCCTTCCATTTTCTTTACAAATGAATGCCCAGGAAATAAAAGGTGAACTTAATACAGAAATTAAAAGAACGGAAGAAATGTCCTATATCCTGGATTATCCCCAGAATACAAAAGGAAATGTTCCGTTGATCGTTTTCCTTCACGGTTCCGGAGAAAGAGGAAATAATCTTGAACTGGTGAAAGCACATAGCCCGTTCACCTATAAAAATCTGATCAAGGAACCCGTTGCCATCCTCGCTCCGCAATGCCCTGCAGATACCTGGTGGGATACCGTTACCGTATATAATTTGATAAAAGAAATTCAGAAAAAATATAAAATTGATGCTTCAAGAATCTATCTGACCGGACTTTCTATGGGAGGATGGGGAACTCTGAAGCTGGCGATGGAACATCCCGAAATGTTTGCAGCAGTAGCCTCGGTCTGCGCTCCTACAGATCAGGTAATGACCGCCAATATTGATAAATTTAAAGATTTGAATATGAAAATATTCCATGGTGGGATGGATGATATTGTACTGCCGGAAAATGCTTTTAAATTTTACCAAAAACTTCACCCGGTGAACCCTACAGCAGAACTGGTAATTTTCCCGAATGATAATCATAACTCGTGGGATTCTACCTATTCAAATCCACAGCTGTATGAGTGGATGCTGTCTAAAAAGAAAGAAAAAATGAAGTAATGATTGTGCTTGTTGAGGTATATTATTTCGAAAATGAAAAGAACACTCACGCAGAATTTTTCTCGCCATCCTATTTTTCAATCGAAACATATGATGAACACGGAAATACAATAGAATGGTATCCTGAAAATAAAATCACTAATACTGTTGAAACAATTAAGCAGGAAATCATTTATCAGTAATAAAATGTTTACCAGGCACAATGAGATTGAAAAAGACCAATTTGTAATAAAGCAAAAAAATATAAAACAATAATTTAAGAAGATCGATTTATGAAAAAGTTAATTGTACTTGCAACCCTGGCCCTTTCGCCGGTATTTTCCGCTCAGGAAATGGTGGATAAGCCTGTTCAGTCTTATCAGACCGCTCAATATCAGGCCAAAAAGAAAGCCTTTGTAGACAATCTTTTATCTAAAATGACTTTGGATGAGAAGATAGGGCAGTTGAATCTGCCAACTTCAGGAGATTTTACAACAGGCCAGGCCCAGAGTTCCGATATTGGAAAAAAAGTGGAGCAGGGATTGGTAGGAGGACTGTTCAATATAAAAGGAGCAGATAAAATAAAAGCCGTTCAGAAAGTGGCTGTTGAAAAAAGCCGTCTTAAGATCCCCTTGATCTTCGGAATGGATGTCATTCACGGATACGAAACTACCTTCCCGATTCCTTTAGGACTTGCGGCGTCATGGGATATGAATCTTGTGCAACAGTCTGCAAGAGTAGCGGCAAAAGAAGCGGCGTCTGATGGAATCAACTGGACTTTCTCGCCAATGGTGGATATTTCCCGTGAACCGAGATGGGGAAGGGTTTCCGAAGGTTCAGGAGAAGATCCGTATCTGGGAAGTGAGATTTCTAAAAATATGGTCTATGGTTATCAGGGCAAAGATTTGGCAAACGGGACGAATATTTTGGCTTGTGTGAAACACTTTGCATTGTACGGAGCAGGAGAAGCGGGACGTGATTATAATACCGTTGATATGAGCCATGTGAGAATGTTCAACGAATATTTTCCACCTTATAAAGCTGCTGTAGACGCTGGTGTAGCCTCCGTGATGGCTTCTTTCAATGAAGTGGATGGAGTTCCGGCCACAGGAAGCAGATGGCTGCAGACTGAGGTTTTGAGAAACCAATGGAAATTCAAAGGTTTTGTGGTGACCGATTATACCGGGATCAATGAAATGGTTGAGCACGGAATGGGAGACCTTCAGCAGGTTTCGGCATTGGCTTTGAAAGCCGGAGTAGATATGGATATGGTAGGAGAAGGATTTTTAACAACACTTAAAAAATCCCTTTCAGAAGGAAAAGTTACCCAGGCTGAAATTGATATGGCAGCAAGGAGAATTCTTGAAGCTAAATATGATCTTGGATTGTTTGATAATCCATACAAACATGGAGATGCAAAATTAGCAGCAAAAGAAGTGTACAACATGGAGAATCGTAACATCGCAAGAAATGTTGCAGCACAATCTATGGTTTTATTGAAAAATCAAAACCAGGTTTTACCTTTGAAAACAACAGGAACAGTGGCGGTAATAGGTCCGTTGGTTAACAATTCTCTGAATATGGCCGGAACCTGGAGCGTTGCTACCAAACATGCTATTTCAGTTAATTTAATGCAGGGATTACAGGCAAACTACGGTAAAGATGTGAAATTCCTTTCCGCTAAAGGGGCCAACATTGATGACGATGCTAAACTGGAAGACATCTACGCAGCGCATGGAAAGAAAACAGACAGAGACAGCCGCTCAAAAGAAGAATTGCTAAAAGAAGCGGTTGATGTAGCCAATAAAGCAGATGTAATTGTTCTTGCTATTGGAGAATCTGCTGAGATGAGTGGAGAATCTTCTTCAAGAACAGAAATTACCATTCCTCAGTCTCAGGTAGACTTATTAAACGAATTGAAAAAGACAGGAAAGCCAATTGCAATGGTTCTTTTCACTGGACGTCCACTAGCTTTAACGAATGTAAAAGACACTCCGGATGCCATTCTGAATGCCTGGTTTGCAGGATCTGAAGCAGGAAATGCCATTGCAGACGTTTTATTTGGAAAAGTAAACCCGTCAGGAAAACTGCCGATGACCTTCCCGAGAAGTCTGGGCCAGGTTCCTATTTATTATAACTCAAAAAATACAGGCCGCCCACTGAGCCAGGATAAAGTAGATAAATGTACCTACGAAAGATTCCGTTCCAATTATATGGACGAGTGCAATACCCCATTGTATGCTTTCGGATACGGATTAAGCTATACGAAGTTCAGTTACTCTGATATTGCAGTTTCCAATACCAATCCGAAAGGGAATCAGACCATTCAGGCATCTGTTACTGTGACGAACAGCGGAAACTATGACGGAGCAGAGGTAGTTCAGTTGTATATCAGAGATATGGTGGGAAGCATTACAAGACCGGTAAAAGAGCTGAAAGGTTTCCAGAAAATATTCCTGAAAAAAGGAGAATCTAGAAAAGTAACCTTTGATATTACCCCTGAAAATCTGAAATTCTACAACGGGGATCTGAAATACGACTGGGAAGCAGGAGATTTTGATATTATGATTGGTACAGACTCCCAGAATGTAAAACATTCAAAGGTTAACTGGACAAAGTAATTCCGAAATGAACTTTTAATATATTTTATAAACAAAAGCCTTGTCACGATTATCTGACAAGGCTTTGTTATGAGTTGACATGACAGATTTTTACCTTTTGATGATTTTCTCTGTAATCGTCTGAAGATCTGTTTTAACCTGAACTAGGTATGTTCCTTTGATCATATTCTTTAGATCGATAGACTTTTCTCCGTTCCTGAAAATTCCTGATTTTATTTTTTGTCCTGACACTGAAAAAACAGAATATTCCAACAGGTTTTCCTTAGTGTCTATAAATAAAGTATCATCTGCAGGATTAGGAAATAACGAAAAACGATTATTTTTTAGCTGATTCTCCTGAGTAGAAAGCAGAGAGCAGTTGGAAGTAACTGTTACCGTATTATAAACCGTCTGTTTTACTTTGACACCATAGGCTGAGTTGGCGTCATCCACACAAAATCCTTTTAGATTGGGCATAGCCTGATAATCTGAATCTGAAAGCCATGTCATATTATGATTATTCCCGTTTTTCATGTTGATGTATTGCACATACTGATTATACGTAAAACTTGCATAAGTAAGATTGTGATTATTACTTAAGTCTATAGAGGTAAAATGATTATTGGCGCAATGAAAATTCTTCAGTTGTACTAAAGGAGCTAGGTATAAATTGGTGATGTAATTATTGGCAATGCTCAGAGTGTGCAGATTAGCATTATTGGTAAAGTCTAATTGAGTTAATGAAGATTGATCCGCATGAAGTTCTTCCAAAGCATTAAGGGGAGATAAATCTATACCGCCGGAAAAATTACATTGATTAATGGCCAAAAATTTTAACAAAGGATTATTGTTGAGGTTCAAAGAAGTTATTGCTGTTTTCCCGATATTCAGAGAGTTTAAAACCGGGTTCATACTTACATCTATAGAAGGAAGAGCTTCATTTCCAACAACAGATAATAATTTTAAGGCTGGGCTTTGAGTAAGATTCAGCGAAGTTAAGCTGCTGGCAGATGAAGCCAGATTTTGAACAACCAGAGTTTCCAATAGAGGATTTTGAGTCAGGTCAATAGTACTGGGGCTGCTGTCATTCAGCCATAAAGTTTTTAATAAAGGACTTTGTGTTACATTCAGAGAAGTAACTCCTCCTATACCTATCTGACCAACAAGGGTAACTTCTTCAAGTAGAGGTTTATGAGATAGATCTACCGTTGCGCCATGAGATACTGTTGCAGTGATTCTTTTTAATTGCGTTAAACCCGTGAGATTGATTGATGGTATAGGAGCACCATAAAGAATAAGAGTTGTAAGATTTGTACTTTGACTCAGATTCACAGGTGAAGAAACAGGATTGTTTCTTATTATCAGCATGTTCAGATTGGTGAAAGCTTCTATTCCGCTGAGATTGGTGATCCCGTAATTGGTATCAATTGAGATGACTGTAGGAATTTGAGCCTCCGAATTAGAGATTTCGCCATCCCCGTTGGCATCATGATAAGGAAGTAAAGCATTTTTAAAATTAACATCCGCGAAACTCACATTTTGTGAAAAAAACAGACCGGATGCCAGAAGGAAAAAGGCAGAGTAGATTTTTAATTTCATTAAGTATTAGTTTTATGGTTTTTATTTTGTCCCTAAATGTAGAAATATTGTATCATATACCAAAGAAATGCTTTATTTTTTTAATGTATTTTGCGTTATTGAAGGATATTGTTTTGTATTTTATAAATTCTTGAATAATAAGGTGATCACTTGTAAAATCATGATGAAGATTAAGGATGGATAAAAACGCGTGGTAGAAGCATTTTTTGAGTTTTTTGGCATGATTTTTAATAACACTGCTTTAACTTCAATATAACAAACAATGAAAAAAACAATTTTATGTAGCGCAATGTTCCTTGGTGCCTTAGTATTCGCACAAAAAACACCGGTATTAGGTGGCGATAAAGATGCTCACGGATGTATCGGCTCAGCAGGATATACCTATTCACAGATCAGAAAAGATTGTGTAAGGACTTTTGAAGAAAAAATCAAATTAAAAGAGGTTGCTTCAAAAGGAGATTATATCGCAGCTGTTATTTTCAGTAAAGACATGAAAAAAGCTGAGGTTTTTGTGAAAGATGCAGAAGGAGGAAGTGTTATTCTTACCAGAGCAGGAAAAGCAAAAGCATGGAAAAAAGACGGTTATGTATTGGTGCCTTTCAAGAAAAGTGGCTACCAGCTAAAAAAGGATAATGTTGTTATCTATCAATAAATTTCCGGAAATAAAAAGACAAAAGCTATTCGAAAGAGTGGCTTTTTTTGGTATATACCCATATGATGACTATAGACGAAGCTTGCATGTTATCAATATCCAAGGTAATCAGTGAGATATATAACAATTTTTATTAGGAAAGCGTAAAAAATGTAAACAATTCAGGAATAATGGTTTTTGCCACTAGCAATGAAATTAATATCTTTATTGTGTGAAATACTTTTGCCAAATTGAAAACATTAATAATTTAAATATGAAAAAACCAATTTTATTTTGTACGATGTTCCTTGCTTCCTTAGCTTTTGCCCAACAAAAAGCTCCGGTTCTGGGAGGGGACAGAGATGTTCATGGCTGTATCAACTCTGCAGGGTATACCTATTCACAGCTTAGAAACAATTGTGTAAGAGTTTTTGAACAGAAAATAAAGCTAAAGGAAGTGAACTCAGATAAAAGTTATACTTCAATGACAGCCGTTATTTTTAGTAAAGACATGAAAAGGGCTGAAATCTTTATTCCGGATGGAGCAGCAAAAAGTATTATCCTTGAGAAAGAAGGAAAAGATAAAATCTGGAAAAGCGGCAGCCACATTAAAGAAACTTATGTCTTGGTTCCCTACAAGAAAACAGGCTACCAGATCAAAAAAGATGATGTTGTAATTTATCAGTAAAATCAGACTTGCACAAAAGAATAAAGTCACTCGAAAGGGTGGCTTTTTTATTGAGGATAAATGAGAAAGTGCCTGTTGAATGATGTAAAGAAATAAAATTAACGAATATTTTGCTAAAAAGATGTATCTTTTTATGACCAAATTAAAGCAGAATCCGAAAAGCATATAGAGTAGGAAAAATCAACAAAATCTTAGTATGAAAAACTTAAAAAAACTTTCAAAAAAAGAATTGAAAACCGTTCAGGGAGGTATTCCAATGTGTCTTCCTGGATATTTCTGGTTTCATTTGTTAAAAAATGTATTCCTGTAGGATCATCATGCGGACTTATCGATTAGTCTGATGGATGAAAAATAATGTAAAAAAGGCTGCTTCCAAAACAAGGTAGCCTCTTTTTAATCCTGATGTAAACTCCAGAATGAATATAAAAAATCCAATTTTATCAAAAATAAAATCCTAGCGCCTTAAAAACGGCAAAAAGAATAACCATTAGCGCCATTGCGTTTCCAACAAAATATTCGTGGCAAAAAAATCATTCGCAGCTCAGTCAGATTGTACATATTTTCACTTCCCATATAATCTGTGAGATCCCAAATAATATTACACATTCCCTGGGCCGAAGCGAAACAATATTAGGTAGAAAATCATAAAAACAGCATTTTCATCTCTCACCGAAAAACCGTATTTTTGTACATCTAAAAAGTAAAAGAACGAATGAATTCCTACAAAAATCCATTGGAAGAGCGCTATTCCAGTGAAGAAATGTTATTTAATTTCTCACACAATAACAAATTCCGTACCTGGAGAAAGCTTTGGATCGCTTTAGCTGAAATTGAAAAAGACTTAGGTCTTGAAATTACAGATGAGCAGATCGCTGAACTGAAAGCGAATGCTGAAAATATCGACTTCGATAAAGCAGCAGAATACGAAAAGAAATTCCGTCATGATGTAATGGCTCACGTTCACACCTATGGAGATGTGGCGCCTTCAGCAAAAGGAATTATTCACTTGGGAGCTACTTCAGCTTTTGTAGGAGACAATACAGACTTAATTCAGATCCGTGACGGGCTTTTGATCCTGAAGAAAAAGTTGGTTAACGTAATGAAAAACTTAGCAGACTTTGCGATTCAGTACAAAGACCTTCCGACATTAGGATTTACACACTTCCAGCCAGCTCAGTTGACAACTGTTGGGAAAAGAGCAACCCTTTGGTTACAGAGCTTGGTTCTTGACATCGAAGAATTAGACTTCTTCCTTGAAACCCTTCGTTTCAGAGGAGTAAAAGGAACTACAGGAACTGCTGCCAGTTTCCTTGAATTGTTCAACGGAGATTATTCAAAAGTAAAACACTTAGATAAAGAACTTTCAAAAAGATTCGGTTTCGAAAAAGTTTTTGGAGTTTCCGGGCAGACTTACGATAGAAAGATTGATGCTAAAGTGGTAGCATTATTAGGAAATATCGCTCAATCTGCTCATAAATTCACTAACGATTTACGTTTACTTCAAAACCTTAAGGAAATTGAGGAGCCGTTTGAGAAAAACCAGATCGGTTCATCAGCGATGGCGTACAAGCGTAACCCAATGAGAAGTGAAAGAATCGGGGCATTGGCAAAATATGTAATGTCTCTGACGACAAGTTCTGCAATGGTAGCTTCTACACAATGGTTTGAAAGAACATTGGATGATTCCGCGAATAAGAGATTAACGATTCCTCAGGCTTTCTTAGCTGTTGATGCTATCTTATTGATCTGGAACAACATCATGAACGGAATCGTAGTATATCCGAACAGAATCAATAAGCATATCGAAGAAGAACTTCCTTTCATGGCTACAGAATACATTATTATGGAAGAAGTGAAAGCAGGTGGAGACCGTCAGGAAATTCACGAAGTAATCAGAGTTCATTCTATGGAAGCTTCCAAGAAAGTGAAGGAAGAAGGAAAAGAAAACGACCTGATCGAAAGAATCTTAAACGATGATTCTTTAAAATTAGACAAATCAAAATTAAAAGAAGTTTTAGATCCGAAGAACTTTATCGGGTTTGCGCCGATTCAGACGGAAGAATTTGTCAAGAACGAAGTGCAGCCGATTATAGACCAGAATAAAGATTTGATAGGATTAGAAGCTGATCTTAAAGTATAAATCAATATGCAGCCTTATGGGCTGCATTTTTTTTGAATGAATATGAAAAAAAATACATTCTTTATTTTGCTGTTATTTCCTGTGATTATTTTTGCTCAGGATTTGAAACCGAATAAAAAAATTAAGTCAGCTACAGATTTTGATCATACTGTTTCCGGAGTTTCGTCTCCTATGAGTTTGGGCGATTTTTCGAGAACGGAATTATTAACAAATTCTAAAAATGATAGCGTTTTTTCGGCTGAATACGAGGGTAGTAACAAAAATGAGTTATTTAAATTTAAAATTATTCCAGCTTCTCTTAATGAAGAAAGACTTTTAAATCATTATTATAAAGAGTTAAAAGAAAAAAGGTATTCTCCTAAAGAAAGTGAAAAAGTAAATAAAGCGGTAAATATTAAAGAAGGAAAGTTTAAGCTTTATGGCATCAGTTCTTATTTTAGTCATCTTGATAGATTAATTAATGTAAGAGTTTACGATGCCGGATTTTGGATCCTTATTTCAGAAGCAAGTCAAAAAGGTAACGATACATTAGCGTTGGATAAAATTCAGGACCAATTTTTAAGTAAATTACAACCGGCGAAAATAGTTGAAAAAAATCCATTAACAAGATATTCTAATATTCTCTATGCACCCATTGCTGCTCAGGATACTTTATTATTAAGAACGACGATGAGTAGTGCAACCAATAAAATGAAATGGATCTATGAGAATATTAACAAATATGAAAGAGCTTCGGGTATTCCTGGAATTCTTTTAGAATATCAAATGGCAGGAATCAACGGTTTTATAGATTATAAAACACAAAAAAATCCTAGACCGATTAACGGAAATAATCCGGCGACTAGATTGATTTCTTTTTTTATGAAGCTTAGAAATGACGGTTTCATAGACGAATACTTAATGGAGCAGTACAATTATTTGTTAACTCCTCCTGAAAACCATCAGTTTGATTATGCAGGGTATCAAAAATGGAAATTGGAAAATCCAATAGCCTATGATACTTCTAACAAGCTTTATATTATTGTAAATTCACGCAAGAAAACTGATCTTAGCAAAGATGAGTAGTTATCTATACTAAAATGATATAAAAATATTTACAGAAGTATCTTTTAAATTTTTAATATTAGAAATGACAAAAAATATTTTGACACCAGATTATAATGATGGAAAAATCCATATTTGAGAAATGGCTGATTAATGAAATAAAAGAACAATATTAAAAAGTGTCTGGTAACCTAAACAAACTCATCAAATAATATCATTTTAAAACCATGAATAAAGCCCTTTTACTCATTACCATGATTCCTGTACTGGCTTTCTCTCAGAAGAAAGAAGTTTTGAGGTATTTTAAATCCAAAGATTCTTTAATTGGAGTTAAAAACCAGGCCGGAAAGATCATTATACCTGCAGAATTTAGAGACTATACGGGAATTAAAGACGGTGAATCAGTACAGGAAGGAATAGGAAATGAAACCATTCTCTTTGTTGGCGGAAAAAAAAATGAGAAATCTGAAAAAAATACCTCTGGATATGTTTATGACAGAAAAGGTAATTTTTTGTACCAGCCTTATTTATTTGATAACGGAGCAGATTATTTCTCTGAAGGTGTAAGAAGATTTGTGAAAAATGGGAAAGTAGGATTTGTCGACCGTTATGGGAAGATCATAATTCAGCCTGGCCATGACTTTGCATCATCTTTTAACTATGGATATGCCGTATTCTGTGACGGGTGCGATTGGGAAAAGACAGACGATGAACATCCTGCGATCGTAGGCGGAACCTGGGGAGTAATGAATACCAAAGGAGAAACTGTTCAACCGTTTACAAAATATACAGAGAAAGACATTGATATTGATGGAAAATATTACCCATATCCATTCCAATACAATGAAAAAGAAAAGAATATCCTTAGATTCTTTGAAAAATACAATAAAATAATTTCGGCAATTCATTATGTCAACGTTTATAATGAAATGTCTGAAGAAGAAAAAAAACTTATTTTTGAAATTGTAGAAAGGCCACAGGAAAACTTTCCGTATTATCAGATCAATGCCTATGATAATAGGAAAACAAACTTGGCAGCATTTGATGATCTCAAATTTTTTGTATCAAAAGATGGGAAAACGGTCTTTAATATCAGTTATGAAGATAAATTGATTCCTTTCGAAAAATGGCTGAAAGAAGAAATCAAACAAGCAGAAGAATACCAGAAAAAACATTCTAATAACCCAAATAAATTCGAAAATAACCATAATTAAATCTAATGAGAAAAAATATATTCATACTTATTTTTGCTTTGGTATTTGCAAAGAACCATGCACAAAACGATAAAAAAGTGTACTCAATCATTGATGCAGCAGCTCAAAAAGTTGCAGCAGAATCTAAAGCATATTCCGTTTCCGTTGGAGTTGTTAAAGACGGAAAAGTCTACACCAAGCACTTTGGTGAAATAGACAAAGGAAAAGGAAATAAAGCCAACGATGAGACGTATTTTGCAATAGCTTCTGTTACTAAGCTTTTTACGGGTCAGTTATTGGCTCAGGCAGTGTTGGAAGGGAAAATAAGCCTGGATGATGATATCCGTAAATATCTGAAGGGATCTTATCCCAACTTACAATATGACGGCGTTCCAATTACTGTAAGAAATTTGATTTCCTATCAAACGGCTTTACCGAGAAATCTTCCTGTTGATGATGAGCTGAGAAAAAACATGACTGATGAAACCCCCTTTCTTTACGAGAAGCTCAATAAAGGATATACAAAAGAAGATTTTAAAAAAGAGCTGGCGAATGTCAAGTTAGATATGAAGCCGGGAACAAAATATAAATACAGTAATTTAAGCCTTGAACTAACTGGTCTTATACTGGAAAATATATATGGAAAAAGTTATGAAACCCTTTTGAAAGAAAATATCTTTTCAAAAAATGGGATGAATCACACCAAACTGGAACTTGGAAAAGGAGAAGTTCAAGCCAATGGGTATCACGAAAATTACCGTCTGATGCCGGTTTCAACAAGTCTTCTATGGGGGTCCGGGGGTTCGAAAACCGAATCTACAATGGCAGATATGATGAAGTTTTTAAAAGAACAGCTGAATCCACAAGATAAAATAGTACAGGAGTCGCAAAGAAATATTAGCAATAGTAAAGAAGGCTGGTATGGGTATTTCTGGGATAAATATTGGATTACCGCACAGGGTAAAAGAGGATTTAAACATGGTGGATCCTATGGAATAAATACCCTATTTACTATATTTCCGGAGCAAAACATGGGAGTGTGTATTATTGTAAATATCAATGGTCCTGAAACATTTGCCGCACTTTATAATGGAACGGACAGTTTAGTAGCCGATCTTATTTCAACTTCAGATAAAAAGCAGGTGTATGGATATTCCGTAAAGGGAGATAAAATCGTTTTCTCTTACACGCATCCTAAAAATCTGGACGGAAATCTTATCAATACTGTCTCCGTAGCAGGTAGTTTCAACAATTGGGACCCTGAAAATAAAGAATATCAGATGATAAAAAAGGATAAAAATCTTTATGAATTGGAGGTTCCGGTCTCCCGATTTGAAAAAGGAAAGCCTTATTCTTTTAAATTGGTATTGAATAAAGAAGAATGGATTGGAGCTTCTAAAAACGCATCCAATAATGACGGAACCAAAGATAATAATCTGGCATTGATATTATAGGAAAAAGAAAGTAAAAAGAGTAAATTTGTACTCCGGGACGAGACCAATATGAATGGAACAGATGATGGTAATCTGACATAGGTACTCTGAACTCAAAAAAAGTAAAAAGAAAAATAAATCTAATATTAAAATCTGACATCTAATTTTTAATAATGTTACAGAATCAGGATCATCAACAATTAATTACCGATTTAAAAGAGCTGGTTGATAAGACGAAAAGTCAGGTCGCCGTTCAGGTAAACTCGGCAATGGTGGTTTTGTACTGGAAAATCGGGCAGAGAATAAATGAAGATGTTCTGGGGAATAAAAGAGCAGAGTATGGTAAAGAAGTGATTTTACAAATCTCTCATCAGCTTACCGTAGAATTTGGAAATTCTTTCTCTGAAAAAAATATTCGGAAAATGATGCAGTTTGCTTCAGTTTTTGATGATTTCGAAATTGTCGCATCAGCGATGCGACAATTATCGTGGACTCATTTTTTACTGCTGATTCCTATTTCTCAGGATACGAAGAGGAATTTTTACCTTGAAGTTTGTAAAATTGAAAATTGGAGCGTCAGAACTTTGAAAGAAAAAATAAATTCTTTGCTTTTTGAACGGACTGCAATAAGTAAAAAGCCCGAACAAATCATTAACAAAGAACTTAAAAATTGGTCTGAAAATAATATTTTAAATCCTGACCTGGTTTTTAAAGACCCTTATTTCCTGGATTTTTTAGAATTGAAAGACACTTTTTCGGAAAAAGATTTAGAAGAGTCTATTATTGTGGAACTTCAAAAATTTATTTCCGAATTAGGAAGTGATTTTGCATTTCTTTCAAGACAAAAGAGAATCACGATTGATAACAGAGACTATTACATGGATTTGCTTTTCTATCATAGAAAACTAAAATCTCTGGTTGTTATCGAACTGAAATTAGGAGAATTTGAGGCTAGTCATAAAGGGCAAATGGAGCTTTATCTCTCATATCTTAACAAATATGAAAAAGTAGAAGGAGAAAACCCACCAATTGGTTTAATTCTTTGCTCCGGGAAAAACTCCGAACATATAGAACTGATGAATCTCGAAGGAGATAATATAAAAATTGCAGAATATTTACTTATCTTACCTTCAGAAAGAATTTTGCTTGAAAAATTGAATCGATCAATAGAGATAGCAAGAAATAAATTTGAAAATAAATCTAATATTAAATAAAATCTGACATCTAATGTCTAATAACAAAAGAATTTTCGTAGAAAAAAGAGGAATTTTCGATGTTGAAAGTCCAAAAATTTTTGATGAAGTAAAAGCAGTTGTTCCGGCAATTCAAAGTGTGAAAGTCTACAATGTGTATGACATTTTCAATTTGAATGACGGGGAATTCGAGAAAGTAGTAAACAATACTTTCGTAGATCCTGTTACTGATATTTTACATTCAGAAAACCCTGCAAAAAACATTCATTTCGGAATGGAATTCCTGCCTGGTCAGTACGATCAGAGAGCAGATTCTGCCCAACAGTGTATTGCTTTATTGACAGAAAATGAAAAGTCAAAAGTAAGAAGTGGAAAACTGATTGAATTTGAAGGAGTAACAGAAGCAGATTTGGTGAAAATCAAAGACCTTTTGATCAACAAAGTAGAATCTCAGGAAAAAGATCTGTCTATCCTGGATATTCCTGCTGATGAAATCCCTTCAAAAGTTTTAATCCATGATAACTTCATCAACTTCAATGATGCTGAACTTGAAAATTTCTATAACAATCACGGTTTTGCATTAGGATTAGATGACCTGAAATTTATTCAGGAGTACTTCAAAACCGAAGAAAGAAATCCTACAGAAACTGAGCTGAAAGTATTAGACACTTACTGGAGCGATCATTGTCGTCACACGACTTTCGAAACAGAATTGTCAGACATTCAGTTTGAAGGAAAATTCAAACATACATTGGAAACCATTTTCAATGATTATATCGAAAAAAGAAAATTCTTAGGCCGTGAACTGAAGCCTATTTCCTTAATGGATTTAGCAACAGTTTGTGGTAAATATTTCCATAAAACAGGGAATCTTGACAACCTTGTGATTTCTGACGAGATCAATGCCTGTACCATCCAGATCGAAGCAGAATACGATGGTAAAAAAGAACCTTGGTATTTATTATTCAAGAACGAAACGCACAACCACCCAACGGAAATTGAACCTTTCGGAGGAGCTTCTACTTGTTTGGGAGGCGCGATCAGAGACCCTTTATCCGGAAGATCTTTCGTATTCCAGGCGATGAGGTTGACAGGTGCAGCAGACGTTTTAGAACCGGTAGATAAAACATTACCAGGGAAATTACCTCAAAAAACCATTACAAAACAGGCTGCCAACGGATATTCATCTTACGGTAACCAGATTGGTCTTGCAACTACGATGGTTTCTGAAATCTACGATGAAGGCTACAAGGCAAAAAGAATGGAAGTTGGTTTCGTTACCGGAGCCGTTCCTGTAGATTGGGTAAGACGTGAAAAACCTGCGAATGGTGATTCTATCATCATCTTAGGAGGAGCAACGGGTCGTGATGGAGTAGGAGGAGCAAGCGGAAGTTCAAAAGAACAGGACGAAACTTCTATTCACACCATGAGCTCTGAGGTTCAGAAAGGAAATGCAGTAGAAGAGCGTAAGATCCAGAGATTGTTCAGAAATCCTGAACTGACAAGATTAATCAAGAAATCAAACGATTTCGGTGCAGGAGGAGTTTCTGTAGCGATTGGTGAAATTGCAGACTCTCTGGAAGTAAACCTTGATGTATTACCATTGAAATATGAAGGTCTGAACGGAACCGAACTGGCTATCTCTGAATCTCAGGAAAGAATGGCGGTTGTGGTAGATCCTAAAGACAAAGAAAAGTTCATCAAATTCTGTGAAGCTGAAAACATTGTAGCGGTAGAAGTGGCAAAAGTGACAGATTCAGGAAGAATGCAGATGTTCTGGAAAGGAGACAAAATTGTTGACCTTTCAAGAGCATTCCTTGATACCAACGGATGTTCAAAATCTCAGGAGGTGAAAATCAATCACCTTGAAGAAGTAAAAGTGGAAACTAAAGCGTTCAGTGAAGAAAACTTATTGAATGCTTTAAAAGATAAAAACGTAGCTTCCCAGAAAGGTTTATTGGAAATGTTTGACTCTTCCGTAGGAGGAACAACCGTAGCTATGCCTTTAGGTGGAAAATACCAGCAAACCCTTATGGAAGGAAGTGTGCAGACTCTACCGATCTTAGGAGCAAAAGATATTAAAACTGTTTCTTTGGCAAGCTGGGGATTCGATGCTGAAATTTCTAAGCAAAACTCATTATTGGGAGCATCTTATGCCGTTGTAGAAAGTGTGGCGAAGATTGTTGCGATGGGAGGCGATTATAAAAACATCAGATTAAGCTTCCAGGAATATTTTGAAAAACTAGGTCAGGCTCCTGAAAAATGGGGTAAACCTTTAGCTTCTCTTTTAGGAGCTTACGATGCACAGATCAACCTTGGATTGGCAGCAATCGGTGGTAAAGATTCCATGAGTGGAACGTACCAGGATCTGAATGTTCCGCCAACATTGATTTCTTTTGCATGTGCTAACGGAGATAAAGAAAATATCATTTCTCCGGAATTTAAATCAGTAGGAAATAAAGTATATTTCTTCAACCATATCGCTCAGGAAAACGGCCTTCCGAACTATGATGCTTTAAAAGACGTTTATGAATTCATCTTCAACAACATCAAGTCAGGGAAAGTTGTTTCTGTGAAAACCGTAAAAGACGGTGGAGTAGCAGTAGCATTGGCGAAAATGAGCTTCGGAAACAGATTGGGAGCAGAAATCAACGCGGATGAAAATACTTTATTAGCTAAAAATATCGGTAGCTTAATCATCGAAGCTAAAGAAGAATTAAGCAACGCATCACTTCAGTTAATCGGAGAAGTAAAAGATTCAGGAATTTTGAAAATCAACAATCTTGAAACCCGTATCACGAATCTTGAATCCGCTTACACAGGTACTTTCGAAAACCTTTTCCCAACAGCAGAAAAAGAAAAGATCACGGTGGAAATAGATGAAACATCAAACTCAATCCACCCAAGAAATATCATTATCAAAAAACACGGAATTGCTCAGCCTAAAGTATTTGCTCCAGTGTTCCCGGGAACCAACTGTGAGTATGATACCCTGAATGCATTCCAAAAAGAAGGTGCTGTTGTCAGCAGTCTGCCTTTAATCAACATCAACCACCAATTGTTGGATGAAAGCATCGATGCATGGGTGGAAGAGATCAGAACGTCTCAGATTCTTGCCTTTTCAGGAGGATTCTCTGCAGGTGATGAGCCGGATGGTTCTGCAAAATTCATTGTTAACGTTTTAAAGAACGAAAAGATGAAAAATGCAGTTCACGAATTGTTAGACAGAGACGGTATGATCATCGGGATCTGTAACGGATTCCAGGCTTTGGTAAAATCTGGGCTGTTGCCTTATGGAAGAATCAAGGATCTGGATGAAAACTCTCCTACATTGGCTCACAATGCCATCAGAAGACACATCTCTCAGATGGTGACGGTAAAAGTGGTAAATGATGAAAGCCCATGGTTAAAAGGAATGAAGGAGCAGACTTTCACTATTCCAATTTCACACGGTGAAGGACGTTTCATGGCTTCAGAAGAAGAAATCAAGAAGTTGTATGAAAACGGACAGATCGCGACACAGTACATCGATTTCGATGGAAACATTGCTCACGGAATGCCGTTCAACCCAAACAATTCATTATTCGGAATCGAAGGCGTTACCAGCCCATGTGGAAAGATCTACGGAAGAATGGGACACCCGGAACGTTTTGCTGATGGTCTGATGAAAAACATACCAACCGCAAATTATCACAACATATTCAAAAACGGAGTCGAATACTTCAAATAACAATAAGAGAAAATGACTGTCAACAATGGCAGTCATTTTTTTATGCAGATGATTGATACTTTTATGATCTGAAGTTGCAACATTTTTTCAATTTCTCTGTCATTACAATAGTTAGTAAAAAAACAATTATGAAACTTAAACTATTGATCATTCTATTTGCATTCATCGGCTCTGTTACTATCTTTTCACAATCATACAAAATAATCTATGATTTCAAATGGAGGACCGAAAAAGGAAGTAAGGAATATAACTCAGAATTAACGGCACTCATAAAAAATAATGAAGCTTCCTATTTTGAATCTTTAGCAAAATTTAAGTATGATTCTTTAAAAACAGTTCATGTAAAACAAGGATCCAGAAGTTTCCCAAGTCCGGAAGAAAAATGGAAACTGCAGGCATTAATATCCAAGAATTTTAAATCTCAAACCACGGTTTCCGAAGAAAATTTCTTTGGTAAAGTCTATTTTACAAGCTATACCTGCAAACCTAACTGGAAAATTCATCAGGAAAAAAGCCGCCTTTTCAATTATACTGTCCAGAAAGCAGAAACAGATTTTGGAGGGCGAAAATGGATTGCATGGTTTACCAATGATGTAGCAGTGAATGATGGACCTTATAAATTTTTTGGTTTACCCGGGCTTATTTTGAAAATATCAGATTCTGAAGAAAATTTCATTTTTGAAATTAAAGGAATTACCAAAGAAAAAAACAGTATTGAAGAACGAAACGCCCATACTTCCAAAGTAAAATTTACCCCAAAACAATGGGAAACCTTTTGGAATAAATACCAGAAAGAACCCTCAATGATTTTTGCCAATCTCAATTCCTCTAATAATACATTTACCTATGTATACAACGGTAAAGATGTAGATTCCAGAGAAGCAAAAGAAGCGTACAATAAAGCCGAACAGGAAAAAATAAATATTTTTAAAATTCCTATTGAAACCCAATGGTGTGAACAATAGCCTATAGAAAATCAATTTTCTTTTTAATAATTTTAATCTTTCTAAAAAAATGACCGATAAAAAGTCAGAAAAAAGATAAAAAGCTGCAACATTGAAGACGGACTGGTGTCTATTATATAGAACCAATAAAGAAAAACGAATAACTTTTTGAAAACAACAACAGAAAATATCAGTGACAAAGAACTGTTAGAACGATGCCGTTCCGGGGACAATGTAGGGTATTCTCTGCTCTATCAGCGTTATTCTAAAGCTGTTTTCAATTCAATTTTTCGCCTTGTGAACGAAAGACAGGAAGCCGAAGATATTCTTCAGGAAGTTTTTCTAAAAGCATTTTCAGAAATAAAATCCCTGAAAAATTCGGAAAGTTTCGGCGGATGGATAAAGCGGATTGCGATCAATCATTCACTCAATTTTCTTCGGAAAAGAAAAATTTACTTTACAGAAATTGAAGATGACAGAATGCTGGATATACAAGATGACGAATGGGAAGAAACACTTAAGAAGGAATCCCGTGTACAAGAACTTCAAAATGCTATTGATGAACTTCCGCTGCAGACAAGAACAATTGTTAACCTTTTTCTGTTTGAGGAAATGCCACAGGAAGAAATAGCAAAAGTTCTGGATATACCGCCGGGCACGGTTAGAAGCTATTATCACCGTGCAAAAAAGAAAATTTTTGAAAAACTAACTCAAAAGATCCAGGATGAACGATTCGCTTAAAAAATATATTAAAGATCATCGTGAGGAATTCGATACACTCGAACCACCTGAAGATGCGTTTGAAAAAATAATGTTCAGATTGAATGAGCCACCTTTTTCAACAGAGAAAACAGTACCGTTATTTCCATGGAAAAAGTGGATGGCAGCAGCTTCTATAAGCTTTATTGCTGGTCTTGGAACTTATGCTTTATGGAACCAAAAAGAAAATGAAAAACCTGTTGTTGCTAAAGTAAAAATGAGAACAGAAGATAAAAAAAACGGAGCAATTCCAAATCAGAAAAACGAATGGGAAACTGAAAAAACAGTAACTGGAGAACATGAAAATACAGGCAAAACTTTTGTGAATACTAGTTCAGATCTTCATCACAAGCTAAGTGATCCTCAAAATCTAATTCAGAATAATCATTCAGAAAATGAAAACAGTTTGACGAAAACAGATGCTATGGCCCTGATCAACAATCAGTATTCCGCAAGTTCCCGATTAGAAGGAATTATCTTGATAAAGGATCATTTGACTTCTGATGAACAATTGATCAATATTGTATCTGAAAAAGCCCTGTCAGACGAAAATACAAATGTGAGATTAGCAGCTGTTGATGCTTTATTTGCCAACGTTGAAAATCCAGCTATCAACAGAAATATTCAACAGATTTTTCTTCATCAGGACGATCCGGTTGTACAAAAAGAACTGATCTCTTTTTTAAGAGCGAAAAATCCAGACGGCCTCAATAGAGAAGTTAATACAAGACTTGAAGAACTTGCGCAGGACCCTCGAACGGCAGTCTTTGTAAAAGATGAAGCATACGCCGTTTTAATGAAATATTAAACCTCCGATACATATAAACCAATGATATAAACCCCATTAAACATCATGAAAAAGATACTTTTAATCATGCTTGCCTTGACAACATTCTCTATTCAGGCACAGGAAAATACAGACAAAAATTCTCCGGCAACACAAAGTTCCAAAACCTATAAAGTCAGTAAGAACAAAGGAAAGCTGCAGATTAATCTCGGAAAAGTTACAGTAGAAGGCTACAAAGGAAATGAAATTATCTTTTCTCTGGAAGGCAAAGCACCTGCGGAAGACAAACGTGCAGAAGGACTTCAGGCAATCAACGGAATAGGAATGGTTGATAACACCGGGCTCGGAATTAATATCGTTGAGAAAGGTGGCGTACTGGAAGTTAATCCAATGAAAAAGCTCTCTGCACCCGAAGTGAAAATCCTGGTTCCGGAAAATGTGATTGTTTCATTCACGCATCAATCGCAATATGGAGATAAAGTAGTGTTCAGAAATATGCAGAATGAAATCGAAATTGCAGCGACTTATAATAATGTGCAGCTGGAAAACATTACCGGTCCGGTGGCTGTAAAGTCGATCTATGGTAATGTGGAGGCTGTATTCAGTCAAAATGTAAAAGGCCCTTTGTCTATCATTTCAGTGTACGGTCTTGTAGATGTCAGCCTTCCTAAATCTGTAAAAGCCAATTTGAAGGCTACAACGTCCTATGGTGAAATTTATGCTTCTCAGGAATTTAAAATTGATATTGACAAGAAAGAGGATAAGACTGGTAATGGTGATGAGCTCATTGGAAAAGTGAACGGAGGTGGAATCAACATTGATGTACGTTCAGATCACAGTAAAATTTATTTGAGAGCAAAATGAGAATAGTATTAATTTTTGCATTCGGATTCTTTTTTAATCTTACTGCAGCACAGACACCGTTTAATAAGAACTTTTCTGTAAATGAAAATCAGAAAGTACTCTTAAAATTTGATTACCCTGAACTGATCAAAATCAGTACCTGGGACAAAGACGAAATTCAGATTTCGGGAACTGTCAATATCAATGATAATGAAAGTAACAATGCCTTTCTGATCAAAGATTCCAAAGATGGAAATTCTTTTGTTGTCGAAGGTACAGTTCCGGATGTAGAAAGCCTTCCGCATAAAATTTCAGTGCAACATGAAGGTAAAAAACTTAGTTTTAAAACCAGAGAAGAATATGAGGAGTTTTGTAAGGCAAACAATGTTACATTCAATACCGTAACTACGGGAGTAGAAATTCATATTGAATTGGAAATCAAAGTTCCGAAATCACTTCAAACCCAAATAGAATCCAAATACGGAATCATAGAAGTGAAAAATTTCGGAGGAGATATTATGGCTACTTCAACCTATGGGAGTGTAGATGCTACAATTGTACAGAAGAATATTGGGGAAATTTCTGCAGAAACCTCTTATGGACAGATTTATTCTAACCTTGATACCCAATTTACAGGAAAAGATTCTACAGGTTTTCATACCTTAGTCACCACGATGCCGGGAAAAGGACCTCAGTACAATCTTAAATCCAAATATGGAAATGTTTATCTGAGGAAACAGTAGTCCATAATAAAAAAATGCATAAAGAAATTCAAAACAGAAAGATGGCGGTCATCAATGCTAATCATTTCTCAGATCTGATAGGCTTCTATAATGAAGTTTCCCAGCTTTTCATGAAAGATGAAGACTGGAAAGTAGGAACTTTAGATGGTTTTGATGATATTCTGTACGGAGTTGAAACAGACATAACATGGAAAAATTCACCGAAATCACAGGAAGACCTTGGCGTGAATGCAACCCGTGAATTTTACGAAAATAAAATCAGGCAGGGAAAACCTTTCAATAGAGAATTGATTCAAAAGAAACTGGATGAATTGAACGAAGGAAAAGGGCAAACATTGTTTGAAATCCTCGTGGAGATTATTGAATCACACAGAGATATTACTCTGATATTGGATTGATAAGCAACAAGTAACAAGTAACAAGTAACAAGTAACAAGTAACAAGCAACAAGCAACAAGCAATGAGTAATGAGCAGGAATTTTAAAATAAATAAGTTTCTCTATTTTTCCGCCAGCTTCATCCAATTAACTTGTTGATTCCTCTTAGCTCTCTAAAATCTACAGAATTATCATGAAAATTTTGCGTTAAAAAAATAAAAAAACTTAAACCATGATTAAAAATCTCTTGCAGATCACACTGTTTTCGCAGATTTTTATCTTACTTTGAAAAATATTTTAATCCAAAGAGTAAGAACGATTAAAATCAAAGAACAAAAGAATTAATCGAATGAAGAAAATTGTGTATGGGCTGTTTTTTGGAGACAGTATAACGTATGGAGAGTATGACGGTGTATTTGGAGGCTGGGTAGATATTCTGAAAAGGTATGCACTGCAAAAGTTCCATGAGGGAAATGGTGATGAACTGATTTTATTCAATTTAGGAATCGGTGGCGAAACAACAGAAGGTTTACTGAAACGAATGCCTACAGAATTAAGTGCAAGAAATTCTGCCGATGGAAATCTGGTTTTCATAAGCTACGGAGCCAATGACCTTGCCACTAAAGAAGGAATACAAGTTGTAAATCCTGGAAGCTTTAAATATAATATTATAAAAGCTGTTCAGCATGCCAGACAGTTCTCTGAAGATATTTACCTGGTAAGCGTTCTTCCTGTTTCTAAAAATATCGACGGAATAGTCGTCAGTTCAGGGAAACTGAGATCTAACGAAGAAGTGATTCTCTACAATCAAATACTTAAAGATATTGCCGCAGATCATTCCTTAAGATATATCGATTTTTATAACGCAATACTGGAAGATAAAGAAGTCCTTCTATCCGCAGACGGAGTTCATCCCAATGAAAAAGGCTATGGAATAATGGCCGAAATCGCAATGCCAATCATTGAAAAATATTTATAATGCCTTATCTATTCTCTTATGGAACCTTACAGAAAGAAAAGGTTCAGCTCGAAACATTCGGACGTATTTTACAGGGCGAAAAAGACGCCTTATCCGGATATAAAATCGATATGCTTGAAATCACCGATCCGGAAGTACTTCGTACAAGCGGAGAAAAATACCATCCGGTTCTGAAATTCTCAGGAAACGAAGAAGATGAAGTAGGAGGAGTGCTTTTTGAAGTGACAGAAACCGAAATTATTCAGGCAGACGATTATGAAGTAGATGATTACAAAAGGATAGAAGTCGTTTTTACATCCGGAAAAAAAGGATTTATTTATGTAGGAAAATAAGGTGGAACTTTTCCATCTGCAAATAAAGCAAAGCCTGTCAGTGAATAATCTGACAGGCTTTTTAAAAATCTATGATCTATATGACAAAGTTATTGTAAAATTACCAGACGTGTACCCATAGGTCGCCTGCTAAAGTAAAGGCTTCAGCGCCAAAAGCATAGCCGATACCATTTTGTGTGCTGGTACCACTTAGACTGGTTGGTATACCACTACAACCGGGATAAAATCCTACTGAACCTCCTAGCGTAGGAATCATGGTTCCCGGTACATTCGGCGCTTCTTTCAGCTGGAACTTAATATAGCCCCATCCATGCGTATTGGAAATGGCTGGTGGAATCTGGTTGCCAGGACCTCCGGACCACATATCGATAGGGTATGGGTGTGGTGGATTGGCTGTAGACATACTGGCTGCGAAGGTTGTGTATGTTGTAATGACACCCGGTGGAAGCGTTACCAAATCCATGGCCTGCATTCCATAATTACATGTAGATGGGTTTTCTGTAAAAATAGTATAGTTTAGATCCAGTTTGTGGTAAGTATTATCATTAAATATATGCAGGTTACCATAATTGTTTTGAGCAAAAGAGGTAGCGGCTATACATAAGCCAAAAATGGCAGTGAATATTTTTTTCATGATTAATTGTTTTGAGTGACGTGGTTGATTAGATTGATTTTGTTGATCTTTTCATTATAGATCTTTACAGCCCATGTGAGTATTTTATCACGGTCTCCCTCTGTTGCCTGAGTAAACTCTTTATCCGTTACCCCGGTGGATTTTATCAGTTGTATTGCTGAAGGTACCAAAATATCCTTACGGCGATCGCTAAGCTCCAAAGATTTCTGATTTCTGATTTCTTCAGGAGTAGCACGGTTTTCAGGAAGGGAAAGACTTTTTATGGATTTTTCAAAATTTAAAATCTCCTCACTCTTTTTTTGTTCACTCATGTTCAGGGCTGTACTTTCTGTATTACACGAAATGAACATGGCTAACATGATCGCATACAATAGTTTGCTTTTCATATGTATAAATTATTATTTGATTTCAGCAAATATATTAATTTTTTATATATCATTAATTTGTGAAAAATAAAATTTTCATATAAATAGTAATTTTTTGGTAAAATATTTATTGTTTAAAACGAAATAATGTAAGGTTTAATGGTGAATTTTTATTCAGATTGCATTTTTAAATGGAATAATATTAAGCTTTTTTTGAAGGTTTGGAGAAGATAATATTTTATTTATTGATTTTTAGGGAGTTATTTTATTTGATGAAAGATTGATGTAAAAAGGATTGAAAAAGCTAATTCCTCCTGACATACACTTGTCATTGCCGGCACTTATCTTTGTCGTACAATAAAAAATCAAACAATGCATAACATGAAAATAGAACCTTTTAAGGTGATCGGAATCGCTGTGAGAACAACCAATGAGAACAATCAGGCAGCACAAGATATTCCTGTACTGTGGGAAAAACTGATGAATGAAGGTATTGTGAATGCTATTCCTAATAAGATCAATACAACAATATATTCCTTATATACAGATTACGAAAAAGACCATACAAAACCCTACACCACTATACTTGGCTGTAAAGTAGAGAATCTTGATCATATTCCTGAAGGGATGGTAGGTAAATCCTTTGAAGGTGGAAATTACATAAAGTTTACCGCAAAAGGAAATCTTGCTGATAATTTAGTCATTAATGAATGGATAAAGATTTGGAATATGGATCTGGGCAGGATATTTACTGTAGACTTTGAGACCTATGGAGAAAAAGCACTGAATCCGTCAGAGGCCGAAGTTGATATTTTTATTGCAGTAGAATAATATTGTAATTAAAGCCTTAGACTTATTGAACATAAAAAAGCCTGCTGTCAAATTATGAGAGCAGGCTTTTGAATATTATAGCAGTATTTATTTATAATAAACATATTTAATATAATCATTCACCCCATCACCATTATAATCCTGGTTAGTTGGAGTCAGATAAGAAAGTTTATTGAAAGATAACTCTAGTACTGAACTTTCCTGACTGTTGATTGTAAGATTCATCGTTACAGGATCATATTGAAAAGGAGTTGTCATCTCAGTTTTCTGACAATTGGAATTGACATTGTTGTAATCCGCCATCATATACTTACCGTCATTCCTGAATTCATAGGTACTTTTCTTCTTACAGGGATCAGGTAGAGTCTCACTGATAACAGTTGTTTTATCTTTCCCTGAAATCTGATATTGGGTTTGTATTTTCCATACTCCTATTATGACGGACTTGTTATAATCGGGATTATAGCCATAGTCAGGTAAGGTTCCGTCTCCTGTAGTGCATGATGAAAGAGCCCCAACAGCCAGAATTCCTACTAAAAACTTCTTCATAAAATTAATTTTTGGCGAACTTACTGAAAATTATCAGATTAATTGAACTGCTTTGCAAGTTTTATAAAAAAATTATGAAAAAATAAAGAAGGTATAGTGGTCATAATCAGATTGAAATATACTTCGGATAAATGATAACTCCAACAATGATGGCAGCAATAGCCAGTAAAATAACAGCTCCTGCGGCAATATCTTTTATGAAGCCGATCCTTTGATCAAAATCCGGTTGAATAATGTCACAGATCTTTTCTATAGCCGTATTAAAAATTTCAGCGCTCAGCACAGCAAATGAAGCCAGCAAAATAAGAACAGCATCAATACTGCTGAGGTGTAGATAAAAAATTAAAAATAAGTTGACAAAGAAAGCCAGAAGCTCGATCTTAAAATTTCTTTCCGTTTTTATCATGGCAGCCACCCCCCGGAAAGCATTTAAAAAACTTTTATGGAGAGGAGGTTTTTGCATGAATTCTTATTTTTAGGAACAAAGATAGGTTTTGTATTTTGATTATAATTTTTTATCTGCTATATTTGGAATATAAGATTAAAATGAAGAATGGAGTGATCTACAGACAGTATTTCTGAAAAGAGATGTAAAGTCTTAGAATTCCAGACCTTAATATCCGGTCTGAAAACAGATTGATGATGTTTGTTAAAAACTCCTCTGGATTATTTTTTTCTTTGTTGTATGTATTTATTATATTTGTAGAAACTTATTTTATAAATCTATGAAATTTATTATTTCAAGTGGTGAACTGCAGAAGGCTTTGCAAACTGTAAGTGGCGTAATATCAAGCTCTCAATCGAGACCGATTTTAGAAAACTATCTTTTTGAATTAGACGGAAATAATGTTACCATTACAGCATCTGACGGCGAGACAACTCTTGTGACTTCTTTGGAAGTAAAGTCTGATGATTCAGGTAAATTTGCTGTTCCTGCTAAAATTTTTCAGGATTTTATCAAGACATATGGCGAACAGCCTTTGACATTTGTTGTAAAAGACAATGCAGAAGGTACGGGGAGCCAGCTTGAGATTTTAGATGAAAAAGATAATTTCGCAGTAGCATTAGACAATGCTGATGACTACCCTGAGTTGCCCGAATTTGACGCTTCTCAGAGTGTAACGATGCCGGCTGGAGTTTTGTCTGAAGCTTTAACCAATACATTATTTGCTACAAGTAACGACTCTCTTCGTCCTGTAATGACAGGGGTATTATTCCAGTTTGGAGAAAACGAAACGAATTTCGTTTCCACAGACTCTCACAGATTGGTGGTTTACAAGAGAACAGACCTGATGAATGCTGAGCCGATGGAGTTTATCATGCCTAAGAAACCTTTGAACATTTTCAAAAATATCCTGGCAAGTTCCAATGAAGACGTTACCATCGACTTCAACGAGAATATGGCTAAATTTACTTTTGGTAAGCATATCTGGATCTGTAGACTGATCGATGGAAAATATCCAAACTATACAGCGGTAATTCCTAAAGAAAATCCAAACGTATTGACGATCAACAGAAACCTTCTGTTAGGAGCGATCAAAAGAGCATCTATCATGTCAAACAAATCTACCAACCAGGTAAGATTTAAGCTTTCAGGAAATATTCTTCACCTTCATGCAGAAGATACCGAATATGCAAACAAAGCAGATATGCAGATTCCTTGTGACTATAACGGAGAAGATATTAATATCGGATTCAGCTCAAAATTCTTGACAGAAATGTTGACGATCTTAGGTTCTGATGATATTACAATGAAAATGTCTCAACCAAACAGACCGGGGATTATTGAGCCTCTTGACGGTCTTGAAGAAAACGAAAACATCTTAATGTTGTCAATGCCGGTAATCGGATTGTAATATTAACGCATACAAATACAAAAGAAAGCTGGATTTTTTCCAGCTTTTTTGTTCCTTTTAAAAACTTAATAACAGGATAGAAACATTAATTAAAAACATGAAAAAAATAACAACTCTCGGGTTATTAGTCTGCTCTTTTTGGGCTCTTTCACAAAATAATATAAAAGTTTACCATGAGAAAAAGGGGGATACTTTAAGTCTTTATGCAGATAATCAGGCAATTTATCCAATGTCTTTAGTCTTTTCAGGAAACCCGGAAGTAGAGAATATGAAAATTCCTCAAGCTTTTAAAACAACACAAGTAATTCCTGCTAAATCAGTGAAAAATAGGGTAGGTTATTTTGTAGTTGCTGATAAAACAAAAGGCTGGAAGGTAAAAAGTATCCCGGGTTATATGATGTATATTGGAGATGTTACCTTAAAGAACTACGATGAAGATTATTCCTATGATTTGCCTTTTAAAAAAGGAAAATCATTTAATATCTATCAGGGATATAATGGAAGCTTCTCTCATCAGAATGAGAATTCTTTAGATTTTACAATGCCGGAGGGAACTGAAGTCATTGCTGCCAGAGAAGGATTGGTAACGGATCTGGTAAGTGACAGTAATATTGGTTGCCCAACAAGGAGTTGTGTAGATAAAGCAAATTATATTACGATTCTACATCCGGATGGCACTTTTGCCCAATACTATCACTTGAAACAAAACGGGGTTAAAGTAAATATCGGAGATCAGGTGAAAAAAGGAGATATTATTGGGTTAAGTGGAAATACAGGATGGAGTAAAGGACCCCATTTACATTTTGTATGCTATCTCCCAAGAGTAGAAAATGATAAATATAGAGAAACTATAAAAACTCTTTTCAGAACTGGTAACGGAACTAAAAGCGAATACCTGGCAGAGAAGAAAACCTATTCAAAAGACTATTAAAATGAGTTGTGTTATTTGTGAATCATTAGAGTTATTAGTGTTTAAATGAAGCAGATCATGGAAATAAAAATACAGCCCTTTCTTATTTCAGATTTTTCTTCAGAATTTACCACTGAAAATTATAGTGTTGTTCTGTGGAAAGGTGTTGGTGTTTTTGCTGTGGACGGCATTAATTATTCTTACGATGGATATACTGTTTTATTTCTTTCGCCGTATCAAAAGCTGAAAATGATCTCGGAAACAGACGAAAATATTGAAATTCTCTTTTTTCACGGTGATTTCTACTGTATAGAATATCATAAAGAAGAAGTGGCCTGCAACGGGCTTCTTTTCAATAACATCTATCTGAACCCGGCTATTGAACTTTCTGAAGAACATTATAAATATATTCTGGAACTCTTTCATCATATTAAAAAGGAAGGGGTTGAAAATCATCAGTTTTCTGAGTCTATTATCAAAACCTATATACAGCTGATTCTTGCTATCTGCAGTAAACAAAAGAGCAGTATTGAAAATCATTCAGTAGCCAGTGAAAAACTACCCAATAAAAATGCAGTGGAATTTCAAAAGCTGCTGGAAATTTACTTTAAAAAAGAAAAAGAACTTGCTTTTTATAGTGATAAACTCAATATTTCCAACAATACTTTGAGCAAAGCGGTAAAAAAAGAATTTGCCAAAACGCCCTCACAGCTTATCAATGAAAGAATTGTTTTGGAAGCCAAAAAGTTGCTTCATTTAACCTATCGGTCTGTAAAGGAAGTTGCTTCAGAATTGGGATTTGATGACGAATTTTATTTCAGCAGATATTTTAAAAAATCAGTGGGCTGTTCCCCAAAACAATACAGAGAGAAAGTAGGCGTTTCTGTGGTGGCAAAAATGTCCATGTAATGTCCTCAAATATCTATGGTAAAGCGTAGGGGAGGTTGATACTTTTGTGAAAAAAAGTAAACCTATGCAGAACAGTAGACTATACAACAGATTATTAAGACTGGATATTTATTTCTTCAATTTTCTTAGAATTTCCATCTTTATTGTTATGGCCTGGATTGGCGGGCTTAAAGCATTTCAGTACGAAGCTGACGGAATTGTTCCCTTTGTGGCCAACAGCCCATTGATGAATTTTTTCTATAAAAATGCGGGTAATAAGGTTATGAATGAAGATCAGAAAAAGGTTTTAGAATACACACTGTATAAAAATCCGGAAGGAAAGGTCGTTGAGAAAAACATTGATTGGCATAAAGAAAATGGGACTTATTGGTTCTCATATGGCTTGGGAACCATGATCATTATTATTGGAAGTCTTGTATTGCTGGGGATCTGGTTTCCTAAAATAGGAGCTATCGGTGGAATACTCACCTTTTTGATGTCCCTGGTGACTTTATCATTTCTGATAACGACTCCTGAAGTATATGTTCCCAATCTTGGAGGCGATTATCCAACTCCTCAATATGGCTTTCCTTATCTGTCGGGAGCCGGGCGTCTCGTATTGAAAGATATTATCATGATGGCGGCTGGGCTGGTGCTGTTTTCTGACAGCGTAAAGAAAACCGTAAAACCTTTCACAGATCGTATCTAAACTTGGGAACTGCTTCTAAGAGTTTTATCCACCGTACAGGGAAAGCAATTCCTGAAAATTAATTCTCTTAAAGTCGGTTTGAAATTTCTCTATTTCTCAAAAAAACACGACATTTGTACCTCGAAAAATCATATCAATATTGGCGTGATATTTCAAATTAAAGTTTCAAAAAAGAACAGACGGGGCCGCAGGTTTCATCTGACCAATTAAAAAAGTAGATAGATAAACAAATGAAAATATCAAACAACTGGCTGAAGGACTTTGTAAAAACGGAATCGAAAACTGAAAGAATCGGTGAATTCCTTACAGATATAGGTCTTGAGGTTGAAGGGATAGATAAATTTGAGAGTGTAAGAGGCAGTCTGGAAGGCATTGTGGTAGGTAAAGTATTAACCTGCGAAAAACATCCGAATGCTGACAAACTGAAAAAGACCACTGTAGATGTAGGAAACGGAAAAGTGTTGAACATTGTTTGTGGAGCTCCTAATGTAGAGGCAGGACAAACAGTACCTGTAGCAGTTGTCGGTACAAAGATCTATGACAAAACCGGAAACTTTTTTGAAATTAAAGAAGCTAAGATCAGAGGTGAAGTCTCACAGGGAATGATCTGTGCAGAAGATGAGCTTGGTCTTAGCGAAGATCATGGCGGAATCATGGTATTGGATGAAACCAAATATGAAGTAGGGAAGAACTTTGCTGATTATTTTGAATTAACCAATGATGAGGTTTTTGAAATCGGATTGACGCCAAACAGAACAGATGCAATGTCTCACTATGGTGTTGCCAGAGATCTGCATGCTTATCTGTCTACCAATCAATTGAAATCTCAGTTTAATAAAGTGGCTTCAGAAGCTTTAAATAATGAAGGTTCTCATGATTTTAAACTGAAAATTGAAGATGCTGAATTGTGTCCAAGATATATCGGAGCCGTTATTGAAAATGTAAAAGTAGCTGAATCTCCGTCTTGGTTAAAAGATAGACTGAAAGCTATCGGACTGAGCCCAATCAATAACGTAGTAGATATTACCAACTATATCCTTCATGGATACGGCCAGCCGCTTCATGCATTTGATGCAGATAAAATTGCAGATAAAACAGTGAAAGTAGGTGTCGTAAAACCGGGAACAAAATTCACCACGCTGGATGGGGTGGAAAGAACATTGAACGGTTCCGAAATCATGATCAAAGATGGTAAAGATCACCCGATGTGTATTGCCGGAGTTTTCGGTGGTGAGAATTCAGGGGTATCTGAGGCTACGAAAACTGTATTCCTTGAAAGTGCTTATTTCAACCCGATTGCGGTGAGAAAAGGAGCTAAATTCCATAATCTTAACACAGATGCATCTTTCAGATTTGAAAGAGGAGTGGATCCTAACCTTACAAGAACTGCTATCACCCACGCCATCAAAATGATTCAGGAAATTGCCGAAGGGAAACTGGTAGGTGAGTTGCTTGAAGAATATCCTAAGAAAATAGAAGACAGCTATGTGATCCTTAGATTCTCAAAAATCGAACAGATTTTAGGAACAAAAATTCACAGAGAAAAAGTAAAAGAAATATTAAAAGCATTGGAAATTCAGGTGTTAAATGAAATTCCAAATGGTTTTGAAATCTCCGTTCCTGCTTACAGAGCAGATGTAACAAGAGAAATTGATGTGATCGAAGAGATCTTAAGAATCTACGGTTACAACAAGATAGATGCTCCGCAAAAGATTTCATTCACCCCTGTGAAGCTAAGTGCAAACGATCAGGATGAATTGGAAAACAGCTGGGCAAGAGCTTTACAAAGTCTTGGTTTCAATGAGGTAATGAACAATTCATTGACTTCTGTAAAAGATGAAACCGATGCCGTAAAACTATTGAACCCTTTAAGCGGTGACCTTGCGTTTATGAGAAAGTCTTTATTGGAAGGACTTCTTCAGAATACAGTTTACAATATCAACAGAAAGAATCAGGATATTAAGTTTTTTGAACTCGGAAAAATCTACCATAAAAAAGAAAAGTACGAAGAAAGAAAGCAACTGGCGATCATTGTTTCAGGAAGAGATGTTGCTGAGAACTGGCTTCAGCCTAAATCTGCGGTAAGTTTCTATAACCTTAAAGCTTATGTAAAAGTTTTATTAGAAAGACTTGCTGTTGATTATAAAGAAGTTGCTTTGTCTGATACAAGATTCTCTGATGCCCTGGCTTATGAAGCAGATGGTAAAATTTTAGTAAGAATCGGAAAAGTAGCTCCGGCTTTACTGAAAGATTTTGATATTGATCAGGATTGTTTCTATGCAGAAATTGAACTGGAATACGCTCAGGAATTACGTTCTAAAAATGAATTGAAATTCAAGGATATTCCAAAATTCAACAAGATCAGAAGAGACCTTGCATTATTGATTGACAAGAGTGTAAATTATCAGGAGCTTTATCAGATTGCGAAGAAGAATAAATCACCATTCATCAAAAACATCAATTTATTTGACGTATATGAAGGGAAAAACCTTCCTGAAGGTAAAAAGTCTTACGCAATGAGCTTTGAACTGTTGAACGAAGAAAAAACACTGGAAGAAAAAGAGATTACTGAAGTAATGGACTCTCTTATTAAATCTTTCCAGAAGGAATTCAACGCTGAGTTGAGATCTTAATAATAAAAAGATTACAGAAATAGATAGAAACGGACCTGAAAAGGTTCGTTTTTTTGTTTTTAACAGTTATTTTGTAAGAGATAGTTTTTCGGTTGGAAAAAGCGAAGGCGCAAAGAAAGATCACCTGACTGTTTTAGGGACGCAAGAGAATCGAAGATGCTCAGAAAAGGAAAATATTTCCCAACCTATCAGATTACAATTTCAGGCTGTGATTGCTAGGCTTCACCCGTTAAGACAACCCGTGCTATTTGTGAAAACATTTGTGTCATTTGTGTTTAAAAAACCAAGTGTTAAAGAATAATAAAATCCATCGCTTCCCGTTTAAATAATATAATTTCCGTAAATTTGGGTTAATTCAAAAAGAAAAAAATGAAAAATCTTTTTTTAAGTATATGTACAGCCGCAGTATTGGTATCATGTGGAACAATGAGCAGCCCGTCTGCTTCTAAAGTAGGGAAGGCTCAGCCGGCTCTTGTCAATACAAAATGGACGTTGGCTGACAATGTGAAAGGGAAAATTCCAACATTAAATATTGAAGGGGAGAAAATCACAGGAAATGCAGGATGCAATAACTATTTTGGAACGGCTACAATAGATCCTTCTAGCGGAGGCTTCTCTGCAGGACATATGGGATCTACCAAAATGATGTGTAACAATATCGGAGTAGAGCAGAACTTTATGGATATGATGGGGAAAGCGAATAAATATGTGATCTCCGGAAATACCTTAGAACTTTATAAAGACAATCTTCTATTATTGAAATTCAATAAAGCAGAATAAGATAAAAAACAAAAGGAACTCAATCTGAGTTCCTTTTTTATGTTTAGACTATTATTAATCTTCCTCTTCTTCGTCGTACTTAGCCAACTCTTCATCGCACCATTTGAATGCTGCTTCTACCACTTTCGTAGCTTCGTCTGCCATCGTTTCTTCATCATCACCTTCAAGATCATCTAACCACTCAACTTCTTCTTCTTCAACGTTTAGGATAAATCTTGGATATTCTGTATGAACTACGAATAGATCTTCTGGAAATTCCGAATTATCTGCTAATAAAAACTTTGGTAATTTCATTTTTTTAATGTTTTAACTTTCTCAAAGATAAATAAAATTATTGATTTAAGATTACTTCAAAAACATTTTTGAAACTTTTTCAGCTTTTTTGCTCTCAGAATAATCGTAGAAGCCCTCTCCTGATTTTACACCCAGTTTCCCGGCTGTCACCATGTTTACAAGAAGTGGGTTTGGAGCATACTTAGGATTTTTGAAACCATCGTACATTACATTAAGGATGGCAAGGCATACATCCAGACCGATAAAGTCTGCAAGCTGAAGAGGTCCCATTGGATGTGCCATTCCTAATTTCATTACCGTATCAATCTCTTCTACGCCAGCCACTCCGTTATAAAGGGTTTCAATAGATTCGTTGATCATTGGCATTAGAATTCTGTTGGCAACAAAACCAGGATAGTCGTTAACCTCTACCGGAACTTTACCTAAAGTTTTGCTCATTTCATAGATCGCACTGAAAGTTTCTTTAGAAGTAGAATACCCTTTGATGATCTCCACAAGCTTCATAATAGGCACAGGATTCATAAAGTGCATTCCGATCACTTTATCTGCTCTTTTTGTTGCAGCGGCGATCTTTGTGATCGAAATAGAAGAGGTATTGGTGGCAAGGATACAATCAGTAGGAGCCAGCTCATCCATCTGTCCGAAAATCTTTAATTTAAGGTCCAGATTTTCAGTAGCAGCTTCTACAATAAGATCAGCTGATCCTACGGCATCATTAAGCGCTGTAAAAGTTGTAATATTTCCTAATGTTTCAGCTTTTTGCTCTTCAGTAAGATTTCCCTTTGCAATGATTCTGTCAAGATTGGTCGTAATGGTTTTCAGGCCTCTGTCCAAAGCTTCCTGAGATACATCTACAAGATTTACTTTAAAACCACTTTGTGCAAAAGTATGTGCAATACCATTCCCCATGGTTCCCGCTCCGATAACAACAATGTTTTTAATCATTTTTTTCTTTTATTTTTTATAGATAGTTAAATTTTTTGCATTCATAAGATCCGATTGAGACACCACTGCTGCAGAATCAAAACTGACCATTCCGTTACTGTCCTGTTTTTTATTATTATTCTGATTGGAAACCGTGGCCATAAGTCCTCGTACAAGACGTTTCTTTTGATTGGAAGTCAGGTAATCCGTTCCCACATACAAAGAAAATTCACCTTCTTTTCCCAGGCCTCTCTGTTGGAGGATTTCCAGGGTTTTGATCTGATTCTTTTTCTTAAACTCTTTCAGGTAACTGATGACGGGTTTTTCAGATGGCGGACCACAGCATACACTGCCATAGCTGATCTCCAGGTACTTTTGATTCTTCTGTGAAAAGAAAAATGCAAAACAAAATACAGCCACTGCTGCGATTCCTTTTTTCATAAATAGTGAACTCAATTCTCTGCGCTAAAATTAAGCTTATTATTTTATTTATTAAAATTATCCCAGACGATCTTAGAAATATCAGCAACCATCTTAGTATTGACTTCATCAGACTCTGTTGAATTATTTACAAAGACAGCAATGGCATAATGTTTTCCATTGGGTAATGTAATGATTCCCATATCATTTTCTGCTACAGTGAGATTTTTGTCATATTTCCCAGAGGAACCTGTTTTATGGGCAACCGGGGTACCTTTGGGTAATTGGGCAACAATTTTATTAGTTCCCGTAGTTGTTCCCAACATGATTTGCATTAAGAAGTCCGTCGATTTTTTAGAAATTATTTTGCCATCATAGAATTTTTTCAATAAATCCACAGCAGAATGGGTAGTGCTGTAATTCCCATATTGAGTTTTCCAGTCTTTATGCATATCATTCTCATTGTATTTGATCTGTAGGTTTTTGACTCCTTTAGAATTCATAAAATGCTGTACTGCTTGTGGCCCGCCTATAAGTCTTAAAAGGAGGTCACAAGTGTTGTTATCACTTTTGGAAACGGTATAGTCAATAATTTCGCCCAAAGAAAGTTCAATATTTCCGTTAGGGTATTTTTCGCGTAACGGAGACCAAGTATTTTCAAGCAAATCTTCTTTTTTGATCAAAATTTTTTGGTCAGTAGAAAGCTTTCCTTTATCAGCCAGATTCAGTACAGTACAAGCCAGATGGAATTTGAAAACACTTAACATAGGAAGTTTTTTATCTCCGTTTTTATCATAGGTGAAATTATTTTCGAATCCCAGAACGGAAACTCCTACCGTCGCTTTTTTATCTTTAATAACAGCATTGATCTTGTTATCTAAAGCTTTATTTTGGCCAGCAGACCATGCTGAAACCATTAGAAGTAGAAAGGCAATTTTTTTCATAATAACTAGGTTAATAAGAAATCCCTTTTAAGAGCTAAAAGGGATTTGCAATTTAAGATATTTCTGGTTACTTTACTTCAAAATAATTCAGGTTTACCCCATCATTTTCAAAGATGATTCTGATTCTGTTTTCACCTTTCTGGAGATTGATGTTTTTTACCGAAACCGTTTTCCAGCTTTCATTTCCTCCAGTGGACAGTAAAGATACTTCTGCTAAAGTTTTCCCGGAAGCTGTTTCAATTTTTATTTTTGAATCATTTGCAGCGGCATATCTTATATCAAACGTGTAGCTTTTATCTGTTTTGGAATAGATCGTATACTGAAGCCATTCGCCGGTTTCTGTTTTCCCTACATAATATTGGTTGGTAATCTTATCGCTGCATGGATAAATGTCAACGCCGTCATTTCTCATTTGCTGGCCAAAATTCCATTCCGATCTTTTAGCCGGATCACTTACCCAAAGATTGATAAAATCCTTATCCATATAAGCCGAGCCTATTCTTCCCAGATCATATTCCGAAGCAAATACTCTCCCGGGAATCTGATGATTTTTGAAAGGCTTTGCAGAATCGTCGGTTGTCTGTCTGAACATGGCATCAATAACATCTTTCTTAATTTCTACATTGCTGAATTTATAATTGTCGGCAATTTGCATCAGAGCCTTTTCAGCATATTCTTTTGAAGGTTTTTCACCGCCATTCTTCCAGAAATTCAATAACTTTTCGTACTCAGGAGTGGTTTTTACATTGGTAATTCCTGCAATATTATCAATCTTTTTCATAGGCCAGAAAGCATAGCCGATGTTGTGTTTATTCAGCAGTTGAATAAGCTCTGTAAACCACACATTGGAATTTTCCCCGGTTTCTCCCAGCCAGATCGGGATATTGTACTTTTCCTTTAGATCCAATGCAAACTGTATGGTTGCATCATCATTGTAATTCCAGTACTTATGGAAGCTGAACGCCATATTCTTATCCCAGATCGATGGTAAACCGTTGTAATTGTTCCCCCAGCCATTTCCTTCAATGAAAATGATATGCTTCTGGTCGACTTCCCGAATTGCAGCAGTAATATCTTTTTGTAATTTCCATAGCGGAGCATTCGACATTTCGTCTGTACCGTTAGGATTTTTTCCTGTAAAATTGATGTTGGGCTCATTGATGATGTCGTATCCGCCAATCCACGGTTCGTTTTTGTAACGGTCAGCAAGCTTTTTCCAAAGTGCTATGGTTTTTCTTTTGTTCTCCTCACTTTCCCAAAGGGATGGCTTAGACTTATCATTATCAGAGATGTTGGCATCATTTCCTTGCCCTCCAGGAGCAGCGTGAAGATCAAGGATCAGATAAACCTTATTGTCCTTGCACCATTGAAGCAAATCATCCGTCATTTTAAAACCTTCTTCAAGCCAGGTATCTTTACCTTTTACGGCTTCTTTTTCTATGGGAAGGGTGTACAGATTATAATGCATAGGAAGCCTTATAGAGTTGAATCCGGCTTTTGCCAGAAAATCAATATCCTGTTTTGTAATTCCATTCTTCAGATAAGCTTTGTAAAACGCCTGCATTCCGTTTTCTCCAATCAGGTCAGCTATTTTTTCCTTAATCTTGTATTGCGGACCAGCAAAATCTGCTGTTTTCAGCATATATCCTTCCTGAAGCATCCAACCACCCAGGCCAAGACCCCGCAATTGAATATTTTCACCTTTATCATTAACGATTTTCTGACCAGAGGTTTTTAATAATTGTGATGTCCCAAATTGAGACAATAATAAAGTAGAGAATAGAATGGCTTTTTTCATAGTGGTTTGATTTTAAATAATAGGGAAAAGTACTTAAGGTTTAGTCATAATGAACCGAAACATCATAATAAGAGTCTACATTCAGACCACTTATTCTGGCAGGAATCCATTGTGTATGTAAAACAAAATCTTTCAACTGTTTATTGAATTGTTGTTCAAATATATTGTTTTTTTTGTTTTGAAACTCGCTTTCTATTGATAAATCTTTAATTTCTCCGGTTTTAGAAAGAATAAAACTTGCTGAAGTATAAGAGTAATATTCTTCGTTTTTTTTTAGATATTGTTTGGGAACCGGGTACTTTGAAAAATAATCAGACCGAATTTTATCAAACTGATTATATATGGTAGAATGAGGATAACGGGAAGTCTGATCACATTGTTCGTAAGAAAAAACTTCTTCCGGGTGATTTTTTATAAAGTTCTGTTTTGCAACAGATCGTAAAGAGTCTATGAAATCGTTTCCAAACTTTTTTTTAATGAGTCTGTTCATCTCAGTTTCCCAGCAGTTATCATACTTGTCATTTGGGTACCTTTCGCAGGATAGAGAGAGGTCTTTGGTCTTGATGTGATTTTGATTCAGAAGTATTTTAAATTCTGCTTCGCCCAGATAATCATAGCCTAGCCCTGAAAAGAGAGTCCAGGTATAGTTCTTATAATTGAAGTCATTCTGAGCTTGTTTTTTCTGATAATCACAATCTATCTCGTAACCATTTTTCTTCTGATTACAAGATAGCACTGTGATGGCTGCTAAAAACAATAAAGCAGACCGTATTTTCATGTTAACTGATAAGTTTCATAATTTCTAAGGCTACTTTCAGAGCTTCAGTTCCGTCCTCAAGAGAAACTTCTACATTCTTATCACCTGTAATCGCATCTGCGAAAGAGTTCAGTTCATCCAGAATTGCATTGTTAGGCTGAATATTCGGATATTCAAACAGGATCTGATTTTTTTCTCCTTCAGCATTTTCAATGATCATATCAAATGGAGTAGGATGTTCCGGTGCATCCTTCATTCTGATGACTTCTGCTTTTTTCTCAAGGAAATCAACGGAAATATAGGCATCTTTCTGGAAGAATCTGCTTTTTCTCATGGCTTTCATAGAGATTCTGGAAGTCGTAAGATTGGCAACACATCCGTTTTCAAACTCTATCCTTGCATTGGCAATATCAGGGGTTTTGCTTACTATACAAACACCACTTGCATGGATGTTCTTCACCTTAGATTTGGCAATACTTAATAGAATATCCAGATCATGGATCATAAGGTCCAGTACTACGGAAACATCCGTTCCACGTGGGTTAAATTCAGCCAGTCTGTGGATTTCAATGAACATAGGATTGCTGATGTACTCCTTAGTGGCAATAAAAGCCGGATTATATCTTTCAACGTGTCCTACCTGTGCTTTGATTCCTTTTTCCTGGCATAAACGAAGGATCTCTTCTGCCTGTTCAAGAGTCTGGGTAACCGGTTTTTCAATAAAGAAGTGAAGGCCTTTTTCAATTGCTTTTAAAGCATAATCATAATGATAAATTGTTGGGGTGACAATGTCCAGCATATCGATCTGCTCCAGCAATTCATCAAAATTTTCAAAATATTTATATCCGAATTCGGCTTCTAATTTTTTTCCGTTTTCAACATCCTTATCATGGAAACCTACAAACTCGTATCGATCTGACTGATTAAGGAGTTTTAAGTGTATTTTTCCCAAGTGTCCGGCACCTACCAAACCTGCTTTTAACATAGCTGTATTAAATTTTTGTAAATATAGTGAATGTACATTTATAAAAATACATGACTTTTCACTTGGATATACTTAAAATAAATAAGTAGAGTTAAAATTAAAAGACATCCGTGCATTGAAGAAATTACAGTAAATTCACGATCTAAAAAACAACCATGAAAAGAATAGTTTCGATTTTATCCATCTGCGGATTACTTACTGTAGGATGTTTAGGATTAGGAGATAGTGCAGAAGATGAGGTGAAGACAGATCCGTCTAAATGTGAAGCTCCGGCAAATCTGAAGTTTGAACAGGGGAATAACTTATTTTCCTGGAATGATGCGAACAGCCAGAACTCGGGACATTATGAAGTTCAGTATGGAGTTCAGGGGTTTTCTTTAGGAACTGGAACCAAGGCTTTAACCAGCAGTACTTCCTATAGTATTCCTTTGTATAAAAATAAGAAATATGACCTTTATGTAAGAAAAAATTGCGGAACAGATAATGGACGGAGCTACTGGGCTGGGCCTTTAAGTGTTTTGCCTACCAATACGACGATTTGTTCAATCCCGGTGTATGCCAGTTATTCAAAAACTACTTCTTCAGCGCTTGCTTTTACTTTTGAAGCTAAAGTATCTTGGGAAAATGATGGTGTTTCTACCTATGAAGCGGCCTTAACGACAAGCTCTGTTCCACCGATAAGTGGAGATTTCACAGCCTCAGGCCATGTTTATTCAGGATTAAGTAAAATGACAACGTATAATTTTTTTGTCAGAAAAAGATGTGGCGATAATTCCGTTAGCAATTTTTATGGACCTTTAGAGATAAAATGGAATTGAAAAATAAGATAAAGCATTCATTTTTTGACGGTTTTATTTTTTTGTTGATATAAAGGGAAAAAACGAACAGACTTTGGGTTGATCAGTATAGTTTGTTTCGTTACTTTTGTAAAACTAATAGCAGTAACCCCTAATAACTACTCTCTAAATAATGATGCGTGATTCGTTTGTACATAAAGGAAAAAGAAAGAATTTGGTTGAATATCTCCGATACAGAATCGGGATATCGGATGAAAATGTACTTTCGGCAATGAATGAAGTTCCGAGACACCTTTTCATCGAAAGTATTTTTGAAGACTTTGCTTATGAAGACCGGGCTTTCCCGATTCTCGCGCACCAGACTATTTCGCATCCGTCTACAGTAGCAGAACAGTCAGAACTTTTGCGGGTAAAAGCGAGCGAAAAAGTATTGGAAATAGGTACCGGATGTGGCTATCAGACGGCTGTTTTAATGGCAATGAAAGCTCATGTATACACCGTAGAAAGACAGAAAGATCTGTTTGATTTCTCAAAAAATAAACTCAGAGAACTTCATCTGTTCCCAAAATTTCAGAGCTTTGGAGACGGTTTTGCAGGACTTCCCACTTTTGCCCCCTTTGATAAAATTATCGTTACCTGCGGGGCATCAACCTTACCGACAGAATTATTAAAGCAACTGAAAGTAGGGGGGATTATGGTAATTCCATTGGGTCCTACAGATGAGCAGGTTTTATACAGATTTACAAAAGTAGGTCCTACAGAATTTGAAAAAGAAGAATTCGGAGCCTATAAATTTGTTCCGATGTTGGGAAATACAAATCAATAGTAGGTAGGCTGATTAACCTATTAATATAAAATTCCGGTTTAAAAATAACAGCCGGATCACGGAACTGGTAGACCAACTGGTCTCAAACACCAGTTGTTTTAAATCATTGATCTGAATTTAGATTTTTTATTTTTTCGCTACGAATACACTAATAAAAAATTCGTTCATTCGTGGCAAAAAATTAAAACCTATTTCATCAGAAAGATTCTATGAACTCCTGTTACAGTATTATTCTGAAATTACCTTATTAAATAAAAAGTATTTAAAAAAATAAGCTTTGTGGTTTTTGCGGCTCATACACTTTAATGTTTTTTATAAGTTCCCGGATCCGGTTCGGAATGAAAATTGGACTTTCTTAAAGACCCAACCACTAAAAATCTTAATATTATGGATACGAATAGATTCAAGTCATCCCATGACTTCAGTAATGTTCAGAAGAATTTGCATAATAACCCGGGGTATAGTGTAGAAAGCTATTCTCAGCAGGTGAAGGATTACATTCATGATATGAAAAGCAAAAATCAGGAGGCTACAAAACAAGGTTTTATGACCCACATACAGAAATCTGCGAAGGAAGTCTGGGAAGAAATCCAGGAAATGGCTTCAGAGGCCTGGGAAAAAAATAAGCACCATTCTGATGACAAAAAATAAATTTTTAATATTAAAGTTCAATAACCTTACTTTTGCGAGTGAGGTTATTTATTTGTTTTAATTCAATACAATAGTAATGAAAGTCTTTATCAATAAAAGGATTCCTGACGTTGGAATACAGATGCTGAAAGAAGCCGGACTGCAGGTGATATTTCCGGAACATGAAACTCTTTCATATGAAGAATGGCTGAACTCCTGTAAAAATACAGATACCATCTTAAGTATTGGAGCAGAATTTAAATATGACCGAAACTTTTTTGAAGCCTGTCCGAATGTAAAAGCCATTGCCTTATATTCGGTCGGTTTTGATCATGTAGATATTAAAGAAGCCACTAAAAGAAGGATCCCGGTAGGAAATACCCCTGATGTTTTGAGCAAAGCAACTTCAGACGTGGCTTTTTTACTCATGCAGTCGGTGGCAAGAAGAGCAAGTTATAATTTCCGAAAAGTAAAAGAAGGAAGCTGGGGAGCATTTGATCCTTTGCATGCTTTGGGACAGGAACTTTATGGAAAGACTCTGGGGATTTTTGGGCTAGGACGCATTGGCTATGAAATGGCGGAAAAATCAAAGAAAGCCTTTGGGATGAATATTATTTACCACAACCGCCGTCAGAATGAAGAAGCAGAAAGAGGATTAGGGGCAACTTATGTTTCTTTCGAAGAACTGATCAGAAATTCCGATGTGCTGAGTGTTCATGCGAACTTTACTCCTGAACATCAGGAATTATTCAATTACGCTCTGTTTGAGCAGATGAAGCCTGATGCTATTTTCATCAATACGGCCAGAGGTGGGTTTCACAATCAGAAAGACCTGTATCGGGCATTGGTAGAACAGAAAATATGGGGTGCAGGACTGGATGTGACCAACCCGGAGCCGATGTTTGCGGATGATCCTATTCTTGACCTTTCAAATGTATGTATTCTGCCCCATATAGGCTCTGCAACTGTAGAAGCAAGAAACGGTATGGCCAGGCTTGCAGCCGGAAATATTATTGCTTTTTCAAAAGGAGAAAAAATGCCGTATTGTGCTAATCCTGAGATCTATAAATGATTATGCAGAGAAGAGTGAATGAAGGTAGAATGAATTTCTGATGTTATTAATGAGTTCGATCTATTTTTTCAGAATATCCGTCACTCCAGCTCATGATAATGGATTGATATTGGCCATTGGATTCATGAACGAATTCAAGCTGATAATATCTTTCAACCTGAAACAGCGTTTGGGAAATCCCAATCATTGGAAAAGCAAGTTTATTTTTTTGATTAATATCTCTGAAGTATAGCTGATTATCCTGTTTTGTAATTTCAAATTCAGCAAAATGACCAATGTATTTATCAAGCTGGCTGCTGTTAACTTTACTATTGGTTATTTGAGACTGGTTATAATTGATTAGCCATTGTATTTGAGCCTTTTCATTATTATTAGCAACCTTTAGTTTATTTTTAAGAATCTCATTTTGTGCAGTAAGAAGGGGTGTGTCTGTCTGAAGATCCGGAATGATACCTGTTCCTTCCCAATCTGTATGTGTTTTTTCATTTTCGCTGCGCAAATAAGGAATAAAGCCGACAAAGCCTTTTCCCAGGCTGAAACTGCGGGTCAGATGAGCACCTCCACTGGTAGTGCTGCCAATCACTCTGGCTCCATAAAGTGTTTGCAGAGTATAAGCAAAACTTTCTGCAGCTGAAAATGTTTTTTTACCGGTCAATAGATAAACAGGCATTTTCATCCGCAATCCTTTCGTATTTTGTAAGCTTTCTACATAATTATCGGTCCAGATATTTTTAATACGGTTGAAACTTCTTCCGGTCTTTGTCCGTTGATCAAAAAAGTAGCCCAGTATATTATTGGATTCTCCACTGCCGCCACGGTTATTACGCAGATCTATAATCAATGCATCAGTGTTTGACAAAAACTGCATGGCCGAATGAATTATTTTTTCAGCTTCTTCGCTTGGCAATGCAAAATTTGTAAATTCCATATACCCAATATTGGAAGAGAGTATTTCCAGTTTTTTAAAATAAAAATTTTGAGCCTTTTCTTTGGTAATATCAGCTTCGGTTATTTTATTTTTATTGGAATCTGAAGCGTTGAATTGAATAATATCATTCTCAAGTTGAGGATTATATTCAATACGTAAATGCTTATCATTTTGAATGCGAAGGATATCGGCACTTATTTGGTCTGCAAAATCCCTCGGATTAGTTAAATTCTGATATTTTCCCTTTTTATATTCCTTATTAAGAAAGCTGACAATTGAAATTGCTTTATCAGGATATACATAATTTCTTTGAATAACGGAATCAATATTGTAAATAATCTGCTTCATTGTGGTTTTATCAAACTTCATGTTTTGAGCATATAAACCAGGACATGATAAGAAAAGTCCTGCAATGAAAGCGAAAGGTAATGCTGATTTTTTTTTCATGATAATGTTTTATAATTTGATGATAGATCTACTCCATCTGTGTTATTGTATTGTGATTATTGATCTGCCGGTTTAGGTAAAGTTAGTATAACTGAATGAATAATAAGCAGAATAATGTATATAAGTTTTTTTGAAAAATTACATTCATATAAATCTGCAGGTTGGAATTATTTTTGTTCTTTTATAGAGTAATTTTAAAATACAGAAGTCATGGCACCTGAAAACAATATTAATGAACAGAACAGAAAGCTGGAAGAGATGGATTATAATCCCAATGAAGATATTTTCAAAAAAGAAAAGCATATTTCGCTGGACGGAGACGGAAATCCTATCTTGGAGGAAGATCTGGATGATGATAAAATAGATAAAGGACTGGATGTTCCCGGAGCAGATGAAGATGATGATATGGAAGAAATAGGAGCGGAAGATGAGGAAAACAACTACTGGAGCCTCAGTGACAACGAAGACGATCATGAAGAAGAGAATGATGACGTCTTAACGTAAACTTTTGAATAATAAAACATATTGACCTTACTGATTTTCAGTGAGGTTTTTTTATTTGAAGTAGTAACTTTTTTGTACGAAGCAATTCCCCTCCAATGGAGGGGAATTAAGGTGCGTCATTTCAAATATAGTGTTAAAGATTAATCGATGGTCATTCTTTATGGTAAATCATAAATCGCAGGACTTCTATTGGTGATTTTACATTTTTATCCTTTCGCTTTTCATGTTTCATCCCTTTTTGTTGCAGGGATTTCATAATTTGAATATCTTTAAAACTTCAAACATTGTTTAAACATAGAACTTTAAATAGCAATATGACATTTCAAGAACAGATACAGCAGGGGATTCCTGTCCAGCTGCCACAGCCTAAGCCATACGAAACGAATATCAACCATGCGCCAAAGCGTAAAGAAATTCTGGGAGAAGAAGAGAAAAAACTGGCATTGAAGAATGCTCTACGTTATTTTGATCCTAAGTTTCATGCAGAGCTGATCCCTGAATTTAAGCAGGAATTGGAAGATTATGGTAGAATTTACATGTATCGTTTCCGTCCGGATTATGAGATGAAGGCAAGACCGATCACAGACTATCCTGGGAAGTCTGAGCAGGCAAAAGCAATTATGCTGATGATTCAGAATAACCTGGATTATGCCGTAGCGCAGCACCCTCATGAATTGATTACTTATGGTGGAAATGGAGCGGTTTTCTCCAATTGGGCGCAGTACCTGCTGACCATGAAGTATCTGTCTGAAATGACCAACGAACAGACTTTAGTAATGTATTCCGGGCATCCGATGGGATTGTTCCCTTCTCATAAAGATGCTCCAAGAGTAGTGGTGACGAACGGAATGATGATCCCTAATTATTCAAAACCGGATGATTGGGAGAAATTCAATGCACTTGGGGTAACACAATACGGACAGATGACTGCAGGAAGCTATATGTATATCGGGCCGCAAGGGATTGTTCATGGGACAACCATTACAGCTTTAAATGCTTTCAGAAAAATAAACAAAGATCCGAAAGGAGGTCTTTTCGTAACTTCAGGATTAGGAGGAATGAGTGGAGCACAGCCAAAAGCAGGAAATATTGCAGGTTGTGTTACGGTATGTGCAGAAGTGAATCCAAAGATTACTAAAATCCGTCACGATCAGAAATGGGTGAACGAAATTTACGAAGATCTTGATGCACTGGTAAAGAGAGTAAGAGAAGCACAGGGAAACAAAGAAACCGTTTCTTTGGCTTACCTTGGAAATATTGTTGACGTTTGGGAAAAATTCGATCAGGAAGATCTGAGAATAGATATTGGTTCAGACCAGACTTCTCTTCATAATCCTTGGGCTGGCGGATATTATCCGGTAGGGCAAAGCTTTGAAGAATCTAACAAAATGATGGCTGAAGATCCTGAATTATTTAAAGAAAAAGTTCAGGAAACTTTAAGAAGACATGCCGCTGCCATCAATAAACATACAGAAAAAGGAACTTATTTCTTTGATTATGGAAACGCTTTCTTACTGGAAGCTTCAAGAGCTGGAGCTGATGTAATGGCGGATAATCCAACTTTGGGAAGAGAATTCAAATATCCGAGCTATGTTCAGGATATTATGGGACCTATGTGTTTCGATTATGGTTTCGGGCCTTTCCGTTGGGTATGTACAAGCGGAACTCCGGAAGATTTGCAGAAAACAGATGATATTGCATGTGCAGTGCTGGAAGAAATGATCAAAAATTCTCCGGAAGAAATCCAACAGCAGATGAAGGATAATATCCAGTGGATCAAAGGAGCACAGGAAAATAAACTGGTGGTAGGATCGCAGGCAAGAATTCTTTATGCAGATGCAGAAGGAAGAATGAAAATTGCTGAAGCTTTCAACAAGGCTATTAGAAATGGTGAGATCGGGCCTGTAGTATTGGGAAGAGATCATCATGATGTTTCAGGAACAGATTCGCCATACAGAGAGACTTCCAATATCTATGACGGTTCAAGATTTACTGCAGATATGGCGATTCACAATGTAATCGGTGACAGTTTCCGTGGAGCTACCTGGGTTTCTATCCACAATGGTGGTGGTGTAGGCTGGGGAGAAGTGATCAACGGAGGTTTCGGAATGCTGTTGGACGGCAGCGATGATGCAGACAGAAGATTGAAGTCTATGCTGTTCTGGGACGTTAACAACGGAATTTCCAGAAGAAGCTGGGCCAGAAATGAAGGCGCTATCTTCGCTATTAAAAGAGCCATGGAAGTGGAACCGAATTTAAAGGTAACCCTTCCGAATCTTGTAGATGAAAATTTACTGTAAACTATAAATGTTCAACGTTGACAGGTATCAATAAAAAACTTTTTTCACACCTTAATGTAGAGGATGATGATCCTGTATGGGAGAAATTTGCCAGGGTTGAATTTTCAAAGAAAAATATATTTTCGGACAATAAAGCCTATCTTGTTGAAGATGGGCTTGTCCGTAAATATTACATCAACAGCTCTTCGGATATTGATACCGAGATTTGTGCAGAATTTTACTTTCCGGGAGATATTTTTACTGTTGGAGAAAAAGGTTCTGAAGGGATTTATGAATCTATCAGCGGCGGCCTTGCCTGGGAAATTACTTTAGATGAGGTCACAGAAATGTTCGCTGTAAATCCCGAATGCCGTTTTGTTCAAAATTACTATCTGAGCCGGAAACTGAATGCTGCTATGAAGCGTGAAATGCTTTTACTAAAAAATACTCCACAAGATCTTTACGAATATCTATTATCCAGCAAGCCCCACTACATACAGAATATTCCTTTAAAATATCTGGCGTCTTATATTGGAGTTACTCCTATTTCGTTGAGCAGGATCAGGAAGAGGATTCATTAAGTTGATGAAAGCCGGAAGTTAATATCGGTCTTTTGTAATCCCTTTACAGTTTTATAGTCTTTTTAGATTAAAGTAAAAAACAGGTATAGGATTATTATAACCCCGGCCGTTTCCTCAATTTCATCCTTCAGTTTCATTCTAATTAATTAACTTTTGTTTATTGACTGGCCTTCCATAAGTCTTTTCCTTTGCTGAAAAAAAGAATATGGAAATACAAAAGTTAAATTGGGCCGGCATCAAGCTTACTTCAAACAACAAAACAATCTTAATAGACGCTGCAGAAGACTTTTCTTATTACAGACCTGTCTTAGGCGATGCTATTGACGAAGTATTGGAATTTTCAGATCATACACAGGCAGACTATATCCTGTTTACCCATATGCATCTGGACCATTTCGATAAAGGAGTCATCACGAAATGCCTAAAAGAAGACGGGAAATTGATCGTCTATTCCGGATTGGAGTCTTTTGTGAGAAAGTTTGTGGATGATGTAGAGATGATTGTTCTGGATCTGGATGAAACCTTTACCGAAAATGATATTACCTTCAAACCTGTATTTGCGATGGATGGAATAGGGGAAGTTCAGTCTTCCTGGATTGTGAGCGATCCCACAACGAAGATTTTTCATGGAGGTGACACCATCTGGCATAATCAGTTCTGGAAGCTAGGAAAAGAAAATCCGGATATTGACTATGCATTTTTACCGGTAAACGGAGTGGTGGTCAATTTTGAAATCATCGGCCTGGAATACAGCCCGGTTCCGGCCTCTCTTAATCTGAAGGAAGCTTTTGCAGCAGCCCATTTGCTTCATGCTAAAAAACTGGTGCCTATACATTACGGTTTGTTTGAGCATGAGAAATGTTATATTCCTCAGGTGTTTGATGAGGGTGATTTGAAAAGAATTTCAGAGGAAGTAGAGCAGGAGTATATGATTTTGAAAGATGGGGAGGTGTTGATAGAGGCTTAGCTTTTATAGTGTTTTTAAAATGTAAAAAATTGAAAGTATTATGCTGATATTGTTTAGCCACTAATGCACGAATGAAAAAAGATTCGTGCATTAGTGGCGATAATAAATGTAATATACTTAAAAAAATCTTTTTGGAAAAAAATTGCATCTTTGCAATTTTCAACTCACCTTTAAAAAACTTATATCCTTTATCGTACATTATAGCAAAGTTTTTTTACTTTTAGCCAAACTATTATTGGGAAAACTATTGCTTCAAATATGAAAAAATATCTTCTTACCTTCATTTTCGGAACTTTATTTTCAATCAATGCTTTTGCTTGTCTTAATGGTGAACAAATGGTGCTCGCCAACAAGGAACTTCTCTATGTTGACCATAGCGGCGAGGTTCCTTATGGACATGGGTTTGGGAGTAAAGAACAGGTGGAAGAATTTTTGATAAAACTGGAAAAAGGCTATCAAGAGACCAAAGATCTTGATTATTTATCTGATAAAGGCTTTATACTGATTATTTTAGGAAAATATAATGAAGCTATTGAGCTTTATAAGAAAATAGAATCTATGCAACCGGGCAGATATTCTACAGCATCCAATATTGGAACCGCCTACGAATTGATTGGAAATAATAAGGAAGCCTTGAAATGGATTGAAAAGGCTATAGAAATTGAACCCAACTCTCATTCCCGCTCTGAATGGATTCATGTGAATATCTTAAAAACCAAAATAAAAGGAGATCAGTATATTTCGTCAGAACATCTGATTGGAAAGGATTTTGGAAAAGAAAAATATCCCAAGTCTGATCTGAACAAGGATGAACTACAACTGCTTAAAATGCAATTGTATTACCAATTGAATGAAAGAATATCTTTTGTAAAACACAAAGATAAAATTGTAGCTCAGCTTTTATTTGATCTGGGAAATCTCGCTTTTCTGACGAATCAGAAAGAAGATGCGATGGAAGATTATGAAATGGCCAAAGAGTATGGTTTTGAAAGCCCTGTTTTAAATGAAAGATTGCAGGCTGTAGGAAGAAATAAACAAAATCCTTTGAACAGTACAGAAGAAGATGAGGTTCATTCGACAGAACTTATTCTCTCTATAGCATCATTGATTTTCTCCGGATTTATTTTATTTATTTACAGAAAGAAAATTCTTTTACTGTTAAAATAATGATGTGAACCAATGAATAAATATCAGAAAACATGTGTTTTTTTCTGTGGATTAATTTTGTCTGTATTGGTCATTAGCTTCCTTTTCCTAAATAAGAGAACATCAATTGTTTTCGGACCTGGATTGCAGGATTTTTCTAAAAATCTGACAGGCAGCTATATGCTTTACAGAAATTCAGCACATGAAATATTTGTTGCGCCTGACAACGGATGGAATAGTGAAACAGCAATCATCCCTTCAAAGGTCATTAAAGTAAATGTGTACAATGAGTTTATTGTTGCCGAAAGACAAGATTTAAAAAGAAGAAGTCCTAAAGATAGTTTAGATACTTATGAGATCCCAGATGAAAATGTAAAAGACTTTTGGATTCTGAATACAGACAAAAATGAAGTGTGGGGCAGATTAAGTGGTGATGGCCTTAAAAGAAAATTAGACTCTCTTCATATTCCTGCTACTATTGAATTAGTGGATATTTATAAGTATTAAAATTTTAATCTGTTCCAACCTTTTTCGCAATCAGGACATCTTTATAGATAAAAGAATTCTATGAAAATCACCATTCCAAAACCCTGTCATGAGAACTGGGAAAATATGACTCCTGATGAAAAAGGAAGATTTTGTGCTGTTTGTTCCAAAACGGTCAGAGATTTTAGTAAAGTTCCGGATGATAAAATTATAGACTTTTTTTCAAGCAGTTCGGAAAATATTTGCGGTAATTTTAATACATCACAACTCAATAGAGATTTGCATTATTCTTATATCAATTCGGTTTTTGTGAAGTTTGCAGTGGGTTTTATTCTGACAACCGGAGGACTGGTTTCTGTACATGCTCAGGAAAATAAAGCTAATGATAAATTGAGAACGGAAGAAATACCACAAATTGTCTTTCCCAAGTTCAGTAATCTCCAAAAGCAGGAATTTCTTGGTTCAGTTTCTGTAGTGTCTGCGGATGCTCTGGTAAATAAAAGTGAAAAGGAAATAAAAGATCTTTCTCCAAAATTGTCTGGATTGATGATTAATCAGCTACCTAAAGATAATTCAGAAGTGCATACATTGAGGATCGGAAGAGCGAAAACGGGTTTGAGAGATGAACAGAAGCCTCTTTGCGTAATCAATGGAAAAATAAGTAGCCTGGAAGAACTTCAAATGATCGACCCTAAAACGATAAAAACGATGAATGTTCTGAAAGAAGCAACGGCAGAATACGGTGAAAAAGCTAAAAATGGGGTAATAGTGGTAACTACTAAGAGAAAATGGAAATTTAGAAAATAAAAAATGGAGACTTTAAAGAACTATATTTATCTTAGTATAAAATTGTAAACCATGAAACTTACTATACCTAAACCCTGTCACGAGAACTGGGAAATGATGACAGTCAATGAAAAAGACAAATTCTGTGCTGTTTGTTCCAAAATAGTGAAGGATTATACCCATTTTTCTGATGAAGAACTTGTAACCACCTTTCAGTCAGAGAATGAGGTTTGTGGAAGATTTACCGAAGATCAGCTTGGACGGAATTTGAGCTTTTCATTAGCCGGTAAGATCGCTTTAGGGCTATTGGCCGCAAGTGGAATTGCTACTACAGCCAATGCACAGGAGTTAAAGGGTGAGGATGTAAAAAAAGTTGATTTTAAAAAAGGATTTGAAGGAGTAGAAGTCATCAACAATACATTGAATAAGACAATGTGGCTGGGAATGCCCTCAAAAGAAGATATAGAGTCTACACAGCCCCTGATTCTGTTGGATAATAAAAAGATATCCGAAGAGAAAATGAAAAAAATAAACTCAGATAAAGTAAAGAGTATAAAAGTACTTTCCGGAGAAGGAGCCATAAAGCTTTATGGAAATAAAGGAAAATATGGAGTGATTGTTATTGAAAGTAAAGATAAAACAACTGAATAATTTTAAAACTTAGTATATACAAGAAAACCTGCTGATGAGCAGGTTTTGGTATTTTTAGTGAGTTGATTTTAATAATTCATCTTGTTTAGCATCAGTATAATGGCAGCTACTCCCGGACGTGTAATAAGTTTCTCAGGGTCGAATACATGATCCCGCACGTATTTTCCTTTTTCCTGGCTGAAGTTAGTATAAGAGGTGACATAGGTAGAATACATGTTCTTGGTACGGTAGCCTGTCCCGTTATATTGTTCCGCAAAAGCCAGTTGGTTGCCAAACGTCCAGTAATCATTGGATCTGCCTGCTACACCTTGCAGTCCTTCAATGGCGCTTTCCTCAAAAGTGTCCCACGGACCACGCCCAATAGGAACAATAGTTGTCTTTTGATTAAGGTTCTGGCCATTAAGGAAATTCTTCGAAAAATCCAGACTGGATTCCATAAAAAATATAGAGGCAATTAATTTCCATGGAACATTGGTAGCTGCTTCAACAGCTTGAAATTTTGTGATATTCTGAATAATTTTATTGCAGATATTTGTTAAGTATTCTAATTTATAAATTTCAGCATCCAAAGCAATATTTTTTGCAATATAATTCCAGTCAGGATTGGTATAGCTCCCTGGATTAAGCTCAAGGATAGGATTCTCTGCAGGAAGCCTTAAACTTTTGGATACATCTATAAAGCCTCTTATTCTCAATTCCGGAGTTCCATTAATATTTCTTTCGGAATAAAAAATTCCCTCTACGCCGTCTTTAACGGTATTGAATTCAAAAGTTTTAAATACGCCATCTGCATTTGCCGGTTCCAGTGCGATGCATGCATGGCCATGTGCTTCATCATTGGGGTTATAGAAAATGCATATATTGCCGTACTGAGGAAGTTTGGTCTTATATTCATTCTTGGTGCTGTACCAAAAATGCTGTGTTGAAGAAGTTACTGGCAGATCAAATTTCACTCCCATACTGTTTTTAATCTTATCCAAAATATAGCATATGGAACTTATACAGTAAGGTTGCCCCAAAGATTCACCAATCCATTTGTTGACAATATCTATAAAAGGAGACCGGTTGGAGCCGTTTATTTCAGTCTGACCCTGGTAGTTTTCAGCAACTGTTACAAATTGTTTGATAATATCCTGAGCCGTAATTCCTGTATCATGCGCAATAACTCTTAGTTCCAGACCCATTGCTTTCATTGTATTTTTCCCGATAATGCCATCTACTTCCAGCTTATTTTCCTTCTGAAATTTTTTGACAGCCCTCAGGGTTTTATTTCCAAAAATACCATCAATGGCGAGTGATGGATTTCCTGCTTCCTGAAGAATCTGTTGAACCACTTTTACGTCTTCGGAACGATCTCCGAAATGAGGCATTGAATTAATTGTTTTCATGGTTTATGTATTTTTATCTATCCTAAAGATAGGCTCCTTTAGTCAAATAGAGAATTACCCTTTCGGGTACTTTTTCAGAAGCATTTATTTATGAAGCAAACATTATTCAAATGGTTTTCTATTGATTTTCAGGATACAATAAAATAGCTCCGGCGATCGAAGATCGCCGGAGCTATGAAAATATTTTTAGACAAAAGCTTATGATTTCACCGCTGCAATAGCCGCTTCATAATTCGGTTCCTGTGAAATATCCGGAACCTGCTCTTCATAGATCACTTTTCCTGAAGGATCTATTACCACTACAGCTCTGCTCAGAAGACCTTTCATTGATGAATCAATCATTTCCACCCCATAGTTCCACCCGAAATCTGAACGGAAATCCGAAAGCATCACTACATTTTTGATTCCTTCTGCACCGCAAAATCTTTTCTGGGCAAAAGGTAAATCTTTGGAAATACAAAGTACTACGGTATTGGGAAGATTGCCCGCCTCTTCATTAAAATGATGTACAGATGCTGAGCAGACTCCCGTATCTACACTTGGAAAGATATTCAGGATGACATACCTTCCTTTGTAGGAATCCAGCGTCTGATCATTCATATTAACATCTGTAAGGGTAAATTTAGGAGCCGGTTTGTTGAGCGCCGGCAATTTGGAATAAGTACGTACAGGCTCTCCTCGCATCAAAACCGTATTGGATGTTTTGGTATTTTGGGCGAAACCCACCGCAGAGAAGAATAATAGTGTACTGAAAACTAATTTTGAAAACATGAAAATTTATTTTTAAACAAAATTATTCTTTTTTCAGTAGCTGGGATTAATTTTTATTTAAATAGAATAAATCTATTGCCGGGCTGTTTCTTTCCAGCTATTTTACCTCTACCTTTATATGGCAAAATTCAGATAAACGCTATCACACTAAAAAAATAGAAAAATTTATGAGTTCACAAAATGCTGCATCATTCCATGATATTTTTAAAAGCGAAAATGAAATTCCCGAAGAATTCAGAGTTCCGGAAATCCACCAGAACGTATATCTGCTCAATGGGGAATTGGTAGAGTGGAAGGGAGAGATCCAGAATATTTATTCTCCGGTCTGTATTCCTACAGAGAACGGATTGCAGAGGAAACTATTGGGAAGCATTCCGAATATTGGGCCAAATGAAGCCATGGAAGTGCTGGAAGCCTGTGTAAAAGCTTACGATAATGGACTTGGTGAATGGCCGACAATGTCGGTGGAAGGCCGCATCAAGTGTATGCAGAAATTCGTGTACCTGATGATTCAGCAGCGTGATCTGATCATTAAGCTGCTTATGTGGGAAATCGGTAAGACGTTGGCTGATTCTACTAAAGAATTTGACCGCACTGTAGATTATATCAATCAGACCATTGATGCCCTGAAAGATCTGGACCGGGAATCTTCCCGTTTTCAACAGGCAGAAGGTACGATAGCTCAGATCAGAAGAGCTCCGCTTGGTGTGGTTTTGAGTATGGGACCATTCAATTATCCTCTGAACGAAATTTTTACGACCCTGATTCCTGCATTGATCATGGGAAATACGATTTTATTTAAACTTCCAAAGCATGGTGTTCTGGCGCATTATCCGCTGTTGAATGCTTTCAGGGAAGCTTTTCCAAAAGGAACTGTGAATACTCTATATGGAAAAGGTTCTGAGATTATCACTCCTATTATGGAAAGTGGAAAAGTGAATGTTCTGGCTTTTATCGGGTCCAGTAAAGTGGCTAATGGTTTGAAAAAACTGCATCCGAAAGTAAACCGGTTGAGAGCAATTCTGAGCCTTGATGCTAAAAATGCTGCCATTGTAACTAAGCATGCCAATCTGGATGTAGCGGTAAGCGAATGTATTCTGGGAGCACTTTCTTTTAACGGGCAGCGTTGTACAGCTTTGAAATTAATTTTCGTCCAAAAAGAAGTGGCTTTAGAATTTACAGAAAAACTGAGTGCTGCTGTTTCTGCTTTAAAGGCAGGATTACCATGGGAAAAAGAGGTAAAAGTAACTCCGCTTCCGGAAGTGAATAAACCGCCTTATCTGAAAGAATGTATCGAAGATGCATTGATGAAAGGAGCGGCCGTTTTGAATAAAGATGGGGGATATACAGAAGAATCTTTTGTATTTCCGGCTGTGGTTTATCCCGTAAACAGTGATATGAAACTGTATCATGAAGAACAGTTCGGCCCTGTGATTCCTGTTGTTCCGTTTGAAGATATAGAAGAACCTATAGAATATCAGGTGAATGCCTCTCATGGAATGCAGGTGAGTATTTTCAGTGAAGATCCGTATGAGGTGGCAAGGCTTATTGATCCGTTTGTGAATCTGGTAAGCCGTGTTAATATCAACTGCCAGGCTCAGCGTGGTCCGGATGTATTTCCGTTCACCGGAAGAAAAGACAGTGCCGAAGGGACCCTTTCTGTTTTTGATGCGCTGCGTTCCTTTTCCATCAGATCGCTGGTTGCTGCAAAGCTTACAGAATCAAATAAAACATTATTGAATACCATCGTCAGAGAACATGATTCCAACTTTTTAAGCACTGACTATATTTTTTAGTCCTGCTTTCTGGTCATATTTAACATAAAATAAAAATCCCTAATAAACTTCTTTGTTTTTTGGGGATTTGTTAAATTGAGGTCTTGAAATTGAGATTTTGTGTTATAATATGGTAATGTTTTTATAAATATTGCTGAAGGATTAGTGCGTACCTATGTCTTCACCAGAAAAAGAATTTTTAGAGAAAATTGAAAAACATAAAGGTGTTGTTTTCAAGATTTCTAAAATGTATATGGATCATAAAGATGATCAGAATGACCTTTATCAGGAGATCATCTATCAGGCCTGGAAATCATATGGAGATTTTCAAAAGAGAAGTGATTTCTCAACATGGTTGTACCGCACTGCGCTCAATACGGCTATTGTTTTCCTGCGAAGTGAAAAAAGACGTAGCTTTATCCGGAATCAGAATATAGATGGATTGGGCCCTCAGCAGGAGCCTTACAACGATACGGATGATAAAAATATGAAGTTGATGTATGAGGCGATTCATCAGTTGAGTCCTATCGATAAAGCTTTGATTTTTTTCTTTCTGGAAAATTTTTCCGGAAAAGAGATTGCCCTTCAGCTGGGAATTACTGAAGTCAATGCCCGGGTGAAACTTAAAAGAGCAAAAGAAAAATTAAAGGAGATTATCGCCAGGCAGCAAAGAGCAGATTCAATATAAAAAACACAAAAATGGAGTTAGAAAATTTTAAAGAACTTTGGAATAAAGATACGGGACAGGAACTCCCTGAGATTTCCCTGGAAAAACAGCGTGAAATACATTCTCCACTGCAAATGCTGAAAGTGAATATGAAGACGGAATTCTGGCTGATGGTCATTACTTTACCTTTGCTTTTTACCAATATTCCATTTGCTTCCACAGACCCTAATATCAGGACCATATCCGCATTTGTTGTCGTTCTGACGCTTGCTTTTATAGCCTATTTCTATTCAAGATTTCGCAAACTTTATACCTTACTCAGGAAAAACAGTATCAATACGAATTATGATCTGTTCAACCTTAAAACGCAGCTTCTCATCTCAAAAGAAATTTATATTTCGTACTATATTTCCTATATTCCTCTTGGCTTTCTTTTATCTTTGATTAAAGTCAGCTTCCATTTTGATATGGAGTATAACCTTGCTATTTTCGGAGTTAGTCTTTTGATTACTCTTTTACTGATTGCTTTTCTTATAAAATATTGGATCTATTACATGTACGGAAGATATATTGACGCTGTGGTACGTCTGGTGGATGAATTGAACGGTATTGAACTACCGGCTACTCCTTTAGAAAAGAAAAAAACATGGTTTGAGCGATCTCAGAAGTTTTTGATGAATAAATGGGGGCTCAGAGGAAACATTCTGAATACGGTAATATGGTTTGTATCCATGTATATTTTTTTCATTGTCTTCCTTACACTGGTTCTTCTGATCTTCATTATACTTGGAACGAAATTAGGCTTTATTGACATCTCTACTTTGCAAAGAGCTTTAAACCGTCTGAATTGACAATACTAAATAATTATTAAACTAATTTATACTTCTGAAAAACAATTAAAGAGCCTGTGAGAAAACTTCTGACAGGTTTTTTTGTGTAAAAAATGTAACATTTTGACTTTTTCTCTACTAACTGTAAAACTTAACGAAAAGTAGAAAACAAAAAGCCAGACTGTAGTATGAAAATACATAAGCTGACCGAGAAGATAAAATCCCAAAAAATTATTTCGTACAAATGCTATCCTAAAAAATAGTAGAAGGTAAAAACACACAATGAGAGCCTGGCAGTATTTTCTGTCGGGTTTTTTTATTTTTATCAAATCTCTGTAACAATTTTTCTGAATGGAAACTAACTCTATAGAGTAACAAGTTATGGCCTCACTAGAACAAGAGTTTATAAGTAAAATCGAAAAGCATAAAGGAATCATTTTTAAGATTTCTAAAATGTATATGACTGAAAAAGGTGATCGTAATGACCTTTTTCAGGAGATTACCTATCAGCTGTGGAAAGCCTATCCGGGTTTCAGAGGACAAAGTGAGTTTTCAACCTGGCTGTACAGAATTGCTTTAAATACAGCAATCATTTTCCTTAAATCTGAAAAAAGAAGAAGCTTTATAGCCAATCAGGATGTCTCCGGGTATGTGTTGACCCAGGAAGATTATGATGATTATAAAGAAGAACGGCTTACAGAAATGTACAAAGCCATCCATCAGCTCAACCCGATTGATAAAGCCTTTATATTCTATTATCTGGAGGATTTTTCCGGAAAACAGATTGCAGAAGAAATGGGGATCTCCGAGGGAAATGCAAGAGTGAAAATGAACCGGGCCAAAAATAAACTTAAAGATATCTTAAGCCAATATAAAAAGTAAATCAACATTAAATAAGTAATCCAATGAATATCGATGAATTAAAAAATACGTGGAATGAAGATATTACGGAGGAAACTCCGGAAATAAGCATTGAACAAAGAAATAAAATCAATCTTCCCCTTGAAAGAATACGCAAAAATATGCGTACAGAATTCTGGTGGGTGATCGGGATCTTTATCTTTTCCTTCATGGTTTGCTCAGTATGTAAACCTTTTAAACTACAATTGTACATCACGGTCCTGGTGGCTTCCATGCTCATCGTTACCGTTTTCTTTTATTATAAATTTTTTAGACTTTATAATGAGATCAGTAATCCTGTCTTCAATACCTATGATTCTCTGAAAGATCTGGTCATGCAGCTGAACCTTAATAAACAGTATTATTTGTCCTATTATATCAGCTTTGCTCCGTTTATTGTGTGTGAAATTCTTATTGTGCTAGAATTTATACCGTGGTCTGAACCTTTCAGAGAAATTAAAATTGCCGCCATTTTGATTGGCTCTCTGATTGGTGGGCTGTTTATTCTTTTTCTGTCCGGAAAATACTGGTTTCACCGTTACTACGGAAGGTATATTCAGCGTATTGAAGGGCTTCTGGAAGAGTTGAAAAAATGATTTTTGTTTCGGGGCGGGCTGAAAGCCCGC
>LAZY01000159.1 GCA_001013295.1 Chryseobacterium indologenes | reverse complement strand
CGTAATGCTGTGACGGCGTGCCTTTTGCATAATGAGCCTACGAGTTAATTTTACTAGCGAGGTTAAGGTATTAAGTACCGGAGCCGGAGCGAAAGCGAGTCTGAATAGGGCGGATAGTTAGTAGGATTAGACGCGAAACCTTGTGATCTACCCATGGGCAGGTTGAAGCTCTGGTAACACAGAGTGGAGGACCGAACCGGTTGACGTTGAAAAGTCTTCGGATGA
>LAZY01000158.1 GCA_001013295.1 Chryseobacterium indologenes | reverse complement strand
TAAACGGGATAAGAGAAACCTATGTATATGATGTGGCAAACAGGATTTCAAAAGTATTGGATAAGGATGGTAAGACAATTAATACATACAGCTATAATTATTCTCCTACAGTCTATGGAAACGATAAAATGGGCAGGGAATATATAAGTAATAATTGCGGTGCCGGATTCCTGCCCAATAAATATGAATATGATATTCCTGCCAATACTTATTTTTCTACTGTAAGTAAAGATGATGCCAATCAAAAGGCCTTTCAGGATATTGATGCCAATGGACAGAATAAAGCTAATCAGTTAGGAGGGTGCAGGCCTTTAGTATGCAGCATTTCCAAAGGCTATGATATTGCTACATTGAACAGCGGATCTCTTACTATGCCAGATGCTTCAAATTTTAGACTGCAAATGAGTTTCCCTTTTGACAGTAGCCTTATTTGGACTACAGGAAAATCAATTGGAAAGATGTCAGATAATTGTTTTTCATCCGGAGGAGCTTCTGTATCTAGAAAGCTAACCTATGGGCAATGGACGATTAGTATCTATAGCAACGGAAACATAAGAGCAAAATCGCTATCCGCTGCTTCGATCCCCAACGGGACCATTATTAATATCGATGTTACTTATCCGGTAGATGATCTCAACCCTGACACTGATATAGAGGATATTTAAGATTAAAAACATTAAACTATGAAAAAAATAATAATTGTCGGAGGGTTATTGTTGGCTTTCGGGAAGTTGGCCGCCCAGAATACTGTTCCTACCGATACTCAAAATTATACCCAAACTAAGAGTTGCTTAGATGCGGATTGTATCAAGAAAACAGAAGTAGTACAATACTATGACGGACTTGGAAGAGCCAAACAAATTGTCAATGTAAAAGCATCACCAACGCAGCATGATGTGGTTTCACATATAGAATATGACCAGTATGGTAGGCTCTCCAAATCTTACCTTCCGGTTCCACAAACGGGAACACAGAACGGAGCGATTTACGAAAATCCTTTAGCCAATGCCACTCAGCCGGATATTTACGGAACAGAGAAAATATATGCTGAAAAGATTATTGAAAATGCACCTTTAGAAAGGATAAAGCAAAGCATTAATGTAGGTACAGCGTGGGCAAATAAGCCTATTGCCTATAATTATTCTACTAATACTTCAGCTACTGAAGTAAAAAAATATGAGGTTACAACAACTTGGATAGAAAGCAGAACGAATGCTCCATTGAGTTTCGGGTACTATCCAATTAGTACGTTGAGAAAAACCTCTGTAACGGATGAAGACCAGAATATCGTCACAGAATATAAAAATGAAGAAGGGAATACGGTACTACTAAGACAGAATGATGGAACACAGAATATAGATACTTATTATGTCTATGATGAATATGGGCAATTGGTATATGTAATTCCACCACAGGCAGCCATATCTGCAACACTTGATACTAACCAATTAAATGCTTTATGCTACCAATACCGTTATGACGAGTTTGGAAGATTGGTAGAAAAGAAGGTTCCGGGAAAAGGCTGGGAATATATGGTATACGATAAACAAGACCGGCTGGTTCTTTTACAAGATGCACTTTTAGGAACTACTGATAACAGTTTTAAGCAGAAAGGTTGGTTATTTACCAAATATGACAAGTTTGGAAGAGCTGTTTATACAGGTTTTTTTGCTAATACGGCAACCAGACTGGCCATGCAAACTGCGATCAATAATATGACAGCCAATCCGGGAAACAATGAAGAAAGAAGCAGTACACCCTTTACGCTTAACGGAGTAGATGTTTATTATTCTAAGAAAGCATTTCCTACCGGGAGTATGACGCTTTTGAGTATTAATTATTATGATACCTACCCGCCATTTCCTTCAGGCGTAACAATGCCATCTTATATTTTCTCACCGGATCAGGTGGTCTTGTCACAGGATGCGCAAAACTCTCTTATAAGTACGAAGTCTTTGCCTACTGCTTCTTATGTTAAAAATATAGAAGATGATAATTGGTCGAAAGATTTTATCTGGTACGATATGAAAGGACGGGCTATTGGCTCGTACTCTGTGAATCACTTGGGTGGTTATACCAAAACGGAGTCTAAGTTGGATTTCTTAGGCCATCCTTTAAATACAAATACATTCCATGTCCGTAAGCAGGGAGAAGTTGGTGTAAGAATAAAGGAAAGGTTTGTTTTAGATTCGCAACATAGATTATTACAACATTTTCACCAGATCAATGACAGACCGGAAGAACTGCTGACAGAAAATTCTTATAACGAGCTTTCGCAGTTAAAGAATAAAAAAGTCGGAAACAACCTTCAGAGTATTGATTATGCCTACAACATCCGGGGGTGGCTTACGGATGTGAATAAAGACCAAATGGAAGTTGCTGATCTTGGCGGAAAATTATTTTCTTATAAGATCAGATACAATCAAAAACAAGGGATTGATAACGCCGATCCAATTGCTTTCCCAAATAAAAATGTGACAGCAAAATTCAATGGTAATATTACAGAAGTAGATTGGAGAGCGGTAGAAACGCCGGGTGTAAACCCTTCGTTCACACCCCAAAGATATGGCTATGCGTATGATAAACTAAACAGGCTTACAGCGGGTTATTATCAAAACCCTTACAACGCCTATAGTAAAGAACATATGGAAGTCTTAGACTATGATCTGAATGGAAATATTACTAAACTTCACAGGACATCCGTTGCTCCTGACGGCAGTAATACGGCTACTTTAATAGATAAGCTAAGATACCAATACAATGGAAACCGGGCCACAAGCATTGTTGATGATGCTCATAACCTTACAGGATACACAGGCATAGGACGAGAAGTTCATTATGACCTGAACGGGAATATGACCGATATGGAAGACAAAGGAATTCTTTCCATCAAGTATAACTTTTTGAATCTTTCAAATTATCTGCGTTTGAACAGGGATAATATTGAAGATGTGGTCATCAACACAAAGTATAATGCCAACGGAACCAAAATAAGCAAAGAAAATATAACTACTGTGACAGGCTTTGCAGGTTCTGATATAACTAAAACCACTGTAGATTATCTGGATGGCTTTCAGTATTCTAAAGTAGAAACTTCCAATACAGGAGGTGGCGGGGGACCTATTGAATCGTTTTCTGCAAGGGCTATGCAGCCGGAGACTTTTTCAATAGATCAAAAAGAGTTTTTCCCACCAGTGGAAGCTAAAACACCAGATCTTCAGTTTTTACCCACAGCAGAAGGATTTTATGATTATATAAATGATCAGTATATTTACCAATACAAAGACCACCTTGGAAATGCAAGGGTAAGTTTCGCCAGAAACAGCGCAGGCGCTCTTGTGATTACCGATGCTAACGACTATTACCCTTTTGGGATGAATCACCTGAAAACCGGAAATTCTTACTTCGGGAAGGGAAGTTACAAGAATTATAAGTACAATGGGAAGGAGCTTCAGGAAACGGGTATGTACGATTATGGAGCTCGTTTATATATGGCGGATATTGGACGATGGTTTGTTGTAGATCCTATGGCGGAAGAAAATCCTAGTCTGACCACTTACCGCTATGGATTTAATAATCCTATTTCGTTTACCGATCCGAATGGGATGTTGGAAAGGAAGGTAGTGGATGAAATGCTTTCAAAAGGAGGAAGCTGGACCAATACAGGAGACGGATTTAGTAGCGGGAGACACTATTTATCTTATACGGGTGAATATAGTTTTGCAGACAAGGTTATTGATGTTCCAGAAGTAAGTGTAAGAGCTGGAAAAGGAACTGCCAAAACATGGAATAACAGATTGAATAATGGCATTGACAGCTATGTTATGTTCAGTAAATTTACAGGTGCTCTGGGAAGAAGTAGATTTGACTATAATAACTCGGTACTCTCTGATGCCATAGAGAATACAAAAGTAGGTCAGTCTGTATCAGCAGCTGAAAACTTTATGTTCTTAGAATTGCCTGCCTCTTTTGCTGGAGGAGAGTTGTTGGCTGCAGGTTGGCGAGCAGCCGGAGTTGGAAGATATTTAGGACAGGCTTTTAATTATATAACAAAAGGAGGTCCAACTTTTGCAGAATATAAAGCTTTAAAAGGTGGAACACAAACATTAGACTATATTCTTACAACTAATAAAGTAGGAAGTCCAGTATACCAAAGAATAAGTACTGAATTTAGCCATACTTTTATTACTCAGTCGATGCAGCGTTCATATAATTTGCCAAATTGGATGGTCAATAACTCTCTAAATGTATGGAAAGTGAACACCATACAGCATGCTCTTATTGATTCCTATAGATTTAGATTTTTAAGAGCTGGCTTAAAGGAGGAGGTTGGTTGGTTTGCCAGATATAACTGGTTTACAAAGTTTCCACAATAATAAATAATTATAGGATATGTTTAATTTTTTCAAAAAAAATAAGAAAAGTACTCAATTAAATAATTGGGAAAAAGATTTATTATTACAGATTTTATCAAACTTAGGAAAACTGTATAATCAATATGTTGAGCAGATTAAAGATGGTATTATTGAAGGAGTGCGCTTCAATGATAAAATACCAGAATATACGAGTTTTCGTTTGAATGTGAAATTGTTAAATAAATATGAAAAAAAGTATCAAACACCTTATGTTTTATCAAATATTTTTGTTTTAAATAAGAATACAGGGGCTTTTGAAACTTTGAATATTCATTTAGGGTTTGGATTAATTTTGGGATATGAGGTTAAAAATAAAAGTACTTTTAATCCTGATATTAGCAAAATAAATATTAATGACATGAAAATATTAAATGACACAAATGAAGAATTTGATGAAATTAAGAGGTTGTTTAACAATGACGAACTTAGATACATAAATATTTCTGATATTTACTGTGTAGAATTACAAAATAAAAAATATTATCATATAAAGGATTTGGAAGACGGTGATTTTATTGGTATTGATCAAAATAAGCATGTTTATAAGATTACTCATGATCCATTTTTAATTAATGAATTGAAAATGGATTTAATTGATGTTTTGAAGAGCTAATGTTTCAAACGATTTGATGATAATTTAGAGTATTGATATTCATTGTTTTCATTTTAAAATTAATAATTTGCTGGAACTCCCCCGCTGGCGAGCGTCACGTTCGTATCTGATAAAATAGCATCAACCCTTTACAAATAGTAAGGGGTTGGTTATTTAAAGCTGTAAGTACGAATCTATATTTTTGAAATATAGAAAATAAGTTTAATTTTAAAATTGTTATTGTTGGTACGAGCAAGATGCTTGCACCAGCTTGGGGATAAGAAAAATATGGAATAAGTTTTATAACGAAAACCCGAATCCTTCAAAACAAGATATTCTGAATCAGGCCACAAAAATTGATAAAAAGTTTGGGGATCAGTTTACGCCACCAGTTAAATATTAATAAAAAAGTAGAATAGAATATGTATAAACTTATTGAACCTGAAGTAGCAGGAAGCCTTGGAGACAAAACAGAATTGGATAATTCTTTTTTTCCTCCTCTTATAAAACATCTCAATTATGAATTTGAAGGTTGGTTAGGAGATGATATTTTAGAATCGTTTCCCTGCTATATTGTAACAGAACGATTAAGAAAAAGTATCGAATTGGAGAATCTTACAGGAGTAAATTTCGCTGACGTTTTAATTTCTAAATCGGAAACGTTCTTAGACCTTTATCCCGATAAAGACCTTCCCGTTTTTTATTGGATGAAAATCAGTGGAGAGGCTAATAAAGATGATTTTTTTATTACAGAGAAAAATGGATTAGCCGTTTCTGAAAAAGCATATTCGCTTTTAGAAAAGCACAATATAGATCAGGCGGATATTGAGGATTTATAATGATGCATAAAATGCAAATAATTTTTCCGGCGGAAGCTATCTTCCGTCGGTTTTTTTTGATTCCCCGATAGATGGATAAAAGAAATGTTTAATTTAACTTGGAAATAATTATGTTTAGAATGTTTAAAAAACAGAAAAAAATACAAAATTTTACAGATAAAGAAATAAATTTCTTTAAAAAAATTGTCGAAATTTTACCAACCCGCTATCATTATATCATTGATCAATTAAATAAAGATTTTTTGATAAGTTTTAAGGCTAATGATCTAAATTTTAAAGATTGGTATAGTGTTCAATTAAACGCAAAATTTGAGAAAAAATATAGTAGGCCCCGATTAGGATATTTTCAACTGCAGAATATTTATATATATAATAAAAAAAGTGGGAAAAAGGAAAAAATTATTATTTCTTTTCTTGAAGGAATGTTCATTGGCTTTTTCATGCAAGATATAGAGTTCGACAACTATATATTAAACGAATATGATACCTCTAATCTTAAAGAAAAACATTTTAAAAATGAAAATGATAAAGAGGCTCTCATGGAAATAATAAAGGGGGTTAATAAAGCCAAGTTATCTGACCTAGAGATTGATGATACTTTTAAAATTGAACTTCCTGAAGGAGTTTTTTATCCAATAAAAAATCTTCAAGATGGTAATTATTTAGCCGTAAATAATATCGGTGAAGTCTATGAACTCTTACACGATCCATATCGTCTAATAAAGAAGGCTTCTAGCATAGCTGAATTATCATAATTTTAAATAAAAAGGAAAAAACAATCTGCTATACAGTAGATTCTTTAAGTTTACCCTCTTGATAATCTCAAGAGGGTTTTTATTTGTCTTATTTAAAGGTTTTATAAATATCATAGCAAAGGCTTTTAAAAAGGCTACCATATTTCCAGCTCTTTTGCTTGCTTCAAGTAAAAGTGTCACATATATTTGCTTCAATAAAAATAACAAAAACGCTCTCCAGATATGAAAACTTTAGAAATTGAAATGGCGGAAATAGTAGAAACTAAAACGGCTGTCTATTACAATCGAGCTAAAAGAGAAACGTACGAAATGGGAGGTATAACAAGTATGCAACAGGCGTATGATCTGTATAAATTCGTTTGTGGTAGAAACAACTGGAACTCTGCAACGTTTACTCATGATGTGATCATAAAATTAAAATAACAACGACTTCAGCAGTATAAAAAAACACTCCCTTATTAGCCTGGACTAATAAGGGAGTTTTAATGTAAATTAACCATGCTTTACAGATTTATGGTTTTTCTTTTTTATAAGTTCGGAGCTTATCCGATGTTGTTTAACCGAAAAAATTGTTTGAGGGCTACAAAGCCGAGAAATTGAGTTCTATACGCTCAAATTTGCCCTCGGTGTTCTGCTTTTCAAAATCATACTGATAACCTTTCAGGAAATTGCTGTAACTCTGCTTTAAAAGCCTTAAGCCCTCTTTCCATCTTGAGTCGGCAAAACGGGTTTCGTGGCTTAGTAAATTCATGACACTGGCGTAATCCAGATCTCCTTTTTTATTCTTTACCAGAAAGCCGATCAGCATTTCAAAAAGATCCTTATCTCTTTTCTTTACCGTATCATACAGAAAAGCGTGAATCAGTTCCAAAGCTTTTGTACTTCTTTCGTCCCAGATGGGCTGCGTGTCCCTTCTACGTTTAATTCTAACGGTTTTATCGCTATGCATTAAAGAAAACCCGCCTTTTGAATTGCTTCTGATCATTCCGTAATTATTCAACTTTTCCTGGTGTTTTTCCATTTTGGTGTGAGTAAGCTGCTTTAATAAAGCCGCTTTGTTTTGTATTTCTTTTGCCAAAGCAATAAGTTCACCCATGTCTGCGTCCCGTTCCTCTTCATACTCCCGTCTTTCTTTTTCCTGTTTTTCGGTTTGTAATCTTCTTTTATGATTCAATACTGTTTCCATTTCATCAGCTGTGAGTTCATCAATTGGTCTTTTTAATAATTCGTCAATATTCATGATTTTTAAGTGTATTTAAAATTTAAGTTTATTTAATTCTTCCCTGTACTGCGGGAAATAGTTTAAGTAGTTTTCAGATTCAACCCACAGATCCAGATCCGTATCTTTGAAGTATTGAAAGCGGTCTTCCCCATAGTGCATCATTGGCGGCTCCCAGCTTTCTGTTATTACCCACTCATATACGGCCAGAATTCTTGGCGTTGTAGAGGTTAATTTATCCTCTCTGTACAAATGGATTCTTATGCGTTCGCCCCAGTCTAAAAACCTGACAAGGCTATCCAGTTGTAAAATTTTTAATAATATGTCTTTGTCCATTGTATTTATGTTTTTTATGTTCCCCAATAAAGATTGGCTTTCTCTTCATTGATCATTAATGTTCCTCCCGGACACCTCCCCGAAACGATTGCTTTTAGGCCTTCTGATTGGATGATGATCTTGGCAAGCTTTCTCCATGTGGTTGCCAGAGCGTTATCCGGTGCTCCTTTTACCTCATGGCAGACCATTATGATTAATTTATTGGGGTGATTTTGTTTTAATTCGGCAACCATCTTTCTGGTGATCTCGTCCCTATAGATGGTGGAATTGTCTATAAAAATGATTTTAGCGCATTTTCGGGAGCTAAAACGAGCCTGAAGTTGCTCCCACGGCTCGTAATCTATAATGTGAAATTTTTTGTCCTTATCTGATAGACCCGCAAATTTCATAGCGGCGATCATGTCCTTCGATATTCCCTCTTCTGCGGATATATAAAGCACTTTTCCAAATGTGGTTAAATATTTAGCCAGCATCATGGCGAAAGTTGATTTCCCGTTCTTTTCCCCTCCTCCTAAGTACCAAAAACCGGTTGTTTCCGGTTTTCCAAAAGCTTTGAGCCAAAGACCAGTAAATTCAAACAGTTTAAACACAATGGAAAACGCTTGTTTTACTGATAATGCTTTCATTACTCTCTAACCTTTAACAGTGTTTCTAAATACCTTAGAGATTTGATTCGTGCACCCTGCTGTCCTTTTTTCTCTCCTTCAAATGGATGGGCTACTTTAACCATGCATTTTTGAACCACTTCATTGACCTCCTTTTTATTTTTTAAATTAACATAGGCCACATCCCCGAAAAGTTTTAAATAAAACTCTTTTCTTTCTTCAGGATTCTTTGGAACCAGTGTCACAAAATCATCAGAAAGACGGCTGAAAATCTCTGCAAAGCCCACCTTATGGTTATTGATCCCTTTGGTTATTTTTGCTCTAAGACCATCAGCTCCCATTGTATACCATGTACAATTATGTTTTGTAGCGTTCATAATTCCTTTTAATTCCAGATAGGCGTTGTATTCAAGGTCTCCAAATTCATCCACGCATACAAATGGGTTTTCAATGATATTTAAAGCATATTTTACCGTTTCCAGAATGTCATAATATTTACCGGTTGTGTCACAGCCCAAAGTGGCGGCAAGCTGCTTGATAAACCTTATTTTCGTGTGTGACTGAGAGCAGTCAACATAAAAGGCATTTTTCATTTTAGAGATAATGTCTATGGCACATCTTGTTTTTCCAATGCCACAGTCATCTACTAAAATCATTGAGGTTCTGGTGGCCTGGCAAAAGTTGAAATTATCTTCCATTGCAGCATATACCTCAGTTCTTACCAATTTCATTTCATACTCTTTCTTTACGGTCTGGAATTTAGAGCCGATATTGAGCCATTGTCCAAAAGACAGGATGTCTTCCTCTTTTTTATCCTGTAACGATTTATAGGTATTTAAATCTATCCCTAATGATCTGGCATAAGCAAGATCACTTCCTTTGAATTGATCTCTTCCACCTAACATAGCGGTGAGAATATTCTGTTTTTGTTCGATTGTTATTAAATCTTTTGTAATCATATCTATTTTGTTTTTGGTGATTAAAAATTAGCTGCCCAACGTCTTGTGGTTCCTGTGCCAGAGGCTGAATTATGGTTGTAGTCATTTTCCTCAATATCTGAGAAAACTTCTTCTGGTGTGCCTGTATCGGGAATATACTTTTTACGGCCTCCTATCTGAAATTTACCATTGAGCGTTTTTTTACGATGATCAATAATGAGGACCTGATCAATTTCCCGCTTTCTGTGAGCCATGAATTTGTTAACCGTAGCTTCATAAGCACTCATTAACTTTCTATTGATTTTTCCGTCCTGATCTCTTTCATGAATTGACCTTGAATATTCCGGATGTGGAACCAGATCGCAAAGCATGGTATCATTATAGTAGATCATTGCTTTTAAAACATTTCCATCATTCCCGTCAAGCCAGTAAATCTTAAATTCTTTCCCGTCAATCTGTTTAAGAAGCTCAATTAAGTTTTCATCTAAGGCAATTTCTCCATCCAGTCCCAATACAAAGGTTGTATTTCTAAACTTGATAATTCCTGCATTGCAGCTGGAGAATTCGGTTCTTCCAATATGGGGAAGGATAGCAGTCCAATTGGTGGGACGTGTACCCGGATTCTGCATTTCACAAAAGACTTCCCAACGGGTTTTATCCTTATGGACAGAATGTGGCATATTATTCCAGGTTTCAATATCGCTTAAGGACTGGTCAACAATGGCATCAAAAGGAATTGTAAGATCTTCAGCTGCACTTTTCTGATTGTCTTCTTTCAGGGCGAATGGTCTGGCGAGCCATCCCTGCCGGCTTTTTTCATGACGATACCTTAACTCTTCAAATTTTCGCTCTACTATTTTTGATCTTGCTCTGTTTTTATAAATGCTTACCCGATCAAACATTTTCCCATTACGCAAGAAAGTGTCTTTAAATCCGCTATTGAGTGAACTCTCGCATTCCAACCCCAACGGAAGGTTAAAGCCCCATTCTGAGTAATTTCTGACCATCTGACGGTAAAATTCGAGGATGATTCCCTTTTTCTCTTTTCCCCAAACCCAACAGGTCCATGCTTCAGACCCCACATCAATACCCATATAGAACCACGCACGGTTTCGGTTTTTATCATACATAAAGGGCGGCTGTCTGTCATCGATCGAAATTAAGGTACCCGCTTCTTTAATTTTGGTAAGCTTGTGCCAAGGCGTAAATTGCTGCATTAGTTTTTGGCGGTCTCCTGAACGTTTGGCAAAAGTTCCGATCTTATTTTCCCACTTTCCAAGCCAGGCAATAATGGAATTATCTGACATTTCTCTGAAATTTGGATTGTTCCTGTCATAGATCTCGGCAGTTTCTTTATTGATAATATCCAGCTGGCCATCTAAAAAAGCCTGATATTGATCGGCAACCTCAGTGCGAGAAGGTTTATAACCCTGACCGGCAAACATATCATTGAGTAAATCCATCATTTCATCGGTCATAAGTTTTCGGTTCTGGTTTTTCAGCTTTCCTGAAATCAGACTTTCAAAATTTACCCCATCATCAAAACTTTCAAAAAAAGCTTTCCAGATCCGGTCAAAACCTCTTTCTGAAGAAGCGATCGTATGGGGGGCGTTATATAACTTGGGTAAGAATTCATTAAAGGTGATAATATCTCTTACTATCGAAGGCATTAATCCCCGTTTTGAAGTTCTTTTTAATTTTTTCCATTCGGTAAGACGGGCTTCCTTTAATTTACCGGCTGCGATCAAAACGCTGGCATTGATGATATACTCCTCTTTAAAACTTTCTTTTAATGGTGATCCGTCCTCAAATTTGAAATCAGTATAGTATCGTACTGCTGTGGCGTCAAACTCGAAAAATGAAAGCAGTGGGTGACTCATTTTGCGTGGATCTCCCAGACT
>LAZY01000157.1 GCA_001013295.1 Chryseobacterium indologenes | reverse complement strand
CCTTCACAGTACTTGTTCACTATCGGTCTTTCAGGAGTATTTAGCCTTGGAGGATGGTCCCCCCATATTCAGACAGGATTTCACGTGTCCCGCCCTACTCATTTATCATCTATATATACCTTTCGAATACTGGGCTATCACCATCTATGGCCGTTCTTTCCAGAACGTTCTTCTAAATATATAAAGACTTTTGGGCTAATCCGCTTTCGCTCGCCACTACTTACGGAATCTCTTCGATTTCTTTTCCTCCGGGTACTTAGATGTTTCAGTTCTCCGGGTTTGCTTCCCCTAAGG
>LAZY01000156.1 GCA_001013295.1 Chryseobacterium indologenes | reverse complement strand
TATCCAGCTGAGCTACGCACCCTTGAATTTTAATAGTCGGGGCGGCAGGATTCGAACCTGCGACCTCCTGGTCCCAAACCAGGCGCGATGACCGGACTACGCTACGCCCCGATGAGGTCATCTTAACGAATTTTACTTCGTCTTAACATTGTAAAGATACAATGTTTTGAAATAAAAAGCTCACAAGAAAATGTGAGCGTTTTTAGTGAGCGCGAAAGGATTCGAACCTTTGACCGTCTGCTTAGAAGGCAGATGCTCTATCCAGCTGAGCTACGCACCCTTGAATTTTAATAGTCGGGGCGGCAGGATTCGAACC
>LAZY01000155.1 GCA_001013295.1 Chryseobacterium indologenes | reverse complement strand
AAAAAAAATCCTCTATCTTTCGATAAAGGATTTTTTAAAAATAAAATAAAAACTGGCGGCGGCCTACTCTCCCGCGTTAGCAGTACCATCGGCGCTGGTGGGCTTAACTTCTGTGTTCGGAATGGGAACAGGTGAGCCCCACCGCTAAAACCACCCTAAAGGTTGTATATAAGATATCAGCAGATTGATTGCAGATTACAGACTTTTAAGAGTCTCTTATCCCATGTCTTACTTCTGACATCTGTTTTTAGCGATAAAAACTTTCACAAAGACAAAACCTTTACTGCGCATAAAGTACTTGTCTATTTATTATATTATAATTTTAGATTACAGCAACCAGAGGCTATAAATCTACGGGTAATTAGTACTACTCGGCTATGACATTACTGTCTTTACACCTATAGCCTATCAACGTCGTCATCTACAACGACCCTTAAAAGATGT
>LAZY01000154.1 GCA_001013295.1 Chryseobacterium indologenes | reverse complement strand
CCTTAAAACCAGAGCGTCTACATGTTACTTATCTTTGGTAACAGATGCCTACAGTAGAAAGATAATGGGATATTCATTAAGTACAAATATGAACACTGAAAATGTTGCAAAAACTTTAAAAATGGCAATAAAAAATAGAGTTTCCAGTGATCCATTAATTCATCATTCAGATAGAGGACTGCAATATTGCTCTGGTTACTACCAGAAAATACTTAATAATAATGG
>LAZY01000153.1 GCA_001013295.1 Chryseobacterium indologenes | reverse complement strand
CTAGAGGGGGAATTAGCTCAGCTGGCTAGAGCGCCTGCCTTGCACGCAGGAGGTCAAGGGTTCGACTCCCTTATTCTCCACAGTTTTGGAAGACTGATTTAAAAGTTACGATTGGAGCCAAAAACAACAATTGTTCATCAGTCGGAAAAGAAGAAATTAAGATCATTGACATTAACGGTAAAGACATCACAAAGAGAAAACCGAGCGCATAAAGCGCTTGAGTAACCAATAGGAAAGAAATCG
>LAZY01000152.1 GCA_001013295.1 Chryseobacterium indologenes | reverse complement strand
ATAGTTAGTAGGATTAGACGCGAAACCTTGTGATCTACCCATGGGCAGGTTGAAGCTCTGGTAACACAGAGTGGAGGACCGAACCGGTTGACGTTGAAAAGTCTTCGGATGACCTGTGGGTAGGGGTGAAAGGCCAATCAAACTGGGAGATAGCTCGTACTCTCCGAAATGCATTTAGGTGCAGCGTCGTATATAAGTTTATTAGAGGTAGAGCTACTGATTGGATGCGGGGG
>LAZY01000151.1 GCA_001013295.1 Chryseobacterium indologenes | reverse complement strand
TATATTTGTCCGGAAGTTTTGCCAAATGTATAAATAAAAAATGATTTATTATGGAAAAAAAAGAAAAAGAGAAAATTAACTATGGAGATTATCAGCTACTTGGCGAGATGTTAACCGTTTCTGCGGACGCCGCTCGCAAGAGGTATAAAAGAGGTGATAAAGAGGCCGTCGATGCGATGAAGGCAATACAAGAAAATCGTAAACAGATGGTGGGCGACTACAGAAAAAGCTTAGAAATAGATTAGATAATAGAATTATTAACGAGTTAAAAAAAGAAGATTATGCCACAGGAATGGGGAAATTTATTAGTCGTTACTAAAGACGAGCTTATTCCAAAATATTACAACTGCTTAAGTACT
>LAZY01000150.1 GCA_001013295.1 Chryseobacterium indologenes | reverse complement strand
AGACTGCCTACGCAAGTAGAGAGGAAGGTGGGGATGACGTCAAATCATCACGGCCCTTACGCCTTGGGCCACACACGTAATACAATGGCCGGTACAGAGGGCAGCTACACAGCGATGTGATGCAAATCTCGAAAGCCGGTCTCAGTTCGGATTGGAGTCTGCAACTCGACTCTATGAAGCTGGAATCGCTAGTAATCGCGCATCAGCCATGGCGCGGTGAATACG
>LAZY01000015.1 GCA_001013295.1 Chryseobacterium indologenes | reverse complement strand
AATTCCAAAAACCTGACTCTCTGAATACTTACTCTTTTTCATATTTAAATTTAAAGTTTTTTAAACCAAAAACTCTATCTTTAAATGGATACATTTTCAGGGAAGTTTACATTGCAATTTCTTTTTCTGAATCTAAGTTGAGAAAGATATTTCTTATTCCTGAAGTCCTTAGTTCATAGAGTATATTTTTTGAGTCTTCTTTTATTTTAACCTTTTCAGCTTTAATTTCCGAATAAATATTGGAAATTGGAGGTATCTTTTAGTATCTATTTTCTGCTCTTCTTTTTACAGTCATTATTAATGGCCTACGACGAGTAGAAGTAAGACGAACAATATATTTTTCTGTGTTTTTTTACTATTCATAATCAGCTCTGGTTTATAAGATTGGATTGATTAATCTAATTGCTATTTTCGAACTGTAATCACAGAGAAAAAATAAATTAATAATGATTTTATATTTTGTGTCTCATTATTTCAATTTCCGTGTTAAATAGAAATACTGATCATCACTTTTGAAATTTTCTGTATTCTTAGAATATCTGGCAACTTTATCTTTTCTGAATTTTAAACTAAGTATATCCTTTTTCAAGGAAATTTTTATAAAATCTCCAATATTTGTATTTTCAGAGTCTGCTCTTGGTTCTTTTATATAAAACTTATCTACTAGACTTTCATTATTTAGAATAATCACATAATACCAATCGGTTCCAATATCTGCCGTAGCTTCAAGGATAACAATTTCGAGTTCTTTATTTTGTTTAGATTTAAATAAGGTTATATTATAGCCTGGTCCTTCATAATTTGAATCTGACAAATCAATATCATCTATTGCAAAATCTTTTTTTGTAAGCATAAAACTATTATCCGTTTTGGAAATTAGTTTAATATCATCACTTTCAAACATGCTTTCATTTTCGACATGTTTAAATGGTTTTATAATATCAAAATCAACTTCTGAAGAAGCTTTTGGTTTAATATTTTCTGATTTTAATACTTTCTGATTCTCCGATATAGGCTTATAATCATTATTTTCTTGAGTTGATTGATTGCTATATTTGCAACTCACTAAAAATGATAGGATAAGGACTATTTTATAAAGAGGTTTAAACATATAATTATTTTTTATGACCTTTTGTTTTTTACAATATCTTGCTCACTTTTGTTTATAGGTTTTAATCTTACAAAATATGCAGGGTTATAGCGGTTTGTAAGACCAGTACCATTGCCTGAAGGTTTCATTGCAATCTCGAAATGTAAATGTGGATTTGGAACTCCTTTTGCATTTCCAGTATCACCGGAATAACAAATTACAACACCAGCTTCAACTTCTCCACTAGTTTTTACAGCCGATTTTAAGTGAGCATAACGTAAATAGAATTTACTCGCATTTATATCAAAACCATCTCCTTTTTCTCTTTCTAAAGAAAATTCATGTGTATAATTTCTTTTAGCATTTCTTAAATCATCCCCATTTACTTCTAAAACTAACACATTACCATATCCGTTTGCACCTTCATTTTGATAACTTATTATCTTCCCTTTTAAGCATGCTTTACAAGGAGTATTTATATCAGCAAATATATCTAATCCTTGATGATTTTTTGGAGTACCATTAGGATATGTCCTAACTGGTCCAAATGCTCCATTTTGTTCTTTATGAACTCCATTAGAATTGTAATATGTTCTTTGAGAATTATCAATAGGGTCATGCCATGTTGAATCACCTGATTCTACTGGTTGACAATCATTTACTTTAAATACGTTCAGTCCTTTTTCAAAATATTTTTTAGCATCAGTCCAACCTGCAAGTCCAGGATTGACTAATGCTCTGATTTTCTTTATATTTTCATTATTTGATATAGTTAGAGTGTCGGCTGTTTTCCATATTTCATGTTTTTCCCAAAACGCAATGGCAGATAATACAGCATATTTTGCTTCTTTTACTTTTTCAGGATCAGCTTCTAAATCAATGTATTCATTAGGAAATATTTCTTTAATATATTTCGATGCATTCCTGTAATTTTCTCTACCTGTTAATTGTTTTAACCCACGTCCTCTATATTTATATCCATCTCCACTTGCTTCATTTCCATTACCGTTTCCAAACTTGTTTTCATCAGCGTACATATAGTTTAATAGTCTTTTCTGAGGATTGTCATTGCAATAGGTTGCTAGTAACCCCTTAGAATTTAAATTTTTTGCTCTATCTCCAAATACACCCAAACATCTTGAGGTTGAATATCTATAGACATCTGTTTCTACCATCCAGTCAGGATTTATACCCAATGTTTCGGCTCCTACTTGTGCGAAAAAATGAGCTTTTCTTAGACATGTATTAATATGAATGTCTTTACCAGAGTCAAAAATATATTTATTCAAATAATCTACAATTTCCTGCCTAAATGGTTTATGAGAAGCTAATACACCAAATAATTCTTCGATTTGCTGAAGAGTTATTTTCTCATTACATCTAGGACATTTTCCTCCTCCAATCTGGAAATACGCCCCCTCCTTATTCAGGAACTTTTTATCATACTGCTTCTCTCCCTGTGCTTTAGCGTGAAGATACAAGAATTCCGGAACTTTTTTCAGGAGTTTAAAGGTAATGGTATCTCCGGCTTGATAATTTTTTATTGCTAAAACTTTTTTTATTTCTTCTTCACTGGAAGTCTTTCCGTTTTCTATTTTAGGATTTTTGGAATTTCCTTTTTGGACGTTGTCGAGGATAATTTTAGCTATAGAAGTCTTTTTAGTTTCATTATCTATGTTGGTAGCACTTCCGAACGTATAGGTGTAAGTCCCGTCTTCTTTTCCTTTGCTGATCTTATCTTTCCATTGTTTCAGCTCTTCTTCAGATTTTGGACGGAGATGGATCGGGATTTTGACCATATTATTTTTTACAATTCCTGTGAATACCGTTTTTTCAGTTCCCGGGACGGCTTGCCCGGCAGGTGTTTTTTGTGCCATCTGTTCTTCGGTAATTTCAAGAACAGGTAGGACTGCATCTGCGGTTCCTTTGATGATTCCATCTTTTTCTTTGATGGAAATGGTGACCTGTTTTCCATCCAGAAGCATCGTTCTGGCTACCAGATACAATTTGTCATCCAGTGGGGCGCTATCTACTTTTTTGAAGTCTGCTCCTAATTTAAAGGTTTTAAATGTTACAGTTTTTTGATTGACAGTATCTTTACCATAAGCTTCAGCAGTTAATGTTGCGGCGATCACTTCAAGGGTAGTATATTTTTTCTGAGATTTCAGGCTGTCTTTAATTTTACCAAGAATGGTCTGAGCCACTTTATTTTTCTCTTCAGCTGTGGAGGTTTTGTTTCCGCTTTTACTTCCTCCGAAAGTATAGGTGTGGGTACCATCTTCTTCTCCGGTTTGTTTAGTGTATTCTTTTTTCGCAAAATAAGCATCTAGAAGATCCTCAGTTTTTACCGGATTTACTGTGGCCGGAGAAACCCCTCCAGTTACCGGTGGTGTTGCTGGTTGGGTATTATTAGCCTGTCCGTGAGCGGTCTGTGGCTCTATTGGCTGTTCAGGAGCTGGAGCAGGTTGAGGTTGAGGTTGAGGTTGAGGTTGAGGTTGAGGTTGAGGTTGAGGTTGAAGTTGGCGGGTTGGAGTACGCAATTCATCAGGGGTATTGATATTTACATTATTGGTAGCATGCTTTTCATTGGAATAATATTCTACGGTCACATAAAACTGCAATTGCTGTGGATTAGTTTCACCTTGCATCGCTTTTTTCATAAGTGCTTGTGTCAACATGAATTCTGCTCTGGCAGTTCCGTTGATTATCTTTCCTTTTTTACTGTCGATCAGAAGGTTTTTATTATGATGACCTGCATCTTTAGCATCATCTTCCCAAAGGGTGAATTGCAGATATTGTCCCTCCAGATTCATGCATTTGGCTTCTGCTACCAGTTTTTCCATAAAACTGAAGACCGTTCCCGGAGTATTGTCTATATATTTTAATTCAACTTTATTAATTCTTGGGACATCGCTGGGCTGAGGCTGTATTTCCAGTGCCATAGGAGCTTTGCCTTCCGGACTGTGAAGGTAGGCTTCAATTCTGAAAATATCTTTGTAGGCTGTAGAATTAAAGGTAAAACTGCTTATTCCTACTTTCTTTATCGTCGTAGGAACAAATTTTCCGTTCACCTTTTTAAACAGATGCCAGGTGACGAGTGCCGGATTTCTTTTTTCTTTTGGGGTAGCAGGATACCATTCATCAATTTTGTAGGTAACCCGCTCTCCAACCTTGGGTTTTGTATTTCCCGATATTTTGTAGATTCCTTGTTTTGACATGGTTGAAAAGTTTTTGGTTAATAGGCATCTGCTTCATCACCTTCTGTTTCCTTCTGAAATTCTTTAAAGTCCACAAAAGGATTGATATGATGCTGTTCCTGAGGATCTGCATTTTTTACATTCTGCTGATTCATTGCTGCAGTCTGTCCGTGTTCCATGATGGTGATCTTTCCACCGGTAGAGCACATGAGTTCTGAAATTTCAGTGATACAGCTCTTTCCCATTACCTTTACTTTTTCATAGGTCTTCTGCCATTTTCCTGCCGGAGCATAAGCGCAGGGTAGGTATCCACCCGATGTTGGCTTGAGTTTGCATTTTCCGAAACTTGGACCTTGAGGATTAAACTGAAGGTCATCCTCGGTGACAGCCAGATAATCTGCCTGTCCATCTTCGTTGTTCCAATAATGTTTTTGATGGGAAGTTACTTTAAACTGTGGAAACAGGTCTCCCTGGTTACACTGAGCTTTTCCTTTTTGTATGACGAAATGTTTTCCGTCATGCGGTGATGCGGATCCGGACATATTTTGCGTTTTTTTGGTGTTGCTTCAAAGATACTAATTTATTTTAATTGCCTTTCCATGATGAAAATATCCTTTTCTACCGTGTCTCCGATCTGGAGTTCAAAGCTTGCGGTAATTTCCCGGATCAGCAGTTCTGAGCGGTTGAAGGTATATTCAGCTTCATGGCGACAGATGACTGAACGGCTATTGAGCGGTGTTTGTTCATGATATTGATAACTTTTATCATAGAGTTGATCGAGATTACGATAATCACAACTGCTGCCATTTTGTGAAACTTTCAGAAGCTCATTGTCGTTATGTTGATCTTTTGGAGAGATCCGGTTATAAAGTTCGAAGCGAATAGGGGAGGCATTGGCTATCCACGGAATAAATTCATGATACGTTTCAGAATCTGTCCAGTCTTTATATTTTGCCCTGTAAAAAGACCCGAAAAGAAATTGTACGGGCATCGTATGACGAATGCTTTTCAGGATATGAGTCTGCTTTTCGGCTCTTTTTTTCAACAAGTCAATATAAGAGGCAGAAAGGTCATCTGTGAAATATCTTTTTAAGGCTTCCAGTTCATTTTTAACAGTGGCTATCGGATGATAGTATTTTGCATCTGTCAGTTTTCCTGTTTTATCTATTTTGATTTCTACAGGGAATAAGATTGCAGCACAGGCTTTGGCAAGACTGGAAATTTTAGAATCGGATTCTTCACCATTTTTACGGGATCCGAAAATCTGGATAGAGAAAAAATGATCTTCTTTTTCTGCTCTCAGATATTTTAGTTCTGCCTGGTAGAGATAGCTGGTCTGCGTGTTACCATCGAGATATTTCTGATGCTTTATGGTATATATTCCGCCTAATAAGGAAATAGGATAGGGGATTTTCCCATGAGGCGGATGGTAATATAAACTATCACCGTTGTCATTGATCTCCTTGTTGAGTTTCTTTATTTCTTCCCCGAAAGGAATATGGAGAAGAGTTCCGGTTTTTAGATGTATGGGTTCTACAAGCCGGTTCTGTAGAGCACAATGTTTATTGTGAAATTCTTTGAGGTATATAGGGTTTTCTACTTTCAGATCGGACGCAATTTTTTCCAAAGTATCGCCCGGAAGTGTCATGTAGGTAATCATGTGGTAGGTGTTTAATAATTAATGATCACGATTATCGTTTTCAATACGGAGATCTGGTTTCTCCGGTGTAATTTATAAAAAATCTGACAAAAAAAACCTTTCAGATAACTGAAAGGTTTTTTTGTAATATATCTTTAATATACGTTCTATAATCCGAACACTCTTGCAAACAGATCCGGGAAGATCCCCAGGATGATAATTGCGGCAATAATTACTACTGCAATGATGTTGTAAGTAAGTGTTACTTTTTCTGATGATTTGAATGTAGATTCTTTAAAGAAGAACATCGCGATGATCAGTCTTAAATAGTAAGCGATCGATAGGGCAGACCCTAGAACAGCTACCAATACTAAGAAAGCGGCTCCGTTCATTGCCTGGGAGAATAAAGCAAATTTACCCATGAAACCAGCCGTTAGCGGAACCCCAGCCATTGAAAGCATAGAGATTGCTGCTGCTGTTGCCAGTAGAGGTTCTGTTTTTGCCAATCCTTTGAATGCTCCGAAAGAAGTTTCTCTCTTTAATTTCTCTACCCAGATCAGACACATGAAAACTCCTACTGTAGATAAAGCATAGGCAAATAAATAGAATGCCAGGTTATAAGTAGAAAGGCTCGTCATTCCAAAGAATACCAACCCGATGTATCCGGCGTGAGATACTGAAGAGTAAGCCAACATTCTTTTTGCATTCGTCTGAGCAAGACCCATAACGTTTGCCAAAAGTAAAGTAATGATCAGGAATACTCCTAAAACATTGATCCATTCATGAGTAACTCCGGCAAATCCGATAGTCATCAATCTGAACAGTGCGAAAAATCCTGAGATCTTTACCACACTCGCCATGAAAGCTGTAATCAATGAAGGTGAACCTGCATATACATCAGGACTCCACATATGGAAAGGAGCTAATGCCACTTTGAAAGCCAATGCACAAAGGATAAGCAATACTCCCAGGATAAACATTACGTTTCCAGGATTCGCTACTCCAAAGTCATGGATTTTATATAGATCAAAACTTCCTGCACTTCCGTAGATAAATGCAATACCGAACAGTAAGAAACCTGTTGCGAAAGCACCCATTAGGAAATACTTGATAGAAGCTTCGTTTGATCTCAGATCAGTTTTGTTGGCACCTGCCATTACATATAATGGAATAGAAAGAATCTCAATACCTAGGAACATGGTAACCATATTCTGGTATCCGAAAAGAACGATTCCACCACATAATGCAAACAGCATCAGTGCATATAATTCAGACTGGTGGCTTCTGTGGTTGCTGAACGCAAAACCTCCCAGAAAAAATAACAATAAAGTTGTTACGATTGATATTTTAGTGAATAATGCGGTATTGGCACTGTATTCATACATATGCTTGTAATGGTCGAAGAACGAACATTCAGGCATGAAACTTACATACAATGCGATGATTAATCCCAAAATCCCAATGTATCTTGCGAATTTTCCTTGTTCAAAAACTCCCGAAAATAACGCAATAACTGCCGTTAGGAAAACAATAATTAAAACACTCATTTCTTAAAATATCAAATTAACTTACCATTGATTGGTAGATAAACTTCACCGAACTACTCACCATGTCGATTACCGGTTGTGGGAAAATACCCAGTAAAATCACAAAAACCGCTAAACTTGCCAATACAGAAAATTCTACACCTGATAAATCTTTTGCTGTACTTAATACCTCTGCATTCCCTTCTCCAAACATTGCTTTTCCGTAGAATCTCAATAAGTATACTGCACAAAGAATTACCGTAAGACCAGCAATTACTGCTGCTGTTCCGTTGAAATCATACACTGATTTTAACAGAATAAATTCTCCGATGAATCCATTGGTTAATGGAACTCCCATTGAACCTAATATAATGATCAGAAATAACACTGCAAACTTAGGAGCAACTTTCGCTAATCCACCCATTTGTCTGATGTCTCTTGATTTAAATCTCTTGTATAAAATATCACAACAGTAGAATAAACCTACCACGTTGATACCGTGAGCGAATGTCTGTACCAATGCTCCTTCAGCACCTTCTACGTTGAAAGTTCCTCTTAAAGTAACTACTGCAGAAGCGAAGATCCCTGCTACCATCAATCCAACGTGAGAGAAAGATGAATACGCAATGATTCTCTTCATATCCGTCTGGATAATGGCGATCAATGCCCCGTGTACAATTCCTACGATGGCAAGGATGATCACAATCTGTCCTGAAATTCCGGCAATCGGAAGCGGAGTGATTGGAAGTAAATAACGCATTACCCCGTACACTGCCATTTTAAGCATGATACCAGATAGCAACATCGATCCCTGAGTAGGAGAGTAGGTATACGTATCAGGCTGCCATGTATGGAAAGGGAATACCGGTAATTTCACTGCAAAAGCAAAGAAGATAAACCAGAATACCACAGTTTGCTGTGTTTCATTCAGTTGTGCATTGTATAGATCCGTTAAAGCGAATGATGCAGAGTGGTTGTACACATAGATCAATCCGGCTAACATAAATAAAGATCCTACGAATGTATATACGAAGAATTTCGTAGTGAATTCAAACCTTTTATTCTCTTGTCCCCAAAGTCCGGCAATAAACCAAATTGGAATCAAAGTTACTTCCCAGAAAATGTAGAACAACAATCCGTCTAAAGAAGTAAATACTCCCACAAGACCGAACTGCATCAACAGAATCAATCCGTAGAATGTATTTCTGTAATTGACACTTTCGTTGAAAGAAGATAAAATGATGATCGGCGCCAGAATGTTGGTCAGCAATAGCAGAAGCATGCTCATCCCATCGATACCGAAGTGAAGAGAGCTCTTCATAAATTGTGACCAGGGGTAATTGATCTCGTGCTGCAATACGCTGTCTACTGTCGGAGTAAAATCAAAATCCGAAAGTATATAGAACGTAAGAAGCATTTGAACCAATGCGATTCCCAGTGCCAAATATTTGCTGGAATTACTCTTCCATGCAAAAACTAATCCCGAACCTACTAGAGGTAATAGTAATAATGTTAATAATAAACAAGACATTATTATTGTAATAAAAAGTTAACAATTAATATAATTCCCACAGCTAAAGACATGATAAGAATATACGTCTCTACATTTCCGTTTTGAACACGCTTCATAGCCTTTCCGCTGTCTTCAGCACCGTCACCTACAAAGTTCACAAAACGGTCTAAGATACCCTTATCAAACATCTTTCCTCCGCGTCCTAATCCTTCAACAGTTTTTACAATCAATGCGTTGTAAAGTTCGTCAACATATAATTTCTTAGCAGAAAGCTTTTCCCAGCCGGTATAGTTTTCTTCTGCAACAGCCATTTTTTTCTTTTTCACGTAAGTGTTTCTAACGATGAACCATACAGAGAAGAACATTAGGATTGTTGCTGCTAATAAGATCATTTCAGTATTGAAAGGTACTCCGGAAAGAGTAGCTTCCATCTGGCTGTAGCTTTGTTCCGTAAGAACAGGCTTTAACCATTCCATCAGTTTAGCATAGTGTCCGTGACCGATGAAGTGTGGCAAGTTGATGAAACCTCCAACTACAGAAAGGATAGCCAATACGATCAATGGTAATGTCATATTTGACGGACTTTCATGTAAGTGGTGTTTTTGCTCTTCAGTCCCTCTGAACTCTCCGTGGAAAGTCAGATAGTATAGTCTGAACATATACGTTGCAGTCATTGCCGCTAAAACAAATAAGATTAGCCAGTAAACCGGGTTTTTAGCGAAAGCTGCTACTAAAATTTCGTCTTTAGAGATCATCCCTGATAATAGAGGGAAACCTGAAATGGCTAGTGTTCCGATCAGGAAGGTAGCGTGCGTAAGAGGAATATATTTTTTTAGACCTCCCATGAAACGCATATCCTGCTCGTTGCTCATAGCGTGGATTACAGAACCTGCACCTAAGAATAATAAAGCTTTAAAGAAAGCGTGCGTCATTACGTGGAACATAGCTGTTGTGTAAGCTCCAAGACCTAAAGCGATGAACATAAACCCAAGTTGTGAAACGGTAGAGTATGCCAGTACTTTTTTGATGTCGTTCTGACGTAGTGCGTAGAATCCTGCTAAAGCTGCCGTTAAGAATCCGATGAATAAAATTCCTCCCTGTACCGTTGGTGCTAAAGTAAATAAGAAGTTAGATCTTACTACTAAATAAATACCCGCCGTTACCATCGTTGCCGCGTGAATTAACGCAGAAACCGGAGTTGGCCCAGCCATCGCATCCGGTAACCATGTATATAAAGGAACCTGAGCAGATTTACCGGTAGCACCGATGAACAAACTCGCTGTGATAAAGATGATCACTGTTCCGTCCAATTCAAATTTTGAAGCGTTTTCAGCTACAGAAAGATAATCTACAGCATTGGTCTGTGAAGCGATCATGAAGATACCGATCAATAACGCAAGGTCACCGATTCTGTTCATGATGAAAGCTTTTCTTGCCGCTTTACCGTATTCCTCGTTAGTGTACCAGAATCCGATCAACAGGTAAGAACAAAGACCTACACCTTCCCATCCGATGAATAGGATCAGGTAGTTGCTTCCCATCACTAAAAGTAACATTGAGAAGATGAAAAGATTCAGGTAAGTAAAGAACTTATAGAATCCTTTATCATGACTCATATATCCGATAGAGTACAAGTGGATCAGTGAACCGATACCTGTGATGATCATCACCATCATTAAAGAAAGCTGATCGATCTGGAATCCAAAATTGATCTGAACTCCGTTTACTCTAAACCATTCAAAAGCTTTTACGATTACAGGCTGGCTTTCAGAATTGAAATTCATGAAAAGACTTACAGCGATACAGAATGATCCGAAAACCGCAGCTGTCGCTAAAGAGCCAACTACTATTTTGGGAAGATTTTTTCCGAATAAACCGTTAATAAGAAACCCTAAAAGTGGTAAAAGTACTATTGCATATACTAAATTCTCCATTCTTATCCTCTTAATTTATTAAATATACTCACATCTACAGAACGGGTATTTCTATACAACATAGCAATAATTGCCAGACCTACCGCTACTTCAGCAGCTGCTACTACCATAATGAAGAACACTAAAAGCTGTCCGTCTCCGTTGCCTTTGTATGCTGAAAAAGCAGCCAATAAAAGGTTTACAGAATTAAGCATAAGCTCTACACAGCCCAGCATTACAATAGCATTTTTTCTAAGCAATACTCCCATTACTCCTAAGCAGAACAATACTGAACAAAGGATAATGAAGTAATCCAAAGGGATGCTTTGTATAAATGTATTTACTTCTCCCATAATTTTATAAGTCTTTTTTACCGATTAATACCGCGCCTACAATACCTGCTAAAATCAGGATAGAAGCAAGCTCAAACGGTAAAACATATTCATTGAACAAAAGTCTACCAAGGTTTTTCGTAAGACCAACCCCTCTGTCTACATTTTCCACTACAATATGGTTGTCTTTCACTCCTCTGAATACTCCTAATACTCCTACCAAAAGAAGACCTGCAGTAAATACTCCAACAAATTTTAAAGTATTTCCTTTCTTACTTTCGTCTCCCTTATTAAGGTTAAGCATCATCAGGATGTAAAGGAAAAGTACCATAATGGCACCTGCGTAAACTATAATCTGGATAATTGCAAGGAACTGTGCATTCAGAAGGATGTACATTCCGGCAATTGAAAACATCGTAACAATCAATGACAAAATAGCATATAAAGGATTTTTTGCAAATACAAAGTACACTGCACTTGCCACTGCTAAAAAGGCCACCAAGAAAAATAAAAACTGATCCATTATTTTACCGCATTTTTTTGTTTCTCGGATTGTCTTGTTGTGATGTCAATCCTTTCATTTATTTTTTCAACTAATTTATCTTTTCCGTAAATGAAAGAACCTCTGTTGGTTTCTACATCTACCAATCTGTCGGTAAGATAGATGGCAGATTTAGGACAAGCCTCTTCACACATACCGCAGAAGATACATCTCAGCATATTGATTTCATATACTGAAGCATATTTTTCTTCTCTGTAAAGATTTTTTTCCTCTTTAGTTCTTTCAGCAGAAGTCATCGTAATAGCTTCTGCAGGACAAGCTACCGCACAAAGTCCACAAGCTGTACATCTTTCTCTGCCTTCCTCGTCTCTTTTCAAAACGTGCTGGCCTCTCCAGATGGTAGTTCTCGGCTTCTGTACTTCCGGATACGAATATACTGCGGGAGCACCCTTTATCACGGTTCTTACAGCATGCTTAAATGTAATCCCCATTCCTGTAAAAATGGCAGGAAGGTAGATTTTTTCAGCAAGGGTCATTTCTTTGTTGGAAACAACTTTTGATCTGTTAGTTAATTTCATTTAATTATAGATATTAGATGTTAGACACCAGATTTTAGACTAATCTTGTCTGTTATCTTAATTTTTAATGTTCAATATTCACACAAACCTAACAGGTTTTACAACTTGTTAGGTTTAGATAATTTAATTTCCAAACGCTAAAATTACAGCTCCTGTAACTAATAGGTTTACCAATGCCATTGGGATCAATGTTTTCCATCCTAAGTGCATTAACTGGTCATATCTGAATCTCGGAAGTGTCCATCTGATCCACATGAAGATCAAAATTCCGATTACTGTTTTCGTAAGGAATGCTACGATACTTAAGATACCGGCAGTGTTTTCTCCCCAGTTCTGAGTTACCCATTCAATACCAGGATAGTTGTAACCTCCGAAGAAAAGAACCACCATGAAAGCATTAGAGATAAACATGTTCACGTATTCACCGAACATATATAAACCTAATTTCATGGAAGAGTATTCTGTAGAGTATCCTGTTACCAATTCAGATTCACACTCAGGTAAATCGAACGGGTGTCTGTTGGTTTCTGCCAAAGCGGCTACAAAGAAAACAAGGAAAGCAATTGGCTGATAGAAAATATTCCAGTTCATTCCGGAAATCCAAGGAATAACTCCCCATAATTTTCCGCCAGTCTGACTTTCAGTGATCTCTTTTAAGTCTAAACTTCCAGACATCATAATGATAGAAAGAAGTGCTAATCCCATCGCCAATTCATAAGAAATCATCTGAGAAGAAGCACGGATAGCACCTAATAATGAATATTTGTTGTTCGAAGCCCAACCTCCGATCATGATTCCGTATACCCCGATGGAAGCCATTCCGATGATGAAAAGTACACCAACGTCAATATTAGCCACCTGAAGATCAAAAGAAGTACCTGCAATATTTAAACTTTTACCCCAAGGAATTACCGCTCCCGTGATCAATGAAATAAACATTACTAAAGCCGGTCCCAATACGAAAAGGAATCTTTCAGCATTGGCAGGCGTAAAGTCTTCCTTGAAGAAGAATTTTCCACCGTCAGCAAGAGGTTGCAGCAATCCGAAAGGTCCTGCTCTGTTCGGACCAATTCTATCCTGCATGATAGAGGCAACTTTTCTTTCTGCCCAGGTAGAGTAGGCTGCAATCGTCAGCGAAAGCAGGAAAAGTGCTAGTACAAGTATAAGTTTAAATGTAAGTAAATCCATTTTTTATTGTAAAGATTTTTAGATGTGAGATGTCAGATACTAGATATGAGATGAAGGTCTGATGTCTTGCGTCTGAAATCTAATTGTCTTTATTAAAATTATTTTTCGTCTTTTTCACTGATTTCCTTAGCACCAGGATTATCGATCATGATCAATTCGTCTTTTGGCTTCTGGTAATGATTCAATGAAATTACAGAGTGTCTGTCGATATGTCTAGGACCTTCGATGTTCCAGTCTGATAAAGATTTTCTTTCGAAACGGCATGTATCGCAGATGAATTCTTCAACTTCACCCCACTGGTCTTTTCTTGCAGTAACTCTTACAATTTCGTCACCTTTCATCCAAACTACAGCTTTTCCTGAACACTTATCACATTTACAAGTAGCATTCATTGGCTTTGTAAACCATACTCTGCTGGCGAAACGGGATGTTCTGTCCGTTAATGCTCCTACAGGACAAACGTCGATAACGTTTCCGATGAAGTCATTGTCTAAAGCTTTATTTAAATAAGTTGAAATTTCAGCGTGATCTCCTCTGAAAAGAATACCGTGCTCTCTTTCACCTGTTAATTGGTTGGCTGCTAATACACATCTTGCACAAAGAATACAACGGTTCATGTTCAACTTGATGTGTGGCCCAAGATCATCAGCTTCGTAAGTATTTCTTTCGAATTCTGTTCTTGTTTCAAGATTTCCATGCTCATATCCAAGATCCTGAAGGTGACATTCACCAGCCTGATCACAGATAGGGCAGTCCAGCGGGTGGTTTACCAATAAGAACTCGGTTACCGCTTTTCTTCCTTCCTGAGCTTTCTCAGAAGTAAGGTTTTTTACTTCCATTCCGTCCATTACATTCGTTCTGCAGCTTGCTACCAACTTCGGCATAGGACGAGGATCTGCTTCAGATCCTTTGGAAACTTCCACAAGACATGTTCTACATCTCCCTCCACTGGTTTCCAGCTTGCTGTAGTAACACATCGCAGGAGGTACAGATTTTCCACCGATTTGTCTTGCTGCTTCCAGAATAGAAGTACCCGGCATCACTTCGGTAGTCTGTCCGTCTATAGTTATTTTGAATTTTTTAACTTCTTCGCTCATATTGTATGCTTTAAGCTTTATGCATTAAGCAATAGGCTTTGTTATTTATATTTCTTTGTATTAAATGTATATCCAATTCCACCCAGAATCTGTCCGAAAACAAAATCCTGACGTGCTTTGTCTGGTTTATTATTCAACGTGGTTTTGATGTCCCACATATTGATATAACCTGCTTTTCCTTCTAATCTCAGCATCCAGTTTTTCCAGAAGACTAAGTTAAGACTGGATCTGATGTCGGTTCCCATACCTGCTACGTGAAAACGGTCACTTCTTTCATTTCCAAAAAGCTTTACATTACTTTTCGGGAACATAAATCCGATTCCGGCTCCATAAGACCATACCAAATCTATATTTTTCTTATGAATAAGATTTTTGTATTTCTCAAGACCTAAGTTTTCATAATTAAGTCCGTCTGTATGTTCAAAAGTAAGGAACTTCTCATCTGCCAGGTTTACCTGCCCGTTTTGTACCATTGCTGCATATTCAGGGTCTGAAATATGTCCTTTAAAGTTAACGGTCTGGTTTTGGTCCATCACATATTTCATGTGATCAATTCCTAAAACAAGAGCTAGATTATCTTTAATAAAATATCCCACTCTGAAATTATACTGCGTTACAGTAAACCAGCTTGGATCAAAATAAACGATTCCAAATTTTGTAGGTCTGTCCTGTGCCGTTACATTATTCAGTTGAAAATCGTATCCATTTCCTGTAAAATGGATGTCAGAATTGCTGTAAGCTGCTCTGTTCCATCCGTAAAATAAGAAAACCTGACCTTTTTTGCTTAATGGTAAAGGTTTTTCCTTTTTCTCAGCTTTAATCTGCTCTTTCTCACTCACTAAATATGACAAATCCTCTTCAACAGATCTGTTATAATTTGCAGTATCAGTTTTCTTATTCTGTGCAAATACAAAATTCGACATCATTAAGCCGACAACCAATAATTTTTTCATCTTACCTACGCATTCTTTTCAACGGCCGGGATAGGATCTGCATAATGTGCCAATCCATAGTTTTGTGTCTGAGATAACTCTGGGTTTTTCACGTGCCACTCAAACTCATCTCTGAAGTGACGGATCGCTGCGGCAACCGGCCAGGCTGCTGCATCACCCAACGGACAAATCGTATTTCCTTCGATCTTTCTCTGGATGTCCCAAAGTAGATCGATGTCTTCCATTTTTCCTTCTCCTTTCTCGATTTTCTTCAAAATCTTATGCATCCATCCCGTTCCTTCACGACAAGGAGTACATTGTCCACAACTTTCATGGTGATAGAATCTAGCCAATGTCATCGTATGCTCTACGATACACTGGTCTTCATCCAATACGATGAAACCTCCTGAACCCATCATTGTCCCGGTAGCGAAGCCTCCGTCAGCTAATGATTCATAGTTCATATATCTTGGCTCTCCGTTCACTGTTCTCAATAATAGGTTTGCCGGAACAATTGGAACAGAACTTCCTCCAGGGATACAAGCCTTTAATTTTTTTCCGTCTTTAATACCACCACAGTATTCATCAGAGTAGATGAACTCTTCTACAGTAATGGTCATATCGATTTCGTATACTCCCGGTTTGTTGATGTTTCCACAAGCAGAAATCAATTTCGTACCTGTAGATCTTCCAACCCCGATTTTTGCATACTCAGCACCTGTAATATCAATGATTGGAACGATGGCTGCGATAGATTCAACGTTGTTTACCACTGTTGGTCTCTCCCAAAGACCTTTTACAGCCGGGAATGGCGGTTTTAATCTTGGGTTTCCTCTTTTTCCTTCAAGGGATTCAAGCAATGCAGTTTCTTCACCACAGATGTATGCTCCACCTCCTCTCTGTACATAGATTTCAAGATCGAAACCTGTTCCTAAAATATTTTTACCTAAAAATCCTGCTGCTTTGGCTTCTTCAATCGCTTCTTCAAGAATATCCGGGATCCATGAATATTCTCCACGGATGTAGATATAAGAAACATTAGAACCTAAACAGAAAGATGAAATTAGCATTCCTTCAATCAATAGGTGAGGAAGGAATTCCATCAGATACCTGTCCTTGAATGTTCCAGGCTCAGATTCATCCGCATTTACGACAAGGTGTCTTGGAACGCCCTCTGGCTTTGCCAAAAAGCTCCATTTCATCCCTGTTGGGAATCCAGCTCCACCACGACCTCTCAGTCCTGAAGTTTTTACTTCTTCAAGAATTTCGTCAGGAGTCATCTTCAAGGCTTTTTCAGCTGCTGTGTAACCTCCCTGTTTACGGTATGTTTCAAAGTAGCGAATACCTTCTATATGTGCGTCTTTAAGTAAAAGTTTTTTACTCATTGTTTATTATGCTTTTCGCTATCGGCTTGTGGCTTCCAGCTTTTTATAATTATTAAAAAAATTAACTGAATTTAAATCCAACATTCAAAATCCTGGATTCAAAATCTTTATTAGTCTAAAGCAAGTTGTCCCTGTCTGCAAAGCTCAAGGATTTCGTCTACTTTTTCTATCGTTAAATTTTCATGAAAGAACTTACCAAGCTGCATCATAGGTGCATATCCGCATGCTCCAAGACATTCAGCAGGCTTTAATGTGAACATACCGTCTTCAGTAGTTTCTCCGTCTTTAATGTTCAGTTTCGTTCTGATATGGTCAAGGATTTTTTCGCTTCCACAAACCATGCAAGGTCCTGTTCTGCAAACTTCCAAAACATATTTACCTACCGGCTTCATGTTGAACATGGTATAGAAAGTAGCCACTTCATATACTTCGATCGGTTTGATACTTAATAGTCCGGCAACATAATCCATCACAGGAACATCTAACCATCCTCCGAATTCTTTCTGTGCAAGGTGAAGTACAGGAAGAAGAGCAGACTTCTGTCTTCCTTCAGGGTATCTTGCGATAATTTTGTGTACCTGTGCTAAACTTTCCGGTTTAAAAGCTATTGTTTCGCTCATTTTTTATCTAAGATTTCAGATGCCAGATTTCAGACATCAGATTTTAAATTTATATATAAAGCGAAGAGTCTAACATCTGAAATCTGATGTCTGACATCTTCTTTTTATGCGTCTAATTCTCCCGCAATAATATTCATACTACACATCGTTACAATGGCATCTGAAATGACAGAACCTGTAATCATTTCAGGATATGCCTGATAGTAGATGAAACATGGTCTTCTGAAGTGAAGTCTGTAAGGGCTTCTTCCTCCGTCACTCACAAGATAGAAACCTAATTCTCCGTTTCCACCTTCTACAGCATGATAAACTTCTCCTTTCGGCACATCAGTTTCTCCCATTACAATTTTGAAATGGTAGATCAATGCTTCCATTTTCTGATATACATCTGCCTTTTCAGGAAGATAGAAATCAGGAACATCCGCGTGGAATGGTCCTTCCGGAAGGTTTTCGTATGCTTGTTTGATAATTTTGATTGATTCCCAGATTTCCTGTTGACGAACCATGAAACGGTCGTAAGTATCTCCTGAAGTTCCTACAGGAATAATGAAGTCGAAATCTTCGTATGAGGAATAAGGCTGTGCAACTCTTACATCGTAATCTACACCTGCTGCACGTAAGTTTGGACCTGTGAACCCGTAGCTTAATGCTCTTTCGGCAGAAATAGCTCCTGTACCAATGGTTCTGTCCATGAAAATTCTGTTTCTTTCCAATAAGGTACAGAATTCTTTGAATCTTGGTGGGAAAGTCTTTAAGAAGTCTTTCAATAACTCATGGAATTTAGGGGTGAAATCTCTTTCAAATCCTCCGATTCTTCCCATGTTAGTCGTCATCCTTGCCCCACAGATCTGTTCATACATATCATAAATACGTTCTCTTTCGATGAACATATACGTAAGACCTGTAATTGCTCCTGAGTCCATCCCGGTTACCCCGTTACAGATCAGGTGGTCACCAATTCTCGCAAGTTCCATTAGAATCACACGCATATAGTCTACACGTTTTGGAACTTTAACACCGATCAGCTTCTCTACTGTCATGTGCCAACCTAAATTGTTGATGGGTGCAGAACAGTAATTCATACGGTCAGTAAGGGTAGTGATCTGAGAATAGTTTCTTCTTTCAGAAATCTTCTCAAATGCTCTGTGGATATATCCTACTGTTTGCTCAGCGTGAAGGATTCTTTCTCCGTCCATCGTTAAGATATTCTGGAAAATCCCGTGAGTAGCAGGGTGGGTAGGTCCTAGATTCAGGGTGTACAATTGCCCGTCAATCTGTTCCTTACTTTCGTACTGGTTGAGTATATTAGATAATGAGTTATCTTTCATAATTTAAATGCTTTAGGCTATAGGCTTTAGGCATTAAGCTTATTGCTTGCTGCTTACTGCTTATTGCATTATTTTTTTATCTTCCAAACATACTATCGTTCTTGTCGGTTCTTGTACCGTCTTCAAGTCGATATTCCTTCAACATTGGGTGGTATCCAAGATCTTCCATATTCAGGATAGGTCTGAGATCCGGGTGACCTTTAAATTTAATCCCATAGAAATCATACGTTTCTCTTTCCATCCAGTTAGCGCCTGCATATAGCTCTGTAAGAGAGTCTACCTCGATATTTTCTCTGGACATGAAAATTTTCAGACGTAATCTGAAATTGGTCATCATATTATGTAAATGGTATACAACGCCTATTTCCTTTTCCGGGAATTCAGGATAGTGAATCCCGCAAACATCGGTAAGGAAATTGATTTCCAATGATGAATCCTTAAGATAATGAATGATTTTTTTTATATCTTCTTTCTTTACTTCAACCGTCAGCATTCCATAAGGTTCTGAGCTTGAAATAACAGATTCCGGAAATTCTCTGGTGATTGCTTCTAATACAAATTCGTTTGTCATTTCCGTTTAGTTGCTTATGTTGTAAGAATCTAATAATTTCTGGTATTCAGGCATATCTCTTCTTCTGATGCTTTCGCTTTCTGCAAGAGCCTGTACCTGCATTACGCCCTCAATGATCTGTTCTGGTCTTGGAGGACATCCCGGAACATAAACGTCTACCGGAATAATTTTATCAATTCCCTGAAGTACAGAGTACGTATCAAAAATACCACCGCTGGAAGCACAAGCTCCCACTGCCACTACCCATTTCGGCTCTGCCATCTGAGTATACACTTCTTTAAGGACTGGTCCTAATTTCTTTGATATAGTTCCGCAAACCATCAGCATATCTGCCTGTCTTGGAGAGAAAGAGTTTCTTTCCATACCAAATCTTGAAGCATCATAAGTAGGGTTCAGGGTAGCCATAAACTCGATACCACAACAAGAGGTTGCAAATGGTAACGGCCAAAGTGAAAACTTTCTTGCCATCCCGATTACACTGCTCAGTTTTGTTGCGAAAAACCCTTCTCCTTCATAGCCTTCGGGAGCAGGTGCATCTGTTCTTATTACTGGTTTTTTATCTGACATTTTCTTTGATTTTAGATTTTGAATTATAAATTCTGGATTTTAGATTCAAAATCCATCATTCAAAATTCATCGATTACTTTTATTTATCCCAATCGAGCGCACCACGTTTCCAGACATAGAAGAATGCCATGAAGAAAATGGCTACGAAAGTAAGTACCGCCAGGAATCCTTCCATTCCGAATTCTCTGAAGTTTACCGCATAGGGATAAAAAAATACGATTTCAATATCGAATAGTACGAACAATACCGCAGTCAGGAAGTACTTGATAGAAAACGGTGTTCTTGCATTTCCTTCTACAGGAACTCCACATTCCCAGCTTTGGTTTTTTACAGAGTCTCCTTTTTTCTGCTGTGGCCCCAAGAAATGTGCCCCAAGCAAAGAAACCGCTACAAATCCTACTGCTACACCAGCCTGGATAAGGATTGGAATATAACTTTCAGGTAAATTCATTTTTGCATTATTATCTCAATTTGCAAATTTAGCGAATAAACAAGAAAGCATGAAATTTATCAGCTTAAAAGTCGGATGAAAATAGGGAAAACTTACAATTTAGAATCAATAAAAATAACGAATTATTTCTTCATTTTTTTAAGGAGAGAATAGGCCATAAATGAAATATATCCAAAAAGAATACTGGCATAAACGATGTTCACTGCTGTATTGGTCTTGTCATCCTGAGACGGGAAAAACAGATTGTAGGCGATAAATCCTGCGATTAAAATAGCAAAAATAATAAGCTGTGGTTTCATGAGGTGAAAGTGTTTGAGGTGGGAGAGTTTTAGAGTAGGAGAGGAATAGGATTCCGTTCATTACTCATTTATCGTCATCGAATAGGTTCTTCTTCTTTTATGATTTACCGGATTGTAATCCTGCCATAAAAGCTGAATACTTTTGTTTTCTTCCAATTCCGGGTTTGTCTCCAGATATTTAACTCCTTTTTTTCTGAATATTTTCCAAATCTCTTTGAAGATAATGGAAGTTACTCCTCTTCTTTGATAATCAGGATGAATACCAATCAAATAGAAATTAGCTCTGTCATTTTTTCTGCCTGCCTTTAAAAAATGCCACCACCCGAATGGAAGTAGCTTTCCTCCGGATTTTTGTAAAGCTTTGGAATAAGAAGGCATTGTAATGGCAAAGGAAATCAGGTGATTGTTCTCATCTACAATACAGACAATAAAGTCTTTGTCAATAAGTTTGAAGTATTTCTCCTTGTATGTTTTACGCTGTTCGTCGGAAATAGGCGTGTAGGTGGAAAGGTGTTTATAGGTTTCATCCAAAAGATCAAACATAGGATCTACATACTGGATGATTTCTTCCTTTGTATTGAATTTTAAAACTCTCAGTTTATATTTCTGAGAAATAAGTTCATTGAATTTGTGGATCTTATCCGGTAGAACTTCAGGGAAAATAATTTCGAATTCAACCCATTCTTTTTCTTTTACCAGTCCCAGTTTTTCAAGATGTTGAGGGTAATAAGAATGGTTGTATATCCCAATCATGGTAGCCAGCTGATCAAAACCTTTTACCAGCATTCCTGCCTTGTCCAGATTGGTGAAGCCCATTGGCCCTTCTATTTTATCAATGTTTTTCTCCCGGGCATACTCAATAGCCTTTTGAACCAGTGCCTTGGAAACTTCTTCGTCATCAATAAAATCTATCCATCCGAAACGTACTTTTTTGATGCCTAATTCTTTTTCTTCTTTATGGTTGATAAGCACGGCAATTCTCCCTACAATCCTGTCATTTTTATAGGCCAGATACTGCTTTGCTTCAGAATATTGCAGCGCAGGATTTTCATCAGCATTCCAAATGTTGATTTCGTCATTGATAAAGGATGGGACGTAGTACGGATTATTTTTGTACAGTTCCATCGGAAACTTTACGAATTGCTTGAGCTGACTGGCTGTTTTTACTTCAATTATTGAAACTGTTGACATGGGTTTTGGGAGTAATTTGAGGACAAATATAAATAATAAAATCGTATACTTTGGCACAGTTTTTATATGATTATGGGTGAAAAATGAACACAAAATCTATATAAAATGGCGGTTTATTATATTATAATTATTGTTTCGATGCTGGTGAGCTGGTGGGTTTCATCAAGGTTAAAATCGAAATTTGAATATTATTCCAATGTACACCTCCGAAATGGCCTTTCGGGAAAAGAAGTGGCGGAAAAAATGTTGAGAGATAACGGGATTAATGATGTTCAGGTAATATCTGTTCCCGGGCAGCTGACGGACCACTATAATCCGGCTGATAAAACAGTAAACCTTTCAGAAGGGGTTTATATGCAGAGAAATGCAGCAGCAGCGGCTGTAGCAGCTCATGAATGCGGGCATGCTGTACAACATGCAGTAGGATATTCAATGTTGAATTTACGTTCAAAACTTGTTCCTATTGTTAATATAAGTTCTAATCTGATGCAGTTTGTCCTTATAGCAGGTATTGCTATCATGGCAGCTTCCAGAAGTATTGAAAATCCGAACGGAAATACAACAGTTCTGGCTATTGGGGTAGCTATGTTTGCTGTAACAACACTTTTTGCTTTTGTAACGTTGCCTGTAGAGTATGACGCAAGTAACAGAGCAATGAAATGGCTGAAAGATACAGGAACGGTGACAGCAGAAGAATTTGTTGGAGTAAAAGACAGTCTTACCTGGGCGGCTAGAACTTATGTGGTAGCTGCGTTAGGTTCTCTGGCACAGTTGCTTTACTGGGCTTCTTTACTGCTGGGCAGCAGAAGAGATTAATCTTTAAATTCAAATGAAACATATTGCATCTCGGAGAGTTTTTCCGAGATGTTTTCTTTTTGTACGAGCTTTAAAGAAGCGGTCAGAATGCAGTTTTCATTGGCATCAAAATTCAGTACTTTGGCATCGAATTTTGAAAGTAAGGTAAAAATCGTATTCTGTTGATTAAAATTAAATTGGATCTCAATTTCAGTTTCCAGTTCTCTTGTGATAATATTAGCTTCTTCCAATGTGATCTTTGCAGATTCTTTGTAGGCTTTTACAAGACCTGATACGCCCAGTTTAGTTCCTCCGTAATAACGTACAGAAATAACTAAGACATTGGTGATTTCGTTGGCTAATAATTGATTGTAGATGGGTAAGCCGGCACTCCCTGAAGGTTCTCCATCGTCATTGGCACGATAGTTTTCCCCATTCAGCCCCATTCTGAAAGCATAGCAGTGGTGAGTAGCCTTAGGGTGTTCTTCCCTTACTTTTTCCAGTGCATTTTTCAGTTCACTTTCATTATTCACGGGATAAGCAAATCCGATGAACTTGCTTCCTTTTTCTTTTAATAAAGTGTTTTCTATGGGTTTTTCTATGGTTTTGTACTCAAACGTCATTCTGTATTCCGGCTTTATTTATGCAAAAGTATTAAATGCTTTATTAATCTGCATCATGATCATAAATTAAGCCGTCAAAATTTGACGGCTTTGTATTGGTTTTTAAATAAATTATTAAATTCCTGATCCGCAAAGGCCCATTGGAATCAGACACATATAGCTTGTAGGCCCGCAAAAATCCTGAGGACATTTGTCTCTGCATCTGGTAGGTTCTCCGTTTGGCAACGTGCAGGTTACGAAAACGCCTCCCTGGATCGTTCTTAATCCGCTTCTGGATACTTTTTTCAAATTTTTCATAATTCAATTTTTTTATTGGGTTAATAACAAATGTGAATTTAGAAATATTAGCAAGGGAATGATCCGTCTGCCCATGGTGGAGGACAGCTCATACTCGAAGGGGTGGCACAGCAGTGCTGTAGTGATGACGGATAAAAAGAACAGCATTCCGGAGCAATTCCTCCTTTTACTTCTTTTAATTTTGGTCTGGCGATTTTCTTTAAATTTTTCATAGTAATTTTTTTTGTAATTACTAATGTAGATATATTATTTCATTTACCAGTGACAAAACCAGGCTATTTTGATTCAAAATATGAAATGGAATTGTCTCTGTAAGTTTCTGTTTTTGTAGCTGTGTGATTAAAATTGGGAGCTTTTGTTCCGTTTTTCAGAAGTAAACCCTCATTTTTTATAACCATTGCCTCATCCCAAAGACCGGCATCAATGAATTGCTGTAATGTGAATCTGCCTCCTTCAATAATCACGGATTGTATCTGTTCTTTATATAGAGCTTCCATTAATTCAGCTAGAAAATTTTCTTTTTTTATCTTAATGAATTGAATGTGTTCTTCAATTCCTTCTTTCGTAGAATTGATAACTAATGTTCTTGCTTCATTATTATAAATTTTGAAATGCTCAGGAATTTTAAGATCAAAATCAATGAGTATTCTGACAGGGTTGGTGCCTTCCGTATTTCTGACTGTTAAGCTGGGATTGTCATGTAAAGCAGTTTGGGTGCCTACTAAAATGGCATGCTCGTCTGCTCTTAGCTGATGTACCCGCTGATTGACCAATGTGTTGGAGATAGGAGTAGGCTTAAAATCTTTATCTAAAAACCCGTCTCCGGATTCTGCCCATTTCAGAATAATGTAGGGTCTTTTCTTCTCATGATAGGTGAAAAACCTTTTATTCAATTCGATGCATTCCTTTTCCAGAATTCCGGAAACCGCTTCAATTCCGGAGTCCTGAATGATCTTCTTTCCTTTTCCATTCACTTTATCATGGGAATCCATCGCACCGATCACTACTTTTTTGAATCCCAATTCTTTAATTTTTAAAGCACAGGGAGGTGTTTTTCCGTAATGAGCACATGGCTCCAGGGAAACATAAATCGTTGATTCCGGGATCAGTTCTTTGTTTTCGATGGAATTGATTGCATTGATCTCTGCATGGTTTTCTCCTGCCTTGTGATGGTATCCTTCGCCAATGATCTTTCCGTTGTGTACAATTACGCTTCCAACAAGAGGGTTGGGATATGTTTTTCCCAATGCTTTCTGAGCCAGCTCAATACATCTTTTAATATAAAATTCGTCGTTGTTCATATCTGTAAAAAGAAAAAGCGAAGACAAATTGCTTTGCTCCGCCTTTATTTATTGTGTTAAGAATTATTCTCCGCTAATGATGCTGTGGAGATTCTGCTTTAATGTTTCCAAATGGGCTTTCTTTTCATCAATGGTATTGTAGGTATCTCTCAATAGAGGATTTTCTCTTGATGGTTTGTTGAAGAAAGAAAGGTTGTTTTCAAGTTTAACGATTTCTGCTTCTAGATCAGAGATTTGGTTTTTGATTTTTCTTGCTTTGTCGGTAAGCTGGTTTTCAGACAATCCTTCTTCTTTCAGTTCAAGCTCATTGATCTTGTTGATCTTTAATTTCTCTCTTAAAGTCTTGTTGAATTCAGTATTGATAGAAATTTTATCTCTTGGAACTTTTCCGATATTATTCCATGCGGTTTTGATCGCTTCAATTTTCTCAATACTTCCTTCTTCATTAGAAACCATTTTCAACTCGTCAAGAATTGCTTTTTTATTCTTGTAATTTTCTTTCCAGTTGTCGGTAGAAGTATTGCTCTTTTCTCTGTAGTTGTTGAAGAAAGCGTTACAGGCATCACGGAATTCATCCCAGATTTTATTGGTCATGCTCTTTGGAACGTGTCCAACTTTTTTCCAGTCTTCCTGCAGTTTTTTGAATAACGGAACGGAAATATCCCATTCTTCATTATTTTGATTGTCTTGAGCTGTCTGGATGAGTTTTAGTTTTTCTTCCAGGTTAGCCTGTTGAGAACCTTTTAACGATTTATAATAGTTATTTTTCGTTGTATTGAAACCTCTCAGGGTCGTTTTGAAATCATTCCAGTTTTGGTTGGAAAGTTTTCTCGGTACACTTCCTGTTTTTAAAAAGTCAGAGCGCAGATCTTCCACTCTTTTAATGGCATTTTGCCAGTAATTGTGGTTAGGCGTTTCTGAAGGTTCAGAAAGTTTCTTGATTTCTGCAATAATCTGGTTTTTCTTTTCAAGATTGGCTGCCTGTTCTTTTTCAATAGAAGCAGAAAGTTCAGATTTTCTTTCGTGAATTTTATTGGAGATCTCTTTGAATTCTTCCCATGTTTTTTCACGGAACTCTTCTGCTACAGGCTCAGCTTCTTCTTTCCATAATTTGTGAAGATACTGAAGCTCATTCAATGCTTTCTGGATCACCGGCTCATTTTCCAGTTCTTTGGCACGGGCGATGATATGTTCTCTTTTTTCCAGATTGTGGCTGTATTCCTGCTCCAAAAATTCTTTGTTAAGATCCAGCATCTGGTAAAACTGATTCAGGTGATGGAAATAATTATTGTTAAGAATTTTAAATTCAGATTTGGCAACCTGTCCTGCTTTGGACCATTCTTCCTTGATCTCACGAATAGATTTGAATAGATTGGTTCCCGGTTCAGAATTGGTGTAAAGATGTTTAAGTCTTTCAATGATGCTTTGACGGTGCTCCAGATTTTTTTTCTGCTCTTCTTCCTGTCCTTTCTGGAAGTTGTCGTGTTTTTCCTTGAAAATATTAACCAGGGCAGAGTATTTTGCTTGTGAAGGATGTTCATAGCTGAAATTTTCAGCGGGATTTCCAGCTTCTACATACTCGTGCTTTTTATCTTCCACTTCATCATGGATGTAATGACTTGCTTTTTCCTTCAACTGGCTGAATCTTTTAAAATTCTCACCTGCGTTGGGCGTGTTGATGATTTTTTCCATCTCCTTTAAAGCATCAGCGAGAGAGATTTCTACTTCTTCATGCTCCTCTACATGCTCTGCGTCATCTTCATGCGGGGATGCATCATGAGAAACTGTGTTTTCCGATGTCTCCTGAGATCCTTCGTTAGGAATTTTATTTTCTTCGTTTTCAGAAAGATTGTTTTCTGTAATCATAGCAAATCTTTTATGTGAGTGGCGTTAATATCCTTCAAATATAGCTGTAAGGCCAATTAAAGTACTAATTTATGTTATTTTTTTTGAAAATTCCAAATTTCCCAAGCTTTTTCTGCTTGCTGCTCAAGCATATAATAACCGTTTACTGTTTTTGCTCCTTTTTCAGAGGCATTGATGATAAACCGGGTATAGTTGGGGTTGTATATTAAATCAATTACCAGATGTTCGGAAGACAAAGCATCAAAAGGGAAGTCCAGGCAGTCATCAACATTTGGAAAGGTGCCTACCGGGGTACATTGAATAATGATTTTATGCTCCTCAACGGTTTCTTTTCCAAGATTTTCAAAGTTGATTTCAGTGCTTCTGGAAATGGTTTGTGATGGGATATTATGTTTATCCAGAACATATTTTACCGCTTTGGCAGCACCTCCGTTTCCTAAGATCAGGGCTTTGTCTTGTGACGGTTTTTTGTGTAAAAGAAGCGTTTGTTCAAAACCAAAGGCATCGGTGTTGTATCCTGTTTTTTTACCCTCTCTGATGAGTACGCAGTTTACAGCTCCTATTTTTTCTGCTTCATCACTCAATTCGTCAAGGTAGCTAATGATTTTTTCTTTATAAGGAATCGTAACGTTGAATCCTAAAAGCCCAGGGGAAGAAAAAAGGTTTTCTACTTCATCAATTTCGCTCAGGTCAAATATATCGTAAGAAAAGTCTTTAAGCATAAGCTTTTGAAACTTGTTTTCGAAGAATTTTTTAGAAAAAGAATAGGAAATATTTCGTCCTATCAGTCCTAATTTTTTATTGGAATCCATATGATCAAAAATAAAAAAAAGACCGGAAAAATCCGGCCTTTGATTTGAATTATTTTTTTATAATTAATCTACGATGAATTTAGTAGAGAAATTATCTGTTTTCAGGATATAAGTTCCTTTTGTCATCCCTTTAAGGTTGATCTTATTTGAATGCTTGAAAGGATTAGTGATTGTTTCAATTAATTTTCCGGAAAGATCATAAATGTCAGCTTTTGAAATTTTGCTAAGGTTTTCTCCTTTTACAAACAATTCGTTGTTTCTTACCGGGTTAGGGTATACGGTAAACTCTGATTTGTCTTTCTTTACTTCAGAAGTTCCCAGTGTTGCACATGTCCAGTTTAGGTCATCCATTGCCACTCTGTCGGTGTTTGGATTTACAATTTTAATGACAACATCTCCGCTTACTCCAGGATTAATTGTTGTAGTAGTGACTGAAGTGTTGTATGGAATTGTACCTACAAGAGCATCATTCACATAAACATTTAAGTTTCCATTGTTCCCTCCATATTTACGTTGCGTTGTTAATGTTAAAGACTGAACTCCTCCTGCAATCACAGAACTTGTTAAAGTACCTTTTTGAGTACAAACAGCTTTACCATTAATTGTTTCATCAGTTCTTGCAAGGGTTGCTGTCCATGTTATACTATTATTAGTCCATGTTCTTGTAGCATATGAACTCGCTTGGCTTGAACCATCCTGCATAGTGCTGAAGTCTTCAGTACCACAGCTTCCGCTTCCTGTAGGTCCGTCAAGAGTAGTTTCTGTAGCAGTTGTACTTTGTGGAGAAGCGTTTCCGGAAGCATCTTTAGCTATTACATAGAAAGTATATGATGTAAGTGGAGATAATCCTGTTACTACCGTTGAAGTAGTCGTTCCGCTCACAGTAGCTTTTAAAGTTCCGTTTGCATAAACAAGATAAGATGCTACTCCAACATTATCAGTAGAAGCCGTCCAGCTTACAGCAATAGAGTTGGAAGTAGGGCTGTTGGCTATTAGGTTCGTAGGAACTGTTGGTGCTTCTGTATCAACAACTGGAGTACCCCAGATTTGAACAACATATTCAGGGTGATCGATAAATGGGTTTCTGTTTCCTTGTACTGTATAACTTGCGTTATTTCTGTTGATTTCAGTAGGAGATACAGGATCTTGTAAATGCCAAGCTAGTAACTGATCTTTTTCCCAAGCCTGTAAACCAGGGAATGTTGTATTTCCAAGCATACCTCCAGATTGGAATGTTGAAAGTTTATCTTCATATCGTGTTACAAAGTAAAAAATCATTCTAGCAATATCCCCCTTGAATTCGTCGATGGGTTCAAATACTGTAGATGTGTATCCTGCAGATGCACTTGCTCCTAATTTAGAACCGTTTGAGGAAGTGTATGTTGCTGTTCCTACTTTTCCGAAAGGAAAAGATCCTCTCATACCATTTACTTTACTGTCAGTAGGTCTGATAAAATGTACATCAGAATACATAGGGTTTTGTGAACCAAATAAGCTTTGAGGAACAATATGTTCTCTATTATAGCATGTACCTTCAGGGCCGTTTTGTCCACATTGGTTCGTTCCCATGTTGAAAGTATAAAAATCTGGCCCGTTAGGAACTTCAGTATAAATATCCAAGACAGTGTTGTCTCCTTCATAGTAGACGTCTCTATCTGTTGTGTAGTAAGCATTCCAAAGAGCTCCATAACCGATGGAGTTAGGTATGAAAATTATTTGGCTTAGTTTGGTCTTTAAAGCAGGACCTGTTAAACCTGCAGCATCATCATAGTAACCTGCCGGAATTTGAGCAGATGCATTGAAAAATGCAAAGCTTAATAGAAAAAAAGATAAAATTCGTTTCATTTTTAAAAAAATTGGGGGCGTAAAGGTACAAAAAAATGAATCCGAAAAAGTTTTTTTTCGTTAAATGTGTCAACTTAATATATTAACTTTTAGTAATATACTCTTTGCTGATTTTTGAAAAGAACCAGGAAATGGCGATTCCGAATATAGAGGCAGTAAATGCCACAATGAGATAATTTTTCCCTACAATCTTTACCGGGAAAGGAAGTGCTTCATTGGCTCTGAAGAACTCCGTGTAGAGCTGGAAATAGCAAAGGGCTGTTCCAAAGATCAATCCGGTAATAACTCCCGAAACCACAATGAGAAGTCCGGTGTAGAAATAGGTCATTCTCAGATGGCTTAGAGGAAAGCCAAGTGAAATAAGAGATTTTGCCTGTTCCTTTTTGTCAAGCTGTAGGATAATAATCGCTCCGGCAAGATTAAAGGTCGTAATAAAGATCACGAGCGCAAAAATGAGATAAATAAATAATTTTTCTGTATTGATCATTTTCCAGAAGGCGGCATTTTCTTCTTCTTTGGTTTTGATCTCAATATTTTTACCAAGGGAAGTCAGCAGATTTTGCTTTACGGCATCTGCATTTTCCGGATTTTTTAATTTAATAACTATCTGGTAAGCTGATTTTTTAGGAAGGCTCAGCAATTCTTCAGCAAGTTCAATAGGAGAGATGATATAATTGTCCAGTTGGTCCTTTCCAGGGAAAACACCTGTTACAAGAATATCTCTTTTATTATAAATATCTTCTTCCTTATTGATGATCCCAGTCCCCGGCTTGGGCATAAAGACCGTTGCATAATGATTAGAAGAGTCTATAGGAACAGATAATCTGTTGTCCAGACTATTTTCCATAAAAACCTCATTGGAGTATCTGAAACTAGGATAAGTTCCATAAAATACTTCTTTGTTGATTGGATTAACCTTCGTATAAGCTGAATCAACACCTCTTAAATAGGCAATATCTCCTTTTCCGTTGAAGCTTACGTATACCTTTTCTTCAATAACACGGGAGAAACTGCTGATGTCTTTATTATTGCTTAAAACAGTAGAGACCTTGTCCAGATCCTTAATGGTTTTTCCTGAAGTACTTTTCAGTGTCAGATCTGCATGAAGATTGGAAATAAGGTCTTTGTTTAGATTCTCAAGTCCTGAAAAAACGGAGATAATCACGAACATTGCAGCCACAGCAACCGTCATGGCACCTACCGCCAGCCACGTGATAAACGTAACGGCAGTACTGCCTTTTTTTGCCAAAAGGTATCTGGATGCTATGTAAAATGCAATATTCTTCAAGATCTATAGTACAGGATTGTCGCCTTCGCCTCTTAATTCTCTTTCCAGTTTTTCAACATCATCAAGAGCGGTATCCAGATAAAAGTTGAGTTGTGGAATGATACGCACCTGCTTTGCCATTTTCTGACCGATAAAGTTTCTGTATTGAGGTTTGTTTTCTTCAATCTCCTTCATCACAGCGGCACGGTGTTCCTGAGGGAAGATGCTTAAATAAATTTTAGCAATACCCAAATCTGCCGTTACCTTTACATCAGAAACGGATACCAATATACTTTGTTTGCTGTCAGCAGCCTGCTTGCGGAAAAGTTCTGCGAAGTCCTCCTGAATGATCTGTGCTACTTTTCTTTGTCTGTTACTTTCCATAATTTCTGCAAATTTAGTACTTTTGTTTGAATTGATACTTTGAAAATTCTGCTCCAGTATCAAATTTACGAATTAATTATACTTATTACTATTATATGAAGCTAGAACATATCGGTATTGCGGTAAAGTCTTTGGGCGTTTCTGATGAACTTTTTGCCAAATTATTAGGAAAAGAATCCTATAAACAGGAAACTGTAGAAAGAGAAGGGGTAGTCACTTCTTTCTATGAAACCGGAGAAAGTAAAATCGAACTTTTGGAAGCCAGCAATCCTGAAAGTCCGATCTCCAAATTCATCGAAAAAAAGGGTGAAGGCATCCATCATCTGGCATTTGGCGTTGAAAATATCCTGGAGGAAGTGAAAAGACTGAAAAAAGAAGGATTTCAATTTATCTCCGAAGAACCGAAAGAAGGTGCTGATAATAAATTAGTTGTCTTCTTACATCCGAAGTCTACAAATGGCGTGCTGGTAGAACTTTGCCAAGAAAAGCAATAAAAAATTTTGTAGTGAAAGAAATTTTACTATTTTTGCAAACACAAAATTTAACCAAGTTTTGAGGTCCTATAGCTCAGTTGGTTAGAGCACCTGACTCATAATCAGGTGGTCCCTGGTTCGAGCCCAGGTGGGACCACTATCTCGGAAGCCTTTCCCACAATGGGTTTCCGAGATTTTATACTAGCTTTTACAAAGGTAGAATGACAATGAAAGTCAACTTTAAGGGCAACTTTAAAAACATTCTACCAAAATGAAAAACGAAAGAACGAAACTTCTAAACGGTTGTTCCAGAACCGCTGTTTTTATTTCTCCAAAGAAATACAAAACATTTACTGCAAAATCAAATTATCCCAAACAATGGTTTATTCAATGTAGGTTCTTTGATCCTTTGTTTGAAGAACAATATCCGGAAGGTTATCCATACCGGGTAAAATTTTCGGGTGAAAAACTCCCGGATCTGAAAGTCAAGGCCGAAATATTTCTTGAAGAAATGGAAATGAGATTGGATCAGCAGAATTTCAATCCTATTACTAAAGTGTACATGAGTGATCGTGTAGGTGATCTGCATCCAAATTTAGACTTAATTTCTGCACTGGAAGAAGCTCATAAAAAGTTAACTCCTTTTTGGTCTGTTGATCATGGTAAAGAAGTGAAACGGTGTATTAATCATGTGAGTAAACATCTATTTACAACTAGATTTTATGATGTTCTAATTCATGAGGTAAAGACCTGGCATCTTAAAACACTTTTAGATGCAATGGATTTACCAGATGTTTCATATAATCGTTTCAGAAGCTATCTTCAATCGCTGTTCAAAGAATTAACACAATATGGATGCTGCGATTATAATCCCGTCGACAATATTTCGATAAAAGCTGAAACGAAACACATTCGTGAAGTAATTACTGAAGAAAGGCTTAGATATGTTTACAAGCATCTTCAAACAAAATGTTATTCTTTTTTTAGATATGGGAAAATATTCTTTTATTCCGGGGGCCGGTCAACAGAATTCATGCAATTGCAGAGAAAACATGTTGATCTGGAAAATCAGGAATATCAAGTTTTAATTAAGAAAGGAAAACGAAAGACATGGGTTAAGAAAATTATTATTCCTGCTGCTATTCCTTACTGGAAAGAAATTCTTTCATTATGTGAGGATCAAGAGGATTATTTATTTTCGAAAGGTCTTATCCCAGGAGAAATTCCAATCAGCGCAAAACAAATTTCTCGCCGGTGGAAAAGACATGTAAAAGATTCAGAAGAGATTAAAGACGGCGAAGGAAATATAATAAAAGTTACTGAGGATTTTTACAGTTTGAAACATTTGTTTCTTGATATGCTGGATGAAATGCAGACCGCACCAATTATTCCGATTGTTGGAAAAGCCCAAAGAATGGGAGCACACACAACACCAAAAACAACAGGTATATATACCACAGGAAGAGAGGAAAGAAAAAATAAAGATTTAAAAAGGCTAATGATAGGCTAGTTAAAAAGGGTACTGTAAAACACCGTACCCTTTTTTTATTGTGTACTCACTATAAAGTATTTATGAATTCAATCAAACGATCTTTTATTGCTTTTTTATCCCGGAGCCAAGTAATAGGATAGGACCCTTTATTGTAAGGTGGATAAATCTGAGCCTTTGATTTGAACTGAAATTTTTTACATAATGGGAAAATATATCTGTAAGTATCTACTTTAAAAACATTGAAATCTCCTAAAAGATAGGAAACATTATCACGAATGTATCGGCTTTTTGAAGTAGTGTTTGTTAAATTCTGTTGATGTGTAATTTCACCAGTAATTTTATTTTCAAGGAAAATCGTTTGATGTTTTCCATAATATTTAAAATTCGATGCTTTGTAAATGGTTCCACAACCAAGCCTTCCATCTGCAAAAGATTGAACTGCAACAATATTTTTATCTATTTTTTTCAAAGCTTTAAGCGAATGAGCAATCAAAATACTTTCAGCATTTTTCCCCAGCTGATCAGAAATCCACATCCGGTTTAATTCAATCATCCATGCGTTAGGATTTGGATGATAAAATATCTTTGCTTTTGGATTCTTCATATAACCATATGAAGCAACTCCCAAACATTCATTTTCATGTTCACTCCCAAATTGAAAGATTCCAAAATTATAAACCCCAAAACCTCCTGCATTCCACTTTTTAGAATAATGATTATTGATAATTAATTCTTTTGCCTTTTCTTTTGAAATAAGCTTGATTATTAATGTTCCTAAATTTTTAGATTCTATTTTTATATTCATAATTTTAACTTAATTTTGTAACTCTGACCACACAAAAAGCAAAAACCCGTAAGCTCCAGAAGACATATAGTCCTCCGTAGCCTACGGGTGTGTTTTTAAAAGTGGTCAGAGATTTTTAAAAAACGGAGGATCTTTTCCTCTAAATTGATTTTTTCAAAGCTTCATAATTCTTAATACGATCTTCAAAACCGTTTATTCCACCGTTTATTTTGCGTGTAATCGCTTCAATTGGTGAACAGGTGTAATTATACCAACCGGAAGAGTTAAGGCGTTTTATTGTTACTTTTTGATTGTCAGGAACACATAAAGAATTTAAGCCTTTATCAACCCAAAAAATTAAAGCTGCCAATGTACCCCATACAGGATCTTGAAGTTTAGACGGATCTTTTAGCAAACCATCATTTTCAAATATTTTCCTTTCACGATCATTCAGGAATGGAAGTTTTGCAATTTCAGTTCCCATTTTTTTATAATTGGCTCTACCGGTGATCTGTATAGGACCCCGCCCTTTGAATTTAACTCCATCGCCTTTGAAAACATTTCCCAGATCTTTACGGCCTTCATAGGCTGATCCGGAAGCGTATTCTTCATAAGCATTAAACTGATCACTTTCATGTGTTATTTGTGCAATAAAGTGTCGAACTTCTAAAGGAGTATCTATTGCGAAATAATCAGCGTATTTATTAAAAGTATAAACAAAGCCGGCAATATTTTTATCCTTATTCTCCCGACCTCTTTTTGCGTTTACTGAGCGAAAAATATCACTGAGAATTTTTTCACTGATCTGAATTTTTGCTTTGTATTCCATTACGAATTTTATTTAATAGGATTAAATACCACTGACTTTTTTTTGCTTTATTCCAGGTGTATTGAAGTAAAAGGATGAATAACATTCCTGTGATAATTAAACCGACATAAAGCCATATACTGACAGTTTTTTCAGTTTTTTTGTTGAGCTGCAGATCCTTCTGTTTTATCAGGGACTGATATTTTTTTAAAAGTTGTTCTTGCTTCGACTGACTAAAAAGTAAATCAACATTAATTTCTTTCAGTGATTTATTACTGGTTATCAAAAACGAATTTTCACTTTTCGCTTCTTCGTAGATTGATTTATAATAATTCTTTTCGTCAATTGCTTTACTGTTGTTTTCGGATGTTTCCGTTTCTGATTTTATAGATCCGTTGGGATAATATTTTCTTGTTGTTGTTTTCCGGGAACTTGTTTCAGAATTGTTCTTGGTGGAAACGTTTTCAGAATTATGAGATTGTATATTTTCTTTTTCCTCCTTTTTCTCAGAATTATTCCGAGTATCAACGATCGAACTTTCTTTCAGATGTAATGAAGTTTTTTCTTCAGAATTATTGCTTTCAGTCTCTTTTCTGGAATCTGAAATTTCTGAAAGGTTTTTAGATTTTTCAACGGTTCTATTTACACAGGACGTAAGGAGAAACAGTACAATGAAATATTTAATCTTTATCATTTCCAAACAATTTATTATATGCTCTTGGAAAGAATTCTTCAATCATGAGAAAGATAATTCCAATACAAATAAATACGTTTCCAGTTGTCCAGTAGAATCTTGTTACTTCAGGTGCATAAGTGATTGAACCTCCCCAGATGTCTTTCATAATCGCATACCAATAAAACCCCAATCCGATCATAATGAACGGAAAGGTTTTTTTGTAAACAAAGAATGAAGAGATAAAAGCTGCTGAAATAAATAATGCACTGATATATAATTGTTGAATATGTCCAGAAAAATAAATACCGGATATTGCTAAAACAACTATGATTAAATTGTAATAAAACTTTTTATTCGTTTTCATCTTCTTTATTTTTTGGTCCTAAAAATTTGTTAAAGTATTTTGTCTTGTTCTTATCAAGATATTTCATAATATCATGTGAAAAGAAGGAAGCTAATGTTAATATTGGCAATCTATAATCACGGTGCCCTGAATGGTATAAGATTGATTCACCAACAAAAACAACGAGTATTGCCATTACAATAGTTTGAAATATTAATCCTAATTTTATTTTTTTACCATTAGAATTTTCATAACCTAGACGGCCTATAACTCCTACGATAATAGTTAACATTATTGCAACCATCCTGTTAGCATCATAATATAAATCGTTGTTTTGTGTCATGGTTTTCTTTATATTTAAATCATAAATTATCATTGATACTTTTTTTGCAGTGGTCCTTGTCGATTGTATTAAGTATGAAAACTAAAATTTTACCTGTTTTAGTTAATGTTTCATTCCTTTCATTTTTCCCCAGAACTGAAGAAATTGTTTCCTCCGGATTTCCAAATTTATATCCGGTATTTATCCGAAGGGTACAATTCCACAAAGTCCGAAACTCTCGATTCCCAAACTTATCTATATTTATCGCTGTGCTTCTGAAGTATTTTTTTGCATTATCCTTACTAACAAAAAGCACAACAATATAATTGACAAAGGTTAAAGGGAGTATTAGGATATAAGCAATTAAAAAAAGAATCATTCTTCTGCTTTATTTTCTTCAATTACTATATCGAAATCTCCAGATTTACAACCAAATAACCGTTCATTTTCGGTTTCATTTTTTAAATTCTGTCTAAATTGCTGATAAATTGGTTCCAGTACTTCAGGTGGTAATATTACCGGTTTAGGCATGAAGGTTGTTTCCCAAATAACTTTTCCTTCACTATCTAAACATTGCTCTGAAATTCTCATATTTAATTCGTTGGAATCGGGTGTTATTTGAAAAAAGTCAATTTTTCTTGTTATAATTCCTTCCTGTAAAACTCTTTCTGGAGTTTTTAATGCTTTCTTTGATTTTATTGCTATCATGAGTATTAATTTTATTATAATTCTACTAAATAAATGAGAGGAACCGTTGTTCCGGCAGTTACATATCCTACGATATATCTTGTTCCAACAGGTAAATTCAAGGGCGTTGATGAATATGGATAACCTACATATTCTCTTGTACCGTTTTTTCTCATAATGATAACCACTTTCCCGTTTCCATTTACCATTTTTACAGGATCTGTAGAAATATCTTTATCCACAGTTATTGTATAACCTCCATTATTGAAAGTAGATCCAAAATCACTTGTAGCATCAATTGTTACGAGTACGCCCGCATATGAAATTATAGAAACAAGATTGGCTGTATTGTTATTTACATTTATGGCTCCACCTGTTCCAAATTGAACCATATTTGCTCTGGGAGCACCTAAAGAAACCTTTGGCTCCCATCCAACTGTTCCATCGGGTTTACCAACAAAAGTTTTATTAAATGTGGAGTCTCCTTGAGCATTGACAGGATTAGCAACAACAAGGCTGTTAACCTTTGCAGACCCATTAACTTCTAAAAGATAATTAAGATTTGTGTTTCCGGTGCCTATTCCTACCCTTTGTGTATTTTGGTGATAAAATACATTTGAGGATTGAAATGATGATCCATTCCATAAAACAAGGAAATATGAAGACGGATTTATTGGGGTCCATTGAGGCTGCATTCCTCCCGTTGCCATATAATAAAATCCTGTTCCTTTAGGTGCTTCAAGCATTGTTTCATTAATATCGTCCAGAACATCTGCAACACGTTTGTTTGTGTTCATTCCCGGTTCTGTTTCTATTCGTATTGTTAGCGATTTTTCAGCTATTGTATCTTTACTCATAATTTTTAATCATCGTATATTCCTGTTATAAAATTGGTTTTTCTTATGTAAGAAACACCGTCTACATTCTCATTTGAACCATTACAACCACAATCATTACAAGCCTTGCAATAAAGTGGAAAATGTTGTTTATGTTGGCAAATCCATAACCTCATTCTTTCAATCAAAGGATCAATGCGATCCTGCATTGCATTGTTAAGTTTCATGTTCACATCTTTGGAACTTCCAGATGCTGAATCCCCACCATTTCCGCCGATTGCATTAGGCTTGTTTAGTTGTTGCCCCTGATCAGTTGTTCTTAACCAACTCGGAACAATTGCCATCATATCCACGCATTCCGCTGTAAGCTTCCATAAAAAGCGGTTCCAAAGTTTTCGGTACCATTCATTCTCCACCAGCTCGATCGCATTAACGATCATGCCGATTTTTAAATCAGATTCTTTTAACGGAGGTTTGTTTTCAAGCGCAAACGATTCATTTATTTTTTGAAATAAATCAGCTTTATTTTCGGCGGTAACCATTACATTTTTCTTTGAAATAAAATCTTCGTAAAATGCATCACAAAGTGTATTTGAAATAAATCTTTCTTCTGCAATGATGATGCTTTGCCGGATTTGTCTTTCGTCAATCTTCTGATCCGTTGCTGCATGGAACAAAACCTCATCAGGAGTAATCAAAACTTCACGTTGTAAATAATTAGGACGGTACATCTTTTTTATTTTTTTCGGTTGTAATCATTTCTTTACCTTTCGTTTTATCCTCAAGTTCTGGAAGACCTAAAATTGATCTTCCTTCATTTTTGGTTAAACAAGAGTTAACGTCAATTTCTCCAATGAATGAAGCCGGTGAAACCGTCCTGAATGATAATTCCAAATCGCTGAAATTCGTTCCCATCCAATCATCATAAAGTTCAAAAAATGGGTTTAAAAAATCCTGTCTTATAAGCTCCTGAGCCGGTTCAATTACAGTTTTGTTTTTAGTATCAAAAACAGCAGATAAATAAGCGAAACCGCCGTTCCCCATTCCTGAAGATTCAGCATGTTGGCCGAATAAAGATTTATCCCAATTATTAGCATCAACAATTTTTCTGGAAATACTTTCATCAAGTTTCAAATAAGATCCTTCCTGCTGTGTTTCATATTGGTGAAATGTTGACTTTGAAATGTCCTTACCTGTTACGACCGCAACACGTCCTCTTTTTCCGTCTCCTGTATATGAATTGATAACATCCTTTGCAATCTTTTTTCCTTCTTCCTGAGAAACATTTCCATCAATGGTTAATATTCCACCAGGCACCATATTATTATCAATAATATCAATGTTATATCGAGCGTGTTTATACTCTAACAATTGATGTGGCAAAGAAGAAATATTGCTTGGCATACCGTAATAGTCATAACCGGGCATTGAGTTTTTAACATGAATAATACAATGTTCGGTACCGGCATCGCTTTTAAACCAAGTCATATCCTTATCACCGTAATATATTGGCAGCTCAACAGCTTTTGACTGTTCAAGGTTCCAGGCTGTTCTTCTGCGAAATTCTTTTGAAATAAAAACTGATTCGCAAATATCATCATCGTTCGGCCAGGATAAACGGCATTCTAAAAATGACCTGTTTATTATCAACATTGATTTTTTATTGCCAATTTGCCCCCGGATTATTTCAATGAAGTTATTCCCTGCAGTAAAATGATTGTCAAAAATTGATCGTACTACTTTATCCAGGCTTTGCCCTTTTTTATTTACCCGTTTCCTGAACTCTTCAAATTCTGGGTTTTCAGTACCATCTTTGATAAACATTCCTTTTCCTATGCAGAAATTCGTTTTACTATCAATACAACCGTTATTTGTAGGAGAAGAAATTTTTGCCTCAAGTAATAACTGAAAGAAATTATCCTTACTGTCAAGAAATGGTAAATATCCCTTATTTCGCTTATTAAAATGGAAAACAGAAGATTCCCCTGAAGGCTCAAAGGGAATCGGATTTTTAACATCAAGCGTAGCCACGTTTGAATAAATTTTTTCTGTATTTGAATTAGGACTTTTCATTTGTTTCAGGTTCTTGGAAGAATTGTTTTTCTTTTTCAGCTTTTACATCTTCTTCAGTTGGAACTTTTTTGAATACGATTAGTAAACTCGGATCATTGCTTCTTACTGCGATTTCTGCTAATTCAAGTAAATCCGTTCTTTCTCCTAAAGGGGTAGCCGAACCGTTAAATCCGACTACCTTTTTTTTATATTTTTCTTTAATTGAAAACATAATTAGATAAATGTTTTGTCAAAGGTTTTTTGAAAGATTTTTTTATGTGAATCACCACCTACTGAAAAGCCTCGATCACGGAAATATCGCCAGTGAATTCATTTGCCATTCTTCCGAATTCAGCCTTGAACATTACTTTAGCTCCGTTGAAGTCTTCCATTTTTCTACCAGATCCGCCTTCAGTTCCATTCATGACAACTTCAAAATATGGAATTGATTTAGCGTTAACGTATCTTTCACCAATAACAAAGATTTTTCCAGAATACAATCTGATCACAAGACCAAGACCACAGCAACATCCGGCAGCATCAAGGCTTGATAAATAGTTTGTCAATTCCTGTGAAAGATTCGGAAGTTGTGCATCAATATCAAATTCGTATTTAACTGAACACCCGTTTAGAGTATGTTTAAATTTGAATTCAGCTTCTTTTCTTTGAAACTTTAATGGATACATACGTCCACCATCGTCAATAGTGGCTCCGTCTCTTAATGCAACTGCAGTATAACTTTTAGAAGCAGCATCTTGAGTCCAGTTGAAATCTGAAGGGTCAAATACCCACATATCAGAAACACCTCCTGTTGTAGAAGAACATGGTGCAGTATATGATTTTAATGTTACGCAAAGCATAGTTTGTATGTTTTAAAATAAACATGGTGTATTACACTATGTTTAAGGTTAGTTTTTTAGTTTTGTGCGATGTTTGTCATACCGAAAACAGTATGTTCCGGATATGCGATCCCTGTACCAGCTTTTAAGAAATTAGCATATTTCCAAGTAAGCTCGTCGTAACTGTACCAAACCAATAAAGATTTTACACCTTGTGGAGTATCTTCTCCGTATGATTTATCCGTTGCAAATACAAAGTTTCCTCTGATTGTCAATATACACGCATGTGCCGTAACACCACCGTTAAGAGCTTTAAGGATTGGTTCCCATGTAGGCTCCACCAATACATCAATTCCTTTATACTTTAATTTCTTAAAGCCGTTCTGATAATTGATAATGTTTCCTCCCTGTGCGCCTGTTGCGATCAAGAAATCTTCATAAGCATCAAAAATGCTTTTTGATACATAGAATGCTTTGGCTGCATCTGGCATGAATGATAAATAATCATCCTGGTTTTTGTAAGCCCAATGAAGGTAATCTTTACCTTCTACCGGTGTAAGTTCTCCGGAATTAAAGGCAGTTGTTTGACTTGCTTTAATTGTTCCGTCGTTGATGAATCCTGCGTATTTTTTGAAGATTCCATCAAATACGTTCCAACTCCAATAACCATTCGGATCGTTTGCTCTGGAAATATCCCCGAAATAAGCATTTGAAACAACGTCCATTTTAATCGCATTCAGGAAGAATTTCATAATGAAGTCTCTGAACTTTGGATCTTTATTTCTGTAATCAGCAAGACAACCTTTATAGAATTCGTTGTCACAAACTTTCGTACCTGCGTAAACCTCATCAGTTTCGATATATCTGATAGAAGCTCTACCAACAGGCGAGAATTGAGGGTTACAAGATGCATCCCTTCTTTTTAGGATATTTTGTTGACCCAAAATTTCAACAATTTTTCTCTTGCTTGAAACATCATCCATTAATGTAAATTCGCCAAGAGTTCCCATTACTGGACCATCTGGAAGCATATCTGCGAAATGAGGTTTTACCAACAAATCGAAGTAACTTTCCGGCCCGACCATAAATTTTTCGTACATAATCTTTTTTTTAATCTTGGTTATTGATTATTTTTATATAATAGCGATCCGGTAAGAGCCACACTTCCAATTTTGTAAATACCTAAATCCGCTTTACACCCTTTCTCAGTTACCACTGTTGCAGTAATATCAATACTTGATAAATCCAGTTCAGCAATATTGATTGTCGCTTCTGTTCCATCGGTACCAACATGGCCATGTTTCTGTTTTCCGTTTTTATCGGAAACATGAACATTAATACTCAATAAGCCATCACCCGCACCATATGTTGAAGCATCTGTAACCTTTGCGGTTTTAGCAGTTGCATCAACAACGTAGGTTAGTTTGGCATCAAATCCAATGCAGTCACAACCTCCACAAAGGCCGGTTTGCAATACTTCGTTATTTTCAAATCCTGTCATAATTTTTGATTTTTATTCACCCCATCCAATGTCTTCTTTTTCGTACTTGGATTCTTGATTGTTACTGTTAGAATTCTGAACTGGCTTTGCTTGTCCGAAATTTTTGGCTGCTTTATCCTCAATATCCTTAATTCTGTTTTCAAACTTTTTGAAATCTTCAGAATCTTTAAAGTTTTCAGCCGGTGCAGCAGTTTTAACGACTTCTGCAATTTGAGTAGTCATATTTTCAGGCATTCCATCCTTGAAATAATTTGCAACAGCGGTATTTACTTGTTCATCGGTTGGTGCCTTTGGTTCAAGATCAACATCTTTCAAAGCACTGTTTAAAGCCGATGTAAGATTTTCAACAGTTAAAGGCTCCGTTTTATCACCCTTTTCATTTGGTACCAAATTCAGCACTTTAAAAGCGTTTACAATGGCATCTGTTAATTTACTCATATCATTTTCGTTTAAATTGTCGATATTATTAATTAGAGGTTGCGATCTGTTGGCAATAGAATTAAAAGCGTTTAATGCATTTAATGCATTTGCATTCTTAAAATTCCAACTTGCTGAATTGATCGGTTTGAATTCTTCTTTTTCATCAGTTGTTTTTGCTACAAATCCATTTTCAACAGCTTGTTTCCCTGTGAACCATGTTTCTGCATCCATCCATTCGGTAATTTGATTGGCGGTTTTCCCGGTCAAATTTGCATAGTAATCACGAACGTTATTATTGAAACTTCTGAGATTTTTCGCCTGTCTTTCAACTTTATTAACATCACCCCATGCAAATCCTGAAACATTGTGAATCATATACCAGGAGTTCGGGGAAATTTTAGAATTCTTTGCAGCCGATAAAACATAAGTTGCAGCTGAACAGATCATCCCCATACCAATCGTTTCAATTGCATACCCTTCATTTTCTAGTTGCTTAATGAAATCATGCATTGCCATAGCATCGCCGATTTGCCCACCAAATGAATTGATTGTTATACGAATGTTTTTTAATCCGGAATTAAGAATTTCGGTTCTAAATGACTTGAACGATACGGATGTATCATCATTAAACCATTCTTTCCAAATTTCCTGCGTTTCTGCATCTACAATAGTTCCATCAATGAAAACATCAAGCCTTTCACCGGTGTTTCTTACATTGTAGTTAAAAATTGGAATTGTTTTCATACCTCTGTTAATCAGTTACAAAGATATTTTAATAAATCATTGATATGGTGTAAAACACAATAAAGTGTACGAAAACTCCGTACACTTTTTTATTATATTTGAAAGATGAAAAAAATTATTAAAGAAAAATTTATTGATTTTATAGAAGATATTTATTATCCTGAATACATTCGAGCATTCAGTGTAATGACAAACTTTATTTTAAGAATCCTTTTTTTGCCCTTTTTTTTGATTTATAAGATTATCCAATACAACGATCGCAAATATCCTTAACGGTTGCTCTTGGAACTTTTAATTTCTGCGAAATTTGACCGTATGAAAGCTTTTTATTTCTTTCAATGCAAACTTTCAATTGCATAGGATTAACACCGGCATATTTGCAAAATTTTTCAAAATCATCAATTGCCATCTGAAGAGCATCCTTTTTATCTTGATCGTTAAGTGAAGATTTGTGATTTATCATTTTGTTTTCCATAAATATTTCCTGTGTTACTGTTTAATATTGCTTCATCATAAAGCTTGTAGTAAATATACGAATTAGGTTGAAGCTGCGCATTGATGTTTGAATCCTGGTATGCTTCAAGATAAAATGTTGAATTATCATTTCCGAAAAGTTTTATTTGGGAATAATTCCGGGTTGTTAAATAAGCATATCCCCAACCACTACTATACACGTTTACTGTTCCCCGTCCATATGTTTCAATTTCAACCATTGCTGTATCAGTTACTGAAATAGAAGCGTTTGCACCGTCAGAAATTACCCTACATCTGTAGTTTTTACTTTGTCTTAAGATTAAGCGTGCACCTGCAAGAAGAATAATATCTGAATTTTGATCAGTAAGTTCAACTTCTCTACTGTATATATTCTCATTTTCCAGTTCTTCAGTTGGGAAATAGGGAATAAATTCCCTAAATCCGTTTTGAAGAATCCACTTGAAATTCGATTCTGATTTTACTATCCGGAGAATATCCCCGTAAGTTTCAGCTTTTAAATAGAGGTGAAAAAGTTTATTTATTTCTGTTTTCCTCTGTTTATCTATGATTTGGAATTTTAATTCCTCAAATGTTAACGTCATAATGTCGCAATTTCCGTTCTTTTTTGTCTGTCTTTTTGATCTTCAGCAATATCTTTTCCTGAAACAAAAACTTTCTTAATTGATTCTTGTTTTTGTAAATCTGCAAGATCCTCAATTTTACTTTCTATTCTATCGAAACGCTCAGAATTGCCGGCGAAAACAACAGCAGAATTTGCTGTTTCATAATAACTCTTAATGAATGGTGCTTGTAGGTTACTTCCTAAATAAGTACCTCCATTAAGATATTTTTTCATTGTTGCGCCTCCATCCCAATCAACGCCCCCGCCAATTGAATTAATTTTTGATGCAATCTGTGAAGGAGTTCCTGAAACGGAATAAGTATTTGAATCACTCATAGACCTGGCATTAATTATCCCTTCATTCCCTTCCATTTCTGCAACCTTATCACCCGTAACGGGATCGTATACCGGCATACCTCCGTCGGAATGTGAAGGACCATTTAATTTTCCTCCACTTCCTAAAAATTTACCACCTCGTTTATATTGAGTGCTGTCAATTCCTTTGACCGTGGATGCATATTGTACACCTGCCATTACTGATAATGCAGCCCCTAATATTGCAGCTGCAATCGGGTTCCCTATACTCCAAACAGTTGACCAGATGTTTGCTAATTGCATCAGAAATGCAATCTTTGCTTCAGCTTTTTTGGTTTTCTTTAATTTTTCCCCGGCTTCCTTATCAGCTTTCTTTTTCTTTTCAGCTGCTTCTTTTTCAATTCTTTCACGTTCAGCAGAAGATTGAGCGAACCTCATTTGCTGTTTAGTCTCTAAATCAATTCTTTCATAGGCTAATTGCTTACTCTGTTCAATTCGGTTTCTTTCTGCATCGAAATAAGAATTCATTGATTGTTGTGCCATATCAAAGGCTTGAGCAATTGCATATCCGGCCTGTTCTGAATAATCCTTATCACCGATCATAATTTTCCCATCTTTCCCGGCAATTGATTTTGTCAGTGAAGATGCTAGACCAGAAACCCCAGAACCTGGAATTCCAGATCCGGAAGGTAACGCTGCACCGGCATCTGTTGAATTTTGTTCTGCTTGTGCTTTTTTACCCTCTAAAACCTGTCTTTCTTTTAATAGACGGTTGTACTCCCTCATCTCATCATTAGTGAGTTCACGAACCGTCATTTCATTTTCTAAAAGACTGATTTTTGCAACTACGTTTCCTAACTCAGTGTTAGTATTTTGCAGTTCTAGTCTTGCAGCAATTTTGTCAAGCTCAATTTTTTTCTGAGCATTAGTAAGTTCTTTGCTCTGAATAATAAGTTTTCGATCACCTGCAGCTGCTATTTCGTTTGCATTTGTTATATCATCCGCTAAATTATCGGAAACATTAAAGGAAATTCTGGTTACTTTAATTCGATATTCTTTTGAATTCCTGTTTTCCTCTTCCTGTTTTTCCTCCAATGTCCGATACAAGGCATTCATTTCTTCAACAGATTTTTTTCCGTACTGGCTTTGAAGAAATAACATATCAAGATTATATTTAGTCTGGGTTGCAAGACTTTCTTCTGAAAACTTCTTTTCTGCATCAAGTTTTTCCAATTCAGTTGAATAGGGATTATTTAAAACCTGATCTTTTCTTTTCTGGTTTCCGTATTCTTCATTTTTCAGCTTATCATCAACTGCTTTTTTAGATAGTGCGAACAATTTATCATTCGCTTCTCTTTCCATTTTCGCTTTATCATATCCTGCTTGAGCTACTTGTTTACGTTCTTCAGCATTTCCTTTTTTCAGATAAGCAATTTTTGCATCAAAATATTTGATATTACTTGCAAGACTTTCTTTTATAAACTGATCTTCTAATATTTTACCCTTTGCAAAATTATCTTCAATTGCTGATAAACGGTCCTTATTTGCTGCATCCAAATCTTTAACAAAATCCTTTTGAGTTCCTGTAAGTCGTGATGCTTTATCTTTTGGGGTCTTGTCTTTTTTAGTAAGAGAATCTATATATGCATTTTTTTGCGCAATATCTTTTTGCAATTCATACCACCTCTTTGATTTAACTTCCGTTTGATCAAATTCTTCCTGCAGTGCTTGAACTTCTGCTCTTAATGCTGAAAGTGTCTTTGTCGCCTGAACTTCTGCTGAACCTCCTGTGATACTCTTTGTTAAACCTTTGGTGGTATTGTCAACGACTTTTTTAAGAAGAACATCAGTATCTTCTTTAAGTTTTTTATTCTCATTTGTTAAATTGATGATCTGTTTACCAATATCACCATCACCCATTCCTAAATCACTTGCATATCCACGAATAACATCTGTAATTGCATTTTTAGCCTGGGTAAATCCTCCAACATTTTTACCGTATCTCTTACTTAAATCTGCATTAAGCTCGCTAATCTTCAGCTCATTTTCAATGATTTTTTTCTGTTTATCGTCCAGAAGCTGTTGTGATGCTTTTGCTTTGGCTACATCTAAAAGCATATCCTTATATTTTCTTAATAAGTCTGTACCTTCCTTAGTTTTTATATTTTCTAAAGTAAGTGTATTAAGATATTGAGGATTAAGATTGATCAATTCTTGTAAAGCCGTTTTACGGGTATTTAGATTGATGTTATTATCTTTGATAATCCTGGTAAGCGTTTCAAATTTAGATATACTATCCGCCGTTGCTTCTGTTGCTTTTCGTGTAACTTCTGCATTAACTCGCATTTCAGCAGCTGTTTGTTTTATAGCTTGTCCGTTTCTTCTAATGGCTTCAGATGCTTCTTCAGTTGTCGCACTCATCGCAACCAACAAGGCCCCAATTGCAGCAATACCCGCAACAATATATCCAATAGGGGTATTCAACATTGTAAGGTTTAAATTTATCCAGGCAGTTCTTAAAGCCGGGAAAATTGTTCCCAAGTAAAGCATTGTAGAATTTAAAACGGTCCATGCTGCATTAGCTAAATAAATAGCTATTGTTTGGGCTCTTAACAATACATTAGATGCCGTGATCAAAGCGTTTCCAATAACAGTTCTGGCAGCATAAACAACAGTTTGCCCGATTGAAATTGCTAATGCTTTAATGTTTTCGTAATAAGCAAAGGTTAGTAAACCAACTAATGTATACCATGCAAATAAAGGAATTGCACCTATTGCACCACCTAAAGCGGTTATTAAGGCAATAGACCCTCTTAAAAACGCTTGAAAATTTTGATTATTAGCAGCATCAACAAAACCTTTTTTCAACTTATCCATGCTCGCAGATAAGTTTTCGTTTTTCTTTGCAAAGGCATCTGTAATATTTGAAGTATCAGCATATGCATTTTTCGCACTCATAATACTTTTCTGGAACGTATCTGCGTTTTTTCCTAAAACTCCGATTGTGCTGGTGATACCGGCCCCGCCTTTTCCTGCAAGATCACTATCACGGAAAGAAGCAATTAAATCTTCAAGCCCCTTTTTATCCTTTGTCAACGCCTCTGCAACTTTGATTAATGCCTGATCAGGGCTTTCATTAAGAAGTTTTGAAAATTCTTCTCTTGACATTTTTGTAATCTTTGCAAACTTATCAACATCAGAAGCAATTTTTGGAAGAATACGAACGATAGCTGTTGAAGTTGTTTCTGCACTTTGTCCGAACTGTTCAAATCCGGAAGCCATTCCCAGAACTGCCGGCAAAGCAATGTCAGAAATACCCTTTAAACCTGCCATTCTCTTCGCAAAATCATTTAGAAAGGGTACGGATGCAACCGATTCATTTGCAATAGTACGAACGGCATTTCCGGTTCTAAGCATAAGATCTTCTGTTACCCGACCTCCTTCAAAAACGTTGATTAATTTTACAAGATCTTCAGTTCCTTTTTCAACTTCTCCAAAATCTTTTCCAAAAGCAATTTTAATTTTATCAACAGCAGAAACCACACCAACAACATCACTTTCTTCAACGCCCGCTTTTATGGCTATGTTTCCCATATTTACGAGTTCCGGAAGTTTTGTTCTGGTATCTAATTTTGCTAATTCATCGACAAGCTTTTGCGCCCCGCCTGCTGCCTTTCCAAGTTCTACTTCCAAAGATGTAACACCATCGGCTAATTCATAGGTATTCTGAATCAATTCCTGTGTTTTAGCCATTGCAGTCTGAAATGAAAGGTAACCAAGTAAAAATGTGGTGATTTCAGCTCTTAAATTTTTAAAGAAATTCTGGAAGTTTTGCGACATTCTCGCACCCATTGAAGTAGCATTTCTGAATTCAGTGGAAATTCTCCCGATTTCCGTATTCAGTCTTTGCGCCTCAACTCTGTTTTCCATTATCTCACGCTGAATTGCATCAAGATCGCCGGTTGCATTCGTTCGGACTGCACTCAATTTATTTTTAAGGAGTGTAAATTGCTGATCAAGTTCTTTTGTCCTTTCCTTTGCAAGATTCACCTGGTTTGCAATTATGCTTCCGAATCCGGATTTTATCAACGCCTGAAGGGTGTTTTCATTTAAACCCTGTAACATTTGGTTTCCCGGATAATTACCGACGTTTCTCTGAAATTGACCGAGGCGGGATTCAATCTGTTTCACTTTCGCATCCAGGGCGTTTGAAATTTCAGCAGCTCTTTTGAATTCACTTGAATCAATACCGAACGTTGCACCTGCAGTTTTAGCAGCATTCCTGGCACTGTTTAATTGTGCAAGTAATTTTTTCCACGCATCGGTTGATTGATTGGTTTCCTCTTTTGCTTTCCTCTGTTCTGCAGCTTGTTGTTTCTGAGCATTTGATAATGCCAGGCTTTCATTTTTAAGCTTGATTGTTTCCTGCCTTAACTTTTCAGTTTCGATTTTAGCCTGCGTGATCCCATCCTTATTTTTGGCAGAATCACCCGCCGTTTGCTTGTTGGCGTTTCCTAAAGCAATAGTTTCATTTTTTAAACGAATCTGTTCTTGTCTTAGTCTTTCTGTTTCCAGTTTAGCAGCTGCCATTTCCGCTTTAAACTTTGCTGTTTCAGCCGTTGACAATCCACCAGATGAAATTAAAGTTTTCAGCTGTTTCCATTTTTCAGAAGCACTGGTAAATTCTTTATTTACTTGCTTCATTTCATCAATAAGAACACCAGATCCCTGAAGCTTGACTTCGTATATTTTGGTAATATTTGCCATAATAATTTTTATATATTGTGTATTACACTATATTTTGTTTTAAAATTTTTACCCTCGTGGAATATCCGTATACAAACACATTAAGCGATTGTATTGGGTATCAAATACTTTATCAATTACTGTATTATCTGAATTACTGATTGGTTCAACAAGTACTTCAACGGCGTTTGTTAGTATGCTCTTTTCGCTTGGATATGTATTTTCTTTTTCCCTTTCAGTGATTGGAACCCACTTTCTGAGAATGCAGCTTGTAGATAAGCCGGTTAAAGCCTTAAACCCGTCAATTTTTATAAGTTCATACAGTTCTCCATTTAAAACAATTCGCTCCTGGTGAAACCAATTTGCAATATCTTTGTTATTGAGATTTATATTTGTGTATCGCTGCCTTCCATCGCTCATGATTGCGAGCCTTTGCCAGAAGAATCTTTTTATTAATCCTCTACCAACAACACCCGCTCCAAGACCTATTTTTTCATCACTATAAGAAAGTATTGGATCATTTTCACCACCATCTTTATAATTTACAGCAAACAAGTAAGGATAATTGTTGTACGTCGTAATATTCCCCTCATTATCCTTCATTCTCCAACCACCTACACCGGTAATCAAACCTTTATAATATGCTTTTTTAGGTGTAAAAGTGTTTTGAGATTCTGAACTGGAAGTATTTGATATGTTTTCCGGAACTAAACAAATCATTTGAGGTGTTTGTCCGGTAACATTAGCAAATTCATCAACATTATAATGCATTGTTGGGGAATAGAACCTGTTCTCAAACTCTTTTTTTTCAGCCTTAAATCTTTCAGGGAATACATATTTGCCACTTGCAAGGATAATTTTATAACGGTCTTGTACAACCTTCAAAGCTCCATCATTTGAATCATCTTTAAATTTGAATACAAACTCCCTGGCATTATCCCGATATAGTATATTTGTACTTTCTTTTGATAAATCCTGTTTGTCGGTCCAGTCAATATAATTCCCGTTAAAATATCCCGGTTTCTTCTGTGAAAGATCGTGTGTTTCAGAATATTCATGAGTTGGTTCGATTAATATAATCTTATTAACCGGATCAGTCTGAAAAGAAAGATTAAATAAATCAACTTCACCTTTCAGAAAATCTAAAAATTTGATCTTTTGTAATGGAAGATAAGAATCAAATGTTACATTACCACCAACCGGAATTTTAAAATCAGTAATAGTATATTCCTCAACCTTCAGAACACATCTTGCAACTGTTGCTGTTTTTGTTTCTTTTATTCTTAATTTAATCTTGCAAGTAATTACATCATTTGGATTGACAGATGTTGAAAAAAATATCGTTGGCATATCAGCTCCTGAAGTTGATCCCGCTGTTGGTGCTTCATGATCAAATATTTGATTTTGCTGCACTTGATTTCCGTTCTTATACCAGAAAATATTTAACTCTACAATTGAAGAAAAATCAATTTTATAGTCATAGGATATTGTTATTGAAAAAGTTGCTTCAAGAGGCCCGTAATGAGGTGTGTTGTATTTCCAGATCAGATTTTCACCACCGCCATGATCAGTATTACCCGTGTAATCTCCACCGACAATAGTATTATTATTATCAAAACATGAAGCGAGTGAATCTAAAACATTAAGATCAACAAAACCATCCATATCACCATCAAATCGTTTTTCAGCATCGCTTTTTGCTAAAAATTGATGTATTGCATACTTCGTTCCTTCAGATGTTAGGAAACTTCCGAAAGTCCATAATAATACCTGCCTGCGATAAAACGGAGTATCTAAAAAATTACTTTTTATATTATATCCAAACATTCTAAAAGCCCAATAAATGATAAAATAACTTGAAATGTGGGGCCTAAAATTTTTTATATGATAGTTCATATCATTTCCCGCATCCAGGTCCAAAGGATCACCATATTTTACAGGGGCAAATACATAAGGAAGGTTTTCATTCATGCCGTCGAATAACCATGAATTAATAATTGTGTTCACATCAAATGTCAATTCAAGCTTCATTAAAATTTCATACAGGGTTAATTCTTTCATGTCAATAATCCAATCACCATTATTTCCGAAAGCATCAATTTCAAAGGCAGTCGGTTTCCCTCCTGTATCATAAGACTTGTAAGGAATAGCTTTTCCAATGAATATTTCATCACCATTTGCTTCAACAACTAATTTGCGACTTCCTTTAAAGAAACCGTTTGCAGTAAGATCTTCAACAGAAGTATTGTTGAGTGTATTTAATATTCTCTGATTGTTCAGTGTTGCCGGAATTTTTATTCCGGTTGATTCACTGCTTTTTTTAGCCTGAAAATTTTCAACATCTTCAAGCTGATAATCAAAAGAAATAGGAAATTCAGCATTTACATCAATATCCAATTCCTCATTATTCATAAACATTTTTAAGCTATCCTTTGGCATTATCTTAAAGTTTGGTTTTCATTACTCATTGAAAATTTAATTTTAACGATGTATTCGTATCGTTGTGTGTTCTTTCTTGTCGGAAGCTTGGCATCAGTAATCTGAATAGGAATAAACGCCTTTTCAATACTTTCCTGAAACCCGTTAGGTAAATTTGTTTCAATCCAGGCTTTCGGAGCATCAAGCAATTCTTTAATCCAGTATTGCTCTGTTTCACCGTAACACCTTGTTTCGGCTTCGTAGGATTCATTTGATTTAATGTTTTTCCTGTAATTCCCGCCCTTTGTTCGATTCAATGGGAATTTCTGAGCCTTTTGCCATGAATCAGATTTTGATTCTGTTTCTTCAATTACACGAATAAAGTTGATAGAATCAATCTCACCCAAAGAATTGATAAAATGAATTCGTTCCTTATCATCTACGCAGCAGCAACCGATCTTGTTTTGTCTGGTAGTAGCTACAACATTTCCGTTAGAATCTGTTACGTAAACATTCCATTCTGCAACCTTATCAAAATTTATTGTTGGAAAATGTGTTTTCAAATTTGGAAGTCCTTCCGGTATGTAATAAATATTATATTCTATTCCTGCCATGACTTATTTATTAAAGTGTGATTGCTTGGTTATAGTCTGAATACCATGGGAACCCGCAATTATATAGATTGAAAGTTTTCATTTCACCAGATGATGTGAATATCTTAAATTCAATAAATGCATTATCCGCCCCGTTCCAGTCTCTTGTTCCTATATATTTTGAATCGTCTCTGAATCCGTAAACAAATTGTCTGTTTAATGATATTGAAGGGCTTGGACTTGAAACAACATGAGTTTCTGTTGCTTCTCTCCAAATATTCTCACCAATTGCCCTAAACCTCCAAAACATGGTTACCTTAGTAATATTTGACCCGTCAACTGTACTAGCTTGAAGCCCGTAAAATTTAGATTGGCCTATGAAATGGCTTCCTGAATCCGGTTTGTAGATTGTAATATAAACATCCGGATAATGATCAATTTTCACCATGCTATTACCCTTATAACTCATGATGTTTGATTCAGCTGTTAATGATTGAGCATCTGTTACAATTGCTTTGTATTTTTTCACACCAACTGAATCAAGAGTATCTGTAAAAGTGTTCCCGGTTAGATTTGGTATCAACACATTCCATGTTGCCCCGCTGTCTGTACTCTTTAAAATTTTGATATTAGTAATATCATTATCAGGATCGGCAGCCAATACTTCAATCACAGCACTACAGTTGTTTTGTGAACAGATTCTTTCTTCTGTACCCTGATTATCTAACCAACGAAGGGAAATTGTAGGCGGGCTATATTTTTCTGTTCCTACATTTTCAATAACAGGAAGTTGCCCAAACTGTAAAGCGTTACATCTTCCTATTACTTCAAAAATGAAATCATAATATCCGAATGGAGTAGGTACATCCCACGCCGTTATCGGATTAGGGTACGCAGTAAATTGAATAGTTGACCAGGGATCATTTGATCCATGTAATCGTTTATAAATTTTTATCTCATATGGTGGAGTAAGCATATTCGCCGGATTCGCCCAGGTGAAATGAATAATCTGGCTATTGTTTGCAACATCTTTTGTAATCGAATACTGGATATTGGAAAGAATAGGGCAGTCTTCTAGTATTTCATTACAAATTTCAACTACTTCACCATTTATCATTTTAGCCTTAATACATAGGTTTTTGGGTTTAATTGCTGAAACTATGGGAAAGTGGGAACTATCATTTTTGCAGATCTTAAATTCTTCAGGTCTTTTTGTCAAAGGATAAGCGTTGCCCCATGTTCCTGTTTTATATGATTCCAGAAGCTGATCAAGGTTTTGATTTTCTTCGTGCTGGATAACGGAGTTTAGAATGTATATTTCATTCGAAATAGTTCCGGCCCCAGCTGTTGGAGGTGTTGAAGATGTACCTTGTACCGGCTTTTGTTGTTCTGATTTATTGAATCCGTCTGAATCTGTGAAAGAATTTCTGAACTTAACAAATACCTTTTTAATAGTATTGGTAAATTTTTCAATTAAATTCCCGTTGATTTTAGGAAGATTGTAATCCATTAATTCCTGAATGGCATCCTGAATATCAAATTCGTATTCTGGTGCAGTTCCATCATTCGCAATATATTGGGAACGGGAAAGCGATTTGTAATAAATACCCTCAACATAAACATCACAATACACAACCGGACAAATATAATTTTGAGCGGTTGCATTTGGGAGTTTAGCTTTACACCGGAATATAACAGGTGTATAAGCAGCATTGAGTGAATAGATATTTGGCTGATATGTTATTGCTGTAATAGGCATACTAAATTATTTCAGATTTTTGTACGTTAAATTCATTTAGAAACATGGCATCCATCCCGTTGTTCATTACTGCATCAACCTGGCTTTCTTTTTTCTTCCATGTTGCCTGAATAAATCCTTTTCTTTCTCCTGTTTTTGAGTGAGTTTTTGAAAATTCAGTTGGAACACCTTCTGCAAAGTGGTGTGGAAGCAATCTTTTAGCCCGTATGATTGCCATTTTTGTATCGAAACCTAAACGGCTATAAAAACTAATTAAGGCTTTTAAATGCGTTTCCCTGCTTCCTAATTCGGTAGGGCGAACCCCGAATTCCATTTTCTGAATATATGAAACAGCTGCACCTTCCAGAATTGTAATGTTCTTTTGGTTCCTGATTTTTACATTTGCCCGGATTGTTGATTCCAATTCATCAAGCAATAAATGTCCCTGAAGGTGTAATTCATTGATGATACCTTTATTCAATATTTTGGAAACCTGTTCAAGATCGCTTGTCATAAACTTTTCAATTTCTGATAATCGTTTTCAAGTTCAATCAACGCTCCTTTCATTTGTCTAAAGTTTGTGAGAATATTCCCTATACAGATAGGGCATTGCACTAACTCTTTATGTGGTTCAATGAAAGTGTGCCATATTTTCAAAAGCGTTTGCATATTTGCATTATCCCATACCGGAACCGCCTTTTCAATAATATCTTTCTCCGTTAATAAAATTTCACTTCTTACTTTATCCGGAATTTGCTTTGCTATGTTTTTAATGCTCATGATGTGGGTGTAATTCGGTTTTATCAATTTGGAATGAGTTAATTTCAGATTCATTATAATCCTCCATTTCACAATCAATCATAAGATCAATATCAAAGGTTAAAGAAACACCTGCAACCCCGTCATTGCCCTGTTGTGTAAATCTTTGGATAACAACTGCTGATTCTGGCAATCGTAATCCGTTATGTGTATTTTTATAAACTATTTCAATCAGGGCTTTTTTAAAGCTTTTCGCACAAACATTCATATCTTTCCAGGTTTGCTGGATTGTATGTTCGCTCAAACTGTTGAAAGGATTCCTGTTTGCGGTACCGTGTGAATCATCATATGGGGGTGTAAGGAAAAAGAGTTTGCAATTGAAACGGCTCCAATTATTCTCAAAATCCGGGAACTCTACCGGCGGAAACATTAAGCATAAAGGGTATTTTTTGCCGTCTTGGATTGCATTATAAACATCATTCAGTTGTTCCCCCAGGTTGTTCTTATTCAAATCATCACCATAAAAAGGAGCTGTAACAAAACGCCTCATTACTTTGCTTTTCGCAATAATGTCACCAAATAGTTTATAAAGATTTAATTCATTCATATCCGTACATTTTATTTATTAACTTATCCGTACGTAGGCAGATTATTGCAGCTGCAGAAGTAACCACACTATCAACATTTATTCTTACTGGCTTATCAGATGCTTTGATCATTTTAAGAATGTTTTGAGATTGACGAATTGACCCGCTATTGCTTATAAGGTTTACTTCAATTTCATTTTTTTTATTCTCAATTTCGACCCCCATTTTCTTGAGCCTCCGTTTTGAGTAGAAAGGTTTATTCATCTTTTCTATGTTTTGTTTTATGGCTTGTAAGATGCCAGCCTAGACATTCTACACAGTAATAAGCACGTTTTGGAATCTTACTCCTGTTACTTTTTCTTTTAATCGAGTTCTTCGCAATATTTGCGAGTTTTGCAGAAGAATAAATTGTTTTTCCGTTGCATTTTAACTCTAAATATTTAGGATCAACAAGAATTATTTCGTTAGAAATAACCGGAAGTCCTTTGCATTTTATTTCTTCCATAAGTTCATCGGACAAAATTCTTCTTCAACCAAACTTTTTTCGATAATCGGACAACCACAATGTTTACAGGCTTTCGTTTTTTCTTCCACTGCTTCATTTTCTCTAAACTTTAAAAATGATTTTTCCACAGCAAAAGGACAATCCCGGCACACTTCAAGCCTTTCTTCTGAAAGCGTTTTAATTCTTTCTGAAGCATAGAAGTAGGACCGGAACCAACCTTTTAATATGTGAATGATCTTCATCATTTTTTCTTTCCTAAAAACTTTGTGAATTCTTCCAGTGATTTTTTAAACCCTTTTTGACAACAGAAATCATGTTTATGACTTCCAACCGTTACATTCAAAACCGGCTTATTATCACATTCTTTTTCGTTACAAACTTGAATCAAACTCATTTCCACCAATTTGCTGTTATTACTCCGAATGCATACCAAACAATTGCGATTATAAGCAGAACAAAGAACCCGGCTCCTGCCTGGATCTTCTTTTCCCTTTCCAATTTGTCTGAAGGTGATTCTGGCTCTTTTTCTTCTTTCCTTTTCATATTATCGGCCTTTTACTGGAATAACATTTTTACCGTTGTGATTCACCTGCAAAGCTGCCTGTGTTTGCATTTTATTGATCAGTTTATTTCTAATCGGTGAAACAATCTCATTCCATTTGTTTGATAATTCTTGAGATTGAGCAATATAAAAGCTGTAATTACTCAATGAAACTCCAAGTTTTGCAGGTGCAGTTTGCGATAAAGAATTGAACAGGAATGAAGCATTGAATAAATTGAAGTCAATATTCCCGGATAATAGCATAGCAGATAACTGAGCATGTGTTGCAACATCAATATTAAGTTCTGCCAATGAATTTACTTCCAATAGTTTCAGCCATACAGGAGAAAGGATTGTTTTCTGATCTTCCGGAATTTCAAACTTTACAGATTCTAATTCCGTTCTGAATAATTTTTCAAAGTCTTGCTGTGCGTTGTTCATATGTATACAATTTAAAAATATGTCATAATACACCATATTTTAACTCTTATAAAAGCCCTGACCTTTACAATCAGGGCTAAAAAGATAAATTATGAATTACCTTCAATTAGGTGAGACGAGTACGGGATTCGAACCCGTGTGAATAGAGTTGCAGTCTATCTTCTAACCACTCGAACAACTCGCCAATTGCCGGCATTAACCGGCTTTCTGTTTACTTTTTCATTCCCGTAAATTTTCCCTGTGGTTTTTTACCACTCTTAAATTTTTGGTGAAAGGTTGTTTTTCCGGATGCTCCTGATTGACCAGGATAAAAAGTTTTAGGTGTTTGATGTCTTAAGCCTTCACATTGTGTATTTACTGGCTCTAATGGTGTACAATTCATTTGTTTATTTTTAGTTGGTTCTTAAACTATCATAATATTCCTGCATGATTGATGATTCATCAGCTTGAACGGAAGCCCAGATCAAAACATCATAAGCTTTTGTTTCTTTCACGTTTTCAAGGTTGCTTTTCCCGTTATTTTTATAGAAAATAGAAGCTTCTTTTGCTACATAATTCAAAAATGGAATCCAACCCCATTTATCAAACTGTGACGCTAAATTTGGCCCGTCGCTTGATCTTCTTTCTCCTGAGAAAACGCTGAAGTTTTCAGATACATACTCATTGAATTTTGCAAAAAAAAAGCGATCGCATTAGCTATATCCATCGGCAAATCATACATCAGTTCCAATCTTTCACTTCCTTCTTTCAACCAGTCCTCTTGAAACTCTTCATCTTCTTTTTTTAGATAGATTGCAGCTAAATACGGAATGGCTTCATATTTTCCCGCTGAAAGCTCCTGCATTTGCTTTATTACTTGCTTTGAAGTGATCAGCTGGTTAAATGTTGTTTTATTATCAGGATCTAAATACGGCGGTTCTATTTTCCAGAATTGATCTTTGAACAAATACTCTTCCTGTAACTCAATGTTTTCCTGTTCCTCATAGAGTGGTGCAATACATGAGAAATAAAGCTTCATCACATCATCAACACTCATTTCATTTTCAACTTCTTCAAGTGGTATTCCAGTGAAGAAAGAAATGTTCATTACAGCAACGTTCACTTTGAATAAACTGGCTTCTATTTCATCCATTTCCTCAACGTCTCCGTTTTCATTCGTTTTGAATACTTTTGAATACATTTCATTGATCGTATCACGATAGAGACGATCAAATTCAATTTTCTGTCTTACAGGAATTTGATTAAGTGTGACAGGTAAACTGTATTTTTTGCCCTTGAATCTGAAATCCATTATTTCGACGGTGTTTCTTTTTTGTCAGCCTTTTCAGTTACCTTTTTAGTATCAATTACTTTTTCGGTTTTTTCTGTTGGTTTTTGGGTTTCGTTCCCCTGATTCTTCAAATCTTCTTTTGATTTTTCACGGTCCGCTTTGTCCTGAACATTTGCTGCAATTTTATCTTTGATCTTCTGAACGAAATCTCCGTTGATTGGGTCGGTATCATAATCTTCAACGCCGGCAACTTTTGCAACACCTCTAATTTGAAGCTCATTTAATTCTTCCAATAGTTTTCCGTTTTCTCTGTTCGAGAAACTATCATGAATTGCCTGTATTTCTTCTTTGAATGCTTTAGCCTGGTCAACCTCTAAAGGTTGCAATTTTAGAACACTACTGTTCCCGCTGATCTTTTGGCCGGCAATATTTGTCAAAGGCTTTGGTGTAAATCCGGAAGAAACTTTCTGAGAAGTTGATGAAACAATGTTCCCGGTTGTGTTTCCAAGAGAATTGATTAATGAATTGAAAACAGAATCAAATCTCAGTGTTAATGTCGTATCTCCCTCATGTCTATTCAGGATCTTTTCCTTCACTTCCTGAAGGTCTTGGATTGTTTCCTCAACAAGTTTTTGATCTAACATAATTTATTGTTTTAATTAATTGAATTACTGATTGTAAAGATAATAAAATATAGTGTAATACACCATATTCTTGTTTATTCGTTATCTAAGAACTCTAACATACTAAGCATATCACTGTTTCCGGATGAATGGGAATGAATTTTAACCGGTTTGTTTACGTCATATTCAAACCATTCAATCATCATAAACCCGTCCATAACGTCGGGGCTTTCTCCGTTAAGTAGATTTTTCATTTCAGATTTTTTCATGATCCGCAATTTACCTTCATCATCAATTTTATCACGTTTAATTGCTTTTCTTTCAAACAACATTCTTTCTTTCAATGTCATTTTATCGTCGTATCTTTTGTTTGCTACTTCCGGCGGTATGTATATTTCGCCCCTCGTAACGCTTTCACCAGATTTATAATAGCATTGAGTTTTAAGGTTGAAATAATTTTCAGTTACCCCCGTTTCATTGTTAGGTAGTGGAGTAGAGCCGTTGTTGAATTCATTAGCTTCCTTTATAAAACCATCAACGAATTGACCAACTCCATCATTATCAAACAAAACATTGCTTTCCGGAACTCCGTATGAATAGGCAGCCTGTTTGATCAGATCAATAACTTCATTACCTTTTGATTTATCCATTACAAAGAAATCTTCTACACGTTTACCAGACCACACCCAAATAATAAACTTGTTTGATCCTTTCATTGCTATATCCGTCGTTATTCTCTTTTCACCATGTGGAACAAAAGAGTTCGTGAATATATCCATGAATTTTTTATAGGAATAAATATCATCGCCTTTCGTTGATACCTTCCAGTTTCCCTTTAAAAGCCTTTGCCGTTCCGCTTCTTCCTGAGCGTTCAAATTCCCTAAATATTGCGGGTTTACTTTCAGCAGTTCTTTATTGTCGTAAATGGAACCAGCTATGAAAGAAACAGATTTAATGAAGTCAGCCGGTTGAACCAATCCATCAGAAGCGGTTATCTGTAAATCAATATCTTCTTTGCATTTCTCATATACTTCTTCCATAGAATCACCCCAAACCAACTCATTATTTTGATTATAGAAGTATCTTATTTGGCCCTGCCTTTCAGGTATAGGTAAACCGTATGTTGGTGAATTCGGGTCCTGATCAATCCACCATGCTATAAATTCAGCAACCCAGCTATCCGGATCAGGATTGCACGTTGCTCTTACATATGGCTTTACTCCACACGTAGAACGGTTACGGCTCAACATATAGAAGAACATCTTCCGGGAAAAGTGCGTTAATTCATCAAAACATATCAATGGTATTTCCGGACCCTGCCAATCAAACTCATAAGTATGAGGGTCCAAATGTGAAAAGTTTATCTTCACATCATTCGGGAATCTCCATTCTAAACGGTATTCGCTTGGAATTGCTTTGTTGATTTTACCGTATATCTTTTTTGATGAATCCCATAAACCACCCTCAGTTCTGATCATGGGTGTAGTTTTACGGAATATTACAGCTCCGAAATTTTCAACGTGAATATGTCTTAACGGTTCCAGGAGTAAAGAGAAAGATTTTCCAACACCTGCAGCAGCCCCACCAATTAGAATATCAGCGGGCGAGGAAAGGGCATCCATTTGATAACCCTCTTGAGGTCTTATAATCTTAACTTCTTTCATTAACGGTTATTATTTGGAAGCTGAAACACTGTAACTTGTGAATCATTCTTTTTCTGTTCATTGTCTTTGCTGAAATGTCCGAACATCTTATTCAGTAGCTCAATTGCTTTCAGTTTATCGTATGATTCAACTTTTTTAACTGAACTTTCAATGATAACTTCACCGTCTGTTTTGATTTTCTCTTGTTGAACAGTAACACCTTTTATTGAAGCCGAAACTTCGCTATTTAGTTCGTTAATATCAATCAATCGACCATTATCATCAAAATAATTTTTAACGTCACCAAAAGCCACCTTTGCGAGTTCCGTAGCTATTCTTTCAAAACTAAAATTTAGTTCCTCAGATTTTTTGTTCTGAAGCGTGGAAAGGTAGTCTTGAATACTAACTTTTGCTAACAACCTGGCACCTTGTTCATTTGCTGTTCTTTCGCTATATCCCGCCCGAATAGCTGCTTGTGTGGCATTGCTATCAATAATGTATTCTTGGCAAAACCTTTCCTGTTTATCTGTAAGGCTCATAACTTTTATTTAATTCTTTGTTAGTCTTTTGCACTTTTTATGCAATTATCATATAAAAACAAAACCCCTCTACTCATAAAGCAGTAGGGGTTCTTTCCTTTTTAAATTATGTCATTGTTATTATTTACTCCTGGTTGATACAAGATTATTGATAAAACAATTACACCGATCAGGATTAAAATATTATCCATGTTTTAAATTTTTAAGTTTTCATTGCAATCTGTTCTTTTTTTATCACACGTTCAATTATTTTCACAGATTCATCCAAATATGTCAACTTTTTAGAGCTTGATAAATCATTGTAATCCGATTCTTCAATTCTTAATGCAAAATCACATTTTAAATAATCAGCATTTCTTTTGATCGCTTCTTTAATGCAGTGACAGTAAAAATATAATTCCTGTTTCTCAAAGAAATCTAATGCAAGAAGTAAGGAATATAAGCCTGAAACGAATTGCATTTTCTTATAGAAAAGTATTGTATTTTCCATTACGTCGGTTTTACTATCTTCCAGGCCGTGATCGTATTGAAATACTTCGTTTCACCTTGTGGCGAGGTCCATTCACGCCCTAAAATATTAATTCCTACAGTTGCCCTGTCTCCTTCTTTAAATGGCTCGATAATGTCAATTCTTTGTGAATGCAATTCAATTCCGAGCGTTTGCGGATATGCTTCTTCTGTTACTAAAACAAATTCCCTTTTCTGGAACCCAGATGCAAAGGTTTGAATTTCTCCGATCTTTTTGATAACTCCTTTTAGCTCCATTATTCCTCAATTCTATTTCTGAATTTATAATATCCTATTTCTGATAATTGTAGCTTCAGATCGGGTTCATTGGCCAAATCATTGACAGTTTCAAAAACTTTATCTTCAAAAAATACGTTTCCGGATTTCTTTGATATTTTAAATTGTTTATTATTGATTAATACCGCATCATTCCAAAGCTCATAATTTTCAATAATGAACAAACATTTTGAAGATGCTATCTCGTAAAGATATTTTTCATTTTCAAACTGTTCATTTTCTTCCAGATCATCAACTTCTTTTCTCGTTGGTTTTTCCAGAATTTCCCCGTTTTCTCCAATTGGAACAAACATCCATAAGGCGGTTTTTTCCTTCAGTAGTTTAACGTGATTAGGCAACTCCGTGATATAGTCCATAACCGTATATTTCGGTAGCCCGTTTAACTCTTCTTCTTTAGTGTACAGCCTTTGACTTTTATAGTCAACAAATGCCAACATCGATAATAATTGAGTGCTTTCCATTTAGTTTATTTATCTTTTTGTTACTTACAAAAGTACTGAAATATAGTGTAATACACAATATTATTGTATATGGTATTACTTTTCATTTTCAAAGTAGAGAATGTAATATTTCCCTTTATCATTTTGGCCCTGTTCAAGTTTTCCACGATCACCGGTAATTGTAACCTCGAAATTCTTATCTAGCTTGATCACTGTTTTAAACTTTCTCTTTTCTTTCTTTACTGCAGCTGAATCAATTGAATATTCTTCAGATACATTTATCTGCATATCCTGTTCATAATCCGTTTTGAAATTATTGAAGCTTTCGATCACACTTTCATCCTCAAAAACTTCTTTATTGAAATCATCGTTTTTGAATTGGTCCTTTTCCTGGAAAAAATTAATTGTTTTATTCAGAAAATCAGCTTGATCAACTTTTGAAACCTCGAATTCCTGGGGAAGCTGTTTTGTGATGAAGTCTTTGTAAATGTGAAGTGTTTCCTGTGTATGGAAATATTCATCATCACGCTGTTTCACTTTCAAAAAGTCCTCAAACCAATAATACATATCTCCGTTTTTGTTGTTGTCAACAGCTTGGATGATATACCCGGTTTCTTCATTTTGATTGAAAATTAAGGCTGCCTTGTCAATTTTTGAAAGGCTGATTCCGGAATCCTGTAAAATATCGAATGATTCACTGGAAGGGAATATTTTTAGAAACGGTTCTCTTTTCTCTGTTTTAAAGATCCCTATTTTATTGATTGGATTTTCTCCTTCTCCCTGGAAGAAAACGATAAACAATTCCCCGCCCTGAACTCTTGGATTTTCAGCTGCTTCAAAAAGATGTTTTGCGATAACTTCTGATTGATCTAAAAGCAAATGAGGGTTTCGGAATATTTCCTTTACAGAATTATAAACCGGGTTATTCACCAGATATGAATCACTGTAAAAATGAAAGCTTTCCAATGACTTGAAAGAACCTAAAAAATAGTTTTCCAGAAGTTCCTTTGTCGTTTCGTCAAGTTCTAATTCTTCGTGTGAAAGCAATAATGATTCACCGTTGATTTTGTTTCCTACTCTGTGTAATGTAATGTTCATTTTATGATTTTTTGGGTTAATATGTTGTTTTATCTATTTTGTCATAAGCCTTCCAGATTGACCAAAATCCAAGCAATCCTTTAAAAATTTTATCCCAAAGCTCCCGATCGGGCTGAAAGGCTAAATGCAGAAATACGCCTCCACATGAAAGTAAAATAAGGCCCCATATAAATGTTGTTAGTGTTTTCATTTTTTGTTCCTGTTTTTGTTTTTTCGTTCGATTGAATCACCTATGACAATTGCAATCAATACAGCTGCCATACAAATAAACAATACTGAAGCATCTGTTATTTCAATTTTTAAATTTTGCATTTTTTCCTTTATTTTTTTTGTTTCTCATATTTCTTTTTATGTCAATTGTTATAAAATTATGCTCCGTTTCCTGAAGGCATTTGATCATTCTTTTTAGGTTAAGAGGTAAAACTGGGAAAGTCAGACTTTTGAAATAGTTTAAACAGTTGAAAAATTCTTCTTTTGAAATTTGTTCATAGAAATATGCACAAACAGATTCCATGACAGAGCTATACATTAAATGGTTCATCTTTAAATAAAAATTCTTGTTTTCCGAGTGATTTAAAAATGCCATTAAATTTTCTTTATCAAAGTTTAGAAAATCAACCCCTGTATACCATTCGATTTGAAATTTTAATGATGAATGTAACTCAATACATTTATTCACCTCTTCATCCTCTGTTTTAGGATCTTCAAGTAAATCAATATTGAATAGATCTTTAAAAATTTGAGCTGATTCATAATCAATTCTTTCATCTTGTTTGATAATACTTTCATAAAGTTTTAATTGAGTGAACGTATCAAACATTTTTACCAGAATTGCCATTCTTAGAATTCTTAGTTTATTTTCGGTTTTAATATTCATAATTCTTGAAATTCTAATTCGATACACGGAATAAACCCAAAAATCTTTTCACTTTCAACTTTTGCAATCAGTGAATCATCTGTGAAAACAATTCCATTCAGAGCATCCATTGTAAGTTTCATTAAGTTGTCCTGTAGGTCCGGCCGTGTAGTTTTGTACATTTTCGCCCCTGATTCTAATTCCTTCAATTTCTTCTGTGTAAAATTTTTAAGAGGCGGGAAAATGAATGTGGCTTTTACCATGATCCCGGACCGGAACGGTTTAAACCCTTTCGGCAATTGGCTCTTAACATCAAAAGCGAAATTCATTTCTTTCTGCTTTATTTTTTCCGGCTGATAATGATGAAGGAATGTTTGGCCGGTCTTGGTTGTTCTTAATCCAACTTTAACCGATTGTTTCGGGGTTGGAATTCCTAATATTTTCAATTTAATTGGCTGCATTAATGATAAGATTTAGGTTTCGTTTTTGTTTCTTCATAATCATCTTCCAGATCATCCAGATAGGGGATCATTTGATCATCCATCGTAAGAACTATATCAGTGAAATCACGTCCACGGGTAAGAGCTGCAGAAATAATACTTCTTGTTTTATCATTCGGATCTTTTCTGATTCTTAATCCAGTTTCACAAAGGTTCATTAAATTCGTTCCCAAATGTCCTCGTGGCTTACTGTTAAATGCGTTTTCCGGAGTAGGGTTCTCATGTAATACAACCAGAATATGAGTATTGAAAGTGCTTTTTATTTTCAAAAGCCATTGTGTTAATTCAGCTGCTTCAGTTGCGCTATTAAAGTCATTTGCAAAGTGAACGATGTTATCAATAATCATAAGACCACAATCCGGGCTTTCCGCTAAATAACATTCGACAAGATTTTTTTTATCCTCCTTTGAGTATGTTGTAACACTTAAATAATCAACTACATGTTTTTGAAAAGCAATTTGATAGATGTTTTTTGTGGCTCTCAAACAATGGTGCCTTGATTGCTCAGTATCTACAATTGATATTTTTTTCCTGTGATAGTTAGAAATCATTTTATCATTTGAACCGTTGAAGATAGCCTGGCATATTGAACGAACTAATGCTGATTTACGGGCTTTTGCCGGTCCGAACAGCAATGATATATTATCCTCATTTAAAATAGGGATATGATACCCTTCTTGTACAATACTCAAAATCGGAATAGGTTCCGGAATGTTATCGGTTGGAAGGATTAAAGCTTCTCTCCAATTAATAAACTTCTTACCTTCATCCGGATCACCTGTAAGATTAATTTCTTCAAGTGTATTTATTGATCTTTCCATCTTTCAGGGTTTTCGGAATTTAAAGGCTTTGTTTCAATAAATTTTAAAAAATCTTTATCCAATGCGTTGAACATTGGAAAGTTACTTTTCGCATATTCAAGAGCTTTATTCAATAATTCCTCAACTTGTTCAAATGTGATTCTATCTTCTTTTTTGATTGGAATCATTTCCTGCTGAGTTACTTTCAAAGTCGATATATGATCTTTTTGCTCCCATTCTTGCTCAGTATACATTTCTTTCATGTATAAATCTGGGTCTTTCGGTATTCTTTCGTATTCCTGATAAATCCAAAGTTCATCAGCTATCATCTGAATTATTTGATGCTTTGGATCTAAAATATTTGATAACCGGTTTAGAATTGTACTCGCTTCAGGCATCCCCAAAGGATAGCGAACTTCTTCCGGTTTTCTTTTCACCAGAATTGCCTTATTGTTTTCGTTTTGTACTTTGTATGCTGCCAACAGGTAAAAAAGAATCAATGAATCTTCCAGTTGTGTATTCCTTTGTTTGGTTTTTTCCTCACGGACTAAAGTGTTTATTGCTTCAATGTCTTCACGAGTTACATTCAATTTTTTTGATCCGTTCCATGCGTAACTGAATCTATTTGTTAGGTGCTTTAATGCTTTCATGTTCGTTGAATTTTTTTATTGTGGAAAAGATAAGTTTGTCGAAATCTTCGTATTTATCTCCTGCTTTTTTAACTTCTCTTGCAATTGAATCAAGTCTTGCAACGCCGTTTGAATCAGTTTTCCGAAATGCTGATAAAGATTTTATAGTGGTAAACCAGAAATCATTAAAACGGGGATCTTTTTTGTTGCATTTTTTAAAGTATTCTAAAATTCCTATCATTCTTTCGATAGGATTTTCATCATTTTCAATAATCAGTCTCATAGTATCAACCCATGCATTAACCTCAGCCTTTAACAAATGTTTGTAATTTGGATTTTCATTTTTCCAAAGTTCCCAGAATCTATAAGACAACAGAAAATAAGCTTTATTTCCATTGAAAGATTTAATGCTTTCGTTTAGATCAGTGATCGAAACAAAAAGTATATTATTACTATTATCTTTATATTTTCTTTTATTTTTATAAGGTGGGTTTTTTTCGTTGGTTTTTGGGTTTTCCGTTCCTGTGCTTTCCGTTGGTTTTTGGGTTTTATTTTCTTCTTTTTTGTCAGAATTAGAATCTTTCCTTGGTCGGCCTCCTTTTTTTCCATTTTCACGGGCTGTTTCAGCTTTTGAAAGTCTTCTTTCAACAGAATCTATCCACCATCTGCCATTTTCATCTACTATTATAAACTCCTGCAGCTTTTCAAACTCTTCATCAGATAAATCAATATTGTAATCATCAGAAAGAAATTCACGATTCATTTCAACAGGCTTTCCTTCACTGTACATAAGATCTATTAATTCTCTTATTGCATATCGGACCATTGGAAACCTTTTAAGCCGTTTAAAGGTGTTGCTTGTTAACCAATTCTGCCGATACCACATATAGCCTAATTTTGACATATTAAAAATATTTTTCAGTTTGAATATGAAAGGGGCTTTGATTTGCCCCTTTGGTTTTGGGTACTATTTTAATAGCATTTATCAATATGTTCCCCTGTTCTGGGGCCTATTGCATTGGTTAGTTCTGTAATACGAAGATCAATCTGATTTTTAAAATGTACATCTTCAGTATCTAAATAAAGACGGTGAAGAATAAATGAAGCAACAGGAATATCAATTAAATAATCGGAAATTTCATCTGTTTGCTCTCCATTGCCATTTTTCAAAGCTGAAATACTATCACCACCGCTGAAAAAAAATAATTCATGTTTATGAAAGTCGGCAATGAATTTATCCAGATCAGGAACACATCCCAAAAGCAATTCAGATAATATCATTTTGAATGTATCGTTACTAAACGGTTGTGATTGGTTTCTTCTGTTGTCTTGGTAAAATTTCATAGTGTTATTTTATAGAGTTAAATATTTAGTTTTATAAACACAGGAATTCTTGGATTTATGAAAACCGGAATTCTTGCTTTCATGGAATCTCATAAAAGCGGAAATTCTCGTATTTATGATCCTACTTCTCTTATTGTAAATAGTTCGATAAACTTTAAGAGCTGGGTTTCGGTCTTAACGATTCCCATTTCAATCATCCGGATTATTGATCTTTCCATTTCTGAAAGGTGAGAAAGTTGTTCCTGTGTTGCGGAATCCCGGATTCCCTTTTCATGTTTACCGAAAACCTTTTCATTGATCAATCGGTTGTATCTTGGATAATCTGGGGTTTGAATTATACTGCTGATTGCTCGGTTCATTGGTAGGAACTCGGTTCCGGCTATGATCCTGTTGATGATCAATTTATCAGTGAGCCACATTACAACATCAGCGTATATTTCCGGGTTAAGCTCCATTGCTAGAAGTACCCAGATATACGGATCACAATAAGTAGATTTGTTTTCACCACGTCCGCCGGTCTTCCAGACTTTCAGTCCTTTTAGTACTTTTACAATTCCTTCATTTTCAATCATTTCCATAAATACGAGAATTGTCGTATTTATGAGATTTCTTTTAAATAGGAGGTAATAGCACCTTTCTTGAAACTCCTTATGTTTCATTATATCATTTATACGGCGGTCGCTCCATCCATTTTGGTACCTGGCAATGTTGTAAGCTTTCTGCAGATCGGAAACTGAAAGGCTTTGCCCGTCCTTTGTATTTTGCCGTATGATAACACCGAATAAATTCCGGTCGGTGCTTTGCATTGTTACATTAGTTTTCATGATCAGCCTGTTTTTTTAATTGATCATTCTTAAACATTTCACACCATTTCAAAAAAATGCTTTCTGCAATGAAAAAATGTTGTTCTTTTGAAATACAACTACTTAAAACAAATTGATCTTCATATTCAAAGAATACATCTAAAAATTCATCAATTAGATGTTCAACGGATAAACAATCGTCTATTCCTCTTTCTTCACAGAAATACTCTCTTGCAACTTCATATGCAAAGCTGTAGGCATCAATATCGACATTAACACCTGTCAATAATTGCGCATTTTCTGTTAATTTATTTTTTAAAGAATAGAATACAACTGAATCTGAAATCAACTTAATTATTCTTTGATCTTTTTCTGTATATGTTGATAAGTTCATGATTTAAAAATTTAATGATTGAATGTAGCTAGTGACCAGAATGCAGGCTATGATCAGAATTCCTGCTAATGTTGGGTGAATTTCTGCTTTATGCGGTTTCATGCTCTGTGATTTTATTGTTAGCACATCTGTAACCTTTAAGAAATGATTCCCATTCGTTCAAAACTTTTTCAGCTGCTCTTTCATTAGCAGAAGAATCGGCCAAAAGGTTTGAATATTTGAATTCTTGCTCATGCTTATAATATATTTCAAAGAATTCATCCCATAGTTCACCCGTTTCATCCTCGATTGTAATCTCTTCATCAGTCAATGTTAAATCGAAGGCAACATCTAAACAGCCGTGATGATCATCGTAAAGATTGTAATGCTCGTTAATACTTTTTTCCTGTTCTCTATAGAATAGATTAGATACTTTTTTAAATTCTTCCAGTCTATCTCTAATGACATTATATAGTAGGGAAGAAGCGATGCAGGTAAGTGCATTTTTCTGTTTTCTTGTACAATTTTTATATGTGATCATGTGATTAAACTTTTTGAGGTTTATATGTGCTTCTGATAGCATTTAATGCTAGGTTCCATTCGTTGAATATCTTTACCGATAAATCCTGTATGTCCATACCTAACAGTAACTTAAATTCATGCTCTTCCACATTATCCAGAAAAATATCTTGCAATTGCTCAAATATTGTGTCTTCAGCATTGTTTTCAGCATCTTCTTCATTTCTTAAAGTGTCTATGATCACCTGAAAACTCCATAGGTATTGACTTTCTATGTTTTCAATATTGCTATTGAAATCTCCCAATGCATAGGCAAAATCCAATAGTTTATTTTTGAAGGCAGTAAAAACAATATTGTCTGCTATGTATCTAAGAATCAATCGTTCTTCTTCAGTATATGATATTTTCTTTGCCATGACTTAAGAATTAATATTTTTGGTGAATTCTTCTCTTTTACGATCGTATACAGGTTGATTTAAAGCGAATACAACAGCTATATCAGAAATAAATTTCTTAAGCATTCTCATTGCAAAAAGCTCCCTGTTTAAACATTCGCTTTCTAAATCATAGGTTTTGCATTCTTCTTTGACAAAAGAAAGGAGGTCATCAGCTGTATTTCCAGTTTTATTATTTTGGAAATATTCAATTCTTTCCTTAATATCCCTTTTCATCAATTCATTGGTGTGGAAATGATTGATAAAATCATCTATATTACTGATCAAATCAGTTATTTCTAAACCATAGTATTGTTCAATTTCTTTGACAGTATTGATTAGTTTCAGAGTAGCTGCATCTGTCATTTCAGTTTTAAGAACATTAATAACTTCTGCTGAAGGTGTATTGTGATTTTTATTATTCATGGTTTAATTTTTAGAATTGAAGTAATTTGTTATTTCTGGAATCCAACGTGATAAAACAGTTAAGGCGACCAGATCTGCTTTATTTTTGCTACCTTCTATAATATCCCATGCCATTTTATCCAATGATTCATAAAAATTGAAGTGTTGTTTTGGTGTAATGTCTAATAAAACTAAAGCTTTATCCAGTCCGTTTTTCCCATCAAAAGGGTGATCATGCCAATCATCTTTATTGTTTGGATCGAAAGCGTTTAGATACATTTCAATAGCATCATGCCTTCTAAAATCAACCACATATTCTGAAATTATTTGAAGTATTACTTCTCTGATCCTGTCATTTTTTAATAACTCTAAAGGTGAGTAAGGATCAATTTGATTTTCATTGTTGGAATCAACAATATTTTTTTGTACTTTTGTTGTCATACTTTAACAGAGTATTTTTAGTTATACTTTATCCATCTGCGCCAACAGGTGGAATTTTTTTTTATTTTCTCCTGAACTGTGCCCGAATTTCGGCTTCCTGTTCAGCTTTAATTTTTGAATTATTTTTTCGCTTGTCTTGGGTGGTTCCCACGCCACCCAAGAAAGCATTCATTTCAGCTTTTACAAAGGCAGTAAATGATAATGTGTAAGCTTCAAACTGATCACACATTTGAATAATCTCTCGTGCTTTTTTGTCAGTCATTTGATTGCTCATATATTTTAATCGTTATCAATAATTCCAGAAATTGAATTTTCCATACTCATTACATCATTCTGATATTTTTCAATTTTTGCGTTTGCGTTTGCAACAGCAACTTTTGCTAATGCTTCAATTGCAATCTTGTTTTTTTCATTGGCAATATTACCGTTGCCTATTCTGATATTATGCAATGTGTGATACTTAACATCATGGTCCAGCCCAACCTTTGAAACATCAGAAGAATCTGTATGTTTTCTAAAGAATTCTTTCCATTCTTTGCTGATTTTTCTTTTTAAATTGATAGTCATTTCCATAAGAATTATTTTTAAAAATAAAATGGGGAAAACCACATTTTTTATAGTTAATATTTTATATATCTTTGTCACGTCGTTTATTATCACAAATGTAGAAAAATATTCTACATTAAAACAAGTCTTTGTAGTAAAAAATTCTACAAAAACATGTATGTATTTGATAATCAGAATAAAAAATATTATGGTACGAGATAGAATTCAAGCATTTATAGATTATAACGGATTGTCAATAAGAGAATTTGAAAGGCTTTGCAACTTTCCAAATGGAACAATAAATTCAATTAGAGATAATATTTCTACAAAAAGAAAGATTGTTATCGCAGAAAAATTCCCTACGTTAAATATTGTTTGGCTATTAACTGGTGAAGGACCAATGATAAAACAAACAGATGCTGAAACTCAGATTATTCGACCTGTTAATTCAACAAAAGAAGCCCTAGATAGTTTAAATAAACTTAGAAAGACGAAGGGAAGGCCCAACAGAAGCAGAATTATTCATGATAGCGAACTTGTGGAAGCTGAACAATTTATAATTCCTATTCCTGGGCAAGCTGGATTAAAAAAAGCGTTTTTCGCACCTGATCAATACATTGAAGACCATTTTGAAAAGGAAACTATTTTAGTACGTCCAAATGAAAGGGCAATTTATCATAAAATTGAAGTGGATGGTGATTCAATGCCAGGAATTGTTGATCAGGGTGATTGGGCTAGATGTGTAGATATACCTAAAACAGAATGGCTTGAAAAAGGAACATTTAAACCAAATAGAGTTTATTGTTTATTCCATAGATACAAAGGACCTTTGTTTAAAAGAATTACAAAAACATTTTTAGATAGTATTACATTAAGTTCTGATAATGCAGATAAGGACGAATATCCAGATGAAGTTTTTGATTTAGCCGAATTCTCTAAAATATTGAGAGTTGTAGTTGTAGAAAAAAGACTGTAAATGAAGTACAGCACGAAAATAACATATAAAATATATGATCCGGACGATCAGAAACATGAAGATCCAGAAGCGCAAGCTTTACTGGATCGTATTCGTGATAATATGTTAAGTGCTTTTACAGATGAAATTCAAAAACAAGTTTTTAAATACAATAAAATTCTTCGTGGCTGCCATATTGAATTTATTCTTGATTTAGGCGAGGCCCGAAATAGAGGATTCCAACCAACTATAAATATTTTTTATATTCCCGAAAAGAAAGAAAAGCTTGTTAAACTTGTTTTGAATTTGATTAGAAATTCAAAGGAAGAAGAACTCATTATCAAAAGACAAAAGAAATTTAATTGAAAAAATATAAATATGGAAAAATTTAAACTAAACTGCTTTGAATATTTAGAAGGTAATAAATACGAAAAGAATCAATGGAATGATCTTGTAATGGATTTAATAAATTCAGGTGTTGAATATTATAAAACGCTTGATGAATCAAAAGCAAAAGAGTTTAATTCAATTGAAAAAAAACTTAATGAGATAAAAGTTAAAATTGGAGAATATCCAACGGATTACGGTTCCAAATTTAAAGCCTTTTACGGTGAACATTTTACAATCTAAAATCAATATTATGAAAAAGCTACCTTTTTTACTTTTTATATTTCTCACTGTATTTTTTGAAAGCTGCAGTGATAGCAGTAGGGATTCCGAAACAGCTGTACAACCTCAGCCAATAACTTACGAAAAGGCTTTGAATAATTTAGGTATTCAGCTAAATACAAATTATAGCTATAAAAGCGTTTTAAATAGTGATGTGGGGCAAATAAAATTTAATACAAATCAAACGGTTACAGAAACTTTTAATGGAACTACAGTAACGTTTGAATATAAATTTGAATCTAACAATCAAACAGGAAACGATTTTACTGTAACATTGACCGCAATTGATAAATCATCTATTCCTTCGTATAATCCAAAATTGCCAGTTACTTCTTTAGCAAAAAATTATAATTTTCAGGTACAAAAAAGAAATTACAACGGAACTATTAAAACTCAAATCGGAGGAATGTATTCAGTTTCTGATCCTTCAGAATATTGGAAAATTGTATTGCAATAATGTTTGAAACAGATAAAAATATGATTAAAGTGATTGATCACTTGAAGGATTCCGGATTAATCAAATACAAAACGGAAGCTTATGAGGTGATGAATCTTGATACTGTTCGGGTTTATAAAATCAGATTTCCGGAAAAGTTTTCCAGAAAACAGGCAAATCATTTTTCTGCAGAAGACATTAGATTGCTTTGTAAGCATTTCAATATTAATGCAAATTATATCTATGGATTGGAAGCAAATATGTTCCTAAAATAAGGTTTTTTTTATGGTTTTCCGGGCAACTTTTCGGGCAACTTTTTATTAAAATAGTAAAAAAAATAAACTCAAAATAAAATCTTAACTGATTGACAATCAATTTAAAGTGTCGTTCTATTGGTAGGGTCTAAACGCTCATAATCAGGTGGTCCCTGGTTCGAGCCCAGGTGGGACCACGGAAAATCAGACACTTACAAAGATGTGAGTGTCTTTTTTTATTTCTTGCAAGAAAGTTGCAAGATTACCCAAGAATTCATAATAGATTTTTTTAATTCTCTAATTATAAATCTCACTAACTAAATAGTTAAAAAAAGATCTTATTTTTTGTAATTTGCGTACACTATTTATTAATATATAGAATGGATAGATTAACACCAGAGCAAAGAAGAAAGAATATGCAGGCTGTGAAGTCTACAGGTTCTAAAATTGAGGTTAAATTAGCAAAAGCATTATTTTCTAAAGGTTATAGATATAGGAAAAATGATAAAACGGTATTTGGAAAACCAGATTTAACTTTTAAAAAATATAAGATTGCAATTTTTGTAGATAGTGAATTTTGGCATGGAAAAGATTGGAATAACCATAAAGATGACCATAAATCCAATATAGATTTTTGGCATCAAAAAATAGAGAAGAATATTGAGAGGGATAAAATAGTTAATAAAGAATTAATTTCATCAGGATGGACTGTACTAAGGTTTTGGGGTAAAGAAATTAATAAAAATTTGGATGAAGTTATATCTACAATTGAAAAAAATATAGTTGTAAAAAAGAATGGAAGTTAGTGAAAAATTAATGATAGATGATGTGAAAGGAAAGATGTTTAATGCAAAAATTGCTGATCCAAAAAATAACGATCTTGCAATTCTTAGTCATTATATACACAATAGGGAATTAGAAAATAATCCATTTAAAAATGATGCATTAAATATTGGAAAAGAAATTCTTGAAAAAGAATATCCTGGAAAATCTATTAAAAAAGGTGATATCGAGAAGGCAATTAGAGATGGCTTTTTTGGTTTTGATAATGCAATATTTGAACCTAGTAGAAGAAATAGATTTACTTTTATAGATTTATTCGCAGGCATAGGAGGATTTCGAATGGCTTTACAGAACCTTGGAGGTAAGTGCTTGTTTACGAGTGAATGGGATAAAGAAGCAAAGAAAACCTACACTCATAATTATGGAGATGTTCCTTTCGGAGATATTACTTTAGAAGAAACAAAATCTTATATTCCGGATAATTTTGATGTATTATGTGCGGGGTTCCCATGTCAAGCATTTTCAATTGCAGGCAAGAGAGGTGGTTTTGAAGATACTAGAGGAACATTATTTTTTGATGTTGCTGAAATTATAAGAAGAAAACAACCAAGAGCTATTTTTCTTGAAAATGTTAAAGGTTTAAGAAATCACGATAAAGGAAGAACATTAGAAACAATTCTTAATACGTTAAGAAATGATTTAGGATATTATGTGCCAGAACCTAAGATTATAAACGCAAAAGATTTTGGAACACCACAAAATAGAGAAAGAATATATATTGTTGGCTTTCATCCGGATACTAATATTGATGAATTTAATTATCCAGAAATTTTTAGCCAAGCAGTTTCTTTCGCAGATGTTAAAGAAAGAGAAGTTGTGCCAACAAAATATTATTTGTCCACTCAATATTTAAAAACTCTTGAAGAACATAAATCAAGACATGCGAGTAAAGGAAATGGTTTTGGATTTGAAATTATACCGGATGATGGAATTGCAAATGCTGTAGTGTGCGGTGGTATGGGAAGAGAGAGAAATCTGGTGTTGGATCATAGAATAACAGATTTTACTCCAACAACAAAAATAAAAGGAGAAGTAAATCGTGAAGGTATCAGAAAAATGACTCCAAGAGAGTGGGCTAGACTTCAAGGTTTTCCGGAGGAATTTGATATTGTTGTTGCTGATGCTTCTGCATATAAGCAATTTGGAAATTCTGTTGCTGTACCTGCCATACAAGCTACCGCCGAAAAGATTATCAATAAGATTTTATAAAAAATGCTATGTTTTCAAAGAATATTCTTGATATATTTTTGTCTGATGAAACGATTGGAGTGAGTCGTGGTTTAGATTTAAACTGTAAAAAAATAGAAAATCTAATCAAAAACTTTACATATTCGGGAGAAAGACGTAACATAGATGAGAAAGTTGAAAACGCAAAATTACCACCGGCAATTTTAGCATTCTATTATTATATATTTACTAAACTAACAATACCAACAGAAGATGAATTCGTAGAAACATATTATAGTATCAATCAGATTACAATTTCAGGAAATAATATATGTATTGCGGATGAGAGTTATAATTTTGAAGGTGTTAAAGCCCGACTTTTAAGAACTTATCCGTCTTTAATTCGAGATTTACATTTCTATTTTTTAATTAAAGAAAGTAATTTATTTGAAAAGGTAAGTTACTCTCTATATCAAGATTATGTTGCCGGAATTGATTTGATAATCGTTTATAAGGATCAAGAGTATTGTATATCAGTTTATATAGGAACTAACAGAAGCAAATCATTTAAAGAAAAAAAAATAAACAGGCATGATTATTCAAATATAACTGAAATTGAACTAATGGTAAATTTTGAAACTTTAAGTCAAGTTGGAAATTTCTATTTACTCAATAAAAATCATGTTGAGAATTTAATAACCAAACTAAATTAAACATGCTAAAAGGAAATAAAGGAGAATGGAGTGAACTTTATGTACTTGTTAAATTGATGGCTGATGGCAAACTTTTTCAATCGGATATTAATTTAAATGTTGATCATGAAAATGTATATGATGTCATTAAAGCTTACAAAGGGGAATATGATTATGACTTGGAATTTGACAGGCAAAATGATGTTATCATTTATAAGGTTAAAGATGGTAATAAATATCAAGTTTCAAGAAAAACAATAGAGGAATTTAAAAGAATCACAAATGTATTATTTTTAGGAATAAAGAAAGGAAAGGGATTGTCTTTTCAAATTCCTTCTGCGGAACCGATTCTTAATGATATTGATGTGCAGAGAGTTAAGGCGTCAGCTGGAACGAAAGCCGATATGAAACTGAGAATTTATGACCATAGACTTGCAAAAGAAACAGATTTAGGGTTTAGTATAAAATCTTTATTGGGCAGTAATTCAACTCTTTTCAACACTGGTCCAGGCAATAATTTTATCTTTGAAGTTTCAGATATTGATCATATAGATTTAAATGACTTTAATAGAAGTACTTATGCTCCCGCTGGAAGAATATCAAAATTAACACATAGGATAAATATATTAGAAGAGTTAGGTGGTAAATTTGAATTTTCAGGTATTCAATCTGAACAGTTATGGCGTAATCTTAAAATGATTGATGGTGATCTGCCTTCAATACTAGGATGGTCTTTATATTATCGATGGCTTACTTCAACATCTTCATTATTGGAAGTTACAACGTTACTTGAAGAAAATGACCCTTTAAATTTTTATAATGGTAAAGAAAGTCAGCAAAAACTTTATGAATATAAAATAAAGAAGTTCTTGGTTGAGTCTGCTATGGGGATGACTTCCGAAAAACCTTGGTTAGGTGAGTATGATTCTTTTGGAGGTGTTATTATAGCAAAAAATGACGGTGATCTGGTTTGTTTTCATATTTATGATTTCAATTTATTTAGAAATTATTTATTAAATAATACTGTGTTTGAACAGCCTTCAACGGGAGAAGATCAAGATAATCCCGGGAATGAGAGATTGACAGGAAAAAAATATTATTATGGATGGCTGTATAAAGATGTAAATAAGTTTAAATTCAAAATAAATCTACAAGTTCGTTTCAAATAATGGCTGGGGCAAATTATTTAGAGAAGATTATAAATTCTTCAGATTTTCATTTCGAAAAAGGAAGAGAAATTTTACAAAGTTGGCTCAATGATACACCATTGAATAATGATCAAGTTAATCGACTTCAAGAACTGCTTAAGGATTATAAGAAATTTGCAGAATTAAAGGTTGAAGATGAGTTTGGAAATATAAAAAATCTTTTTTTCGAAATTATATCTTATTGCGATGATAAGGGTAATAATAAGTCAATTTATAATAAATATGATGACAATAGAACATTAGCGATGGCTTATGTAAGGATGAATAATTGGTGTCAGCATATTTACAATTATAAGTATAAGATAGAGGATACTTCTCCATCTGTTTTCAACGCTTTAGAGATGTTATTAAATCCTCTTGAAAACATTAATGTTTTAAGTATTAACCATAGAAACAGGATTTCAAATTATTATTTGAAAAAACCTTATGACAGGGAAACATTTGTCAGTGATATTGCTGATTATTTTCAAGAACGTATCAAAATTCCCATAAATAAAGAAAACTATAATCTTTTAGTTGCAGTAGAAATTTACAAAGAAAAGAAGGATTGGGATATCAATGAATATAAATTTAAACAATATATTCGAGATTTAAAAGAATATTTGGAAAACGAAGACTCTCCGTTTTTTTTTGGTAAAACAAAAAATACCCACGTTTGGATTTCTGATACTCAGAAAACCTTTTTAATTGATGATGCTCATTACGAGATTATTATAGAGAATGAGGAGATTTCTATAGACTTACACTTTGAAGGATATAAAAAACAAAATATAGAATTAGCAAATTGTTTTCAATCACTTCCTGATTTTTTAGAATGGAAACCATGGCAAAGAGATACAAATAGTATAAGTCATACTACGAAATTTACTCTTTCTTCGGAAAATTTAGTAGAAGAATCAGCGGAATGCTTATATCAGTTGTTTGAATTTACTTTTCCACTATTAATTGACAAACTAAATAACCGTTACCCTTTAAAAAAATTAAATATGAATGTTTCAGATGAATTTTTAGAGATCATAGATCTTCTAGAATATAAAAAACAAATTATTTTAAAAGGTCCCCCCGGAACAGGTAAAACGAGAATGTCCGAAGAAATATCTAGATATATTATCGGTAATCAGATCAATTTTGAAACAGATGAGAAATTTGAACTAACAGTTGATTTAATAAAAAAGCACATATATGTTGGTTTAAAAATTTCTAGTAGATCAGGGATAGATTATTTTATAGAAGAAGTTAATCCTGGGAATATTGGAGTGAAAAGTGCTAATAGTAAAATATGGTATCCATCTTTCAATCAAATTATCAAGTCTTATAATAATAAACTTTATAAAGAAAAAAATCGATCGGGAGGTTTCAAATCGTATGAAGATGCAGTTGCATTATATTTGGAAAGTACTATACCAAATGACACTTTACTTAAAATAAATCTTTTAGAAATTAACCTTGAAGTCAGTCCTTACTATAAAATAGTTCAATTTCATCCTTCATTTAATTATGAAGATTTTGTTAGAGGAATTATATCTAAACCTAATGAAAAAGGTGATGGGATCATTTATGAAGGTGAAAATAAAATATTGGTAGAATATGCAAATGTTGCGTTTGACAATCCAGACAAAAAATATATTTTAGTTATTGACGAAATAAACCGGGCTAATTTATCTTCTGTTTTAGGTGAGTTAATTTACACTTTGGAATATAGAGATAAAAGTATTGAAAGCATGTATAAGGTTGATCAAGACAATTCTTTTGTTTTGCCTTCAAACTTATATATTATTGGAACTATGAATACTGCAGACAGAAGTGTGAATCATATTGATTATGCAATCAAAAGAAGGTTTGCATTTGTAGATGTACTCCCGAAACATATAAAGGAAGATAATATAATTTTTCATGATATACTCTTTGATCAAGTTGCAAATATTTTTCAAGAACATTTATCTGAAGAATTCTCTATTAATGATTTACAACTAGGACAGTCTTATTTTATCGACAAGTCAAAAGAAAAAGGGTCAATGCAGATTCGTTTAAAGTATGAGATTAAACCGATTTTGATAGAATATGTACAAGATGGTATCTTGAAAGAATCGGCATTAGATGAAATCAACAAATTATCTGTATAGTGATCTCTCTGGTAGAACATTATCAATTTCAGAATATTTCGGTTTCTGATGATGTTTCTGGTTTTTTATTAAATCAGAATATAGGTTTGTATAGAAAGTATTTTAAGAATGATGGAGAGAATATTTGTTATTCCATTTCAATACAAAAAGATGTGGATGAATCATATAGTTATGATATAGAAACATCCTATTTTGTAGGATTAGATCGTATTGAGGGCCTTAATAAATCAATTTATATTGAACCAAAACTTAATAAGAATGAGGCTGAAATAGATGTCTTCAATATGTTATTTGAGGCGATGTCCGATCCTGAAAATTTTGATCATTTGCAAGGACTTGTTGATATTGATTTTATCTCTAAACCGATATTAATTAATCAGAAAAAAGATCTGTTAACGCCATTCTTGGTAATCCAATTTATAAAGGTATTATCAAACCTTGTTAAAAAAGGTATCAAAAAATCATATTATAAAACTAGTAAGAATCTAAAGTCTCGCATTAAAGGACGAATTTTAATTAATAAGAATATAAATAAGAATATTGTTAAAAATAATAGGATTGATAATTATTGTGAATATCCAGAATTCGGTACTGATATTCCACATAATCAGTTTTTAAAATATGTTTTAAGATTTTTGAGACAATATTTAGAGAAATTTCCGTCCGATCTTAAAAGATCTCTAAAAGATCTTTTTAATTATATAAATCCGTCATTTGAAACAGTTACGGATGTTTCTTTTAGACAATTTAATGTTCGTGAAAAGAATCCGTTTTATTCGGAATATAATAAGTTATTTGAAATTGGTAATTTAATATTAAAAATTCAAGGATTCAATATTAATAAATTCTCAGAAACAAAAAGAAATATACCTCCTTATTGGATTGATATGAGTAAGTTGTTTGAATTGTATGTTTTTAAAAAGTTAAGGGAAGAATTTACGGGTAAAGGAGAAGTTATATATCATCGTAAATTTAAAGGAGGAAAAGAAACAGATATACTATTAAAAGCGTATGGTTATGAGTGTGTAATTGATTGCAAATATAAACCTCGCTACAATAAATATTCTCCATCTCTGGAGGATATGAGACAATTGTCAGGTTATTGTCGTTTAAAATCTGTGTATAGACTTCTGGATAAAAATCCTACAGTTAATATTAGAGGTGTAATAATTTATAGTTCGCAAAATTCCTTAGATTCCATAAGTAGAAACAATTTATTTCAATCTCCAATTACGGAATATATAGATTTTTACAAACTTGCTATATCTTTACCTTATTTATAATTAAAAATATAATAACCATATCATGTTTAGACTCAAAAAATTTGAAATTATTAAACATAATTTCTTTGATCCTCAATCTTTTCATTTTGTTAATGACGAAGATTTTATTAATAATTTATATGTAACATTATTAATTGGACCTAACGGTTCTGGCAAAAGCCAAATATTATCTATGATTGTGGATGTTTTTAACATCCTTACAAATTCTCAAGAATATAATATAACTCTTTCAAATCTTAATTTTGAGTTTGAAATGATTTACTTATTTAATAGTAAAGAATTCAAAGTCGTTTATTCGAATAAAAAATGGGGTTTTAATAGGAACTCTTTAGTAATAGATTTTAATGATATTGAATTGCCTGGGAAGTTTTTAGCATGTGCTATTAATCTAAATGATAGATATCCATTTGTTTCTGGTAGAAATAAAAATTCCAGATATGAGTATTTAGGAATAAAATCAACTTCCAATAACGCTTTTATCAATTACAATACTTTAATTGAGAGGCTTTCTTCCTCAGTTTTAAATCAGAGAAATATTGATAGGTTTACAAAGATTTTTTCTGAAATTGGACTTAAAGATGAAGTAACAATAAAGTATAAAGCTGGTATAAACTATAAAATAAACAAAGATAAATGTTTCTCAGATCCTTTGTTACTCGAAGAATACTTTGAAAATGTGTTAGATAAAAACATAAATAAAAGAGGGGGTAGCATGTCAATTCGTGATGATAAATATAAAAAAATTCTTGAGGATAAGTCTAATTTAAAACTTGTCACTGATTTTTTTAATAACAATACGCTTAATAAGGGTAAACTTAAATCTTCAATTACTTTTGATTCTATTTTAAACTTTAGAGATAAAAATAGTATTATTAAATTTAATAAAACCTCAAAAGCCTTACGAATTATTAGAGATCTGGAAATCTTAAAAGTTGATAAGTTAATTTTAAAAAGATTAAATTCTAAATATTCTTTCGAGCAAGCAAGTTCTGGGGAACATCATATTCTATCAGGATTTATAAATATTATTTCAAAAATAGAAGAAAGTTCACTTATACTTATTGATGAACCTGAAATCAGTTTACATCCTAACTGGCAGATACAATATATGAGTTTATTACAGTCAACATTTTCGGATTATCCAGGATGTCATTTTATTATATCTACACATTCACATTTTTTAGTAAGCGATTTGAAACCTGAATCATCGGCTATAATAAGTTTTCACACAAAAGAAAGTGGTGAAGTATATAATGAGACTCTGGAATTTGATACAAACGGATGGTCTGCCGAAAATATTTTGTATAGGGTTTTTGGGGTAAGTACCGTTCGTAATCACTATTTGGAAATGGATCTAAGAGAGATATTGTCTATGATAGATAACAGATCTACTAATTATATAAAAATCAGAGAAATTCTTAATAGATTAATCTGATTATCCGTTTATGCACCTGTTATATTCGCAATTACTAGTCTGTCAAAGAGTTTGTCTCCAAAATACCGTCTGTTTAATTTGTAAATAAACTCGTTGAGATACAA
>LAZY01000149.1 GCA_001013295.1 Chryseobacterium indologenes | reverse complement strand
AGACTGTGTAGATTGTTTGGGATAAGCCGTCAGGCTATTTATCAGGCCAGGCAAAGGATTTTGATCCGTGAAAACGAATTACTGAAAGTAAAATTTCTGGTTCAGGAAATACGAATGAAACTACCTAAATTGGGAACAAGAAAGCTTTATTACCTTCTTAAAGAACAGCTAATAAAGGAAGGTATCAAATTGGGTAGAGATGCCTTGTTTGCCTACTTAAAAAGAGAGAAAATGCTGATCTGCAGACAAAAGAAATATATTAAAACAACATTTTCAAAGCATTGGCTTAGAAAACATCCCAATCTACTGAAGGATTTGAAAGTAGAGAAAACTGAACAGGTATTTGTAAGTGATATAACTTACCTTAAAACCAGAGCGTCTACATGTTACTTATCTTTGGTAACAGATGCCTACAGTA
>LAZY01000148.1 GCA_001013295.1 Chryseobacterium indologenes | reverse complement strand
AGAAAGCACCAGAATATATTTGGAAATGGGCTAAGGATAAAAAGTGTTAAAAACTATGATGCAAAAGCAACAGTTCCTACTAAATGGGTGACTTACGAGTATAATAAGTTTTCAGATCCTTTGACTTCCAGCGGACAAATTGTGCGGGAATATCAAATAGCAGACATGTCTGTTGTTGATGAAGGTAATAGTGATGCCATTGGATACAACAATGTAAAAGTGACTAATAAACTGGATAACAGTTATATCAAATATATTTTTTATAACGAAAGTGAGATAAACCAGTTATCAGGACTGAATGATAGCATGGCC
>LAZY01000147.1 GCA_001013295.1 Chryseobacterium indologenes | reverse complement strand
TCATAATTATAATGAAGTCTCGTAGCTCAGCTGGTTAGAGCGCTACACTGATAATGTAGAGGTCGGCAGTTCGAGCCTGCCCGAGACTACTAATTAAAAAGACGGGAAGATAAAAGAGCCAAGAGCCAGGACTACCAAGTAAAAAGTCTTGAATCTAGGATCTTGAATCTCTTAGTCTACTAGAGGGGGAATTAGCTCAGCTGGCTAGAGCGCCTGCCTTGCACGCAGGAGGTCAAGGGTTCGACTCCCTTATTCTCCACAGTTTTGGAAGACTGATTTAAAAGTTACGAT
>LAZY01000146.1 GCA_001013295.1 Chryseobacterium indologenes | reverse complement strand
AAAAAGTTGTTTAACAATTGGGATCAGTAGGCGCAGCTACCGTTATAAAAGTAGAAAAAATGATGATGAATTAATTGAGGCTCTAACAAAACTTTCACAAGAACATCCAGGTTATGGCTTTTGGAAGCTGTATCATAAACTTCGGGACTTGGGGTATATTTGGAATCATAAACGTGTCCACAGAGTTTATGTGGCATTAAAAATGAGCATTCGAAGAAGGATAAGAAAAAGGCTTCCCACCAGAATCCAAGAAAACATCAGTATTCCTTTGGAGCCTGATGAGTGCTGGAGTATGGATTTTATGAGTGACAGTTTGTATGATGGAAGAAGATTCAGGATATTAAATATTGCTGATGATTATAACC
>LAZY01000145.1 GCA_001013295.1 Chryseobacterium indologenes | reverse complement strand
AGACTGCCTACGCAAGTAGAGAGGAAGGTGGGGATGACGTCAAATCATCACGGCCCTTACGCCTTGGGCCACACACGTAATACAATGGCCGGTACAGAGGGCAGCTACACAGTGATGTGATGCAAATCTCGAAAGCCGGTCTCAGTTCGGATTGGAGTCTGCAACTCGACTCTATGAAGCTGGAATCGCTAGTAATCGCGCATCAGCCATGGCGCGGTGAATACG
>LAZY01000144.1 GCA_001013295.1 Chryseobacterium indologenes | reverse complement strand
TACCGTGAAGGCCGCCATTGCTGCTTCTGATGCCGATGATAATGACGGATCCACAGAACCTGCATTGATTCAGGCATTGGACAATGTCAGAAAAGATCCTGCACTGAAGGATTTTCAAATTGAAACTTCTACTTATGATCCCTTGGTAGGTATCACGTCAAAAACGGGGTTAAACGGGATAAGAGAAACCTATGTATATGATGTGGCAAACAGGATTTCAAAAGTATTGGATAAGGATGGTAAGACAATTAATACATACAGCTATAATTATTCTCCTACAGT
>LAZY01000143.1 GCA_001013295.1 Chryseobacterium indologenes | reverse complement strand
GCTGTTGGTCTGGGTTCTTTCCCTCTCGGACATGGACCTTAGCACCCATGCCCTCACTGCCGTAGAACATTTATTAGCATTCGGAGTTTGTCAGGAATTGGTAGGCGATGAAACCCCCGCATCCAATCAGTAGCTCTACCTCTAATAAACTTATATACGACGCTGCACCTAAATGCATTTCGGAGAGTACGAGCTATCTCCCAGTTTGATTGGCCTTTCACCCCT
>LAZY01000142.1 GCA_001013295.1 Chryseobacterium indologenes | reverse complement strand
AAAACTTATTATACTCGTAAGTCACCCATTTAGTAGGAACTGTTGCTTTTGCATCATAGTTTTTAACACTTTTTATCCTTAGCCCATTTCCAAATATATTCTGGTGCTTTCTCATCTCTTTCACCGCATAAAATTCTAATTTCCCATAGCCTCTCAAATTTCCCGTCACCATTCCTTTACTTATTGAATTCAGACCTCCAGGATAAACCCTGATATTATAGCAGTCTGATCCATTGGAGGAATTTTTATACTGTGTATAAGGTAAAACAGTATTGCCTTGATTGAGTAATTCTGTATCAATAAAATAAGGTACACCCGGTTTAGGTGGAATTGTTCTCGGGTAGGTATTCAATTCAGTTTTTACATATACATCCCCTTTATATCCTGCCGGAAAACTGAAGCCACTACCTGTGTTTGACTGGGTACTGTCAAAAGTCCAGGTATAGATCTTATCCAGGTCATAATATTCATAACAGTTACTACCCACACATTCTGAATAAGGGAATGCTCCTTCTATAGAATTACTTTCAAATTCATACTCTATCCGTCCTCCGGTGGGAAGTGTAATGCTTTTCAGGGTATTGTCTGACACCGTATTCAGATTGGTTGATCTGGGTAATATCAATGCTCCGGCATCTAGGCTGCAAGGATCATAAGCATTCTTGTATCCATAGGTATCTACACCGGAAACATTACCCGGATCGCCATAGGCTTTGTTATATTCAAAGGAGTATTTCTGTATGACATTATTATTTTTATCTAAGTTGGAAATGCCACTCAAAAAATCTTCTCCTGAAAAAGCATATTGACTGATAATTTGGTTATTTTTATCTTTTAATATCAGTTTATCCACTTGGTACCAGTCCCTATCACCTTTATCTTTTAATGAATAAGGTTTTGGATTAGGTTTATAAACAAACTCAATATTCCCATAATTGCCAACATTGATTTTTTTAATTTTATTGTCCTGTACAGTTCCCACTGAAGCACTAATCAGTTCTGTATTGGTTTCATATTCAAATGTTACAACCAGTTGATTTCTGTTATTAATTACGGTGGTGAGTAAAAAAGCACTGTTATTGATTTTCTCTTTACTTGTAGGTGTGGTTCCTGAGCTTATCGTTTTTATTTTATCAATATCTATTTTATTGTATAAATAGGTATTCCCATCTTTATCTATAATACTGAAGGAAGCAATTTTATCAGGGTTACTATTGTCTTTGGTTAGGAGTATTTTGTTCTTGGAAGGTTGTAGCTGTACCGCCATAAGTTGGCCACTACTTTGGTCTTTTGAAATATAAAATCTTCCTGTATTTCCTAAAAAATTGTAATAATAAGTAACAGACGACACTTCACCGGTACTTCCATCCGTTATAAAATCTTTATCGTTATTTGTTCTGCTTTTCACAATGGAGCCCCCATACTGAAGGCTCCAACCTTTCTTTACATCACTGATCATCTTAAAAGTAGAAGCACCTTCTGTAGAATACGAAAGTGATACACCGACATTGATGCCGGAAATTGCCGGAACATTAAAAATTGGTATACTGATACCAGGAACCCCAGTATGTAGATTGCTATCAGAATTAATAAGGTGATCATTCTTTTGGAGCTCTATTTTATCCTGCCCAGAAACCTCCATGTTTCCCAAAAGAACAGTGAGTAAAAAAGCACTCAATAGTATTTTTTTCATGATTGTTGGTTTTTATTTTTTAATCAATTTAGCATTCGCTGTTTTATGAGTATCCGTCTTGATTGTCACCAGATAAGCCCCCTGCACCAAAGCCTGAGTATTAATCTTGGTCACATTATTCTTCGTTTTCAGGCTCTGAAGTTGTCTTCCGCTCATATCATACAACAGAATATCCGCTTCCTTGAAATCAAAACCGATTTCTACATAAGCATAGTCGGATACCGGGTTCGGATAAATTTTGATGTCTTGTTTTTCGATCAGTTGGTTAACTTGCTTGTCTCCAAGCTTTACGATCTTCCAGTTTTCCTTTCCAAGTTCTGTTGCACTCGTTCCGGCTAAAATGATAGAGCCATCTCTGTTCAGTTTTAAATCTGAAAGCCTCTCTTCTCTCTGTCTTGATTCTCCTGTCACATGTTTTCTCCACTGTTCATTCCCATTCTGATCCAGATACAGCATCCAGAAAGTTTCATCATCTTTTTCTATTCTTCCTTCCGCTTGGGTATAGCCCCCTAAAAGAATTCCTTTGGAAGATTTGTCATCAGAAGAATGAATCACACTCATGCCCATCAAAACATCACGGTTCTTGAAGTTGTAGGATTTCTGCCACTGTTCTTCTCCTCTTTCATTCAGAGAAATCAGCCAAAGATCTGTTCCTTCTTCAATACCTACTGTTTTGTTTCCTGATCTTTCTGATCTGGATTCTCCACCAATAATATATCCGGTTGAAGTCAAGGCTAAAGTTCTGATATGATCATCTCCTTTTCCACCGTAGTTCTTCTCCCATTCTACTTTTCCGTTTTTGTCAAGCTTTACGATCCAGTAGTCGCCTTCACCGAAGTTGGTGCTTTGTTTAGAGGTGGAAGATGTTAGGTTGCGGGTAGCAGTGCTTTCGGTTGAGGATTTACTTTCAGGATTTCTTGCTCCGAAACCTGTATCACGAACCTCGGAACTTCTGGAATAAATTCCTAACAAAGCCCCGCCGTCTTTCGTTGGAATCATTTTTTCAACTTCGTCAAGACCTTTTCCGCCTAAAATAAGTTGTGAAAGTTCTTTTCCATCTTTATCAAGCCTCGTAATCCAGACATCTTTTGAACCATAGCCTTTGGAGGAGTTTTGGACATTTCCGGCCACAAAAAATCCTAAATCGGTGGTTTGAATGACAGATCTTGCTTCTTCATCAGAAGAAGTTCCCAAGGTTTTCTGCCATAATTCATCTCCGAATTCATTGATCCTGATCAGCCAAATGTCTGAACCTCCTTTAGAATTCTCTTTTTTATCCAGACCTTTCCCGGAATAAGAGGTTCCGGCCAGAAGGAATCCACCATCCTGAGTGGTAACTGTTGCCGATAAATAGTCATGATTTTGCCCTGAAAAATACTTTTCCCAGACTTCATCTCCTTGTTGATTGAGTTTTACCAAATGGAAATCGTAACCGTTGTTTTGCTTACTGCCTGAAGCCTGTTGCTTATCGCTTTGAATAGAGCTTCCTGTGATCAGATATTGCTGATCGATTGTTGTGGTAACCTGGCTTAGAAAATCCTGTGTAGAGGATTTAATGTCTTTCTGCCAGACAACCTCCTGAGCTGGTAAGTTCAAGAAAGTGCATAAGAATAATGCACTTAGACAATTTTTTTTCATATCTGTTAAAATTTAGCGTGAAATTAAAAATTATAATTAGTCTCAAAATGTGGAAAACCACATTTTTCATATGGGGTTTTTACGGTAAATGAATTTACCCTGACTGATACAGTGTTTTCATAGTAAAATTGTTTTTAAAGGTGTTATCAACTTTAAGGTAAAACTATCGTAATATGAAAACAGAACCTGCGGTATTGGAAAGGCAAAGGTGCGGGACTGAAATCGATCTGACAAGGAGGTACTGCGAAGAACCTAATGCCCAGAAAGACTTAGCCCGCACCCATATGTGGACACGGGCGTAAGTCTATCGAGTTTGGGCATTAAAGAAGATTCGCAGTTTTCCTTGTCCAAAACGATAGCTTACGCTTGTTTCGTTAAAATGTTGATCCAAATATAATAATTTTCTGATATTCAAATCACCGTATTTTTACGGTAATTTCAATTTACTGAAGCTACTAAACGTCAACTTGCACGAAATGAGAATACTTCATATTTTTGTGTTATGGCAGAAGTAAAACCAACAAAACAGGACAAAATAATAAAGCGAAACGACCGTATTCGCAAGCGCTTCGCTTATTATACAGACACAAAGCATTTTGACAGTCAGTATGCTTTAGATTTGCTCGAAGACGAATATCTACCGCTGGAGCGGGAAACGATCTGGCTCATTGTAAGAAGAACCGGACATTATAAAAATCTTTAATTATGAAAAAAATCTTATTACTTTTATTATTCCCGACTCTTCTTTTTTCGCAAACTTCCCTGAGTGAAGAGGATATTTATGCGGCTGCAGGTAATGATTATGAAACATTGATAACCAATATTGAAGCCGGTAATAATTTTCCGGCAGTCTCGGAACTACTTCATAAAATTGGAATGGTAAATGATGAAACATATAAAACAAAATTTGATGTTTTAAATCAAAAATGGAAATATGTACAACAAATTACCTCAGGCAATGCAAAGCCTTCAACTGTTTATGTAAATTGGAGCGGAAAACGAGTTAAAGGTTATAAGCAACCCATCATCACAAAATTGGAAATTTCAGGCGACACAGAAAACATTATCAAATTTTATGTAAATTTCTGGAGCCGTGCGATCAACTTTAAGGACACCAAACCGGGAGAGACGGTAACGACCCGTTTTTTATCCGATGTTGCCGCCCTCTCAGTGGGTGCCAATGGGCAGTCCAAGATCGTAGTAACCACGGCAAAGGATTATTACAAATGACATTAAAAACACACAAATGACCTACGAAGAAGCTTTACAAGAAAAACAAGAAACAGAAAAACAGTTAAAAGACCTTCAGCCTCCTGTAAAACTTATCGTTATTCCACACCTGGCAAGTGATCAGAAGGAATTCATGGAATTTTACACCGAAGATAATTATAAAGATGATCTATGCCTATTATTTTCATCTGATGATCAGTATACTGTTCTTATCAATTTTATAAAATAACTAATCATGAAAACTCTTTTAATCTTATTTTCATTATCCCCGCTCTTTTATTTTTCACAACAGGACGCTAATGGTTGGTATTATGTGGGTTCAGGGGTTGATGGTACAAAAAATTACGTCAAAAATCTTGAAAAAAAGAGCTCTGATACTTTTAGCGCATGGATCAAAATGGTTTTACCTCCGAAAAAAAATAAAAAAGGGGCAACAATTCCCGGAAGGTATTATGTACAGTATTGGACTGTAAATTGTCACGACAATGAATACTCTGTTGCAGATACAACCTTGTATAATTCTAAGGGAACACCACTAGAATCTTTTGACCGTTCCGATGAAGGTATAAAAAAGGTGATTCCTGATTCTGTTGCGGAGGGAATTACTTCAGTAATATGTGAATCCGGAAAGATGATGCTGGATTAAATAATAAAATCCGACTTAATATTAACCTGCCTTTTGGGCAGGTTTTCTTTTGCTATATAATTAACAACCGGCTCGGCATCTACCTTGATCATTTTGGAGCAGTTGGCCCTCGTATCATCGGTGATCGTGGTTTCATACTCATAGACCGTTACAATAACATTATTATGATCCAGGTCGTCCTCGTCAGATACCTTTTTCATTTCACTGAATTTTGTCCCACTCAATCCCTCCAGTGCTGCGTCGACTTTATCGTTAAGATCAAAAAAAGCGAGTGCCAGCTCCTGATCAATACTTCCGGAGTAACTTTCCGCATAATTTTCGCAGATTACACGGACACGGACCAGTCCTTTTCCCAGTTTAATACCATTGCCGATGTCTGACCATTCAAAGCGCATAAAAGCGATTAAAACAGCAGGTTTTGGAACGATAACAACATTTTCCTTTTCGGTCTGTCCACGGTCTTTATCGATATAGATCAGTTCCTCCACCTGGGATTCCAGATGATCGGATATTTCTTTAAATACAATACCTTTAATACTCATTCTATTATTTTTCTAAGTTCTGAAATAATCATACGGTCCAGCGTTTTTTCAAGGGCTTTAGAGTCCCCGATGAATTGACGCTGTGGCATGTCTATATGTGTTTTTTTTGTCAGGGCGAGCCACTTCCAGTATTCTTTCCCGGTTTCCTTATATTTTGCCCAGAAGAAGCGGCGCATCTTTGGGGTTACGGGAATCTGTCCTCCTTCATTATGGATTTTTGCATAATGGTTATGATTTCCGATCCCCACCACCACCCGGGACTGGGAAACCTGCAGCTTTTTAATGTCCCGCCTGGTATTTCCGGAGCGCACCATTGTGGCCCTGGCCCCGGGATATGTGCTTTTTTTCCATCTTTGAAAAGGGACATCCACAAAGCCGCCTACATTAAAATTCCGTTTAAAGAAATTCACCATTGTGATGGCCGCCTTTTGGGGGATGGTTCTTTTAAAGTTCCTGTATCTTGCGGCAAGCCTGTCCAGCTCCCGTGCATTGTTCTCTCTACGCATTGCCCCTTATTTCTATGTCTGCTAATGTTTCATTAAATATCTGCTCAAGGATTTTTCTGATCTCCTGTGGGCTTTCTTTGATGTTGGTGGTCTTAATGGTTAATTCTTTTACAAAAGACTGAATATTGAAAACCATCTTTTTCCCATCTCCACCGTTCCCGGAGCCTGAAAGCGAATTGTTGGGTTTATCCTTTTTATTTTTAGAGTCTGATCCGCCCGCCGGGGAGAGTGCCGATGAAGGTTTTGCGTCAGGAGCGGCAAGGGATGAGGCAGGAATACCAGACCCTGTTACGACCTGATTTTTAGTGGTAATTTTAACGGCTTTTTTAACCGGCTTTTCCAGCTCTTTATTCCATCCGTCATAGGCACCTCTTACGGCAAGAGGAATTAGTTTTGCCGTTTCTTTTACGGCCCCGAAACCTTTTGAAAGAGCCGATTTTATTTTATCGGTATCAAGGGTAAAAATACCGACCAAAAGATCACCCACGCCCCCCAGAATATTAACCGCCATTTCTTTGATGCTTTTAAATACGGAGTGAACCATACCGGCCCATGCACTAAGCAGCCGCTGAATCCATACCGTTTTTTTTCCCCATTCGAGAAGGGCATTAATAACCCCTAATATGGCATCTATCGATTGTAGGACCACCCCGATAACCACCCCTAATATTTCACCGGCATAACCAATGGCCGGGGAGAGAAGCTCCCACACCCAGGTTAAAATTCCTATAATACCAGAAAGAAACTGGGCCACATTTCCAGACTCATACATGGCGGTTATATTTTCCATCAAAGCTTTACGTACATAGTTAAATGCTGATTCAACCCCACCTATGATTTTAAAAAGCAGTTCCAGGAGCGGGGTTAAAAACCGGATTACCCCGGCGATCCCTTCCATTGCTAATTTAGCCAGGTTGGTATCATCTGAAAACTGAATAAGCCCGTTGTTTCTAATGGCATTCATGACCGGCTGAAAAGCCAGTGCCACTCCTAAAAATGCATCTTTCACCGGCTCTGTGTAATTCATCATATCAGAAAGGAAGCTGAAAAGATAATTTCCGGCCTCCAAAACGCCAATAATAAGGGGTCGGAATGTTTCAGCTGTTTTCAATTTAAACTCTGTGAGAGCATTTTCCTGCCTGTTGATTGCCGACTGCATCGAATTCATGGCAGCGGGTAAACCACCTTCGAATGTGTTTTTTAATTCCTTTGAAAACTTGGGAAGGAAGTCCTCCGCCATAATTTTACCACTATCCAGCATTTCATTGAACTGTGCCTGTGTCATTCCCATCGCCCGGGCAGCAATTCCGAGCGCTCCGGGAATCCTTTCCCCCAGCTGCCCCCGAAGTTCTTCGGCTGAAACTTTGCCCTTGGATGCCATTTGTGAAAGTGCCAGGAAGGCCCCCTCACTTTGCTCGGCCGAGAGGTTCATCACTGATGCGGCAATCCCCACGGCTTCAAAAATATCCCGGGTGGCCTGGCCTTCCAATGCGGTACCTTTCAGTGAACCCGTTAAGGTCTGGAACCCTTTGTAGGAGGACTCCATATTTAGATTAAGGTCCTTAATCGTCGTATCCAGAAACTCCATATTTTTTGCACCTTCCTGGCCCGATGCAAAGACAATGGCGTTTTCCATTCCCTCAAATCTGGCGGCGATACCGGTCAGCTCTTTCCCGAAACTAATGACCGCCCCTACGGACAAAGCTGCCAGAATAGCCAGCCCGGCAGTTTTGGCATATTGCGCAATGCTGCTGAAAGCACTTTGTCCTGTACCTCTTAGCCTTCCGATGCCCCGGTTGGTACTGTTAACCGCATCATCCAGCCCCCGGGTTTCACTTCTGGCCCGGGCTATCCCACTGGAAAAGGAGCGATCAATTAAATCTAAAGCATATTGTAAACCGTTCATTGTTTTTTATTATTTTATTTCTTTGGCCTGCTTACAAGCAGACCTTTACGGATTGTATCTCCATTGGTAACCATTTCAAACTTGACTACTTTTACAGATTCAGTGGTAATTTTAAATGCTCCTTCTTTGTAAAATCTTATAAATACTGATTGTGGAACTTTGCCGGAATCACTCCAGTAGACTTCATCCGGGCTCATTAATGTTTCCCTTATTTTTGTAAACAGCATATCATCGGCTTTCAGAATCTTTGTCCCCATCCACACCGGCAGACCCTCAGAAGTGATGACCCGGACCATTCCCGTTTTATCCATATGGCTTTTGATGGTCACCGCCTTTTCAGGGTAAGCATGTTTTTTGACCTTTGCCCATTCCGGGAGTCCGTAGTCCGTGATTCCCAAATCATCCACATCAATGGGCGAGGCATCTTCCGGCAGTTTTTTTAGGTAGCTTTGTGCCCGGGTAAATATTTCATCGCTATCGCCCCAGTTCACGTCGAAACCCTGTTTCTGCATTCTTTCCCAACCATCCGGATCGGTTTTTATGGCGTCCTGAAAACTTGTGATCTCACCGTCATAATCATCAAAAATATCCTGGGCATCCGAGCGGCATTTAAAATGAAGCGGGGGTAAAAAACGCCATGAATTTTTATCCTTTTTATCAAAAACTTTTCCGCTCAGTGCATTACATACCACCGAAGTCCTTTCGTCCTGTATGGCATCGAATTTCCAGTAAGGGGCAATGTCTATATCGTCCATCATTTCCCTGTATCGGGCGGCCATTGAAGAGCTGGCCCCAGCGTGATCCCATTCGGTCTCCAGGAAGCGCTCTTTATAATCCGGGAATACGGATTTTGCTTTATTCCGGAAGTCATTAAAACTCTTTATTTCCGGGTCTTTAAGCATCTGGTTGAGCTCATAGACTTCCGCCTGTGTTTTATCTACCCCAAAACGGTGTATATTATTCATCCACGCCCGCATTCTTCTGTGATCGGTACTGTCAAAATCAAAATTCATTTTTCCGAATCCCCGCTTTATCACATCAATAAGCTGGGTGTGTGAGGCTTTGAATTCGTTATAGCTCCAGGTAATGCTCCCAGGGTTTTCATACAGCTGTCGCAAGAAGTTTTCTTCCTCTCTTGTCAGGTCTCTTGCATTAACGGGGGCTGGCAAACCATCTGCTAAACATTTTAAATTGGTCTGGGATGCCAGCCCCTTCTTAAAATTTACATGCCTATTCTTTGGGGCAGGTGGCGTAGGTTCATCAGCTGGGGGACCGCTGGAGACTTCTCCTATGATCTCAACATCCAGCTCGGTTTCAATCTGTTCTTTTTTCACCTTATATCCGAGATCTTTAACCCCTTTAAAAATTTCAAGTCTTTCTTTTGGGGTTGATTTTTCGTTGTCATTCCAGATACAAGAGTCGGTCTGTTCAAATGGATAGCCCAGTTCACGAAGCCAGGGCAATACATCATCATTGATAAAAAACATCACGAAGGTTTCATCATCCATCGTAATAAGCTTCTGAGTACCGTTTATAATTTCTCCGGTCTTAGCCCTGCTTCCGGTATCTTTGGCTGTCTCGGAGTTTCCGTCAAAAAGATTGGCCAACTCCTCGTTACAGGCTTTTCTTTTTTCATTGAATACATTGAAGCTGTCCCGGCTGTTGGATTCTTTAATGTCTATTTCCACGCCTTCCGGGAATCTTGCCCATCCGGCAGATCCCAGATCTTTGAGCCATTTGTCAATCTCTTTTTTTACTCTGGGATCAGTAGAAGCCACCTTGGCGGTTCGCA
>LAZY01000141.1 GCA_001013295.1 Chryseobacterium indologenes | reverse complement strand
TGGTATTACACAAGGTACTTTTTATCGTTGGAAGAGTAAATATTCTGGTATGGAAAGTTCGGATATTCAAAAGATGAGGGATCTGGAATCCGAGAATTCCCAACTTAAAAAAACTCTATGCCGAACGATGCTTAGAAATTGAAGCTTTAAAAGATGTTCTGTCAAAAAAGTGGTAAAGCCTTCTGGACGGCGTGAAATTGTCAACTTTATTCGTGAAAAATACTATTTAAGCGAACGAAAAAGTTGTTTAACAATTGGGATCAGTAGGCGCAGCTACCGTTATAAAAGTAGAAAAAATGATGATGAATTAATTGAGGCTCTAACAAAACTTTCACA
>LAZY01000140.1 GCA_001013295.1 Chryseobacterium indologenes | reverse complement strand
TTTTTTAAGTTGGGAATTCTCGGATTCCAGATCCCTCATCTTTTGAATATCCGAACTTTCCATACCAGAATATTTACTCTTCCAACGATAAAAAGTACCTTGTGTAATACCATGATTACGGCATATTTCTATTACGCTCTTTCCAAGTTCCTGTTCTTTCAAAATTCCAAAAACCTGACTCTCTGAATACTTACTCTTTTTCATATTTAAATTTAAAGTTTTTTAAACCAAAAACTCTATCT
>LAZY01000014.1 GCA_001013295.1 Chryseobacterium indologenes | reverse complement strand
TTTTTGACTTATATCTTCTTTTTTCCAAGATATTTTTTTAAAAATCAAAATATCGAAATCTTTTTTCTATGAAATACAAAAAAGAGACTGTCCTTTTGAGACAGCCTCTTTTATTAGATTCTAAGTTTTTTACACTCATGATGATCGTTAAATTTTATCTATAGGCTCAGTCAGCTGTCCTTCCCATTTAGATACCGCAGACGTTGCCAGTGTATTTCCCAACACGTTGGTCATACTTCTTCCCATATCACAGAAATGGTCAATTGGTAAGATCAGGGCAATCCCTTCCGGTGGAATTCCAAACATAGAACATGTTGCCACAATAATCACCAAAGAAGCTCTCGGTACCCCTGCAATCCCTTTTGAAGTCAGCATAAGTACAAGAAGCATTGTGATCTGCTGCCCGATCGTCATTTCGATTCCATAGATTTGTGCAATAAAGATAGAAGCAAAGGTCATATACATCATACTTCCGTCCAGGTTGAAAGAATACCCCAACGGTAAGATGAAAGACACTACTCTGTTGTTACACCCGAATTTTTCAAGCTCTTCCACCAATTTCGGGAATACCGCTTCTGAACTCGTTGTAGAGAAAGCAATCAATAACGGCTCTTTAATTCTTTTTAAAAGATCAAAAAGACGGTTTCCTAAGATGAAATATCCTACCAGTAAAAGGACAAGCCAAAGCACTCCTAATGCAAAGAAGAAGTCTCTCAGATAGATTGCATATACTTTAAAGATTTCAAAACCATTGGTAGCCACTACAGCCGCAATCGCTCCCAATACTCCAAGAGGAGCAAACCACATGATATACCCTACCATTTTAAGGATACCATGGGCAATAATATCAAAAAGCTTAACAACCGGTTTAGAATATTCTTCTCCTAAATTAGCCAAAGCTACCCCAAACATAATGGCAAATACCACAATCTGAAGAACTTCGTTGGTGGCAAATGCTTCAAATAAACTTTTTGGGATCATATGCTTCACAAAGTCTTCCAATGAAAAACTTTTGCTGCTTTTCAAAAGATCTTCCGCAGAAGCTACATCCTGAATCGGCAGTTTGGTAACATGTCCCGGTTCCAGCCAGTTCACAAGCATCAATCCTATGAAAAGGGAAACAAGAGAGGCGGAAATAAACCAAAGCATTGCTTTTGTTCCTACCCTTCCGATCATTTTGATGTCACTCATTTTCGCAATTCCTACCACCAAAGTAGTAAACACCAAAGGCGCAATGATCATCTGTACCAGCCTGATAAAAACAGTTCCCAGAAGTTTTATATTCTTAGAAAAAGGTTCTGCACTTTCCGGATATTTCACGTGTACCAGCCCTCCTATTCCTACTCCGAGGATCAGTGCAATGATAATTGCTATAAAAAGTTTATTTTGTCCTTTCATATATATAGTTCAATTTGCGCAAATATAATAGTTTTTGAATTGGCAGAAGATTTTCTTACAACGAGGATTAAGTTTAGATTAAGTTTTTGATCTCTAAAAATTAAAAGCCTGGTTTAGAAAATATTGTAAAAAATTTAAGAAACATTTATTGAATTTTTATTCCTTTGGTATAAATTTTATTATTACATTTGATTGTATAACAACATTAAAATAAATATACAATATGAAAAAAACTATCGCAATGGCTGCATTAGCTGTAGCTGTATCTTTCGGGGCAGTTTCTTGTAAAAAGAAAGTTTCTGATGCCGATCTTCAGACTCAGGCTACTACTGTAGTAACTTCTAATCCCAATGCTTCTGTTGAAGTAAAAGAAGGTGTAGCACACTTAAGCGGAACTTTTGCAGACCCGCAGTCTAAGGACGCCATGATTGCCAAGTTAAAAGCGATCAGCGGAATAAAAGACGTAATGGATATGTCTACTGTAGCTCCACCTCCACCACCAGCTGTTGAAACTACCTCTGCTGTAGATCCTGCGGTTCAGAAAAAAGTTCAGGATGCCGTAAAAGATTTCCCTTCTGTAAAAGTAGAAGTTGTAAACGGACAGCTTACACTTACAGGAAATGTTTCCAGCCAGCAGGCTAGAAAGATCAAAGAATCTGTAGATGCTTTGAAAATCGGAAAGTATAACAACAACCTAATTGTAAAATAATTTAAAATGAGCGAATTACAAGATAAATATTCAAGTGTAGTTTCCGCAGCACAGTCTGCAGGGATTTCAAACCTTCAGGTTCAGGAGCAGGACGGAATTCTTTATGTTTCCGGAAGCGCTTCGAATACAGCCGCTAAAGATGCTGTATGGAATGCTTTAGGAGCTATCGATTCTACGTATTCTGCTTCAGATATTAATATTGATGTACAGGTTGAAGGTCTTTCTTCAGGAGCATCTTTAACAGTTGCAACGGATGAGTCTAACCTGAACATCAGACAGGAACCTTCTACTGAAGCTGCCGTGGTAGGTAAAGCTGCAAAAGGTTCTTCTGTAACTTTAATTGAGCAGACTTCTGACGACTGGTGGAAAGTAAAAACCGCTGACGGTCAGGAAGGATATGCTTATTCAAGATATTTAAGAGCATAAATTTTATTAAAATATAATAAAGTTTCACAAAAAAAGTATAGAAACATCCCATTTTTGGGATGTTTTTTTATTTTTACCACTTTGAAAAACTAATGAAGAAAACTCTATTGCTATGGGCTCTGATATTCTCAGCCTTTACACTCCATGCACAAAAGCTGCACATTGACGGGAAAGTATCAGATTCTGAAAAGAAACCCATCGAAAACGCTACCGTTTATCTTTTAAAAGAAAAAGATTCTTCCATCATCAATTACACGGCTACCAACAGAGAAGGTAAGTTCTCTCTGAAACTCGATGAGATGAAGGAACCTTCCATTCTTACCATTGATGCAGAAAAACGGGCTTCCTTTTCTAAAAAATTCGAAAAAATCGATCAGTCATTATCACTGGGAGAGCTTGAACTTGAGAAAAAAAGCATCGTGAATGCCATTGATGAGGTAAAGATCACCGCATCACCTGTAAAAATAAAAAAAGACACCATTGAATTCAACGCGTCAGCCATCAAAGTACGCCCGGACAGTAAAATTGAAGAACTTCTGAAACAGATTCCCGGAGTGGAGATCAGTAATGAGGGAAAAATCACTGTCAACGGGAAAGAAGTGGATCAGATCATGATCAACGGAAAACCGTTTTTTGATAAGGATGGGAAAATTGCCCTTCAGAATCTGCCTGCAGATATTATTAAAAATATTCAGTTTACCACAACAAAAACAAAGGAAGACGAACTCAGCGGCAAAGCAGCAAAATCTCAAAATGCCACCATCAACTTCAATATTGATGAAAAGAAAAATAAAGGGCTGATTACAAGGCTTACGCTCGGCTATGGATCTGATAAACGGTATGAAGGAAGCGGACTGGCCAGCTATTTTAAAGGAAATACTAAAGTAAGCATCCTTGCCTCTTCCAACAATATCAATTCTCAGGGGTTCTCCCGGGATGAAGTTTTCGACAGCATGGGGAACGGAAGGAATGCCTGGATGATGCAGGGAGGAAGTGTATCTACCGTAGGGAATGTTACTTATTATAACCAGGCAGGAAATACCAAAGGGATCCAAAGGTCTACATTGATAGGGGTAAATTATAATGACAAACTGGGAAAAGATGCTGATCTGGAGTCTTTAAGCCTCATCCATTCGGATTCGAATTTAGAAACAAGATCCAAAGTTTCAAGATCGACCCTTTTACCGGATTATACGCTTCAGACCTATTCTGAAAACAGTGGTGAAAATGAGTCTAAACAATATAATTTTGATGTTTCTGCAAAGGTAAAGCTGGACTCTCTGACCAGTATTTACTTCTCCCCAAGATTTTCCAGATCCACTGGTTTTAATATCAACAATGCTCTGTCATCAACATTAAGGGACAATAAGCTATTGAACGAAAGCAGCTCTTATTCAAAAAGTGATACTGAAAATACTTCATTCAACCCGTATGTTTATTTTTCCAGAAAATTCAGAAAAAAAGGACGTTCGATCTCTGCGAGTATGAACAGTATTATTTCGGAATCTAACCGGGACAATCTGAACCAGTCGAAAAATACCTTCTATCAGGATACCGGAAATACTACCGATAACCGGGACCAGCTGGCTAAAAACAGAAACCAGAACAATACTTTCAATTTCAATGCAGGCTATACAGAACCTGTCTCTGATTCTGCAACAGTAAGTTTTGAAGTAAAATACCAGACCAGATCATCCAGAGATCTTAGAAACGTCAACGATTTTGACAATGCTACCGGACAATATTCAAAATACAACCAGCTTTTATCCAACAATATGAATCAGAGGGTTAATCAAATCTCCCCGGAGCTAACCTTCCAGATGCAGAAAAAGAAAGTGAATTTCTGGGCATCTATGAATCTTGATATTTCAGAAATGAAAGTAAACTCCATTTATAACGGCCAGCAGTATGATCTGCAGAAGAACTTTGTATTACCGGAATATAATGTCAATCTTTATTATCAGCTTTCTGAAGGTAATACCCTGAGTGTTTATAATTATTCCAACTTTACCATTCCCACAGCCGAACAGCTGACTCCGTATAAAGATGAGTCTAATCCTTTGGTAACCTATACAGGAAATCCTAATCTGAAAAATACATGGACCAACAATCTTTATTTGTATTTCAATAATTACAATAAAGTAAAAGATCTTAGCTATTACTTCAATCTAGGCTTTACGTACAAGAATAATGACATCATCAATTTTTCTACCTATGATGATTCCGGAAAACAAATCGTCACTTATGATAATATAAGCGGAAATAAAAATTTCAATGCCGGTGGTGGCTTCAGTAAAGTTTTTAAATGGAAAAACAATAAGCTTGTCATCAACCCAAGATTTAATATGACCTATGCCTACAACAACGGTTTTATTAATGGACAGTCATTCATAAGCAACTCGTACAGCCTCAATCCGGGTCTGAATTTCACTTATGAGATCAAAGATAAAATGACGATCAAACCTTCCTACAGGCTTGGATATAATTTTTCAAATTACACCAATTACAGTGTAGACAAGATCAATACAGCCAATCAGTCATTAAAACTGGAACTGACCAACTACCTGTTCAAAGGGAACCTTGTCTTCGGAAACGACTTCGAATACAATACCAATTCGAATATTGCTCCGGGCTTTAAAAAAGATTTTTACTTCTGGAATACCAGTCTGGGATATTCGTTTTATAAGAAACAGTTTACCGCCAAAGTAAAGGTCTATGATGTATTGAATCAAAACCAAAGTGTCAGAAGAATGATTACCGATTCTTATTTTGAAGACCGTGAAGACCTGATCCTGAAAAGGTATATCATGTTCTCCATCAGTATGAAGCTGAATAAGTTTGCCGGAAAAAAATAAAACAGGTAATCCCCTTTTTTGATTCTGATATAAAGGGAAATATTATGCTTCGCCTTATTAAATATCTGTAAAATAAATTCAGAAACTTCCTGAGAGACATCCCGATTATAGGGATGTTTTCTTATTTTTACGCTTTGAAAAACTAAATGAAGAGAATATTATTGCTGTGGATATTTTTGGTATGCCCTGTTCTGATCCTACATGCCCAGAAACTCTATATCAACGGAAAAGTATCTGATTCCGGAAAGCACCCCATTGAAAATATTACCGTGTACCTTCTTAAGGCAAAAGATTCTTCTATTGTCAACTATACGGCCACCAATAAGGAAGGTAAATTCTCTCTGAAAATACATGAACAGGAAGTTCCTTCTATTCTGAAGATCGATACCGATAAATTATCTTACTCAAAGAGATTTGAAAAGATTGACCAGCCCATATCTCTGGGTGATATAGAACTTGAACCCAAGAAAGTGATCAATATTGATGAGGTAAAAATCACGGCTTCTCCTGTAAAAATAAAAAATGATACGGTAGAATTCAATGCATCGGCTATCAAAGTACGTCCGGACAGCAATCTTCAGGAACTGCTGAAACAGGTTCCCGGAGTAGAAATCAGCAATGATGATAAAATTACCGTGAATGGTAAAGCGGTAGATAAGATTATGGTCAACGGAAAACCTTTTTTTGATAAAGACGGTAAAATGGCTTTACAGAATCTTCCTGCCGACATCATTAAAAATATCCAGTTTACCACGACTAAAACAAAAGAGGAAGAGTTCAGCAAAAGACCTCCGAAATCTCAGAATACCACCATCAATTTTAATATTGATGAAAAGAAAAACAAAGGATTCATTTCCAGAGCAACTGTTGGCTACGGTTCTGATAAAAGGTATGAGGGAAGCGGAATGCTAAGTTATTTCAAAGGAGACAGCAAGCTCAGCCTTATGCTGTCTTCCAATAATATCAATTCGAAAAGTGTTTCTGCAGACAATGTTTTTGATAATATGGGCAGCTTCAGAGGTGGTGGAACCCAAAGCAGCGGCAGCGGTATTCAAAGGTCTTCAAGTATCGGGGTGAATTACAATGACAAGATTTCAGAAGATGCAGATCTGGATAATCTCAGTATGAAATATTCCGAATCTAACAGAGAGACCCGTTCTAAAGTATCCAGAACCACTCTCCTTCCGAACAATACGCTTGAAACCAATTCTGAAAATAATGGGGATAATGAGTCAAAGCAATATAGTTTTGACAATTCTATCCGAATAAAACCGGATGCACAGACTAATATTTATATTTCACCGTCTTTGTCAAGGTCAGAAACTTACAGCTCCGGTAAGTCGAAATCATCAACCCTCCAAAATGGCCAGCTTCTGAATGAGAGCCAATCTTCCAATACGGCCAACAGTGAAAGTACGACTTTCAATCCGACAGTTTCTTTTTCGAAAAATTTAAAGAAAAAAGGACGTTCGATTTCCGCTGCAATAGACACCAATATTTCAGAATCCAAAACCAATACGATCAATCAATCACAAAATATATTTTACAGGGAATCCGGCACCACTGCTGACAACAGGGATCAATTGCAGAAAAATCTAAGCCAAAACAATAGTTATTCCTTCAGAGCAGGATATATGGAACCCATCTCAGATTCTGCTAATGTAAGCCTGGAGATCAACTATAATTCAAAATTATCCCGTGACTTCAGAGATGTCAATGATTTTGACAGCACCACCGGCCAGTATTCTAAGTACAATACTGCTTTGTCAAACAGTATGGAGCAACGGATCAATCAGGTTTCTCCTGAGCTTTCCTTCTTTCTGACCAAGAAAAAAATAATGACCTGGACGTCCGTGAGTCTTGATATTTCGGATATGAATGTCAATTCTGTTTTTAAAGGACAACAGTATGATCTTCAGAAAAATTTTGTTCTTCCAAAGTATGTGATGAATTTTCAATATGCTTTTTCGGATCGTAAACGATTATCTTTTTTCAATTCTTCCAGCTTCAGTATCCCGGGAGCAGATAAATTGATTCCTTTTAAAGACGAATCTGATCCTCTGGTCACTTATACCGGAAATCCTGATCTTAAAAATACATGGACGAATAACAGTACCGTTTCTCTGGACAGCTACAATATGGTTTCCGGACTCAGCTATCATATTAATGCCAACTTTGTTTACAACAATAATGACATTATCAATTACACCCGATATGATGATGCAGGAAAGCAAATTGTGACTTACGATAACATCAGCGGGAACAAAAGTTTTAGTCTCAATGCAAGTTTAAACAAGACTTTCAAATGGGATGATAAAAAGTTCTCAATCAGTCCGAGGTTTTCTGTAAGTCATAATTTTAATAATAGTTCTATCAACGGACAATTGATCAAAAGCAGTTCGTACAGTATGAATCCTGCATTAAATCTTAATTTTGAAATTAAAGATAAACTATCGGTAAAACCTTCTTACAGAATCGGATATAATTTCTCAAAATATTCGAATTCAGATATTAACAGCATTAATACAACGAATCAGTCTTTAAAACTGGAACTGACCAATTACCTGTTCCAAAGCAGATTGGTTTTTGGAAATGATTTTGAATACAATACCAATTCTAATATCGCTCCGGGATTCAAAAAAGACTTTTATTTCTGGAATACCAGCCTGGGATATTCATTTTATAAAAAACAGTTTACAGCTAAGGTAAAGGTGTATGATATTTTGAATCAAAATCAAAGCGTGAGAAGAAATATTACGAATACGTATTACGAAGATCGGGAAGATCTTATCCTGAAGCGGTATATCATGTTTTCACTGAGCATGAAACTGAATACCTTTGGGGGTAAGAAAAAGAGATAATATTTTAATAAATGGCCGGAAATGATCCGGCTTTTTTATGGGGTTACTTTAGTTTTTTTTTTGAACACTTAAGTTATTTTTAAGAAACTACTAACTGTTTGAGGAGTCCCCTTAATTTTCCGGAAGATCTCCGATTTTCAATCATATTTTAGTCTAAAGAATACACATGCCTCCTCTTCTCAAAGGATGTCATTTGGCGGGGTGATCCTATTCACTTACTATCATTTCCTCTTCTGCAAAAATTCTTTTGCAACATTTACAATCAACTGTAAAAAATCACAACAAATCCACTTTTAAAAGAAGATTAAGCAGCGATAATATTATAAGTCTGTTTTTATGTTTAAATTAGCAGCAAATTTTTTTTATGAAAATCCCTATTTCAGTTGTATGTATTCTTTGTTTCATTCTTGGAAAGGCTCAGAAAGCGGAAGAAAAAGATCATTTCGTTAAAGACAATTTCACCAAGAAAGAATTTTACATTCCGATGCGAGACGGTGCAAAGCTTTTCACTGCTGTATATATCCCGAAAGATATTGCGAAAAACAATAAATATCCTTTCCTGATGCAGAGAACCTGCTACAGCATTGCTCCATATGGAGAGGCTGAATACAAAACAAAAGTAGGCCCGAATTCTTATCTGATGAAAGACAAATATATTTTTGTGTACCAGGATGTACGCGGGAGATATATGAGTGAAGGGACCTTTACCAACATGACTCCACAGGTAGAGCGTAAAACAAAAAAAGATATTGACGAAAGTACCGATACATATGACACGATTGAGTGGCTTTTGAAAAATGTGAAAGATAACAATGGTAAAGTAGGGCAATTCGGAACTTCTTATCCGGGATTTTATACTGCTGTAGGAACTCTGGCCCAACACCCGGCACTCGTTGCTTCCTCTCCTCAGGCGCCCATCTCTGATTTCTGGAATGATGATTTCCTTCACAACGGAAGATTTATGCTGGGCTATTTCAGAACGCTGCCTGTTTTCGGAGTTCAGAAGACAAAACCTGAACAGAAAGCTTGGTATATGGATTCTTTCGTAAAACAAACATCTGAAGACGGTTTGAAATTCTACAGAGAAATGGGTACTCTGAAAGACGGCTACGAAAAATATTATAAGAATAATTTCTTCATGACAGAAATTATGGATCATACCAACTATGATGAATTTTGGCAAAAAAGAAATTTGCTGCCTCATCTGAAAAATATCAATCATGCGGTAATGACCGTAGGCGGATGGTTTGATGCTGAAGATCTTTCCGGACCTCTAAATATCTATAAAACTATTGAGAAGACAAGTCCAAAGGCCAAAAATACCATTGTAATGGGACCTTTCTCTCATGGCGGATGGTCTCAGGAGCAAGGAAAGCATTTCCACAGTGAAACGTATTTCGGAGACAGCATTGCAACGTATTATCAGAAAAACGTTGAAACGAAATTCTTCAACCATTATCTGAAAGGAAACACTAAAGAAGATGCAGGACTTCCTGAAGCTTTAATGTATGATACAGGAGCTAAGGTATGGAAAGAATTTACTTCTTACCCACCTAAAAATGCTCAGAAAATGAATTTTTATCTATCTGATAAAACTTTGAAAAAGGCTTCCGGACAAGGCTATTCAGAATATTATAGCGACCCGAACAATCCTGTGCTGAGTTCTGATCACTTAAAAGATTTCAATGGTTTCACTCCTAGAAATTACATGTCCGAAGACCAAAGATTTGCAGAAGGAAGACCTGATGTTCTGACATTCACTACTGATGTACTGACTGATGACATTACATTTGCCGGAGAAATCATGGCTAAACTGAATATCGCTTCATCTTCTACTGACGCAGATTTTGCCGTAAAACTGATCGATGTGTATCCTGAAGATTTTAAACCTGCTGAAAAGAAAGAGGGAGTGATCTACGGAAATTATCACCAGATGGTAAGAAGTGAGATCATGCCTGCAAGATTCAGAAATACGAGAGAAAAAGGCGAAGCTTTAGTACCTGATCAGAAAACAGCAGTTAACTTCAGACTTCAGGATGTGGTTCATACGTTTAAGAAAGGCCATAAGATCCAGATTCAGATCAGCAGCACATGGTTCCCATTATTTGCTATCAACCCACAGAAGTTTATGGATAATCCAAATTTTGCTTCGAAAGAGGATTATACAAAGGCATTTATTAAAGTGTACGGTGACAGTTCTATTGAGGCTGACATCTTAAAATAAGTTATAAATGCTGTTCATCTGAACAGCGTTTTTTTTAGATCTCAAGGATACCTCAGGTTTTGGCTAAAGCCCACTATTATTGATATTGATAAAAACCTGGCTTAATCATTCTAACCTGTGATTTTTTTACTCCTCAATGGTTCTGAAAGTAAGGTTCACTCTGGGAGTTTTTACTTTTGTTGTAGGTGGAAGTCTGTGAAGCCAGTTGTCTTGGGTCGCACCTTTCATGATCAGTAAACTTCCGTTCTCCAGGAATACTTCTACTTTTTCTTTGGTGGTTTTATGTTTAAATAAAAACTTTCTTTCCGCTCCGAAAGTCAGGGAAGCAATCGCACCGTGTTTTTTAAGATCGGTTTCTCCATCGCTGTGATAAGCCATTCCTTCGCTTCCGTCATGGTAGAGATTGAGCAGACAAGAGTTATAGGTTTCACCAGAAACTTCTTCACATCTTTGTTTCAAAGCCAACAATTCCGGAGTCCAGGGTTTTGCATATTTTGTTCTGTTGGAATAGGTATATTCAAAAGCTTTTTCACCGAACCAGGCAACTTTTCTTTTGGTTAGAATTAACTTTCCGAAGACTATTGCTTCATCATGCTGCCATGGAATCTGATTGAAAAGATAATCGTAATAAGAATCAGACTCTTCTTTTGAAAAGACCTTTCCATAGTACAGAACGGTTCCGTCGTGCGGAAGTATGTTTAAGGGATAATCTGAGAGATCTTCGAACAAGCTGAGCATTGTTTTTGTTTTTGGATAGTACAAATTACATAATGTTTTCGGAAGAGAGTTGTATTTTATTGACCACCCCGTCAAAAATTCCCTGAATTTTTGCCACCTCTCCAGCGGAGGGGAATATTTCCCTCTTCAACTGAAATATTGGAAAAAATCGGAGATTTTCAAAAGCTTTAGTGTACTTTTCAGGCAGTTAGTAGTCCCTTAAAAATAACTTAAGTGTTCGAAAAACTTTTGTGGCTTTTGACTTCGTCGAATCTTCAATTTGTGGTTAAAAATATTTTAAGAGTAAAGCTGTGAACTTTCCCAGCCTACAATCATCTGCTTTCTGTCACTTCCCCATCGGTAACCGCCAAGATGTCCCGTAGATTGAATGACACGGTGACAGGGAATAAGAAATGCTACAGGGTTATTTCCTATGGCTGTCCCCACTGCTCTTGATGCCTTAGGATTTCCTATTTTTTCTGCAAGGGTACCATAAGTAGACAATTTTCCCATTGGAATAGTCAACAGACTTTCCCAGACTTTAAGCTGAAAATCGGTTCCTTTTAAGTGAAGTTTGATTGTGTTAAGTTTCGTCCAGTCTTTATCAAATATGGACAGTGCATTTTTCTGAAGGGCGTCCTGCTTTTCAAAAAAAGAAGCATTAGGAAATTTATGCTGTAAATCCCCTAATGCTGTTTCTTTATCATTTTCAAAAGCCATATAGCAGATTCCTTTTTCTGTGGAAGCTACCAGGATATTCCCAAAAGGGCTTTCTGAAAAACTATAATTAATGACAAGACTTTTTCCGCCATTTTTATATTCCGCCGGAGACATTCCTTCTATTTTTACAAACAGATCATGCAATCTGCTTGTACTGGAAAGTCCGGTTTCATAAGCGGTATCAAAAATACTTGCCTTTTCTTCCTTCAACAAATTTTTAGCATGTTCAAGGCTGATGAACTGTAAAAATTTCTTCGGACTTGTTCCTGCCCAATCTGTGAAAATCTTCTGAAAATGGGCCGGACTCAAGTGAATATTTTCTGCCACTTCCTCCAAACTTGGCTGAAGCCTGAAATTGCTCTGGATATATTCTATCGCTTTGGCAATTCTATTATAATCTATTTGATTTTGTGTGGACATTTTACTTTGTTTTTACCTCACAAATTTCCAAAGAATATACGGCAGAAAAAATCCGATTCTTGCGGAATATTAGTTGTTGTTATAAATATCGTTATAAGCAAGCATTTTATAATATAACTTAGCTGCAAGGAAAGCGGTTGGCTTAGCCATTGGAGAATCCATCAATTCTACAATATCAAATGCGACTACGTTACATTTTTCGAATACTTTTCTCAATAGTTCCAATGTTGGATACCACTGTAGTCCACCCGGTTCAGGAGTTCCTGTAGAAGGAGCGATAGAAGGGTCGAAAGCATCAAGGTCAATCGTAATATATACGTTCCCTGAAACTTTTTCCAATACATCATTCACCCAGTTTTCGTTGTTAGCGATTTCGTGAGCAAAGAATACTCTACCTTCCGGCAGATACTGAGCTTCTTCAGCATCCATAGAACGGATTCCCACCTGAACTAAGTTATGTTTCTGGTTAGCTTCAAACACAGCACAAGCGTGGTTAGAAGTAGAACCGTGGAACTCTGGACGTAAATCTGTGTGAGCATCTAATTGAAGAACTGTAAGGTTTTCAAATTTTTCTCCTACTGCACGGATAGAACCAATAGAAACAGAGTGCTCTCCACCGAATAGCGTGAATACTTTTCCTTCATTGTTCAAAAGCTCTTTTGTTTTCTGATAAACAGCTTCCGTCATCGCTTCAGGAGAAGAGTTTTCAGAAACTTCTCCAGCCAGGTACACCCCTTGAAGGTAAGGTTCAGTTTGAGTTTCAATGTCATAAAGCTCCATATTTTCAGAAGCGTCTAGGAATAATTCAGGACCTTTATCAGCTCCTTTCCCCCATGTTGAAGTTCCATCGTAAGGAACCGTTACCAACATTACTTTTGAATTCTCCAACGTTGCGTTTTCTTCAGGAATTCCAGCGTATGTTTTCATATATAATTATTAATTAAAAAATTAAATGATTGAAAGTTTAAATGATTCTGCAAAGATACGAAGAGTTTGTGAGTTGGAGCGTAAGAGCTTGGAGAGTTTGTAGATGATAATTATCCTTTAATATTTGCCAGGAAGCTGGAGGCTGGAAGAAGGAAGTAATGAATGTTTAAAGAATCATTTGAGTTCAATTTAACAAATACCTTCAATCTATTTATCATTGATATATTGAAATTTATCCTAGAATAACTTCCTGCTTCCCTCTTCAGACTTCCTGCCTCGTTGAACTTTCTCCTTTCAACTCAATTTCCTATTTTTGTGAAAAACTTAAATATGTCTTTAAAAGCTGTTCTTTTCGATATGGATGGGGTAATTGTAGACACAGAACCATTACATAGAAAAGCTTATTTCAAAACGTTCGATGAATTGGAAATTGCAGTTTCCGAAGATCTATACACCTCTTTCACGGGAGCTTCTACCAAAAGGGTTTCTGAAACTTTGATCAAGGAGTTTAACTTAGATCAGACTTACGAATCTATTGCAGGCATCAAAAGATCTCACTTCAAAGATTATTTTTACAATGATGATGAATTTGACCTGATTCCCGGTGTAAGAAACCTGATCCAGCATTATCATGAAAACGGCATCGAACTAATATTGGCTTCTTCTGCCACTATGATCACCATCAATATGGTTTTTGAAAAATTCGGGCTTGAGAAGTATTTCAGCGGAAAGATCAGTGGTGCAGATTTAAAGGAATCAAAACCTCATCCAGAAGTCTTCTTGTTGGCTGCTGAAATGGCTGGCGAACCTGTTGAGAACTGCATGGTGATTGAAGACTCTACAAATGGAATTCTGGCTGCCCACAGAGCGAAGATATTCTGTGCCGCTTACAGAAGTCCGCATTCAAAAAATCAGGACTATACACTAGCTGACACAGTGGTTTCTGATTATGAAGACCTTGAACTGGATAAGATTTCAAAATATTTTTAAATAGAAAAAGCTCTCAGAATCTGAGAGCTTTCGTTTTGTATCAGTTTTGGCTAAAGCCAAGGGATTTTATTTAATTTTTAGGAAACGTGAATTCGTTTCTACTGATCACAGGATTATTTGTAACCAAGAAGTCTCAATACATCTTCCGGTTCCTGTTTTTCACGGAAAATCTCGTACTGCAGTTCGCCGTTTTCGTCTTTCTGGATCAGGACGTGTCTCGGTTGAGGCATCAGACAGTGGTGAACTCCCCCATAACCTCCGATTGTTTCCTGATAAGCTCCTGTATGGAAGAATCCGATATACAAAGGCTTGGTATCGCTGAAAACAGGTAAATAAATGGCGTTTGTATGTTGCTCTGAGTTATAATAATCATCGGAATCACAAGTCAGTCCACCTAAGAATACTCTTTCATATGTATCTTCCCAACGGTTAAGCGGAAGCATAATAAAGTGTCTTGAAATCGCCCAGGTATCAGGAAGTGTCGTCATGAAAGAAGAGTCGATCATATTCCACTTTTCTCTGTCGTTCTGACGTTTCTGAGAAATGATTTTGTAAAGGTTAGCCCCACTTTCTCCTACCGTAAAACTTCCGAATTCAGTATAGATGTTTGGTTCTTCTACTCCTTCCTCTTCACAGAATTTTTTGATCTGAGAAACGATTTCCTCTACCATATACTGGTAATCATAATCAAAGTTCAATGATGTTTTGATTGGGAAACCACCTCCGATATTCAATGAATCTACTTCAGGAGCAATTTTCTTCAAACGCGCATACACACGAAGACATTTGTACAATTCATTCCAGTAGTAAGAAGTATCTTTAATCCCTGTATTGATGAAGAAGTGAAGCATTTTCAATCTTGCATTCGGGTGTTCTGCGATCTTCTGGCTGTAATAAGGAATAATGTCTTTATATCCGATACCCAGTCTTGAGGTATAAAATTCGAATTTCGGTTCTTCTTCGGAAGCAATTCTGATTCCGATATTGAACGTAGAATCGATGCTTTCTGTAAGTTTATCCAGCTCACGGTAGTTATCCAGAATCGGAGTAATGTTTTCAAAACCGTTATTGATCATATCTGAAATCTTTGTCAGATAATCATCTGTTTTGAATCCGTTACAGATCACTTCAATATTTTTATCCACTTTCTCCTTTTCATAAAGAGACTTTACAATATCCATGTCATAAGCAGAAGATGTTTCTATTGAAATATCATTTTTCAACGCTTCTTCCAATACGAAATTGAAATGACTGGATTTTGTACAGTAACAGTAGGTATAACTCTTTTTGTATTCAGTTTTTTCAAAAGCTTCTTTAAACCAGCTTTTCGCTTTCTGAATATTTTGAGAAATTCTCGGCAGATAGCTAATCTTTAGCGGAGTGCCAAATTGTTCAACTACGTCCATTAAGGGAACGTCGTGAAACAACAAATTGTTCTCAGAAACATTAAACTCCTCAGTAGGAAAATATAATGTCTGATCAATAAGTTCCGAGTACTTTATTTTCATTTCTAAACAAGTGAATTAAGAAATGCAAAATTGCTAAAAAAGTTTGATTTTTAGATGTTAAAATTATCATAATTTTAAATAAACCCTCAATATTCTATTTTATAAAAATTTACACCTGATAATCAGTAGGTAAACTTTTGAATATATTCCTCTCTTTTAGCCTCAGAAATGCCTAATACCTGTTGAATATAAGCATCTGTAGAACCATATTTTTTTTCGATCTCCCCAAAAGCAGCATCAAGGTATCTTTTCTCTACCCAACTCAGTTTTTCAAGAACCTGCAAATCCATCTTCGGATACAGGAAGTGTAAGCTATTGGCCAGCCTGAGTCTCTTCTCTACTAAAGGCTTTCTGAAGTTGTTGGATAAGAGGTATTCATTATAGATGGTTGCTTTATCAAACTTCAATATGATAAGGATTAAAGCTGTAGTAATTCCCGTTCTGTCTTTTCCTGCTGTACAATGGTAAAGAATCGGATGATCAGACTCCAGAATTTCTGTAATGATCGTCTTTATTGTTTCCGGATTCTCAGTCACATATTCACGATAAAAGTCGATCATTCTTTTATCGGCGTCTGAAGCATTCACTTTTCCTTTGAGAACCAGTTTTTTTGCCTGAGCAAGCTGATCTCCTTCATCTTCAAAAGCTGAATATTTCTTATAAATGATCCCATCAGGAAGCTGATCCGGTTTCTGAGCTATTTCTTTTGAGTTACGAAGGTCGATGATTTCCTTTATCCCAAGCTTTTCAAAATCATTAAAAGATTTCTTTTTAAGCTTATGAAGATGCGCACTTCTGAAAAACTTACCTTCTTTTAAAGTTCTTCCATCAGCATTTTTAATACTTCCAACTGTTCGGAAATTGGTAACTTTTTTGATCCTGATCACTTTCTCAGTTTCACTTTTTCCATATTCCGGAGTTTCAAAATGCTGTGTTTTGCATGAGAAAATGCAGAATAATGAAAGAGTGATAACCGGTATTTTTATTAATATATTCAATAGGTTTATGTTTTACCACAAAAGACACAAAAGTTTTTAAAATAAGCTTTTGTAACCTTTGTGGTTTAAAATTTTATTAGGTTTTGGCTAAAGCCAATGGAGTTTTATTTAATTTTTATTAAACGGGCTAAAGCCCGTTTCTATTGATAGAATTACCGGACTAATTAGTTTCTCACAAAATACCCCCGTGTCAGTTGTGAAATTTATTGGTGTAACTAGTGTTTAAATTCACATTACAAATAATTTTTCCCGATAAAAATCAACAGGTCTCCTTTTTCATAAGTAATGGAAACCTCATCTTCAACTGCAAAGTTTCGGGTTCCGATTCTTGAGGTAATGTTTAGACTTCCATTCTCCAAAGGCCAATTCAGCCCTTTCATTGTAATATTTTCAGCTGCAGGAAACGGATATAGGGAAACCATTTTATCTTTTATTCCTTTTAGCACAAAGTTTTTAGGAATGAAATAATAGGTTGAAAACTCATCATAAAACTTGATTTCCAATTGATCTTTAAAAGCATAAGCAACCGTCAGATTTCCTAGAAAATGATCCTGTTCGCCTCCACTTCCACCCAATACATCAACATCCTTTCCTCCCCTTTCAATAATAATATCCAATGCTTTATAAAAATCGGTATGATTCTGATCAGGCGTATGGATAAATTTTTCCTGATAAATATTTTCATCCGATCCCGAATGAGAATCAAAATCTCCGGAAATAAAATCCAATTTATCAAGGGGAAAACCCATTCTTTTTAAATAATGAAAAGCACCGTCTGTACAGGCTATCAAATCATAGTGATCCGGATTCGGAAAAGTTTTCGGGGCTTCTCCATTGATGAAAAGTAATACTTTTTTCACGTTCATTTAAATTCTCTTCATTATCTCTCGTTCGGATTCCAATATTCTTCAGGTTCGTTATTCAGTTTTGATATATATCTTGCCAATACAAAAAGATAATCTGATAATCTGTTTAAATATTTAATCAATTCAGGGCGTACTTCTTCAGACTCATTTAAAAATACCAACGAACGTTCTGCTCTTCGGCAAATGGTTCTCGCTGCATGTAAAAATGTGGCAGGTTTTCCGCCTCCGGGAAGAATGAAATACTGCAACGGTTCTAATTTTTCGTCAAAAGCATCCATCCACTGCTCCAGTTCTTCGATTTCAGTTTCTGAAATAATGATCGGAAGACGTGATTTTCCGTTCGCCAACATTAATTTATCTACGGGCGTAGCTGCTTCTGACCCTACCGTAAACAGATCAAACTGTATTTTTTTCAGTTGTCTTAAAACTTCTTCGTCTTCAATATGGCTTTTTGCAATACCGATGAATGAATTCAGCTCATCTATATTTCCGTAGCTGTCTACTCTGGCACTGGCTTTGGAAACTCTCGTTCCGCCATAGAGTGCCGTTTGACCTTTATCTCCTGTTTTTGTATAAATTTTCATACGACTAAAATACTTTTTTTTGTACAATGTAAAAAGTAAAATACTGAATGATGTACCTCTGAATAGATTTAACTACAAAATTTTGAAACACTTAAGTTATTTTAAGGGACTACTAACTGCCTGAAAAGGACACATAAGTTTCTTGAAAATCTCTGATTTTCACCAAAATTCTATTTAAAACGGCCATATTCCCTTTCTTCGGAGGGGGGACAAACATTCAAAAAAATTTTTGACGGGGTGGTCTTACCGCACCTTGATAAAAATACCACAATAAGCTCTTCAATTCCAGCTCAAAATACCTATAAAAATGGCCGGAAAACCGGCCATATCCAAATTATTTATTTACCTCTACGTACTGTATGATGGCCTGATTTTTTGGGTTGTAGATGATTGTACTACTGTTTGGAAATCTCTTCAGTTTATAATATTCAATACTCTTATCATTCTTAATATCTTCCAGGAAGCTGGTATCAAAAGTATTTTCTGGAAGAAATTTGGACATGAAACTTAATTTGTCTACTATACTTTTTCCGTCGATCTTACGGGCTTTTTTTTCAGACTTGCTTTCATCCGGAGTGGGCTGCCCTTCCAGAAAAGGAAGCAATACAGCAATATCAGCTTTGTATTTGAATATATATCCCTCTGGCCTTCCAGGAATTTTGATTTTCTTTCCCTTTTCTTCGGTAACAATACTATTGCCTGTAGTAGGAAAAACCTCGTTAAATTTTGCGTCCTGGGAATTTGTTAAAGAGTTGATAGATTCATTAACTGTTTTTTTTACCGTTTCTTCAACCGCCTGCTGGGCTTTCTGCTGCACCTTTTCGGTAGTTTCCTGAACGGTCTGATCTATTTTTTCTTCAATTTTATTGCATGATACTAATAAAAAAGTGGTCATAACAGGCAAAATATACTTCTTCATAATTCTTATTGGTGAATTTCTTTTTATTAATATACTTTCTTCTAACGGAAAAGTAGGTCCGGATATTTTAGCAAAGAAAAAAATATTTTTTCAATTCCAAAAACACTGCTGACAAACTGTTGTCATCACCGCCTCTTACCTTTGTATCAGCAATAAACAAAAACCATACTATTATGACAACTACAGCCACAGTTACAAAACAATTTATGACTACTGATCAATTATTAAAAGACTGGCAGGGACACAGAAATCTGACAAGAAGAGTGATTGATGCTTTTCCTGAAAAGGAATTATTTGAATTCTCAGTGGGAGGAATGAGACCTTTTGCCAAAATGGCAACCGAACTGATCAGCATCGGCGGAACGGCCTTAAAAGGAATTGTTGAAGGGAACACCGAAGCTTATACTGAGGAAGGTTTTAATCCCAAAACAAAAGAAGACATCTTAAAAAAATGGGACGAGGAAACTGAAGTTATCAACCACTATTTTAATATGATCTCTGAAGAGCGTTTTCAGGAAACATTCAATCTATTCGGGCAATATGAATTCCCGGTATATGAGAATATTCTCTATTTTGTAGACAACGAGATTCACCACCGTGCTCAGGGATATGTTTATCTGAGAGCTTTAGGAATGGAACCGCCTTTCTTCTGGGAGAGGTTTTAATTAAAGTGAAAATGCTGAATCGCAAAAAGGCAAAAAGGATAAAAAGCAAGGTAGTTTGCTAATACAAAATATAATTAATCTTCTTTTGTAAGCTCAATGTAACCGCAGACTCCTATCAATCCCATTAAAAAAGCCTTTACACTCAATCTGCATTTTTACGATTTTGCAATTTTGCTCTTATTAATCAACCATTTCATCTATTTGCCTCAATAAAGTCACTATAACCTCAACACTATCTGTTGGGGTTTTTATCTGTGCCTGTCGGTCATCTTTACAAGGAGCTCGTTCAGCCGTATACGGAGACTTTCCGGCTCAAGAACCGTAGCGTAATCTGCAAAAGTGATCAGCCATCGTGGAAATCCATCACTGATCCATTCGGTTTCAAAAGTAAGTTCCATCCCCTGGTCTGTTTCTACTTCCTCAATGAGTCCGTAGTATTTTTTTGAGTTCACAAGATGGGCCATGACTTTTTTATCCACCAAAAGTTTAGCCTGCACTTTATTCCCGTGAGATTTTCTATAGTCATTGATCTGGCCATATTCCTGCAAAAAAGGAGTCTGTGTTTTGGAAATCTGCTGAATTCTGTCTACTCTGAATTGCCTGAAGTCTTTTCTCAGGATACAATAGGCCATGATATACCAAAAATTGAATTCAAAGAAAATTCCCACTGCTTCAATGGTTCTGTTGGTCACCCTTCCGTCTACCGTCTGGTATTCTATGCTCAGCTGGGTTTTCTCTGCAATGCTTTCAAGAATAATGGGAATAACATTTTTCAGTGAATCTCCGGAATTACCATGAACACTGAAAACATCGATCTGTTTCTCAATATTATGGATCAGATTTTTATCTGAATGCCTCAATACTGAACGTACTTTCTCCATCGCCATTTGATAATGGTTTCCTAAACTCTGATGAGAAAATTTCTGCATCAGTTTTTCTGCAGTAATGAAACTCAATACTTCTTCTTTGGTAAACATGATCGGCGGGAGCTTGTACCCTTCCATCAAAGAATAGCCGTTTCCAGCTTCTCCCACAATAGGAATACCCGCATTTTCCAGGGTTTTCACATCCCGGTAAATGGTTCTTATGCTGACATCAAATTTCTCTGCCAGATCCTGTGCCCGCACTACAGGTTTAGATTGTAATTGCGTAAGGATAGCAGTTACCCGGTCCAGTTTTTTTAGATAATGGTCGTTCATATTGCTACAACAAAGCTAAAATTCTTTTTTGAGGTATGCCTTATAAATAGACTAACTTTTTGCTAATTTTAATTTTTATAAAACAGACGTCTTCCTATGCTTCATAATCATTTTATCCAAGCCATTGAAAAAATTTCAACCCTTGAACAAATTGTTACGGATCAACTAATCAGCCATCTGGAATACAAAGTTTATAGAAAAGGAGATTTCCTGCTAAAGGCTGACGAAACCTGTAAACATTTTTACTTTATTGAAAAAGGATTGGTAAAACTATTTTTCGATAACGGCGACAAGGATTTTATCATGACATTCTTTTCAGAACATTCTTTTTTTGCCGAACTAAGCGGCTTTCTTACCGGTAAGCCATCAAAATATATGATCGTTGCCTTAGAGCCCACGCAGATTCTTCGTATCCCTAAAGAAGTCATTATGGATTTGTGCAGGAAATACCATACAGGGGAAACTCTTTTCAGTAAACTGTATGCTAAAGCTCCGGTCAATATGATGGTAAGGATCAGTGAAATGCTTGAAGATGACGGGAAAAAGCGTTATCATAATTTTCTGAAACAAAGACCCGATCTTATTCAGCGTATCAGCCTTGGAGATCTGGCAGATTATATCGGTATTACCCAGGTTTCTTTAAGCAGAATCAGAGCACAGAAGTTTTAAGGGAAAGGTTTACGGAGGCTGGAGGAAGGAAGTTATTAAAGACAGGATATATAGCATCTACCTAATAGTAACTTCCAGCATCCCGCTCCCATCCTTCAGCTTCAAAATACTTTTTTACTATTATTTATCATTTGTAAAAAAATTCACAAAAGTTCCGTTCTACATTTGTCACATAATTAATCAAAAACAAATATTATGTCACAAAGAATCAACGCATTTGCAATAGGAAGCAAAGCTGTAAATGCCCTTCACAACATGGGATTTCAGGTACAGAATTCATCACTTGACCAGTCATTTCTGGAACTCCTTTATTTCCGGGTTTCACAAATGAACGGATGTGCTTTTTGTCTGGATATGCATTCTAAAGAACTGAGAGCAAAAGGTGAAACTGAACAGAGAATCTATTTGGTAAGTGTCTGGAGAGAATGTTCGTTTTATACGGATAAAGAAAAAGCAGGACTGCTTTGGGCAGAAAATTTAACTGCTTTGAATGGTAAGGAAATCAGTGATGAAGTGTATTCAAAGGTAAGTTTTCATTTTTCCGAAACTGAAATGGTAGACCTCACTATGGCCGTCATTGCGATCAATAGCTACAACAGAATTAATATTGCATTCGGTGCAGATGTAGGAACTTATCAGGTTCCCCAAAAATCCCATTAAGGATCTACTTTAGATACAAAAACTCAGCGGGAATTTTGAGTTTTTGTATTTAATTTTCTTTATAGGTATTCACCAGTTTATCCAGATTCAAACTGCGGGCTGATGCATCAAAAATTTCACGGTAAGTCCCTTCTTTATTATAAAGTTCATCATGGGTACCATTTTCTACTACTCTTCCTTTTTTCATTACATAGATGGTATCTGAATCTAAAATCTGGGATAGAGAATGCGAGATAATAATTACGGTTCTTCCTGCTTTGATGGCATCCAGTGAATTTTTAATCTGCTCTGTGGCAATGGCATCCAGACTGGCTGTAGGTTCATCGAGAAAGATGATCGGAGGGTTTTTCAAAAATAGTCTTGCAATGGCAATTCTCTGCTGCTGGCCTCCTGAAAGCTGGGTAGCATCATGTTTATACCCATCGGGAAGATCCATGATCTGATCGTGCAGATAAGCTTTTCTGGCCGCTTCTTCTATCTGTTCAAAACCGGCATTCATATCTCCGTACCGGATATTATCCTCAATACTTCCCTGAAAGATGTGATTCTTCTGGAGAACAAGCCCTAAATCGCTTCTGAGAAAAGTATTGTTGTACTCATTCAGATCTACTCCATCGAGTACAATTTCTCCGGAATCCGGAAGATAGAATTTACATAAAAGATTGATCACCGTAGACTTTCCTGCTCCACTCAATCCAACCAAAGCTGTTGTTTTTCCGTTTTCAATTTTCATGGAGACGTTATGTAAAGCTTTCGTTCCGTTAGGATAGGTAAAATCTACATTTTTCAGTTCGAAAGTTCCTTTGATTTCTTTTTCTACGAAATTTCCGTTGGCTTCTGTTTCGTCATCAGCATTTAAAATTTCAAAATAACCTTCGGCATAGATCATGGCATCATTCATATCATCATAGATCCTGTGCAACTGGCGGATAGGTGCTGAAACGTTGTTGAACAGCATAATATGAAGCATAATGGCTCCAATGGTCATTTGCTGATCCAGTACCAGATAAACGGTCAGAAGAATAATCAGAACGACCCCGAACTGCTCGATAAATGTCTTTAACCCATCATAAATAAAATTGGTCTTCCTGGTGAACATCTGGCTTTCCATCAGCTCCATCTGAAGGTCATACTGTTTTTTACCTTCAAATTTTTCACGGACAAAACTTTTAATCACCATAATGGAATTGATCAAATTCAAAAGTCCTGAAGTTTTTTTCTCTCTCTGGTTTCTGAGCTGTCTGCGTACTCCGCTCAGTTTTTTAGCCTGAAGGGAACTTATATAAAAATAGATCGGAACAATAATCGTAGAAACCGCTCCCACGTACACATTCTGCATGTACATGATGATCAGGGCAATGATTGCATTAGAGAATAAAGGCAGAATATCAATAAAAAAGTTCTGAACCAATTTCGTCAGGCTTTCGATTCCACGGTCTATTCTGATCTGTAATTTTCCGGATTCGTGGTTTTCATCATTAAAATAAGCAACTTTATAAGTTAAAATCTTATCAATCGCCGACTGTGCCAGGATAGAACTCACATTAATACGGATCTTTTCGCCATAAAACTTCTGTCCGAAATTAATAAAGATATTTAAAAGCTCTTTCCCCAATAAGATGATAGAAATGACGATCAAAATATGAATTCCCGCCGTCATCGGGTGAGGAAGATGGGTAAGTTTCGTCACCTCATCTACCGTATATTTCAGTACAATTGGGTTTACCTGTGCTGCAAGCGCCCCTAAAAAGGTAAGAAACAGGGTTCCATATATCATTAATCGATAAGGTCTGATAAAAGGGACAAGCTGCTTATAAATTCCGAATAAAGTAACGGTTCTGTTGAATGGTTTTGCCATAGGAATTATTTAAACTGAAAAGCGTACCGTTTTCAAAAGAAAAAGGTACGCTTTTATTATGATTTTCAGGCTAAAATCTCTGATTTATTTAATTCCTAAGAACTTTTTAAGAGCCGGATCTTTTTCACTGATTTTTTTGATTTGTACTGCTCCTCTTGAAGGGATCAATGCCAGCCAATATCCTTCACTATTTCTGAACAGATAAAAGGTTGACGAAACAGGATTTCCTACTCCACACATAGGCCATGAGCCTTCGTATACAGCAAGAAGTTCAACGTTTTCACTTTTAATGATCCTAGAGTTATTCTTGTAAATATAATTCTTATCTGCCAGAAATTCATTAAACGGCCGTACAGAACCCTGATCTATTCCTTGTAGAATGATTAATCCATCACCATAAGAATACAGATATACATTATTTTTATCTTTATAATAACTATATGTTCCCTTGATTTTTTCGAAGGTGTCAGGATCTGCTGAAGTCTCTTCATTTCCCCAATAGACCTTATTACCAGATTTTCCTAACAACATAGCGTAAATTGTTTTAAACTGAACGGAACCATTAATTTTTATCAGATCTCTTTCCCTCGTTTTTGTCAAATCAATTTGTTCCCGGGTCAGGTTTTCAAAAAGGCCAGTATCTCTATTATATGCCTGGTTGTTATAAAAAAGATACTCATTCATTTTATCACTTATAAAAACATTAGTGTTATCCGGGGGACTGGAATAATTAAACGGAATCTTTTTCAGAAAAAACTTTTCGGTTCCATTGCTGTAATCTCTTTCATACACTCCATTTTTATCATAACAAAACGGCTGCTTACTGATCACCCCAAAACTTGGAATATCAAGTTGAGGTCCGTCTAATAAAGTATCATATTGAAATATTTTCTTACCATCTGTAATGAAAGGATTGGATATATTAAAACTTATGGCACTCCATATCTTCAGTTTGCCGGCATCTGCAATATCAATCGGCATAATTTTCCCGTTGCAATAAATGTGATTTTTATCTTTAAAATACGGTCCTTCCAAATGTTCGAATGTAGCTGCATCTGCATCCTTTACCAAATCATCATCATGATACACATGATTTCGGTCTTTGGCAAAGAAATCAAACACACTGACAAATGATGGTATATCTACATCACGAAAAATACGATCTTTGTAATACACGTTGTTTTTATCCTTAGAATAATATTCTCCAAGCTGCACAAAAGAATCTGCATCACCTGCCGGAATAGCGGTATGGTAAGAATCATTACTGACAAGAACATTCTTCATCTTCAGAAAATAACGACTGAGATATAGCAAGGGTTCTCCTTCAAAAAGAATTTTCTCGCCTCTTTCATAGATTCCATTTTTATCATAACATCGCTCCCATTCCAAAAGCACGACCGTACCCGGATCTATTTTCGTTAATTTATCATGGTAATACACCTGATCATTAAACCGGTAATATCCTTTATCTGAATAAGTCCCTTTAGAGTCTTTAAGAGGGGTAAATTCTGATGCTTTAAAGTTTTTAAGCTCAGTAATATTTTTATATATGGCTTTTTGAGTCCGCCAGAAAGGGCCTTCGTTAGTAAAGCCCAGATATTGGTAGCCTAGTGTATCTGTTTTTACAAAATTACCATTCACAAAGATTCCGTCTTTATTTTTGGCCATACCTCTCTCATTGCTATTTTGAGAAAAAGTAAACGATTTCGTGTCTGCTTTGATAACCTTTCTTGTTCTTCTGTCTTTTTGAAAAACAATAGTATGATCATTGACCAAATAGACGTAAGAGGCCAGCTTAGGATTCTCCTCGACTAATAAAGCAGGATTAACAACCGTATCCTTTATGGAATCGATTTTCTGTGCATATGTTTTTACTGAAAAAACAAAAGAAAAAACGAGTAGAAAATATTTCATAATGCCAACTTATGTTGAGGCACTAATATAATCATTAAAAAAAACTCAGGATCAACCTATTATTTTCAGGAAAAAACGGAATATTACCCTTCGTAGATATAAGTGGTAAGATAATGCAGTTCCGGCTGGCTTACTTTTTTAGATTCTGCCTGTGCCTGCTCCAGAGAATATTGTGAATTGATTTCTTTTTTCTGGAAAACAAATGAATTGTTTGCATTTTTATCCACTACCTCACTAAAGATATGTTCGATCTCTGAGTTTCCTAATGAAGCAAAACTTACATCTTCAAAACCATACATCAGCCTCAGATTATCATATTCCTTGAAGTTGTCGTCAACAAATCCCTGCAGGTGAGTTTTTGAATCAAAATTACCTGCCCAGATGTTGTACGCGTATTTTTTCTTCTTTGGTTTGTCTAAAATGCTTTGGTAGACGAAGTTTTCACCCAGATAGGCTTCTCTTACCTGCGGATCATTCGCCAGATCTTCCGGAAGTCCTTCTTTCAGGATCTTTCCTTCAAACATAATATATGTTTTGTTGGTAATGGCAAGTGTTTGCTGTACGTTGTGGTCGGTGATCAGAATTCCGATATTTTTGTCGACCAAACTTCTTACGATTTTCTGAATATCTTCTACTGCAATAGGGTCTACCCCGGCAAAAGGTTCATCCAGAAGAATAAAGTTCGGGCTTGTAGCCAGACAGCGGGCAATTTCCGTTCTTCTTCTTTCTCCTCCGGAAAGAAGATCACCTCTGTTTTTACGAACGTGTTGTAAAGAAAATTCCTCAATCAGTTCATCACATTTGATCTGCTGCTCACGCTTAGAAAGTTTAGTAAGCTGCAATACTCCCATGATGTTCTCTTCTACAGACAATTTCCTGAAAACAGAAGCTTCCTGGGCAAGATAACCAATTCCCTTCTGGGCTCTTCGGTACATCGCATCCGTAGTAATCTCCTGTTTATCCAGGAAAATTTTTCCTGAAGTGGGCTTAACCAACCCTACGATCATATAAAACGATGTGGTTTTTCCTGCTCCGTTCGGACCCAGCAAACCTACAATCTCTCCCTGTTGAACCTGTACAGAAACGCCTTTTACAACTTTTTTAGGACCGTATTCTTTGATTAAGTTTTCTCCTCGTAAAATCATAGGGCAAATATATCAAAAATGCAAACAAGTTGAAATAACTCCCAACATTGTTTATATCCAGTTTAACTATAATTACCTTAATTGTTAATTTTATTTATCTGCATAAGGTCAATTTTCACGTTGCAATCCTGATATTAAGTTTAAAAAATATAAATCCCGGATACTATTTTGTAACTACTTATTCACTTCATCGACCTATCATTCATATCAATCTAAAACATTAAGAAATGGAAAATTACGGATACACCAAAACAGAAAATACACAAAACCAACAAAACAATATTCCTTACCGTTCAGAAAAAAAACTCCCTGCGGCCCTGTTAGGACTTCTTGTAGGCTGGCTGGCTTTGAATAAATTTTATTTAGGATACACCAAAGAGGGCATTATTCAGCTGGTTCTGAACATTGTGACTTGCGGCGTTGCTTCCATCATCCCATTCATTGAAGGAATCTTATATCTCTTTATGAGTGATAAACAGTTTGATGATACTTATGTTTATGGAAAAAAACCTTGGTTGTAAAAAACTGATCTTATTATTTAACAACCTCCGCAAATCATATTTTTTATGATAAAATTTACAAAAGGAAATTTTATCAATACAATGTGATAAATATTAATTAATTTAGAATTACAAATTAATACAAAATTTATCATGAAAAAATTAACAAAAAAAGATCTGAAGAAAATCAACGGAGGCTATATCGACGAACCTGGAGAAGACGGAAGATGCCGTCCGGGATGGTTCCTATGTCCTACCAACATCTGTGTTGATGACGATGGCGGGAGAAATCCCATTCCTCCGGGAAGCACTTACTGTTTCGGCTAAAAAAAACAAACAGGCTGCCTCTGAAGGCAGCCTGTTTTTATGGTATACTGAGTTTAATTAATCAGGACAAACTAAATTTTTAATAGCACATGGATACCAAATTCCTTTACACCATGTTCCACAATTAGGTTATTATTTATTCAACAGTATTGCGGCTTCTTTAGCAAAATAAGTAAAGATCATATCTGCTCCCGCTCTTTTGAAGCAAGTAAGGCTTTCAATGATTGTTTTATCGTTATCCAGCCAGCCATTCTGAGCAGCTGCTTTTACCATAGCATATTCTCCACTTACATTGTACACTGCGATCGGAAGATCGATAGCTTCACGTACCTTAGAAACAATATCCAGATAAGGAAGTCCTGGTTTGATCATGATCACATCTGCTCCTTCATCAATATCTTTAAATACTTCATTCAAGGCTTCACGGGTATTATGAAAATCCATCTGATAAGTCTTCTTGTCTTTCGGAACTTCCATATCATCTTTCGGGGCACTGTCTAATGCACTTCTGAAAGGTCCATAGAAAGAACTTGCATATTTGGCAGCATAGCTTACGATTCCTACGTCTGTAAACCCGCTTTCCTCTAAAGCTTCACGAATGACAAGTACTCTTCCGTCCATCATGTCACTTGGCGCTACAAGGTCTGCTCCTGCTTCTGCATGTGATACTGACATTCTTGCCAGTGCATCATTGGTAGCATCATTTAAAACTTTTCCGTTTTCAATGATTCCGTCGTGTCCATAGATTGAATAAGGGTCTAAAGCCACATCCGGCATTATGATCATTCCCGGAACGGCATCTTTAATTGCTTTGATTGTGTTTTGCATCAATCCGTCTTTGTTCCATGCCTCTTTTCCGGTATTGTCTTTCAGATGATCTGACACTTTCATGTACAAATTGACCGCTTTTACACCTAAAGAAAATAATTCCTTACATTCCTTCACTGTTAAATCTATACTCCGCCTAAATATTCCCGGCATAGACGGGATTGCCTCCTGCTTGTTTTCGCCCTCCATTACGAAGATCGGCATTACAAAATCATCAGTTGTAAGCACATTTTCTCTTACCAAACTTCTGATAGATTCATTAACTCTAAGTCTTCTATTTCTTGAATGTATCATTTTGGAATACTTTTTGAATAAGTTTCTACAAATTTAATATAAGTTCTGCAAAAAACTATTGTAAGAAATTATAGAATTTATTATATTTGTTATATATATTCGAGAAATTATAAATTTGATGAAAAAACTTTTACTTTTAATTCTATTTGTAGGCACTTTTGTTGGATTTTCCAACAATTTAAAAGCTCAGCTTAGAGAGCCGAGTTCCATCACCCAAAAAGCAGATGATGGTGTGTTGCTTGCCTACCCGAATCCTGCAAAGGATTTCCTTATCATTAAGGCAAAAGATTCTTCTTTGAGAATCAAAAGTGTGACTTTTTATTCTATTTTGGGTATGCAGGTTGCCAGTTATACCGTTAATATGAACTCCGGAGAAATCAATATTGAAAAATTAAAACCCGGAAAATATATGATCCGTTATATTTTAAGTGACAACACGCAGAAAGTAACTCAAATCGTAAAACAATAAATTAGAATCCTGATAATCATCAGGATTTTTTCTTTTGCATCAATCTCGTTTAATATTTCCGTAACTTTAAGGACTTTTTTATACTAATTGTAAAAAACAACTTAATGCTAAAAGCTGAACATATTAAAAAGACCTATAATGCCGGAAAAAAGGTCGCATTGGATGATTTCAGTATCCATGTTCCAAAAGGCAGTATTTACGGTCTTTTAGGTCCCAACGGAGCCGGAAAAACTTCTTTTATCCGGATCATCAATCAGATTACCCAGGCCGATTCAGGAGACATCTTCATCAATGGTGAAAAACTGAATCCTAATCACATCAAAGACATTGGATACATGCCTGAAGAAAGAGGGCTATACAAAAACATGAGCGTAGGTGATCAGATCCTTTATTTCGGAGAGCTGAAAGGCATGAGCAAAAGTGATGCACTAAACGAAGCCAAGAAATGGTTTGACAAACTTAATATCGACCAATGGTGGAAGAAAAAACTCTCTGAACTTTCTAAAGGGATGGCACAGAAAATACAGTTTGTAGTAACAGTACTTCACAGACCTCATCTTCTGATCCTTGATGAACCTTTCTCCGGTTTTGACCCTGTGAATGCCAATCTGATCAAAGACCAGATCATTGATCTTAAAAACAATGGTACCACCATCATTCTTTCCACCCATAGAATGGAAAGTGTGGAAGAAATGTGTGATTATGTGGCACTGATCAACAATTCCAAGAAAATTATTGACGGAAGAGTCTTTGATGTAAGAGAAAAATTCAAGAAAAATATTTTCGGGGTTACGCTTTCTGAAGTCAGCAACGATCAGTTTGAAAGTTTCAAAAACAAATATGATATTTTCAACCTATCGAATGAAAATAATCTTATCTCTTTCGACCTGAAAAATGAGGAAAGCCAAAATAATGTTCTTCTTGATCTGGTACAGGTAGGTAAAGTGAGATCATTCGACGAAAGAATCCCTAGTATGAATGAAGTGTTTATTAATGCTGTAAGTAACCATTCCTAATTTTATGAATAATATTTTTTTAATTACCAAGCGAGAGTTTCTTACACAGGTTAAGAAAAAATCTTTCATCATATTGACCCTGCTGGCTCCTGTCATGATCATTGCTTTTGGAGCGGTCATCGGATTGATGTTCAAGGCAAATGAGTCACACAGCATTATAGAAGTGGTTGATAAAAGCGGACTGTTTACCAACCAGCTGAAATCTAACGACAAATTAAATTACATTTTTGTTTCTGCTGCTGATGAAAAATCCAAGATCAACAATTTAAAAAAGAATGAATCTCTGGACGGGATGCTTATCCTTCCGGAGCTGAAAAACCAGAATTTTGATGAACTTGAAAAAGACACAAGGCTGGTTATCAATAATAAGATAGGTTTTGATACCAAGCAAAGAATTGTTTCTGACATCAGCAATGTTATCAAAAAAGAAAAAATCAAGCAACTGGGCATCCAGGAAACTCAACTGGATGATCTGGATAAAAGCTTCAGTCTGAAAACCATTAATATCAATAACAATAATAAGGAAGATTCTGATCTTTCTTTTGGGGTAAAATCAGGTTTGAGTATGGTGCTGATGTATGTTACCTTTATGTTTATCATTATTTATGGGGTAAGAGTAATGCGAAGTGTTCTTGAAGAGAAAAACAACCGTGTGGTAGAGATTATCATTTCTTCTGTAAAACCTTTTGAACTGATGATGGGGAAAATTCTGGGGGTAACATTGGTCGCACTGACTCAGTTTTTAATCTGGATTTCCATGTCTGTCATTGGAGCTCTGGTTCTGAATACCGGCTTCTCTCCTATTCAAAAAGGTATTCCGGGTGGAAATGAAGAAATTGCCAGCAAGCTGGATATGGGACAACTTGCTACTCAGATTTCTCACAGTTTACTGGAACTGAATTTCCCACTGATCATCTTTGTATTCATCGTATTTTTCCTTTTAGGATATATTTTCTATAGTTCTATTTATGCGGCTATTGGTTCTGCAGTAGATAATGAAACCGAAACACAACAGTTTACTTTATTTGCTATTTTACCATTGACACTGGGAATGTATGGAAGTTTTACTTTAATGAACAATCCTGATGGTCCGCTGGGGTTCTGGTTATCGATCATCCCATTCACCTCTCCGGTTGCCATGATTGCCAGAATTCCGTTTGGAGTTCCTGCATGGCAGATTGCTTTATCTATTGCCCTATTACTGGGAACTACCATTTTTATGATATTCCTGGCCGGAAAAATCTATCGTGTAGGAATTTTGATGTACGGTAATAAAGCGACATTGAAAGAGCTTTGGAAATGGATTAGAGGATAGTTTATTAGGCGAAAAGGTAAAAGCGCGAAAGGGCTAAAGCTAAAAAGCAAAGAAAGCTGAGAAGGCTGATAAAGCTAAGAATAAAGAAAGGGCAAATTTGCAAATAAGCGGATTTGCCCTTTTGCTTTTTTGTGATTTTATTATTTGCTTTTTCACAAAATAAAAATCCCGGAAATTTACTTTCCGGGATTCTATTTAATATTCTGAATATTATTTTATTTGAATATGTAGCTTAAGGTAACAGCAAGTACCTGTTCTGATTTTTTCTTATCGCTACCCTTAGTTTCTTTTGCAAGACCAGGATAGGTATCTCCAAGACCTAAATCATATTTTACAGCAACTTCAAGCTGTCTCTTATAGCTATATCCTACTCCCAGTCCTAATCCCCAGTTAAAGCTATTTGCTTTTCCGTTCACTCCTGCAGGTTGTGAAGGATCAGTAACATCTGGATCATAATAAGGTCTGTTTGCCGGAACATTCTTAACATTCTGGCTTAACAGAAAGTTAAATCTTGGTCCAATCAATCCAAAGAATTCAGATTCAGATTCTGAAAAGTATCCTTTGAAATAAAGAGGTACACTCAGATAGTTATTCGCATATACAGCATCATAACCGTCTCTTCCTTTAACGTCTTTATCTCTCCCTGTTTCTCCTGCACCGTAGTACAGTACTTCAGGCTGGATAAAGAATTGGTTTGCCTTCCCTACGGGGATCAATGCCAAAGCTCCACCTTGAAAAGTGTATCTTGGGCCAGAGGGGTTATGGGCATTTGATACTCTGGAGTAGTTTAAACCTCCTGTAACTCCAAATCTTGTATTTTGCCATTGTATCTGGGCAAAGGATAAAGCAGAAAGAGTTAGGGCAGAGGCTAATAAAAGTTTTTTCATATGGTTTGGGTTTTATATTATCCTAGAATTTTAGCTACAGTAGCACCAATATCAGCAGGAGAGTCAACAACGTTGATACCGTTTTCTCTCATGATCTCCATTTTTGCCTGAGCTGTATCTTCTGCACCACCTACGATAGCACCAGCGTGTCCCATTGTTCTTCCTTTAGGAGCTGTCTGTCCAGCAATAAATCCTACAACCGGCTTAGTAGATCCGCTTGCTTTGTACCATCTTGCTGCTTCAGCTTCTAATCCACCACCGATTTCACCGATCATTACAACCGCTTCAGTTTCCGGATCGTTGATGAATAATTCTAAAGCTTCTCTTGTAGTAGTTCCGATAATTGGGTCACCACCGATACCGATTGCTGTAGAAATACCGTAACCTGCTCTTACCACCTGGTCAGCAGCTTCGTAAGTAAGGGTACCTGATTTTGAAACGATACCTACTTTACCTTTTTTGAAAACGAAACCTGGCATAATACCAATTTTAGCTTCTTCAGAAGTAATGATTCCAGGGCAGTTTGGTCCGATTAATCTGCAGTCTCTGTCCGCGATATAAGATTTTACTTTTACCATATCAGCTACAGGAATACCTTCAGTAATACATACAATTACTTTGATCCCTGCTTCAGCAGCTTCCATGATAGCGTCTGCTGCAAATGCCGGTGGTACGAAAATGATACTTACGTTAGCTCCTGCTTTTTCAACAGCGTCAGCTACAGTGTTGAATACTGGCTTTCCTAAGTGCTCGCTACCTCCTTTTCCTGGAGTAACACCACCTACTACGTTTGTTCCGTATTCAATCATCTGACCAGCGTGGAAAGTTCCTTCGTTCCCTGTAAATCCTTGTACAATTACTTTAGAATCTTTGTTTACTAAAATTGACATTTTATTATTTATTTAATTTATTAATTCTGTTTTGATTTTAAATCTTCATATTTCTGAACAATTGCTTCCATTGAAGAAGTAAGCTCGGCAGTGAATGCACTGCTATTGGCCTTATCAATGAAATTATTCATTTCAGGTACATCATTTAAAAACTCTTTAAGTTTCTTTTTAGGTAATCCTGTAAAATAGCCTACCGTTATCCCCTTTTGAGTAATCTTATTAAACAAAAAATCTGAAGCATTTTCGCCGCCTGTACTTGAACTATACACTCTATACCAATCTAAAACTTTTCCTTTGAACATTTGTTCAGCTAAAGTTTTCTTATCTTCAGAGTTATTGATAAAAAATCTTTCTTTTCCATTAAAATCAGTTAAAGAAAGTTCTTTAATTTTCGAAGCCTCTATTTTTGTTTTTTTATTGTCTTCTCCTACAATTGTTACTTTTGTATTAAAACTAGTCACATATAACAAACTCGGGTCAAACATATTTGTTGAAACCTTTATTTTTACATTCAGAGTATCATTTTCATTTGTAATAATTTTTGCATCGAGTAATTTTTGTCCTGAAGACAAAGAAAAAACTACAATAAAAATCATAAATAAAAATTTCTTCATTTTTTTGAAACTCTTTAAAAATTGAGATTTTGGGTTCAGCTAATGCTTATTACTAATTTTAATGCTCACAAATTTACTTAAATTTCTTTGAATTCAGATAAAACCTTTGGAATTGTTTATTTGAGATTTCTCAGTTTTACTTCTTTTTTCAGATAAGTTTTGAAATCTTCTGCAAACATCCCGATATAGGTACCTTTTTCCAGGTCTCTGTTGACTCCGGTTTTTCCCAGAAGTACAGATCCGCTCTCAATTTTATTTCCGGAAGCGATTCCCACCTGTCCCCATAATGTCACCTCATCACCTATCACACAACATCCTGCAATTCCCACCTGAGAAGCAATCAGACATTTTTTACCAATAATGGTGTCATGTCCTATCTGAATCTGGTTATCCAATACGGAACCTTCTCCAATGATCGTAGAATCTGTAACTCCTCTATCGATGGTACATCCGTTTCCGATCTCCACATTATTTTCAATCACCACATTTCCTACAGAAATTAAACGGTCAAAGTTTCCATTTAATTTTCTGTAATAGAAAGCATCTCCTCCTAAAACGGTATTGGACTGGATGATCACATTATCTCCGATCTCCGTTCTGTCACCAATGACAACATTAGGAAAGATCAGGGTATTTTTTCCTATTTTCACGTTATTTCCAATGACTGCCGAAGGGTGGATTCTCGTCCCCTCTCCTATCTCAGCATCATGAAGCTCTTCTGTGAAGTTATAAATTCTTGTAAAATGGGTATTGATCTTATTAAAGTCTCTGAAAGGATCATCAGAAACCAGAAGTGCCTTACCTTCCGGGCAATCTACTTCTTTATCAATCAAAATAATAGTAGCTGCAGAGTTTAAGGCTTTGTCGTAGTATTTCGGGTGATTAACAAATACAATTTCTCCTGGTTTTACCATATGGATCTCATTGGACCCCAATACTTCAAAGTCTTCCGGCCCCACAAATTTGGAGCCTATTAAATCTGCAATCGTTTTAAGCTTTTGCGGAGAATGGAATCTCATAACAATAGATTTTCTTATAAAACAAAATTCGGACTGCTGATGCAAACCGAATTTATGTATATTTTATTTATTCTTTTACTCTTTCTAAGTAGCTACCGTCTTCAGTACTTACTTTAATTCTGTCTCCCGGCTCGATGAACAAAGGAACCATTACTCTTGCTCCTGTTTCAACGATAGCGTTTTTCAGAGCGTTTGTAGCTGTATTTCCTTTTACTCCCGGATCAGCTTCAATTACATCCAGATATACTGACTGTGGAAGTTCAGCAGAAAGAGGGGTTTCGTCAGCTTCTTTAAGGATGATCGTTACTTCTTCACCCGCTTTCATAAACTGAGCGTTCTCAATCATTTCTTTGTTGATGTATAACTGAGAGAAGTCTTCGTTGTTCATAAAGTGAAAACCATTCTCATCATCATACAGATACTGGAACTTTCTTGTGATTACTTTTACTTCATCAATTTTGTGTCCCGCAGAGAAAGTATTATCAATTACTTTACCGTTCGTTACTGACTTTAATTTTGTTCTTACGAAAGCAGGTCCTTTTCCTGGTTTTACGTGAAGAAATTCGATTACTTTAAAAATATCGTTGCTATACTCGATACAAAGACCTTTTTTAATATCGTTACTTGTTGCCATTAATATGTTATATTACTTATTTAAAATTATGTTTAGAACGGATTCTATTCTGTCACGTGCTGTTTCATTGATTCTGATCCTGCCCAATTCATTTTCAAAAACATTCTCGTATGATTTAAAATAATCAACTTCTTTTTTAAAACCATTATTTTTAACGTAAATGGCTTTTAAACTCTGGTTGATATTCAAATTTGTATTTTTTACAAACTGATCTTCCGAACTGTTTTGTTTTTGATATATACTTACCGGATCCAAATGTTTTATATCCTGAACCAGATTTACTGTATCCTCTTGTATTTTTACCTGAGCAAAGGCAAAACCGGTTGAAAATACAATCATATTCAGTATGAAAAACACCTGTTTCATACAGTTATTATTCTTTACCAGTTCCGTATCCTTTTACGATACCTCTTGGTGAGTTTTGAATAAACTGTAAAATTTCATCTCTTTCAGCCGTTGGAAGCATTTCTTTTTCGATGTGAGAAATAGCCTGAGAAACGTTCATCTTCATTTGGAAGATTGCTCTGTAGATTTTCTGGATTTCAAAGATTTTTTCATTGGTAAATCCTCTTCTTCTTAATCCTACAGAATTGATCCCTGCATAAGACATCGGCTCTCTTGCTACTTTTACGTAAGGTGGAATATCTTTTCTGACCAAGGTACCTCCGGAAATCATTACATGTTTCCCGATTTTACCAAATTGGTGAACAGCCGATAAACCTCCCATAACCGTGTAGTCTCCAATCTCCACGTGTCCTGCAATACCGCAACCGTTTACTATGATAACGTGATCTCCGATGACACAGTCATGTGCAATGTGTGAAGTAGCCATGATAAGGCAGTTCGCACCTATTTTAGTATATCCTAAGGCTTTTGTTCCTCGGTTTACCGTTACACACTCTCTGATTGTCGTATCATCACCGATAATCACCTGGGTATCCTCACCATCAAATTTCAAATCCTGAGGGATTGCTGAGATTACGGTCCCGGGAAAAATCCTACAATTTTTTCCTATTCTTGCTCCATCCATGATGGTTACATTAGGACCGATCCAGGTTCCTTCTCCGATTTCTACGTCCCCTGCAATTGTAGTGAAAGGTTCTACAATTACATTTTTGCTGATTTTCGCACGTTTATCTACGGCTGCCAATTGATGAATCATTTAATCAACTTTATTTTTTGCAACTTGAGCCATAAGCTCTGCTTCTACTGCCACGGTGTCTCCCACATATCCATATCCCTGCATATGAACAATTCCTCTTCTGATAGGCTCAATTAATTCAATTTTGAATATAAGAGTATCTCCCGGAATTACTTTTCTCTTGAATTTCACCTTATCAATTTTGATGAAATAAGTAGAATAGTTTTCAGGATCCGGAACGCTAGCCAGTACCAGAATTCCTCCTGTCTGTGCTAATGCTTCTACCTGAAGAACTCCAGGCATTACAGGTTCTTTAGGGAAGTGTCCAACGAAGAAAGGCTCGTTCATGGTCACATTTTTCAATCCAACTACATGAGAGTCTGAAAGTTCAAGAACTTTATCGATCAATAAGAACGGAGGTCTGTGAGGCATAAGCTTCATAATACCGTTAATATCGAATACAGGTTCTTTCGTCAGGTCAAAATCCGGAACGTTTTTCTTTTTCTGCAGTTTCCACTGACGGTTCAGTTTTTTAGCAAACTGAGTGTTTACAAAGTGTCCTGGTTTGTTGGCAATAACTTTACCTTTTATTTTTACTCCTGCTAAAGCCAAATCACCGATTACATCAAGTAATTTGTGTCTTGCCGCTTCGTTAGGGTAATTTAAATTAAGATTGTCCAGAATACCGTTTGGTCTGATGGATACATTATCTTTTCCAAAGGCTTTCTTTAATTTTTCTGTTGTTTCAGGTGTAAGATCTTTATCTACATAAACAATCGCATTGGAAATATCTCCCCCTTTGATCAAACCGTGATCTAAAAGCATTTCCAATTCATGCAGGAAGCTGAATGTTCTTGCTGAAGAGATTTCGTCTTTAAATTCTGAAATATTTTTAAGAGTGGCATTCTGAGTTCCTAATACTTTAGTCCCAAAATCTACCATTGTAGTTACTTCGTAAGTATCTGAAGGAATGATTGTGATTTCCGAACCGGTAGCCGGATCACTGTAGGTAAGAACTTCTTTTACAACAAGGTATTCTCTTGCTACGCTTTGTTCTACAACCCCAACACTTTCGATCGCTTCAACAAAGTATTTTGAAGATCCATCCAGGATAGGAGGTTCAGAGGCATCCATTTCTAAAACTGCGTTATCTATATCACAACCTACTAAAGCTGCTAAAAGGTGTTCGCAAGTGGTAATCTTTACCCCTAGTTTTTCTAATGTAGTTCCTCTCTCCGTTGCTACAACATAATTTACATCTGCTTCTACCTGAGGATGTCCCTCTAAGTCTGTTCTTACAAATACAAAACCTGTGTTTTCTTTTGCAGGTTTAATGGTAAGTTTTACTTCTTTACCCGTGTGAAGACCAATTCCAGAAAGAGTTACCTCTTGCTGAAGTGTTTTTTGCATATCACTCATTAGTATTATCTTTTGAGTTATTCTCAAGATTATTTATTCTATTTACTATTCCAGGAAGGTTCCTGAAATGCACATAACTTCTCAAATAGTCATTATAGCTGATTGCCGGTGAACCGTACAATGTTTCTCTGTCATTAACGCTGGAATTCACGCCACTCTGAGCCTGAATTTTCACCTGATTTCCTATTTTGATGTGCCCTACAACTCCTACCTGACCTCCAATCTGGTTCCAGTCTCCAATGGTAGTAGACCCTGCAATTCCTGCCTGAGCCGCAATCACATTGTTCTGACCAATTTTCACATTGTGGGCAATCTGAATCAGGTTATCAATTTTAGTTCCTTTTCCTATAATCGTAGAGCCTATTGTGGCTCTGTCAATACTGCAATTTGAACCGATCTCAACATCATCTTCAATAATTACATTTCCAAGCTGTGGTATTTTTTTGAAGCCTTCGGCGGTTGGCTGGAAACCAAAACCATCACCTCCAATTACCGTATTGGAATGTATCACACAATTGTCTCCAATGATACAGTAGTCGTAAATTCTGGCACCACTGTCAATCTTACAGTTTTTACCAATTTTCACTCCTTTTCCTATATATACATGTGGATAAATCTGTGATCCTTCCCCGATTTTAGCTTTCTCAGAAACATAAGTGAATGCTCCTATATAGGCTTTATCTCCTATTACCGCTGTATCATGAATGGATGAACCATCTTCAACACCTTCTTTTCTTCCCTGCATTTCCTGATATAAATTCATCAGAATCTGAAAAGAAAGATAGGCATCTTTTACAACGATTAAAGTAGGGTTATAATGATTTTTCTCCAGAAGTTGTTCCGAAACGATGATAACAGAGCATTTAGAGGTATCCAAAAAGTGAGAAAACCGATCTTGTGCTATAAAAGAAAGATGTCCTGTTTCCCCATTTTCAATTGGTGAAACTCCCGTAATAAGCGCGTTCTCGTCGCCTATTATTTTTCCGTCAATAAAACTTGCAATTTGCGAAGCTGTAAATTCCATATTCTGCAAAGATAAGAAATTCTAGAATTTGCAAACATGTTTTAGTTTCAGATCGTAAATTTTAATAATATTTAAGAATCCAGTCCTGAAATATCCCTTGGAAACATAAGAATATGACGGGTTGTCTTATTGACCATAAGTCCTGATAAAAGCTGATCTTCAGACTCATGAAGTTTCATTTTTTTCCCGTTTTTCTGCAGTAAATAAATCGGTTGTTTCTCTGTATCGTAAGGTAAAAGCTTTCTTTTTATCTCATGAACCAACAATTTTCCATTATCAATTCCGAAAAACTCATTGGTTTTTCTCACTTTTTCATCAATGATTCCCTCTTCAAAAGGATGGGATGAAATGATCGTTTTCGGCAAATTTCTCTGGATCACACAACGGCACCAATATGCCAGTACAAAATCCTCGGAATTCTGCCATTCTTTCATTGCCTGGATCACATCGTTATCATCCAGCTTTGTGAAACGTTCTATATCTTCATCCGTTGCTGCACTTTTCCCGCGGTACAAAAAGTATTTCAGATTATCCGTTGCAGGAAGTTCTGCTCCCTGAGAAATCAGATATTTTGCTCTTTCAAGAATTTTCACCAAAAGAAATTCTGCCAGTGCCGATGTTTTATGATAATATACCTGCCAGTACATAAACATTCTGGCAGTAAGAAAATTTTCAATGGAATAAATTCCTTTGGTATCGATCACCAGTTCGCCTTCTTCACAGACATTCATCATAGAAATGATCCTCTGGGTATTAATATTCCCTTCTGATACTCCGGTAAAAAAGCTGTCTCTTTTCAGATAATCCAGTCTGTCTACATCAAGTTGGGAGGAAATCAGCTGATTGAAAAATTTTCTATGGTATTTCCCCTGAAACATTTCAATGGCTATGGATAGCTGGCCGTCAAATTCCTTATTCAGCTTATTCATCAGCAAAAGAGAAAGATTCTCATGATGCCAGTCATCCATCAGCATACTTTCCAAAGCATGGGAAAACGGACCATGACCAATATCATGCATCAGAATCGCCAGCATTGCTCCTTTCTCTTCTTCTTCGGAAATCCGGACCCCTTTCTGCTTCAATGTTTCCAATGCAGTAAACATCAGATGCATCGCTCCTAAAGCATGGTGAAACCTGGTATGGGTAGCCCCTGGAAAGATCAGATTCAAAAGTCCGGTCTGCCCTATTCTTCTCAATCTCTGAAAATAGGGATGCTCAATAATATCAAATAAAATTTCGTGTGGAATCCTGATAAATCCGTGAACGGGATCGTTGATGATTTTTAGCTTATTCTGCATTGAAACGTCAATATTAGTAAACAAAGTTAGGGATTTTAAATTTGAGGGATGGTTAAATTAGTATTAAAAGGCTGGAAGCTGGAAGAGGGAGGCTGGAAGTTACTGTCGGTTTCGGCATTTATAGAGGTTACTATAAATTTCATGAGAGCACTGTTTAAAAAAAGATAAAAACATGGAAAACGGTTGTTTATAACTTCCTTGTTCCAATAGTCCATCAAAAAACCTTTGTTATTCTTGCATTAATCACTTATCTTTGAGAAAACTCAGTTTCTTTGATGAGAAAGTACTCTCTTTTCTTTTTTTTATTTTTAAGTTTAAATCTATCTGCACAGATCTTATCTGAAACTCAAAAACTTGAATCTCTTTGCCGGGTTTGGGGGTTTCTAAAATATTACCATCCCAATGTAGCCAAAGGAAATCTGGAATGGGATCAACAGTTACTCCGAAAAATCAGTCAACTTGAAAACATTGATAATAAAACAGCTTTAAATAATTTATATTCCAAATGGATTGAAAGCCTGGGAAAAATAGAGGTTTGCACAGAATGTACTCAAAAAGAGGATAAAGTATATTTTCTCAAAAACTTTGATCTGAACTGGATCGACAATTCTGACCTCTTTAATAAGGAGGTATCACAAAAACTCCATTATATTGAAACCAACCGAAATACAGGCGATCATTATTATTTTGGTATCGGTAACCGGAAAATCTATTTCAGGAATGAAAAATCATATGGCTCCAGATTTACGTCTCAGCCGATTGCTCTCCTGGAATTGTTCAGATATTGGAACTATGTAGAATATTTTTTTCCTTATAAATATGAAACAGATCAGAAATGGAACGATGTTCTGACAGAAATGGTTCAAAAATTCCTTGCTATAGACAGTGAAGAGCAGTATCACCTGACCCTTGCCGAACTGGTTACCAAAATTGATGACTCACATGCTTACCTTCACTCAAAACCCATCGGCCTCAGTTTGTATGGAAACAGAAAAATTCCTGTTGAATATTCCTACGCTGAAGGAAAATTGGTGGTCACTAAGATCAACTCCACCCGTTTTAGAGAGAAAAACCCTTTGAATGTTGGAGATGTTATTTATGATATTGAGGGCAAAACCATCCCACAGATCGTAAACAGTCTTGGAAAGTATATTCCGGCCTCTAATTCCTGGGGAAAAATATATAAGGTGAGAAATCATTTTCTTTTAAGCAATAAAGATTCTCTGGCTTTAAAAGTGGAAAGGAATGGCCAGAATATCGCTTTAAATGCAAAAACTTATTGGACTAAAGATATTCTCCATGAAAAAAGTACCAGCCCGGAAAAATGGAAATTTATTGATCCGGACAAAAAAACAGGCTATGTCAACATGGGAGTCATAGAAAAAGAGGACCTGAATACAATGTACACTCATTTAAAATCTGCTCAATCTATTATTTTCGACCTCAGAAATTACCCTAAGCAGACCATTATTCCTTTAAGTCATCTCTTATTACCGGAATCTACTCCTTATTATATGTTCACCTATCCGGAAACCCGGTATCCCGGAAAATATTACGGACGGATCAATAACATTGGAAAAAAAAATCCGGAATACTATAAAGGCAATGTCATCGTTCTAGTAGATGAGAGTACCCAAAGCCAGGCAGAGACCACAGCAATGATGTTCAAACAACATCCCAGGGCCAAACTCATTGGCAGTAACACTTCCGGAGCTAATGGAAATGTGATTGCTTTTAAAATTGCGGATCTCGACACCCGTTTTACCGGACTTGGAGCCTATTATCCTGATGGCAGAGAAACACAACGGATCGGGATCGTTCCGGATATTCTTGTAAAACCTACTATAGAAGGGATTAAAGAAGGAAAAGATGAAGTCTTTGAAAGGGCTTTGAAATATATAAAAACCAACAATTGAATACAGCAGAAAACGGATTTATTAAAAGGGATTTCCATTTAACTAATATTTAACTTTTAATATTTCTATTTTGTGAGATTTTAAAAGGATTTGGTCAACATTTTGATACAATAACCATGTAAAAAATAAATTATGTCAGAAAAGATATTATGGATCGATGATGAAATAGATTTACTTAAACCTCATATCGTATTTTTAGAAAAGAAAGGTTACCAGGTAACCCCAGTGAATAATGTGAATGAGGCTTTGGAACTTATGGATTCAGAGAAATTTGCTTTAACGCTCATTGATGAAAATATGCCGGGTATCTCCGGACTGGAAGCCATCCCTATGATCAAGGAAAAAGATAATTCCCTGAAAATTGTTATGGTTACCAAAAGTGAAGAAGAACACATTATGGAAGAGGCTATCGGCTCTCAGATTGCCGATTATATCCTTAAGCCTGTAAATCCTAATCAGATATTGCTTTCTTTAAAGAAAAACCTGCAGCAGGATAATCTTGTAGAGCAAAAAACAATTTTACAATACCAGCAGGAATTCAGAAACCTTTCTATGGAGCTCTCTTATCTGAGAACTTATCAGGAGTGGGCTGAATATTATAAAAAGATCCTAAGCTGGGAGATCAAATTTGATAAAGTAGCGGACAATGAATTTGCCGATCTTTTGCAATCGCAGAAAGAAGAAGCCAACATTCAGTTTGCCAAGTTTATTGAAAAAAATTACGAGCACTGGCTTACTGATTCTGATAAACCGATGATGAGCCATACTCTTTTCAAAGAGAAGGTAAAACCTGAGGTGGAAAAGGAGAAAGTTCTTCTGTTAATGGTTGACAATCTTCGTTATGATCAATGGAAAGTCATTGAACCATTGTTTACAAAATATTATAATAAGGTTTCCGAAGATTATTATTACAGCATCCTTCCTACTGCCACCCAATATGCCAGAAACTCTTTCTTTGCAGGTTTAATGCCGTCTGAGATCGAAAAACGTTTCCCGGATAAATGGTTTAATGATAATGAGGAAGGGAACAAAAATGAATTTGAACGTGACTTCCTGGAAGATCAGATGAAGAGAATAGGTCTGGGATCAAAGTCGATGAAATACCTTAAAGTACTGAATGCTGATTTTGAAAGAAAGATCTATGACGATTTTAATCAGCATAAAAACAATGACCTTTTGGTGATTGTATACAACTTTATTGATATTCTTTCTCATGCCAAGACTGATAACCACATTGTGGACCAGCTCATCCGTGACGATAAAACCTTCCGTTCTCTTACGTTGAACTGGTTTGAAAATTCTTCACTGTTGAAGATCATCAAATTGGCTGCTGAAAACGGATATAAACTTGTGATCACTACTGATCACGGGACTGTATACGTTAAAAAACCAAGCAAAGTGGTGGGTGACAGAGAAACATCTACCAATATACGATACAAAACCGGTAAAAGTTTAACTTATGACGACAGTGATGTATGGGCTATTACCAATCCGGAAAAACTTTTCCTTCCCAAAGGAAATCTAAGTTCAAAATATATTTTTGCTAAAAACAATATATTCCTGGCTTATCCTAAGAACTACAATCATTTTGTAAATTACTATAAAGAAACCTATCAGCATGGTGGAATTTCACTGGAAGAATGTATCATTCCGATCAGTATTTTAGAACCCAAGTAGTTTTTTTTCATAGTTTATTTAATTTTGGGTTTAAGCGGAAAAAATCAATTGATTTTTTCCGCTTCTTTTTTTATAGTCTTCAAGAGTTCATATCTTCGTAGAAAATACATCATGTATATTATTTCACTTACGTATAAGGTCTCTCTTGAAAATGTAGAGTCCCATATTCCGGAACACAATTCTTTTCTTCAAAAATATTATGAGTCCGGGCTATTTATTGCTTCAGGAAGAAAGGAACCCAGAACAGGTGGTATTATTCTCTGCAATGCTTCAGACAAAATTGAAGTTGAGCAGATCATTCGAGAAGATCCTTTTCATATTCATGAAGTGGCAGATTATGAGATCACCGAATTTATTCCATCGAAATACAACGAAAATTTTAAAATCTTTATAAAAGACGCATGAGATTAATTACATACAACGTCAACGGAATCAGAGCTGCATTTACCAAAGATTTTCTGGGTTGGCTGAAGACTGCAGACCCGGACATTATATCCATCCAGGAGAGTAAAGCCGGAAACGATCAGATAGACATCAAAAGTCTTGAAAAATTAGGGTATCACAGCTATTGGCACTCAGCGGTAAGAAAAGGCTACAGCGGGGTCGGAATTGCCTCAAAAGTAAAACCTAACCATGTAGAGTACGGCTGCGGTATTGAAAGCTACGATAATGAAGGCAGAATCATCCGTGCTGACTTCGACGGATATTCTGCTATTTCTGTCTACGTTCCGTCTGCTTCAAATATCGAAAGACTGGATTTTAAGATGCAGTTCTGCCATGATTTTCTGGAGTACATCAAAAATCTGAAAAAAGAAATTCCAAACCTTATCATCTCCGGAGATTTTAATATCTGCCACGAGGCAATCGATATTCATGATCCTGTACGTCTGAAGAATGTCTCAGGCTTTCTTCCTATGGAAAGGGAATGGATGACGAATTTCATCAATGAATGTGAACTGATCGACAGTTTCAGATTTTTCAACAATGAACCCGATAATTATACCTGGTGGAGTTACCGACAGAATTCAAGGGCCAGAAACAAAGGATGGAGGCTGGATTACAACTTTACATCCTACAGTTTAAAGGATAAGCTAAGCAGAGCTGTTATTTTAAAAGAAGCCGTGCATTCTGACCATTGTCCGGCATTATTGGAATTGGATGTATAAAAAGAGGTTCTGTTATTCTAAATTAGGAAAACAGAACTCCCCTGGTTTTTCATCAGTCCTTTCATTCAGGAATTATCTTTTTTTAGAATTTCTATGCATTGTTGGAGATTCTTCCGGAATGAAAAAGTGAGGGGATAAACTATGGTAATGAAATCTGAATTATCTGTAAAATCTGCTAGAGATTATTCATTACAAAGATAAGAGAGGTATTCCATATCCAAAGGAGCATCACGGATCAGTATCAAAGGTTGTGGACCAAGCAAAAAATTGAGTTCATCTGAATAGAAAAAATGTTATGTTCTTTATCAATTAGAATCAACAGTTTTGGAGATAGGGTTTCACGCAAAGCTTCATGTTTGTGTACGCTTTATTTTAAGTGAGCTAAGAATGGATCGATTTTCAATCGATCTGAAGAAGCGAGCGCATAGTCACAAAGCTTCATCAGCAAAGAAATTGCATTACTTAGCTGCCCAAAATAAAGTATTCGAATCACTAATTCTTTACGTCTATAAAATGTAGAATAATCAATCGGTATTCAATTGTTTTACCACAGCTTTTGAGTATGATCCTGGATCATATCTTCCGTCATCAATACAAAAACAAAAAGCCAGCTGAATCAGCTGGCTTTTTTAATTTAAATCATAAATTTAGTCGACAATTTCATATTCGACCGGAATTGTACCGTGATTGATATCTCCGATCTCATCGAACGCAGCTTTAGACATGTCTAAAGATCTTGATGAATGGTAAGGTCCTCTGTCATTAATTCTCACTATTACTTCTTTACCATTTTTAAGGTTTGTTACCTTAACGTTTGTTCCAAATGGAAGCGTTCTGTTTGCTGCAGTAAACTTTGAGTTATCAAAGATTTCTCCGCTAGCGGTTTTTCTACCGTTAAATTTATCGTGGTAGTACGATGCATAACTTGTTTTTTTCGCATCTAAGGCATTTGCTGTAAAAGAGTAAATACCTAAGGTTGAAATCATCATTATGATTACGAGAATGAATCTTTTCATCATTTTGAACTTTTATTGGTTTTGACAGGGCAAAAGTATCAGGAATCTTTAGAAGTCCCTACTCGATATGTTAAAAACCGTTAATAAAAGTTTAAAAATTTGTTAACAACCACTGTAACTCCCTATGAATAGGGATTTTGAACCACACTGTTAAAAAGTGTTAAAAAAATAGCTAAAAAGTTAATATATTTAACTAATTTGTGCATAATTCAAAAAAACGAAATAAATAAATTATTGATTATCAATATATTACAAAAACACAAAAGTTAAAATAAAAGTCAAAAATCAAATCAAAAAAATAAAAATCTTAAGATGTCAATCCCGGGTAAAGTTACCTACAGAAGACATTTAAGGTAATATAATAAGATCATTGAAGTAATTTTAACATCCATTTATTTTGTTAAAATGAACAAAGCGGTTTATGTTACCTCAAAAATCAGATTCAACTTCTCAAAATAAACCACAAATCTATTTTTTATTACCTATGAAAATATTATGCCTTAAAAATTATTTTCTGCATTTTTATCAAAATCAGGAGCTTATAAGATACTATAAACCTTAAATTATGGCCTCATAAGAATATAGTTCCATCAATAGCTTAATGCTATCCAATTTTCTTTTAGGTTGCCCACTTTATGATAAATCTTGATTTTAAAGTAAAGGGCGTTTTTGAGCATTCCCATGATGTATGGAAACTTATTTACAAATGACTTGCCCAAAAGTACTTTTATTACCCGAAAACATTATCTTCTTTAAAAGAAAAAACCAATGATTGCTCATTGGTTTCTTTATAATATATAATTAAATAAAATATTATCTAGTATATTCTACCACATAATCATAGGTACCAGAAGGGTAAACAACAGATATGCTTGGAGAACCAGTAATAAAGTTACCAGTAGTTTTATCATAAGAATAAACACTGTTAGCATAAACATTGTTAGTTCCAGCCTGATAAATAGTGATGCTGTATAAACTTCCTGTAGAAGGAATAATTACCGCATTTGTATAACTGGTAGGAGCTGTTGAAGTTCCGTTAGCATTGAAAGATCCTTTGATAGCATACACTTGCGAGCCGTTTAACTGTCTCAATGTCGTAGTTTCCGTAGTTAGAATATTTTCTTTTGGATTTGCTGTAAAAGGTTTCCATGTACCTCCATTAAGAGTAGCTGATTTATTATCATAGTAATAAAACCCTGGTGCAACGGAAACTCCCGCTGTCCCGGTACCTGCTGTTCCGGTCGCTGTATTATAAACGATCATACCATCTAATCGGGTAGGGAAAAGGGCAGCACTACCATTTCCTGGAGCAACCAAAGTCGTCATTGCCACCAAGTCTGTTCTTGGAAAAACCAGACCTTTACCATTATTATTGGCACCATTCCAAGTGATAGATGATGAAGCATCTAAAAACGCTGTAGTTGAAGTAATTGCTCCGTTTGCAGGAGTTAAGTTATTTCTTAATTGTGCAGATAGAGAGATACTAGCAACAGATAGAATTGTTATAAATATGTTTTTCATCATTAAATATTTAGAATGAGTTTTTAGTTATCCAGATTGTACCATTTGAAATAATACAAGTTCCTAATCCTGGCTGTACATTTGCTCCATTACCTAAAGCTCCTGTATTTAGAGTAGCAGTTTCTGCAAAAAAACATAATTCACGTCCTACTTCTGTAACAGCAGAAGGAAGAGTTACAGTACCTCCGGAACCAGTTGCAGCATAATGAACCATATAATCACCAGGCTGAGTAGTAAAATTCGCATTAGTTTCCACTCTGATGTTTGTATACTGAGCACCTTTCAGGTTGTTTGATCCGTTTACGATAAACTGACCTGTTGTACCCGTAGTAAATGTCAGGTTATTGTTCGCCTGATTAACGGTTCTTGGGCTTGTTAAAGTACCATCACCAACATAGATACTGGTATCAACTGAAGCACCTCCACCTAAAGCTTTCCAAGTAGTGGATGGAGAGTCATAGTAATAGAAGCCTACAGCAGTAATGTTTGTAGTTTTAGCACTTGCAGTACCATCAATAGTTGTAACGAAAGCAAGAGCACCGTTTTGGGCAGCAACATAAGCTGCATCTTTAGCTGTCAGCTGAGCTCTTGTCAAACGAGGGACTAGTAAGGCATCAGGTTTAGAAGTATTGGTAGCATCTGCTACTACGTCTAAAGTTGTGGCAGGTGTGGTTGTGTTAATCCCCACTCGCCCCTGCTGAGCCTTGGAAATTGCCGTAAAGCAAACCAGCATGGTCGCTGTTAATAAAAATTTTTTCATAAGTTTTTAAAGATTTTAATTACATTTTTTTTCATCAATATTTTAAGGGAAAAAATGTATCTCAACTTGTGATTATCATTCTGAAACTAAAACGGGCGAAAAAATATTTATTTTCTGAACTTTCAGCCTCATTTCAATAAATAACTTATTGAAAGTACATATTTTAAAAATATTGCTTATGCTGCAAATTTAACACTTAATTTTATAATTTAAATACTTTACCAAAAAAAATTAGAGAAACCCTTATTGATTAAAAACAACTCTTTGGTTTTCAGTTACATAAAAATATTCAAGCTAAATATAAGTAATGTTAAATTTACTTAATTTCTTATTTTTTCAGATTCTTTCTATTCTGATTAATAGGTCTTTATATTTAGACCAATTCTCCATATAAGTCAAATTCTTCAGCGGAAGTAATTCTGACCTCTGCAAACTCTCCTATAGAGATATAAGTGTCTTCAGCAGAAACCAAAACAGTGTTATCTACATCCGGAGAATCGTATTCTGTTCTTCCGATAAAATAGTTTCCTTCTTTACGGTCAAAGATACATCTGAAGACTTTTCCGATCTTCTCCTGATTCTTTTCCCACGAAATCTGAGACTGAAGCTCCATGATCTCCTCTACTCTTGCCTCTTTTACCTCCTGTGGAATATCATCTTCCAATACATAGGCTGTTGTATTCTCTTCATGAGAATAGGTAAAGCATCCCAGTCTATCGAATTTCTGCTCTCTTACCCAATCTTTAAGTTCCTGGAATCTTTCTTCTGTTTCTCCAGGATAGCCTACGATAAGCGTAGTTCTGATGGCCATATCCGGAACTTTTTCTCTGAATTTTCCTAACAGAGCATCTGTTTTTTCATGGGTAGTTCCTCTCTTCATCGATTTCAACAGATCAGAATTGATGTGCTGAAGAGGAATATCTATATAATTACATACTTTAGGTTCTTCACGGATAATATCCAGAACATCTTCCGGGAATCCGCTCGGGAAAGCATAGTGAAGACGGATCCATTCTACTCCTTCTACTTTTACAAGTTCTTTCAAAAGATCACCCAATGCTCTCTTTTTATAGATGTCCAATCCGTAATACGTAAGGTCCTGTGCAATAAGAATAAGTTCTTTGGTTCCCTTTTTCGCCAGTTTCTGAGCTTCAGTAACCAGTTTCTCGATAGGAGTTGAAACGTGCCCTCCTCTCATCAAAGGAATTGCACAGAAGGAACATGGTCTGTCGCAACCTTCTGAAATTTTAAGGTATGCATAATGTTTTGGAGTAGTTGTCATCCTTTCTCCCACCAATTCATGTTTGTAGTCAGCACCAAGATGTTTCAACAACATCGGAAGGTCTCTTGTTCCAAAATACTGATCTACATCCGGAATTTCTTTTACCAAATCCGGCTTATATCTTTCTGAAAGACATCCTGTAACAAATACTTTTTCTACCTCCCCTCTGTTCTTGGCCTCTACATAATCAAGGATGGTATTGATAGACTCTTCTTTGGCATTATCAATAAATCCACAGGTATTGATGACCACAATGTCCCCACGGTCTTCGTGAACCACTTCTTTGCCATTGGCTTTCAGCTGGCTCATTAATACTTCAGAATCATATACATTCTTGGAACATCCAAGAGTGACTACATTGATTTTCTTCTTCCCTACAGATTTTGTACGCATCGTTTTGATTTTGAGTCTGCAAAGATACAAAATATTAAAGAGTTAGATTAAAAAATAAAAAACCACTTTATAAAAGTGGTTTTCAAGGACATTCTTTAAAAGTTTTTTTCTTTGAAGCTCGGTGCATTCTGATCTTTCTCTGAAAGCACAGCATCTTTATCATCGATCTTCCAGTCTATATTGAGATCCGGATCATTGAACCTCACACTGCCTTCGGATTCTTTGTTATAAAAATTATCACATTTGTAAGAAAATACAGCATGAGTACTCAGAACTGAAAATCCATGACCAAAGCCTCTCGGCACATACAGTTGTAATTTATTTTCAGCGGTAAGCTCAATTCCGAACCATTTTCCAAATGTAGGAGAATCTTCTCTAAGGTCTACCGCAATATCCCATACGCTTCCCTCAAGACATGATACAAGCTTTGCCTGTGCATGTTCTCCTTTCTGCAAGTGAAGACCTCTCAGTACTCCATAAGAAGATTTGGAAATATTGTCCTGTACAAAATGGCCATTCATTCCGGTAAGTTCTTCAAATCTTTTTTCGTTGAACTTTTCAAAAAAGTACCCTCTCTCGTCTTCAAAAACAGTGGGTTCTATGATGTAGCAATCTTTAAGCGGGGTTTCTTTAATTTTCATGACGTATTTCTAAAAAGTTTTCAGAGATTATATTGTTTTTTGATGTTCCATTTTAATGCTAAATACAATCCGCCTACAGGTAAGAATATGATAAGAATGTTCATCCAAACCGGCAATGATGATTTTATCAGGAGAATATTTATGATCAGCTGAAAAAGAGCATATATAAAGCTAATTAACAGGTGTGATACTTTTTTTTCATTGGCAAAAAGCTGATATAAATGCCTTCTGTGGGCCTCGAAAATATTTTCTTTAAGCAATAGTCTTTCCATGATCGTCAAAACTACTTCCATCCCATAAATGGACAGCAACAGAATATACTTATAATCCTGAGTCTTCATGATCAACAAAGTAATAAGTCCTATCACCCAAAAACCAATCCCCATACTTCCCACATCTCCTGCAAAGCATTTTGCTTTTTTTCTAAAGTTAAAAAACAGAAATACAAGACATGCCAACAGCGGATAGTATATAAAATTGTTCTCTGTAAACTGAACAATTTCTCTATTGATATAAACAAGAGAACAAAGCGTCGTCAAGCTATACAATCCTGTCATCCCATTGATCCCATCCATAAAATTATAGGCATTCAGTGTTCCTATAATCATGATAAAAAGAATGGGCCATATCCAGAAAGGCATCAGCTCAAATGCACCTGTAAAATACAAAAGTAAAACAACCGCAATAAGGTGTACGGATAGTCTTATTTTATTGGATAATGTCTTAACATCATCTATAAAGCTAATGGTACAGATCGCTAAAAGCCCCAGACCAAAAGTCCAGTATTCCTGTATCGCCTCATTAAAATTAAAGAGACAAAAAAGTATAAAAGCAATAGGAAATATAATTCCTCCCCCTCTTAAAGTAACCTGTGTATGGGCACTTCTATGGTTGGGTTTATCTATAATGTTGTATTTATCTGCTATTTTGAAATAAATCAACTCAGCTAACAACAACAATATGAATATCACGACATAAATAAAGTTACTCATCAAAATTAATTTAATTAGTATATCGAACTGAATAAAACAGCTTGGTGAACATATCCCTGATCATATTAGACTTTGAAACAGGAATTAAACTCAATATAAAAAATATAGGGCTAGCAATATTCCTATTGATAACCATTTTAGGTTTTTCTATATTAAAAAAAGACAATAAATCTTTCTGAGTATGATCTTTCGGATCTTTTACAATCATTAATGAATCCTGATTGGAATTCATTGAAGCAATTACCGCTTTAACAACCTGATCAACATGGCACAATGAATAGATTCTTTCCTGCTTGGTAAAAAATGGGGTTTTCAACACGGGAAGAAAAACTCTTTTACCTAAATCTTTCAAATCATTTTCAGTATATACCGGAGCTAGTCTCAAAATATGAAGCGATTTAGTTTTTTTATCCTTCAACAGCTTCTCACATGCCAATTTACTTTCACCATATTCCGTAACGGGAATGGGCGCATCCTTCACTGAAGTTATTTCTTTGTTATTTTTAAAACTATATACAGAAACGGAGCTTAGAAAAATAACCGTTGTATTTTGGGTATCCAAAGTATTAAAAATATTCTTTGTCATCAGAATATTAGCCTCCCCTACTCCCATTGTACTTCCTTTTTTCTTACCATGCGCTATAGCTGCTGCATGGATAATAAAGTCAAACTTTTTATCTTCAAAAAAATCTTTACAATCTTTTTCGTTCAAAAGATTAAGAGCAACATGTCCGTTTGTTTCCGTTGAAGCAAGAGCAGTTACTTCAAATTCTGAAGCCAGGGCTTTGTGCAATTGAGAGCCTATAAAGCCACTTGCTCCTGTCAAAAGAAGTTTAGCTTTCATTTTTAATTATTTGATTAAATGTAACAAACTCATAATTATTCTCTTTTAACAGTTTAATAAGTTTGTGCATTTTATTTTCAACACTTTTTCTTCCCTGATTAAATCTGATCTTCGTTTTGAAGTCTGTATTTTCAGGAACTATAATATTATAATTTCTGGAGAATTCGAATGGATGTATATAAAAGAAGTAATGCTGATTCTTTTTGAAATATTTATTCAAAAGCATTTTGGTAAGTCCCCAAGGGAAGATCCTTAAATACCCTCCACCTGAAACCGGTAAATTTTTCCCAAATACTTCGACAGTGGAAGCTTCGAATTCATAAAACGGACCTTGTTTGTATATGGTAGGATTAAATTCTTCAAAATCATCAAGATTAATCCTTCCATAGAGATCATGAGCATCAAATTTTATTTTACTGGAATCAAAGGTAAAACCAAGCTCTCTTAAAATCTCCAAACGATCTCTGTCTAAACTAAAGCATGGAGCTCTATAGCCATCCACTTCAAGTCCTGTGAATTTTTTGAATGAATTCATTCCTTCCACGGTATCTTTTCTGAATTCATCAAGACTCAGTTGAAGAGGTCTCTTGTGGGCATATGAATGAAGGCAGATTTCATGGCCTTTCTCTTTAATAATCTTAATCTTATCTTGTAAAACCTCTACAAGCTCTCCTACAATAAAAAAAGTAGTTTTAATACCATATTGATCTAAAATATCCAAATAAATATCTAAACCGTCTAAAGTAGATTGGCTCTGATCACAGTCTTCTTTTGTAAAATAGTCCAGGTGGAACCAATCCTCCACATCCATACTAAGTACAGCATATTTTTTCATATCAATCTACCTCCGTTTTTTGTAAAATCCTGGAACTGCTCAACTGTAGGCCACGTAAAGTAGCTTCCTTTTTCTGCAAAATTCTCTTTAATTTTAATATTTGAATTTTGAATATCGCGAATGGTTTCACACATTAGATTTCCACCAATTTCTTTACTCTTCAAAATTAATGAAAACATGGTTTCGTTTTCAGAAATTTCTATTTCTTTTTGGTTTAAAATGGCTCCGTTATCAATTTTTGAATCCATATAATGTACAGTAGCTCCTGTTGTTTTTTCTTTTTTATACAATGTCCAAAAGCTAGGCATTACTCCAGCATACTGGGGTAAAAAAGAACAGTGCAAATTGATACACCCATGTTTAGGAATCTTTAATAAGGCTTCTTTAAACACCACCGGAGCAGAATAAGATACGATAAGGTCCGGCTGCAAAGCTCTGACTTCTTCCAGAAATTCTGCCGAATTTGGATTCTTGATTCTATCAAATGAAATATTATATCTTTCTGAAACAGCTTTCAAGCTTTTAGGTTTAATCGCAAGTTTATAAGATGTAACGGTATCTATCAAGTTCAGAACTTTGGCTGAAACTACTTTCAGGCCCATTTTGATGGTTTGAAGTAATCCAAAACCCTTTATAAAGTAAGATTTCTTATTAACCAAACTGTAGTTGGAATCAATATCTATTACTTTTAAAAGCTCTACATTTTCCAAATGCAGAATCTTTTCAATATTTTTAGGAACAACAAAAGCATCTTCCTGGGTTATAATAATTATTTTCATCTACGTCTGGTTAATGATTTATTAAATTATCGATGTGTTTATAATACTTTTCAGTGACCTTTTCTTTGGTATAGTCTTTCTGCACCATTTCAAAACCTTTCTCTCCCATCTGCTTCAATCTGTCTTTATTATTTAATGCTTCTGATAAGACAGTAAATAATTCCTCATTGACATTATTGGACGAATTCTCAATTAAAAATGCCGCATCAGTATTTTCTAACAGATCATAAAGAGGAGTATTTTTATTGCTGATCACTAATAAAGGTTTTTTGCAGGCCATAATTGTATAAACTTTTGAAGGCAGCCCATCTTTCTCCAGTTTTTTATTCATAAAGATAAAATGCAGATCCGCATAGTTAATAACATGCGGAATACTTTCCCGTGCCTGATAATCAATAAGGCTTATATTGGTTAGCTGATGTGTTTCAATTTCAGCCTTTAGCCAGGATCTGCAGGCTCCATCACCGATCACAAAATAACTGATAGGCATTCCTTTTGTTTTCTTTGCAACTTCTATCAGTGGATCCCAATCCTGAGCAAAACCTATATTACCGGCATACATTACTTTCAGATTATTACTCGCAGGAAACAACTGGCTGTTTACAACCGGACTTTCTATGGGATGGTAAAGTTCAGTGTCAACAAAATTGGCAATAATTTCAATTTTTCCAGGGTTTTCCATTCTGGGAGCCAATGTGTTTTTAAAATTCTGATCTATCGTTATTAAAGAATCAGAATGTTTATAAACGAATTTTTCAAGTTTTTTAAGAAGCTTTAAAACAAACTGTGATTTCATTTTCCCTTGATTTACAAAGAAATCGGGATAAATTTCCTGAACATTATATATAAATTTCGCTTTTTTAAGTTTTGCTAAAGCAATAGATACCAATGCAATTGTAAGAGGTGGAGAAGGGCTGATAATAACATCAACATTTTTTATTCTCATTCCTAAAAAGAATGATAATACATGCCAGTAAACCATAATAAACCCACGTAAAAGAACACTTTCATATTTTTTTTGAGGTACATGATAAACCTTGATTCCCTTATAATCACTGATATAGTAAAGTCCTAAAAATTTCTTCTGGAATTTTGTTTTATTCAGATCAACTTTATTATAATGCGGCATTGTTGAAAGTACTTCAACTTCAAAGCCATTCTTTTTTAAGTTATAAGCAATATCATTATAAAGATAAGCCGTTGAAACTGCATCCGGAGCAAAAACAATACTGTGTATTAATACTTTTTTAGCCATTATATTTATTTTCTCCAGACCACTCTGTTCACGTAATCTGTGTAACTTAAAATAATTCTCACCATTTTCTCAGAAACATTCGGCATAGAATAATCTGATACAGGTCTGTAATTTCTTTCTTTTCCTACTTTCTGCTGCTGAAGCTGAACTAATCCTTGTAAAATTCTTTCAGGTGAAAGCCCTACCATCATTACAGAAGTTTCTTCCATTGCTTCAGGTCTTTCGTGAGCCTCTCTGATATTTAATGCCCTAAAATTAAGAATTGATGATTCTTCAGAAATTGTTCCGGAATCAGATAATACGGCATAACTTCTCATTTGAAGTGCATTATAATCATGGAATCCTAAAGGTTTCAGAAATTGAATTTCAGGACGCATTTCCAACTGCATTTTATCAATCATATTTTTCGTTCGCGGATGCGTTGATACAATGATTGGATATTGATATTTTTCAGCAATCGCATTTAAAGACTCCATCAGCCCTCTAAAATTTCTCTCAGAATTGATATTTTCTTCTCTGTGAGAGGAAACTACGAAATACTTCCCTTCTTCTAAGTTTAATCTCTTTAAAACATCTGAGCTTTCTATCTGAGGTAAGTAGTGATTCAAAACCTCAAACATTGGTGATCCTGTTTTGATAATTCTGTCTGCAGGCAGACCTTCTCTCAACAAATATTCACGGGCAATATCAGAATATGTTAAATTAATATCTGAAGTATGGTCTACGATTTTACGATTGGTTTCTTCCGGTACTCTCTGATCAAAACATCTGTTCCCTGCTTCCATATGGAAAATCGGAATCTGTCTTTTTTTAGCTGGTATTGCACAAAGACATGAGTTGGTATCTCCTAAAACCAGGAAGGCATCCGGCTGTAATTCTTCTAAAAGCGGATCTATCTTGATCAGGATATTCCCTACTGTCTCCGTAGCTGATTTCCCAGCTGCCTCGAGAAAATGGTCCGGTTTTCTTAATCCAAGATCTTCAAAGAAAATCTGGTTAAGCTCATAGTCGTAATTCTGCCCTGTGTGGACAATAATATGTTCTACAGCTTCAGAAGCATCCAAAGCTGATAATACTCTTGATAATCTAATAATCTCCGGTCGTGTTCCTACGACCGTCATTACTTTTAATTTCTTCATCATTACAAAATAAAATTATAGATATAAATACTGCTGAAAAAGTCCAAAACTCCAAGTTTGCAAATATATTATATGAAGTTAAAACAAGAACAAAGTATTGAATAAAAAACAAAACAAATGGTAAATAGTATATATTATTTCTGATATATTTTATTCTAAATTTCCCTACATCTTTAAAATACAGAAAAAATAAAATGATACCAACAATTCCCATACTCATCAATACTTCAATGAAAATATTATGTGGATACAAACCATCTTCAAATAAAATACGTCCTCCGAAAGGTATGTTATTTTTAAAAATAACCCATCCTTTTGTTAAATAATAAGCTCTACCATATCCATTACCTTCAAAAATAGCATCATACATTCTGGTAATAAATTCAAAGTCAGCCACAGACGATTGTTTTAAAATATAGATACTCACAATGAACAGAAGAACAAAAGAAAGTAATGCAATCCAATATTTTAATTTATTTATATATAGCAATGCCATCAATATAATAATAAACGCTGCCAATATAGGACTTCTTGCAGAAGCACTGAAAATAGTAAAAATACCTATTAGAATTCCTAAAATTGGCTTTAATAATTTTTGAGGTGATTGAAAATAATAAAAAACAGATATGATTAATAAAGATAAACCGTAATGTCCTGTACTGATATAATATCCAGCGAAAATCCCACTTGATTTTTCAAATTCTGTATACACAAATATTGTATATAAGCAGCTTATCCCCAATAAGATCAATAAAAAGTTAAAAATTAAATTATTAAGTTTAACTGTAATTTTTTTTGAAAAATTGATACTTAGAACAGCAATATAGGGTATCAGATTCAGACAGATAATTCTTATATATATTTTTTGTTCATTATTTAATATTTTTTGTAAATAAATATCATTATTAAAACTATAATTCGCTTTAATAAGATAGAAAATCCAAAAAAGAATGGTAAAAATAACTGTTAATTTCCTCTTCTTTATTGTTTCAAAATTTGCATAAATAATATAACAGCTCATCAACAACAAAACAATACGAAAAGGAACCGAGAAAAGTTCATTCGAAATATCTAACGGACGAGAAAATGAATAGAAAAAGATATACCCAAAAGTCAGGAAAAAAATAAAAAGAAATTCAACATTACTTTTCTTTATGATCTCCATATCTAAACATTTAAAAAGTAAGTATCGGAATCTTCCGGATTGAAAGGTTCATTGATCCAAAAAATTGTATATAATTCTTCTTCTCCTATATTTTTAATATTATGCGTATACCAGATAGGCATATCTACGTAGGCAGGCTCGTTTCCATCCAGATAAAAATCCAAGACTTCATCTGTATCAATTTTTCTTAATTGTATCAACGCTTTTCCTTTTATTACAGCAAACCTTTCTATTTTTCTGGTATGAAAATGATTTCCTCTGGTGATTCCTGGAACTGTTGTAGAGAAAGAGCATTGCCCACCAATTCCCAAACGAATTACTTCCACGAAGGCACCTCTCGGATCTACATGTTGTGTAAATTTTACAGGATAGTGGTGTTCTATATCAAAGTAACATCTGAAAGTATTGAACAGATTTAAATCAAATTTTGTCTTCAGTTCCGGAATTTCTCCGTTATCAAAATAAAGTTGCTTAAAGTTCCCCAGCTTCTCAAGTACTTCTGAAACTTTATTCACTGAAGTATGGGAAACTTCATATAATTCTCTGGTTTCTCCAGTTTGGATATTATTTATGATTTCCTGAACAAGTTCTCCTACATAAATCAGTCTGACTTCTCCGTCATTATCTATGCTGGGAGCTTCTCCATGGGTAAGTTTATGACAAAATGTCGCGATAAAGGAATTATAATTAGGCTTCCCAAAAGGTCCGAAAACATTTGGAATGATCATACCGGTAAAAATACCTCCAGATCTTTTTGCCCATTCTGAAAACAGCTCTCTTCCTTCTTTTTTAGATTTTCCGTACAGGTTATCTTTTTCTTCCTGAGAAGAGGATGAAAACAGAACATGAGCTTTGGATCCTGTTCTTTCCAAAGAATCTATTAATTCTTTGACTAGATTGATATTATTATTAAAAATAACCTCCGGATCAGTGTGACGGTTCATTGCCGCTAAATGTACAATAACATCACATTGTTTTACAAAACGGTCTAATTTTTCTGAGTCACTGAAAAATTCTTTTTCAAAATCAATTCTTTCAAATTCCTCAGGAGCAAGGCCTATAGTATTATATAAATGAGATCCTACAAATCCATTCTGCCCTGTAATTCCTATTCTTTTCATGTTATAAATTTTCAAAATAATCTATAGGAAAACGATAATCATCATCTATTTCTCCTAAAGAGTAATTTGCCATTACTAATAATTTTGCCCCTTCTTCATCAGCCTGGATAGCACTGACATATCCACTGGGAATATGAAGTACATCAAGCTTTTCAGCATTTAAGTGATATTTTAGAATTTCTGATCTTTTCAATGGGGTGATCCAATCATCAATTTTGATTAGTTTTATTGTAAAACTTCCCTGAAGTGCAGAAAACCAACGCTGTTCAATTTTATGTCCTGTCCAGCCTCTTATAAAATTCAGATCTGTATTTTCTATACAATATATTCTTTTAATCTCAGAAGCATCAAAATTATTGTTGAAAAAGAGACTTCCTCTCCTATCTGAATGTTTTCCGCCTTCAAAAATTTCAGGTGTATTCATTATCACATATTTTTTAATCAGGATATTGCATTACATCTTCTCCCAATACCTCTTTCCTTATAAGAGGAAGTTTCAACAAAAGCTTTTTCATTCCCTCCACATCCTGCTGTTCTGTATTATGAGAATGGTAATCTTCAATTTTGGATATATCTTCCAGTCCTTCGGAGAAATACTGTGCATAATTCAAATCTCTGTTATCTGCAGGAATTCTGTAGAAATCACCCATATCTTCTGCTTTTAGCATCTCTTCACGAGTGCAAAGAGTTTCATATAATTTTTCTCCGTGTCTTGTTCCTATTATTTTTATTGGGTTCTCTGCTTTAAACATATCTTTTAATGCCTGAGCCAGATCACCTATTGTTCCTGCAGGAGCTTTATTGACAAATAAATCACCTGGATTTCCATGTTCAAAAGCAAATAAAACAAGATCTACCGCTTCTTCTAACGACATCAGGAATCGAGTCATATTAGGATCCGTTATCGTAATCGGGTCACCATTTTTAATCTGTTTTATAAATAATGGAATTACAGATCCTCTGGAAGCCATTACATTACCATATCTTGTAAGACAAACTACTGTTTCTTCAAGATTTCTAGATGCGGCTACAGCTACTTTTTCCATCATCGCCTTAGATATTCCCATTGCGTTAATAGGATAGGCAGCTTTATCCGTACTTAAACAGATTACTTTTTTTACATTATTTCTGGCTGCTGCATCAATAACATTCTGAGTTCCTTCTACATTTGTTTTTACAGCCTGCATCGGGAAAAATTCACATGAAGGGACCTGTTTAAGAGCTGCTGCATGGAAAACATAATCTACTCCTCTCATGGCAGGCTCAATACTTTTATAATCTCTTACATCTCCGATATAGAATTTCAGTTTATCATTTTTAAACTGATTTCTCATATCATCCTGTTTTTTCTCATCACGTGAAAAAATCCTGATTTCTTTGAAGTGATCGGTATTTATGAATTTTCTTAAAACAGCAGTACCAAATGAACCAGTTCCGCCTGTTATAAGAAGTATTTTATCTCTTATCTGCATAATGTGTTGCTTAACCTATCTATATTTTTGATATTCATTAAACATTTTCTACAAAAAAGAAAAGTTTTGAATTTCAATATGATTGGATTTATTCTTTTTTATAATTGAAGATTATTTTTGTCTTAGTTTTTCCTTTTCTTCAAAAGTAGGGTAATTGATCAATACAGCTTTGTATACTCCTTTAAATACAAATAGACTGCCTGCTGCAACCCCAATTATTCCGTGTTTATCTACAACTTGTTTAATATCATTCAAAGAACCTGCTCCTCCTAAAACAGTAAGCGGTAATGAAATCTTTTCTCTCACCTTATCAATCAGCCCCATATCATATCCCTTCATAACACCATCCTGATCGATTGAATTGATAATAATTTCTCCCGCCCCTAACTTCTGAGCTTCTTCTGCAAATTTAAAAGGATTAATGCCTGTAGATTTTTTACCATTATGAGTATAAACCTCATAACCTCCAAAAAGCTTTTTCTTTACATCTAGTACAACAATAACGCTTTGTGCTCCTACCCTTTCCGCAATTTGAGTGATCAATTGAGGGTTTTGAAGAACAGCGGAAGAAAGTGCAATTTTCTCTATTCCAAGTCCAAAAATTCTCTGTGCCTGTTCCACGGTTTTTACTCCGCCACCATAGCAAAGAGGCATTCTCGATTGATTAGCAATTCTTTCAATTAAGCTATAATTGGGTTCTAATCCTTTATCTGTAGCATCAATATTGAATATAGCAAGTTCATCAACTTCTTTCTCATTGAATATTCTTACCGCATTGATAGGGTCTCCCACATATTTGGGATTTTTAAAGTTGACTGTTTTTACAAGCCCGTTATCTTGAATAAGAAGAGATGGTATAATTCTGGGTCTTAACATAGACTCTTAAAGTTTTGCAAAATTGTGTAATAAAATCTCACCATAATGGTGACTTTTTTCCGGATGGAATTGTATCCCGTATTTATTTTCGTGATGTGCTGCAGAAGCAAATTCTCCCCCATATTCTGTAACAGCCATAATATCTTCATTATTATTGCATTCAAAATAATAGGTATGGAGGAAATAAAAAATTGAATTTTCTTCCAGTCCTTTGAATAGCCCTACATCTTTTACAGGTTTTACATCATTCCAACCCATATGAGGCAGCCTGGTAACCTGTTTGATTTTGGTTTCATCAAATTTTTTAACAGTAGCATCAATCCATTTAAGACCTTCCATGCTTCCTTCATCACTATTGTTTGCCATCATCTGCATTCCCACACAAATTCCAATGACAGGTATTTTGTGATTCAGTACTAAATCATCAAGTCGGTCTCTCATTCCTGAATTATTCAGCTGAGTCATGGCATGATCAAAATGTCCTACTCCAGGAAGAATAAGCTTTTGTGCTCCTTCCAGATCTTCTTTTGTCTTAGCAATTTTTACAGGCACATCTACTCTTTTGTAAACATTTACAAAAGCATTAATATTTCCTACACCGTAATCTATAATTGTTATCATCTGAATAATCTCTTTTCTAAACCTAGCTTCTGCATAGTCTGGGCACCAAATTTGATGATACCCATTTTATTTTTATACTCCTTATATGTTTTATTTTCTCCTTCAAAGATCTCCTGGAGCTCTTCTTTCGTAAGATCTAATTTATTGGCAACATATTCAAACTCTTTTTGTAAGAATTCTTCTGAAAGTTCAGGTCTTGATACTCTGTCTAAAGCCTCTTCTCTGGTCATCTGACCTGTAAGAATAAGTGAAGAAAAATGTGCTTTTCTTTTTTGATACCCGAATTTTCTTGGCAGCCAATAATCTTCGTAAAAACGGGTGAATCTTGACTCATGGTGCTTATGCTGGAATGGTTCCCATCCAAATTTATCAACCAAGAGTGTCTCTGCATCTTTTTTATTAAATGGAACAAGATTTAATGGTTTAAATACTTCCATTCCATATACATATTTGTAAAGAATTTTGTAAGAAAGAATATCGACCAATGGAAATGTTTTAAGAGGTCTTTTTCCAAATTTAGAATGAATATCTTTCACTAAAGTAGTATCTATACCAGGAAATCCCCCCCATTCTTCTGGCTCTCTACAACATTCTGTTGAGAAATTACTTCCTGTAAGTACATAATTGATTTTATTCTTTCTGGCAAATTTATAAAGTGCGGAAAAGAAAGCATAGTCCTGAGGTAAATCCTGGTCTGAAATTTGAGACTTCAGAAATGCAACCTGTAGATCTTTCATTTCTTCCCAATTAATTACTTCCGTATATAGATCGAGATTCAGACCATTGATCAATTTTTCAATATTACCTACTGCTTTATCTGTATTCCATCCTGCATCTACGTGAAAAATTAAAGGACGGATTCCCATGATTTCTTTTGCCACATAGGCGGCATAAGAGCTGTCCAATCCTCCGCTTAATCCTATAATACAATCAAAATCTTTATTTTTGGATGTTTTTTTGATTCTATCAGCGATTTTCATCAATTCATCATATCCTTGCTGATCTGTATGCCAATTCGGTTCAATATTTTCTTTAAAATTAGTATAATAATCACTTTCCCCTTTTTCATTAAAAATAATATTAGGGTCTGTAGTATCCATTATTGTTTTTGTACAGATTTGATATGGTCTATTATTCATCATTTTTTACTTTGTAAAACGTCGTTTATTATCTTTGCTTTTCTTATTATTGATTCATCATTATGAGTAATGAAGCTGTTTAATGTTCCCTTAAATTCTTTTCTCATATTTTCAGCTTCAGGTCTCTCATAAAAGTAGGCGTCAGCTCCCCACCATAAAATTCCGTCCACAAATTTACCATTTACATTTTGACTAGCAAGAGTTTCCATTTGATCCTTCCATATATTATCCGGAATTTCTTTCATACTGTCTTTTTCGTTACTATTATGATATCTATGCCACATAAATACATAAACAGGTTTTTTATACTGAAGCCCTAACTTTATGGCTCCATTGAGGTTATTTTCCAGATAATTACCATTAGCAAGTACGGCTGCACGATTACTATAAAAAGTATATAATGAGGGGAAGAAAATATCACATTCTTTCAACAAAGGTGAAAATTTATTTTGATCATCATAAAATTCTTTATTGGCTCCCCAAACACTTGTAAATGGAAATCCATAAAAGCCCCATTTTATATTTGGTCTTGCTTTTTTTGCATATTTTAATACTTCAAGGCAATAGTTCATCCCTTTCATAGCAAGGTTCTTATCTTTACCATTCATATCTTCAAATGGCATTTCCAGATCTATATAAACAATACCTTTTGCATTTTTATCGGGTACTCCCCTATTGATTTCTTTTTCTAATAAGTCTTTATTCAGATAATACTTATCTCCTGTTTTGGAAATAAATTGTCCTTCATCTAAAAAACCAGCTTCAACACCTCCTATCTGTTTAAAATAATTGTCTGCTTTGTTCCCCACCTTTCCTAATGAATAATAAAATTTTGTTTGATTATTTTTCATTTGTGAGGATGAATTACAAGACATTAAAAAAAAGAACGACAATAACAAGATTTTTTTCATACCAAATTATTTTAAAGGTTTGCTAAAGTACCAAACTTAGTTATTTATTTAATATATCCTCATAAAGTTCTATATATTCTCTGAACTTATTTTTTTTATCAAAAAAAGATTCAACTCGTGTTCTGCAATTTATCGAATAAAACGCTTTTCCGTTTTCCTTAATCGTTTGAATTGCCTTAATAAGGCCATCTACATTTCCCTTTTCAACAACAATTCCTGTTGCTTCGCAAATTGTTTCAGGAGACCCCCCTGAATTAAAAGTAATGACTGGAGTTCCACAAGCCTGAGCTTCAAGATTAGTTAATCCTAATGCTTCCTCTAAAGTTGGATTCAAAAATATATCTGCTGCTGAATATAATTCAGCTAATTCCTGCACATTTTCAGTTCTCTCCAAACCAATGATATTTTTCGGAAGATCTTTTATTTGTTCTTTGCTTAAGCCTACTAATAAAATTTGATATTCCGGAGGTAACATTTCAGATAATTTCACAAAATACTGAAGTCCTTTACGTGTGTCCCAAGGACTTGCCACTCCTAAAATTAAAAATTTGTTCGTTAAATTATATTTTTTATTAACATTTTCAGTGTTTTGGATTTTAAATTTATCTAAATCTATTCCATTATGTATAACCCTGATATTTTTATTTTTAAAAAATGATTTTTCAGTTTCTTGTTTAAGCCAATCAGATACAGGTACAATCGTCATATTTTCTGGTAAATTGAATATCCTTTTTTTATCGTAAAAGTTTCTAAAAGAGTTATCCAACAAAATACTTTTAGGATACTCTCCTTTTTGAGGGCAATGATTACATTCGGTCTGCCATTTTTGACAATTGACTAAATCATAATAAGCGCAATGTCCCGTAAAGGACCAGCAATCATGAAAAGTCCATACGACAGGAATCTGAGACTCTGCTAAATAATTAAATAGAATTTCAATATTAAGAAAATATCCATGCATATGTTGCAGCTGGATAAGATCGGGATTAATTTTTTTTATCTCATCAATTAGTTTTAATGTCGCTTTCCTGGAGCCAAATCCATGCCGATCAGTTATTCTCGTCAACAGTGCATGAGAAATTAAATCAAACTTATTACCAATTCTTATAGTCTCTGACTTACTCGGCAAGTTATCTCTTGCATATGCTATATAGCTCTTCCAACCTTTTAACAATACCTGCTCTCCGATCTGTTCTGCGATCCGTCCTACTGAGCCACTATTAACTTCACTACTAATTTGAAAGATTGTTTTCATTATTTATGTTTCTGATTCAAGTACTTCAAGAGTTGTTTTACATATAATCCTATAGTCTAAATATTCTGAGGCAACTTTTTTTGCTCCATCTTTCATTTCCTGAAGTAAATCCGGATTATTTTTCAAATTAATTATATGATTCTCTATATTCTCAGATGTAATTTCATCCGTTTTTAAAGCAATTATATTATTGTGCAGATTAAGATATTCTGGTTCTTGTCCTCCAAGATCTCCCAATATCAAAGGTAAATGCATTCCAATAGATTGCTGCCATATAACAGATTGGCTTGCAGGATAAACTGCAATATCAGACACAGCCATCAATTCTAATACAGAGTCGTTGTTCAACCAACCTGTAAAATGTATATTAGCTTTTTCAACTAAACCTTTTAATTTATTTTCATATTCAATATTTTCCTCACTGGCTTTACCAAATACGATAAGATGTATCTTAGAATCATTAATTTTTTCCACTGCATTAATTAATACTTCGGTTTGTTTTAAAGGGTCAAACTTACCTCCAGTGATGATTACAAATGCATCTTCATCGATTCCATATTTTTTCCTAATTGCTAACTGATCGGTATTTTGAATAACTTCGAGCGATTTTAAATAATCACAACCCAGAGGTAATAATTTCATGTCCTCATAGGGCACACTATAAACTTTATTAAGAAAATATGCACTTGCCGGAATAATTGGAAAAATACGTTTAATATATTTAATGTATTTATATAAAATGTGTTTTCTAAGAATCTTGTGCAAGATATTTAAAGAGATCCACCCGTTAGCAGAATTACTAAAATCCGCATGGTAATCCATAATAATTTTACATTCAGGATGTTTCTTTACATATTTTACCGCCTCTTTTAAATTAAGATGTATATCATGAGCATAAATAAGATCGGGCTTCTCTTCTTCCAGAATTTCATATACACCAGCATGCTTTTTCAGCTTATGTAATATATTTAAGCTGTATGGGAGTCGTATTATTTTTGCACCCAAATGCTCGGATACGGATTTCTCTTTTGTTTTGTCATACTTATCCTTAATATAATCAAATACAGATTCATAAGTAGAAGAGATAAGAACTACTTCATGCCCTAATTCGACATAATATTTTGTTAATAAATTTTCTTGGTAAGTGTAATCAAAACCAAAAAAATCCTGTAGCATTACTATTTTTTTACTTTGCATTTTTATTTTCCTTGTTCATTGTTAATGATAATAATGGCCATAGCAACATAAAATTTACTATTGAGCCAGCAGAAAAAGAAGCAATAACATCCATTAATAGCATTGCTCCTATCCAGTTATAGTATGGAATTTTAATATATTCCACTGCATTTATAAGTGATATAATGATAATAATAATAGACATTATGCCACCTACAAAGCCCATTGCCATTAAAGATTCAAGTATTAAATTGTGAGGGTAAGTCCTTCCAAAAATGGTTTCAATAGAATCACCAAAAAAGGGATTATCTAGAAACTGATTCCAAGCAGATTTAAATAATTCTGCTCTATATCTGTCACTGTCATTAGATGAAAAGCCCGTTTCTTTAAATCGTTCAAAAATCAAATCTGAAATATTTAAATATTCAGGGAAAATGCAGATAACTGCAATGACTACTCCAATAAACAGAAATACATATTTTTTCTGAATTAGTTGCCTTGCATAGAAAAGATATACAAGTACTGCAATCATAAGTTGTAATAATGGCCCCCTAGACCCTGCCATAAATAAATTGAAAAAACTTAAGCCCATCCCTAAGGCAAGTACAACCTTGTGCCAAGCTTTATTTTTACCAAGAAATATGGTGAAACAAATAAAGAACATAACAGCAGCAGATCTTCCGAAAGAAACTGTATTAAGCGCTGCATTGGCATCTGCTCTCACAAGTACGTCATCGGGAACAATCTGAGGTTGTGTAATATTGTTATATAGCCCCCAAATATTAACGATATATAAAACAATCAACACCCATTTTCTTACTGATATAATAGTATTCTTTGAAAAATTTGAAGAACATGCAAGAATGCAAATAAGAATAGAGGTAGAAAACGCCCAATAATCTACTAAAGGAGATTCTATTGTTTTTGAAGTTAATGCTGTATCATAAAATAATCTTAACAAATACAGAAACCAAAAAAAGTATATTAAAAAGTGTTGACTTGTTAATCTAGGTTTGTTTTTTAAAACCACCAAAGTTCCAAGAAAGAATACCAATACCCTATATGCTACAGATACAGGCCTTGATGATTCCATATTTAATAAACTAGGAAAGAAAGATATAAGCTCATATCCATAAAGCATCAATACTAAAAAAGTAACTTGTAGTTTATTTATTTTTTCAGTGTACACCTTTTGATAATTTATTTGTGAAAATTAAGAAAACAATATTTGATAATATAGAAACTCCAGAAAATAGTATTAATGAAATATAATAATCTTTGAAGAAATAATATCCGGAATAAATCGAAATAAAAACTAATAATGCGTTTACTACCTGCAATCGCATTAATATTTTTTGTTTGCCCACTACATAAAATAAAGTATTAAGAGGAGTAACTACAAATTCTATCAAAAGCATCACGGATAAAATTCTGGCAAAATAACCTGCAATTTCCCATTTTTCACCAAAAACAAAAACAAATAATTTAGGCGAAATAATAAATACGAGTAAGTATATTGGAAACGACATTAAGGCAAGCTTTTTAATCGTAGATTTATAAAGATCCTTACAATTTCCTTTTTCTCTGATCTCGTCAATAGCTTCATTTCTAAAAACGTTTCCTACTGAGGTTGTAATAACAATGTTTGGAAGCCTTATCATCCTATTAGCCATTGAAAAAAAGCCAACAATTGTCGTATTATACAAAACAGAAAATAATATTGGGATAAATTGCTGGCAAGCTGTAAGTGACATATCAGATATAATCATATATCTGGGGAAAGAAGAATATTCTTTTGCCATATTTTTTAGCTCCCCAGGTTGAGATTTTAAGTAGTTCCTTAGTTCCTTATCTGTTAAGGACAGATAAAGTATAGAACTAAAAATTCCCATTACCATCCCTATTATCATCCCATTATTATAACCCAATATTCCTAATATAATGCTAAATATACAAGATGTAATTACTTGTATTGCATTTGCAAATGTAATTTTTTTATATTTCTTATTTCTCTGATTCCAATATCCCAATGCAGAATAAATGGCACCAAAGAAAATATACAACGGAGCTATATATGCCTCATTATTTGAAAGAAACTGTGTTTTATCATGGATATGAAAAACATTTTTTAATAAAAAAATCAGAACCAAATACAGTGATGACACTGAAATGGCAATATAGATAATGAGTTTAAATATTACAGAAGCTTTACCGTCTTCTTTAGGAAGTCCAATTGCCAATTCATAACGCCCAGTCGAAAGAACAGCTAGAAATACTGTAAAACTTGTAAAAATAGAAAGAATTCCAAATGATTCAACAGAATACATCCGGGAAAGAAGTGGAGAAGTAGCAATTACTATTAGCTGACTGATGACAGTTCCACTCGATAGAATTGCTACATTTTGTAAAAAAGAATTCGATTTTACACTATTTAAAATATTTTTAAAATTCAAAACTATTTAAATAATTTTTCATTCATAATTTTTTTCTTAGCCAATGCCTTCGATATTTCTTCCGCAGGGCTTCCTATTACCGTCTGCCCATCTTCAACATTCTTTACAACAACAGCAGATAAACCGATTGTAACATTATTTCCGATCTTCTTCTGATTAATGATAGAGGAAGATGGAGCTACCCAGGTATTTTCACCTATTTGTACACTTCCTGCTACCATTGCATTAGCAATAACAAGACTATTTCTTCCCACTTGTACTCCATGAGCAATATGAACAAGGTTATCCACTTTTACATTATCCATAAGAACTGTACTTCCTAATACAGCTCTGTCTATACAAGTATTATTTCCTATTTCAACATTATTACCAATAACAACATTTCCGATATGTGGAATAAAAACATATTCGCCGGTTTCATCTTTTTCATATCCGAACCCTACGCCGCCTATTGTATTATTGGCACCAATAATAACATTCTCTCCAATAATAGTGTCATTCTTAATGGTTGTATGGTGATCAATAGTAGTATAAGCCCCAATAACGGAGTTATCTTCTATCACAACATATTCTCCCACGTAAGCATCTTTTCCTATTTTAACATTATTCCCTATAATGGCTGTACCCGAAATTCCTATTTTTTTTGCGGGCATAAAAAATTCAGTAAGAACTTTCTGAAAAGCTAATCTTGGGTTTTCAAACAGTAAATAGGTACAGTCATTATTTACAATTTCTGGCAAGCTACCACATAAGATGATACCTTTTGAAATATTTTTAAGTTTATCACTAAACTTGGCAGATACCCACATAAGTACATCATCCCTTTGATTTTCTTCATCCAACTGAATAGCGTTAATAACATTTCTATCAGTATTTCCTATTACTTCTATAGGTTTAAGCGTTTCAACTATTTCTTTAAGTATCACCATAAATTTATTATTTTATTGAAAATCTTACGACTTCAAAAGTTTCAGCATATTTTACACCAAACTGCACACCTCTTGCAACGGCTAAAGATCTTATAAAATCGGCACTCAAATAATCTCTGAAACCCTGCGATTTATATTCTTTTAAAGCATTGATTTTTCTATTGATATGTTTTTCTTCGAGAGATACATAGCTTTGAGTATTAAAAGAAAGGTTATTCCAGATAAGTTCATAGCTAAATATAGATTTTGTCTTAAATGCTCTTATTCCTTCATTAGCAATCGTTGAGTGATCCTGATGAATATCATTGATGCTTGGTATCAATACAAGATCAATATCCGGATGGATTCTTTTGAATCTTATTAATTCCTCTAATATTTCTTGTCTTGCATAGTTAAGCTTACGTACCTGATAGTTAAAAATTATTACATTTTCTTCTTTAATCCCTAGAACTTTTGTAGCCGCTTTAACTTCTGTTTTCAAGATATCTTTAGGAAAACCTTCCGGTACAGATTCCTCAGCGGTAGAAAATGCCATATAAAAGACTTCAGCACCTTCATCTACCAATTTTGAAATAAAACCACCAGCACCTAATTCACCATCATCTGTATGAGGTGCTAAAACCAAAACTTTTTTAAAGTTCATAATCGTTAATTTTTTTTAAGAGCGTAAATTCTTTCTATAATATCAACTACCTTCAATCCTTCTAAAGCATTGGTAGTAATCGTACTTCTACCCTTCAATACATCTACTACGTTTTCGATAATATAATGATGGTTAGCTGCAGATCCTTTATATGCACCATAATCATTTCCTGGATTTGTTGGAGCCAATTCCGGCATTACATAATCTTTTACATTACATACTTCAACTTTATCCATATACTGACCTCCTATTTTTACAGCACCGTTTTCAGCAATAATCGTCATTGAGCTTTCAAGATTTTGGTTCCAAACGGAAGTAGAATAATTCAGAGCTCCCATACCGCCATCTACAAAATCAAAACTGATAAATCCTGAATCTTCAAAATCAGTAAGATCTTTGTGATTGAAGTCTGCAAATTTTGCTTTAATATTAGTAATATCACCAAATAACCAATACATTATATCTATAAAGTGAGAAAATTGGGTAAATAGAGTTCCTCCATCCAAATCAAGTTTCCCATGCCAGGATTCCGGTTTATAGTATCTGTCATCACGATTCCAGTAGCAATTAAGCTGAACCATGTATATTTGTCCTAATTTGCCGCTCTCAACCATTTCTTTTATCCAGGCAGAAGGTGGAGAGTAACGGTTTTGCATTACAGCAAAAACCTGCTTGTGTTTATGTAATGCCTGGAAAATAAGTTTTTCAGCGTGTTGCTTATTTAAAGCCATTGGCTTTTCCACTACAACATGTTTTCCAGCATCGATTACTTTATAAGATTGTTCAAAATGAAATCCGTTTGGTGATGCAATATTAACCACATCCACTTCAATCCCTGAATTCAAAAACTCATCTAAAGATGCAAAAAAAGGAACGTCATAACTTTCAATTCCAAGTACCGATTTATCTTTTACATCGATCAATGCAACTAATTCACATTCTTCATTTCTTGAGATCATTTCGGCATGTCTTTTTCCGATATGCCCGCAGCCAACAACTGCAAATTTTATTTTTTCAGACATCAGTAATCTTTTTAAATTTTCGAAACTTTATTATTTTCTAATTTGTATTTTTCACCGCTTTCTTCACACACAGCAATATTTTCTGCATCAAACTGCAGCTTATGTCCAAATTCACTCATCCACCCCATCTGTCGGGCAGGATTTCCTACAACAAGAGCATAATCCGGTACTTCTTTTGTAACTACGGCTCCAGCACCAATGAAAGCGAACTGTCCAATGTTATGTCCACAAACAATTGTTGCATTAGCTCCAATAGACGCCCCTTTTCCAACATGTGTTTTCAGATATTCATTTTTTCTGTTTACAGCACTTCTTGGATTGATTACATTAGTAAAAACCATAGAAGGTCCTAAAAACACATCATCATCACATGTTACACCTTCATAGATGGAAACATTGTTCTGAACCTTCACATTTTTACCTAAAACCACTTTAGGGGAAATAACCACATTCTGACCTATATTACATTTTTCTCCCAAAATACATCCAGTCATAAGATGTGAAAAGTGCCAAATTTTGGTTCCGGCTCCTATCTGACATCCTTCGTCAATAACAGCTGTTTCGTGTGCAAAAAAATCCGACATAATCTGCTTTATATTAATTAAAATAATTCTTAATTTCTGTTACTATAATATCCAATACTTCCTTATCAAACTCTGTATGTACAGGAAGAGAAATAACTTCTTCACAAAGCTGTTCTGTAACCGGAAGGCTGAACCCTTCTTCTACATATTGCAAAAATGCTTCCTGTTTGTAAAGGGGCAAAGGATAATATACCATACTTGGAATATTTTTTTCTGCAAGGTACTTCTGTAATTCGTCTCTTTTTCCGTTTTTCACCCTAAGGGTATACTGATGAAATACATGAGTAGAGTTTCCTGCTCTTTTAGGAGTCTGGATTTCTGAAATACCTGCAAGATTTTCATCATAATAATCTGCCATTTTATTTCTGGCAGCAGAGTATTCATCCAAATGTTGAAGCTTAACTTTTAGGACTGCCGCCTGAATGGTGTCTAGTCTGGAGTTACAGCCTAAAACCTTGTGGTGGTATTTTTTTTCCTGACCATGATTGGCTATCATTCTGATCTTTAACGCAAGTTCGTCATCATTGGTCATCAATGCTCCTCCATCACCATAGCATCCCAGGTTTTTTGATGGAAAAAATGAAGTACATCCAATATCTCCGATAGTTCCTGTTTTTCTTACAGTACCATCAGAAAAAGTATAATCAGAACCTATTGCCTGAGCATTATCCTCAATGACAAAAAGATTGTGTTTTTTTGCAAATTCAACGATCTTCTCCATATCTGCACTTTGCCCATACAGATGCACAGGAACAATTGCTTTGGTTCTAGGCGTGATATATTTTTCAAGACCGTTTAATTCAATATCGAAAGTATCTTCATTCACATCTACCATGACAGGTTTTAATCCCAGAAGTCCGATAACTTCTGCTGTTGCCACATAAGTAAATGCGGGGCAAATTACTTCATCACCTGGCTTAAGGTCCAGTGCCATCATGGCAATTTGTAAAGCGTCTGTACCATTAGCACACGGAATAACGTGTTTTACATTCAGATATTTTTCAAAATCCTGTTGAAATTCTTTTACAGCGGGACCATTGATAAATGCTGTATTGTCTATACATTCCTGAATTCCAGCATCTATTTCGTTTTTTATCTTTTGATATTGACCTTTCAGATCAACCATTTGAATTTTCATATTATTTTTGCTTTTTGAGATCACACAAATGTGTGAATTTAATTTGTTATAAGCTCACTGATCTTATTTCCTATAGATAGGCAAGAAGTAGCTGCCGGAGAAGGGGCATTTCTGACATGAATAATATTACCGTTTTTCACAATATCAAAATCATCAATCAGCCCTCCATTTCTGTCACACGCCTGAGCTCTTACTCCTGAACCACCGGGAACAAGATCATTTTCCTGTATCTCTGGAAGAAGTTTTTGCAATGCCTTTGTAAATGCAGACTTTGAAAGTGAACGATGCATTTCTCCCATTCCGGTTTTTCCATATTTTGCAACAATCTTTCTGAACCCCGGCCATAGCATAGTTTGCATAGTTTCACTAAAGTTGAAGTCAAAAAAGTTATAGCCTTCTTTTTTGAAAGCTAAAACGGCATTAGGTCCTGCTTCTATGTTACCATCGATCATTCTGGTAAAATGAACTCCCAAAAAAGGAAAACTAGGATCTGGAACAGGATAAATCAGGTGTTTTACAAGATGTTTCTTTTCATCTTTAATCTTATAGTATTCTCCTCTAAAAGGAATAATGACCATGTCATTTTTTTCGTTGGTCATTTTTGTTATTTTATCCGAATATAACCCTGCACAAGAAATCAGTTTCCGGGTTTTAAATTCAGAATTATTAGTGATTACTATTATTTCAGATCCTTTATTAATAATGTTTTTCACTTCATTATTAAATCTTACTTCACCACCAAGTTCTTCAAAAAGTTCTTTAATCTTTTTAGCGATTCCAGGATAATCAATAATTCCTGTTTGTGGAACCTTGATCGCTCTTACTCCTTCACAATGGGGTTCGATTTCACGAAATTCTTCTCTTGAAAGATATTTCAGATCCTGAAGTCCGTTTTCAATTCCTCTTTTATAAATATTGTCTAAAAGTGGTAACTCTTCCTGTGAAGTGGCAACAATGATCTTACCACAGAGGTCATATCTTATTCCATGTTGCTCAGCAAAATTAATTACTGAATTATAACCTTCAATACAGTTTTTTGCTTTGAGGCTTCCCGGTTTATAATAAATTCCACTATGGATGACTCCGCTATTGTGTCCCGACTGGTGCAGTGCAACATCCTTTTCTTTTTCTAAAATTAAAATTTTAGAATCAGGATTTTTCAGCTTGGTCTGATAGGCTGTAGCCAACCCTACCAAGCCTGCACCAATGATTATAATATCATAGTTCATTATCTGTTATAATCTTGCATCTACCAGATTTCTGTCTAAACATGCTTTGGTATCAAAAACCACAGCATTTTCTTTTTTAAGACTGTTCAGATCCATTTCAAGGAATTCGTTGTGAGAAACAGCAATAACTAAGGAATCATATTTCTTACCTTCCTGAAGGGCGTCCAAAATATCAATTCCATATTCATGCTTCACTTCTTCCTTACTTGCCCATGGATCATAAATATCCACATTGACTCCGAAATCCGCAAGTTCTCTATAAATATCAACTACCTTAGTATTTCTTACATCCGGACAGTTTTCTTTAAATGTAACCCCTAGAATCAGAGCATTAGAATCTTTGATTACTCCTCCTTTCGCAATAAGAAGCTTGACTACTTTAGAAGCAACAAATTTCGCAATAGAATCGTTCACACGTCTACCTGATAAAATAACATCAGGATGATAGCCTAATTGTTCCGCTTTATGAGCCAAGTAGTAAGGATCTACAGAGATACAGTGTCCTCCTACCAATCCAGGTTTATATTTAAGGAAGTTATATTTTGTTCCGGCAGCCTCCAATACATCATTGGTATCGATACCTACTCTGTCAAAGATTAAAGCCAACTCATTAACAAAAGAAATATTAACATCTCTCTGGGCATTTTCAATAGCTTTTGAAGCTTCTGCCACTTTAATACTAGGAGCTTTATGAGTTCCTGCTGTAATTATTTTCTTATATAGATTATCAACTTCTTCAGCAATTTCTTCTGTAGAGCCAGAAGTTACTTTTTTAACGCTTGTAAGCGTATTCACTTTATCTCCCGGATTGATTCTTTCCGGAGAATATCCTACAAAAAAGTCTTCATTAAATTTAAGACCTGAATATTTTTCAAGAACCGGAACACATTCTTCCTCAGTACACCCAGGGAATACCGTAGATTCATAAATGATAATGTCTCCTTTTTTGATAATTTCACCAAGCATTTTAGAAGCTGAAATCAAAGGATTAAGATCCGGTGCATTGTATTTGTCTATAGGGGTAGGAACTGTTACAATAAATACATTAGCTTCTGAAATTTCAGATAATTGGCTTGTTGCTTTATAGCCTAAAGTACCATTAGACTCATTATATTTTTTCAGTCCCTCATTCAATTTATCAAGATCTGCCTCAAGCGTTATGTCCTGTCCATTATTAAGCTGGTCTACACGCAATGTATTAATATCAAAACCGAATACGGGATAGTGACCGGCAAATTCAAGAGACAGAGGAAGACCTACATAGCCTTGCCCAATAACTGCTATTTTATACGTTTTCATCATTAGCTAAGTTTATTTTTTATTTTTTGAAACCATGATTGTTCACTATGGTTATTATATCCATATCCGTACTTGTTACTATATCCAAGATTTTCTCTATTTACATCATTAAGTACAAATCCAACATTTTTAATCTTCTTCTGATCAATATTGGCATTTGCAAATTCCAGCAATGCTTTTTCTGTATATTTAGATCTGGAAACATAAATCGTGGCATCTGCAAGTTCTGCTATCAGGAAGGTATCCGTAACCAAAAGTAATGGCGCTGTATCCAGAATAATATATTCGTACTTATCTTTCAATTCTTCTAAAAGAACTTCATAACGGCCATTAGACAATAATTCTGTTGGATTTGGAGGTATCATTCCTGAGTAGATTACATCCAAATGAGGATTAAAAGAAGATACGTGAATAATATCTTCCAATTTAGTCTCAGTGCTATACAAATACTCCGTTAATCCTGTTAATCCTTTTCTTGCAGGATTATACCTCTGAAGCTGTGGATTTCTGATGTCAGATCCTATGATAATTGCTTTTTTCTTAGGAGTAGCTAGTGTCAAAGCTAAATTTACAGATGTAAAAGTCTTTCCTTCACCTTTTACAGTTGATGTAACAAATACAATCTTTCCTTTCTTTTCTTTAGGAAGCATAAAATTCATATTCGTGATAAGAATTCTAAAGGCTTCCGCCATAGGTGTAATATCATTTACCTTAACTATTTCTGAATCTCCTTTTTCCAGGCTAGGCAATTCTGCAATAATAGGAGCGTGTATTAATTTTTCCAGATCGTGTTTATTGACTATTTTGTTATTCAATAATTCTGAGAAGTAAATGATTAAAAACGGAATAAGCAATCCTATAAATAAAGCAGCCAATAAAATAACTTGTTTTTTTGGTGCAACAGGATTTACAGATGCATACGCTCTATCAATAACCCTGGCTTTAGGCGCAGTAATAGATTGTGCAATTGCTGTTTCTTCTCTTTTCTGTAATAGTAATAAATATAAATTTTCTTTAATTTGCTGTTGTCTTTCGATTCCTCTAAATATTTTTTCAATGGAAGGAATTTTAGCTATTTTTCCAGATACTTTATTCTGTTCTCCTACATATTCATTTCTGGCAAGCTCCAGTCCTGTTTTATTTTTCTGAAGAGTTTGGAAGACTGAAGTTCGCATAGTATTAATCTGTCTGCTAAGTTCAACAACCATTGGGTTTTCAGTTGTTGCAGATTCTAGTAATCTTGACCTCTGTAATACTAATTGATTATAAGATGCAATACCAGAAGCGGCATCTGCATTATTCAAACCAATATTTGATGGTAAAACCTGATATTGTCCTTGTTTAGAAATGAAAGAAATTAAAGAATTGGTCAGTTCAATCTGTGCATCAAGCTCTAACTGTTTTCCACGAGCTGTTGCTGAGCTTTCCAAATCAATTTTAGCTTCTGTCTCAAGATCTGTAAGATTGTTTTTTGATTTAAAACTCTCTTTCTCATTTTCTACCTGCCCAAGTTCAACAGAAAGTTTTTTCACCCTGTCTTCAATAAAATCTAAAGTTTTTTTAGACTCAAGATTTTTATCTAAAATAGCATCATTATTATAAGCCTCAACAAGAGAATTAAGAATATCTTCTGCTTTCTCAGTTTGTGGATAATTCATTGACAGTTTAAGAACAGTAGCATCTTTATTGGCAAGGTTTACATTCAGAGCGCCAGTAAGACTATTAACTTTAGCTTCAACTGATGAAATATTTACGTCTAATTTGCTTGTGTCTGCACCTTGTGCAGCTTTTATATCAAAGTTATTGTTATTAGTAATAATAATATTTGCAAATGGAAGATTAATCATTCTTCCATAGTCAGAAACAATCTCTTTTTTCAATCCTTCATAATGTATCGAAATCTGATTTCCTTTTAGCTCTACATTGATCAGGTTATTTGACTTTTTTGATTTTTCATTGACAATTTTTACTTCAATAGGAGATGACTCTTTATAAAGTTCAATGCTTCTTATTCTACCTTTAGCAATAATAGTTGTCTGGAGATTTTTACTAACTACCACATCAGTCATTAGTTTTTTTGATTTCAAGACCTCAATTTCATTAGAAATACTATTCGTCTTCATTCCTCCTAATCCGGATAAGTCAGAAAGCACACCCAAATCGTTAGTTGCTGATGAATTCTTGGAGTCTTTGATAAGGAGCGTAGTTTCAACGTAATAGACCGGTGTTATAAACTTTACCGCTAAAAAACTGACTGCCAAAGCTAGAATAGCACTTAAAATGAACCATGGCCATTTCCGTATGTACGGTTTGATTACTTCATTAACACTAACTTTGTTTAATTTTTTTTCTCCTTCTGAAAATTGTGAAGATTCTTGGTGATTCATTAATTTTTTTACTTCTTGATTAAACCAATAACAACTGCTGCTGCTGTGACAGCAATTGAAATTGCTGTTAAATAAAGTCCTGTATTCGGATTTTGTTTTGCCATAACATCTTTTGTATTGTTTGAAGAAACAATTATAGCATCCCCTTGTTTAAGATTATAATAAGGAGAATTAATGAGATTAGCATCTCTAAGATTGACACGTCCGTGCGAAACAGTACCATTTTCTGTTCTGATCACTAAAACATCTTCTCTTTTACCATAATTAGTAAGATCTCCGGCAAGTCCTAATGCATTCCAAATAGTAGCTTGTCCATTGGCTATTGTATAATCACCTTGTCTGTTGACTTCTCCCAAGACGGTGACTTTGAAATTAGCAAGCCTGGCATTCACTGTTGGATTGATAATATATCTTGTCATTTTATCTCTCAACTCATCCTTAAAAGCAGTCAAGCTTTTCCCTGATGTATTCAACTTCCCCAATATTGGAAAGTCAATATCCCCATTTGCATCTACAATATATGTTGGTCCAGAAATTACAGTAGTACCTTGATTAGGAGTGTTTCCTCCTGCAATCGCATTGGTTTGAATTAACTCAGATGAAGAATAATTTTGATTAAAAGGTCTTACAACATCCATATCTTTAGCAGTAATCAAAATAACTAGCTGGTCACCAACCTGTATAGTATTATTAGAATTTTTAGTCGATGCATCTATAGCTACTTGTTCTATATTTTGCATATAGTTCAAATCATTCTTAGCATTGGGGTTTACCTTACATGAAACCAGTAAAGAAATCAATGCTATTGCTAATATTTTTCCTTTCATTATATTTTTAAATTGTGCAAATATACATTTATATTTTACTATTTATCTAACGCCTCATAGATAGAATTATTACTTCTAAATTCAGGCACAATCGTTTTTAAAATTTTTACAACCTCCACTTTATCCCTTCGCAAAGAAGCTTTTGTAATCTGTTTTGTCAATAAGTCTATTTCTTCAAATCCCATTGACGGATCTTTAGAAACCATAATTTTCTCATTATGTGTTGGAAGGGTTTTAGCATTATCGCTCAAAAGCTCCTCATAAAGCTTTTCACCTGGCCTTAAACCTGTATAAATAATTTTAATATCTATATTCGGTTCAAATCCTGAAAGTTTGATCATTCTATTGGCAAGATCTAAAATCTTAACCGGCTCTCCCATATCAAAAACAAAAATCTCCCCTCCTTCACCCATGGTTCCTGCCTGTAGAACTAATTCACAAGCTTCCGGAATTGTCATAAAGTACCTTACAATATCCGGATGGGTAATCGTTACAGGACCGCCTGCCTCAATCTGCTTTTTAAAATGTGGTATTACTGAACCATTAGATCCTAGCACATTTCCAAATCTTGTCGTAATGAATTTCGTGGTATTGCCTTCAAGATTCTGCAGTGATTGTACAAAAAGTTCAGCAGCACGTTTAGAAGCTCCCATCACATTGGTTGGGTTTACCGCTTTATCAGTAGATATCATGACAAACCTGTTCACATTATATTTACTGGATAATTTGGCAACAATCTTTGATCCCAGTATATTGACAAAAATAGCTTCGTGTGGATTTTCTTCTACCAAAGGAACATGCTTATAGGCAGCAGCATGGTATACCATTGAAAAGTTATACATCTGGAACAAAGCTTCCATTCTATGTTGGTTGGAAACATCTCCCAAGACAAACTTGAATGCGATATGAGGAAATTTTTCTCTCATTTCAAGTTCAATTTCATAAAGCGGTGTTTCTGCCTGATCCAATACAACAATCAGAGAAGGGTTGACTAAAGCGACCTGTCTTACAATCTCGCTTCCTATAGAGCCTGCTCCTCCTGTTACTAATACTGTTTTATCAAAGTGTCTGCTTTGAATTTTTTCATTTTGGATCTTAATAGGTTTTCTATTCAGCAAGTCCTCGATCTGAAGATTTTTGATTGACCCTCCTAAATCACTGTCTCTAAGTTTTTGTACTGATGGAGCTTTGAAAACATTGAGATCTTTCTCCAGAAATAAATTAACCCAAGAGTTCATTTCATCTCTTGCCATCATTTCCTTAACGATCAGAACCCCGTCAATAATAAGGTCTTCTTTTGTATTTTCTTCAATTCTCTGTTTCTCGTAAATTGGTTTCCCTAATAAAGAAGCTCTCTTAGAGTCTGTCCTTTGCGTCAAAAAGCCTACTACATGGTAAGGCAGACTTGGATTATCCAAAATAGCCCGTGCAATGGCAATCGACTGTTCATCTATTCCCAGTACTAAAATTCTCTTCTTCAACGCACTTCTTCTATACTCTCTCACAATATGAAAAAACTCCTTCACATAAAGTCTGAAAAGAAATAACCCCATAAAGGAAATGATAAAATAAAGTATTAAATAAGGAGTAAGAATAAATTTACTTCCGGTCGTCCAGAAGTATAACATATTAATCGTTCCTATCGCAAACATGGTACAGAAGCACGATACCAAGAGTTTAAAAAGGTCTATAAATGTTGAATGCCTTATAATTCCCGCATAAGTTTTAAAAAGATACATGAAGATTGTATTTACTATAACAATTGCAGCAAACACAACGCTTTTATCTTCATGATAGATAAACTCTTTTTGCGTAATTTTTTCGATGATATAAGTTGAAAGAAACAGAGAGATCACCAGAATAATAATATCTATTATGAGTATTATCCATCTGGGAAGATACCTTACATCTGAGAGATTGACAACATTATCTCCTCCAAATATTTTTTTCCTGAAAGAACTATACATTGTCTTTGTTTGTATTCATATATTATTAATCCGGTACTAGTCTTGGTTATTAACTTGCTTCTGAAGCAATCATGCAAAAATAAAATAAAATATCATCTATACTCTAGATTTCTAAAATAAATTTAACTTTTGAGATTCATCAGAATATCCTTTATTTTTCCCCTGTCGACATCTGTTAAATTAGTTCCGGATGGCAAACATAATCCATGGTCAAAAAGCATACCAGAAATATTACTTCCAAAAAAAATGAATTCTGAAAATAGGGGTTGTAGATGCATTGGCTTCCATAAATATCTGGTTTCTATATTTTTCTCTGAGAACTGCTTTTTCAAATTTTCTTTTGTAATCCCTTTATTATTTTGTTTTATAATGATTGTGTTCAACCAATAGTTAGAGAAAAAATCTTCATCAGGTTCTTCAAATAGTTGAATATTTTCAAAATCTTTAAAGATTTCTTGATAAAAATCATGATTTTCTCTTCTTTTAACTATTCTTTCTTCCAGAACCTCCAATTGCCCCCGTCCTATTCCTGCAGAAATATTACTCATCCTGTAATTATAACCTACTTCTGAATGACTGTAATAATCTTTATTTTCCTTTGCTTGGGTTGCAAAATAAACAGCCTGGTCCTTATATTTTTGATGGTGAGATATTAATACCCCTCCACCTGAAGTGGTAATGATCTTATTTCCATTAAAACTAATGACAGAAAGATCTCCAAAAGTTCCACATGCTTTATTCTTATATTTACTCCCCAGTGCTTCTGCACTGTCTTCAATAATGGGAATTTCATATCTCTTGGAAACTTCTTTTATTTCATTAACCATAAATGGCATCCCATATAGAGAAACAGCAATAATCGCTTTAGGCTTTTTACCTTGTTTTAAACAATATTTAATAGCATCCTCCAATGCATTGGGGCACATATTCCAGGTTGAAGTTTCGCTATCTACTAAAATAGGTATTGCCTTTTGATAAAGAACAGGATTGACTGAAGCAACAAAAGTAAATGACTGGCATATAACAAAATCACCTTCTTCAACATCAAGCAATCTTAAAGCGAGATGTATTGCCGCCGTACCGGAAGATAAAGCAGTTACAAACGAATTATCTCCAAGAGCATTCTCAAGTCCTCTTTCGAACTCATCTATATTTGATCCGTACTGAGAAATCCAGTTTGTATCAAATGCATCCTGAATGTATTTCAATTCGTTTCCTCCCATATGTGGAGGTGATAACCAAATTCTTTTTTCTTCCAATCTTTGCTGTGTTTAATTTTTAGTCAAAAATATCATTTAATTTCTCATATTCAAAGCCTCTGCTCATGAGATATTTTATAGTTTTCGATTTTTTTTGATATTCCTGCAATCCTTTCTGCTTAGAAAAGTAATCTTCATAGATTCTTGTGATAGTTTTGGTATAGTCATCTTCATAGATTTCATCAAAACAGGAATTGATCAGTCTTTCGGATATATGCTTCTGTTTCAGATTCATTCTGATCTTATTTCTCCCCCAATGCTTGATGTAAAACTTACCTCTGATATAGCTTCTGGTAAACCGTTCTTCATTGAGGTAGTTTTCTTTCAGGAGATACAGGATAATTTCTTCTTTCGCTTCATCAATCAGCAAAAATTCCCTCATCTTCTGTTCTACTTCTGCATGACAGCGATCCTGGTAAACACAGTAGCTGACCAGTTTTTGCTTAATTTCGTCAAAAGTAAAAGATTTTTTTTCCATTGTATAAAAAAAGAATGAGCTCACGCCCATTCTTTATATGATATTATAAATCCTATTAGTAGTTGAACAGGGCTTTACCTTCCATTAACTCGTTTACATTCTTTCTTACTGATGCAAGAACTTCTTCATTTTTGATATTATCTACCACTTCAGAGATTAACCCTGCAATAGTATCCATATCATTTTCTTTAAGTCCTCTTGTCGTAATAGCAGCCGTTCCTAATCTGATACCAGATGTAGTGAATGGAGATTTATCATCGAAAGGAACCATGTTTTTGTTACAAGTAATATCTGCAAGCACTAATGCTTTTTCTGTTTCTTTACCGTTTACGCCTTTATTTCTAAGGTCTACCAGCATCAGGTGGTTGTCTGTTCCTCCACTTACAATATCAAAGCCTCTGTCGATCATCGCTTTTGATAATGCCTGTGCATTTGCTTTAACTTGTTTTGCATAAGTTTCGAACTGACCATCCAATGCTTCTCCGAAAGCGACTGCTTTACCAGCAATTACATGTTCAAGCGGCCCTCCCTGAATTCCTGGGAATACAGCTCCATCCAATACCTGACTCATCATTTTGATTTCTCCTTTTGGAGTTTTGTGACCGTAAGTATTTTCAAAGTCTTTCCCCATCATGATCATACCACCTCTAGGACCTCTTAAAGTCTTGTGTGTAGTAGTTGTTACTACATGGCAGTGTTCAAATGGAGAGTTTAGCAATCCTTTTGCCACTAAACCAGCCGGGTGAGCGATGTCTGCCCAAAGAGTTGCCCCCACTTCATCTGCTACCTCTCTGAATTTAGCATAGTCTAAGTCTCTTGAGTATGCTGAAAAACCTGCGATAAGCATTTTGGGTTTTTCTCTCAATGCTACTTCTCTCATTTGGTCATAATCAATAAGACCTGTTTCCTGCTGAACTCCGTAAGAAACTACGTTATACTGGATTCCGGAAAAGTTTACAGCAGAACCGTGAGTAAGGTGCCCTCCCATCGAAAGGTCCATCCCCATGATCTTATCTCCAGGTTTCAAAACGGCAAGATAAATGGCAGCATTCGCCTGAGAACCGGAATGTGGCTGAACATTCACATAATCTACTCCGAAAAGTTCTTTTGCTCTGTTGATTGCCAGTGTTTCAACCTCATCTACTACTTCACAACCTCCGTAATATCTCTTTCCGGGGTACCCTTCAGCATATTTGTTTGTCAGTACACTTCCCATTGCTTTCATCACATTTTCAGAAACAAAATTTTCTGATGCGATAAGCTCTAATCCATGGGTTTGTCTTTGTCTTTCCTTTTCAATCAGGTCGAAAATAATATCCATTTTACTTTTAGTTTTTGAAATTTTCACCCCAAATGTACGGATTTTTCGCCGAGATGTTAGTATTAAAAGAATGATTTTTGAACACCCAAAAGCGAAATAATCTAAAGTAAATTAAAGTTGTTTTTGCTTTTATTTTCATGAAAAAAAGAGTTAGAATTTCTCTTCTGAAAGTTCTTTATTCACCATCGATCCTGTAAAGTTCCCCTGTGCGACAGCATTAGCTACAGATCTCATCATCGTCACATTGTCTCCACAGGCAAAAACTCCGGGAACGGTTGTTTTCTGCATAAAGTCTACCTTTATAAATCCTTGCTCGGTAAGTTCAAATCCCAGATTTTCCGATGCATTGATATTCTGTTCAAAAGGGATTTTAGCATAAAGTGCATGTAATGAAACTGAATCTCCGTTTTTAAAGATTATTCTTTGGATAGATCCATTTTGATGTTCAATTTTTTCTATCTCATTCTCATTAAGACTGATCTTATTCTGCTTCAGTTTTAGTATCTGCTCGTCAGAAAGAAGTGCTTTTCCGTTCGTAAACAAAGTCAGATTTTTGGTCAGATTAAAGACCAGTTTGGAAAATTCGTAAGCCATTTCTCCATTGGAAAGAATTCCGGTGACTTCCTTTTTGACTTCATAGCCATGACAGTATGGGCAATGTAACACAGAAATCCCCCAACATTCTGCAAAACCGGGAATATCCGGCATCTTATCTTTGACTCCGGAAGCCAATATCAGTTTTTTCGCATAGATTTTCTCACCGGATTCTGTTTCAACTTCAAAGCCAGTGTTGATTTTCGATGCTTTTACAACTGTTCCGTTGTAAAAATGAACTGTTTTGTATTTTTCAACATCTTTTTTAGCCAATTCTGAGATTTCCTTTGGAGTTTTTCCGTCGTGGGTTATAAAATTGTGTGAATGTGGAGTCTGCCTGTTGCAGGGTTTCCCGTTGTCAATAATTAAAGTATTTCTTAAAGATCTTCCCAAAGCCATTCCGGCAGACAATCCTGAATAACTTCCACCAATAATGACGACATCGAAGTTTTTATTTTGCATAGTTGATATTTGATAGTTAATGAGGCAAAGTTAAAACAAAAACCACTATTGCAACAAAATTGCAATAGTGATTTTCTATTGTATCTATTTAAAGTTTAAAGTTATTTTTTTTACACTATCTGTTTTTAACTTTTATGATTTCATCCTGAAGCCTTTTTCGTATGTCTATTTTAGCCCCTTCAAATCTGAAAATCACGGTTCCTTTTTCTCTTGCATATTTATTGGTAACAAAACCTGCTATTTTGGAATGTTCAAAAAAGACTCCGGTTTTTTGAAGTTCATCTTCAGGACGATCTTTCACTCTGATAAGGTTTTTATATTTTTTACTTAAATCAAACCAATTGATATAATCTGCATTGAATGAAACGGCTTTTATTCCTTTGGTTGAGTAATAATTAATCGCTCCAGCCTGTCCATAATTATCACAAAGCACCAGTGTGTTTCCTGTTTTTGATAAGTTGGAATATTCATGATCTACTTTTTGAGCCAACTCTTTCCAACCCAACATATCGGCAAAATCTTGTGGTAGAGAATGATCTTTCCCATCTTCCCAGCGGAGATCTCCAAATTTCCTATAATCTTCAGGATGGCTTGCAATAAACTCGGGGCTTTTGTTCGGAAATGAAACATTATAGACAGGGATAAACAAGATTACCGGATGCAAAAGACAAACTGGCTTAAGAAAACGCTTCCAGCCACTTTTAAGAAGATAATCAAGATAAACAGAACCAAAACCTATGTAAATAGGATACAATCCAATAGCATAATAATTTTTAGCTTTAAAAAACACAAACAACCCAATGGTCATAACATACCCCCAGAAGAAAAAACGAAATTTCTCAAATGGCTTGTAAAACAAAAGGGCATAAAAACCAAAAAGAATTACAAAAGCTACTCCTATAAAGAAAAGAAGTTGAGATTTGAAAAAATCAAGTCTGTTCACATTGACCAATTGAGTCTCTGAAAGTTCTTTCATGTGATGAATAACCGGAAAACCGTTATTATACTGCCAGAAAAGATTAGGCGAAATGATCATTAAAGCTATAAGAACCGACCAATATACATGAGGATTCGTAAATATTTTCCTTTGTTTGGTCATCAAGATCGCAGGTATAAAACCTAATGCAAGAAATACAATATTATATTTACTCAAAATACCGAATCCAAAAACAATGGCTCCCCAATACAACCATTTTACTTTTTCTGTATTTACATATTTTATCAGAATATAAAAAAATAGTGTCCATAAAAATATATCAATAGAATTGGGCTGATATAGGATATTGATTCGGAGTAATACTGAAAGCAAAAGGCCCAGAGAAGCCAGCACCAGAGCAAACAGTCCTCCTTTTAGTTCCTCAATTGCTTTCCAAACCACAAACATTGTCAACACTCCCAGCAGAGCAGGAAAAAATTTAACCCAGAATACAGAGTTTCCAAGTATTTTTATCAGCCAGGAAATCCAGGAAGTAACAGGAGGAACGGACAGATACCCCCACGCAAGATGATTGGCCTGGTCAAGGTGCAGATACTCATCCCGCTGCAATTCATATTCCGGACTGATCAGTGAATACTGAAGTATAAATTTAGCAAGAATAAAAAGGATGAGAACCCAATAGCTTTTTTTCATAGATTATAGTTTGAACTAAGAGTAAGACAATTTAAATACCTTTTATGTTACAACTCCAAAATCTTTCGCTACTATAAAAGGATCATTCTTCCTTTTATGCCGGCATTATTTAATTTCAAATGTAGGAATTATTTATCTCCTATGTTCAGGAATAAAAAGATCCCGAAGAAATATTTCTCCGGGACCTAACAGTTTAGTAGTTTATAGTGAGTTTATTATTTTGCTTTCGCTTTTTCTTTCAATTCTTCTTTATCTTTATCAGACGGATTCCAAACTTTCACTTCAGAATCTTTTGTAATCTCAGACCCTGGAAGAATCTGAACATTGATTCCGTCGCTGGCTCCAAGTTTCGGGTATACTTTTTTAAATTTCCCATCTTTCTGTTTCACTTCTACGAAAGGAACATCTTTCCCCTGTTTCTTTTCATACTGTACCAAAGATTCATCCATCAATAAAGCATTTTTCTGGGAACTTAATACGATTTCTCCATTGGCAGAAAAACCTGCTCTGATGTATTCATTATTAGGGTTCTCAACATTCCCTTCTACCGGGAACTTGATGGTACCTGCATTATCTTTTCCTTTAGGAGCAATCATGGTAAGTTTGCCCGGGAACGTTTTGTTCTGCAATGCACCGATCACGATATTCATATCCATGCCCTGTTTCAGCTTTCCAGCCTGAGCTTCATCAATTTCACCTTTAAAGATCAAAGAGTTCAGATCTGCTACGGAACAGATTGTTGTTCCTGCGTTGAAGTTGTTCGCTTCAATTACCTGGCTTCCTAACTTCACTGGAACTTCAAGAACAGTCCCTGAAGCTTTTGAACGGATCTGCGTAGTGGCTAGTCCCTGACCCTGAAGTTCAGGAGTAGCACCTGTCTTGGCGATCTGTAATCTTTTTTGAGCCGTATTCAGTTGCTGTCTCGCATTTTTAAGAGTTTGCTGCTGAGAAAAAAGTTGTTGCTGAGAATTCAGAAAATCCTGCTTAGAAGCCACCCCTTGCTTATACAGTTTATCCTGCATTTCAAACTGCTTTTGCATATTTCCTACATTCAGTTCTGCATTACTGATCTGAATCTGTGCATTCTGAACTTCCTGCTGAGCAGCATTCACTTCAGAAATACTTGGTACGATTTTTACTGTGGCAATCAGCTGACCAATTTCTACTTTATCTCCTTCTTTCACTAAGATTTTATCGATAATCCCTGTAATATTGGGTTTGATTTCAATTTCTTCTTTGGGTACGATTTTCCCTGTTGCCATTACCTTATCATCCATATTCTGAATGGTAGGTTTACGGGTAAGGAAAGCCTCACCTTCTTTGGAATTCGATTTTATAAGATAGCCAATCCCTGAGAACAATGCCACTGCAAAGAAAAGCCCTAACACAATATAAATGGCTTTTTTCCAAGTGAATTTCTTTTTCATATGTATAGTTTATTTTTTAATTAAAGGATTGAAAGATTTAAAAATTAAAAGATTCATACCTCATGGTTACTGATCGTTTTTCATTTTCAAATTTTCAGGTTATATCATTTTCAAATTAATTATTCTGATCTTAATGCTTCAATCGGCCTGATCTTTACCGCTCTCTGTGCCGGAATCATCCCGATAATCAATCCTAAGACCACCATGACTGCCATTGCAGCAAATACATTTCCATAGTTTACTGTCGGGTTATAGAAAGGAAACGAATCCTGTCCCTGTGTCACCGCATTTAAAATCATCAGCACAAAAATCCCGGACATAAAACCTAAGAGCCCCGAGGACAGTGTAATCACAACACTTTCCAACAAAATCTGGTTTCTTACTTCGGCCGGTTTCGCTCCCAATGCTCTTCTGATACCGATCTCCTTGGTTCTTTCTTTTACCGTGATCAAAAGGATATTTGAAATGGCAATAACTCCGGCAAGGATTGTAAGGGTTCCCACAATGATCGTCAGCAGCTGCATTCCCGTAAGGAAACCTGTCAGTTTTTTAAATTCTTTCCCAAGGTTGAAACTTCCGAAAGCATTAGTATCTTCAGGTGAAACTTTATTTTTTGTTTTTAAAACCTGCTTTACATTTTCTTCAACAGAGTTCACATTGGCATTCGGTTTACTGACAATAGCAAACAAGTCTATCTGATCTCCCGCATTATACATTTTCGTATAAGTGGAAAGTGGAATGAAAGCTGTTTGGTCATTTTCAAACCCTCCCCCTTTTTTCACACGGAAAACTCCGATAACATTAAAAAACAGTCCTTTAATATTGATTGATTTTCCTATTGGATTTTCTTTTTTCTTAGAGTCAAAGAAGTTTTTGTAAATCTCCTCTCCAATAACTACTACATTTTTATTTCCTGAAACATCAGCATCATTGATGTAACGTCCAAAGATCAGTTTCTTTTCTGAAATTTTATTCCCTACAGAATAATCTCCCGTAAGCGAATAGGTTCCGTTCTTACCGTTTCTGGACATGGCTTCTCCTGGTGTGCCGGTAAAGCTTCCTCTCGCATTTTGTGGCGAGATATAATCTATGGCAGTTACTTTTCTTTTCAGCATTTCCATATCATTTAAGCTCAGATGAACCTCTCTTCCTTTAGGAAATCCTTCATACGGAATGGATGTCTTCTGCGCCCACAAAAAGATTGAATTGGTCGCAAAACCGGAAAACAATTTATCAAAACCATTCTCCATTCCCTTTGCTGCCCCAAGAAGGCTTACATATAAGAACATCCCCCATCCTACACCAATCATGGTAAGAAATGTACGGAGTTTATTATTCCTCAATGAATAATAGATCTCCTGCCAAGTATCTTTTTTGAATATGATATTCACCTTTCTGAATTATAAGTTTAAACAATGAGTACATGATGCACCCTTTTATTCTTTTTTATGTCTTAGCTACCTCAGCCCAAAAGCTTCTTTAGCCTTTTACCCAAATCATCATTCTGTTCTCAAGGCTTCAATCGGTTTAATTTTCGAAGCTCTGTATGCCGGAACAAATCCCGCTACCAATCCTGAGAAAACCAGTGCAATAAATGCCATGAAAATAGTTCCCCAGCCTACACTTGGGTTTTTAATAAAGAACTCCTCCAGGCTGTTTCCAAGCATATTCAGTGTCAAAACACCTACTCCAACTCCTACAAACCCTGAGATCACCGTAATGACCACACTTTCCTGAACAATAAGGGCAACAATTCCTCCAGGCTTTGCACCTATCGCTTTCCTTACCCCGATTTCTTTGGTTCTTTCTTTCACAATGTAAACCATGATGTTACTGATCCCGATAATTCCGGCCAACAAGGTCCCAAGACCAATAAATCCTACGATTGCTGTAAGAACAGCCATAAATACAAATGTATCGTTCATATTTTTGGCATTATTCCAGACGCGGACTCCGTTTTCGTCATCAGGAGAAACATTCTTTCTGGCTTTTAATTTATCTCTCAGTTCATCACCATATTTGATGGCCTGCTCAGGAGTAAGCTTTTCATTGTATGCAATATAAGCGGTATTGACTGTATCAGACCCTTTTTTCATTTGTTGTAAAGTCGTGATCGGAACAGTGATATGTCTTTCATCTCTATCTCCTCCGTCATCAGAGAATACCCCTATCACTTTGAACATGGTTCCGTTAATGTCAAGTTCTTTTCCTATAGAACTTCCATTTTTAATAAGGTCCCTCTGAACCATTCTTCCGATTACCGCAACATTCTGCTTTCTTTCCAGATCAAAAGAATTGATATAACGACCATCAATAACATTTCTGTTTTCAATAATCTGTTCTCCGGGCTCTGCTCCATGTACCTGATAAAGACCACTCTCTTTACCATATTTTACCATCAGGTTAGCCGCATATCTTGGGCTGGATGCTCCCACCTTTTCTTTATCTGTTTTAACCAGAAAATCGTAATCATCATTATTCATGGTAACATTTCTGTCAGACTGCAGCCCTTTATAAGCCAAAGTGGTCTTCCCTGTATAAATGGTAATCAGATTTTTGGCATCTCCTGCAAATCCTTCAGAAAAAGCATTCTGAAGTCCCTTTCCAATTCCAAAAAGAACGATGAAAATAAATAATCCCAAGGCCACAGTAAATCCGGAAAGAACCGTCCGAAGTATATTACTGCGGATAGAACTGAATATTTCCTGCCAACGATCTAGGTCAAACATAGTTTTATTTTTTTACTTTGTAAAAAAGTCAATTAGCTGCGCTTTCAATTTTCTTCGAAGTCAATTAACTTTGTTGTCAATTTATTCTTCACAAGACTTTAATTACGAACCTAATTAATTTTCACATTTCTAATCTTTTTTCAACATTTTACTTAACAAGATAAATGCTGTTTTTATTAAATTTTCAATTTTTGTTAATTCTTCTATTTTAATATACTTACATTCTATAACAATATCAAAACAAGAATCTAACTCAATAACCGAACCTCTGGCAATTTCAAAATACCTTTTTCTTTCCAGTTCAGATTTCTTGAACACTCTTCAGTAATATTTAATACCACTGAAGTAGAAGCTCTTCGTATCTGGTCGATTATATTAAACTTTTCATGATCAGGAATTTTAGACAAAATCTTATAACATTCTATTCTTAATTCCCTGGCTGATTGATAAACGTCAAGTTTATAATGATTCAGATTTAAAAACACTTTTATTTTTTTTCATATTTATTTGTGTGTATAATATATTATTCTCCTTTATTAAAAAAATTCACTTGCGAAGCAAAATTGACCATTCACTATTCACTTATAATACAATCTGCTTAATAAACTCATCACTTTCAATAATACCGTCTTTCAGTACGACATTCCTCTTAGTCTGCGCAGCAACATCGGGTTCGTGGGTTACTACGATGATCGTCTTTCCTTCATTGTTAATATCCTGAAGAAGTTTCATAATATCATGGGTAGTTTTTGAATCCAATGCTCCTGTAGGTTCATCTGCCAATACTACTTTTGGATCAGTGATCAGCGCCCTTGCAATAGCCACCCTCTGTTTCTGTCCTCCGGAAAGTTCACTCGGAAGATGGTTTGCCCATTGTGCTAGTCCTACTTTCTCCAGATATTCCAGTGCTTTCTGATTTCGCTCTTTTCTCGGTACATTCTGATAGTACAGAGGAAGTGCTACATTCTCTAAAGCAGTTTTATAATTGATAAGGTTAAAAGACTGAAAAATAAATCCTAAAAACCTACTTCTGTATTCTGCAGCTTTCACTTCAGATAAATGTTCGATAGGCACACCATCCAATTCATAGGTTCCTGAATCTTTTTCATCCAGAATCCCAATAATATTAAGCAGCGTAGATTTTCCGGAACCGGAACTTCCCATAATAGAAACAAACTCCCCTTCAGAAATATTCAGATTAATTCCTTTGAGAACATGAAGCTTGCTTTTCCCTGTATCGTATGATTTATTTAAATCCTGAATTACTAACATTAAGTGATGTATGTTTTATACCCAATAAGTAGATGATATTTTCAAATTGTTACAAGAATGAAAATTTATTCAAATATTTTTTTGTTTAATCTACTAGCCCTTTATTTATAGCAATTTATATTTTAATGTTTAACTGTAACTTCAGATTTGCTACCTTTTATCCCCAAGATTGCCGTCTAGCCTATTACCCGAGCCCGTTTCATGTAAATGTGGAAAACTTTTACAGCTAAAAGTCAGCCTATTAGTATTTACCTCTTTTAAAATCAGTTCTTTTTTTCGAACTTTGTATCTAGTTCTTTACAAGAAATATGGAATTGCGAAAGTGAATAAGTACGATTCACAATAAGCAGAAAAACAAAAAGTTAAGTATTTCCGGAACGTTATCCACAGGGATCTAAATTATTTAATTATAAAGATATTTAATATGGGAATTTTTGATAAAAGAGTAAGTTATAAGCCATTTGAATACCCGGAGGTTCTTCAATTTGTAGAGGCCATCAACAAATCGTTCTGGGTGCATTCGGAAGTGGACTTTACTGCAGATGTTCAGGATTTTCATTCGCAGTTGGAACCACATGAAAAGCACGCTGTGAAAAATGCGCTGTTAGCCATTGCACAGATCGAGGTGTCTGTAAAGACATTCTGGGGAAATTTATACAATCACCTGCCAAAACCGGAATTCAATGGATTAGGATCTACTTTTGCAGAATGCGAATTCCGTCATTCTGAAGCTTATTCCCGTCTATTGGAGGTATTGGGATATAATGACGAATTCCTTAACGTAATTGAAATACCTGCTGTAAAAGGAAGAATCGAGTTTCTTGGAAATGCTTTGAAACACGCCAATTCTGCTACACCTAAAGAATACGTTTCGGCATTATTATTATTCAGTATTTTAGTAGAAAACGTTTCTCTTTTCTCTCAGTTTGCCATCATCCTTTCTTTCACAAGATTCAAAGGATTTATGAAAAATGTTTCCAATATCATTGCATGGACTTCTGTAGATGAACAAATTCACGCCAATGCAGGAATCTACCTGATCAATAAAATCCGCGAAGAACAGCCGGATCTATTAACAGACAGCGATATTGAAGATATCTACACTCTTGTAGACGAGTCTATCGAAAGAGAAGGAGATATTCTAAGCTGGATCTTTGAATTGGGTGAAATCGACAACGTATCTAAAGAAGACCTTCTTAACTTCATGAAATACCGTGTGGATGACAGCTTGAAGAAAATCAACATGAAAACAAGATACAACATCACTCCTGAACAATACAGACCAATGGTATGGTTTGAGGAAGAAGTTTTCGCCAATTCATTAGACGATTTCTTTGCGAAAAGACCTGTTGACTATACAAAACACGATAAGAGTATTACAGCCAACGATTTGTTTTAATATAAGGGCGCGAGAGAAGCGAGCGTCAAAGCAGATCGTATTAGCGTTTCGTCATTCCGAATAAGTTGAAGTCTAAACCTATTCTTCATCCCGGGAATGACCTATAGTAACCAACACAAATATAAAAGATGATCAATGTAATCGTAACCTACACCGTAAACCCGGAATTTGTCCCAAGCAATAAGACAAATATTCAAAAGTTTCTGGAGGATTTTAAAAATCTGGATCAGTCCACCTTTGAATATAAAGTGTATGTGAAGGAAGATGGCGTTACTTTTGTACATTATTCAAACTACATCAATGAAGAAGTTCAGCATGAAGTTTTGAATGTACCGTCTTTTAAAGAATTTCAGAAATTAAGGGATGAAAGCGGGCTGAACGGCTCCCACAAAGTAGAACTTTTACAATCAATATTATAAAAAAACAAAATTCCGGGGTGACCATCTCATCCCGGAATTCGAAAATATAACATCTATGGAAGAGCAAAATTCAAATATATGGTGGCTCAACGAAGAGTCTGAGCAGATGCTGAACAGAGGATACCTGTTGAAAGGTGAAACGGTAGACGGAGCTATCGACAGAATTACCACTGCTGCTGCAAAAAGGTTATACAAACCTGAACTTCAACCGGCATTCAAAGAAATGATCACGAAAGGATGGATCAGTTTCTCTTCTCCTGTATGGGCTAATATGGGAACTGAGAGAGGTCTTCCTATCTCATGTTTCAACGTTCACATTCCGGACAGTATTGAAGGAATTACTCACAAAATGGGTGAAGTGATCATGCAGACTAAGATTGGAGGAGGTACTTCAGGGTATTTCGGAGAATTGAGAAACAGAGGAACTGCTGTAACAGATAACGGAAAATCTTCAGGAGCAGTTTCATTCATGAAGCTTTTTGATACAGCGATGGATGTTGTTTCTCAGGGTGGCGTAAGAAGAGGGGCTTTTGCTGCTTACTTAGATATTGACCACGGAGATATTGAAGAATTTTTATCCATTAAAGATATTGGTAGCCCAATTCAGAACCTGTTTACCGGAATTTGTGTACCAGACTACTGGATGCAGGATATGATCGATGGTGATATGGACAAACGTAAAATTTGGGCAAGAGTATTGGAAAGCCGCCAGCAAAAAGGGCTTCCTTATATTTTCTTCACAGACAACGTAAACAGAAACAAACCGCAGGTCTACAAAGATCACGGAATGATTGTAAACGCAAGTAACCTTTGTTCTGAGATCATGCTTCCTTCAACAATGGATGAGTCTTTTATCTGCTGTCTGTCTTCTATGAACCTTGAGCTTTATGATGAATGGAAAGATACAGATGCCGTAAAACTGGCTGTATACTTCCTTGATGCTGTTTTATCTGAGTTTATTGACAAGACTGAAGGGAACTATTACCTGCAAGGAGCAAGAAATTTTGCAATGCGCCACAGAGCTCTTGGATTAGGAGTTTTAGGATACCACTCTTATTTACAGAAAAACATGATTCCGTTTGAAAGCTTTGAGGCCACTCAGTTCAACGCAAGAGCATTCAGACATATTAAAGATCAGGCTGAGCAGGCTTCAAGAGAGCTTGCCAACATCTACGGAGAACCAGAAGTATTGAAAGGATACGGATTGAGAAATACCACCACAATGGCCATTGCTCCTACCACTTCAAGTTCTGCTATCTTAGGACAGACTTCTCCGGGAATTGAGCCTTTCTCTTCCAACTATTATAAAGCAGGTCTTGCAAAAGGAAACTTTATGCGTAAGAACAAATACCTGGCGAAACTATTGAAAGAAAAAGGATTGGATAACGAAGAAACATGGAGAACCATCATGTTGAACCACGGATCTGTACAGCACCTGAATGAGCTTACTCCTGAAGAAAAGGCAGTATTCAAAACATTCAAGGAGATTTCTCCAATGGAGATCATTTCTCAGGCAGCACAGAGACAGCAATATATCGACCAGGCACAGTCACTGAATCTTCAGATTCCTTCTACAATGCCTGTAAAAGATGTGAATTACCTTTATATTGAAGCTTGGAAAAAAGGAGTAAAAACACTTTACTACCAAAGAAGTTCTTCTGTTTCGAAAGAAATGATGGTGAACTTTGTATCCTGTTCAAGCTGCGAGGCATAGGATCAAGTAATAAACACGCTATATTTACAAAAGCACGCCGAAAGGGGTGCTTTTCTTATTTCTAAATGATATTCCGGTCAAAATGAGCGTAATATTGGTAAACCTATTTGTCATTGTTGTGTTAAAAAAAAGTTTGGGCTAAAGCCAATGGAATATTTTCTATTTTGAACGGGCTAAAGCCCGTTCCTATTGAATATCATATATTGATTTAATTGCAACGTAATACTGATTTTTACATACGTACAAATCTTTCGCATTATCCTAATCCAGCTTAGACTAAAATCTCTCCGTTACTCATTACCCATTACTCATTACTAAGCATCCAAGCGCATCATTTATAACAAAAAAGATCCGGAAAGAAAATCCGGACCTATGAAAAAGAATTATGAAGTAAAATGTAAAAGCGTAATTAAAAATTGTACCGGATCCCCAGCTGTGCCTGGAATCTTGATGCAAACTGATCAATGGTATAAGGTAATCCCGGTGTTTTGAAGTTATAGGTAGGATCTCCTGCTGAAGGCTGGCCTGCCGCAATGTTTCCAACTTTGGTAAGTCCTACACTCGCTGTAGAATTGAAGGTATTCGGTACAAAGTACACTTTCCCCCAATCTTTGTTCAGTAAGTTGGTAAAGTTGATAATGCTTAATGAAATCTGGATGCTGTTCTTAGATTTCTCGCTCAGCCTGATTTCATCCATGATTCTTATATCTGCCTGAATATTCCAAGGGGTAACATCACCGTTTCTTTCTGTAAACTTCCCTCTTCTTGATTTCAGATAATCATTACTGTTAATGAAATTCTCATAATCTGCAACCTGCTGTTGAGCACTTACCAGAACGTTTCCGGAACCGTCTTTGATAGGAGCCATATATTTGGCAGCTTCGGCAGCATCTTTAAAGATATAAGAAAGACCTGCAGCCTGTCCCGTATTGGCAATGGTACTATTAACAAATCCCCAAGTGAAAGGATTTCCTGATTGTGCATTGAAGTAGATGTTAGCAGATAATCGGTTTAGCTTCGAAGTATTAAAGCCATATCCAATATTGGCAACAATTCTGTTTTTGATCGCAAAGTTGGAAGTGGTCAGTTTAGGATCATTAGGTGTCAGTGACTGATTCATCTGCCAGTTGCTTTCCATAGAATTTCTGATCCCGTTGGTAATATCTTTGGCATCACCATAAGTATAGGCCACGAAGAAATTTAATCCAAAATTATAGGATTTTGCAAGTTGGGCCGTCAGATTGTAACGGTATCCTTCTTTTGTATTGGAAAGAAGATAGGCATTCGAGAAATTGTTATTGATATTCGTGGTATAGATCGGCATCTCGTGGTTTACATCATAGCTGTAATACGTCACATTATCCGTTTTGTTTACCTGCTGGAATTTAAGATCATATAATACTTTGGTATAAATTCCTTCTAAAGTAAACTTATAACCTTTAACGGTATAATCAAACCCTAAAGAGCTTCTCCATACTCTTGGCATTTTAAAATTGTTATCCACAAGGTCTACCTGTACCTTTGAAGAATTCTGCCATTTCGGGAAATTGGAACCTATCAGCGGATCTCCGTTTGTTGCAAGCTGCCCTGCTGTTGGAGCATTATAGTCATAGCTTCCGAATCCTACCCCATCATTATAGTAAGCATATCCAAGCCATGCAAATGGAATTCTTCCTACAAAAATTCCGGAACCTCCTCTCATGACCACAGATCGGTCTTCTGTAAGATCAACCGTAAATCCTAGTCTTGGAGATAAAGTCGGCTTATTCAGATAATCATTGGTAAGCTGGCTTAAAGGGGTATAAGTATAGGTTTTTCCATAATTCGGATCTTGTGGCGAATTTTGTACTAATGGACTTAGCTGCGGTTTATTCGGCAGATCGGTGTAATCTACCCTGATTCCCGGTGACAGTCGCACTCTTCCCCAGTTGATTTCATCCTGTAGGTACACTGAAAAAAGATTTACTTTGTACTGAGCATAAGGATTGTCGAAAAGAGTTTGTCTGCTGTCTCCATTGAAAGGATAGGTTCCCCTGATTCTGGAAGGGTTACCATTATAAAAATCATTCAGACTTTTGTAAGAAATTCTACCGTTTAATGCATTCACAAACCCGTAATTGATGTTGTAAAACTCATTGTGGGTTCCCAATAAAAAGGTATGGTTTCCTGTTTTGTAAGTAAGGTTATCCGTGATTTCCAAAGTCTTCTGTTTCATATTGAAAACAGTTGCCTCCCTGTCATTCCCCAACAGAACAGTCCCACCGTTATAGCTGATTTCTACCTGTGGGAACATTGCATTTCCTGAAGTAGGATCCCTGTAATCGTGAATAGAAGAATATCCGGCTACGAAGTTATTACTCCATTTATCATTAAAGCGGCTTTTCAATTCAAGGGTAGTTGTAGAAGCGGTATTCTTCTGAACAAAATCCATGCTGGCAAATCTGAAGTTGGCTCCATCTCTTTCAAGGTTAGAGGCCTGTGAGAATACCGTATTATTTTTAATGGATAAGGTGTGCTTGTCATTGATTTTCCAATCTAATTTATTGAAAATTTTAGCACTTTCGGAGAAGTTATTGTATTGATTAAAACTTCCTATATTGAAACCATATTTGTTGCGGATAAAATCGGAAAGGTTCTGAGCAGTAGCCTGATCCATTAATGCGCCCTGATCACCGGCGTTATAAAACACAGGATCTGTTCTCTTGGTATATTCTAAATTGGTGAATAAAAATACCTTATCCCTTACGATCGGCAGACCTACTCTTCCACCATAGATGAAATCTGAGAAGTCTTTTGGCATTTTGGAATTGTCTCCAACTCTGTTATTCCCTGTAATTGCTGCATTTCTTCCGTATACATACATAGATCCGGTAACGTCATTACTTCCGCTTCGGGTTACAGCATTGATACTCCCTCCCAGGAAATTTCCCAGTTTCACATCATACGGAGCAATATACACCTGTACATCCTGAATCGCATCAAGACTTATGGAATTGGAGCGCGTACTGCTTCCAGGCATCCCTGAAGTCCCTGTCTGTCCTCCTAAAGATGGGCTGAAACCGATAGCATCGTTGTTGATGGAACCGTCAATCGTAACGTTATTATAACGGAAGTTGGTTCCGTTGAAAGAGTTGTTGGCACTTTGAGGAACCAGTTTTGTTACGTCCTGAATTCCCCTGTTGATATTAGGTAATCCTGAAATCTGAGCCTGACTGATACCGACTCCGAATTTTGCACCTGACTTTTTCGAACTAAGCTTCACCTCATCAATGGTTTTTTCCTTAGTTCCTACTTCCACCACAGGCAAATCATTATTTCCCAGAGAAAGCTGCAGGTTCTTATTTTCGTAAATAACCTGTGACCCATCCGAAATTTCAAGAGTATAGGGACCACCCGGCTGAAGGTTATCCAAGCTGAATTGCCCTTTACTGTTACTTTTGGTTTCAAAAGTACTGTTGGTAGGGACATGCACGACCTTCACTGTAACTTCGGAAGAAACTCCTTTTAATCTTCCAAAAATCTTAGAACTGGTTTCCTGTGAAAATGCGAATCCAAAAGATAGTAAGGCAAAAGCACAGATTAATTTTTTCTTCATTTTTTTAATTACTAAAAACTGTTGTAAAATTAGATCTAGTAAATATGAAGTGTGGTAACATAAAATTAACATTACATGACCTAATGTTTAACATTTCCTTAAAAAAAACTTAATAGCACTCGCCCGACATCTTTAAATAATTTTCATATTACTAATAATTGTTCATCATCTTTAAAAATCTTTAAATAAAATTCATCTCAAACCTGTTTTTACAATAGAATTATGTAATAGAATTTAAATAACAATTTATAAACACCTAAAAAACAGTCCTTTTCATTATAATCATTTCCCTTAAAATCATAGAAACTTCTATAATTTTTTGGTTTATATTTGTGTTTATTGTTTAATGTTATAACTCAACAGATATGAAATTCGGACAAGTAGAAGACCCATCAAAAATAGATTTCACCCTACCCAAGGACCATTCCAGAACCAAGGAAATTTTAAGCCTTAATAAAAAAGGATTGGAAAATATCTCTATCGGATGTGCCAAATGGAATAAAACCGACCTTAAAGGCTTTTATCCTAAAGGAACAAAAGACGAACTGACGTATTATGCCACTCAGTTCAACTCCATTGAGCTGAATGCCACTTTCTACGGAATGCCCACTCCTGATCAGGTAAAAACATGGAAGGAAAAAACTCCTGAAAATTTTAAATTCTTTCCTAAAATCACCAATACAGTTTCTCATTTCAGAAGACTGATTGATGTAACGGATCCTGTTACTCATTTTGCTTCAGCAGTTATTAATTTTGATGAAAAACTGGGAATGGCTTTTCTTCAGCTTCATGACAATTTTAAGCCCAAAGATTATGACAGGCTGGAGAAATTTGTAAAGGAGTGGCCAAAAGAGGTTCCTTTGGCTATAGAACTCAGAAATACGGAATGGTTTACAGATGAAGAGATCCTCAATACGACCTGCGAGCTGTTTGAAGCTCACAATATCACCAACATTATAGTAGATACTGCCGGAAGAAGAGATATGCTTCATATGCGCCTTACAACGCCTAATGCATTTATCCGATATGTAGGGGCCAATGCAGAAAGCGATTATGAAAGACTGGACGACTGGCTGAAACATCTTACAAAATGGAAAAAGGAAGGTCTTCAGAATCTTTATTTCTTCGTACACCAGAATATTGAGAAAGCTTCGCCTCTATTATCCGCTTATTTTATCAAGAAACTGAATGAAGAATGGAAAACTGACATTCATATTCCACAAATGGCAACGGAAAGTACGGGCACCCTCTTTTAAATAACTTGTAGATTGTAGTGGTAGCTTAAAAAGTACTGATTATTCAACCTTAAAAAAATTAAATAGACTCATTTTAATTTAAGACCAAAAAGCTTCAAAACCCCTTTCATAACGAATTTTTTCATACATTAGAGTATACCGTATTTCACTAAACGGTATTTATATAAAAAAATTAGAAATGGAAAAGGAAATTTGTAAAATCAGTATTGCCAGCAATTGGCTTGGCGATGAATATATCTTTTATGACAATCACACAATCAAAAGAGTATTCGATAATCATAGCTTAGATTCCAACAAAGTTGAGTGGCTGAAACCAAGCCAGATCAGCAAACAGAATAAAGATAAACTGGTAAGGAACTGCCCTGAAGAGTTCAAGGAGCAGGTCATGCAGATCCTGGATTACCCCTAGCGGATAAAAGAATGGGTAATGAGTGATTTTAACCGATGACTCATTACCTCTACAGGATTTTAATGGCTTTTGTTTTTCTTTAAAAGCAATACCAGATTCAGAAACAGCAACAGAAAATCTAATGTGATCCAGATTCCCAGTTTTGTATTTTCATAATTGTAGGCATCCACCTGCTTCTTGGCAGCGTCAGAAAGCTTCATACTCTGGTTGATATAGTTCTGTACTTCCACAATCTGATCAATATTCTTATTAGGCACAGAGTGTTGAGAAAAATAAACTAAATTTTTCTTCCCCAGATACCCCACAATCCAATACTCATCAGATTTATCCATTTTCAGATATTCTATTCGGTAATATTCTGGACGTATTTTTCCGATATGTTTAGGCTCAAGCGTCGTATTTTTGTCTGTCTTGTTCACATTGATCAGATAGAAATCCAATGTCTGCGGCAGCTTATTAACTACCTGCAATCCTACTGAATTGGCTACAAATGCCACTGCACTTTTCTTGATAAACCAATAAGTAAAAACAGAAATCGAAGCAACCACTGTTACGATACGAAACAGTTTGGCCCATTTCGCCATTCCCCCGGATTTTACCTTGAACAGGACTAAAGAAAGAACGGAAGCCAGAAATATTATAAAAATAATCAGTGTCATATTTTACAAAGATACTTCTTATCTGTATTTTATCTATATTTGCCGCCAAATTTTAACTATAAACTTGACCATGAAAAAAAGACTGTCAGTTATTTTGTGTCTATTAATTATTTCTATCAATGCACAAATTAAATTTGAAAAAGGCTATATCATCGGTAGTGATGATGTAAAAAAAGAAGTCCTTATTAAAAACCTGGGCTGGGTAAGCAACCCTAGCAGTTTCGTTTATAAAACGGAAGAAAAATCAACAGAGAGTACAGGTAATCCGTCCAGCATCAAAGAATTCGGGATTTATAATGAAGTAAAATATGTCACTTACAATGGTGATATTGATTATTCATCGGATAACATCAGTGATCTTTCTTCCAGCAAGGAACCGGAACTGAGAAAAGCGTCTGTTTTCTTAAAAGAAATTGTAACGGGTAATAAGAATTTATACTCTTACCAGGGACAGAATGTAATACGATATTTTTATGCGGATTCCGGAGCTGCGATTCAGCCGCTTATCTATAAGAAATACCTTTTCGAAGGGAGCAGCTCTCAGATTGCTACTAATGATGACTATATCAATCAGCTGAAAACGATCTTTTCTGATGACAGCAATGCTAAGACAATGGTGGCAAAAACGAAGTATACTGGCAGTGACCTGAAGAAAGTCTTCAAAGCATATAACGATAAAATTTCCGGAACTTCAGATGAACAGTTTTCTTCTGAGGAAAAAAGAAAATCTAAGTTTAACTTAAATATCAGACCGGGTATCAATTTCTACTCACCGGTGGACATTGCAGGAGCTTACCGTAATGATGGACTTCCTTCAAAATCAGGATTCAGAATTGGTGCCGAAGCAGAATTGGTATTACCGTTTAATAAAAACAAATGGTCAGTTGTAGTAGAGCCTACATTCTCTCTTTACAGCAATAAAGCAACGATCAGGACTTCTGATAACCTGTATAAAATCAATGTAGATAATTATTCATTTATCAGCATTCCGGTGAGTATAAGACACTATATGTTTATCAGTGATAAATCGAAAATTTTTATCAATGCCGGTATCAACTTCCTTACGCTTAAGACCAGCTCGTCTAAAGATTATGCAGTAGACTATGACGGCTATGTATTTGACCGATTAAAACTGTCTTCATCTCAAAGTTTCAAAAGTGCAACGTTTGGGATAGGTTACAATTACAACAACAAATACAGCATAGAAGCAAGATATAATACCAGCATCAATATGTTGGAAGAAAAAGGACCTTATGCAGATCTGAAATACACTTCCTTAATTATAGGATACAATATTTTCTAGTCTACATTCCATTCTTTATAAAACTGGTCGAGGAAATTCAGCATATAATGATGTCTTTCTTCGGCCATTTCTTTTCCTTTTTCAGTATTCATAAGATCTTTTAGAAGGAGTAATTTTTCGTAAAAATGGTTGATGGTTGTCCCATTAGATTTTTTATATTCTTCTTTAGACATTCCTAAATTTGGCTTCGTTTCAGGATCATACATCAGATTATTTTTAAAGCCGCCAAAATTGAATGTTCTGGCAATTCCAATGGCTCCTATTGCATCAATACGGTCAGCATCCTGTACAATCTTTAATTCAATTGGTGGGTTCTCCGGGGCCTGACTTCTGTTTTTGAATGAAATATTTTCGATCACGAATAGAACCTTTAGAATCGTTTCTTCAGATACATTCTGACTTTCGAGAAATTCTCTGGATATTTTGGGAGCAATGGTTTCGTCTCCGTTATGAAATTTAGGATCTGCAATATCATGAAGCAATGCGGATAATTCTACCACTTCCTGATCACAGTCTTCTGTCTCTGCGATTTTAGCAGCAAGCTTCCAGACTCTTTCGATGTGAAACCAGTCATGTCCGGCTTCTGCTCCTTCTAATTTTTCTTTTACAAATTCTACGGTGTTTTCAATTGTACTTTTCATTAATCTATCAGTTCATTTAAAATAATATTCCAGAGTTTACTGTTGTAGCTTCTAAAAAAATTAATGTGCCCAATTTCGTTCTTATCAGATTCGGACGTTTTTACCAGTCTGTAAGTCGGTTTAAGATTGGGATAGGTAGTGTTTAGTAAACTCAATACTCCTTTTTCCGTGAGCCATACATCATCTTCCGCGCGGATGACAAATACTTTCTGTGTTAAATTTTTAGAATAGTCCTCAATTTTTTCCAACAGTCTGTTGGTTGATTTCCTGTTTAAAATTAAGGTTCTCCAGTCATATGCACAATTTTTTGGAAGACTTTCTCCAAGCCCAAACCAATGTGCCGGAAAATACCCTAGCAATGAAGTGGTTAGCGGCTGTACAATTCCAAACCCCAGATAGGCTTCAATTTTTGTTTTTAATCTCAGATTTCCTACAAAAGCATTCTGCGTTCCTACAAAGATGAATTCTTCAAACATCGCTGAATCTTCATTCATTCCCAAAATCAATGCTCCTACAGAATGTCCCAGGCAATATTTGCGGTATCCGGAGTAGTTTTGCTGTATGTATCGGGTCAATGTTTTATAATCTTTTGAACCCCATATTCTCATAGAGCTATGAAAGCCTTTCATCTCTTCCGGTTTGGAAAGCCCTATTCCACTATAATCATAAGTAATCACGGTAAATCCCTGTTCAGAAAAATAGTTGGCAAACGAGAAATACACCTGCTGCTTCACTCCGGTTGCAGAATTAATAAGCAATAATTTTCCGTTATTATTCTCCGGCTGAAAAAGGTGAACGGCAAGAGAAGCATGGTCTTCTGTGGTCAATATTAGTTTTTCCATAGTATAAAAGAAAAAATCCACTATAAAAGTGGACATTTTACCTATATTTTTATGTTAAGTTTCAGACTTTTGATATGCCGTAAATAGCTTTAGGAAACGAAATCTGAAATTCTCGGCAGTCCTGTTTGAGATCCTTTACCGGCAGAAACTCTTGATGAAACTTCGTTTCCGAACTTCACACATTCTTCAATAGAATTCCCATGGCAAAGCGCTATGGCAAATCCAGAAGTGAATGCATCTCCCATTCCCATCTTATAAACGGTTTCGTCTTTATCATTTCTGTAATACTTCATTTCTGTACCATCAAAATAAATGGTAGAGTTGGTATCGTCTCTTACAAATACCTTATTGAAATATTTTTTAAGAACTTCTTCTCTCTTCTCTTCGCCGAAAATAGTATACAGCTCGTTACTTTTTGCCACAATAAAGTCTACATTGTCAAGAATTTCTTCACTGACTCTCATTGCAGGAGAAGCATACAAACCTACTTTTTTGCCATACTTCCTGGCTTTTCTAACGGTATATTCTACCACGCTCATAGAAACCTCAAGCTGTACAAGGATAAGATCTGCAGTATGAAAATACTTGTCGGCATCATCTATATGCTCGTTATTAAGGTATTTGTTGGCTGCCGGAACTACCACAATGGCAGCATTTCCGTTGGAAGTCGTCACATAAGCTGTCCCCGTTGCTTCTTTATCTGTTTCATGAACAAAACCTACGTTTACGTTCTCACTTACCAGATTCCTCATGATCTGCTGTCCGAGAGGGTCCATTCCTACACAACCTATAAAATAAACACTTGCCCCCAGCCTTGCAGTTCCTACCGCCTGATTAGCTCCCTTTCCACCAAAATAACTGTCTGAATTAACAGCTAAAACAGTTTCATTAGGCAAAGGAAGTTTTTCTGTTTCCAGGACCAGGTCTATTGATGAGCTCCCTACAACGATAATACGGGGTTGTTCTGATGAGAAATTCATTGTGTTTTATATTGGCTTTTAAGTTTAATATTTTGAAAAAATGGTATTTCAAAAATAACTATTTTTAATTAACTTATTTCAATAAATTCAGTAATTATCTTTACTGGCTGCTGATCCTTATTATAAGCGATATAGCTGGCATAAAAACCTTCACCATATCCCGTTTCAAAAGCGAATATGGTTCCAGGATGTTCTTTTGCTGGTTTCAAAAAAGCATACTGGTCTATGGCTCCTTTTTCATCAAAAAAATGCTCATGGAAGAATTCCTCATAGATTCCCATGAAGTCTCCGCCCTTATTTTGATACAGTTTCTGCTCCAGCTCGTTGAGACTGTTTTGGGTATCAACGTCCATGAAACATCCCATACCGCTCTCCACAGGGTATCCGAAAACTTCTCCTTCAGCAAGCTCTTTCGTGTTCTGCCCGGCTGTAGTAGCCAATTTCCAATCTGTAATTTCCGAATTGCTGAAGATAATCTCTGCATAGGCTACACAATTGCTTTCTCTTTCTTTGTACAGCATTACCGAGAAATCTCCTTTAGGAAACTCTGTAGAAAAAGGAAGCATATCATTGGTAATCAAAGGATCACAAGCCACAAGCTTTCCACTGGAAAGGTAAATCTTTCCTACTTCAAAACTTTCTAATAACGGACTTTCTACAAAATCCTTCGAGAATAGTTTTTTTATGTTTTCTATATGTGTCATTTTATTTATTCTTTTCTGATTCTCCGCAAACACACCTAATATTTTTAGTATATTAGCGCTCAAAAAGCAGGGATTATGAACATATTCAGTTTTACGGCTCATTTCGGTTCGGAGGAAGA
>LAZY01000139.1 GCA_001013295.1 Chryseobacterium indologenes | reverse complement strand
AGTACTTAAGCAGTTGTAATATTTTGGAATAAGCTCGTCTTTAGTAACGACTAATAAATTTCCCCATTCCTGTGGCATAATCTTCTTTTTTTAACTCGTTAATAATTCTATTCTCTAATCTATTTCTAAGCTTTTTCTGTAGTCGCCCACCATCTGTTTACGATTTTCTTGTATTGCCTTCATCGCATCGACGGCCTCTTTATCACCTCTTTTATACCTCTTGCGAGCGGCGTCCGCAGAAACGGTCAACATCTCGCCAAGTAGCTGATAATCTCCATAGTTAATTTTCTCTTTTTCTTTTTTTTCCATAATAAATCATTTTTTATTTATACATTTGGCAAAACTTCCGGACAAATATA
>LAZY01000138.1 GCA_001013295.1 Chryseobacterium indologenes | reverse complement strand
CTGCTAATGCTTTTCTTTCCAGCTGAGCCGTATGAAGAGCTGTTTCAAGATCCGAATCGTCCTCGTCCTGAGCCCCGTCACGAAAAAAGACTTGCGGATCATGTTCAAAACCCCTGAGATGGTGGTAATTTCTGGCCGCTCTTTCATCAAAAAAACATTGCCCGTTTTCTGAAATAAACACTTTGTTTATCTCCGGGTATTGTTCAAAAAGTGCATTGGCTTTTTGTTGGAATTTCTTTGTTTCAGACATAAGATTTTTTTGTTGTGTGTCATTATTTCCGGCTCTGTAGGTTTCCCGCCACAGGAAACCCACTTCACCGGTCTCAATAGATATATAGAGTTAAAAAGATTTCATTTTAATCATTCAGATAACAGAAGTTCATGGTTATTAGTTTTTACCCGTTATCAGAAATAATAGCCCCAAAACCGTACTCCTGTTTTTTGTCACAGAGTCCATAAGCCTGTAATCTGAACTCAGATTCCGGGTCAGCACTTACAGTGTCCTGGTGTTCCGGTTTGTAAAGGATTTTTAAATTTTCCAGATGGTAGACCGTATTGGGGGAATAGAAAAAGGTAGAGGCAAATTGATCCCCGGTTTCTTTGATTGATCCCCTGGCTTTCAGCTCTCCGGTAGGAGAATACAGTGGGGCCGCATTATTCTCCCACATTCTGAGCTTGTAAAACCTTTTGAATTCTCCGGTATCCTTATCGAATTCCAGATTAT
>LAZY01000137.1 GCA_001013295.1 Chryseobacterium indologenes | reverse complement strand
AAGTCGGTGACCGTAACAGGAGCTGCCTAGGGTAAAACAGGTAACTAGGGCTAAGTCGTAACAAGGTAGCCGTACCGGAAGGTGCGGCTGGAACATCTCATTTTAGAGCGTCTTTAGACGATAAAAAAAATAGTATCGTAAGATACAGCACTTACTTAAAGTATAGCTTTAGTTTTTTGTTTGGTTGGTTATATTAAAAATACAAAACCCACTAGAAATTAGTATCAGAGGGAATGAGATTC
>LAZY01000136.1 GCA_001013295.1 Chryseobacterium indologenes | reverse complement strand
ATCCTTCAGTGCAGGATCTTTTCTGACATTGTCCAATGCCTGAATCAATGCAGGTTCTGTGGATCCGTCATTATCATCGGCATCAGAAGCAGCAATGGCGGCCTTCACGGTAGTTAAATTAGACAGTTCCGAATAAGTAGCACCTGTGATTTTCATAATAGGTAATGTCTGGTGGTATCCCCATACCGTTGCTGTTGGAATACCGTTTTCAGCTCTGGATTCCTG
>LAZY01000135.1 GCA_001013295.1 Chryseobacterium indologenes | reverse complement strand
TGGGTTTCCGTCCTTGTCTTTTACCGTTAGCTTGTGAAGCTTCTCCGTTTTATATTTCTTCTTCCATTCCGAAATCTGCTCCGGAGAGATATTACCTTCTTTTGTTTCAATAAACATTTTCTTTAATTGTATTTTGTTAATGAGTTCATTATTGGTATTCTTTGTTGTAAAAGGGATGCTCATTTCTTTGCACTGATCCCTTAATTCCTGGCGTTTCATTATGCC
>LAZY01000134.1 GCA_001013295.1 Chryseobacterium indologenes | reverse complement strand
AAGTCGGTGACCGTAACAGGAGCTGCCTAGGGTAAAACAGGTAACTAGGGCTAAGTCGTAACAAGGTAGCCGTACCGGAAGGTGCGGCTGGAACATCTCATTTTAGAGCGTCGTTAGACGATAAAAAATTTAGTATCGTAAGATACAGCACTTACTTAAAGTATAGCTTTAGTTTTTTGTTTGGTTGGTTATATTAAAAATACAAAACCCACTAGAAATTAGTATCAGAGGGAATGAGATTC
>LAZY01000133.1 GCA_001013295.1 Chryseobacterium indologenes | reverse complement strand
CGTAATGCTGTGACGGCGTGCCTTTTGCATAATGAGCCTACGAGTTAATTTTACTAGCGAGGTTAAGGTATTAAGTACCGGAGCCGGAGCGAAAGCGAGTCTGAATAGGGCGCATAGTTAGTAGGATTAGACGCGAAACCTTGTGATCTACCCATGGGCAGGTTGAAGCTCTGGTAACACAGAGTGGAGGACCGAACCGGTTGACGTTGAAAAGTCTTCGGATGA
>LAZY01000132.1 GCA_001013295.1 Chryseobacterium indologenes | reverse complement strand
GCAACCAGAGGCTATAAATCTACGGGTAATTAGTACTACTCGGCTATGACATTACTGTCTTTACACCTATAGCCTATCAACGTCGTCATCTACAACGACCCTTAAAAGATGTCTCATCTTGAGGCGAGTTTCGCACTTATATGCCTTCAGTGCTTATCTCTTCCAAACGTAGCTACTCAGCGGTGCACCTGGCGGTACAACTGATACACCAGAGGTTTGTTCAAT
>LAZY01000131.1 GCA_001013295.1 Chryseobacterium indologenes | reverse complement strand
CTGTGTAGCTGCCCTCTGTACCGGCCATTGTATTACGTGTGTGGCCCAAGGCGTAAGGGCCGTGATGATTTGACGTCATCCCCACCTTCCTCTCTACTTGCGTAGGCAGTCTCACTAGAGTCCCCAACTTAATGATGGCAACTAGTGACAGGGGTTGCGCTCGTTGCAGGACTTAACCTAACACCTCACGGCACGAGCTGACGACAACCATGCAGCACCTTGAAAAATGTCCGAAGAAAAGTCTATTTCTAAACCTGTCATTTCCCATTTAAGCCTTGGTAAGGTTCCTCGCGTATCATCGAATTAAACCACATAATCCACCGCTTGTGCGGGCCCCCGTCAATTCCTTTGAGTTTCATTCTTGCGAACGTACTCCCCAGGTGGCTAACTTATCACTTTCGCTTAGTCTCTGAACCCGAAAGCCCAAAAACGAGTTAGCATCGTTTACGGCGTGGACTACCAGGGTATCTAATCCTGTTCGCTCCCCACGCTTTCGTCCATCAGCGTCAGTTGTTGCTTAGTAACCTGCCTTCGCAATTGGTGTTCTAAGTAATATCTATGCATTTCACCGCTACACTACTTATTCCAGCTACTTCAACAACACTCAAGACCTGCAGTATCAATGGCAGTTTCACAGTTAAGCTGTGAGATTTCACCACTGACTTACAGATCCGCCTACGGACCCTTTAAACCCAATAAATCCGGATAACGCTTGCACCCTCCGTATTACCGCGGCTGCTGGCACGGAGTTAGCCGGTGCTTATTCGTATAGTACCTTCAGCTACCCTCACGAGGGTAGGTTTATCCCTATACAAAAGAAGTTTACAACCCATAGGGCAGTCGTCCTTCACGCGGGATGGCTGGATCAGGCTCTCACCCATTGTCCAATATTCCTCACTGCTGCCTCCCGTAGGAGTCTGGTCCGTGTCTCAGTACCAGTGTGGGGGATCACCCTCTCAGGCCCCCTAAAGATCGTAGACTTGGTGAGCCGTTACCTCACCAACTATCTAATCTTGCGCGTGCCCATCTCTATCCACCGGAGTTTTCAATGTCGAATGATGCCAT
>LAZY01000130.1 GCA_001013295.1 Chryseobacterium indologenes | reverse complement strand
CCTTAGGGGAAGCAAACCCGGAGAACTGAAACATCTAAGTACCCGGAGGAAAAGAAATCGAAGAGATTCCGTAAGTAGTGGCGAGCGAAAGCGGATTAGCCCAAAAGTCTTTTTATGTTTAGAGGAATGTTCTGGAAAGAACAATCGTAGAAGGTGATAATCCTGTACTCGAAAGGCATAATTAGATGATAAATGAGTAGGGCGGGACACGTGAAATCCTGTCTGAATATGGGGGGACCATCCTCCAAGGCTAAATACTCCTGAAAGACCGATAGTGAACAAGTACTGTGAAGG
>LAZY01000013.1 GCA_001013295.1 Chryseobacterium indologenes | reverse complement strand
CTCGTAATTTAAAGGCGATACTGTAGTCTCTTTGTGTGCGTTTTTCTCTTTTTAATTCTTGATGTTTCATAAATAAGTCGATTAGTTGTCAACTTATTTTAGGACGGGACAGAGTTATCAAAAAGGCTGTCCTTTAAAGACAGCCTTTTCCAAATTATTCAGAGAAAAAACTAGGCTCTTATTATATATTTCAAAACAAAATTTTAATAATATATCAACAGCAAGCTTAAAAACCTTAAAAAGGTTTTATGTTGTTATATTTAAATTGAAATTGAATTTACCCCTATAAACTCTCATTAGTTATGGTAATAAATTAGATAATCTACAATGAATAATAATCATTTAAAACCCGCTTTAAAAGCGGGTTTCTCTATAACTATCTTTTACATTCTTAATTACCTATAGATTTTCTAAAAAAATCTGTTATGCAGTGACCTCAAAGCTTCTATCTTAAAAACAGAGGGAACTAATAATGATATATTATTTTCACTTCCTCCATAGGAGATCATTCTGATTGGAATATGCTTTACAGCTTCAGATACAATGGTTGCATATCCGTTATTATTTTTCCTGAAATCTCCGACAATGCATACAATAGACTGTTCGCTATCAATTTCAACTCCTGAGAATGCATTCAGTTCTTTTACAATTTCAGAAAGATTATCCGTTTGATCAATGGTAAGGGAAACTGCTACTTCTGAAGTAGTAATCATATCTATGGGAGTTTTATACCGTTCAAAAACTTCAAAAACCTTTCTCAGAAAACCATACGCCATCAGCATGCGGGAGGATTGAATCCGGATTGCTGTAATTCCGTCTTTAGCAGCTATTGCCACAATTTGATTATGATTGGTTATTTTTCCCGAAATCAATGTTCCTATAGCAGAAGGATTCATAGTATCTAGTAACCTCACAGGAACATTATATTTTCTGGCGGGAAAAACACTTTGAGGATGAAGGATTTTAGCTCCAAAATACGACAGCTCTGCTGCTTCGTCAAAACTCATTCTGGCTATAGACTTCGTATTTTGGACATATCTCGGATCATTATTGTGAAATCCATCAATATCTGTCCATATCTGGATTTCTTCTACCTGCAATGCTGCTCCCAGTAAAGAAGCGGTATAATCAGACCCTCCCCTTTGCAGATTATCAATTTCCCCCTGAGCATTTCTACATATATACCCTTGGGTAATAAATAAAGTATCTTCCGGATATTTTGCAATTTCAATATTTACCTGCTTTCTAATCTCATTCATATTAGGTTCCTTATCTTCATCAATTACCATGAAATCTAATGCTGATAATAATACAGAAGAAACTTCTTTTTCCTTTAAATATAAATGAAACAGGGTTGTTGAAATAATCTCTCCCTGGGCAAGGATAATACGTTCTGCACTGGAATTAAAATTTTTATGTTTAAACTGATAAAAGAGATCAAAAATTTTGTCAATAAATGTTGAAGCTTCTAAGATTCCGCTTTCTGTTTTAAACAATTCATTTACAAATTTTATATATTTCTGATACAGTCCGTCAATATGCTTATAAGCTGATTCAATATCCTTACTTTCATAGAACTCTGATAATTTCACCAAATCATTTGTTGTACCTGAAACAGCTGATAAAACCACCAGATGCTTATCTGACTCCTGAGATCTGATGATTGGTAATAATTGTTCGATGCGCTCCGGACTTCCTACTGAAGTACCCCCAAATTTCAATACTTTCATACTATATTAAACTGTTAAATTATTATCAAAAAAAAGAGCCTGTCGTGATGACAAGCTCCCTGTTTATTTAATTTCTAACCAATAGGAAAATGACTCACGACCCTGGACGTAAGTACTGTTTCTTTCCTTTTTTTAAGTTAGATAATATCATTTTCTTTTTTTGCTGGGCAAATATACAATTTTTTGATAATCTTTATAAAAATGTGTGATTTAAATTTAAGCTTCACAACATAAATTTTTCAGATAGAGCAAATAATCTCAGCCAGATCTATCTTTGAATAGGGTGGACATTATGTTCCTTAATATCAATATGCCAGGTTTGACAGGGATGGAAATGTTTGAAGCAATGTCCAATAAACCTTTTGTTATCCTGATTACCGATTACAAAGAATTAGACTGGAATCCTATAAATAGGATGTGGTTGATTATCTGGTCAAGCCATTTATCTTATCTTCATCTGTTTTTACATTTTTTTGAGAGTTCGGAACTTTTAATATACAAATACTATTGCTATTTTAGCCCCATAAAAATTTGGTATAATAATTAAGGATATGAAAAAATTAATCTTATTAGGTGCTGTTTCAGCTTTTTTGATCAATTGTAATAAAAAAGCTGAAGCGACTGCTCCTAAAACCAATACTGATACCATTGCAGTAGAAGAACCTGTAGTAGATACGCTAGGACCCAAATCCTTCTGCTATATAGGTGTTGTAGGAAAAGACAGCGTTTTCGCTTCTATTGATGATAATCTGGGAACAATTACCGGGAAGTTATCTTATAAAAACAGTGAAAAAGACAGTTCAAAAGGTGATGTAACAGGTTTTAAATCAGGAGATACACTGAAACTGACTTACGAATTTACTGCTGAAGGCAAAAAAAGCAAAAGAGATATTTTCTTCCTGCAGAAAGACAATGCTTTAACGGAAGGGATTGGAGATCATAAAGAAGAAGACGGGCAATCTAAATATGCCAACGAAAAAAAGATCGTCTATAAAGACGGTCCAAAACTGAACGCTGCTGACTGTAAAGCAGTGAACAAAGCCGTAAAATAAACATTCTATTGAAATCAAATAAAATGCTGTTCTCCTATTTGGGAACAGCATTTTGCTTTTTATTAAATTTCAGAATCGAAACTCGTTTGGATTGAAAATGAATGGTGTTATTACAATTTCTCTCTCCAAAAGCAACCTTAACATGCCCTATGCTTCTTTTTCCCAATAATTATTTACAATATTTCTCATAATACCCACATATGATTTCACATGTGGAATCTGGCTGAAAACCTTAAACTGATCATGGGTAGTATGAAAGTTCATATAAAACAACCAAAATCCAATCGAAAGATAAGGTATAGAAGCAAGTTCCTGCGAACTTACAGAACGGTATTCACCATATCCATCCAGAAAAATCTGATAAGCTCTCTGAAATTCTTCATTGGTCATTCTTCCGGCAGATACATCCAATACAAAATGGATCCAAAAAGTCATTATATCATTAACGAGCCAGCCATATCCCATAAAATCAAAATCGAATAAAGTAACCGTATCATGATCAAAGTGAAAATTCTTAGGCAGAAAATCAAAATGACAATACCCTTTTGAAAACGTTGAAGTATCAAATTTTGTCAGCTTACGCTCTATTTCAACCGCAATATTTTGCAGCCATTCGTAATCTTCTGGGTTTTCTTTAAAGACAGGCTTTAATCTTTCCAAAGATTTAAAAACAGTGGTTTGAAGATCAAAATTCCATCGCTCGTATTCTACTTTAAAATGTGCGGAAACATTATGAAAGCGCGCCATTTCATTTCCTAAGGCACGAAACTGATTATCATTCATTAATCTAGCCACACGACCTTTAGCATAGGAAAATAAAACAGCATGTCTTACGCCTTCAATAGCTTCCAATTTTAGAATATTATCTCCGGAAATATCCGTGATGGGATAAGAAACAGATACATGAGCATCTTTCAATGCCTGTAATAGTCTTACTTCCTCTTTAATATGATCTAAACTTCGATGAGAAGAACGGTAGATACGAAGTATAAAACGGTCCTCTTCCGACTCTATCCCATAAGTATCTCCCACTCCCCTTACCAGAAGTTTACACTGAACATTTTTTAGGCCATATTTTTCGGCAATAAGTTCTGATAATGCAATTGGGCAAAGTGTTGAATAAGTTGCGGGAAAAATAGTTTTCATGGTATTTAATTACATTGTATGTATGATTCAGATTCATATCTGATAAAAAATGAACTTAAATGTATTTTCAGGCTTCAAAAACTCCCATCTTCCCTCTTCCAGCCTCCTTTCTTACAATTCTTTCTTAATAATTTCAATAAAACGGTTGACAGCAGCATCACTGGTACTCCAGGAAGTAATCAGTCGAATCGCAGAAAACTCATCATCCACTTTTTTCCATACAAAGAAATCAAAGCTTTCTGATAATGTTTGAATAAGATTATTGCTTAGAATCGGGAAAATTTGATTGGTATAGGTATCAGAAAGAAATCTTATCTTTTTTTCCTGTAATGCATATTTTATTTTCATAGCCTGCTGATTGGCATGTTTAGCCAGATCAAAATAAAGATCATTCTTCATAAGTTCCATAAATTGAATCCCTAGCAGCCTACCTTTAGCCAACAAGGCTCCTTTCTGCTTAATATTGAATGCAAAATCTTCCTGAAGTGCAGGATTATTAATCACAATAGCCTCTCCTATCAAAGCTCCGTTTTTCGTACCGCCCAGATAGAAAATATCTGTAAGTTCCGCTACTTTTTCTAACGTAAGATCACTGATTTCAGCGGTTAGTCCATGTCCCAGTCTTGCCCCATCCATGAACAGATAAAGACGGTTTTGCTTACAGAATTCAGAAAGTTCTTCCAGTTCTTTGGCCAGATAAATGGTTCCCAGTTCTGTAGAATTGGAAATATAAACCATTTTCGGCATCACCTGATGCGGAACATTTCTATGATTTTCCAGTATCGGAATAATATCTGAAGGCCTCAGTTTTCCATCTTCCGTTTCAATACTTAAAATCTTATGACCTGTGGCTTCGATGGCACCGGTCTCATTATTCAGAATGTGGCCTGTAGATGCTGAAACAGCACATTGATAAGGTTTTAAAACAGAAGAAATCACAATTAAATTGGCCTGGGTACCTCCAGAGACAAAATAAATATCAGAATCTTTTTTGTTGATTTTAGTCTTAATTAATTCTTTGGCATTCAAAGAATATTCATCTTCTCCATATCCCGCCTGTTGTTCTAGATTATATTGTAAAAGAGCCTGCAAAATGTTCGGGTGACATCCCTCAGAATAATCGTTTTTGAATGAAAATTTCATAGAGTAAAATTAAAAAAAGTTAAAATAACAAGAGTGATCTTTTAATATTATTTTGTTAGATTTGTATTGAAAATCATCTAACATTTTGAAAACAACCCTAACAGAAGAAAATTACCTGAAAGCTTTGTTTCATTTAGTTGACAATGAAGGAAAGGTGACGATTAACGAACTCAGCAAATTTTTGAATGTAAAAATGCCGAGCGTTAATAATATGATGAAAAAATTCGCAGAAAAAAAATGGGTCATCTATGAGACCTACAAACCTCTGATCGTTACCGGAAGTGGGAAACGTGAAGCGGCTCTGGTAGTTCGTAAACACAGACTTACTGAAATGTTTCTGGTTAAGAAAATGAATTTCGGCTGGGAAAACGTTCACGAAATTGCAGAACAGCTGGAACATGTACACTCCCAGATCTTTTTCGATAAAATGGACGAAATTCTGGATTACCCTAAATTCGATCCTCATGGAGAGCCTATTCCGGACAAGGATGGAAATATTATTGCCCAGGATCTTCAAAAGCTAAGCAGCTGTGAAGAAGGAGAAACTGTTGTTTTCGCATCCGTTACTCTTTCCGATGACGCTTTTTTAACGTATTTAAATGACAGAAAGCTTCTCCTGAACACCAAAGTAAAAGTGACCAAAATTGAAAGCTTCGATAAGTCGATGACGATAGAAATTGGTGGTAAAAAAGAAATCCTCAGTAAAAAGGCTACAGAGAAAATATTGGTAAAAAATAATCCTGCCGAGTAAAACTGTTTTAAAATATTTATTTAATGACTGATACGCAAATAACTAAAATATTTTTGCATCGGTCATTAAATAATAAAAAATAGTTTTTAATTAGTCATAATTAATTCAAGAATTTGACTTTCAAAACAACATATCTAGTATTCGATAAATGTTAAAAAACTGTTAAACTCTTTTTCAGCAAAAATTTCAGGTTCTAATTTTCTTAAGTTTGCAAAATCTTCTATGGAAATTCCATATTTCCAACAAGTCCTAAACTTTAATTATTACCTTAAAAATTATGAAAAAAAGCATTCAATTTTTTATTGTTTCCATGTTGTTGAGCCCTTTTGCCAATGCACAGGTAAAAGATTTTGTAATTGAGCCACCTATTAAATCCAATCTATATATTTACAAGACTTTTGGAGTATTCGGAGGTAAAGAATATTCTGCCAATGCAGCCTATCTTAAGACTAAAAAAGGTGTAATTCTGTTTGATGTACCCTGGGAAAAAGTACAGTATCAAAGCCTGATGGATACCATCAAAAAACGTCATAACTTACCGGTAATTGCCGTATTTGCTACGCATTCCCATGATGACCGTGCAGGAGACTTAAGCTTTTTCAATAATAAAGGCATTAAGACGTATGCTACCCTGAAAACCAATGAGTTTCTGAAGAAAGATGGAAAAGCAACATCCACAGAGATCATCCAAACCGGAAAACCTTATCACATTGGCGGAGAAGAATTTGTGGTCGATTTTCTTGGTGAAGGACATACTGCTGATAATGTAGTGGTATGGTTTCCAAAATATAATGTTTTGGATGGCGGATGTCTTGTAAAAAGTAATTCTGCTACTGACTTAGGATACATTAAAGAAGCCAATGTAGAACAATGGCCCAAGACGATGAATAAATTAAAAACCAAATATTCAAAAGCCACATTAATTATTCCCGGGCATGATGAATGGAAAGGGGGTGGACATGTTGAACACACTTTAGAGCTTTTGAACAAAAAATAACTCTGGTTTTTCCTGCCAATAAAAAATCCCGAATGAACAGTCATCCGGGATTTGTATTTTATAAAGGATTGATTTAATTTAATCCAATACACTCCATCCTCTCTTAGGGTTGGTATTGGTAGAAACTTCCTGCTCGTTAACAATGATATTTTCTTTTCTCTGACCAATGTAATCAAGCTCACTCAGTTTAGCGAAAATCGTTTCCAGACTTCTCAGCATCTGCTGAATATAAAGCAATGGTTCACCACAATTGTGGTGGTCATAATTAGTTTCTGCTACAATAGAAAGCTGGTTCAGTAAGGTGTGTGGAGCAATTTCACTCCATTCCAGGCTATAATTCAGCATTTCTTCCAATTCGGCTGGCACCAGAAGCTGTGTGGAATTGTATAAATGAAGCGCCAGTCTCGCAAAAGATTCAATCAGAAATACAGGTGGCTGCCAAGGTGTAATATTTCGGAACTGGAAATACATATCTCCAAAAGTATTCACCATTGTACTGCACAGAAACTTAACGTTTTGAGCCAATGCAGTATTCTGGTTTTTATGGGATGCTTTTTGAATGATCTTAAATGCATATTGCTGCAGATTCCCGATAGACTTTGCAAAGCTGCTATAATAGTCTACCAAAGCCGGATGACTCTGGATAGAAGTACATGGCGGAATAAAATTAGAATCTACCTGAGCGATATTCGCCTTTAGATCAACTTTTCCGATGATCAGGTAATTTCCTCCGGAATAGCTGCTGTTCAATGAAGTAACAGGAAGCAATTCGATATGGTGATTCGGTTGTGCACTAGGGTGACGCGGCGGAATTTCTTCCGGATCAATATCTCCGAAAGGAACTTTATCAAACGGATTTACAGAAATTAAAATATAATATTCTCCATCTGCCTGCTCCTCATTCATTGACTTGGCCAAAGACTTTACGCTGATTCTTCTGTCTGTAAGTTCAATACGGTATCCTGCCATCGTTACAGCACTGCAACGCTTGATCACCAGCTGTACATCATTGGTGGCTGTATTATGAACGTCAAAAATAGTTCTGTCTGTAAACTCAGTTGAGATGGGTAAAAGTCCGTAATTATATGTAGTAATTCCAAGTGAGTTGGAATCTCTGATCGTATCGATTAAAAAATTATCCTGATCATTAAGGTGTCTTTGGGAAACTTTCATCCCATCCACCCAATTGATTGCAAAATGTTTAATAGGCTGTATCATGTTAAAATACTTTTTTTAAATTTTTGTGATTATGCTTTTCTTACGACTCCTTCTTCTTCATGCTGAATGACTCTCTTACAAATAACCACTTCATTTTCAGAAATGCTGTTTGTAGTAATGTCCTGATCGAAATCGATATATTTTCTGAAACTGAAAAACGATTTTTTAGTATAAAAAATCCAGTAGTAAGGATCGTTTCCTTCATCCGAAAGATGAATGATAGACCCTGGGTTCTTATGATTATAGTCATCCACAACCCTGTAGAACCAATCTCCGAAAGTGACTCCTGTCGGAAGTGTTTTTGCCTTGATTCTGAATCGGTTGGAATCTTCCAGGTTTTTGCTTAGTTCAACGTTAAGAACCATCAATCGGTCGAAGTCTGCTCCTTCAAAATCAGGCAGCTTCTGTTCCGGAGAATATCTCCATGTTTTATAGATGTCAAATGGAATACTGATAAACTGGATATAGCAATAGTAAAATACCATCGGAACTACAAAGATAAGCATACTTGTCGCAGCCATTACCGCATACCCTAGTCCACCGCTCATCCAGTTGAAAAGCAATGTAAACAGATACCCACCCAACACGATACACGTCAATGAAAGAATGGACTCGAACAAAATGCTCATTGCCAGAGACTCGATATGTTTCTTGAAATATTTGTGTAATAAATTAACGTGAATGATCCCAAAAATAAGATAAATGACCTGGGCTATAAGATACCAGTATGGATTAAAAAGATTTTGGGTAAAACCGAAAACACCCGGCAAAGCCAGACATAAACTGCATAGAAGAACGTATACAATAATTACTTTAATTTTGATCGCAGGTTTATTCCGTCTGATTATACCCAGTATAACCATCATAATGATTGCGATTAAAGGCATTAAAATATACCTTAAAAAAATACCTTTTACTGAAGAAATTTCCATTTGTTTCTTTTCGAATTTATATTTTGTTGGTAGTTGTAAATATAATAAAATAATTTAGAGGAATGTAGAGTATCCAAGGCGGCTTGCATTTCTTTCGTCATCCTCCAGACTGAAAGAGTATTCATGCTTTTCTGTCACAAAATTCTCTTCTACATCTACAGTTACCGGAAGAAAATAGTCATACAAAGCCTGTAGTACACTTCTGAACGGGCTTCCCGGAATGTATTTTTTCATATCTTCATAAGGAATAGGGCCTATATTGACCACCCAGTTTCTCTGACCGTCCATATGTCTTCCACTCGGAATATAAGTAACGCCTAATCTTGAATTCCCTAACAGCATAGAATCGTCGTTTTTCTCAATTTCATCAATGACATTGGGAGAAAACGTTACCTCCACGGGCACCTGCAGGAAAGCGGTCATACATCTTTCAAACCATCTTTTGTCTCCTCTGATTTGGTGGAAAAATGGTAAAATGTGCATAAAGATATACGCATTCTGTTTGTCCAGCATTCTGACCAGCGGCCATAGCTCACTCACCGTATCCAAAAGGGAGTCTGTATTGCTGGTAATATCAAATTCAGATTCTTTCAGTAAAGCACTGATTTCGGTAAAAAATACCTCAAGCTCAAAAGGACGAAAAAATTTGCGGGCATCATCTTCTACCCTTTTCTGCTTCCGGATTTCCCGTACCACAGTATCTACATTTTTTCTGGAAGCTCCAAGAGAAGGCGGATGGAAAAGTCCTTCCGGAAGGTAATCATAAATACTCTCTCTATAACTTTCTATGGTAAATACTTCCTCGTCAAATCCTAAATAACTGCTTGAAATACTCTTAATATCTTTCAGGTAAGCACGGTCGTTCACGCCGACACGCTCAATGAATATATTGCTTACCGCCCGGTGGTATTTCAAAAGATTAACAGCCACAGCTTCAGCCTTAAAGTCTGTCTGCAGCTTATTATAATGCATATCTACAATATTATTCTCATACATAGTGTTTCCTCATGATTATGACTTGTAAAGATAATATATCTCGTAAGTTTGAAAAAATATTTTACTAATAATTTTATTCTAAAATACTAATTAATTAGCATTAAAAGGAATAATTTTCGGCAATTTCCGTAAAAATACGGTAATAAGCGAATTTACCCAGGGATTGAAATTCAAATTTAAAAGTTCATTATCAATGGTTTATGAACTTAAGGTCTGATTTTCAATCCGGAGTTCAATATAAGATTATTTTAAAAGAGATCACTACTGACTTACTGTTGCGAATATTACTTCTTTTTTTAAACCTGTGTTTTCATTCTATCCTTATTATATATGATCTTACTCGCCTCTCTTTTCTATAATTCACAAAAAAAATTCCTCCAAACCTAGCACAATACTTCTTTTTATTAAGATTAAATTTTATTAACATCATCTTTATAGAATAAATCCGGGATAATGTATGCTCATTCGGAAAGCGGGCCGTATCTTTGCAGACTGAAAATTGTTATTTAAAATGAAAAGTATTTATTCTAAAATTCTGATTTTAGCATTCATTTCCTCTTCACTTTACTCGTATGCGTGGGGACTGACGGGGCACAGAGTCATTGCAGACATTGCAGAGAACCACCTTTCCAGAAAGGCCAGAAGAGAAATAAAAAAGATAATGGGTAAGGAACGCCTTGCGTATTGGGCTAACTGGCCAGATTTCATCAAATCTGATACGACAGGTTCATGGAAGCAGGCTTCATCATGGCATTATGTAAATATTGATCCACAAACTGACTTCAAAGCATTCGATCAAAATTTAAAAATGCAGGCCGGACCAAGTCTTTATACTCAGGTAAACACATTATCCAGCCAGATCAAGGATGAGAAAACTTCTGCAAAAGACAGAAAAATTGCGTTGATCTTTCTGATCCACATTATGGGAGACCTTGCTCAGCCCCTACACGTAGGAAGAGCTGAAGATTTGGGCGGAAACAAAATCAATGTGACCTATTTCGGAGATAAGACCAATTTGCACTCAGTTTGGGATGGAAAATTAGTAGACTCTCAGAAATACAGCTACACGGAGTATTCTAAACTTCTGGACATCAAATCTAAAGAAGAAGTAGCACAAATTCAGTCCGGAACATTGGAAGACTGGTTGTACGATTCTCACAAAATCGCCAATAAGATCTATGCCCAGACTCCGGATGGTTCAAAACTCTCTTATGACTACCAGTACAAGTTCAATGATACTCTGGAAAGACAGTTGTTATACGGAGGGTTGAGACTGGCAAAAGTATTGAATGAGCTATTCTAATTGAAAGTTAAAAAATATTTTAACGATAATATGATAAAAACGGGACTTCGGTTCCGTTTTTTTTTGTTTAAAGTTTCTTGATTAATGGTATTAAGAAATAGTTTTTTCCCTTTCTACCATCCGGGCAATACACTTTTAAATCATGTTCCAGGCCCTTCTATCCCACTTCAATCAAAATATTTAATAAAAAAGTAAAACTTGTGTAACCTTTTTGTATTTCCAAACGTATATTATATAGTAACTCTTTTTTGAGGATAAAAATAAATGAGACAATTAAAAATCACTAAGCAGGTTACCAACAGGGAAACTGCTTCATTAGACAAGTATTTGCAGGAAATTGGTAAAGTGGAACTGATCACTGCGGACGAGGAAGTAGAATTGGCACAAAGAATACGTGCTGGCGACAGAGCCGCATTAGAGAAATTAATCAAAGCCAACCTTCGTTTCGTAGTTTCTGTATCCAAGCAATACCAAAATCAAGGTCTTTCTTTACCCGATTTGATCAATGAAGGTAACTTAGGACTGATGAAAGCGGCAAAAAGGTACGATGAAACTAGAGGTTTCAAATTTATCTCTTATGCAGTATGGTGGATCCGTCAATCAATTTTACAGGCGTTGGCTGAGCAATCAAGAATTGTAAGACTTCCGTTGAACAAAATTGGTTCCATCAATAAAATTAATAAAGCATACGCTCACCTTGAGCAGGAAAATGAAAGACCACCTTCTCCGGAAGAATTGGCTGAAGTTCTTGACATGAGCGAGGAGGATATTAAAGAATCGATGAAAAACTCCGGAAGACACCTGTCTATGGATGCACCTTTAGTAGAAGGTGAAGATTCTAATCTTTATGATGTATTACGTTCAGGTGAATCACCAAGTCCTGATAAAGACTTAATGCTTGAATCGCTTCAAATCGAAATTGAAAGAGCATTGAATACTTTGACGCCAAGAGAGGCTGACCTGGTAAGATTATACTTCGGACTGAACGGAAAACACCCAATGACTTTAGAGGAAATTGGTGAGACTTTCGATCTTACAAGAGAGAGAGTTCGTCAGATCAAAGAAAAAGCAATTAAGAGACTAAAACACAATACCAGAAGTAAGATTCTTAAATCTTATTTAGGTAAATAATTTTTAGCGCAAAAAATCTTATAGGCGGGGTCTGTTTTCAGGCTCCGCTTTTTTATGGATTGTTTTAATCATCTATGATATTTGCCAGGCAGAAAGAAAGATCATTCGGATATTTTATTTTCAGGAAACAGCAGCTATTCTATTTTCAGTTTGTATTCTTTCCTTACCTTTGAATAATCCGATTGTAAAGCAATTGTAACAATTTTTTTAACATTTTCAACTAATTTACCATTTTAAAACTCCATTTGAAAAATAAACATGACAACACTACCTACAGAAAATAAAATTTCAAAAGATAAAAACGTTCTTCTTGTTTTGCAAAGTAATGCAGCCCCCAATACCGACCTTCAATATCTGACGGATTATTTTTGTGGCTCAGTCATCAACAGCGTAGCTGATCTGGATGCTACTTCCAACAAAAAGGTTTATGTATGTGGAGACTTGAGTAACCTTACAGCAAGTACTCAACAACTCTATATTATAAAAGAATTATCTCTCAATTTTGAGGACCGTCCGGAAAATTCAAGGATTGTAAGTCTGGGAGAAGTTCCGGTGATCATCAGTAATGCAGGAGTCTACTACAGAAAGCTGTTTTCTGATGATAACAGCTTCGAAAAGATTAAATCTGAGCATGATTTCCAGGAACTGACAGAATCCAACAAAGAATCTAAAGCATTCAGAAAAGGAATATACCTGAGCAAGATTACCAAAAACGTTACAGAAACCGGTCAGGAAGCTTTTCATTACAATCTTTTGAGGTGTTCAAGTAATCTTACAGGACCTACCGACAATTTCCGGGACATTGATCATCAAATCATTAACACGCTCAACACATGTGTAGAGGAAACTTTTGAATATCAAACAGATATGAATCATGCGCTGGTACAGATCTATGAAAATAAAAAGAAAACAGACGATTCCCCAAAGGAGGTAAAAGCAAAGATCAAAGCTCATTCCGATAAGACCAAAGATATGCCTAAGGAAGGGCTTATTGCATTTTGCACGTTCTATGACGATACCAATACAGAACTGCTGAAACCGTCAGATACCGACAGATTCGACTGGTGCTATAAACAGACAAGCGCTCTGACAAGACTTCATTTCAGGCTCAAGAAAACCGTTGAGGATGATACTCTGGAAAAAGAATTCAGTGTTACGTTGTACCCTGATTCTGCATTTCTGATTCCACTTTCTACCAACAGACTGTATACGCACGAAATCAGACCGTCTGTGTTGGGCGTTGATCAGATTCCTATCAGAATGGGCTATGTCGTTAGGTGTTCTAATCTGGAAGCAATGCATACGGAGGGCCAGACATACATCAAAGAAAACGGACAGTATATTAAACTTGAAGAAATGACTCCTGAACTTCGTGAAGAGCTGAGAAGTTCTTATTATGAAGAAAACAGTACTGAAAACAGGGTGGAATACGGAAAAGTTCATTTCAGCATGAATTCAGGAGATTATGAAAAGCCAATTTTTTAAATACACTGAGAAAACCCCATGAATAGCACAGGATTTCATAAAATAGATCTTCATTTAGAAAACAACTTATTCAATGATCTGCTCCATTCCACTGAATTTGAATCTACAGGAAAAGGCAGACTGGGAAATCATCTCGTGAAACCAGATGGCCCGCATATTCCGATTGTAAGAACCACTACCCGATATACAATTCCTGCCACTGCTTTTTCAGAGATTCACCAAAGTCTTGTTGATCATATCAACGAGACTCTTTCCGTTGAAAATACAGATATTCCTTCTCAGAATTTCAATAACGCATTGATTGAAGTTTATGATGCTGTGTACTCTAAAATGGGCTTTCATTCTGATCAGGCGCTGGATCTGGAAAATAATTCTTTTATAGCGCTTTTTACCTGCTATGAGCGACCGGACGAACTGGCAGATTTTCAGCTGAGAAAGCTTGTCATTAAAGACAAAACAACTGATGAAGAATCTGAAATAATATTGCACCATTATTCTGTGGTTTTGTTTTCGTTGGAAACCAACACCAGATTTCAGCACAAAATAGTCCTGAATGCTCTACCGGATCCCAAAATGAAAGTGAATGACAATAAATGGCTGGGTATCACCTTCAGAACATCGAAAACATTTGTTCACTTCAGCGATGGGCAACCACAGTTTTCTGCAGGAGAATCATTTACCCTGGCTGATCAGGAGCAGGAATCAGAATTCTTCCGACTCAGAGGACAGGAAAACAGAGCATTGGATTTTACTTACCCGGATTTGAAGTACACGATCAGTAAAGGAGACCTCATCATGCCGAAATACCAAAAGTAATCAAACCACAAACACCTTTGAAAAATTTAAAATAACACTACATCTCATGGAATATACTACAACATGGCTCACCGATAAAGCCCGTATCAAAGAACTGGTAGATTTTTTCATCACTCATAAAACGGATTCTTATATTTCCCACGGAGAGATGATGTCTGGCAGAGCCCTTGATTCTCACCACTGGAATCCTGATCTGGAAGTGATCTTAACAGAACAGCTGCTTACCGATTTTAATTCTGATGGAAGTTCTAAACTGAATATCCTGATCGCAGAAAATGAACTTGGAGATATTGTAGGAATGGCAGTTTTCAACGTGATCAACAGCCCTTTTAAAAAATATGCGATTTTAGAAGATATGCTCCTGGATCAATCGGTAAGAGGACAGTCTCTTGGAAGTAAACTTCTGGAAAAGGCTATCCACGAATCTAAAAGCTGGAATATCAGTTTTATCCTGCTTGAAAGCGGTGTAAATAATCATGGAGCTCATAATTTTTTCAGTAAATATGGTTTCAAAAAAGTATCGGAAAGCTATATCTTAACGCTATAATTTTTTTTGATTATACTTTGTTGATGATTGCAAAGACACAAGAAAATAAAAGATCCTCAGCAAATATTGCCTCTAGTTTTTTGCCACGGATGCACGAATAATTTTCTTTATGGATAAAATTAAATATATGATTTATTCGTTCATTCGTGGCAAAATAAAAATGTAGGATATTTCCCAAAAATCTCCGATTTTCCTGCACCTAACAGAAAGTATCTCAATGGGAACATGGAAATTCATTGCGGAATTTTATGATGAATTTAATTCCTGAAAGTGTCAATTAGAAGATGGCAAGAAAAATCATTGAGCTGGAGATGTAAACCTAATCATCACAATTTCAACCAAAAGGATCATTTTTTTTGTTTTTTTTATGGAAAGAAATAACTAAATTAACCCATATCAAAATCAAAAAATATGAAAAAATTCTTTTATGCATTGCTCCTGATCCTAGGAGTGAATACAGCACACGCACAGGAAGTCCCCTTACTGGACAGAGGATTGTTTTTTGGAAATCCGGAAATTTCAGGAGGTCAGCTGAGCCCGGATGGAAAGTGGATCTCGTTTACGAAAGAATACGGAGGAATTATGAACATCTGGGTGAAAAAGATTGATGAACCTTTTGATAAAGCCCGTCCGTTAACTGACAGTAAGCGGCCTTTGAATGGCTATTTCTGGTCAGAAGATGGGAAATACATCCTTTATGTAAAAGACAATAATGGGGATGAAAATATGAATATTTTTGCCGTAGACCCTATCGCAAAAGCCACAACTGGAGTTCCTGCATCAAGAAATATCACTCCTCTCAAAGAAATAGCTGCTCAGATCTATATGGTAAGCCGAAAAGATCCTGATCTGTTGATGGTAGGTTTAAACAACCGTGATAAAGCATGGCATGATCTGTATTCTCTGAAAATTTCTACAGGAGAAATGAAAAAGATCTATGAAAATACAGACCGTGTTACAGGCTATGATTTCGACTGGGACGAAAAACTCAGGGTCTTATCCAAAACAGATGATAAGGGAACCACACAATTTCTTTACAAAGACGGAGATAAGTTAACTCCCATCTATGAAACACTGGTTACAGAAAACGCTTATATTGCTAGCTGGAGCGAAGATAATGCTAAATTCTATCTGGTAACCAATAAAGGAGATCTGGATAAGACAGCCCTGTTCCTGATGGATCCAAAAACAAAACAAATCACAAAAGTTGAAGCTGATCCTAAAGGAAAAGTAGATTTCGGCGGGTTATCTATGGACAGGAATACAAGAAAGATCATTTCTACGTCATATACCGGTGACAAAACAGACTATTACTGGAAGGATAAAACATGGGAAGAGAATTACAAATTTCTTCAAAGTAAATTTCCGGGAAGAGAGGTTAATTTCGGAAGCTCAACGAAGGATTATTCTAAATTTTTAATCTCGGTTTGGGGTGACAAATATGCTTCTGAATCTTATTTCTTTGATGCTAAAACAAGGCAGCTGATCTTCCAGTATACTCCAAGAGCAGAACTGAAAAAAGTTGAACAGTATCTGGCTTCCATGACCCCAATCTCCTATAAAAGCAGCGACGGACTTGAAATTCCGGCTTATCTGACTTTACCCGTAGGATCGAGTGGAAAAAACATTGCTGTAGTCGTTTTGGTTCACGGAGGACCAAAAGGTCCAAGAGATTATTGGGGCTACAATCCAATCGTACAGTTTTTAGCTAACAGAGGATATGCCGTACTTCAGCCTAACTTCCGAGCAAGTGGAGGCTATGGTAAAAAATTCCAGAACGGAGGTGATCTGCAATGGGGAAAGCTGATGCAGGATGATATTACATGGGGAGTAAAACACCTGATCAATCAGGGAATTGCAGATAAAAATAAAGTTGCCATCATGGGCGGAAGCTATGGCGGATATGCCACACTGGCGGGACTGGCATTCACCCCGGAGGTTTATGCTGCAGGAGTTGATATTGTAGGGCCAAGTAATCTTTTCACCCTTTTGGATTCTGTACCTGCTTATTGGGAATCAGGCCGTGCCTTCCTCTATGGGATGGTGGGTGATCCACGAACTGAAGAAGGTAAGAAAAGAATGCAGGAAGCAAGCCCGCTATTCAGTGTAGACAAAATCGTCAAACCTTTACTGATCGTTCAGGGTGCCAACGACCCGAGAGTAAAGCAGGCTGAAGCAGATCAGATTGTCATCGCTCTGCGTGATAAAGGGAAAAAAGTAAATTATATTCTTGCTGATGATGAAGGCCATGGATTCAGAAAGCCGGTTAACAGTATGGCAATGTATGCCGAGACGGAAAAATTCCTTTCCGAAGTAATTGGAGGCAGGTATCAGAAAGATATGCCTGAAAATGTAGCAAAACGCCTGAAAGAAATGACCGTTGATATTAAAACCGTGACTTACAAACCTGCTGAGAAAGTAAAAGCAGCAGAAGCATCCAAATAATACTCAATATTTTAAATAATAAAGCCATCTCGTGAAAATGAGGTGGCTTATTTTTTATCATGGATTTTTGCAGTGATAAAATGTATCATTTAAAATTTACATATCCAGCCATTCTACAAATGTTGCTGTTCCATCAATTTTACCGCTGAAACTACCTTTTGCTTTTGTGGCAGGTGGCGTTGTCTTTAAATACTCATCAAAGATAAGCTGGTTTTGGTAATTCTCTTCTAATCTGATCCATTCTTCAGAATTTGTTTGTAAAGCAATTATCTCTTTAAAAGATTGACTTTCTCTTTGTTTTGCATATTCAGCATTATGAGGAATTTTTGTTTGATTATAGGTTTTTAACCAGCGCAGTCAATAATTCCAGATTGCAAGTCCCAGTACAAAAATCTCTTCAGACAGTGGAGTAAGTATATATTCATCGGTCCAGTCATCTTCAGCTTCTGAAAAAATATTGGTGTAATAATAGGGTTGCCCTTTAAAATCAGCTATTCCTTCCAGAATGGTCATGTCCCAATAATTATTTACACTATAAACATTCTCTTTCATGATGTATTAAGTTTTTATATTTAGGAAGATAAAGCTACTCATATCCTTTTACATAAAAAACGCCTCGTAAAAGAGACGTTTTTTATTTTAATATGTTAAAGTAAGACCAGCTCCCCAGCCCATTTCATTATCATAATTTCCGGAAACGGATAGCCATTTTTGCAGGATATATCTTACTCCTGTCGAAAACTCACCATCTGAATTGACACTAAAGTTTCCTCTCAGCCTTCTGGAAAGCGGAATATCTTCCCTACTCAGCTCCAACAGAACTTTTCCATTCTGGTCAACGCTTGCATCTGCGGTAATCAACATAGGTAATACATACTGCATCCCGACCATGAAAGCCAATTTATTTTTTGAAGCTTTCTGCTGTCCGAACCAGGTCTTTTTACCATGAAAATCCATGCCCATATCTTCTGTCATCTGTCTTTCCATGATCTCATGGTTCTTTTGAACTCTTACTCCTGCATAAGGCAATGCCCACTGAAATTTTCCTAGGAATCTTCCCACTTTGGCACTTCCTTCAAAATGATCGAAGTTCCAGTTGCTGTGAAACTCATTCAGATTGGCCCATCTTGGTCCGAACATCGTCATTGTTTCTGCATGTATTTTATTGCTTGCCACATCCAGCATCGCCATAGAGCTTACCATTTTATTATCCTGCAGGAAGTTTTTCCATGCCAGCTTTCTGTTCGGAAGCTGTGGGTTGGGTTTAGAATTTTCATAGCTGAAGATCCTTCCCATTCCCGCCATCATATGGTATAAAATATGACAGTGGAAAAACCAGTCTCCATCCTGATTGGCTGCAAATTCAAGAGTTACAGTTTCCATTGGCATGATGTCTACTACATTTTTCAGTGGAGAATATTCGCCTTTTGAATTGATCAATCTGAAATCATGACCGTGAAGATGCATCGGGTGGCGCATCATAGAATTATTATACAGCTTGATTCTAAGGATCTCCCCTTTTTTTACCAGGATTTTATCTGTTTCTGTAACGGTTTTATTATCCAGAGTCCACAGATAATGGTTCATATTTCCTTCCAGGGTAAACTTCATTTCACGAATGCTGTCTGTAGGAAGAATTGTTTTTTCAGGAGATTTTAAAATATTATAAGACAATCTTTTGATCGTTTTTTCTTCTTTCATATTCATCCCTGAATGCTCAGAGTGATCCTCTTCTTTTTTATCTTCCTTAGTTTTTACCCCCATCATTTCATTGATGTGTTTTGCAGTCGTTTTTCTTTGACTTTCTGGAATTTCCGGGTACATTACTTCATTCATATCCATCATCTGATTTCCCATCGTCATGGTCATCGGCTTCATATTTCCGCTCATTTCCATCATTCCGTTCATCATTTTCATTCCTTCAAAAAGCATCAGCCTTGGTAAATTGGGAGCCTCCACTTTTTCACCGGAACCCAGCCAGAGTGACGCATGTCCTATCCTATCTTCTGAAGTAGCTCTGAATTCGAAACTTTTGTTTTCCGGAATTGTGACTTCAATATCATACGTTTCTGAAACTCCTACGATCAAACGGTCAACTTCTACAGGGACGACATCGTTTCCGTCATTTCCTACCACTTTTATCTTTCCGCCTCCATAATTCAGCCAGAAATAGGTGGAAGAGCCTCCATTCGCCACTCTCAATCTTACTCTATCTCCTGCTTTGAGGTTTGAGTAATCTGAGCTCGGAACACCATTGATCAGGAATTTATCGTAATACACATCACTGACGTCCATGGCTTCCATTCTTTTCCATTCATTCAGCGCTTTTGTGCCGAAGTTTCCGGATTTGATGGCTTCCCAGTAACTCTGGACAGCATTTTTCTTCACGGCATACCAATCGGTGTTGGCCATATGAAGTCTTCGGGCAATCTGCATGGGATCATCATCACTCCAATCTCCTAGCAGGACAGGGATTTCTGCATTATATTCCGTTTTGGGCTCACCCTCTCTTTTTTTAAAAACCAGGATTCCGTTCATCCCTATCTGCTCCTGAAGTGCTTCATGGGAATGGTACCAATAGGTTCCGTTCTGCGAAATTCTGAATTTATACAGGTGGGTTTCTCCCGGTTTCACAGGTTTCGTGGTAAGATAGGGAACTCCGTCATGTTCATTGGGAAGAATCACTCCATGCCAATGCAGCCCTGTATTCTCTTTCAGCATATTGTGAAGATAGATCTCAGCTGTATCTCCTTCTGTAAAATATAAAGTGGGAGCCTGAAGCTTTCCATTGATCGCAATGGCTCTCCTGTTTTTTCCAGTAAAATTGACGATGGTATCTTTTACATACAGATCATACCGAACTGTTTTCCCTCCGAAAGTAATTTTTCCGTTCTCAGAATTTCTCTTTAAAACAGATTTTTCATCCTTTGGAGTTTCAATGGCAGGCTTCTGTGTTTCTTTTTCTACCAGTTCCATTCCGCATTTCGGGCATTTTCCCGGTTTATCTGAAATCACTTCAGGATGCATCGGACAGGTATAGGTAGTTTGAGATTGAAACTGAGACTTTGGTTGATATTTACTTTCTGCTTTAGACTCTCCAGCCACGATCAATTGCTCTTTCTTAATTCTCCTCTCTGCATTTGGCTTTTCAGCGTCTCTTCCTCTATTGGCTTTCTTAGCTTCATCAATCTTCTTCGACTTATTATCAACTTTAGCTCTATTTATTTTGGTTTCTACAGGTTTTGCTTTTATTTCTGTTTTAAGAATAGGCTTTACCTCTGGCTTAGCCATTACTTTAGGTTTTACCACAACGGTTTTCTTTACCAGAGTCATTTTGCATTTCGGGCAGTCACCAGGTTTTGGCGACACTACTTCAGAATGCATAGGACAGGTATAATACGTCTTGGCCGTTTGTGCGAAAGTAAAAACAGAGAACAAAAGTACCAGAAACATGATTAGTTTTTTCATAATTTTCCGAACTTTTTAGAAGCTGCACAGCTTTAAGGAAGTTATAACCTAAGCCATGCAACTTATTATATTAAAGATTAATACAATATTTATTTGATTTCTGACTTTACACTTCCACATGAAAGCATAGATTTCCCGTAGTAAGGGTTCATGATCTGTTTTTCATCACTTAACCAGCTTCCGTCTGCCATTGGGCAATATTGTACATAAACGGGTTTATCTGAAAGTTTAAATTCTTTTGTGAGCGCGATCATATTATCTGAAAGATTCAGAAAAGTTTCTCTCTGAGCGGCAACGGTTCTTGCATCAGAAATAACGGAAGCATCTTTTCTAAGGATGTTAAGATTTCCTTCAGAAACTAATTTGTAGTCGATTGTTGAAGCTGTTTTGATAAATTCTGTTGCTGCCTTTGAAGTTTTGTCTGCATCATCTGAAGCTAATGCTGATTTGATCGCAATATAGTTCTGATACAGTTTTGAAACCTGAGCATCTTTTTTAGACTGTGCTGAAAGTGAAATAATTGAGAATAAAGATAAGGCTGCTGTAATGATATACTTTTTCATTGTTTTAAATTTTAGAATTAATTTTTTTAATAAAGAATAAGGGTAACGCAAAGGAAAATGCGTCAGGACATGTCGCACGTAACGGTATGATTACACTACCTGAAACGACTGACAGATTCTAAATTCTAAAATTACAATGATTGATGTAGATTGGTACCGGCCTGTACTCAGGCGGCGCATTGATCTGAATTTGGGTAAATTTGGTCGCCGAAAAAGATTTGTCAATAATGGCAAACTGATGTTTCACCGGAATTTCTGAAACCGAACTTAGAAAATCAATTTTAAGGAAATCAGATTTCTGAGAGTCATCTACTTTTACGATTTTGATCTCTGTCTTGCAACATCCTTTCTTGTCTTTAACGCCACATTTTCCACAAATATCATCTGTTTTCTGGCTTACAGAAACAAATTCCTGCATACAGTAATGAACGCTAAAAGCTGCCCCGGAAGAAAATCCGAAGTAGAAAATAGAGAATAATATGGCAAGAATCTTTTTCATTACTAAAGCAAAGTTAAAAATATCCCGCAAACCGTTGTTATAAAATTTGGTATTCTTGTTATAAAATTCGGGTAAATAAAAAGCTCCCGAAAATAATTCCGGAAGCCTTTCTATGTTTTATATCGCCATTGCAGCGGGTTGAGCCGATTTTAAATGATAAAATTCAATTCTTATTTCTATAATTTAAACTCAAGTTTCACATTGAAGAAACGTCCTGTAAGACGTACCGGAACCGGATATATATTTGTATTGGCTGAATTATAATCCGTGATCCACTGGTTAGCAACCGTGTTATTGATATTAAATGCATTGAACACCTGAACTCCTAATGAAAGCTCCTGGAAGTTCCCCCAGAAACCGGATCTGTTCTTTTTATCCTTCGGATCAATAAATACTTTCGTTAATCCTATATCTACCCTTTTATACGATGGCAGTGTTTTCTGGAATTTATAGGCAGAATTGAAATCAGGCTGACCATTGCTGTCGAACATAACAGGTGCCCCCGTTGGTAATCCCATCGCATAAACCAGAGTAAGATTTACTCTCATCGACGGAAACTGTGGCATATAATCCTGATAGAACATCGCAAATCTTAACCTTTGATCGGTAGGTCTCGGAATATCTCCTTTGCCGTTTATATTCTCATATACTCTTGCATAACTCGCAGAAAGCCAAGAATCTACTCCCGGAACAAATTCACCAAACAATCTCGTATCAATACCATAAGCATAACCTTTAGCATTATTCTCTCCGGAATAACGGATTCTTACATTATCCATATAATAAGGAATCAGGTTATCCATTTTCTTGTAGTAAAGCTCCGTAGTCAGTTTGAACGGCCTGTCATACATCTGGAATTCATAGTCATTGGCAAGAATCACCTGCATAGAACGCTGTGACTTGATATTGGAGTTGAAATTCCCGTCAAGGTCTTTAATCTCTTTATAGAAAGGAGACTGATAATAGATCCCTGCCGAAAGTTTGAACAACATATCGGTATCCCATTCCGGTTTTATGGCGAACTGAACTCTCGGAGAGAATATCGTTTCTTTATTGAAACTCCAGTTGGCAACACGTACACCGGCATTCAAGAATACTTTACTGGATCCCCAGTAGAATTTCTGTGAATACTGGGCATAAGCCGACAGCCTTGAAGGTTCAATATTGTTTTGTCCGGCAATATAATAAGCCAGTTTAAGATCTCCTGTAGCTCCCGTTCTCGGATCGATAACCTCAGGTCTTGGGATGCTGTATCCCGCAGAGTCTACCAATTTCCATTCGTTGGTATTATCCTTCAGGGTTTCTTTCTCGTATTTGAATCCTACTTCAATATCCGTATTGACGTTGGGTGAAAATTTTGCTCTGAACTGAGTTCCATACGTTCTTACAAACAAATCATTTCTTGCATGCTCAATCTGTCCACCAAGGTCATAGCTCGCTACAGGTTCTTGTGTTTTAGGATCAAAGGTCTGCAATTCATACGCTGACTGAATGGTATAATATTCCTTTTCTCTATTCTGATAGGAAAAAGCATCTAATGTAAGTTTCCATTGATCCGTCGGCTTATAGTTCATGGAGAATGTTCCCATCATATTTTTGTACTGGTCATTCTCTTTCCCCCCATATCCTATATTCACGGTAATAGGCTGCTGAAGGCTCCCGAAAGTGACACTTTTCTGCCTCGGAATCATCTCATAATCATTCTTGGAATAATATCCGATGAATGACATGGAGAACTTATCATTGAAATGATAATTAAGATAAGACTGGAAATCCCAATAGGTAGGGTTAAAATCTGTATCTTCCTTTAAGGTATTAAGAACAAGGTTTGTATTTCTGTATCTACCTGAGAATAAAGCAGTAAATTTTTTATTCTTCGAAGCCAGACCTGTGGTCAATCTGCCTCCTATTAAACTTGCTTCACCTGAAAGTTCAAATTTTTCAGGCTCACGGTAATAGATATTTAAAGCAGAAGACATTTTATCACCATACTTGGCTTCAAAACCTCCTGCTGAGAAATTCACTGAAGACACCATATCCGGATTGATGATACTCATCCCTTCCTGTTGAGAGTTTCTGATCAGGAAAGGTCTGTAGATCTCAATATCATTGATGTAGATAAGGTTTTCATCATAGTTTCCACCACGAACCATATATTGGGAAGACAGCTCAGTATTGGAGTTTACGGAGGGAAGCGTTTTGAGCAATCCTTCAATTCCTCCACTTATAGTAGCAATTCCTTTCGCATCTTTTGCTGAGATTTTGACATTGGTGATGTCATTTGTTTTTCCTGTTGCTTTTTTCTGGAAGACTACTTCCTCTATATCGGTTACTTTAGTGGTCGCTGTATCCTTTTTTCTATGTTGGGAGAAAATCAGTACAGGGACCATAAGGCTTAGCGGTAAAACTAGTTTTTTCAAAAGAAATATTTTAGAATTTCTAAAATTAATGTTTTTTTAACAATTACAAAATCGATTCTCTAATTCTTGTTAATTTTTGTAATAAATCTTCTAATAAATCTAGTCTTAACATATTCGCTCCATCAGATAATGCAGTTTCAGGGGTAGGATGCGTTTCTATGAAAATACCATCTGCTCCTACAGCAATTCCTGCTTTGGCAACGGTTTCAATAAGATCCGGTCTTCCGCCTGTAACTCCTGAACTTTGGTTCGGCTGCTGTAAAGAGTGGGTAACATCCAAAATAACCGGTGCATATTCTCTCATCGTAGGAATTCCTCTGTAGTCCACAATAAGATCTGTATATCCGAAAGAATTTCCTCTCTCAATGATCGCTACTTTCTGGTTATCAGAATCTGTTACCTTCTGAACAGCAAACTTCATCGCTTCCGGAGAAAGGAACTGTCCTTTTTTCAAAGTCACACACTTTCCTGTTTTAGCAGCTGCTACTAAAAGGTCAGTCTGACGTACCAAAAACGCAGGAATCTGCAATACATCAACATATTGTGCCGCCAATGCTGCATGCTCATTCTCATGAATATCCGTAGTAGTAGGAATATTGAACGTCTCGCCTACTTTTTTAAGGATTTCCAGTGATTTCTCTTCTCCAATGGTTGTAAAAGAGTCAACACGGCTTCTGTTCGCCTTTTTGAAACTTCCTTTGAAAATATAAGGGATGTTATACTTATCTGTAATATTGATCACTTTCTCAGCAATTCTTAGCGCCATATCTTCCCCTTCAATAATACAAGGTCCGGCAATAAGGAAAAAGTTCTTTGAATCTTTGTGCTGAATGTTATCTAAATATTGAATCATTTTTGTTGTAATTAAAAAGTTCAGTAAAAATACTGAGAAAGTTTCAGAAATGGAAATTATTTAAGGAGAGACTAAGGTTTAAGAGAAGATAACCTTCCTATTTTGCTCATGTACATTAATTAGGTTTTGGATAAAGCCAATGGAGTTGTGATAAAAAAAGACGGGCTAAAGCCCGTCCCTATTAAATGATATACCCACATAGTAGTAGTAGTAGTAGTAGTAGTAGTAGTAGTAGTATATCATATGTTTATTACTATATTATAATAAATCTAGCCCATCTTATTCAAAACCTTCTCGAATGTATTGATGTTCCTGCTGGTCATCTGATCCTTCAGGTTCTTCTTTCCTAACACTTTTCCAAAGGTAGAATCTAAAGTATTTCCCTTGGGAACCTGCCAATAAAACAGATCATTGACAATTTCTGCTTTTTCATTTTCTGCCTGGGTTGCTTTTTGAAATTCCTCCATCAGAACTTTTTCTACTCCCGGCATTCCTACAAAACCATAAATATGGAAACCTTCATTCTTTTCAAAAGGAATACTGTTCCAGAAGAGTCCTGTTTCTTCCTGAGACCTGATAAACAAAAAAGCTTCGTAGGAAAAATGTTCTGACATCGCTTTTTCCAGCAGGATCTTCAGGTCTTCAGCGTTTTTATCTGAAGAAAAAACAATATTTCCGGAAGCCAGAATAGAACTTACCTCCATCATTCCGGCATCTTTAAAGACCTGGCAGACTTCGGCCATTTTCATATTGGTTCCTTTTACGTTAACGCCGCGGAGAAAAGCACAGTATTTCATAGTTAGGTTGTCGTTTTTGGATAATAGTTTGCAGAGATTGGGTTTGAAGGTTTGAGAGTATTAGAGTGAAAGTGTTGTTAGCACCTTGTTTCTCTATATTTTTAAGCTCTTTATTTTTAATCTTTTAATCAACTCTAATGTACAGATTATAATCTGTTCCTGAAGGCTTCAGATGATAGATTTTTTCAAGAATCTTGTTTTTACTGTTCAGATGATCTTTTACCCTAAATTCCTTCAGCAGTTTATAATGGGTTTTATAGTACTCTGCATTTTTCCCTTCATCTAAATTCTGATACGAAAGCAGATATTTGGGTTTTCTTGTTTTTACTGTATTGATCCAGTAGTTCACTTTATCTTTTTTGATTTCTTCCTGAATTTGCTTGTCTACCAAACCTACCTCATCTATCGTTTTTAATCCTGAAAAATATGGAATATATCCGGCAGGCTCCAGTAAGATCCATTGGTTTTTGTCTTTTTCGTATTGATTTAAAAAGATTCCAATGGTTCTTCGGTAGTTCCACTCTCCGTTTCCTGTAGCAATGGAATGAACAGTCTGGAATGCCAGCATCGGAAGAATATATATTCCCACAAGCAGGGATAACCATAAGTTTCTTTTCTCTTTCTGTTCCAGTACAAAAATAAGGACCGGAACGAAGAGCAAAAGCTGTGGTACCCAGTAATACCAGTCGAATAAACTTTTCTGAGACAGAAAAATAAGCTGTTTGGTCCATCCGAAAATGAAAATGATCCATAAAAAATAGTTTCTGCTGCCTCTCTGTCTGATCAGATAAATAAAACAAAGAAGTTCAAAGATCAGGACAACGATCGTAAACGGATTAAAGTCTCCCGGAAGTTTTAGCATTCCCCAGAAGTTCCCGAAACTCTTAAAGAAGTAATGAATATGCTGTTGAAAAGTAAAGTTTTCTTCATAAAGCAGTTTTTTGGCAGTGATGGTATTATTGACCACTTCTCCAAAATAGAACCAGTTGAAAGCCAATGTTGATAAGATTCCCAATACGCCACCCAATACATAATTCCATCTGATTTTTTTGTTCCAGAATGTATCTACAAGAAATGCAATGCCTAAGAATATGACGGTATCAACTCTTGTAAACATGATCAAAACCGGAAGAAGGGTCAATACCCATTTCTTTCCTTTATGAAATCCGTAATACAGTAATGCCATTTCCAGGAAGAACAGGAGTCCGTATTCCATTCCAAGTATTGAAATTTTAATAGATGGCGGCAAGATACCGATCAAAAATATAAAAAGAGCCTTATGCCACGGATTTTTAAGAACCAGACGAGAAAGAAATAGTGTTCCTATGGTAAACAGAATAGAATTAAAGATCAAAAGAGGTTCTATAAAGTTTTCTTTACCAAAAATCAGGTTGAAAATATAAGACACAAAAACGTACAGATGAGTAGTAGATGCTGAAATTTTAGTATTTCCGTTGAAACCGATCACTCCGTAGTCCAATAGATTCTGAGCAACTCTCCAAGTAATAAATGCATCTTCCTGGATGTAGTGTGTCAATAAAAAAAGAAGTTTGAAAAGAACCGTAATGATGACGGCATAGATTGGGAATTTGCTATTTTGTGCTTCAGCCATTATGTATTTTTAGTTTCACAAATATAATCTTAATATTCAGGATTCCCAATAATAAAAAAACGGAACCGAAGTCCCGTTTTTAAATGTATTTTATCGTGTTGCTTTGATAATTGCTGAAGTGATCTGATTTTCTTTTTCTTTAGAGTAAGTAGAATCAAAAGGTTCCATGACATCAAATAAGTACTGATAGAATGGAGTGATCTTTTGAACTTCGTCAGATTCTTTCATTGCTTTCTCTCTGCCCATTTGTTCAAGATCTTTTACAAAAGCATTGAACTTTTTATCAATCGGCTCAATGGATTTTACCAGATAAGCATACGCTTTTTCTTTCTGGCCTATCTTTGTATAAGCATCGGTAACAGCTGCTACTACAAGAGAATATTCCATTGGTTTTGTTCTCATCTGTCTTCTCAGATAGCTTTGGTCCGCTTTAGAAAGACTTTGATAATAATCATATTCTTCAAAGATTCCTTTCTTAAGCACTTCTGCCAGCTGAAGACCTTTCTGCTCCTGTCCTGCAATAATGTACCCTGATACAATAGAGCTTAATGAACGGGGATCATTGTATTTTTCTACAGGAATTTCATTCGCTGCAAGATCCAGTATTTCTAATGCTTTCGCTTTCTGTCCGCTCAATGCTAAGGCTGCTGCAGCTCTGCTTGCTGACATTCTGTAGCTGATGATATTGGAAGTAGCTGTTTCATCAAAGTGAGCATTCAGATCTTTAAAGTTACCCCATCTGAAGTTCTTCACTACATTATAAAGGTGGTTGGCATCTACTCTTCCCATATCTCCGTCAGCTGATGGCAGGGTCTGGATTGGAATCAATCTGTAGCTGAAACCGTCAAACTGAAGATAATCGTTAAGATAGAAAATGTTTTCACTGTCATAAATACCTCCTGAAGAGAAGTTAATTGGACGTTTCCAGTCGAAGTTTGCCAATAAATCCATCAGGATCAGGTTGTTTTTATACAATGTATTTCCTTTGTAAGTAATCATGATCTGATTAGCAACATTTGGAAGGTCAGCCTGATTGATAATTCCTGCTTTTAAAGCATTTTCCTTATTTACCGGAAGAATGAATTTGTTTACCGGAAGAATGTTGTATTTCTCATATTTCTCTTCTCCGAAGTACATTTTCAACAACTGATCTTTTTCAGGAGATTTGAATTTGATGAAATTGATTGCCTCTTTCAAAGTCAATGAATCCTGAGTAAGATACTTTCTGAACGCCTGGAATTCCGTATCAGGAACACCCTGCTCTTTCAACATAGAGAATACTCCTTCCCAGTCTTCTTTCTTCATCATATAGATCTGGTCGTTTACTCCGTCTCTGTAATCTTCGTGGGTCAACTGACTAGGAATTCCCATTGCATTATACGTTCTTCTTTTTATCTGGTCAAGGTTCCAAGGGGTTGATGCAAGGGTAAAGTTAACCACTTTCACATCGTCTCTGAATCTTTCAGTTTCCTGGATCGCCCAAACCGGATAAGTATCATTATCTCCGTAAACGAATAAAATTCCGTCCTTCGGTAGTGATTTCAGTACTGAATAAGCATAGTCGTATGCCGTATATCTGTTACTTCTGTCGTGAACATTATAGTTCTGGAAGCCCATCATAAAAGGAACTCCCAACAATACAACTCCTAATGCGACATTCGCACCATTGGATTTGATTTTAGACTGTAAGAACCACAGAATAGCTCCTGCACCTAATCCGATCCAGATGGAGAAAGCATAAAAAGAACCTACCATTGCGTAATCTCTCTCTCTCGGTTCGAAAGGCTTTACCCCTGTGTAGAAAATAATTCCGACACTGGTGATGATAAATAAAGATAATAAAGCATAGAATCTTCCGAAATCTCTGTTCAACTGGAAGAAGAAACCGATCAATCCTAAAATTAATGGAAGGAAGAAGAATTTAACCGTACTTTCATTTTTAAATTTGGCAGGCATCTTATCCTGATTCCCTACAATAGCATTATCAATAAAAGGAATTCCGGAAATCCAGTTCCCTTTGGTACTTTCCATATTTCCTTCAAGGTCGTTCTGTCTTCCTACAAAATTCCACATCAGATATCTTACGAAATAATATCCGTTCTGGAACGAAATGAAATAATCCATATTCTGAAGCAATGAAGGCTTCTGAACATTGATCAGGTTATAAGGCTTTACTTTCAGATAATCTGAAGCGGTAATCGACTTATCTTCGTATTTTGCTCTCAGTTCGTCAAAGATCTGCTTAGCCTGCGGATTGTCTGCCACATCTTCATTTCCATAGTTGAATGTAAAATCAGGAGCACCATACATTGAAATATAGTTGGCCATTACATCTTTGTCCTCATTGAACATTCTTGGCATTAAGCTTACCTGAGACTTGTTGAAAACATAGTTGAAGCGGTCCCCGGTTTTTCTGTACGTTCCGGTTTTTTCATCTTTTTCGTAGATTTCTCCCGTCTTTTTTGTTTTAAAGCTTCCGTCTTCGTTCTTTTCGATTCCGTTGGCATCAAGGAATGCCGTGTAGTTCTGTCCGTAGATCGTTGGCCAGTCGCCGTACTGCTCTCTGTTGTAATAATCCAGCATACCGATCGCCGTATCAGGGTCGTTAAGGTTCATCGGCGGATTAGCATTCGCTCTGATTGGGATTACCATCCAGCAGGAGAACCCGATGATCATATACACTACAGATAGTGCGATGGTCTGATACAGATTTCTTTTTGTTTTTCTGGCATATCTGATGATGAAGTAGCAGATTGCAGCCATCAGAATAAATGCAGCAATCGTTCCTGAATGGAAAGGAAGTCCCAAACCGTTTACAAAGAAAATTTCCAGTCTTCCGAACATCGTCATGATCAACGGGAAAATAATTTTGAATACAACGATCAGAATTCCCAGCGTAATAAGGTTAGCCCAGATAAAATTTTTCCAGGTAAACTTATAGTTTCTTGCGTAGTATACCAGACATACTGCAGGTGTTGCCAGCATACACATCATGTGTACTCCCACAGAAAGTCCCAAAACGAAGAAAATAAGGATAATCCACCTTTCACTGTCTGCCGCTTTGTACTCATTTTCCCATTTTGTGATCAACCAGACCAAAAGAGCGATAAACATGGAAGCCATTGAATAAACCTCTCCTTCTACGGCAGAAAACCAGAATGTGTCTGAGAACGTGAAGCAAAGCGCTCCTACTGCTCCGGCAAACAAAATAGAGATTTCCTGGTGTTTGGTGATTTCTTCAAAATCTTTGTTTAAGAGTCGTCTTACAAAGTGCGTGATCGTCCAAAACAAAAATAAAATCGTCAGCGCACTGAACAATGCAGACATCGCATTAATTACGATGGAGTAATTTTCGCCTTTCCCTAATGCAAAAATGGCTGCCACGGCACCCACTATCTGGAATAATGCCGCTCCGGGAGCGTGCGTTACTTCAAGTTTTACTGCAGAAGAAATGTACTCGCCACAATCCCAAAAACTGAAATTGGGTTCTATGGTGGACAAGTACGTGAAAAACGCAATGACGAAAATCACCCATCCTAAAACGGTGTTCCATTGCCTAAAAGTCCAATTTTTCATAGTATTAAATCAATTATGCGAAAATAAGGCTTTTATATTATTTTATGTGGGTTTTAACAAAATTTAAAAATTTTGGAATGGTATTTGCGACTATAGTCGTGTTAAAACTATAAATGCCAAAATAGATTTTTACTGAAACACGCCTAGAAATCAAACAAAAGTTTAGTAATTATTTATTTTTTTGTATTTTTGCAGTCAGATTTTTATTGAAAATAACAAATAATGAGTAATGTTTACGATAATATTCTTGGCCTAATAGGAAACACTCCTATGGTGAAGCTAAATACTGTTACAAAAGATATTCCAGCAACCGTTTATGCCAAGTTAGAATCATATAATCCTGGACATTCCACCAAAGACCGAATCGCACTTCATATTATAGAGAACGCAGAGAAAAAAGGCTTATTGAAAGAGGATTCCGTAGTTGTAGAAACTACTTCTGGAAATACAGGGTTTTCTATTGCAATGGTATGTATCATTAAGGGATATAAATGTATTCTTGCAGTAAGTGACAAGACAAAGCCGGAGAAAATTGCTTATCTTAAAGCACTAGGAGCTACTGTTTATATATGTCCTGCCAATGTACCGGCGGATGATCCAAGATCTTATTATGAGGTAGCGAAAAGAATCGCTTTGGAAACTCCCAATTCTATTTACATCAATCAGTACTTCAATGAACTGAATATTGATGCCCATTATCAGACTACAGGTCCTGAAATCTGGGAACAGACACAAGGTAAGATCACTCACCTTTTTGCATGTACAGGAACAGGAGGTACCTTATCAGGTTCAGCGAAGTTTTTAAAGGAAAAGAATCCGGATATTAAAATTATCGGGGTGGATGCAGACGGATCAATATTGAAAAGCTATCACGAGACAGGAGAAATCCATAAAGAAGATGTACATCCTTACCAAATTGAAGGAATGGGTAAAAACCTTATCCCTGCAGCTCTCCTTTTCGACAAAGTAGATGAGTTTGTGAGGGTAAATGATGAAATGTCGGCCTACAGAACCCGTGAGATTGCATTGAAAGAAGCGATCATGGGTGGGTATACTACAGGAGCAGTTACCCAGGGATTGATGCAGTATGCACAGTCTCACAATCTGACTCAGGATGATGTGATCGTTTTGATCTATCCGGACCACGGTTCTAGATACATCACCAAAGTCTACAGTGATAAATGGATGGCTGAACAGGGGTTTGTCAACAACTGTGTTCACAACTACGACGAAGTTTTCAAAACAGAGTTTATCAAATAAGAACAATTAAAATCACGATATCATAAAGCCTTTTGCGTGTTCTACAAGAAAGGCTTTTTTACTTAAAAATTACGATACAATGTTGGATATTTTTGAAAGAATAAAAGAAAATCCAGGACCTCTTGGACAATTTGCAGATTACGGTGAAGGCTATTTTATTTTCCCAAGACTAGAGGGACCTATCGGCCCGAGGATGCAGTTCCAGGGTAGAGAAGTAATTTTCTGGAGTGCCAATGACTATTTAGGATTGTGTAATCATCCTGAAGTAAAGCAAGCGGATGCGCAAGCGGCTGCAGAATATGGAATGTTCTATCCTATGGGGGCAAGAGCAATGTCTGGAGAGACAGATCAGCACCTTCAGTTAGAAAAAGAACTGGCAGACTTCGTACAAAAAGAATCAGCATATTTATTGAATTTCGGTTATCAGGGAATGGTGTCTACCATTGATGCGCTGGTAAGCAGAAATGACGTTATTGTTTATGATATGGATTCTCATGCCTGCATCGTAGATGGGGTAAGACTTCATTCAGGTAAAAGATTTACCTATAAGCACAACGATATGGCCAGCCTTGAGAAAAACCTTCAGAGAGCAACTAAAGTAGCTGAAGAAACAGGAGGTGGTATCCTTGTGATCACGGAAGGGGTTTTCGGAATGAGAGGACAGCAGGGAAAACTGAAAGAGATCTGCGACCTTAAATCAAAATATAATTTCAGACTTTTGGTAGATGATGCCCATGGTTTCGGGACACTTGGTAAAACAGGTGCGGGAGCTGGTGAAGAACAAGGCTGCCAGGATCAGATCGATGTATACTTCTCTACTTTTGCCAAATCAATGGCTGGTTTCGGGGCATTCCTTGCGGGTGACAAAGAAATCATCAGATACCTGAAGTTCAACCTTAGATCACAGATCTTTGCAAAATCTCTTACAATGCCAATGGTAATCGGAGGATTGAAGAGACTGGAGCTATTGAGAACAAGACCGGAGATCAAAGCTAAACTTTGGGAGAATGTTTATAAACTACAAAACGGATTAAGAGACAGAGGATTCAACATTGGGGATACCAATACCTGTGTAACTCCGGTGATGATGCAGGGAACTCCTGTAGAGGCTACTCTATTGGTAAAAGACCTGAGAGAGAATTACGGAATCTTTACTTCGGTAGTCGTATATCCTGTAATTCCGAAAGGAATGATTCTTTTAAGATTAATTCCTACCGCTTCCCATACGGATGCTGAGATCAATGAAACTCTCGCAGCGTTTGAAGCTATTCATGATAAATTAGTAGGTGGTTACTATAAAGAGCAGGAACAACTAATACTGCAGGAACAGGGATTAAGTTTTAAACCGATTTAATTCTTCAAGATAAAAAAAACCACTGATTGATTCAGTGGTTTTTTATTTGAAAAACTATAATACTATAAAAACAAATGAAACTCAGAGGGTATATATTAGGCATTTTGTCGGCTGTTTCATATGGATTGATCCCGATTTTTATTCTGCCGATCAAGCAGGCTCATTTTTCAATGGACATCACCCTGTTTTACAGGTTTTTCTTTTCAGCCATTATGGTGGGGGGATATCTGATCTATTCCAGGCAAAACTTCAGGATCAATAAAAAAGAAGCGCTTATATTGGCCATTCTGGGAATATGCTATGCCCTTTCTTCAGAATTTCTGTTTCTGGGTTATGATTTCCTGACTCCGGGAATTGCCTCTACTGTTTTGTTCATCTATCCGGTGATCGTAGCACTGATCATGTTTTTCTTTTATAAGGAAAGGCTTACCCGGCTCTCTGTCTTCTCATTGCTTCTTGCCTTTGCGGGAGTAATTGTTTTGTGCTTAAAAGGAAACGGGCTGGAGATCAATTTTGCAGGATTGGGAATTGTGATGCTCAGTTCTCTTTTTTATGCCCTTTATATGGTGATCGTCAACAAATCGAATCTTAAGGTCTCAGGATTTAAGCTTACTTTTTTCTCCATGCTGTTTACGTCTATGTATTTTATGACCAAAGCTGTTATAGGACATCAATCGTTTGCTATTCCTTCAATGTCTATCTTTTTAAACTTCCTTATTTTTGCTTTTCTCACCACGGTTATTTCTAGTCTGTGTCTGGTATATGCGATTAAAAATATCGGTTCTACACCGGTTGCCATTTTAGGAGCACTGGAGCCGGTAGTTGCTGTGATGGTGAGTGTATTTATGTTTAATGAGAAGTTTACCACCAATCTGCTGATAGGAATCACACTGATCCTTTTAGGTGTTATTCTGAATGTCATTGGCGATCGGAAGAAAATAAGTCATGTCTAGGAGCTTCATTCAGAACACTCATAACAATAATACAAAAGCCGGACTTCTATTGAGTCCGGCTTTTGTATAGTTTCAGGTAAGCAGAATAATTGTTTTTAAAGTTTTGATTGGGCTTCCGTGAGGCTCACTATTTTTCCAAGCGCTCCAAATTCGTGTAAATCACCGAAAACCTCAATACGAATAGATTGATCAATCCCTCCTACTTTTAAAGGATCAAACCCTGCATTTGTAATAACTTCTTCAATGTCTTTATCAATCATTGAATCATCGGAGGCATAAAATAGAACCGCTTTCTGAGGACTTCTATTGGAAGCTCCTGCAAGGTTTTCTGCTCCCAAAGTTCCAAATGCTTTTACCAATTGAGCTCCCTGAGGAAGGACTGCCTTATTGAGTTCCCCCGCAGATTCTCCTTCTCCAATGATTTTTTTGAATCCTCCATTTCCATCCGGAGCAATAGGATTGGATACATCCACAATGATCTTATCTTTCAGAAGAGCCCCATGATCATTAAAGAAGTCTTTAAAGGCACCAAACCATATTGCCGGTATAATAATATCCGCAGTACTGATGGCTGCATCAATATTCATACTTTGAGCTAAACCTCCGGATTGTCGTGCAAAATTATCTGATTCCTCATTATTTCTTGCCGCTACAATCACCTGATGATTATTGTTTATCAGATCTCCGGCTATTGCTTTCCCAATGTTTCCAAGACCGATGACGGCCACTTTTTTTACTGTTTCCATTTTTTTTGATTTTTTACTATTTATCTATCTCAAAATTAGGAAGAAAGGCATTCAAAAAAAGATAAACAAGTTTAAGAAATAGCCTTGACATTTGTTAAGATCAATGATAAAACCAATTTAATATTAACAGGGAAACTGTCAGCTTTTAATTCTTTTGTGACGGATTTTACTAAGGAATTGTGGCGTAATTCCTAGATAAGAAGCAATCTGCATATTAGAAATCCGGTTGGCAAGGTGAGGATAATGCTTTAGAAAAAATTCATATTTCTCCTCTCCGGTAGCACTTATATTTTGAAGTACCCTATTTTGAAGTTCAATGAATTTTTGTTCAATTATCACCCTGAAGTTTCTATCAAATTTAGGATAATAAGTATAAAGATACCAAAGATCATTTTTTCCGATCTGAAGTACTACAGAAGTTTCCAGAGCAACAATATAGAGTTTGCTCGGCTTTTTATTATGAAAACTGTCTATATCTACAATCCAGTCATTTTCTGCAGCAAACTGGAGGTTATGCTCTTCCCCATTCCCATCTATATTGTACATTTTTAAACAGCCGGAAACAACGAAGGTATAATACTGGCAAACTTCATTTTCCTGTAGTACAAACTGCTTCCGTCTGATCCTTCTTTCTATGAACCTTTCATTCAATACCTCAATTTCTTTTTTGGAAAGCGGAATATAGCCTTTAAAATATTCGATAAGCGGAGCCGTTTCATTTGACATTGTGAAGGAATATACTGTTTATATTGGGCAATATATCAAAAAATATACACCGCCAATATATTAATAAACCTCGGCACTTACTATATCAAGATCTATAATGACAATGATACAAATAAGATCATATGGTAAAATATTAAAAGAACTTATCTATATCTTATTATTTTCCAAAAAGTTTTTTGAAAAAGCCCCCGGAACCATTGCGTATACTCTCTGCTTCTGCAGTTTTCAAGTTGTCTTCAGCTATTTTTGAAGGATTGTACTGTAAAGACCTTGTCAGATTTTCAGCTGCTTTTCCATACTGTCCCAGGTCTATCTGTGAAGTACCGATGTGCTCATAAATTTCTGCAATAATATCTTCTGCTACATTCTCCTGTTGAGGCAATACTTCTAGGGCAAGCATTCCATAGCTGACCGTTTTTCCATTTTCCTGCAGGTGATAGCTGCAATGTACTGTCCAGTAATAGCACCAGAAATCTTCATTCCCAAATGCAATACTTTGCTCAAAACTTTCCAATGCTGCTATCTCATCCTGAAAGTGAACCACCTGAATATATCCCATATTGTATAATGCAACCTGTATGGATCTTATTTTATTTTGTTCAGAGGCAAAATGTAAGGCGTACTGCAGGCATTCAAATGCTTTTGTATACTCTCCTTCCTGTAAAAACATATTGGAACGGTTGATCAAAAGGCTCGGATTATCCGGCATTTCTTCCAATATCTTGTCGGCTTCATCCGATGCTTCTGCCACATCAGGCTGAATTCCCAAAGCTGCTTCTGCCTTGGCCTTATTGATATGAAAATTGGTAAAGCACCGGATCACCTCCGGATCACTGACCATGGGATCCGTCACCTCCAAAGAATGATAGGTTTCTAATCCGGCATTGAGCCAATCCATTGCCGCTTCGTAGTCATTCATTTCTATATAGCCGTTACAGAGATGGTCTGCTATATTAAAATAGGTTCCCATATCCATCGCATTCATAAAGTCATCCATCAGCTGTTCACCATCCATTAAAGCTTCCTTCAGATAGCCGCCTTCCAGGTAAGCGCTGAATCTGTTTTGCAGGATATACATAAAGTAACTGTACTCCATTCCTTTCGTAGTCACCGCAATGGCTTCATCATAATTTCCCTGATCAGTAAGTTCTATAGCCAGGTTATTACAGCACATCGCAAAGGTATGCGGATCGTTATTCAACGGATCACCTTGTTTTTCAACTATTGTTTTATGATAAAGGTGGTAAGCCTTAGTATAACAATCCCTTTTGAATTGTACCAGCCTTTCTTTTTCAGAATCCGGCATCTGTGGAAATTGTCTCAAAAGGCTGTTGATTTCTACTCCTGCATTGTAGACTTCCATGGCATCAGTAGTTTCAATTTCTATTTTAAACTGAGTAAAATCCGGAACAGGAAGATTGTTATTTCTGATATTGAATAGCCTGACCTGTAAAGCAGGTAACGGAAATAAACTAACGGCTTTTTCATAATAAGGAGCTGCTTCTTCCCATCTGCTCAGCCAGTAAAAAGCAGAACCTGCATGACGCAGACACAGATAGTGTTCAGGATCTATGTTTATTCCCATACTGGACCACTCTATACATTGAATAAGTGCTTTTTCACGGTCATCAGTGAATATTTCGTGATGATCAAGGGCTATCAGTCCGAGTATGGCACAAAGATCCGCATTTGGAGAAATCTCATTCTGCGAATTGACCCACAGATAGATCTCATTCAATTCTTCAGTATTTTCAGGAAGCGAATGTCCCTGTATCCAGTTTCTGGCAGCGGTGGCATAGTCTTTTTGGCGAAATGCTTCAAGAGCTTCTATATGTAATGTCTTCACAGTATTTAGCGATATATTTATTTATTCTTTTCTTCCAAATATTCTTCATTCATGGCTTCAAAAGCTTTTCCAATTTTAGGATACCATTCTATTGATTCTCTAAAGAACTCCCAATCGTAAAGAAATACTTTAAACACTTCTCCGTCACCGGAATAACTGTCATGGGTAAGATTTTCCTGGCTTGAAGAGTAATAAAGATTACATTTTTCAGGATATTCAAGCCGGTCCGGACGGAAGCAATAAGTTCTCATATCAAAAACATCAGCTTCTCTCTCTTTTCCTATGTCGATACTTCCTGCTAATCCTCTTTCGCCATGCCTCCGCATCAGGAAACAATATCCGCCATACCAGAAGTTATTTTTATCGGGATCCCTGTAATCGTTGTATTTTTCCTGTACCATTTCAAGATTCAGATAGCTGAGAACCTCTTCAGGAGTTACGGTCTTCAGAAATTTATTATAGAAATAAGCGCCACGTTCGGCTCTTGTTAGCAGATCGTTCCATAGAATATTTAGTTGACTAATATAATGGATAGGGATTTCGGATTGAAAAATATTGATGAACGAAGATTCTTCATTTTCTCTGTACACTGCGGATAATACGTTCCTGCCATTTTCATCCGTTACTATGCAGACAAAAAAGATGAAACCTGATGAATGGGTAAACATTACATGAGCCTGTCCTTCCTGTGTATCCGGATGCAGCTGTACCTCGTAATCTTCAAAAGTATAATATTGATATTCCTCCTTATGTAATTTCACAATACGCATCAGCTGATAAAAGTTATCCAGCTGGAAAAGAAAAGAAGATGAATCGTTAAATAGTGTATTCTCAAAATACTTAGGAATAGAAGCTAGTTCAATAGCTTTTTGCTCCTCTTTTGAAAGAAGATTGATTTCTTTTTTTATAATAGAACGATTTTCTTCCAACATTTTAATGGCTGCAGAACGGGAAAGCCATGCATGCCAGGTAAAAAGATCTTCTTCTTCTACTTCATCCTCTGTATATAATATTTCCTCAGGGAAAATAGCTTCAGGAAATGTACGATCGAAAACTGCATCTTCTTCCTCTTCGTCACAAAGAAAAAAATCTGCTGCTATTCTTTCTCTTTTATCATCATAGTGATACCCTTCGGTGGCTAAAAATACTCTGGCTTTCATATCTCCCTTTACCATAAGATCGCCATGATTATAATCGCCCCAGAAACATTCCCGGACACTCAAATCTCCGGTAATGTATATTTCCTGCCCACCAACAATCATATTTTCTGCTTCAAGATTTCCCAGTACACAAAGGCAGACAGAACCATCTGATTCGTGATTATAAATATTTCTTGCTGTAAGATTTCCTTCAATAAGAATGGCAATATAGTCTCTCTTATTAGTTTCACCTTGATTTTCTACGGAAAGGAAAAAGGGAAAAGGATCATCAAGATCCAGATGCTGTCCCTTCACATCATGATCAATATAGATCACCCAGTCTTCATCCAATTCACCGCCGTGTTTTTCATTGCGCCAATACAGCCAGCTGTCTTTCGGGAATTGATGCTTGATTTCTTTGAATTTTACCTGTTTCATTGTAAAGAAAATTCTGTATTGAAAAGAATTGTATTTTTCTCATCATCTGTGTTTTTTCAAGGATCAATCTTCACTCCGTCAATGGTAAGTCCTGTACAGCCTACCGTGATATAGGCTGCGGTAGATTCCCCTACCACCTGATCTGTCATAATATCCATCACGGCCGATTTGAATTCAAACTTTCTTGACGGTAATTTACCATAGGTATCAGTAACATTGATCAATACATCTAATCCTGTTCTGTTATCACTGAAAGCCTTCAAAATGGGAATATCCTGCCTTTCAAAATCCATAGAAAGGTAAAACGGCTTTACAACATCTTCTTCATGATTGGGTGCTTTTCCCGAGGTCTTTTTTTCTGAAGTTACCAACGTTCTGTTGTAGGAAGTGGTAAATGATTTCAAAGCAGAAGAGGTTGTATTTTTTCCATCTTTTACAATCAGTTCAATTTTCATCCGTTTGTCGTCTTCTTTCTGGGCTAATAAAAGTTTTACCGGAAGAAACAGGAAAATGAAAATCAGCAGCTTTATTTTATATATAATTTTCATGGTTTTATGATGATATTTCATGCAAGATTAAATATTCTAAAATCTTTTCACCAGCATCAATTGGTATTTGATTATTTTGAATTGGTATTTGGTAAAATTTCATCTCCATCCGGTATCCCTCTGCTCTCAAAAGCTTTATATAAAGGGGGAATTTATAGGTTTCTATTTTGTCAGTCTTTTTACAATTGATAAATTAGCCCTGGTATCAATCGTATACAGTGAAAAGAAACAATACAATAACCGGAATTCTCTTTGCCCTCCTCTTTTGGTGGATAGCCTGCGCTTCTTTACAGGCTCAGACAATCTCTGCAGCTGAAATGGCGGCAAGTGATGGATATTCCAAAAGATTTACGGATTCATCATCAAGTCTGAAATTACAGATGGCCGCCCTGCAAACGGCTCAGGAAACAGGAAATAAAGAGGATGAAGCAATCTGTTCCGCCTATCTGGCTCTGACCCACAAACGGCTTCTGCACTTTAAAGAATTCATGAAATATGCAGAAAGATCTTACGATATAGCAGGTTCTGTAAAGAGTAACCGGGCAAAAGCTTTTTCATCATGGGCAATGGGATCTTTGAAATCTTATATTGATGACAAATCCCAGGCACTGCATTTTTTTCTGGAGGCTTACACCCTTTTCAGCGCTATGAAGGCTTATGACCAATGTTCAAAAATCGGGGCCGACATCTCTTATATTTTCTCCCCAGATTCTCCCGAAAAAGTGAAAAAGTATGCTGATGAAGGTCTTTCTTATGCAGAAAAATCCGGAAATCCTGAAAATATTCTCCATGCCCGGCTTGCTGTAGGAAGCTATCTTTCTGATCTTATAGCGGCTGGAGAAACTGACCGTTGGCAGGAAGCTGTTGCATTCTTTAAACAGACTATTGCCTTTATAGAAAAGAATGAAACGAAAATAGACAGTAAAAGCAATATCGGAATTGCCTACATCAATATCGCTGCTTTATATATGAACGGACCAAAACCCATTGATGAACATTCATTTTTATCAGCATTGGAAAAAGCATTGGCCATCGGAAAACACTATGGTATAAAAAGCGTATACCGAAGTTCAATGGGACTTCGTGGGCAGTTTTATATGACAAAAGGTGAATACAGAACCGCAGAAAAGCTTTTTAAAGAAGGAATTGACTACCAGAAAAGTCTTCCTTACAAAGACAATTATCTTTTGGCCGCATTTTATGAATGTCTGAAGAATATTGCAGCTGAAGAAAAAGATTATAAAGCCTATCTTGAGTATGATACATTTTTTATCAAATACAATAAACTAAAGTATGACGAATCTACTCAGCAAATCCTTCAGAATGCGGATGCCAAATATGAATCTGAAAAGAAAATAGCCCGTATTCAACAGCTTGAACAGGAAAATAAACTGCAAAAAAAGAACAAGCTGCTAGGCTATGGCATTTCTGCAGTCTTACTGGCAGGGCTTATCTTCATGTATCGTTCTTATTATTTCCGCCAGCGTTATCACCAGAAAAGAGAAGATTTTCTGCATCAGCAGCAAACCAATAATGAACTTAAAATGGAACTGCTGGAAAAGGAAACCCTTGAAAATTTAGCAGAAAAGCTATCTCTTGAAAGAAGACTTCTTCAGTCCCAGATGGATCCACATTTTATCTTTAATGCATTAGGAAATATTCAGGGAATGATCCTTAGAAAAGATACTGATCTTGCAGTTTTATATCTTGGAAAGTTTGCCAAGCTCAGCCGCAGGGTTTTGGAACAGTCCCGTATGGAAACCATCACTTTGGAGGAGGAAATACAGACGCTTGAAAATTATATTGAACTGCAACAGCTCAGATTAAACCAAAGTTTTGATTACCAGATCCTCTGTGATGAATCTATAGACCAACAGATTTCTGTGCCGCCACTGCTGATACAGCCTTTTGTAGAAAATGCTGTTGAGCACGGACTTAAGCCCTTACCTCTTTCTCAAAAAGGGCTCTTAACCATTAGTTTTGAAGAAAAAGCGGATGAAAATCTACTCCTTTGTATCATTAAAGATAATGGCATTGGTCTTACCGAATCCAGAAAAAATAAGACGGACGACTCTCACCGTTCTCTTTCTACCAAAATCACTGACGAAAGATTGCTGCTTATGCTGAAGGAGAGTTCTCAGACAAAACTTGAGGTCAGAGAGCTTACTTTAGAAAAAGATGGCACTCAGGGTTGCATGGTCATATTGTATATTCCTATATTGTAACAACGTATGTATAAAGCAGTAATCATAGAAGATGAATATCATTTGCGGGAAGCATTATCAATCATGCTGGAAATGATTGTACCTGAGCAGGTACAGGTGATCGGGTATGCAGAAAGCGCAGAGGAAGCGGTCAGGCTTATTGACAGGCTTCAGCCCGATATTGTATTTATGGATATTCTGTTGAAAAGCGGGACGGGATTTGATGTTCTTCAACAGATTTCTTATCGGAAATTTCATCTTATTTTTACTACAGCTTATGAAGAATATGCCATCCGGGCCTTTAAATTCAGTGCATTGGATTATTTGCTGAAGCCTATAGATCCTGAAGAACTCCGGATTGCGATTGACCGTATATCAGGACTGAAAGAACGTTTTTTAGAAGAAACACAGGTCAGTGAACTTGTTCAGCATCTCCATAAAACACCTCAGAGAATTGTTCTTCCTACCCAGGAAGCTATGCATGTCGTGAAAATAAGCCAGATCATATACTGTGAGACATCCGGTTCTTACACCACTTTTTATCTTTCCGATGGCAAAAAGATCATCGTCTCAAAACCTCTGAAGAATTACGAAAGCATTCTCCAACCTCCGGATTTTTTCAGGGTTCATCAGTCTTATCTTATTAATACTCATTGTATAATCAGCTATTCCAGAGAAGGAATGATTGAAATGGAAAACGGGGTTACCATTCCTATATCAAGAGCTAAAAAAGAGGCTTTTTTTAAACTGATGCGTGAAGAATAACATTCATACGTTGAATTTTCAGCTAAAATAGACTGAATACAAACCCAATATGACGGTAAACCAATCGGATATTGGTCTGTAGAATTTTCGGATTTATTTTTGGCTTAAAATTCTATCACTATGAACAGTAAAACTATTTCTATTTTAAGCTATGTAACGATTATCGGCTGGGTCATTGCCTACGTAAAAAGTAAAGATCTTACCGTTAAAAATGATCTCGCTGTCTATCATCTCGAACAGGGACTTGGATTCTTTATTCTTTCTGTACTGGTCAACATCAGCTTATCTGTTATCGTATCAATAGTCCCTGCATTTTCTTTTTTAAGTTACATCGGGATCATCCTTTTAATTTTATGGATATTCGGAATCATCAATGCTATCAACGAGCAGAAAAAGCCTATCCCTTTAGTAGGGAAAATTTTTGAAAATAAATTCGGCTTTCTGGCATAGCAACATTTATCTTCTTATATTGCTATCTCTTTACCGGCTTGACATCTATTTTCCAGCCGGTAAAGAATAAGGTATTCATTATAGTAGAAAACGATGAAAGAATTACAGAAACTTACGAAAGAGCAGCTCTACGAAAAACTCAGGGAAAAATCCGAAAATTTCTATTCCACTGTTCATGCTGCTTTGGAAAATAATTTTTTCGATATTCCTGCTTTAGATGAAGAAAGTCTTTCAGAATTTCTTGAAATGCTGGACGAAGAAACCGCAGAAAAAATAAAAGAGGCCTCATTATCCATCAATAATAATGACGATGCACCGGAGATTCTTCTTATAGACAACGAAAGTCACACAGCTCTGGAGCTTACTACTGAAGATGGTGAAGGGTATACAATCATACTCATTGAAAATGATATTCATCTATCTGGTGATCTTTTCATTGAAGACTATGTTGTTCTTATAGTAGCGGGAAATATAAAGGCTGAAAATATCATTGTCAACGGTTCGCTTTACTGCTCCGGAAGTCTTTCATGTAATGTGCTCTTCGGGGCATCATCCAACGATAATGAAACCCGTATTGAAGGAAGCATTATCGCCTCACTTGTTGCTGAAAATGGACATTACACTGCCACAGAAGGAAATCTATATTCTAAATATCTCATCAGTTTCCATAATGAAATAGAAGGAAAAACAGGGAAATTTATTGAAAATTCAGGATTGGAAAGAGCTTCTGAAATTGAGCTATTGAATCCTGTCATTATAGATAAAGACGGATATTTTGATGAAGAAGCTTTCTTACATTCTATTACGATATTCCCTGTAGAAACTTTATTTAAGTGAAACTTTTATTGAATCAATACTGAAATATTAAAAGACAACAGGTTGTATAGCAGATTAAAGCGAAACGCATTCTTATATTCTTAATTTTTCATTTGTATTCTTCTTTCTGTTAGTATTTCATTTCAACAGCGTCTCTGTCCATTCTGAAGGAATCTAAACTATTATTTTTTATACTATGCCTGACTTCCTTCGGAATAAACACAGTGTGCGTTGATTCTTATCATTAGAATTCAAATTATATCCTTCTCTTTGAAAGTACTCCATAGGAATACTATTTTACAAAACTTCTCCATGTCTATAATCAGGGCAAAAAATTTTTTTCTGAAAAAACTTTAGAATAACTTTGCAAAAAATTTCTGTTGAAAGACCTGCTTCTTATTACCCCGCCTTTTACCCAGCTTAACACTCCTTATCCTGCTACTGCTTATATTAAAGGATTTTTAAATACCAAAAATATTTCCGCTTATCAGCTTGATTTGGGAATTGATGTTATTCTGGAATTATTTTCAAAGAAAGGAATAGAGAAGGTTTTCAGCAAAAAAATCGATCTTCAGAATACCTCTGAAAATTCCCAGCGAATATTTGCTTTACGGCAAGAATATCTTAAAACAATCGATCAGGTTATTCCTTTTTTGCAAGGAAAAAGCCCTACGCTGGCAAGGCAGATCTGCAGTATGAATTTTCTTCCGGAAGCCTCCCGTTTCAACCAACTGGATGATATGGAGTTTGCTTTTGGGAATATGGGACTGCAAGATAAAGCAAAGCACCTGGCAACGCTTTATTTAGAAGATATTTCAGATTATATTGTCGAGAATATTGATGCCGACTTCGGTTTCAGCAGATATGCAGAACGCCTTGGAAAAAGTGCCAATTCTTTTGATGAATTATATGCTAAACTATCCGGAGCAGAAACTTTTATCGATGAATTTACTTTAAAAATTCTCCGCGAAAAAATAGAAGTTGTTCAGCCTAAATTGGTTTGTTTTTCAATACCTTTTCCAGGAAACCTGTACTCCGGTTTTAAATGTGCACAGTTTATCAAAAAGCATTATCCACACATTAAAATTGCAATGGGTGGTGGTTTTCCAAACACAGAACTTAGAGAAATTAAAGATCAGAGAGTATTTGAATTTTTTGATTTTATAACATTAGATGACGGTGAAGTTCCTCTCGAACTTCTATGTGAAAATATTCTTCATCCTGAGCAAAATGAAGAACCTCAGTACAAAAGAACTTTTTTACTTGAGAATCAGGAAGTCGTTTATAAAAACAATTCCAAAAGACACGATTATAAACAGTCAGATATTGGCACACCAGATTATACGGATTTAAAACTGGATCAGTATATTTCCGTTATTGAAATCGCTAATCCAATGCACAGCTTATGGAGTGATGGCAGATGGAATAAGCTGACCATGGCCCACGGATGCTATTGGGGAAAATGTACTTTTTGCGACATTTCTTTAGACTACATCAAAATCTACGAACCTATTTCTGCTAAAATTCTGGTAGACCGGATTGAAGAACTGATCAGAACAACAGGTGAAACAGGATTCCATTTTGTAGATGAAGCAGCTCCTCCTGCATTGATGCGGGAAGTTGCTCTGGAAATCCTCCGAAGAAACCTGGTGGTAACCTGGTGGACGAATATCCGTTTTGAAAAAAGTTTCACCCGCGACTTATGCTACCTTCTAAAACTTTCAGGATGCGTCGCAGTTTCCGGAGGTCTTGAAGTAGCCAGTGACCGATTATTAAAATTAATTGACAAAGGTGTTTCCGTAGAACAGGTTGCTAATGTAACAAGAAATTTTACAGAAGCAGGAATTATGGTTCATGCCTATCTGATGTATGGCTACCCTACCCAAACCATTCAGGAAACCGTAGACTCGTTAGAAATGGTTCGCCAACTGTTTGAGATGGGAGTTCTCCAAAGTGGATTTTGGCATCAGTTTGCCATGACTGCTCATTCGCCGGTTGGAATGAGTCCTGAAGATTTCGGGGTTGTTCCGGCAAAACAGGAAATACAGTTTGCCAACAATGATATTGACTTCAAAGATAAAACCGGAATTGATCATAACAAATTCAGCTTCGGACTGAAAAAATCTCTTTTCAATTATATGCACGGAATTAATTTTGAACTTCCACTTCAGGAATGGTTCGATTTTAAAATTCCGAGAACAACTATTCACCCGGACTATATTCACGACTGTCTTTTGGAAGATGGCCAGTTTAATCTTAAGCTCAACTCAAAAGTGATCTTTTTAACCAAAAATGTAATCGCTGAGAATCGCATAAAAAATAAAAAGAAATATTCTGGTACGTATACGCTTCTTACATTCCACTTAAAAACCAATATTGTGAAGGTAGAGCTGGAAGAAGACAAAGCTCAATGGCTGATCGAAGTTCTAAATGAAAATGCGATTGAAAATCAGAAAAAACCTACTATTCAACAACTTAAGAATCAATTTGAGGAAAATTTTGAAGATTTTGAATTGTTCTGGTTTTCAAAACCTATGCAGCAATTGAGAGAAAATGGGGTCATTTTGAGTTTATAAAATTGTTCCAATTTTTCTCCGGGATTTTCTAAAAATGGGTATTTTTTCAATTGAACATGAAAATAAAGTTCTTTTTACCTTTCTGAATGATGTAGATCTTTTCAATTCCGAAATTACTGATCAAAAAATCGGGCTTATAAGTTTAGGCTAAAGCCGAAGGAATTTATTGTTTATTCCAAACGGGCTAAAGCCCGTTCCAATTGAATTGAATTATTTGTAAATCTATGCGTACACTTTTTCATTCCGAAGGAATCTAAACTATCATTTTTATACGATGTTGAGGTTCCTTCGGAATGGATAAAGATAACGTTGATAAATTGTTCATGAATAAAGCCTCGAAAATAGGATAAAAGAAAATTAAATAATACAAGAGACCTTTATTATACTTAAAATAACGAGTTTTAATTAGGAGTATCTTTTGTAACAGGTCCTACAGATACTTTATCCTGAACTTTTATAAAATTCGGATCCATGATCGCCATACGTTCTACAAGTGCTTTATAAGTAGGAAACTTTAGAATAGAGGCTCTTCCGGACATTTCCTTGTAGATCGTAAAGGATTTTCCTCCTGCGGTTTTTAATTGTTTGGTTGTCGTAATATACCTTCCTATAAGTTTGCTTTTAGCATCATAGATCTCAATATCTATAGGCGTTTTATCCATAATGGTATCTTCTGAACCAAAGCTTACCGGCAGATTTGTAAAATACCCCACAGGAACTCCATTGCTTAGAATTTCACCCACTTTATTGACCTCAATATTCAACTTATCAATCTTCTTCCTGATGACATAGGCTTCTTTGGTCTTCGTATCCAGCTTTCTTTTGGGAACATTGGAAAAAAGTTCGTCAAGGTTTTTTACATTGATTCCTTTATTGTCAATAATTTTAAGGTCTTTCACTGAGGTAAAAACTGCTGATTTTTCTTCTCCGGAAAACGCAGAGGGAGAGCTGTAATCCACTTCAATGATTTTATCTCTGTTGTACACTCTGTTGATGCTGATATAGCTGTCTCTTACAGAATCTACAATACTTTTATCAATAAATTTTATAGTGTACAACGGAGTCTCTTTCAGATCCATAAACGTATATTCGCTGGACTTATTCGAAATTTTGGCGACCGGAATTCCGTCTAAATTGATGACTCCTCTTTTGGTTTTGATGTTCTGGCCATTAAGGAAAATTCCCAGTAGTGTAAAGAAAATGATTGTACCGCTCTTCATAGAATCATGACTTATACATAAATAAAAAAAGTGTAACACAAAGTTACACTTTCTTGAAAATATATTTAGCTTTTCATTTAATTATTCGCAAAGGATAATTCCTTTGTTATGATTAAATTCCACAACACCGCTCTTGATAGAATATGAAAAAACAGAGTCTTTATCATTTTCTTTGGTTAGGTTTTTAGCATAAGCTTCATCTACAGAGTTTGTAAAAAGCTTTACTTTCCCACCAATTAAAGAAGAAACGATTCCTGCGTGGTTTTTCATGATGTGGAATTCACCATTTTTTCCAGGCAATAATACAGAGTTTACTTCTCCTTCAAAAACTACATATTCCGGTGTTAATATTTTTATATTCATTTTAATTTAGATTTGAAGATTTCAGATTTCAGATTTCAGACAACGTAAAGTCTCATGTCTGGTATCTGGCATCTTGTGTCTAATTTATTAAGCGTTTTCAGCTAACATTTTTTGTCCTGCTTCGATAGCTTCTTCGATGGTTCCTTTCAAGTTGAAAGCTGCTTCTGGTAAGTGATCTAGTTCACCATCCATAATCATGTTGAATCCTTTGATTGTATCTTTGATGTCTACCAATGATCCTGGAATACCTGTAAACTGTTCTGCTACGTGGAAAGGCTGAGATAAGAATCTCTGAACTTTTCTTGCACGGTAAACAACTGATTTATCTTCTTCAGAAAGTTCTTCCATACCAAGGATGGCAATAATATCCTGAAGTGATTTGTATCTTTGAAGGATTTCTTTTACTCTTTGAGCACAGTTGTAGTGATCGTGACCAATAACTTCCGGAGAAAGGATTCTTGAAGTAGATGCCAATGGATCTACCGCTGGGTAAATACCTAATGAAGCAATCTTTCTGTCCAATACCGTAGTTGCATCCAAGTGAGCAAACGTTGTTGCAGGAGCCGGGTCAGTTAAGTCATCCGCAGGTACATATACCGCCTGTACTGAAGTAATTGAACCGTTTTTAGTTGAAGTAATTCTTTCCTGCATCGCACCCATTTCAGAAGCAAGAGTTGGTTGGTAACCTACCGCTGATGGCATACGACCAAGAAGTGCAGATACCTCAGAACCAGCCTGTGTAAAACGGAAAATGTTGTCTACGAAGAAAAGTACATCTCTACCTTGTCCGCTTTCTCCACCGTCTCTGTAGTACTCAGCTAATGTAAGACCAGAAAGTGCTACTCTAGCTCTTGCACCTGGCGGCTCGTTCATCTGTCCGAATACGAATGCTGCTTTAGAATCTTTCATAGCCTCTAGGTCTACTTTAGAAAGATCCCAACCTCCATTTTCCATAGAGTGCATGAAATCATCACCATATTTGATAATTCCTGATTCTAACATCTCTCTCAAAAGGTCATTTCCTTCTCTCGTTCTTTCACCTACTCCAGCGAAAACAGAAAGACCTCCGTGTCCTTTTGCAATATTGTTAATCAACTCCTGGATCAATACAGTTTTACCTACACCAGCACCACCGAACAATCCAATTTTACCTCCTTTTGCGTAAGGCTCAACTAAGTCGATTACTTTAATACCTGTAAATAAAACTTCTGCTGAAGTTGATAATTGATCAAATTTTGGAGCTGGTCTGTGAATTGGAAGACCACCATCCTTAGAAATATCTTGAAGTCCGTCGATAGCATCACCAACAACGTTGAATAGTCTTCCGTTTACAGCCTCACCGATTGGCATCGTAATAGGATTTCCGTATCCGATTACATCTTGACCTCTCTTAAGACCGTCAGTAGCGTCCATTGCAATACATCTTACTGTATCTTCGCCAATATGTTGTTCTACCTCTAAAACTACTTTTTCACCGTTTTCTTTTGTAATTTCTAACGCGTCATAGATTGCAGGAACTGCTTCCACATCTGTGAAGACAACGTCGATTACCGGACCAATAATTTGAGAAATTTTACCTTTAATTTGGTTTGCCATTGCTAAATTTTTTCTTGGTGCAAATATAGTGATTCTTCATAAACCCGCAATTGGTAAAAAAAAGATTTTTATCATGCTTTTTACAAATTTACCAATGCTGTAATTTATCAATGTACCAATCATTTTTTCCGGTTAAAAATATTGATACATTGTTATCTTGATAGATTGTTACATTATATCTATATTTGCAATCAAAATTTTTTCCGTTTTGAAAGTTTTCAAGAATTTTACAGATTATTCCTCTCAAAAGCCTCTAGCATTGTCTTTAGGTATGTTTGACGGAGTACATCTCGGGCATAAGAGTATTATTGATGAATTGATCAATGTGGGCACAGAAAATAATCTGGAAACTGCAATTCTTACTTTCTGGCCTCATCCAAGGTTTGTTTTTAATCCCAATGAAGATTTAAAGCTTCTGAACACCATTGAGGAAAAGAAGGAACTGATTCAAAAATATAATATTGATAATCTTTTTCTGAAAGAGTTTGATGATGAATTCAGAAACCTGACCGGAGAAGAGTTTGTACGTCAGATTTTGGTTGATAAACTTAATGTAAAATACCTTATTATAGGATACGATCATTCTTTCGGAAAAAATAAAAGCGGAAATTTTGAGCTTCTTCAAAAACTGTCTAAAGAACTTGACTTTGAAGTAGAACAAATGGAAGCGATCAATATCCATGAAAACAATATCAGCTCAACAAAGGTTCGTAATGCCCTTTTAACCGGGAATATTAAAGATGCCAATGAAATGCTGGGGTATCCCTACTCAGTATCAGGCACAGTGGTCCACGGAAAGAAGATCGGAAGAACGATTGGCTACCCTACCGCCAATATTGATACGGAATCGATTAAGCTTTTACCTAAAAAAGGAGCCTATATCGTGGAAGTACTAGTAAAAGGAAACCAATACAAAGGAATGCTGAGTATTGGAACCAATCCAACGGTAAATGGAGAGAAATTAACGATTGAAGTGTATATTCTGGATTTTGATGACGATATTTACGATGAAAAAATAACCGTCAGGTTCAGAGATTTCCTTCATGATGAAATTAAATTTGAAGGTCTGGAAAAACTGATTGAAAGACTGGATGAAGATAAACGATTAACAGAAGAATTTAATTTTTAAGATATAAAAAGGGCTATTCATACATGATGAATAGCCCTTTTTGTTATTTTATTTCAATACTTTCAAATAAACCTTCTGAGTCTGACCGTCCAGTTTCACTGTAGGAAATTGTTTATCATGATCAATAAATATATCTCCTTTTTCATTAGCTTTACCGTTACCATCAGAATCCCATTCGGTCGCAATATAATATTTCACTCCATGAGTTGGTTTTGGGTTGATTTTGCTTTCTGCATCCGCAGGTACCGGAAAATCAATCGTAAAAGGAACTGATTTCTGCTCGTATTCATGTTCTGCAATTAAAGTAGCAGGAGCATCTGCTAAATTTTCATCAACTCCGTACAAACTTACCTTCAGTTTGGCATTTTTAATAGTAAAATTGTCTGTTCCTGAAAATTCTAATTTAAGATTGCCAGGCACTGTTTCTGAAGTTGTATTTTCTGTTGCAGTTGTAGAAGTACTGGATTTAGGTTCTGTCTGGTTTTTCTTTTCTGGTTTGGTACAGCTTGATAACATCAGCGTACCGGCTGTCATGAATAATAAAAGGTGATTTCGCATTGGTATTATATTTAGGGTTAGATATTTCACTGATAACAGATAACAAATTCCGTACCTTAATCTACCTTATTTACTGAGAATCATTCACTGCATTCTGAGCTTTTTTGGTCAGAGATTTAAAAACCAGGTCATAGGATTGATCAATAAGCTTAAAAATTAACTCTCTTTTCAGTCCGTCTACCATTACTGAATTCCAATGGGTTTTATTCATATGGTAGGCCCCTGTGATCTGAGGATGCTGCTCACGAAGCTCTGCACTCCATTCCGGCTCTGTTTTTACATTGATGGATAGTGGCTGTTTTTCCAGTGCCATCAATAAAAACATTTTGGTATCTACTTTCAGTACAAGCGTTTCATTATCAAAAGGAAAACTTTCTGTGACTCCCTTTTTGGCAAGACAATAATCTAATATTTCGTTAGCGTTCATAGTTTTTTAGTAATGTAATGTGATGCGATAAATGGTAATTGATGTTTAAAGTATTCTTTTATCTTTTATCTTTTATCTTTTATCTTTTATCTTTTAATCAAATTTAGTAAATTTAAGAAAGAAAATACTATTACATCAAACCCCATTGTTATGAAAGCTTTAGTAATCGGCGCTACAGGCGCTACAGGAAAGGATCTGGTTAATCAGTTACTCAACGACAAGGCTTTCGAGGAAGTCGATATTTTTGTGAGAAAGCCTGTTGATATTCAGAATGACAGACTTAAGGTTCATGTGGTGAATTTTGAAAAGCCTGAAGAGTGGAAAGGAATGGTAAAGGGAGATGTTGCCTTCTCGTGCCTGGGAACTACTTTAAAGGATGCCGGAAGTAAGGAAGCCCAGCGAAAAGTAGACTTTGACTATCAATATGAATTTGCCAAAGCGGCTAAAGAAAATGAAGTGGAGGATTATATTCTGGTATCTGCTTATGGAGCCAGCCCGGATTCCAGGATTTTTTATTCTAAAATGAAAGGTGAGCTGGAAGAAGCTGTAAAGCAATTACATTTCAATAAAATCACCATTTTCAAACCGGGTATGCTGGAGAGAAAAGATTCTGAAAGAACCGGTGAAGTTCTGGGCAGCCGGATCATCAAATTTGCCAATAAACTAGGATTGCTGGAAAGCCAGAAGCCTTTACCTACCAATATTCTGGCAAAAGCAATGATTAATTCTTCTAAAATAAAAAGTAATGGCTACTCGAGTATCAAGCTTGGAAATATCTTCTGTTTTGCGGAAAAAGTTATTGGAGACTAGCTCCTAAAAAACAAAGACTTCTGATTCATGATACCTACTCTAAACGCTTCGACTCCGCTCAGCGTGACATTTCTAATACCTGATGGATCATGAAACAGTCATGTTGAGCGGAGTCGGGAGATAATAAGTCTATGCTTATTTTTTATTTTTATTTCAAATGTTTTGTAATTGCCTCACTTGTCGGTTTGGTAGTACTTACATAGCTATCGATCAGTTTTCCGTTTTCATCGATCAGAAATTTAGTAAAGTTCCAAAGGATCGTTGTATTCTTTACCCCGTTCAGTTCCTGTTCTGTAAGGTATTTGAAGATAGGTGCCATATCATCTCCTTTCACGGAAACTTTTGCTGCCATTGGGAAAGTTACTCCATAATTTTTCTGGCAAAATGCTCCAATTTCTGTATTGGTTCCCGGCTCCTGTCCACCGAAGTTATTGGCAGGAAACCCTACCACTACCAATTTATCTTTATACTCTTCATATACTTTTTCAAGATCAGCATACTGTGGAGTAAACCCACATTCTGAAGCCGTATTGACGATCAGGATCTTCTTTCCTTTAAAATCAGCAAAATTGATTTCCTTACCATCCAGACTTTCTACGGTAAAGTCATATATTGTTTTTCCCATAAGTTCTTTGGTTTTAGCTTTAGAGATTTCACTTTTTTGGTTTGTGCAACTTTGTAAAAATGTTACAAAGGAAAGCAGCAGTAAAAAAACATTTTTCATTTTTTATCAATTTTATGCAGCATACGCCACTGTTGAATTAAAATTTAAAAATATTGGCAGGAAAAACCTTGTTAACATCCACTTTATTAAGGATCATAACATAGTCTCCATCTTTCTTAGGACTTGAAGATTCAATTCTGAAAGGCATCACCACGTTTCCTACCTTTTTGTAGTCGGAATATACCAGTGTTTCATCTTTTTTGACCTCTTTTAAAAGCATATAAGTCTTTGTATCAAAATAGTACATGTTCTTATTGACATTCTTGGTAAGCTCTACTTTATGACAGTAGATCTCTCCCACTTTTTCTTTTCCTAGATATTTGGCTTCAAAACCTTTACTTTCCCAATCAATAAAGTCGTTATCAAAACTTTCCGGTACATATTCAGTATATTCCTGAAGTTTATTGGTTGCATAATTCATCGCATAGCCCTTAGTTCCGTCAAACCCTTCAATGGCAGTTTCTTTTCCGCCGGTTGTAATCAGAGTTTTGGTAAGATTCGGACGCTGCTGATAAATTTTTATCGGATATTCATCTTTGATTCCCAGCACCACTTTTCCCTGAAGCAATACTGAATTTAAAAGTTTCCAGCTGGTTAACCCTCCGGATAATTCAATATTTTTATCTATAATTTCTTTTGCGGTTTGTGCAAATGTCAAATGTGAAAATATCAGTCCGAATACTAATAATAACTTCTTCATTAATTTTATTTATAAATTCAAATATAGGGGGATTTATGCAGAATTGCAAAAAGGTGAAAAAGCTGATTGACCAATTTGCTCTGCTGTCTTTGGTTATTTTAAATTAATTTTCTGGCTTTTTCAAGGTCTTCCGGTGTATCAATCCCTACTCCGATGAAATTGGTTTCTATCATTTTGATCTTCATTCCGTATTCCAGATAGCGGATGCATTCTATCTTTTCTGATATTTCCAATGGCTTCATCTCTAAAGTTGAAAACTGCAGCAAAGCCTCTTTTCTGAAAGCATAGACTCCGATATGCTTGAAATAGCTTATATCATAAGAAATCTCTCTGTGAAAAGGAATAACGGAACGGCTGAAGTATAGGGCAAAACCGTTGTTGTCGGTAATGACTTTTACATTGTTGGGATTTTCAATTTCTTCTTTTTCATGCAGTTGTATTTTTAAAGAAGCAAGGGAAATTTCCTGTTGTGCATCATGTTTGAAAACTTCGATCAGCTGCTGCAAAGGTTCCAGCTTCAGAAAAGGTTCGTCACCCTGAACGTTGATTACGATGTCACAATCGATATTCTGTACTGCTTCTGCAATACGGTCGCTTCCTGTTTCGTGTTGTCCCGTCATGACAGCTTTTCCAGCATTATTCACAATTTCATCAAAAATGATCTCAGAATCTGTGGCCACAAAAACTTCATCAAAAAGTCCTGTTTCCACAACATTCTGATAGGTGGTGGTAATAACGGTTTTTTCTCCTAAGATCTGCATCAGTTTTCCCGGAAAGCGGCTTGCTTCATAGCGTGCGGGGATGACAGCGATTATTTTCATTCAGTATAGATATTAAGTAAGTCTTTTTACACTTCGTCTTCTTCCAAAAGATGAATGATGAAGCTTATTCCGATCAAAAATAGTGAAAACTATTGTAGTTTATTCTATAAAATGCAGTATTCTGCTTAAGTCCGCCATCAAATTTCGTGATTACCAGCCTTTGAAAAGAAAAATTCCCCCATCTTCAATGAAAATGAGGGAATCGGGTATAGATTTTTAAATGAGTCAATACATTAAAATGATAGTTTTACCCCTACCATATTATATTCCCATTGACGGGATGCCATAAGGTCAAATTTATATTTTGTCTTTCCTATGGTGCCTTCTGAGGAAGTATATCTACTTTTTGAAATTGTTTTCCCGATAAAATATCCCATCAACAAAGCCAATGGATAATCTGAGGCCCAGTGTACCTTACTTTGCATCATCTGGAAACAAAGGGCTCCTGCCAGCGTGTACCCTACCGGTTTGATCCATCTTGCATCCGGGTAATTATCTGCAATCACGGTAATACCAGCCATAAACGTCGTTAAGTGTCCCGACGGCATTGCATCATAATTTGACGTATTTTTTCCGAATTCTGAAAAACTTGGAAAAGGATTCCAGGCTCCTCCTTTATTACCGTTTATCTCTGCGATAAAAGGGCTTTCTCTTCCGGTAATTCTTTTAATAGTCTGGGTAAAAACTCCGGAAAGAATCAAACTCTCCATCAGACCACTAGCTGTAGCCTGTGCCCTGTAATCATTTTTAATGAGTCCATAGGTTCCGAAACCAATTCCCAGCAAGACTAATGTAGAACCGTTTCCTATCAGGTAGAGAGTAGATCCTATATCTTTTGGAATTTTAAATACACCTCCAACTTTGTGGTAGTTGTTATCCTTATCCATTCCCCATCTTTCTCCCAGCTCTCTGGAATTGTCTATCAGTTTCTGGTCAACCGGCAATAAGATCAATGTGGCGGCAACTGCGCCTCCCAAATAGTAAGCATGGTCTTTGGCTACAAAATCTTTATTCGTATTGATAAAGTTTCGGGGTAATTTGGTGACAAAATCCAGTAGTTTTGGTTTTGGGTAGGTTCTTACCGAACCGTCTTTTAAGGTGTATGTCTGTACTTTTGGCACATTTGATTCTTTTGGCAACTCACTTACCTTCAAACTATCCACCTCTTGAGAGCATACCAGTATTGAAACTGGAAATAGCAGAAATCTCAGTTTTTTCATCGTTCTTATTTTCGATCCTATTATATTTAAGCTGTGTAAAAGTGTCAAAGGTAATTCCAAGTTGACTTTAGTACAAAATGTTTACTTAATTTTTAAGGATTATTTAATTTTTTTATAAAAAAACGATCTATCTCAGTTTATATATTTAATCAAAAAAATAATTCCATAGATCCAGAAGACATACAATGAAGAATATAAAAGTCCGAATCCAAAGCTTTTTAGTACATTTCCTTTACATCTTCCCGAGTTTTTGAAAACCAGCCGAAGAGCCCGGAAAAAGACCCAATATAAAATTGCGCCTAAAAATAATACCGCTGACCAAAAGAAAAGCCCCAGAAAATAGGAAAGGAATATCAGTAAAACGGAAAATACAATCCATAAAACAATCGAAAGGATAATCCCTCCTATTCCATCCCCAGCATCCGGCGGATCAAACTCAAAACCATCGATTTTCGGAGTTTTATCAGAATATTTTTTTAATCTCTCTCTGTTTAAAATATTACCTACATTATCTTTTAGTTTCAAGCCGTAATATAAGCCATGACTTATAAAAAGAAAAAATCCTCCAGCTAAAACAGATGTGGATAAAATGGAGTTTTGAAATAAAGACCGATGAGCTCCTCTTCCAGAAAGCCAAACGCTTAAAATCACTATTGTGATTATCGCTAATGTTGAGAAAAATACATATTTTGTCTCAAGGAAAGATTTTCTGGGAAGTTTCATGGTTTATAAGGGTATAAAACACTTCGACTCCGTTCAGCGTGACATTGTTGATACTATTTGTATGTTGAACAATGTCTTGCTGAACGGAGTCTGAGCATATATTGTATTTAAAAAATTACTTTAAAAGATTCAAAGCATTTTCTAGTTTTGGAAGCATTACTTTGATCTCATCAACAGCTAATCCTCCTACAGAAGCACGGAACCAAGGTTCTGATTTATCTTCTCCGAATGCTGAGAATGGTACTAAAGCAACACCTGCTTCATTAATTAAGTAGAATACAAGGTCTGAAGAGTTTTCAATAACAGCTCCATCAGGTTTTGTTTTTCCGATATAATCTAATTTAATGGTTAGATAAAGAGCTCCCATAGGCTCAATACTGTCCACCGCTAAACCTTTTCCTTTCAGATCCTGAACTCCGCCGTGAAGTACTTTTAAACTTTCTTCCAATTTACCTTTGAAATCTTCTACGAAAACATTTACATTTTCAGGGTTTTCATAGAATTTTGCAGTAGCTTCCTGCTCCGGTTTTGGTGCCCAGGCTCCAACGTGAGTAAGAAGCGCTTTCATTTTATCAATGATATGAGCTGGTCCGAATCCCCATCCTACACGTACTCCTGTTGCTGCAAGACATTTTGAAATACCATCGATATACACTGTATATTCTTTCATTTCAGGGAAAAGAGAAACCGGATCTACGTGTTCTGCACCAAAAGTAAGGTTAGAATAGATCTGATCATACATCAGGTATAACGGTTTTTCGTCTGCTCCTCTTTTTTTGTTTTCAGCGATCACCAATTCACAGATTTCTGAAAGCTGCTCTCTTGTGAACATTGTTCCAGTAGGGTTCAATGGTGAGCAAAGTGCTAATAAAACGGCTCCATCCAGGTGAGGTCTTAAGTCATCTGCTGTTGGAAGGAAGTTCGTTTCCGGCTTGGTTTTTACTTCTACCGCATTTGCGGAAGTAAGGTAAGCATAGTGGTTGTTGTTCCATGATGGTGTAGGATATATTACTTTATCTCCTTCATCCACGATTGTTTTGTATACGGCATAGATCAAAGGTCTTGATCCTGCTGTGATCAGAATATCATTCGGGGAATAATCGAGATTCCATCTGTTTTTCAAATCTTTGGAAACTTCTTTTCTTAAAGATAAAAGTCCGTTTGCAGGAGGGTAATTTGTCAGATTATTCTGATAGGCTTTCTGAATTTCTTCCTTCAGCAATGCCGGAATAGGATAGATATTAGAATTCAGGTCACCAATAGTAAGATTGGCAATTTCTGCTCCCTTTGCTTTTAGATCATTTACTTCGTTACCAATTTTTACAATCTCAGAACCAATCAGGTTCGCTGCTAATTTTGAAACTTTCACTTTATTCTTATTTAAAATTTACTAATATTATCTACTCAGATTAATTTTGTTTTCTATTTGATCCACAGGTATGCGGGAGTCATAGGCGGTTATTAGTTCTTTAGTTTTTTTTGCTGTAGCAGAGTTTGGATATTTTTTGATGAGTGCATTGTATGCTTCTCTTTTATCATCATAAATTTTTCCTTCTTCACTATCATAGATTCGATCACTATCCATCCCCAGGAGATAATCCAGCAAGTAACTGCGATAATTATCTTTTGCTTTCTTTATTAATGGGCTTTTAGGAAATTTATTTATAAAATTCTCCCACTCGATCAATCGATCTCCCAGCTCTTCCCAGGTAATTAAAAGTCCGCCATTCACGGCATAATTCTCTTTATTATCTTTTGCCATCTGTGAGATGTAGGCAGCATAATCAGGAGTTACCTTATTTTTGAAAACAGATTCATAATATCCCGGGAAAGAATGAATTTCTGTAAGTCCTTCACCCATTTCGCGGAATTCAAGACCTGCTTTATTCAGTTCGGCAGCTATTTTCTTTATGTTATCCGGCAGATTATAGGTATCCGGACCTGTATGATAATCAATATATTTATCGAGTATCTCAGCTTGAGAAGTATTCAAACAATCGGTGTATTTCTCTCTTATTTTCAAATAATCTTCATACATTTTATTGTTCTTCTCCGGACTGTTTCCTGTAATCTCTCTGTCTATTTTAGTACGGTACCATTGTAAAGCTGTAATATAATCTTCTGTTTTATTTTCTGAAGAACAAACTGTATCAATGGGTTTGTACTGATCCTCTTTGGTTTCGTTTTTAGCTATTGAGTCATTTGCCGGCCTTACATCTGCAACTGAAGCTTCCTTTTTACAGGAAACTACAGCTGCAAACAGCAGGCAAACTACTGTAATATTTTTTATCATGTGCTGTTTTTCAGAAATTAATCCAGTTTTAAATCTGTCTTAACGGCTGCAATTTTAGCTTCCAATGATTTTAATTTATCTCTGAAATCAGCTTCTGAAGAAATAGAATCTTTTACAGAAACATAAAACTTGATCTTCGGTTCTGTACCTGAAGGTCTTACGCAAACCTTCGTGCCGTCTTCTGTATAATAGATCAATACATTAGACTTCGGAATGTCATTCATTACCTTTTTCTCGTTCGTAGAGGTATTAAGACTTGTTTGTTCTTTAAAGTCCTTGATTGCTAACACTTCTGAACCTGCTAATTCTTTTGGCGGATTTTCACGGAAGTCTTTCATCATATTCTGGATTTCTTCAGCTCCTTCTTTTCCTTTTCTTACAATATTGATCAATCCTTCATAATACATTCCAAGATCTTTATAGATATCGATCATGTACTGGTACATTGTTTTACCGTTGGCCTTACACCATGCTGCAATTTCACAAGCTAAAAGAATACTTCCGCAAGAATCTTTGTCACGAACGAAATCTCCGGTCATGAAACCGAAACTTTCTTCTCCACCACATACAAATTTCTGTGTGCCTTCAGCTTCACGGATCATTTTTCCGATCCATTTGAATCCTGTAAGACCTACTTTGCACTCAACACCGAATTTTTGTGCAATTTCATAGAATATATCTGAGGTAACAATGGTAGAACCAATGAATTCTTTCCCAGTGATTCTTCCTTGTTTTCTCCACTCGTTCAGGATATAATAAGTAAGAATCGTATTGGTTTGGTTACCATTCAACAATTGCATTTCTCCGTCAAGGTTTCTTACTGCAATTCCCAGTCTGTCACCGTCAGGGTCTGTCCCTATCACGATGTCTGCATTGGTAATTCTTGCCAGATCCATAGCCATTTCCAGTGCTGCAGGTTCTTCCGGGTTTGGAGAATCTACGGTTGGGAAATTTCCGCTTGGGATCATTTGTTCTTTAACAAGGTCTACTTTTTTGAAGCCTGCTTTTGCTAAGGCTTTAGGAATTGTAGTATACGTTGTTCCGTGAATGGATGTGAAAACAATATTTAAATTTTCTTTTCCTTCGTTCTGGTACGTAGAGTTTTCAATACATGCATCAATGTAAACATCGTCCTGCTCCTCTCCAATCCATTCGATAAGATCATCATTTCCGTTGAATTTGATTTCGTCAAATTTTACAGAATATACTTCATTGATGATGGCTTCATCATTTGGCGGAACAATCTGTGCTCCGTCATTCCAATATACTTTGTAACCGTTATATTCAGGTGGATTGTGAGAAGCTGTTAATACAATACCTCCGTTACATTTTTTATCACGAACAGTGAAAGACAATTCCGGTGTAGGTCTGTGGTCTTTAAACAGCAATACCTTGATGCCATTGGCCGTCAAAACATCTGCCACCAGTTTCCCGAACTCTCTGGAATTGTTACGAACATCATAAGCAATTGCCACTTTAATTTCCTCTCCTTTGAATTGCTGCAACATATAATTAGCAAGTCCTTGGGTAGCCTGTCCCAATGTATATTTATTCAAGCGGTTGGTTCCTACACCCATGATACCACGCATTCCTCCTGTACCAAATTCCAGTTCTCTGTAGAAAGAGTCTTCCAGATCAGGGGAATTGCTGTCGATTAATGTCTGTACTGCATTTCTCGTTTCTTCATCGAATGTCTCGCTTAACCAAAGCTTCGCTTTTTCAAGTGTATTCATATTTGTATGTTGTTCTTTTTTATAGTTTATAAAGTCCCATTTTTAAATTTGGTAATTTTTCTTTTAAGATATTGATTCTTGACTGCAAATCATTTATATCAAATGTTAAATCTCCAAAAATTTCTTTGCTCATTTCAAAGCTGATCTTCGTGAAATCTTCGGTATGATCTCCGGAAGTAATTTCCGTAAAAATGGTATGCCCTTTTTCAAAAATCAAATGTCCGGATTGTCTATTACAAACGGTGTTTACTTCACATTTTTCTGTTGCTGCATTAATTGTTGCCATTCCTAGATGGCAGAATTCTGCTCCAACTTCCAGATGTTTTTTTCATTGCTGCAAGCGCCGATTTTTGTCATAATACACTCTGCTTTGGTCAATCCATGGGAAATTTCCAGGGACATTCCTGCATTATACTCAATGACCATTCTATTCCCTTCTATTCCTATCGAAATTTCGTTACAATGATCATCAAAATATTCATCAACAGCATGACATAAAGCGTCTAAAACCAATACATTCAGATTCTTACGATCAAAGCATTCCTGAAAATACATTTGCGGGCGAAGCCTTACATGGGCCACTCCTTCCAAAACCTGAATGCTTTCTGCTGTATATTTTTTTTCTTCCAATTAATCTAATTTCTTATTTTCTACTTTCGTAGTTTTTTCTACTTTAAACGCTCTTATCGGATCGTTGTAATAGATAAATTTTGCTGTATTCTGAATATTTCCTTTCAGAGAGTCTTTCACATTTACTTCTGCATAATTTCCGTTTTTGGAATCAATATTCAGGTTGGTTATCTTCCAGTAAGGAGCAATCAGACTCGCTGTATCTGAAATTTTGATCACAGCATCTTTTGTCAATCCTAAGAAGTTGGCGCGGCTTCTGTTATGCATTTCAACCTCTGCTCTTCTGGTGTTGACAGATCCCATAAAGGTAGCATGATTTTTCAGATTGAGCCTGAAATTATCGGTTTTGATTTCACTTGAAATATTCATTTCTACAGAATCTGAAACGGCTACTTTTTCAAGGTTATATTTTGAATAGATGGTTACATTGTAGAAATCTACTCCTTTTGTTCCTCTTTTTTCTTTAATGAAAAGTGTTTTATCTTTTACATCCACATCAAGGTTACTGGCAACATTCGGATAGGTTTCTATTTCCACAAAGTTTTTGGGCCCTCTGGCATAAAATACACGGAATTTACCGTTCAGATCCAGGTTTACAAACTCCGGAACATCCACATCTTTCTTTTCAATATTTCCTTTCGGAGAAACTTTCCCACAGGAAACTACTGCAACCAGCATCAATGTGTACAATACTTTTTTCATATTTAATTTTAAATATTCTATTTCAATCATAACGAATCAATACTGAAATTTCCGGGATCGCTTTTTATTCTCACCATAGAAATTTTCAATACTATTGTTTAACAAAAATAGGATTAAAATTTGTAAAAAACTTTGTCATTTGACAATAAAATACCTGATAATTTTCAATTTTTTACTTTTCCGAAAACCTATTTCTTATTCGTCTTTTCTTTTACTTTTTTATAAAACCAAGTTTTAGGACTACCTGCCATTGAAAATAAAAGTAGATAATTTTTACTAACACTGGAAATTTTCATTGGAGTCATATTTTCATCATCATTATATTTCATTTTCAACAGGTTGTTTTCTATCTGATAAGTTCCGCTGTTCCCCATTGAAGTGAAAGTTTTGTCCTGATAAAAAGTCAGAATCCCGTTCCGTATCTGGAATTGTTTGTTTGCGTTTTCAAAGTGTCGGTGTTACGAATTTCTCCTTCATAAATATCAATAAACTCCCAGGAACCGGAAAGTTTGTTGGATGAACAGGAAGTTACCATGAATAAAAGAAAATAAAAAAAGATTGATTTGAGTTTGAACATTGAGGGTAAAAGTTTTTATAAAATTACAAAAAGCACCCTATTGATAGAGTGCTTTATGGATTAAGATGAAGTCCTTATAATTCATTGTGGGGTTTAAAAACCACTAATTACACTAATTTTAGACACGAATATTACAATAAATAGTGCTATTTGTGAAACATTTGTGCTGTTTGTGTTTAAAAATTATATCACTTCATCAATATTATAGTTCTTATGCTCACGGTTGGTTCTGATGATCATTTCTCCTAAGAATCCTGCCACAAACAGCAGCGTTCCTAAAATCATCATCGTCAGCGCAATGAAAAACCATGGGTTGTTCGTGATTAAATGTCCATAGATTCCTCTGGCCACATCAATCAGTTTTGAAATTCCCAACCAAAGTGCAGAAAGGAAACCAAAGATAAACATTACCGTTCCTACTGCTCCGAAGAAATGCATAGGTCTTCCGCCAAAGCGGCTTACAAACCAAAGCGTTACCAGATCTAAAAATCCTCTTACAAATCTCTCTGTTCCGAATTTTGAAGTTCCATAAGGTCTTGCCTGGTGCTGAACTTCTTTTTCTGTAATTCTTCTGAAACCTGCATTAGCAGCCAATACCGGAATATAACGGTGCATGTCTCCGTATACATCTACAGATTTTACTACCTGTTTTTTATACGCTTTCAATCCGCAATTGAAATCATGAAGATAAACACCGGACACTTTTCTCGCCGCCGCATTAAACAGTTTTGAAGGAATATTTTTCGTCATAACATTGTCAAAACGTTTTTTCTTCCAACCGGAAACAATGTCATAATTGTCATGGATCACCATATTGTACAATTCCGGAATTTCTTCAGGGAAATCCTGTAAATCTGCATCCATGGTAATAACTACATCCCCATTTGTTCTCGAAAAGGCAGCATGAAGCGCCTGTGATTTTCCGTAATTTCTGGAAAATTTGATGGCGTGGATCTGAGGATGCTGTACTTTCATATTCTCAATAATGCTCCACGACAAATCCGTACTTCCATCGTCTACAAACCAGATCTCATAAGATAAATTACTGGTTTTACAGACTTTATCAATTCTTGAGAAAAGCTCTTCCAGAGAGTCTTCTTCGTTCAGTAACGGAATAACTATAGATAAATTCATTTAATTTTAATAAAAATTAGGCTTGATTGGTTTCTTCGGGTTGATGGATTGTTCTTGTTCTGAAAAACGCTCCGAAAAACACCGACAAAACTACGTAAAATATAAGAATTGCTGCAAAATATCCTGAAAAATGACTTGCGGTAAGCATATCTTTTCCTTTTACAGCCTCCGGAGTAAAGCTTTGCAGTCTTTCTTTATACTTCTGATCCAGCTCATCAATGTCTTTCTGATGCTTCAGGATCTTCCTTGCTGTAGTATACTCTGTATCCAATTCTGATTTTTGTCTTTGAACATATTGATAGTTCAAGAGTTTTTTTGCATCCGTATCTGCAAAGTTTAAAAAGGCATAAATACTGAAGATGGAAAGAATCCCCCCAATGAACATTGGAACGAATGCTCTTTTGAAAGCTTCTTTAAATTTTACCACTCGATGGTTGTTCCAATATGATTTTACGGACCAAAAAGCTGTACCTGCATACAAAAGAGGCAGAACAAAAGCATTGGCTTTCAGTGATATGTCAAAATAATTGATTCCTGAAAAAAAAGTGTATACTACAAAGAAAACGATCATTGTAGCAATAAAAAGTATAATTCCTAGTGTTGATGGACTTTTCGTCATATTTAATTTTTTAGAAAAAAGTTGAAAAATTATTTCCCTAAATGTCAGCTGATTAGCTCTACCACTGCATTTTTTCTACTAATTTTCTTTAATAAAGTTTTGAAGTTAACAAATATTTCCTACCTTTGCAACGGCAAGTCCTAAACAACCAGCTCCTGAGAATCCTCCAGGGTGGGAACGCAGCAAAGGTAATCGGTCGTAGCGGTGTGATTTAGGTAGCTTGCCATTTTTTTTTGTTTTAAAGTAAGAAGAGAGGTAATTTGATAATTATCTTTTTTTGTTTTTAATACCTTACGCATCATTTTCATTTTTCTAATTTTCAGATTACCTCTATACAGTTTTTGATTAAAATTCGAACGTCTCGCCTAATTTTGGTAAAACAAGTTCTACATTTTTCTCAGCGAAATGCTTTAATGCACTTTCATGATTGATCTCAATTGCCGGGAACGTATCAAAGTGACATCCGATTACTTTTGGAGTTTTCAATAGTTCTGCAGCCGCAAAAGATGCTTTTCTAGGGCACATTGTATAGTGGCTTCCGATTGGAAGGATAGAAAGGTCGATATTCCCGTATAATCTTGGAAACAGCTCCATATCTGCCATTACTCCTGTATCTCCAGCCAAATAAACATTCTTCCCTTCAGGAAGTCTGAAAATATACCCCACAGGAACACCACCGTAGCTTCCATTAGGGAAAGAACTTGTATGATGAGCTGGAACCATGGAAATTTTAAGATCGTCGATTTTTGCCGACCCTCCGAGGTTCACATCATCCTTGTTTTTAGCCTGTGTAAAGTAACCACATACCTCCGGTACCCCGATTACGGTAGCTTCCGGATAATGCTGTAATACTTCTGCCACATCTGCGATATGATCTCCATGTGCATGGGTCAACAGAATGTAGTCGATCTTCTGAGCGGTAATATCAAATCCTGATTCCGCTTTTTTGTAGTTGTAGAAAGGGTCGCTCAAAATTGTCTTGTCCTTGTACGTAAACAGGAAGCAATTTTGCCCTAAGAATTGTATTTTCATTGTCAATTTAATTTCAATTATTATTAAACACAAATGACTCAAATAATTTCACAAATCACACAATGAGGTGAGTGACATTCGTGAAAGCATTCGTGCCATCCGTGTTTTCTTTAAAACGCAAAGCGTTGTTTATTTACTTTATCTATTTCGACGGGAATTTATCTTCGATAAGCCTCAGATTGATCCCATGTTCCAGATAAGCCTTACAACCGTCTAAAACTGTCGTAAAACCGCCTGTATTGTCATTAATTACCTTCAGCAGATCTACACCTGTCTGGCTGAATCCATAGCTTTTAATGACAACAAAAGTGCCGTTCTCCATCGTTTTGAATTCATAGTCTACGTTGACTGAAGGATTGCCCCATTGTATTCTGATAAGTTGATTCGGAATTATCTGGTGAACTTTCACTACATTTTTTACACCGTACATTTCCCATTCCCAGGTAATTGTCTTACCTTCTTCTAATCTTCCGGTAGATTTTGTAAACCAGAAATGAGTCGTCACTTCAGGGTTGATGAATGCTTCAAAAACATCTTCAACCGGCTTTCTGATAAGCATTTGAGCTTCAACATAAACATTAGAATCCATGATATACTATTTTTAGATTTAGTTAAATAAATTAAGTCCAGCTGCCGTAAGAATTGCCATTACAAACGTCATGATCCCCACCTGTTTTAAATACTGATCTAATTCCTTCGGCTCTTTTACCGACATGATGCTTCTTCTCAGTTTTGCCAATGGGAATAACAGGATCATTACGATGAACACATAGTAATTCTGCTGCTGTATAAATCCGTTTAATCCTAAAAAGATAAGGATCAGTACCAATGGAAGCTGTAACAGGATCATTTCATAGATCATCGCATTTTTGAATCCGATTCTTAATGCAAAGCTGTTCTTTCCTGACAGTTTATCACTTTCAATATCTCTCATATTGTTCAGGTTCAACACCGCCATACTCATCATCCCTACTGCAGTTCCCGGCAACAGCATATCCCAGCTGAAAGTTTTGGTAAACAGGAAATAACTTCCGCATACTGAAACCAAACCGAAGAAGATAAATACAAAAATATCTCCTAATCCCATATATCCATAAGGCTTCTTCCCTACTGTATATCCGATTGCGGCTAAAATACTTGCCACTCCCAAACCTATGAAAATATAAAACTCATTCATATAATCCGGAATGAAAGCAACATACAATAACGCGATTGTTACAATGAAAGACAACGCTGAAAAAAGAATCACCGCATTTTTCATTTGTTTGGCAGTAATTTTCCCCGATGCGACCGCTCTTGCTTCTGCTTCATTACTTCTCTTTGCATCGGTTCCTTTTACGCCATCCCCATAATCGTTGGCATAGTTTGATAAAATCTGATACAAAAGTGTTACCAGAAGTGCCAGTGCAAAAATCTTCCAGTCCCAGGTTCCGCCTTCTCTGTACAGCCTCCATTTTGCAATGAAAGCTCCCATAATAATTCCGCTTAACGACAGCGGTAAAGTTCTGAGCCTTGCGGCTTTTATCCAATCAATCATATTATTTAGATATTAGACATTAAAAGTTAGAAGTTAGTAAGACCATTCTGTCTAATATCTAGCTTCTAACCTCTAACTTCTTTTTTATGAGATCCACTTATCGTCTCCGAAATTCGGCTTTCTTTTTTCAAGGAATGCATTTCTGCCTTCCTGAGCTTCTTCTGTCATATAAGCCAGACGGGTAGCTTCTCCGGCAAATACCTGCTGCCCTACCATTCCGTCGTCTGTAAGGTTCATTGCAAACTTCAGCATTCTGATAGACATCGGAGATTTTCCTAAGATTTCCTGAGCCCATTCGTAAGCGGTATCTTCTAATTCTGCATGGGGAACAACTTTGTTTACCATTCCCATTTCAAAAGCCTCCTGAGCGGAGTAGTTTCTTCCTAAAAAGAAGATTTCACGAGCTTTCTTCTGTCCTACCATTTTTGCCAGGTAAGCAGATCCGTAACCACCGTCAAAGCTTGTTACATCAGCATCGGTTTGCTTGAAAATAGCATGTTCTTCACTTGCTAAAGTAAGGTCGCACACTACATGAAGTGAATGCCCACCACCAACAGCCCATCCAGGAACTACGGCGATCACCACTTTCGGCATGAAACGGATCAGACGCTGAACTTCAAGAATATTCAAACGATGTCTTCCATCTTCTCCTACATATCCCTGATGGCCTCTTGCTTTTTGGTCTCCGCCACTACAGAAAGCCCATCCCCCATCTTTAGGGCTTGGTCCTTCTCCTGAAAGCAAAACAACACCTATTGAAGGATCTTCAGAGGCGTCATAAAAAGCATCGTATAATTCTGAGGTTGTTTTAGGTCTGAAGGCGTTACGCACTTCTGGTCTGTTGAAAGCAATTCTTGCTACACCGTTACATTTTTTATAGGTAATATCTTCGTATTCCTTGGCGGTTTTCCACTCGATCATCTTATAAAAATTTTTCTCAAAGATACGGAATTGCAGAGAATTTCTGAGGGTGAATTTAATGATCATCTCTACTAAAAGAGAGAAATTTTGAAGGATGATTTTTAAGGTCAGGATTTTGAGGAAAAACAATATATTTTGTTCTTGATAACTCAACCTAACAGGTTTTAAAAACCTGTTAGGTTTGCAAAATCAATCCAATATCATAACGGGCACAAGCTTATTTTTTTTGTAAGCCATACAGATTCATAAACTTACCTCAATCTATCTGTGGAACTACAATAATTATTTATCGTGAGCCCGTAACAACAGTCCTCTTCTGTTTAAAAATAAAAATCCGGAACATTTCTGCTCCGGTTTTCATATCTGTTGTTATCAAAAATGATTATTTTGCTCCAGCTGCTGTAAGTTCAGCTTCTTTAGCTTTCATTTCTTTAACTTTATCCATGTTTTTCGTTACTACGTAGATTTCTTTCAACGCAGTTACTGCATCAAGGCTTTTTGGAGCTGCTTTGTACCATCCTTCAGCGTATGGTAATGCTTTAGCAAATCTCTCTCTTCTTGCATCGATCAATTTAGAAGCTTCGTCCGGCTTGTCTTTTCTCAATGCATTGATCTGTCCTACTACTGTAGCATCATCTCCGATAGTAGTATATACCAGGTTCTGGTGTGCATCAGCAAAATCCGGTTTCAACTCGATTGCTTTTTTGAATGATTCTAAAGCATCGTTTACTGTTGCCGGAGTTTTAGCCTGCATTACCCCAAGGTTGTACCAGTTGGTAGCATCGTTCGGGTTTTTCGCTAACTGCTCTTTCAAACCTGAAACGAATTTATCTGTATTTCCAGACTGAAGATAAGCTGTAGTCTGAGCTTCTTTAAGTTTAGCGTTAGTTGGATATTTAGCTAATCCTTTCTCAATAATCGCAAGAGCTTCATTTGATTTCTTAGCATTAAGAAGTAATGAAGATAATGTTTCATATAATTCAGGCTCTACACTTTTTGTCTGTTCTGTTTTGAAATCGGTATAATCCGGGTTCTTTTTCATAAGATCCCAAGTTGCCTTATCAAGGTTTATTACCTGACCGCTTTTCTTTTCTTTTGCAGTATAAGTAGTTTCTACTCCTGTAAATCCAGAATTAATCAGGTCTGTATATATTTTGATTGATGCATCACTGTTGTTAGCCAATGCATGGCTAAGTCCTGCATAATACATATATATTTTGTTGTCCTGACCGCTAGACTTCAATAGGTCATAAACTTCAATAAACTTAGGTGCTGCTGCTGCATAATTCTTTGCATTGTAAGCATCCATAGCCGTTTTGTTTGCTTCCTGAAGCTGAGCATTCAAAGCATTTGCATCTTTTTTATCTTTCTGCCCGAAAGCAAGAGAAGACGCAACGATAGCCATTCCTAAAATCAGTTTCTTCATAATAACTATTTTATATTAATTGTACAATTTATTCTTCAGAATCGGAATTCTCAGTTCCCTCTGCCTGATCTTCAGCCTGAGGTGTTGTATTGTCGTCTTCTAGGTTATCAAATAGTGTTCCTGTTCCTTCCAGAATTACTCCTTCAGTTTCTCCGGTTTCTTCAAATTCTTCAGAATCCTCTTCTACATCTTTATCCATTTCTACTTTTGCAATCGCTGCAATTTCGTCATTTTTCTTAAGGTTGATCAGTTTTACTCCCTGAGTATTTCTACCCATTACTCTCATTTCATCCATTCCCATTCTGATAGCAACCCCAGACTTATTGATAATCATCAATCCGTCTTCGTCTGTTACATTCTGAATAGCAATAAGATTTCCTGTTTTTTCGGTAATATTCAGGGTGATCACTCCTTTTCCTCCTCTGTTGGTAATTCTGTAGTCTTCTACTGCAGTTCTCTTTCCATATCCTTTTTCAGATACTACAAGTACCGTTTCGTTCTCCACATCATTCACAACAATCATACCAATAGCTTCATCACCATCTTCAAGTAAAATTCCTCTTACCCCGATAGATCCTCTACCTACTTCTCTTACTTTTTCTTCAGGGAAACGGATACATTTACCGTTTTTGGTAGCGATCATGATCTGAGAAGTTCCGTTGGTAAGGTAAGCTCCTAATAACTGGTCATTATCTCTGATCTCAATAGCGTTCACCCCATTTACCCTTGGTCTTGAGTAAGCTTCCAATGATGTTTTCTTAATGGTACCGTTTTTAGTTACCATCACTACACTCATTTGGTTTACATATTCTGAATCTTTAAGGTTGTTGGTTCTGATATATGCTTTGATCTTATCATCCGGTTCGATATTGATAAGGTTTTGTACCGCTCTTCCTTTTGCTGTTTTTGAGCCTTCAGGAATTTCGAATACTCTCAGCCAGTAACATCTTCCTTTTTCTGTAAAGAACAACATATACTGGTGGTTGGTTGCAGATACAATATATTCAAGGAAATCGGAATCTCTTGTTGTAGCCGCTTTATTTCCTACACCTCCTCTACTTTGAATTTTGTATTCTGAAAGTGAAGTTCTCTTGATGTATCCTGCGTGAGAAATCGTAAGAACTACAGATTCGTTAGGGATAATATCTTCAATAGACATTTCTCCTCCTGAGTAATCGATTTCTGTTCTTCTTTCGTCTCCGTATTTTTCTTTGATTTCAATCAATTCATCTTTGATGATCTGGAATCTTCTCTCTTCATTAGCTAAAATATCTTCCAAATTAGCAATCTCTTTCATGATGGCATCATATTCATCACGGATCTTGTCAAGCTCCATTCCTGTAAGACGGGCTAATCTAAGATCAAGAATTGCCTGAGCCTGGATTTCTGAAAGTTCAAATGCTTCGATCAAACCTTCTTTTGCAGCCTGAGGGTTGGCACTGTGACGGATAATTGAAATGGCTCTGTCTAAAGCATCCTGAGAACCAATCACCTTCATGAATCCTTCAAGGATGTGAGCTCTCTCTTTTGCTTTTTTAAGCTCAAACTGAGTTCTTCTTACGATTACCTCGTGTCTGTGCTCTACAAAGTGATGAATAATATCTTTAAGGTTCAGCTGCTCCGGTCTTCCGTGTACCAATGCAATATTGTTTACACTGAAAGAAGTCTGAAGCGCTGTATATTTATAAAGTAAGTTTAAGACTACATTCGGGATGGCATCATTTTTCAATTCATACACCACACGAAGTCCTTTTCTATCCGATTCGTCTCTGATCTCATGGATACCAGGAATCTTTTCGTCTTTAACAAGTTCTGCAGTTCTGGCAATCATTTCTGCCTTATTAACCTGATAAGGAACTTCTGTCACGATAATCGCGTTTCTGTTACCAATTTCTTCAAAGTTAACTTTAGCTCTCAGAACAACTCTACCTCTACCTGTATGGAAAGCATCTCTTACTCCGTCGTATCCGTAAATGATACCTCCTGTAGGGAAATCCGGAGCAATGATAAACTGCATCAGTTCATCGATGGTAATATCCTTATTATCAATATAGGCACAGATGGCATCTACAGATTCAGAAAGGTTGTGTGGTGCCATGTTAGTAGCCATCCCTACTGCAATACCTGAAGCTCCGTTCACCAAAAGGTTAGGAACTTTAGTAGGCATTACCGTTGGTTCCTGCAAGCTGTCGTCAAAGTTATTCTGAAAATCAACCGTCTCTTTGTCAAGGTCAGAAAGAACCTCATCGGAGATCTTTTTCAATCTTGCTTCGGTATAACGCATTGCTGCCGGCGGGTCACCATCCATAGAACCGAAGTTACCCTGGCCGTCTACCTGAGGATAACGTAAGCTCCATTCCTGGGCCATTCTCACCATCGCATAATATACAGAGAAGTCTCCGTGCGGGTGGTATTTACCCAAAACATCCCCAACAATTCTCGCAGATTTTAAATATTTTCTATTAGAAAAAACCCCTAATCCATACATACCATAAAGCACTCTTCTATGAACGGGTTTCAAGCCGTCTCTTACATCCGGTAACGCTCTTGAAACGATAACAGACATCGAATAATCGATATAAGACGACTTCATTTCATCAACAATGTTGATAGGAATCAGTCTTTCTCCTTCTTTTTGCATAAACAAATTTTATTATAATGATAGTCAGACCCTTAGCTGAAAGTCTGAAAATTATTTATTTCGAATTTTTATTAACGGGCTAATTTACGAAAAAAATGCCGATTTTTGTGCTAGAATTTATCCACAAAATCTTAAAAATTCTTAAAATATGAGCGTATTAAGTATAACTTTCCACTGCACGAAAAATAATCTGGAAGAATGGGAAAATTATATTGATGAAACCTTGGTTTTAATGACCGAAAATCTGATGGATGTGAGCAAGTATATGCTTTCTGAAGTTCACAGCGATTATATTGATGAAGGAAAGAATTATAACCTCCTGCTTATCTTTGACAATGATGATCTCAGAAATGATTTTATTGAAAGTGAACTGAAAAATATAGCAGAGCGTATTGAAAATAAATTCGGCCAGGAAGTAATGATCTTCAACACCTTCCTGAATCCCAAAAAATCAAGACTATAATATAAAGGAAAAGCACTGAAAATTCAGTGCTTTTTTTATTTTAATACTATCTGTGGAATCCGCCATGGTGACCTCCCCCGAAATGATGAAATCCTCCGTGATGTCCACCATAAACATATACCCTCTCTGTATATCTGGGACCATAACCGTAGTATCTTGGTCCGTAATATCCATATCCTGGTGATCTTACTCCATAATATGCATCTGCTGTACAAGATGACAGCATAAATATTATTGCCATGACTCCTAAAGCCTTAAGCATTTTTTTCATTGTATTGTCACTTTTTGTTACACCTTACAATAATCAATGTTGATGCCAAATCATTAAAAAAATATTCATTTAAAATAAAAAAATGCCCGTTTTAAAAGGGCATTTTGTATCGTTTTTCTTAGTAACCGTTTCTTTTTTTAACTTGTCCCGGAGCATAATCCTTCGCGCTTCCTCCGTATATCTTTTTAGCCTGTCCCGGCGGAATTTTCTTAGTCTGATAATATCCCCCATTGTCATAAGCCACACAAGACGTAAACATTGACATGACCACCAGAACGCCTGTAATTTTCAATATATTTTTCATTATTTTCTACTTTTTCCAATTTAATAGATCTAATATAACAAGGTTTAGGCCAAATGGCTTAAACTCATGATCCATGATACATCTTCATTACTTATTAGAGAATTTCACTTCTTTTCTCCATCAGAACCAGATCTTTCCATTCGCCGTTCAGTTTTCCCATTTTTTTACGAACCCCTACCGTTCTGAATCCGTTTTTCTGATGAGACTTGATGGCGATTTCATTTTCAGAGAAGATATTGGTCTGTAAGGTCCAGAATCCATGGTCTTCGCTGTCCAGAATAATCTTTTTAAGCAACACCGAACCTAATCCTCTCCCCTGGTATTCATTATCAAAATAAATGCTTACTTCTGCCACTCCTTTGAAACATTCTCTTTTGCTTACCGGTTTTAAGGCACACCATCCTATTACTTCATTATTTTCATTTTCCAACACCCAGCGGCAGTCGTTAAAATATTCCATACTCCAGGCTTCGGCAGTAGGGACTTCTGTTTCCAGGGTAGCAATACCGCCATCTACTCCCTGTCTGAAAATTTCCAGTACTCTGGCTTCATCAGTGGGAAGCATTTCTCTTAATTCGTAATTCATAGGATTAATGATATTTTCTTTTGTACTTTCTTTTGATTCTTGAATAATGGGTCTGTTTGCTCTTCTCGTCCTGAGAAACGACACTGATATTTCCATCTACTTCTAAAACAGACAGTTTTACATCTTTGATATTTTCGATGCCATGTTCTCTTATAGCTTCTTCCAGCTCATTTTCGGTAATTTTTACTCGATTAAGGGCTGCCTGATCTGCAATTCCGTCCCTGATTAAAATAACGGGTTCATCCTGCATGAAGGATTCAAAGGAACGGTTAGAGAACATTAACCTCTTCAAAATGAAGTTGGCTACAAATAAAACCAAAGCTGCTACAATACCGCCTTCCAGGGAAGTATCCGGTCCTACCATTGCATTCTGAACGGCGTTAGAAATCAGCAGCAACAGTACTACATCTCCTGCATTAAGCTGTGAAAGCTGGTTTTTACCAAATAACCGTATGGCGATCACCATAAAAAGGTAAACGCATAGGGAACGAACTGCAACATTAAGAATGGAATCCACTATTTTTTGATCTATTCAAATGTATTGATTTTTTGTTATTGTACGAATGATATATTGATTGTTTTTGTCAGGTTATTCGTTGTTTACAGAAGATGATCTTATTGGTATAAGATTTGACTTCTCTCCATGAATCATTATTTAAGAATGAAAAAACTATTATTTCTGTCTTTAGGGGTCCTGCTTCTTTTGTATCCTGTAAAAAGGATGTACCTCAACCTATTTCCTCTTCAGATGTAGCCATCCATGAGAAAATAAACGAGCTTTACACCCATTATGGTAAATCCAATGGGACAATTTACAATGAACCTATTTCGGGAGATTTATTTTCCAGAGATTTAAAGGAAGCATTGGAGGCTGCAATAAATATCTCAAAAGCAGATATAGAAAAGGTAAAGAAAAGCGATCATCCTGACGAAAAACCTATGATCTTTGAAGGAGCTCTATTCTCAAGCCTGTATGAAGGGTTTACCAGTTATAAGATCAAATCTGTTACAATTCATGGAAAAAAAGCGGAAGCACCGATAGAATTTGAATATAATATGGCTGTGCCAACAGTAACATGGATCGATACTATACATCTTACAGACACAGAAAAAGGATGGAGAATAGACAATATTACTTTTGATAAAATAGGAAATTCCAAAGATCTCAGAACAAGATTAAAGGAGTTTACACAAACTGTATCACAATAGAAAAGCCGCTTTCTGAAGCGGCTTTATTTTTTACGGGCACTGAACGATTGGAACATCACTGCAAATTACTTTATTTGCCCATTCGCAAAATGTACAGTATTTTACAGGTTCTCCTCCGTTTACAGCCTTTAAATCTGACTTTGTCAGTTTCTTTAAATTTTTCATATTGTTTTAATTTTATGGTCTGGCAAAATTAAAACGTATCGGATTATTATTGTTATAATTTAATCTTATAAGTTTTCATTATTCACACATTATTGAATAATAAACTTCTCTATTATCGATTATGAATCTCGACTGTCACAGGCATTACATAAGTGTAAGCCACCATGTTATCGGTCAGTTTTTTGCGGTCTACTCTATAATCCAGATCACTTAATACTGTTTCAATTTCTTTGCTTACGGTTTTGCAGTCTCCGGTAGAGTGAACATTGACAATTTTTCCGTTTTTAGCAATGTCAAATTTCACCACTGAATTGACGGTTCCCTGTTTATAATCAGGATTTGTAAGATCAAAATTGGCTTCCAGTCTGTTCCTTATATCATTAAAGGTTTCACTTCTATTCAACTGAATTTCCTGAATGGTATTATGATCTGTAGTTTGAGCCTTAGCAGTGTTTACAACAGCAGCAAGCCCGCAAACGAAAAATGAAGCGATCAATATTTGGATTTTATTTTTCATAACTAACTGGTTTTAAATGTTATACTAAACTTATTCTGTATCTCTTAACCAAAGTTATTAAAAATATTTCATATTAAATTCACATTCAGTTAACATTGAGTTAATATTAAAATATACCACATTGATTATCAATGATATAAATTTTAAAAATAATTGAAAATTTAATATTAGAGATTAAATAATCCTTTAATTTTATTCTACTTTACAAAATAATAAGAATAAAAAAAGAATCTGCTTTCGCAAATTCTTTTATATAATTCAGGATCTATTCAGGTCTATTACTGTCCCTTTATAATTCTTCTGGTTTCAAGTTCATCAATAATAAACTGGGCATCACTTTCAGAAATATATTTACTTTCATACAGCCAGTGGATTCTTGCTATTTGTGTTGGTATAGGAATTAAATTATCAACCTTATAATATTCTTTCAGATAATAATCTCTTTTGCATTTTTTGATTTCGGCAATAAAAGCATCTACCTCCTCCATTTCTTTTTTTAAATAAGAGAAATTAATCGGTTTTGCAGCAGCAAGACTTTTAGAGCTTGCAACTTTGAATTCATTATTACATAATCCTGTTATAATAAGAGAGGGTATCATAGCGATTACAAAAACAATCATTCCCGATGATGTTGAGAGCTTATAACTTTCATTGATAACTATCGTTAGCAATATAGAATTGAAGACTACGGATATAGCAATGGCCAAAAGTACCCAATCTTTTGATTTTCGGAATACTGTCTCGTCATCATAAATATTTTCAAAATGAACCTTATATTCATGAAGTTCTTTGGTAAAATTGTTCTTTACAAAGACACCATCTTCCTTAATTTCAAAATAGGTTGAATTTCTTCCATTCTTTTGCGCCAGTGTTTTCATATAAAGCTATTATTCCAATTCACGTTTCAAAAACTTCCCGGTCAAGCTCTTCTTAGATTTCACAATTTCCTCAGGAGTTCCCTGTGCTACAATCTGTCCACCATGTTTTCCTCCTTCTGGTCCAACGTCAATAATGTGGTCTGCCAATTTGATGACGTCCATATTGTGTTCGATGATGATGAATGAGTTTCCTAATTCCACCAATTGGTTGATAGCATCCATGAGAATCTTTACATCTTCAAAATGAAGTCCGGTAGTCGGTTCATCAAGAATATAAAGGGTGTTTCCGGTCTGTCTTTTCGCCAGTTCTGTTGCCAGTTTAATACGCTGAGCTTCTCCTCCAGAAAGGGTTGTTGACTGCTGTCCCAGGGTAATGTACCCCAATCCTACGTCCTGTAATGTTTTCACTTTTGCAAAAATCTTAGGAATCGGCTGGAAAAAGTCTACGGCTTCATCAATCGTCATATCCAGAACATCGGAAATCGATTTCCCTTTATAACGAACTTCAAGGGTTTCTCTGTTGAAACGTTTTCCGTTACAGGTTTCGCAATGTACATATACGTCCGGAAGGAAGTTCATTTCGATAACTTTCAATCCGCCCCCCTGACAGGTTTCGCATCTTCCGCCTTTTACGTTGAAAGAGAATCTTCCCGGTTTGTACCCACGGATCTTACTTTCCGGCAGTTCTGCGAAAAGATTTCTGATGTCGGTAAACATTCCTGTATAAGTCGCAGGATTGGAACGCGGCGTTCTTCCGATTGGAGTCTGGTCTACATCTACAATCTTGTCAATATTTTCAAGTCCTTCTATCTTTTTGTAAGGTAAAGGTTCCTGAACGGCTCTGTAGAAATGCTTATTAAGGATCGGATATAAGGTCCCGTTGATCAGTGAAGATTTACCACTTCCTGAAATTCCGGTTACTACCACCAGTTTTCCCAGAGGAATATCCAGGGTTACATTTTTAAGATTGTTTCCTGTAGCTCCTTTCAGTACAATATTTTTACCACTGCCTGCTCTTCTTTCGGCAGGTATTTCAATTTTTCTTTTTCCGTTAATATATTGAGCCGTGATGGTATCTGCCTTCAGTAAGTCTTTCGGTTTACCCTGCCAAAGGATTTCACCTCCGAATTTTCCGGCTTTTGGACCAATATCCAGAACCTCATCAGCTTCCAGAATCATGTCTTTATCATGCTCCACCACCAATACGGAATTTCCGATGTCTCTAAGGTTTTTCAGGGAATGAATCAGCCTCTCGTTGTCTCTCTGGTGAAGTCCGATACTTGGTTCATCAAGGATATACAGTACATTGACTAACTGAGATCCGATCTGTGTTGCCAGACGAATTCTCTGGGATTCTCCTCCTGAAAGGGTTTTGGAACTTCTGCTCAGACTCAGGTAATCTAAACCGACATCCAGTAAGAACTGAAGTCTGGTTTCGATCTCTTTTAAAATCTCATGAGCAATGATCTTATTTTTCTCTGAAAATTTGTCTTTAACATCTGCCAGCCAGTCTTTCAGATCTGAAAGGCTCAATCCGTTCACCTCAGCAATATTCTTTCCATCAATTTTAAAGCTTAAACTTGATGGCTGAAGACGGGTTCCATTACATTCCGGACAGGTTTCTTCTGTAGTGAAGTGTCTTTCCAGCAAAATAGCTTCGTACGATTCTCTTTCATCGATAATTTCTTCCATGAAAGTGATCAACCCATCGAAACTGATTTTTATTTTCTTGGTAATCCCTGCATATTTCAGGTCTTTATTGAATTCTTTATGACATCCGTTATAGATATAATCAAGAGCCTCTTCAGGAATATCCTTCAATGGTGTTGTTAACCCTAATCCGAAGATCTCAAGGATGTTTTTGATCTGTGAAAGAATCCATTTATTGGATTTAATATCTTCTAAAGGAAGTAATCCTCCCTGGTTGATCGATAGTTTGGGATTGTCTATAAAATAATCGGTATTGATCTTTTTGATCGTTCCCAGTCCTTTACAGTTGGGGCAGCTTCCTTTTGGGGAGTTGAATGAGAAAGTGTTAGGTTCAGGTAATGCCAGAGAGTGTCCTGTCTCAGCATCCATCAGGTTTTTAGAAAAATATTCAATATCTGTACTTCCCAATTTCTGAATTCCGATAATTCCCTCACCCATTTCCATCGCTGTACGCAATGATTTTTCCATTCTGCCTTCTGATGCGCTTTCTCCGATGATCCAACGGTCGATAACGATGTCAATATCGTGGGTTTTGTATCGGTCAAGTTTCAGATCGTATTCAATATCCTGAAGTTCACCATCAATTCGGGCCTGTCCGTATCCTTTTTTAGCCATCTGCACAAAAAGTTCGTGGTAATGTCCTTTTCTGGAACGTACCACAGGTGCGAGCAGCATGATCTTTTCTTTTTTGTAGTTTTCTTTGATGGTCTCCAGAATCTGATCTTCGGTATAGCTTACCAGCTTTTGTCCCGTAGACAAAGAGTATGCATCCGAAACCCTTGCGTATAAAAGACGCAGGAAGTCATACAGTTCTGTAACGGTTCCCACTGTAGATCTCGGGTTTTTATTGGTAGTCTTCTGCTCAATGGCAATCACCGGGGAAAGTCCTTCAATTTTATCTACATCCGGACGTTCCAATCCACCCAGGAACTGACGCGCATATGCCGAAAATGTTTCGATATAACGACGCTGTCCTTCGGCAAAAATCGTATCAAAAGCGAGTGACGATTTCCCACTTCCGGAAAGCCCGGTAATCACAACAAGTTCGTTGCGGGGAATTTTAACATTAATATTCTTTAGATTGTGTTCACGAGCTCCGTAAACTTCTATATATTCTGTTGATTTGCTCATAATTTGGAGTGATTTTGTCTGAAAATCACGACGTGCAAAATTACGGATTTTTATGGAATTTTCTCGAATTTCAAAGGGTTAAAATTTTTATAATAAAGCTTTGTTTCTTCTGATTGCTATGGTCTTATTGGCAACAATACTGATTATAGATTTTGGCTAAAGCCAATGGATCTTTTATTATTGAAAAAACGGGCTAAAGCCCGTTTCTATTGAATTTTATAACCAGATATTACACTGATTTTCAAAGATGTTTATTAATAATACTGAAAATTGGAAATTTAACCGAAGAGTGAAGCTTACAACTTCAATCAGGGCTTATTTACATAATACTCCCAGACTGCGCGACTGATGTCTGCAATGATCTTTTCTGTATCCTTCATTTCTTCGGTGATGTTTTTCAGATATACTGATAAAATATAATGTTTCCCATTGGGAAGTGTTACAATACCAACATCGTTCATTGCTGCTCTCATATTGTCATCATTTCTATTTGATATTCCGGTACGGTGAGCCAATTCGGTACCTTCCGGCAGCCCTGCCTTCATCCAGGTTAATCCTCTGGAAGTTTCCACCATGATTCTGTACAGGTATTTCGTAGTTTCTTTCTTCAGCACTTTTCCATTGTAGAATTTTTCTAAAAGGGCTGTTGTGGCAAGCGGAGTTGTGGTATTCAGGTAGAATTTATCAAAAGACGACATTTGCTGTTCGTTCACTTTGATGGTAAAATCTTTAATCCCCTGTTGGTTGATGAATTTCTGAACTGTTTGGGTTCCTCCTAAAATATTCAGAAGTATATCACATCCATTGTTGTCACTATGTGAAACGGTATATCTCAATAACTGATCTAAGGTAAGGTTCATGTTTCCCTGCGGATATTCATCTCTGATAGGGCTCCAGGTATCAGGAAGCAGCTCTTCTTTTTTAATGAAAAACGTCTGATCCAGTTTCAGTTTTCCTTTATCCACCTGGTTTAAAACTGCTAAAGCAATATGAAATTTAAAAACACTCATCAAAGGAGTATTTTTATTCCCATTGATGCTTAATGTATCCTTATCTTCTATTCCTTTCAGAGATACTCCAACGGTAGCATTTTTGGTTGAAACAATTTCATGAATCTTATTTCTTAGATCCTTAATATTCTGACTTTTTAATTGAATACAGGAAATGAAAAGAATAATTAAAAATGAAATTTTCTTCATTGAAATAAAGTTTTATTTATCACCTAGGTCAGGCAATAGGATGTTAAAAATGCCGTAGAAATTACGGCATTTTATTTTAACGATGATACGTTTTCATAGGAATTTTACATATCCTGAAACTCAATATCTTCATTGCTTATTTTCACAAGATACTCAATACCGTCTATTGCTTTGGCAATGATCTGATTTCTCAGGATATTTGCCATATTTTCCCAATAAGCTCTTCCATAAAAAGAATAGTTTTGCGGTATAATTTCTACCTCAACGGTTCTTACAAAGCCTTCCTTAGGTTTATTGCTGATCATAGTTCCTCTTCTTACTCTTACTTCTCTCAGCTCATCTTTCAGGATCATACGGCAATAATTTTTGACATCTTCAAGGGAAATAATTTTATCTCTTGTTGTCAGGGCATATTTATAAGCCTGAATGCTATCCGTCCCTTTTTGCTCTTCAGCCCCACCCAATGTTTCTGTAAGCAGAACCACCGTCTGAGATTTCAATTGATTAGAGAGTTCTGTTCCGGGACGCATATGATTCGCCAATGTAGAATTGGTTACCCAGAAAGAAGCATAGGTATGGTCTGTTTTTTCTACCGGCTCCATGATAACATAGTTCAGCTCCTGTCTGATATTTCTCTTGGCATTATTTACTTTCTGCACCATAGACTTCATTTTATCAGACATCTCACTCAGAACTCCTTTTACATTGTCTCTGTTCAAAAGGGAAAATGCTGCAATTTCATCTCTTGTAAGCTCCAGAACGTTAGCGATCATATCTACTGCATTTCTGCTGGTGAAACGCTCCATTCCTCCTTTTCTTACGGTGTACAATCCTTTCTTCAGATCTCCGGCAGGCGTAAAAGGGATTTCCGTATATTTTCTTCCATCACCATCCTGAACCTCATCTACATACAGGAAGTGCTCTCCTTCGTCTGTTACCAAAGGAATATTATTTCCCATAATATCAAGGCTGTACTCTGTTTTCTTCCACCCCCGGTTATAAATCGGGAAAGCATTCAGCACAAATGAGAAGTTATCCAGGATCTCAGCAGAAAACTGTGGCGGAAACTCAAACGTAAGCCAAAGGTATCTTTTACCATCTATATACTTTACAATTTCTTCTTTTGCAGTAAGGAAATCAAGATTTTGTGGCAATTGGCCCGGTTCTGAAAACAGACTGTTTGATATTCCCGTGATCTCAATAAATTTATGGCGGTAAATGCTCTTTATATCTTCAATCACTTTATTTCTTATAGACTGTTCTTTGAACATCTGCTCATAGCCATCTGTATGACTTTCCGTGAGGTAGCTCAGTCCTTCTCTTACAAATAAAGGATTCCCGTTACTGGAAACGGTAATATAGGGTAATAACTTATAAACAAAGTCAAGATGCTCAAAGGCGGGATTGGAACAGAATACGCTCAAATATTTAGGAAAGTTTTCACTCACATATTTAGTAACATCCACTCCTATTGTAATTTTCCTGTAATCTTCCGGTTTACCGGCAAATCTTGCAATAGGAATTTTGTTGAACCTGTCATCAATGCTATAGCAGGTATTTCCTACAAACATGATGGATGTATGTACTTTATTGATTCTTACATTCCCTACTGGTGTAAAAGGAATATTCAACTGTTTATCAGATTCTGATTTTACCGTAGAAGTCATTTGTTTACGGAAGAAAAACTCTGTATGTTCCAGTAAAACTTCTGAAGACTCATAAGGCTGTGTAAAAGCTACAGCATGAGACGGGATGGGATGGGTATAAATAGACGGGGTAAGCAGTTTGGCCAGTTTTTCCAAAATACGGGCATTTACCGTCTGTATTTCATTATGCGCTTTAAAAACTTCTGTACTGAATGCATCAATCAATAGTTTGACGAAAGGGTCTAAAGATTGTGGGCTCTTCAATCCCCATACTTTAGTGGCATTCTGAAGCATCCTTGCTTTTACAGATTCTTTGGAATAAATATTCTGATCTAAATTCATAATTTTTTTTTCACTGTTAAAAATATTAATCAATAGACATAGGGCTCAGAAACAGCTCAGTAGAAAAACTGAAACGCTCTCCTGTTTCCTCCATTTTCGCATTGATGGCAATTCTTACTTTCTTTTTGATTTCGGTGTGTTCTTTGGTATCGTAGCTGTGTTCTACAAATTGTATGTGAGCATCGATCTGCGGGTTTACGATTCTTGGTTCATATTCAAGAATCTGTCTTCTAAGGCTTTTGACAAAAACATTTTCCCAGATGGCGCTGGTAACTCCATTATCGAATTCCAGGTTCCAAACGTCGTTTCCATAGTTTTCATCATATCTGTTCTCCCCTTTTTTGGTGGTGATCAGCAGCATTATATTGTGGGCAATACTTTCGCCCATATCGCAGGTATCGATACTTCCGCCTTCGGTCATTAAAGTAGACGGAACGAAAGGCATTCTGTAATTTGGTGTATCCATAACTTCTTATTTTTTACTTCATGGTCCTGTCTTAAAAACGAAATACCAAAATACACATTTTCACTAAATAATTGCTATGATCCATCAAAATATTATTCAAAATAAGGGCCTCCAAACTGAATTGAAAGCCCTGAAATTATTATATGCCAGAATATTCTTACGATTACTTTAGTGATCTGCATTTTTCCTGTTGATAAAATAGTATACCGGAAGTCCCAATAAGACCATTACAAATCCCGGCCAGGTATATTGCTGTTTATAAATCAAAAGCAGGATACAGAAACAGGTTCCTATAAGCAGATAAATAATAGGTGTTACAGGGTAAAGCCATGTTTTATAAGGTCTTTCCAATGCAGGCTGCTTAATTCTCAGATAAATAACCCCGAAAACCGTTATCATATAAAATAATACGATTACAAAAGAAATCATATCCAGAAGATTTCCGTACTGCCCACTCAGACAAAGGATGGAAGCCCAGACTCCCTGCATCCACAAAGCATTTTCCGGAACTTCATTTTTATTATTTTTGATGGCTGATTTAAAGAACATTCCATCTTTAGCCATCGTTTGAAATACTCTCGCTCCTGCAAGAATCAGCCCGTTATCACATCCAAATGTAGAGATCATCACCAATAATGCGATAATAATCGTTCCCGCACTCCCGAAAATATTCTGTGATGCGGCTACCGCAACCCTGTCATTGGTGGCAAAAGCTATTCCGTCTCTGTCCAGAGCATTAAGGTATACAAAATTCACAGCGATATAAAGGATCATGACAGCCGAAGTACCATAGATCATTGATTTTACTACATTCCGTTTCGGATTATCTATTTCTCCTGAAACAAAAGTAACACTTTCCCACGCCACCGAACTGAAAACTGAGCCCACCATTGCCGCTGCAATACCTCCCAATAAGGTCATTCCGCCAATAGGCTCCCAACCTTCTTTAAGAAAATTGCCACTCAAATCTTTTTTAAGATTATTAAATGAATCAGCTCCCAAACTGAAATTTTCAGACAAATGAGAAAAATCAACCAGGATAAAACCTAATGCAATCAGTCCCAGCAACGCAATAATCTTAGATCCTGTAAATACATTCTGAAGAATTTTTCCGCTTTGCACTCCCCTCGTATTAATATAAGTAAGCAGGAGAATCACGGCAATAGCCAGAATCTGAATCCAAGTAATTTTAAATTCACCACTTTGGAAAATAGGAGCTGCATCATTAAGAGAAGGTACCAGGTAGGCCGTAAATTTTCCAAAAGCCATCGCTACGGCAGCAATCGTTCCCGTTTGTATCACTGTAAACAAGCCCCAACCATAAAGAAATCCCATTCTTTTCCCAAAAATCTCTTTCAGATAAGTGTATTGTCCCCCGGCTTTCGGAAACAGAGCGGAAAGTTCACCATAGCTTATAGCTGCTGCTACAGTCATTACTCCGGTGATCACCCATACTACAATCAGCCAGAATCCTGATCCCAGGTTCCGCATCATGTCAGCACTTACGATAAAGATCCCACTTCCGATCATAGACCCCATCACCAACATGATAGCGTCCCATAGTTTCAGTTTTTTCTGCATAGTCAAGTATAGGCCCCAAATATAAACAAATCTCCCTTTGATTTTGAATTTTATTGAAATTTTGCATGATTACGTATTTTTTATCATTTCTTATCCCTTTATGATTCAATTTTAATTAGTATTTTTGGAGAAATATTAAAAAATGAAATTTAAAACAATATTATGTGCTGCAGCTGTAACTGCTTCCAGTCTGGCTTTTGCACAACAAAGTGGTCCGCCACCCGGAAATGCTTCATTAGGTGACACTTATGGAAGTGAAGTATCTTCCTCTGTTGAATCTAAAGCCATCACAGTAGATAAACTGAATAAGCAACTCAAAAAAGACAATAAGAAGGTTGAAAATGTAGCCGTTAAGGGAAAAGTAACAGATGTCTGCGATAAAAAAGGATGCTGGCTTACTGTTCAAACGGAAGACAACTCAAAGTTTTTTGTGAAAATGAAAGACTATGCCTTCTTCGTACCTACTGCTCTAAAAGGTAAAAATGTAGTATTGGAAGGCAATGCAGAAAGAAAAGTTATTTCTGTAAACGAGCAGAAACATTATGCTGAAGATGCTAAAAAACCGCAGTCTGAAATTGATGCCATTACACAACCGAAAGAAGAAATCAGGTTTGTAGCGAATGGAATCAAAGTGGTTAATTAAGTTTTAATTACACAGGTCCTTTTATAAGGATAAAAAATAATAAAAAGCTCTGAAATTTATTTTCAGAGTTTTTTTATAGGTTTTGGCTAAAGCCGGATTGTGTTGGATTTTTGTTAAACGGGCTAAAGCCATTTCTATTGAATGAATATAGTTTGTAGGTTAATAATGTCTTTTATAGGAATGAGCATTACCTTTTTCTATAGAATAAGTTTCGGCGATCCTTTGGATCGCCGAAACTCTTAATCTTCTATTTTAAAATCTACCACTGTATCCAGCTTAGGATATTTAGTCGTAGAAATAAATTTCTTTCCGGTACAGTCTATTTCCAGCCAGCCTTTTTTTCTTCTTACATCTCCGGCTTCCATCACAAAAGGAATAAAAGAGATTTCCTCTTTTCCTTCTTCTTTGATTTCCCGGTACTGAACAGCAATGTCTAATATACACTCGTGTTCCGTATTCAGTTTTACATTTCTGTAGACAATATCATAATGGGTTTCTTTATTCTCCGGAATTTCAAGGTAAGTTTCCCAGCCTGTAATATCTGAGTTCAGCTCACTGATTGCCTTTAGTGCATAGTATAGCGCAACCGTGTAGTATTTTCGGGTTCCCTTTCTTGTATAGTCGTCTACAAAATGTCCGCCTTCAAATAATATGGTTGGCATTCCGGCCTTGATGAAATTATCTCCGGTGGAGGTTGGATAAAATTCATCAGAATATCTTCCTATCTGGTTGGGAATCATTTCTTTCAGGTGGTTGTAAACATTTCCGATTACTGCCATACATTTCTTACGGTTTTCAGTTACGGTACGTTCCACATTTTCTGAAGGAGCCAAAAAGGAAAGTGTAGCAGGGTGGATACCATCTGTTGTAAAAATGGTTCGCTGCTCATGGAGATTTAATGCATAATCATATTTCTTTGAAGAAGCTGCTTTTTTCAGAAACCTGATCTCTTTACTGGCTTCATTATGAAAATCTCTGTTCAGGTCAATATCTGAAGCATTAAGTCTTGTCCATCTTTCAGATCCGTCGGGATTCAGCATAAATATAAAATCCAGACTGATCTTGTTAAGAAGATCTTCTTTCATTTCAGGAGCTTTCTCAAGACTTACTAAAAGATCGAGCATCGCATGGGTGGCATTGGATTCATTGCCATGCATTTGGGACCAGGCCAGTACCTGAATGTTTCCGGTTCCGATGCTTAACTGATAAATAGGTTTGTTTAAATAGGAAGTTCCGATCTCCTGAATATAATCGCTGAGATTCGTCTGTAGGTAAGAAAATAATTTTTCAGGGGAAATATAGCGATTTGGAAAATCGGGAGTTTGAGTATAGATCTGTTCAAAATTCATTGTTGGAATAATTTACAAGAATCAAATTTAACCATTTTAAGGCATAAAAACTAAATTAACATATGTAAACAAGTGTAAAATCAGGCAATTTTTAGAATTTACATTAAAATTCAAGCTGTTTACAGAAGTTAAGCCATACTGTTTTTAATGAAATTTACAGATTAACACCTGTAACATTATTAAACAATCTGCCTTGACAAAATGTCTGTGGATAAAATTGTGAATTGCGAATAATTTAATTCAATATATTTAAATAATATATTATCAGATAGTTACAATATTTATCTAAATACTATTTGTAATGATACTTGAAGTCAAAAAAGAGGTGTTTTATGACAAATAGACCGTATTTTATTAAACATATAAAACGTGTATAACAAGGTAATTTAAACCTGTAAACAATTGTAAATCGTGCAAAATTCAAAAATCAGCAGGAAAACTGATCCTGATTTCTATTTTTTGGAGCTTTAAAGACCTCAAAAGAACAAGGCATTTAAAAAATAGAGGTTTAGTTACTAATTACTCCTTAAAATGCCCATAAAATAAGCTGTTTACATCAGTAATTTACTCTTGTATATCCTATAATACCCTTTATTATTAGTACTTTAGTATATATTTACCTCTCTATTATCTATTTTGATCGTAATCCAGTAATTTAATAATGTAAACAACCGAAATAAGAGCTTTAGGGGAGTAAAATCTTCTTTAAAAAGCAATAATTTACATTTATAACCTGATTTTAGCCGTAATTATTGTAGAATATTACCTGGAATACTAGTCATATACAATCTGAAGTTTAGTATTATATATAATAGAATACATTTGTAATTAATTTATATTCTATTGTTTTATAGCAAATTATATTTAGTTTACATTTGTATATGAAACAAATTATCATTTATTTACATTTGTATTTTGCATTTGTAAATTTTATGTTTTACATTTGTAATATAATTAAAGACTTATTTTTATGAGTTTAAACGAAAGAATTTCAAAAGTTATAGAGTATTCCCAGCTTACCTCTTCCGAGTTTGCAGATGAAATTGATGTACAGCGTTCTTCCATTTCGCATATTACTTCGGGAAGAAACAAACCGTCTCTGGAGTTTATCATAAAAATAAAATCCCGATTTCCAGAACTTCTTTGGGACTGGTTGGTTACTGGTGAAGGCGAAATGCTGAAGCCGAAGTCAGCCGATCCTGAAATTACAGAAAAACCTATAGAGGAAGAAAAGGTACATACTACTCCTCTGCCCGATCTCTTTACCATGATCAATGAAGATGATGAGTTCGGAACTAATGAAACCGAAATGGAGCTTCCTCAGACACCTTCTGGAGAATCGTTTATACCGTCCCAAGGTAAAGCTTCCGAGCCAATATCCGATTCTCAGCGATTAGATAATTCTGCGGAACAAATACTAACTCAAGTTATTGGAAATCAAACCAATAAAATAAAACGTATCGTCTTGTTCTATGAAAATGGAAAATTCGAAAGTTTTGAACCTTAAAACCCAAAAGTTAATTGCTCATCCTAAATAAAAAACCTGGCTAAATGCCAGGTAAAAAATATTTGAAGAAGAAAACTAAAGCTAATGCTTTATGAGTTTTGTAATTTTGGCGGGTCCGCCATCATTATGTATTTTAAGAATATAACTTCCTTTCGGCAGATCTGAAACGCTATACTCTTCTGAGCCTTTCAGCGTTCTAATCATTTTACCGGAAGCATCAATAATATCTACTGCGCTTATTTTCATTCTTTCCGGATTATTGATCTTAAACTGATCTTTCACCGGATTCGGATATACCTGTACCCTATTATCGTACTGCATAACTTCTTTCGTTCCCAATGAAGTATTAGTGTACGTGATGACAAAGGGCATATCCAAAGGGTAATCTGGTGCCGTTGTAGGATTACCGTCATCTATAATAGATACCCAGGTTCCACCAATCGCATCAAATTGCTTAGCGTTAAAAGTAGGAAGCCCACGGGTATCAGGAAGTGTCACCGGAGGGAAAAAGCCTCCACTTGCCGGAGTGACATTCTGAAGCTGATATTTTACCCAATACGTTCCGGGACCTAATGTCACAGGCGTATTTGCAGTTACTTTCCAGACTTTTCTATTGGTTAAAGGAGCAGCAACTGTGGTCGGAATAATTGAACTTCCAATTCTATAAATACCACTATCTGTTCCGGCACTGAACCTGTTGGTAGTATCATCACCAAAAACACTTACAGCTCCAGCTACAGAAGGATCGGAACTATAAATATTAACTCTTGCCGTATTAAAAGGAGCAGTGGTGCCCGTATAACCTGTCTGATAGGCAAAGAAATCAATCTTAGTGATTTGCCATTGATTTCCTGCAGGAATTGTAAAATCATCTGCCAGAAAAAAGCTTGAAGTAGTTGAAATATACATTCCACCTAAGCCCAGACTGGTATTAGTTTCTGTAGTATTACCTGTATTATTCTGCAATTCAGACCATGTATATCCTGTGGGTGCAGCTGCACCGCTCTTGGAAGTAGCTCCCGTACTTAAACCTCCATTCATGTAGGTTTGTGCTAGACAAAAATTGGCGACCATAAAGGCGACAAAAAGTAATGTTTTTTTCATGTATTTAGTTTTTACAGTTATATCAAATATAAAAAATAAAAATCAAATTAACAATAAAAATTAATTTATTTTAATAAATACATACAAATATC
>LAZY01000129.1 GCA_001013295.1 Chryseobacterium indologenes | reverse complement strand
AAAGACTTTTGGGCTAATCCGCTTTCGCTCGCCACTACTTACGGAATCTCTTCGATTTCTTTTCCTCCGGGTACTTAGATGTTTCAGTTCTCCGGGTTTGCTTCCCCTAAGGGATAATACATCTTCAATGTATTGGGTTGCCCCATTCGGACATCTGCGGATCAATTCGTGTGTGCCAATCCCCGCAGCTTTTCGCAGCTTACCACGTCCTTCTTCGCCTCTGAAAGCCTAGGCATCCGCCATACGCCCTTAACGATTTCTTTCCTATTGGTTACTCAAGCGCTTTATGCGCTCGGTTTTCTCTTTGTGATGTCTTTACCGTTAATGTCAATGATCTTAATTTCTTCTTTTCCGACTGATGAACA
>LAZY01000128.1 GCA_001013295.1 Chryseobacterium indologenes | reverse complement strand
CGTTAAAAAGCGAAAGATATAAAGATCATTGACATACAATATAACAACCAAGTAAGGAAAAACTAAAGCGTTAAAAACTTTGAGTGAGTCAGACAAACATACAATGGAGAGTTTGATCCTGGCTCAGGATGAACGCTAGCGGGAGGCCTAACACATGCAAGCCGAGCGGTAGAGATCTTTCGGGATCTTGAGAGCGGCGTACGGGTGCGGAACACGTGTGCAACCTGCCTTTATCTGGGGGATAGCCTTTCGAAAGGAAGATTAATACCCCATAATATGTTGAATGGCATCATTCGACATTGAAAACTCCGGTGGATAGAGATGGGCACGCGCAAGATTAGATAGTTGGTGAGGTAACGGCTCACCAAGTCTACGATCTTTAGGGGGCCTGAGAG
>LAZY01000127.1 GCA_001013295.1 Chryseobacterium indologenes | reverse complement strand
TGTAATCCAATTTCTTGGCAAATTCTGGAGCATTAAGTCCCAAATAATCAAGCATCTTCTGAATACGTAACGAAATTCCTGTATTTTCTTTCATTTTAATTTTGATAATTAAGAAACTTCTGCATATATTTGTCCGGAAGTTTTGCCAAATGTATAAATAAAAAATGATTTATTATGGAAAAAAAAGAAAAAGAGAAAATTAACTATGGAGATTATCAGCTACTTGGCGAGATGTT
>LAZY01000126.1 GCA_001013295.1 Chryseobacterium indologenes | reverse complement strand
AATTAGTAGTCTCGGGCAGGCTCGAACTGCCGACCTCTACATTATCAGTGTAGCGCTCTAACCAGCTGAGCTACGAGACTTCATTATAATTATGAATTTTGAATCTTTGATTTTGAATCACATTCAATCCAAAATTCAAAATTTAAAATCCAGAATCTCATTCCCTCTGATACTAATTTCTAGTGGGTTTTGTATTTTTAATATAACCAACCAAACAAAAAACTAAAGCTATACTTTAAGTAAGTGCTGTATCTTACGATACTA
>LAZY01000125.1 GCA_001013295.1 Chryseobacterium indologenes | reverse complement strand
TGAGTCGTCCTAAAATAGGTTGACATAAATTAAACAATATTTAATCCGGAGAGATATTTTATTTCTTCGGATTTTTTATGCACTTTATCTGGAGTTTCCATATTAAGGCTTAAATGTGGTCTTTCCGTATTATAAAGATAAATACTTTCTTTTACTAATGAGTTTAGATCCTGAATATTCTTTGTTTTAGAAAAAAGAAATTCTTGTTTCAATATTCCATTAACCCTCTCTGCCATTGCATTTTGATAACAATCATAACCATCGGTCATTGAGGGTTTGATTCCATTATTATTAAGTATTTTCTGGTAGTAACCAGAGCAATATTGCAGTCCTCTATCTGAATGATGAATTAATGGATCACTGGAAACTCTATTTTTTATTGCCATTTTTAAAG
>LAZY01000124.1 GCA_001013295.1 Chryseobacterium indologenes | reverse complement strand
GTATTTCCTGAACCAGAAATTTTACTTTCAGTAATTCGTTTTCACGGATCAAAATCCTTTGCCTGGCCTGATAAATAGCCTGACGGCTTATCCCAAACAATCTACACAGTCTTGATATACTTATTTCTTGTCTGTGGAGGTTGAAGATTGTTGGGAGGAAAACTTTTTTCTGATTTGAGTACCATATTGTTTATCCGAGAGATCAATCATCATATTAAGAACCTT
>LAZY01000123.1 GCA_001013295.1 Chryseobacterium indologenes | reverse complement strand
CTGCTAATGCTTTTCTTTCCAGCTGAGCCGTATGAAGAGCTGTTTCAAGATCCGAATCGTCCTCGTCCTGAGCCCCGTCACGAAAAAAGACTTGCGGATCATGTTCAAAACCTCTGAGATGGTGGTAATTTCTGGCCGCTCTTTCATCAAAAAAACATTGCCCGTTTTCTGAAATAAACACTTTGTTTATATCCGGGTATTGTTCAAAAAGTGCATTGGCTTTTTGTTGGAATTTCTTTGTTTCAGACATAAGATTTTTTTGTTGTGTGTCAATATTTCCGGCTCCGTAGGTTTCCCGCCACAGGAAACCCACTTCACCGGTCTCAATAGATATATAGAGTTAAAAAGATTTCATTTTAATCATTCAGATAACAGAAGTTCATGGTTATTAGTTTTTACCCGTTATCAGAAATAATAGCCCCGAAACCGTACTCCTGTTTTTTGTCACAGAGTCCATAAGCCTGTAATCTGAACTCAGATTCCGGGTCAGCACTTACAGTGTCCTGGTGTTCCGGTTTGTAAAGGATTTTTAAATTTTCCAGATGGTAGACCGTATTGGGGGAATAGAAAAAGGTGGAGGCAAATTGATCCCCCGTTTCCTTGATAGATCCTCTGGCTTTCAGCTCTCCGGTAGGAGAATACAGTGGGGCCGCATTATTCTCCCACATTCTGAGCTTGTAAAACCTTTTGAATTCTCCGGTATCCTTATCGAATTCCAGATTAT
>LAZY01000122.1 GCA_001013295.1 Chryseobacterium indologenes | reverse complement strand
TTGATCTCTTATCAAAGGCCAGTGATCTTATTTCAGCATCGTTCACCTTTGTTGGATCAGTATCCAGTTTATCCCAGGGAATGATGCTGTTTTTACCGAGCATTGATTTTGCAGAAAAAGGGGCTGTGTTATTGACATAAAAACCGACGTTATTGATCAGTTTATTCTGGCGAAGGCCATCGGCCGTCTTGGCTCCTTCCGGAGCCGGCTCCAGTGCTACCAAAAATTTATCGTTATAGTTTTTAAACTCCTTCAGTAATTGGGGAGCCACAAATTTGTTCAGGTATAACCCGTCTATTAAATCAGGCATAATTAAAGAGTATATTCGGCGTTAAACAATTTTTCAAATTCCACCTCGGCTTCTTCGTTAAGCCTTTCCAGACCTTTTGGATCTTTTTCCTGCCAGTCCGAAAAGCTCCATTTTTCACGTCCGTTTAACAGCTCATGTCTGCCTGTATCCACAATTGTTTTTTGTCTTTCCAACTGGCTGTTGGGATCAGGCTTTCCAGACATTCTTTCCAGTGATTTTGCCACCAGTGTATAATTTTTGATGGCATCGTTTTTCCATTCCTCTTTTTCAGCGGCGGTAATTTTCCCGGCCTTCAGGGCAGCAGAGATCAGAACTTCTGCCTGGGACTTTTTAAATTCTCTCAATTCATTTTCCAGCGAGTCGGTTTTTCCCGCCTTCCCAAATACGTCTTCCAGATGTTTTTCAAAATCTTTATCTGAAGAGCTGGCCGAGAGTGTTCCCACCAATCCCACCGCAGAGAGAGCGGCCAAAATTGTTTCTTTTTTCATTTCAGTATGTTGATTGTTATTATTTTGTTGCAAAGGTTCCGGTAGCAGATTAAAGCTCTCGAAAGCCTCCTCCGGGGTTTTATTGATCATGTTTTCAGCCTCTTGATTCTTTCTTTTTTTAGCGGGTTTTATCACGCTGTCACAGACTCCCAGTTCCAGGCATTTACCCGAATCAAGCCAGTGGTCCTGCCCGGAATCAAACCAGTTTTTAATCGTTTCGGGGTCTGCCTTGGTTCTTTCACTAAAGATTTTTCCCAGCCGCTGTTCACAGT
>LAZY01000121.1 GCA_001013295.1 Chryseobacterium indologenes | reverse complement strand
ATTCAATAGGTCCCCCGCCACCTCCTGTATTGGAAGTTTCTACTTTAGAATACTGAAAGCCATCCAGATAATCTACAGTGGTTTTAGTTATATCAGAACCTGCAAAGCCTGTTACAGTAGTTATATTTTCTTTGCTTATTTTGGTTCCGTTGGCATTATACTTTGTGTTGATGACCATATCTTCAATATTATCTCTGTTCAAACGCAGATAATTTGAAAGATTCAAAAAGTTATACTTAATGGAAAGAATTCCTTTGTCTTCCATATCGGTCATATTCCCGTTCAGGTCATAATGAATTTCTCGTCCTATGCCTGTGTATCCTGTAAGGTTATGAGCATCATCAACAATACTTGTGGCTTGGTTTCCATTGTATTGGTATCTTAGCTTATCTATTAAAGTAGCCGTATTACTGCCGTCAGGAGTAACGGATGTCCTGTGAAGCTTAGAAATATTTCCATTCAGATCATAGTCTAAGACTTCCATATGCTCTTTACTATAGGCGTTGTAAGGATTTTGAAAATATCCGGCTGTAAGCCTGTTTAGTTTATCATAGACGTAGCCATACCTCTTAGGAGTAAGTGAAGGATTTACTCCTGGCTTTTCTACCGCTCTCCAATCTACTTCTGTAATATTACCATTGAATTTTGCTGTCACATTTTTATTTGGGAAAGCAATCGGATCGGCGTTATCAATCCCTTGTTTTTGATTGTATCTGATCTTATAAGAAAATAATTTTCCGCCAAGATCAGCCACTTCCATTTGGTCTTTATTCACATCCGTAAGCCAACCCCGGATGTTGTAGGCATAATCAATACTCTGAAGATTGTTGCCGACTTTTTTATTCTTTAACTGCGAAAGCTCGTTATAAGAATTTTCTGTCAGTAGCTCTTCCGGCTTATCATTGATCTGGTGAAAATGTTGTAATAATCTGTGTTGCGAATCTAAAACAAACCTTTCCTTTATTCTTACACCAACTTCTCCCTGCTTACGGACATGGAATGTATTTGTATTTACAGGATAGCCTAAGAAATCCAACTTAAACTCCGTTTTGGTATAACCACCCAGGTGATTCACAGAATACGAGCCAATAGCATGTCCCTTCATATCATACCAGATAAAATCTTTCGACCAATTATCATCTTCTATATTTTTAACATAAGAAGCAGTAGGCAAAGACTTCGTACTTATAAGAGAGTTTTGTGCATCCTGTGGCATAACCACCTGATCCGGTGAGAAAATATAAGATGGCATTGTTACGCCTGAAGGAAATGGCGGATAAGTATCATAATAATTAATACTCAAAAGCGTCATACTCCCGGTAGGAAATGCTTTCTTAGAATAATATACATCTACTCCGTTCAGCGTAAAGGGTGTACTGCTTCTTTCCTCATTGTTTCCAGGATTGGCTGTCATATTATTGATCGCAGTTTGCATGGCCAGTCTGGTTGCCGTATTAGCAAAAAAACCTGTATAAACAGCTCTCCCAAACTTGTCATATTTGGTAAATAACCAACCTTTCTGCTTAAAACTGTTATCAGTAGTTCCCAAAAGTGCATCTTGTGAAAGAACCAGCCGGTCTTGCTTATCATACACCATATATTCCCAGCCTTTTCCCGGAACCTTCTTTTCTATCAATCTTCCAAACTCATCATAACGGTATTGGTAGCATAAAGCATTTAATTGGTTAGTATCAAGTGTTGCAGATATGGCTGCCTGTGGTGGAATTACATACACCAATTGCCCATATTCATCATAAACATAATAAGTATCTATATTCTGTGTTCCATCATTCTGCCTTAGTAGTACCGTATTCCCTTCTTCATTTTTATATTCTGTGACGATATTCTGGTCTTCATCCGTTACAGAAGTTTTTCTCAACGTACTAATTGGATAGTACCCGAAACTCAATGGAGCATTCGTTCTGCTTTCTATCCAAGTTGTTGTAACCTCATATTTTTTTACTTCAGTAGCTGAAGTATTAGTAGAATAATTATAGGCAATAGGCTTATTTGCCCATGCTGTGCCTACATTAATGCTTTGCTTTATCCTTTCTAAAGGTGCATTTTCGACAATTTTTTCGGAATATATCTTTTCTGTTCCATAAATATCCGGTTGGGTCGCATTTGACAAAGGATTATCATACATAGCCCCGTTTTGTGTTCCGGTTTGGGGAACAGGCAGATAAGATTTGGAGAGCCTACCATACTGGTCATATTCTATATGTGAAACCACATCATGCTGCGTCGGTGATGCTTTTACATTGACAATTTGTTTGGCTCTTCCAAGTCCGTCATAGTATTGTACTACTTCTGTTTTCTTGATACAATCCGCATCTAAGCAACTCTTAGTTTGGGTATAATTTTGAGTATCGGTAGGGACAGTATTCTGGGCGGCCAACTTCCCGAAAGCCAACAATAACCCTCCGACAATTATTATTTTTTTCATAGTTTAATGTTTTTAATCTTAAATATCCTCTATATCAGTGTCAGGGTTGAGATCATCTACCGGATAAGTAACATCGATATTAATAATGGTCCCGTTGGGGATCGAAGCAGCGGATAGCGATTTTGCTCTTATGTTTCCGTTGCTATAGATACTAATTGTCCATTGCCCATAGGTTAGCTTTCTAGATACAGAAGCTCCTCCGGATGAAAAACAATTATCTGACATCTTTCCAATTGATTTTCCTGTAGTCCAAATAAGGCTACTGTCAAAAGGGAAACTCATTTGCAGTCTAAAATTTGAAGCATCTGGCATAGTAAGAGATCCGCTGTTCAATGTAGCAATATCATAGCCTTTGGAAATGCTGCATACTAAAGGCCTGCATCCTCCTAACTGATTAGCTTTATTCTGTCCATTGGTATCAATATCCTGAAAGGCCTTTTGATTGGCATCATCTTTACTTACAGTAGAAAAATAAGTATTGGCAGGAACATCATATTCATATTTATTGGGCAGGAATCCGGCACCGCAATTATTACTTATATATTCCCTGCCCATTTTATCGTTTCCATACACTGTAGGAGAATAATTATAGCTGTATGTATTAATTGTCTTACCATCCTTATCCAATACTTTTGAAATCCTGTTTGCCACATCATATACATAGGTTTCTCTTATCCCGTTTA
>LAZY01000120.1 GCA_001013295.1 Chryseobacterium indologenes | reverse complement strand
CTTTTGAAGAAGTTAACACACAGCAAATTAATTAATTTGCAACTATTAGGAAAGCGAAAGCTTTCCTTTTTGCATAAAAAAGGCTATCTCTTTTGAGACAGCCTCTTTATATATTTTCCCAAATCCAATGGCTTTAGCCAAAACTTATGATATTTCAATAGGAAAAGGTTAACTATTGTTTTCTCATAATTGCTTGCAGATTTTATATACAATCAGCTTACTCCATCAGCGGGGATTGTATTTTTCCTGATCATCAGATTGTGTTAGTTGTGTAAATCATTCGTGGAATTTGTGTTTTCAAAAAGATGTTGGAAAACGCCAAGGCACAAAGATGTTACCAGCCTAATGTTATAAGGCGCAAGGGTTTTATCTCCGATAAAATTTCATTTTCTCATAATGGTTCGCAAACTTTATCCACAATCATCTGCTCGATCTGCTTCATCAGCGAGAGCTTATATTTATTGATCATCAGATTGTGTTATTCGTGTAAATTATTCGTGCTGTTTGTGTTTTCAAAAGGTAAGAACTTCATAAAGAAAGAATGTTCATCTTCACCCACAACTTTAAAACCCAGGCTGGAATAAAGATGTTGTGCCTTATTGGTTTTCAAAACACTTAAAGAAGCTGTTTTTCCTGCTGCAGATGCTTCTTCCAGAATATCAGTCAGAATCATTTTTCCCAATCCTTTACCTTGTTGATCAGGATCTATCTGAAGCTGTAAAATATCGATGTTGCTATCGGTTCTGTCTACTTTCAGAAGCCCGATCGGGTGATTGTCCAGAAAAATAATATTCGCCTTATCAAACTGATAAAGAATCCTTTGAAGAGTGGTTTCCCGGTCAGTAGGAAGATTGGATTCAGCATAATGTGGAACCATCGTTTTTATCCTAAGATCAAGAAGATAGTCAATATCGTTTTCTGTAGCTTTTTGATAGGTAAGTGAAGTATTCATAGGTATTTTGAATTCGAATTTCAGGCCATACTTAAAGATTAATAAGAATCTATAATGACAATCCTCGGATTTTTCTGAACATCAATCCTGGATTTCATTTTTATAGATCTGATCAGAAAATCATAAGCGCGGTAAATAGTTTCTGAATAAGGTCCATTATTATCTGTAGCAGATAGCTCTATAAGAAAATTTAATTCATCTTCAATAACTTCAAACAGAAGACTATTGTTCTGATTTTCAGTTTTAATACCTTCTATAATCTTTTCCTCTTCTTCAGCCAGTTCATAATTATAACCATCAAGTTTTCTTTCGAGAATTCTTTGCATGACGAGAATGACATAATCATTGAAGCGTAGAAAATCTTCAGATAGGATATTGGTACCGCCATCCTCACTTTTTATTTCATCAAGAGGAAAATAATGGGTATAGTTTGCATATTGAAACATATACGAATAGCATATCGTAGATGATGGAATTTCATAAAGTAAAGTGATCCCTAAACGATTATACAGCCTTTCTATATATTGTTCACGTTCCTTCCAAGGAACATTGTAAAATTGTGGAGATACATCCTCATAAAAGAACAGAATAATTTCAAACAGTTCATCAGGAGTAATCATATTAATATCATTTCTGACAGTTTCTAAGATTTTGTCAATACTGATATTATAGGAACTATTAATTTCTTCCTGTCTGTTTTTAATATAATCTTTAAATGTTTTGGTATGGTAAATTTTGTGCTGAAGATGTTCATAAAGATTAGCCGTTGCTTTTTCTTTATCAAACATATAAATTGAAGTATCTCTTCCCATATGGTATTAGTTGAAATATATATTGGAATTTCTTTACTGCCTACAGTTTTTCTTAATCAAATGTGATATGCCTTTGGCTGAGGTATTCCTCATCAATCATTTCTCTTTCAAGACGATCCGGATACATCGTGATTTTTATAAACTCTTCATCACTGTAAAGACCTGCCAGAAATAACTCATTACCTATTATTTTCACCCGGATGGTAAGGGCATTAATAATGATTTCTTCATCTTTTAAAGTGGTGATATTAAAAATAAATACTCTTTGATAATGACTGTCTTTATATTTGATGATCAGATAATTTTTATGAAAATATAAAAGTCCATCTCGGAAAACTGGCTGTTCCAGAGTATTGATGGGTGGTTTCCAGATAATCACTTTCTTTTCCTTCAGCCGGATGCGAACTTCTTCTTTCCGTGCTGCATTGTATTGCCACCACGCAATAACTCCATCGTTATTGATAGCGGTCTGATGCGGAGATACTGAATTTTCCATACCTACATGATCGGTCCAGACAATCTTCTGGTCAGTGAGTTTTGTCTTAATATGGTCTGTGAATAGTTCTTCATCAATCAGGGTAAGGATTTCAGCCTGCGTCATTGTTTTTGTTTGTTGGAACGAAGATATTGATTTAATTGGAGTAAGAGAAATCCAATGAAAAGGTAAAACGAAACCCCGGAATATTCTTCTTCTGGGGTTTGCATTCGTTTCTAGGTCAGTTCAAAGAAATTTCTTTTTCCGATTTTTATTTTAATCTCTTTGATCAGCTCAATTTCCTGATCAGGATCTAAAATTTTCTCAGAATCGATCTGAATGCCTCCGCTTTTAATCAGTCTTCGTACAGCAGATTTGCTGAGGTCATTTTTTAGCTGGTGACAAAGTTCAACGAGTGTCGTTTTGTTTTCAGTATGATGTAAGGAAAGAATGGAAACAGGTTCAAAGCTTTTCTCGTCAAAATTTTTATTCTGAAACTGATTATTGAAGAACAGCTCCGCATTTTCTGCCGCTTCATCATCATGGTACTGGCTGACGATATTTTTAGCAATCAGTTTTTTTATGTTCATCGGGTTTTCGCCATTTTCTATTGTTGATTTTAACCTGTTTTTCTCTTCTGCAGAAAAATCTGTGGTAAGGTCAATGAATTCTTCAATCATGGCATCCGGAATAGACATGGTTTTACCGAACATTTCATTCGGTTCATCAGTCAGTCCGATGATGTTGTTGAGAGACTTGCTCATTTTTTCCTTTCCGTCAAGACCTTTCAGTAGAGGCATGCACATCACAATCTGGGCAGGCATCTGATGAAGTTCCTGTAGTTGCCTTCCCATTGTACAGTTGAATAGCTGATCTGTACCCCCCATTTCAATATCACATTCAATCTTTACAGAATCAAAACCCTGGAGAATAGGATATACCAGTTCATGCATGGCAATAGGAGTGTTCTCGGTAAACCTTTTGTTAAAATCATTCCGATGCATCAGCTGGGCTACAGTCACTTTTGAAAGCAATTGGATGACCTCTGAAAAATCAAGCGCATCCAGCCAGTCGGAGTTGAATACAATTTCTGTTTTTTCAATATCAAGTACTTTGGAAAGTTGGTTGATATACGTCTGTGCGTTATGTTGCACTTCCTCAGCGCTCAGAGGCTTTCTTGCTTTGTTTTTTCCTGTAGGATCACCGATTCTTGCCGTGAAACTTCCTACGACAATAATGATCCTATGACCAAGATCCTGAAACTCTTTCAGTTTTTTGAGAACCACGGCATGTCCCAGATGAAGATCAGGAGCGGTAGGATCAAAACCAAGCTTGATGGATAATGTTCTGTTTTTTTCTTTGGCTTGTGCCAGCTTTTCTTCCAGCCCATTTTCCGGCAGGATGATAGCTACATTTTCTTGTAATGTGTTGATCATGATAAAAATTTTTAAATGAAAAAAGCCCGGACAGGTACTGTCCGGGCTCTATATATAATGTTAGATTATTTTAATGGATTACAGATATAGAAAGTCTTCCCGAACGATAGCCCGGTGCATAATACTCACTAAAGAAAGGGAGACGTAATATGCTGTTAAGATGTTTCATACTGTGCAAATATAACAGGTTTTCCCTGCCGTTCCAATATCTAAACCATTAAGATGAGTGTAAGGGTTATAACAAGATTTGTTTTCAGAAAAAACTTAACCGTTTACGAATCTTAATGGTTTAAAATAATGGTTCAAAACAATTTTACTTGCGATTCCTAAAGCTAATTCCATGCCATAAATTTCTTAAAAACAAAATACAGAGAAAAGATGTAAAAACTCTATCTGATGATCTTATTCATTAGTTTTTAGGAACCCAATAGAATAGGGCTGATGCTTTGTTTTTCAGTGTGTTTTTCAAAGGAAAAATTTTAATGATTAAGAACTTTTTCTGAATATAAATTTTTAATCTGATCTTGCCAGATTTCGAGATCTTCAGAAGATGTTTTATCTGCCTTATCAAAAAATAGATGACTGATGATTTCCAGCCCGGAGTAGATGAAAATACCATGATCAGAAGTTAGGCTAAGTGCCTTATCCATTCCTGTCTGTTTATATTCTTCGTGAGATTTTCCATGAGTGTTGATAATCATCGTGGTTTTACCTTTCAGAAGCCCCTTTTGTATCCCCTGATCGTAACGGTAGGCAAATCCATAGCTGAATACACGGTCTATATAACCTTTCATGATGGCAGGAAGCCCGGTCCACCAAATTGGATAAATAAAGGTGATCTGCTCTGCCCATGAAATATATTCCTGTTCAGTGTGTACATCATCTGATACCTTTCCCATACGCTGTTCCTGCATATCAGCTAAAGAAAGTACAGGATCAAAACCGATTGCATAAAGATCTCTCACGATGATCTCCTGATTCTGGGATTGTAGTGTTTCGACAACAGTGTTTAAAAGATTGTGATTTAAACTGTTTTCGTTCGGATGTGCGTAAATTATTAAATGTCTCATTGCTTTGTTGATTAAAATGAATGAGACAAAAGTAGGAGGAAGTACTTTTCAAAAATTGTAAGAAAACGAAACGGCTTATTCTGACTTTGGATTGCAGATTTCCTGTTGAAATTTTAAATATTGGGCCGGTGAGATGTTGATAAAATGTCTGAAATCATGGATAAGCTGGCTTTGATCATAATATCCGCATTCATCAATGATCGTAAACCATCTGACTTTATTCTGTTTTCCGGTTTCTTCTTCAATGATTTTGATCGCTTTTAAAAAACGGTTGTAGCGGGTAAGTTCCTTTAAAGAATAACCAAACTGTTCTTTTTGTTTTCGTTGAATGTTTCTTTCCGTCTGGTGGGTTTGCTGTGCAATAACTTTAATGGGATTCAAAAGATCATTCTCAAAATTGCTTAAAAGTTCACTGGTTGTATCCTGCTGCTGAAGATAAGGTCTGCAGAACTCAAGAATATGATTCACCTGTGTTGTGGGGGAATGTAATGTGGTCAGCTGATGCCATAGGTCTGTAAAACAATTTTCCTCCAACAGGTCGTCCGGGTGTTTTATCGATTGTTTAATAGATACCTTCCCAAAAAACCTGAAAAAAGCATCATCTTTAAAACTGGCAACCAGAATAGAACAGCCTGCCGGAAGGGTATAGTCGAAAGCCTGCCTCACAGGACCGAATACCATACACTGAGCAACCTCCACTATTGTTTTTTCCCGGGTAGACATTGTGGCATTTTCCCCAAAACAGAATAAAAGAATAGTTTGATAGGTGGGTAAAAGTGTTTTGGTAACCGGATTTTCAGAAATATTTTCAGCAAAATAAAAATGGGTGAATACATTTTCAAATTCCTCTGGAACTGAAATCCTGTATTCGTTGTATTCCGGTGATAATTCCATAAGTGCAAAAATTAAGAAATCAGATCTTTTGCCATTTTATAATTGATAAGGGTAATTCCTTTTACATCAACTGTTTGTTCCTGAATTACATGAAAACCAACTTTCTCAAAAAACGGTCTGGCAGTTTTGCTTACCTCTGCAGTGAGATGTTCCGAATGGTGTAACAGGGCTTCTTTTTCAATTTCATCATAAAGCATAGAGGCGATACCTTTTTGCTGATAATCTTTGTGTACAAAAAGAAGATCAATATAATTCCCCTGATCCAGCGTACAGAAACCCGCTATCTGATGTTCACATTCAGCAATTAAAACATATTGATCCCTGATCACATTCATCCATCTTTCCTCATTTTCGGCTCCTGATTGCCAGGCTTTACGCTGTTCCGCATTATAATCTTTTTGACAGATGACTTCTACGGTATCTGTGAAAAGCAGCTGCATCGCTTCCAGATCATCGAAGCCTCCTTTTCTGATCGTAATATTTTGATTACCGGATGTATTGTTCTTCATAAAGCTTTTGTTGTTTTTTGTTGAGAAGAGGATAAAAGAGATTCATCTGAAGAAGTGTATAATGCTGTATAGCTTCCTGCTGATCCAGTTTTGAAATCAATCTGTTGTGGGTGAGCCAGTTATCTGCAATAATGAAAATCTGCTCGGTAAGGCAGTTTACCACAAAAGCAGGAATATCTTTTTGAAAAATATTATTTTTCTGAAAACCGGAAAATATCTGATGAAATTCTTCTTTCCGACTGAAATTGATTCCTTCATACTGTGATTCTATTTGAGGAATGTTTTTCAGTATATCCACGAAGCTGATGAATATAAAACGGTAAGAATAGAATATTTCGCAGGTGGAGAAGGTAAATTGGTAGAGATCTTCAAGGGTTGTACGTTCCATACTTTTCATATGGTTTAGCAATGCATCCATTTTCAGGGTAAGTTCTGAAAAAAGAATTTTGATGATGTCTTCAGAATGCTTGAAATGATAATGAAGATTTCCTGCGCTGATCTTGAGTTCAGCTGCAATATGCCTGGTAGTGATCGTATTGTATCCCCTTTCATTAAACAATTCCAGGGCTTTAGACAGAATTTTTTCTTTTGTGTTCATCATTCAAATATAGGAATAATAAGTATGGGTATAAATCATATTTACAAAATTAGAACAATTGTTCTAATTTGGATATATTTGCAGTATCAAATTCTATTGACAATGGAAGGGAAACAAAAGTTCATTTACGAATCTCCGGAAAAGGAAACCGCAAAAAATGATACGGATATTCAGGATACGATCTCCAAAATTCTGCAGGTGATCCTTGGGATTATCATGGCAGTACTGCACATGTGATGGAAAGGAAAATTTCATATTGGTTTCTGCTTGGGTTGGCAGCATGGGGCACTATCATCTTGCTAAGGCGGAACGGCATATATATTCCTGTCATCAATAACCATTTTACAGATCTGATCACGGTTCCTATGTATTGTTATCTGATAGAATATATCATGAATTCAATATTAGGATATCATTGGAAACCCGACCTGAAGTTTGTTCTGACTTCAGTGCTCTATCTGGCCTTCCTGTTTGAAGTTCTGTGTCCGAAATTATCAGGAATATTCACAGGAGATTTTCTGGATGTACTGGCCTATGCTGTTGGAGGGCTGATCTATTATTTTTTCAGTGTTAAAAATCGTTCAGAAGTCAATCCGAAAAAATGAAAAAAGCCGGCAGATCCACATAAGGATGCTGCTGGCCGGCGTTATAGTTTTTATCCTGGTTAGGCAAATTATTCAGGGGGAAGAAATTTAATTACCACCTCCTGCTCTGTTGGATTCTTCAAACTTCACTTGCTTGGTAGCGCCTTTCACATTATTGTTTCCGAATTTATAAGTAAGAGAAAGATGAACGTTTCTTGTAATTCCTTTATATTGATAATCGATGTTATAGGTTGGGTAATATTCAATCCCTTTTTCACGGTTGGTATTCAGAATATCATTCAGATAAAGATTTACGAGAAGTTTTTTATCCATAAAAGCCAGTTTCATCCCGGTGTACAGTGAAGCACTGGTGTAGTAATAGGTATTACCGTTTCTGTTGGGAAGGCTGCCCCAAAGTCCCAGCATAAAGGTTACGGTTTTTTCTTTATTCAGAAAGAAATTATTATCGATATTCAGATTGGCACTATAGCCAGCCGGAGCGGGCGCAATAGAAGGATCATAAGATTTTGACTTGGAATAAAACCCGTTGACAAAAATAGAAGACTCCAGCCATTTCAGCTTGTTGTAATTGTAGCTGATATTGATCCCGGCCTGGTCTTCGTTATAGAAATTTCTGGCCACCGTATACCGGTAATTTCCGTCTACCATCTGGATTCTGTCCCAGTTGTTTTTGTTGTAATTGTAATATAAGGTGAAATTCAGACTGTTTTTTAAGACATACCCAAATTCAAAATTATCTGAAAATGATGGCAACAAATAAGGGTTTCCGGTGGTATACTCATATTCTGATGTATAATATTTGAAAGGATTCAGGTTCCCGAAATACGGACGGGAAATTCTGCGGGAATAATTGAGGGAAAATGAATGATTTTCGTTAGGCTTATAGCTGATATAGGCGGTAGGGAAAAGTTTTCCGTAATTGATCTTAGCCGAAGTATTGTCATTCATGGAAACCCCTTCCAGTGTAGTATATTCATAGCGGAGTCCTGCTTTGGCATCCCACTTTTCACTGATTTTAAAATTGGCAGAGGCATAGACCGCATAGTTTTCTTCATTATAGAAGAAAGTATTCGTTCTGTCTTTATTCAGATCATATTGCCCGTTATTGATATTGAAAAAATTAAACTCAGAATCATTTTTTATTTTCGTGTATTTCAATCCTGATTCTGTCTTGATTTTCCCGAAAGTCTTTTCAAGATCAGCCTGTCCGGAATAAATCCTGTATTTACTGATCGGATTGGCCATGGTAGAGATGGTTTCTGAAGTAATGGTATTGGAAAAATTCTTTGCATTCGAATTGTTGAGCATCATATTGGCTGTAAGGTTCAGCTTACCTCCTGTACTGTCTAATTTTGTTTCGTAAAATGCCGTTGCATTATGAACATCTCTGCTGTTTCTGTTCCTGAAGTTGGAAATAATATTCAGCAATCCTTCCTCATTGAATCTTTCCGATTTACTGTCTCCCTTTTCCAATGGGTTGCTGTGAGAATAGTTATAGTTGATCCCGATCAGGTTTTTATCATTGATTTTATATTCAGCTTTTACGTTTCCACCTTTATACTTGTAGTTATTCAGATTTTGGGTATCTCTGTTCCAGTAGTTATTATTGGTTGTTCCGGTCAGGTAATTATAGGTCGTATAATACCAGTAATTGTCACCCACAGATAAATTGGTACTTAGAGACAGTTTTTCTCCCTGATAATTGAAGGTGGCCCCGCTTCTTGCTGATACGGTAGGTCTTCCCCAGAAATAATTTCCGGAGGTCTGAAGAGATCCGTTCCAGCCCAGATTGGCATTTTTCTTAAGAATAATATTGATCAGTCCGCTTTTTCCTTCCGCATCATATTTGGCCGGAGGAGTGGTGATCACTTCGATCTTAAGAATATCGTCGGAACGGAGTGTCTTCAGATAATTGATAAGTTCCTGTCCGTTCAGATTCAGCAGCCTGTCATTGATCATCACGGCTACGTTACTCTTTCCGGCAATACTTATCGCATCATCACTGGTTTTTATCATCGGTGTTTTGGCAAGAGCTTCTATAGCATCAATTCCCTGGGATGCTACGGAATTCTCTACATTGAAGACCAGGCGGTCTACTTTTCTCTCGAATAATTTTTTCTTTGCAGTTACGGTTACCCCTTCTATCTTCTGCTCGGCAACAGGAGCTTCTTTGAGTTGAATATCTTTTCTGTGGTTTCCGTTAACGGTAATTTTTTCAGTATTGGTTTTTACCCCGTCCTTTATAATTTCGAATATATAATCCCCGTTTTCTTTTAAAGGAATTTTAAATAATCCCTTTTCATCCGTGATGGCAGAAAACTTGGTATCATTTTTGGTAATCAGAACCTCAGTTTCTGATACCGGCTTATTATCTTTATCTGTAATGACCCCTTCCACGCTTTGTGCAAAAATGAATGAAGAAGAAATAAGGCTTAAAAGAAAAACGAGCTTTCGATTCATACTTTGTTTTTATACAAGACAATTATTTTGATGAACCTATTACATGGGGCAGTGAAAATTCTTTTAAAAGATTGATAAATACTGATGTTTTCTTTTGGTATTTTTGTATCAGACTTCAAAATATTCACTTCAATGCACGATAAACTTTTAGCATATATCTGTTCAGATCATGACTGTACTCAAAAAGAGATTGATGCAGTCAGGAAGTATTTTGAGCCTGTGGCATTTTCAAAAAATACCGTGATAGAAGAAGCAGGGAAAGTCCCTCAGTATCTTTACTATATTGTGTCAGGATACCTGAGACTTTTTTATGAGGATCAGAATGGAAATGAAGTGACTACCCATATCAACTGCCCACCGGGATTTTTTACATCCTATTCGGAGTTTATCGATGGGAGAGTTTCTGAAAATAAGGTGGAATGCATCACAGATTGTGAGCTATTGAGGATTTCCAAGACCGATCTGGATCTGCTGATCCATGAAAGCCAGGCAATGAAAGATTTCAGTATTTCGGTTTTTCAGCAATCGATAACTTATAATGAAAACCGATCGAAAGCATTATCTGTTTTAAATGCTGAACAACGGTATCTGAAGCTTATGGAAGAATATCCCGGAATTATTCAGAATGTTCCCATTCAGTATATCGCTTCATTTCTAGGCATGAAACCGGAAAGCCTGAGCAGGATCAGAAGAAAAATAATTAACTAACAAATGTCAAGTGGTTCCGGAGACAGGAAGATGAACTTTGTAGCATTAAAATCAATGCAATGACAAATCATTTGAGTCTCGTTTCAGGAGCTAATGGCCATCTGGGAAATAATTTAGTAAGATTTTTATTAAAAAAGGGCTTGCCGGTACGGGCGACAGTAAGGAACATCAACAACCGTACACCTTTTGAGGGCCTGAATTGTGAACTAATGCAGGCGGACATCACAGACAAAGCTTCTTTTGTAAAAGCACTGGAGGGAGTCGAGACATTTTATGCTGTAGGAGCTTCTTTCAAATTATGGGCGAAAGATCCCAAAAAAGAAATTTATGATGTCAATATCAAAGGAACCCGAAATACCATTGAAGCAGCTGCCGAAGCAGGAGTAAAGAAAATAGTATATGTAAGTTCCATTGCTGCCCTCAACTATACTCAGCTACCCACGAAAGAAAGCAACGGGTATAATCCGGATCGCAGAGATATGTACTACAATTCAAAGAACGATGGTGAAAAACTGGCCTTTGAGCTGGCTGCCAAACTGGGAATCGAGTTGGTTTCCGTGATGCCTGGAGCAATGATCGGAAGTGAAACATTTTTACCTTTGAATGTTTCATACGGAGTACTGAAGCTTATTCTGAACAAGAAAATTCCGGTAGATACTAAGATTACCCTGAACTGGATCGATGTGAAAGATGTGGCGGAAGGATGTTATCTGGCTGCGGAAAAAGGACGGCCCGGAGAACGTTATATTCTCGCCAATGAAAAATGTATGACCATTACTGATACCACTATTTTAGCCAACAAACTTTATCCTGAGCTGAAGCTGGAAATACCCCGTTCGGTCCCGAAAGGAATTCTGATGACGATTGCAGCACTCATGGAGTTTACGGCAAGACTGAGTGGAAAAGCACCGGTACTAACAAGAAAAGATATTGCGATGTTTTCCGGATTGCAGCAGGATTTTGATATTTCCAAATCCAGAAATGAACTCGGATTTCATCCTAAAAGCCCTGAACAGGCTGTAAAAGAAGCGCTGGATTATCTGATGCAGAACCCTGAAATTTTAAAATAATTCTGTTCTAAAGATCGGATGAGGATCAAAAATTAGGGATAGGTAAAAAGTGTAAAAGATTTTGTGAATAAAACAGACTGTTTTTTTGACACAAAGGAAAGAGAGATTCTAATGTTTTATTTTAGGGGGCAAAGGATTGCGACTCCGTCGCTGGTGAAGTTTCATAGATATGCACTCGCTTAGACAGAATCAATGAAATTGATTATACTCTTTGCTCCCTTGAAATATTATACGATAAATAATCAAACTTTGCGTTGAAAAATTCAGTTTACAATGATGTCCTCTTCAGAAATTTTCAGAACCATATTCAAGAAAATGGAGCCTTAAAGTGACCTTTATTGATGTTCCAGCTTGATAATGGAGCCTTTATAAAATTTAGTAAGATCGTAAAGATCTGTAAAATAATTCTGAAGATCAGGAATCACTTTTTCATCAAAATCTTTTGATTTGCATTCATTTTCCGCCAATAAATACAATGACTGGTAATCCGTTTTCAGGAAGTCTGAAAGAATATTTTCATTACCTTGTTCTCTGTTGATGATTTCCGTGAAAAATATCCCATAGATCAGAAACTGATTGAAGTGTTGAGCATCAACAATATAGCTGAGGTGTTGTTGGGAGAGCTTTTCATAATGAGTAAGAATCTGCAGAAAATTTTCGGTATGATATGTGGAAGGGATTTCATAAAAAAGATCAATACCATTGATGAACAACTGTGTTTTGGCTTCTTCATGATCAGAAGAGTAGGTATTACTGAACCATGAGAAAATAATTAAGAGCTCTTCAGGACTCAGCTCTTCTATAGAATCTTTTACTTTATTTTTGATAATTTCAAGATGGGCTCTTGCATCAGGTTGCAGGAAGTTCAGGATATTTTCTTCCTCACGGTTGAGCTTATTGTACAAATTGATTTTGGCAATATTAGGGTTGGTCTTGATGAAATAAAGTTCTTCTGCCATAGGTATTTACCAAATAATTTTATGGAAATGGTAATTAAAGATACAAAATATACATTAAGCGCCTTGAAAAAATATTATGTTATGAATGGTAATGTCTCTGCAATAAGTCGTTGAGGTAGGGAGTTGGAAAAAAAGAAAGTGGATGAGGTTCAAGAAAAAGAATGAAATAATACTCACTCATTTTTCGATAAACTCATCTACTTTCAATTTTTTATTTAATAGTTTCGTGCAGAGCAATCCTGTTGCCTTCAGAATCTTCAAATTCAGCTACAGTAAATCCATATTTGGGATCAGTTTTCTTTGGATAGAGAAGTTTTCCGCCGTTTTGTAAGGCTTTCTTCAGCGTTTGATCGATATTTTCAGTTTTGAAATAGATAATAATTCCGTCCTTCGATGGTTTATAAACATCTCCTTTTACCAGCGCACCTGTGATCCCGCTGTTTTTCTCTTCAAAAGGAAACAGGGCCATTTCATAATGATCAATCATTTCTTTCTTAAAGCTAAAATTGAAAACAGCAGTATAGAATTTCTCTGCCCGTTCTATGTCATTGACAGGAATTTCAAAATAAACGACAGGATTGGAAGTATTCATAGCTTTTGTATGAGTTGGTTTTTGTGACTGGTCACAGGATATACACACCACAAGTAAAAAGACATATAAAAACTGCTGCAGCCTCATGACGATTATTTTTTGAAAGGAGGAAGTTCCTTTATTTCCGGTTTACAAATGGCGCCTGCTGCCAAAGTATTGATCAATGATCTTGCCATAGAAAGCGGGTGCTGTGGAAATTCAGAATCATATTTCTCTACTTCAGACTTATTCATCGGAGTTCCCTGTTTGAAATCAGGATCATAGGGATCTGCAAACCAGTTGATGAGACCTTCGTCACCGAATTCTACTTCTCCGGATGCCATGAGTTTGCCTAGAATAGCACTATCCCTGATCCCGGTAACGCCCACTTCATTGGCCTGGATTTTTATAACAAAACTGCAGTTTTCAAAAGGGATGGTAATGGAGGCAATATAAATCATCCCTGTTTCCTCCTGTGGAATTTTGATGATCGTTTTTACAGCCGGAATGTCCTGAATCTTCATAATGTCCGTTTCAATAGTCCCTCCGTTGGCTGAGACAGCAACATTTCTGTAAAACTTTTTAAGGTAGTCGAGATCTCTTACGGTAGGAATATCAGGCTGTTTATCAAAAAAATGCAGGGCGATAAGAACAGATTGTTCCGGATTGACCCATCTTATGACCTGGCTGTCTTCAGAAATTTTATTCCATCCCTGATCTGGAATGGTAACAGAATGAATATTGACTTTACTTTTTTCTTTCTTCTTGAAAATATTGAACATGGTTTGTTTTTTAGGGTGTTAAATATCGGCTAATTTCCCCAATAATAAAGTATTTCTCGGGGAAAAATAAATGGTAGCTCTTCTTATAATTTAAAAAATAGATAGACTTCTCTATTTTTTGTGTAGTTTTGTAAAAAGTTTTTTTGAAATGAAAAAAGAGAAAGCAAGAGAAAGAATTATCAGAGTAGCTTCCGATCTGTTTTACAGACAAGGTTACAATTCTACAGGGATCAATCAGATCATTGCAGAAGCAGACATTGCGATCGGTTCTCTGTACAATCATTTTGCTTCCAAAACTGACCTGCTTCAGGCTTATCTTGTGAAAGAAGAGCTCGATTGGCTGGAAGGTTTTGAAAACAGCATTGCTGCAATTTCAGATCCTAAACAAAAACTATTAGCTGTTGTTGATTACCGTAAAAAATTGCAGCAGACTTCAAAGTTTGCCGGATGTCATTTTATTAAAATTACAGCTGAAATAGGGGAAAGTAATCCTTCCGTTTCAGATTTTGTAAAAGCTCACAAAAGAAAACAAAAAGAACTGATCTATGCATTAGTTAAGCAGATCAGTGAATATACACCGGAAATGGATACAGATCTGGTCACTGAAAATATTTTTCTTCTGATAGAAGGTGCTGTTGTGATCTCAACGATCAATAAAGACAATGAAGCATTTGATCAGGCTAAAAAAATAATTCAGGGTTTATTGCCCTAATTTTTTTTAATAATTTAAAAATAGATATATCTATATAAAAATGAAACGTAAATTTTTGATACTGATTGTTATACTGTTTGGTCAGCTGCTGACTATCATGGATATTTTTATCATCAATGTCTCCATACCTTCCATACAGCGTGATCTTCAGGCAACTCATGGTGAAATGCAGTTTATGATTGCTGCTTATCTGATTGGATTTGCTTCCTTTCTGATTACGGGTGGCAGATTGGGGGATTTGTATGGCCGCAAAAAGATATTTATGCTAGGTTTGTCATTCTTTATGGTGAGTTCTTTAGCTTGTGGAATTTCATCAGGAGCAGTTCAACTTGTCGTATCAAGGCTGGTACAGGGGATGAGTGCCGCTATGATGGCTCCACAGGTGCTTTCTATGATACAGACTCTGTTTCCGGAGCATGAAGAACGGACGAAAGCAATGGGCTGGTACGGAATTACCATTGGGATAGGTACCATTTTGGGGCAGTTTCTGGGCGGATATTTTTCATCATTAAACGGATGGAATGAACCCTGGAGGCTTATTTTCCTGATCAATATTCCTATTTGTCTGACTGCCATTTTCTGCAGTTTCAGTTATTTGGAAGAATCTGTGGTGAAGACTGGGCAATCTTTTGATATTTGGGGAGTTCTTGTACTTTCTGCGGGGCTTTTCCTTATAACTTATGCATTGACTGGTGCTGAACAGAATGGAGTTGGTCTTCAAAATGGAGTATTAATGATTGTTTCAGCCGGAATTCTACTATACTTTATTCAAAATCAAAAGAATAAACTGAAAAAGAACAGACCTTATCTGATTGATTTTGAATTGTTCCGATACAGGAATTTCAATCTGGGAATTGTGGCCGTTTCTTTCTTTTTCATTATGCTGGATTCCTATTTTTATATTCTGTCGGTATTTTTCCAGGACGGATTAAAGATCAGTCCGTTAGAAGCCGGAGAGGTGATCGTTTTTCAGGGACTGGGTTTTATCCTGGCATCGGTTTTCTCTGTGAAACTGATTTTAAAATATGGGAAAAATGCCCTTCTATCAGGATTAGTACTGATTATTATTGTTCTGATACTTCAGATGATGGTATTCAGCATGTCCACAAGCTTCTGGAAATTCTATCTGCTGTTGTTTTTACATGGAGCAGGAGTAGGAAGTGTGATTCCTTCTCTTGCCAATATTGCCTTGTCCGGAATGCCTGGAAAGCTGACAGGAAATGCATCAGGAGTCTATAATACTTTTCAGCAGATTGCAGCGATCATTGGTATTGTGCTTATAGGAAGTGTTTTTTATTATTTTCTTGGTGATCACCCTTTGCCCGCAAATTATCATAAAGCTTTCTCAATAGCAATTCTAATCAATATTTTCTGTCTGGTGTTCGTAATCATTGCCGTTTTTAAGGTTCCGGATGATGTTTTGCCTAAAAATAAGATCAAAAAATAATCTATATTACTTCACGGTCCACTGGATAAAGCTGTTCATCACTTCTTCCCAGTGAGGTTTATCATGGTTGGTTTTCCCATCTTCCACCTCAAAGAAATTATGTTCTGTATTCAGGTATCTCTTATAGGTCAGATTAGTTTTGTGCGCCCTGATAAAATACAGCGGAACCAGATCACAGAGATCACTTGCAATATCATTCGTTCCATAGGCCATATAAAGAGGTTTGTTAAAAGACAGCCAATCATCGATCAACGGAACCGAAAAAGATTTCCAGGCCAGCAGATTGGGGTTTTGTTTTACCCTTTCAGGACTATTGGCATCTTTATAAAGCTGATATTCTTTCTCAATTCCTTTATCAGCTTCAGCCCATGTGATGGTATTCTTTTCAGCGTCTTTCCTGTAATCACGGATATTCTGGTCTATTCTTCCAAACGGATTGGCTCCGAATACCCCCAGTTTGGTAACCTGTTTATATTCGCATGCAATTTTCGTTGCCACTTTTGATCCCTGAGAATGTCCGGCTACGACCAGCTTTGAAGAGTCTACCCAGTCCTGTTTTTTCAGAAATTTTAAAGCCTTTATAGCCCTGTTTACATAATTTTCAAGATAGTCGGCTTTTATAAAATCCTCCGACGGTTCATTTTTATCTTTTGAATTTCCAAAATACCAATATGAATCATTAATCTGATCTTCCTCTGCAATCAAAGGCGTTTTTGGCATAGAAACAATAACCAGGTGATAGTATTTTTTAATATTTTTCACATCAAAATTGGAAATTCCGCCTCCGATCACCCAAAGCCCGTCTTTTTTCGAATTCACATACAAAGGATAGGGAAGGGAACCCTGACACCACAGAAGTACAGGCTTTTTGACATTAAGTTCAGCATCAAATACAATGAAATCTATATTTTCAGCCTTGTCCGGAATCTGAAACTGAGTGGATTCCTTATTGATGATTTTTCTGTTTTGTGAAAATAATAATGGACACGAAAGAGCAAATAATAAAAACGAAATAATGAGTTTCACAGGGAATAAATATTAGTTTTTAAATATAATACTATTTTATGGGATCAGGTCCAACAGTTGAATACCTGCATAAAATAAGATTTACTTTGAATAAAAGCAGATCATTTTTTGTATAACGCAAAGGTTTTATTTTTTACAATAAATATTTTAAGGAAGCAAAGAATGGAATCCATTTCATTGATTCTTATGAAGCAGACGTTTTATCAATGAGCTTTTTACAGCTTAAGAAACTATGTACCTATGGGGTTAAAATATAACTTTTTTACCTTTTTCTCAGTTCGTTCAATGTTGTTTTAGCAATATTTCTGGTGATTTCAGTAGGAGAGTGGCAGTCACAGTTACTGAGTCCTATTACATAAATATCTTCCCCGGGAATATAAACCCCCATACTTTTGAATCCGAAAACACTTCCGCCATGTTCACGGTCCGGAACTCCGTTCATATCCTTCAGGTGCCATCCATATCCATAGGTAAATTCTTCCCCGTTGTTCAGCTTATATTTCCGGAAAGCTTTTTGGGTTTCTGTGGAGTTTAAAAAGACATTCTGATTTAAAGTCTGCTGCCATTTCAACAGATCATCCACAGTAGACATCAGGGAACCGGAGGAAAACGGAACGCTGAAACTGATGACTGTTTTGTTGACAAATCCCTGCTCTTTTTTATGATAACCAGAGGCTCTTTTAGGAATAACCTTTCTGTCAGAAGCATAATAAGAATGAGTCATTCCTGCTTTATCAAAAATATTTTTCTGAATGAAGTCTTCATAGGTATCCCCGGTAACAACTTCTATAATATAGCCCAGTAATACATAGCCGGAATTATTATACTCAAACTTTTCTCCCGGAGCAAAATCAACAGGTTCGTTTTTGAAGAAATCGACCATCGCTTCAGGCTTCATTTCCTTTTGAGCAATGGAGGAAAGTGCTTTCATTTTTGTAAAATCCTTTATTCCAGAAGTATGGGTGAGCAGATGATGAATCGTAATTTTGTCGCCGTTAGGATAATCTTTATAATATTTTGAAACAGGATCAGTCACCTTCAGTTTTCCCTGTTGTTCCAGCATTAAAATAGCCACAGCTGTAAACTGTTTGGTCATAGAACCTATCTGAAAAACATTGTCTGGAGTCATATTGACATTCAACTCCAGATTAGCCTTCCCAAAAGCTTTTCTATAGATGTTTTTCCCTTTTTGAGAGACCAGAAAAACACCTCCGGGTTCATTTTTATTCCCAAATTCAGTCTGGATCAGGCTGTCTATTTTCTTTTCATAGTTTTTGGTAAGTTTCTGAGCATCCATTGTATGAATAGAAAATGGAAGCACAATAAGGGCGGTAGTTAGTTTTTTTAGAGTCATATTATTTACTTTGTTATACAAAGATATAATTTATTTATATTACTATGTTATGCACTATAGTGAATTATGTTTTTTTGAAAATAAAAAATAATGGTTTTTAAAATGTTACAATTACTTTCTAAGTAGACGCTATGAGGAAAACCTCTCCGCTTGCAGGCTCCAGCCCATCGGTACGCTCTGAAAAATAAAGCTTTTTTAGATGGTTGTTAGAAATAATTTCTGCTTTTTCAAGCCCGGCTTCCTGAGCAAGAGATAAGACTTCAGGTGGTGTGAAAAAACTTACAAAAGGAGTTCCTGCTTCACGAGCCCCTTTTTCAGCAATTTCCTGCATAGGCTGATCTTCCGCATCAAGAAGTTCCATAGGAAGATAAAAAGACATTGCCAGCTTTGAGCCTGAGGCAAAATTGGCGATTTGTTTTAAAGTGGAAACTATGGCTTCTCTCGTCAGGTACAAAGTGACCCCTGTACAGACCACGACAGCCGGTTCATTGAGATTGAATCCTGCTTTGATCAGTTCGTCAAACCATGAAGAAACCTCAAAATCAACAGGAACAAAATGAAGATCATCCGAAAACCCAATTCCTGTTTCTGAAAGGCGTTTCTGCTTCCATGCCAATGTTTCCGTCTGATCGATTTCAAAGATCTGAACTGCAGAAACAGTATCCGGTTTTCGCTGGGCAAAAGTATCAAGACCGGCTCCAAGAATGACACATTGCTGAGTTCCTTTTTCGATCTCCCAGATCATAACATCTTCAATGAAACGAGATCTGGCTACAATAGAAGCCCGCAGTCTTTTGGTATATTTCATATCCGGACGTTCCTGCCAGCCTTCTTCCGGGTTGACAAGCTGCAAGCCGATTTCATCTTCCAGAATATGGGGCTGAGCATCTTCCTGAATATGTAAAGCTCTCCACAAAGCAGTTCTTACTGCGGTATTATCCGGTTGAGGATTGTTCTGTGTTTCCATAAGAATTATTTTTCAGCAGAGATTAACAGCATCATCGGGCGGCGGAGTTCTTCTTTCATCTCAGGAATTTCTTTCAGCATTTCCGGGCCTGGCTGAGGTTCTATGATTTCTTTGATTTTGAAACCGTGCTGTAATAATGTATTTAAATAAGAGGTTAATGTTCTGTGGTATTTGATGACATTCTCACCCAGAAACGTGGTGTTTCTTTTTCCTTCTAAAAAATACCGGTCAACGGGCCAGCTGGTTTTCTGTCCGTCTTTATCATAAACCCAGTCCTGTCCGCCTTCAGCAGTGAAAACCGGATGTTCTACAGAAAATACAAAATGTCCTCCGGCAGTCAGCCATTGATGAATATTCTGTACCAGGGTATCAAATGACTCTATATAATGTAAGGTCAGTGAGCTCAGGACAAGATCAAACTGTTCAGCAGGATAATCTAGATCTTCCAGGGCTTTTCTTTCATAATGTATACCTTCCAGATGATTTATTTCCTGAGCTTTTGCCAGCATTCGTTCTGAAAGATCAATTCCGATCACGGATTTTGCTCCGTTTTCCATCGCATAGCGGCAATGCCATCCAAAACCACAGCCCAGATCGAGGACTTTCTTTCCTTTAAAATCCGGCAGCATTGCTCTTAGGGCATGCCATTCTCCGGCACCTTCCAGTCCCAGCTGGGACCGGAGCATTTTCTCATATTGGTCAAAAAATGACGGACTGTCGTATTTATTTTCTTTCATAAGATCAAATGGATTGGTTACATATATGGGAGTTGGTTCACCCTCTGCTGTTAATAAAGCTCATAGCGTACTGTCTCTTTCCCCTGATTTTTTACGATCACAGATTTTCCTTCATAGATATATTCCGTTTCAGTAGAGGTTGTAAATTCAGTACCTGAAGCATTTTTGGGGTATAAAAGGCTGGCTTTGGTAAGATAGTTCTTATCATTGTATTCAAACACCATTTTAGCATTGAGAGTAGGGCCGGAATAGGATTTCATTTCTGTCAGCAATCCGTTTTTATAGGTGTACTGACTCTGATATGATTTTACCCCGCCTTTTATTTCAGAAACTTTGGTCAGAAGATTTTTTTCATATTCAAATTCTTTCTTTCCCAGATCAATACCGCCGGAATAATCAGTTATTGAAGACATATTGCCGGCGCTGTCATAAGTATATTGGGTGAAGCTTTGCCCGCTGCCATATTTTACCATTCTGTTTTTGGAATCATACGATATAGGATCCATCATTCCTGAGCTTTTACCCATCATTTCTCCATTGCGGGTTGCTTCCTCTTTGTATTGGATGCCAATCAGGTTTTTATTGTTATCATACAGAAATTCTTCTGAGATAGTCTTTTCCATCATGTTGTCCTTTATTTTTCTGTCTCTTTTGGCAAGCAATCCGTTTTTGTAGGTATATTGTTCGGTGCCGTTCGCAGATTTTACAGAAGAAATCTTACCATTCAGATAGGTGATGTCGGTCTGTTGTTCGGAAATGAGTTTCTTATCATTTCCTTTGAAGGTAAACTCCTGGGTGCGGAAAGAGGTCACCTGATTTTTATTGTTGAGAGTTGCTGTATACAGGCTTTCTGTTTTGTTGGGTTCTGCATAGGCCACACTGCCTATTCCGTTTCTTGCTATTTCAGCTTCTCCCGCTCGTAAGGACTCCCGATTGGCAGCTTCCGTTTTTTCCTTATCAGGAAAGTATAAATATTGTCTTTCGGTAAGAATACCATTGGTGTAAGTACACTTTATCGTTTTTCTGTAAAGGCTGAGTTGGGCTTCCTCTTTGATAACATTACCTTTTTTATCATATTCAGTTATCCCCAGAGAGGTAATTTTCTTTTTGACAGGCAATTTTTTCAGGTTCAGCGCTTCCGCTTCCATGTCTGGAGTAACGAGAAAATTTATTTTCTTGACGTTTACTTCAGGAATAGAGTAGATAGGACATATGTCCATTTGTGCAGAAGCACTGAGAGAAGTCATTAGTAATAGTAGAGATAAGTATTTCATGGTTTTGTTGAGTAATAACAATCGATGTTTAATAAACAATAAAATTACAACTATTAGCTGAATAAATTTTAAGTTTAAAAAGCAAAAAATCCTTTACAGAAATAAAGGATTTAAAGGTATAGATGTAAAATAATTTTATTTTTGACTTTCACGTACCGCACGGATCAGGTCTTCGTTGCGTTTATTGGCTCTTTCGTTATTTAAAGACATAACAGCCCAGATCGCTGCAGGAAGCCAGCCGATCAGTGTGATCTGTAAGAAAAAGCAGATGATTCCGGTAAGCACTTTTCCCCGAACAATAAAAGACAGAAAGGGGAGTACAACAGCTAAAAACATGATTTAAAGTTTTTTAAGGTTATTATTATTGAGTTGATTTATCAAATGTATTGATTTTTGGTTTAATGAAAAAAAAGGACCAATTAATCTGCCATGTGTTCATTCCACAATTTTTCAGCATAATCTCTGAAAGCTTTTGGACCTTGTTGAAACGCCTTATCAAAGGTATAAGATCCGCCTTCAAATACCGGTTTTCCGTGGTTTTCCATTCCGGTTCGTATTTTGGATTCTCCACGCATGGCAAATTTTTGTTTTCCTTCATACATAATGATCTTTAAATCTGAAGGACTTACATCACCTTTACAGGCCATTTCGTACATTATCCAGATTTCAGCAATCCCGTTTTTATCAAGATCTGTTACCTTTAATGAGTTTTTCTTAAATGCAGCATCAATATCTACCATACAGTCTTTAATAAAGTCATTCACTTTCCATATTTGTTGATTATTTTCCAGAGAATAACAATGGGCAAAAACTTCAGCATCACTGCCGTCATTTTCATGCGAAAAGTTTTCATTGATGTAAACCCCGGTTTCAGAAGTAAGCACTACATATTCTCCAGTCTTATCTTTCCATCGGAATCCGTCTTTAAAGTTTCCTTTATATTTCAATGCTTTCGGAACCTGAGCAGAATCAATTCTTGTAGTCACCAAAGAATCTGTTTTTTCCACCTGATTCGTTTCCGGAACTTTTGTCTCAGCGATTGAATCTTTCTTTTCGTTTTTACAGTTTAAAAATAACAGGAAGGGAAGGGAATAAAGGAAGTACGTTTTTTTCACAATGATTATATTTCTTATTGGTCTGATAACAGGGCTCGAACCTGCGTCAACCCGGTTAAAGAGCCAGGAGTTCTACCACTGAACTAACCTATCCTTTTATTTTTCTTTTCAGAGTTTTCCTGAAAAATATTTGTTTTGTCTTAAAATCTTAGCCAGAAACGGATTGGAGACCGTAACTCCATGTACCAGTTCCGGGGTTGGTCTGAATAGGCTCACTCCATGTGGGCGAGGGGCAATCCAGCCTGATTTTTCAGGATCAATGCCTGCCTGCTGACATGCGTTGACTATCATTTCCCTGTTACAGAAAGCTTTTTCCTGAAAAACTTCCCACGGCAAAGGTACAATATTCCAGACTTCTGTATTGGGATCGATCTTTCCGCCCGTTGATAAATGCCAGGCAATGACATCGGCTGCCATCAGGCGCATTACTTTTCCGAAACAGATCTCATCAAGAATAAATTCCATTCCCAGGGCATAGATCAGATTCATCCAGTTGTCTCTGGCTTTATTCCAGGCTCCGGCAGTATTGTTCCAGGTCGTTGAATCATTACCTTTCTTTACAGCCATCGTTTTTCGGTAGATGTCATTTTCATTCCAAAGTTCTTCCAAAAAGCCCGAAACTTCTTCAAGAATAAGAGTCCATTTGCCTAATAATTTTCCTTTCTGTTCATCGGTCAGATGCTGTAATACTTCTTTGTCGGAATAACTATAAGAAATTGCCGACCAGTTTGTGGTATTAGGGTTTTGCTTACATCTGTTGAAGAGCATTTCACATATTTCATCGAAAGGTCTGTCCTGACTTTGATTGGTAAATACACTTCTGAGATTACTCCGGGCATTGAAATAAGCAATAAAACAGGCTGTATTCAGATCTTGGCTGAAGTCTTCAAAACTGATGGTATGGGAAAGCCCATGTTTGGCAATTTTCTGAAGTTCGATTTTTTTTGATTCTTGAATGAATTTTTGAAGTCTTATTTCAATCCGCTTCAAAAGCCGCCATTTCTTGTTGTAATTCCGTTTTGAAATATCCAGCCCGGCAAGTTTTCTCAGATCTTTATTCAGACGGTCCTTTTTGAAATCATTTTGCCCGACATCCTTGTGAATAAGGGGAGAAACTTTATTCAGAAATGTTTCGATTCCGTTTGCATTATAATGTCCCGAGTTTTCTTCCTGATCAATTTTAAAGATCTCAATCGCTTTTTTGATCTGTTTGTCTGCACCAATCGCTTTTCCAAATGTTTCAAGCATTGACGTATACCCATAGACGCTATTCTTCAGAGAACGGTTGGCCGCTTTACTCAAAGTCGCAAGTTCATGAATCGCCAAATGGTTTTTCATCAAATCAACAATCATTTCCGCCACGTCTTCGGGACGGAGGCGTTGATCAAGGGTTTGGTAAAGTTGTTCAATGATGGTCATACTTTAATATGGCATTTAATATTTTAATTGTTTCAGATCTTCTTCTTGCACTTCATTATTTTTTCTATATAGGTCAGTATATGTGATACTTATTTTGTATTTAAAAATTTCTTCTTTTATTTTATTAAAATCATTTAATTTTTCAAGATAGTTAGGATCATCCTTATCAGTATCTAAAGAAATATCAAAAATATTAATGAAGTCATCTTTTCTAATAACATTGTCAGTACCAGGTTTCCTGTTAAAGGAATATGTTGGTCGATGATATTCAAATTGTATACTTTTGACTAATTCATCAAAATCTTTAATTGTTTTATTTTCATTGAAAATTTTAAAATCAACCATAATTAAAGGCCCTAAACCTACGTTATGAATGTCTATTTTTAATGAGTCTTCCGATAAGTTAAATGAAAAAAGGCCTAAAGGTTTAACATTTTCATGTAAATGATCTTTACTCCTTGCTTCTTCAATATGGACTATTTTTAAAGTTAAATATGAAACTAATACTAAATTTAGAATGGTTAAAATCGGATTTAAGATTCCCCCAACGTAATCGCCGAATTGTCCCCATTGTTCAGGGTCTTTTGATAATCCATTACCACTCAGATTACAGGCATATAATCCTAATACTAATATTATAAATAATATTGTAAATATTAATATTGCTGAAATAAAGTCTTTAATTTCTTTATCCATTATGTTTAAATATGATTATTAGTTTTTAACTTATTTAAAAGTTTATTTACTTTATTCTCTATGAATAAGTTCTTCCATTGTTTTCTCCGTTTTCATCAACTCTCCCTGAGGAATCTGGTGATTAAGATAAGTAAACAATAAATTGGTTACCCAACTGTTTTCAATATCGTGAATATAATAAGAAGAGATCAGTCCAAAATCATCGGAAATATAAGCTGGCAGTTCTGATGAACCTGTAGCCCTGAAGATGGACACAAAGATTTCTTTTCGGATGTCGCTGATTTTATCTTCGGTTTCTTCATCCGTTATTTTATCTTCAACAGCCTGATAGGCTTTCATCCACAAATCTGAGAATGTGGAGGTATCTCTGTTGTCTAAGATTTCATCAATCTTTTTCGAATCAATATGGTGAAGAGCAGCTTTTAACGATTCATTAAAAGCTGCTGCTAGTTGATGTATTTTTTCTGTTATCATTTAAAAAAGATATGATCCAAAAGTGATTAACGGGATTGCGGTTCAAAATGTGCTTTAAAGGTAAGAGGGTTCTCTACTTTTTCTTCAACATCTTCAAGATACTCTAAATATTCTGACTGATGTTTCTCCATATAAATCATCACAATAGTCAGGTTTACAAAAAGATTTTTATCCTCTGAGCCTAAGTTTAAAGCCTTTTTTAAATATTCCAAGGCAATCTCATTTTCTCCCATATCAGAATAAATTGCACCAATATTGGTAAGTGCAGAAGTATTCTCAGGTTCGATCAGTAGAATTTCATCCAGTTCTTTGATTAAAAGATCATTGATCGCATCCCAATGGTCTTCATTTTCCCATCTTTTGGCCTGGAGTTTTTTAACGTTCTCCAGTCTTTGCACTGTATTGTTCATTTCCCTTAAAGGTTTTCTTATCCAAATGCTCTCTTCAACAAACTTTCCACCTTCGGTTCGCTTCCTCTGAAGTTTTTATACAGTTCCATAGGATCTTTCGTTCCTCCTGAAGAAAGAAGTACCTTATATTTTGCTGCAATCTCAGGATTGAAAATTCCGTTTTCTTTAAAATACTGGAAAGCGTCGGCATCCAATACCTCTGCCCATTTGTAAGAATAATATCCGGCAGAATATCCGCCCTGGAAAATGTGTGAGAAACTTGGGCTCATGGCTGTTTCAGGGTTCGTAGGATACAATGCGGTAGCTTTGGTGTACTTATCTTCAAATTCTTTTACACTTTCATTCTCCAGCTCTCCAACTTTTGTATGGTAGTTCATATCCAGAAGTCCGAAACCTAGTTGTCTTAAGGTCTGGTAGCCTTCCATAAAGTTTTTGGACTGCTCAATTTTTTCAATTTTTTCATCAGGAAGTACTTCTCCTGTTTTATAATGTTTGGCAAAAGTTTTCAGGAACTCAGGCTCGTAGCAGAAGTTTTCCAGAAACTGAGACGGAAGTTCCACAAAATCCCATTTTACAGAAGTTCCGGAAAGGCTAGGATATTGTGTATTAGCCATCATTCCGTGAAGGGCATGTCCGAATTCGTGGAATAAAGTAGTCACTTCCTGGAAGGTTAATAAACTAGGCGTATCCTTTGTCGGTTTGCTGAAATTACAGACAATGGAAATATGTGGACGTGAGTTCTCACCATTCTGCTTGTACTGATTTTTATAGCTGGTCATCCAGGCACCGGCTCTTTTCCCTTTTCTTGGGAAATAGTCAACGTATAATAAAGATTTATAAGTTCCGTTTTCTTTTACTTCATAGACTTTTACCTCTTCATGATACTTTGGAATATCATTTCTTTCCTCAAAAGTCAATCCGAAAAGTTTTCCTGCCAGCCCAAAAACAGCATCCTGAACCTGATTCAATGGAAAATAAGGTTTCAATTCCTCATCATTAAGATCGAATTTCTGTTTACGAAGTTTTTCAGCATAGAAAGCATGGTCATAGCTTTGCATTTCTTCAATGCCATCAGCTTTTGCCAGAGCTTTTAATTCTTCGATCTCTTTATCTGCATAAGGTTTTGCTTTTGTTAAAAGTTCATTCAGGAAGTCGAAAACTTTTACCGGAGACTTGGCCATTCTTTCTTCAAGAACAAAATCGGCATAATCTTTATAGCCTAAAAGAGCTGCTTTTTGTTGTTTCAGATTAAGAAGTTCCTTAATCATATTCTGGTTGTCATATTCTCCGCCGTCAAAAGATTTTTTACCATTTGCTAAAGCAAGCTCTTTTCTCAGTTCACGGTTTTCAGCATACGTCATGAACGGAATATAGCTTGGGTATTGTAAAGTTACAACCCAGCCTTCAAGATTTCTTTCTTTGGCTTCCTCAGCATATTGCTCAATGATAGCTTCCGGAATTCCTGCAAGGTCTTCTTTATTGGTGATATGTTTAAAATAAGCATTTGTAGAAGCCAGTACATTCTGTCCAAACTGTAAAGATTTTAAAGAAAGATCCATGCTGATGTTCTTTAATTTCTCTTTATCCTCTTCATTTAGTAAAGCACCACTTCTTACAAAACCTTTGTAGGTTTCATTCAAAAGCATTTCCTGCTCTTCATTCAGGTTGTATTTTTCCTTTTCATCATATACTTTTTTGATTTTGCTGAAAAGAGCTTCGTTTTGAGAGATTTTTGACGAATATTCTGTCAGGATCGGAGAAACTTCCTGGGCGATCTGCTGGATCTCATCGCTGGTCTCGGCAGAATTCAGGTTAAAAAATATATTGGATACTACATCCAGTTGCTCCCCGGAATAGGCCAGTGCCTCAATGACGTTTTCGAAAGTAGGTGCTTCAGGATTGTTGACAATGGCATCAATTTCTGCTTCAGACTGTTGAATCAGTTCTTTGAAAGCCGGAAGATAATCTTCATTTTTAATGTCAGTGAATGGTGCTGAGTGGTATGGTGTATTGAATTTCTCTGTTAAAATATTCATTTTTCGATTTTTATATAAGGTAAATGTAATGATTCACTATGGAATCCTGACAGAAACGCTCAAAAATAATGCCCGAACAGGCTGATATGACAAAAATGCCTTATCTTTAAATAATCTTGTCATATGGAAAGTGGGAGTGAGGTAGGAATATTTAATTTTGGAAAGAGATTCAACAGTCATCTTAAAATACATAACCTTAAATAAATAGACTATGAAAACATTCTTAAAAATCATTGGTGCCATCCTTTTGCTGGTGGTAATTTATGCAGTAATTGCCATGCTGTTTTTCAGTAAAGATTATCACTATGAAAAATCTATTGTCATTAACGCTCCGAAGGAGAAAGTATGGCAGCATGTAGGCTCTTTGAAAGAATACAATACCTGGGACCCGTTCTCTAAAGAAATAAAAAACTTCTCTGTTACCTATTCCGGTGAAGGGGATAAAATAGGTGATTCTTACCATTGGAAAGGAGATGACAGCGAGGGAGAACAAACCATCACTGAGATCGTTCCGAATGAAAAACTGGGCACTCGGCTTCACTTCATTAAACCTTTTGACGGAATGGCTAAGTGTAATTTTGTACTGACCCCCGAAGGAAGCGGAACGAAAGTAACCTGGATGATTGATAATGAACTGACGGCTATGATGAAGGTTATGAAGCCTATGATGAACGGAAATATGGATAAAATGTTCGGCCAGGGACTGAATGATCTCAAGAAAATTGCAGAGAAATAAAAATTATTTTCTGACCTTATTACTCCCCTTAAAACGAAATGGCAAAATTAATTAGCGAATAAAAAAAGTGTGAAAACCCGATCAATAAAAGGTTTTTAAACGATTTAAGTCTTACATAATAAAAAAAACGAAACGCCGAAAAATTACCATTTGCTACCATTTTATTACTATTGAAAAAAGATTTTCGTGATGATACAGCCCCTTTTTGGGGCTTTTTTATGGTTTAAATACACAAAATTACTATTCATTTTAAAAAGCTTGCAGTAGAGTATTTAAGATAGATTAACAAGGTTTATAAAAACATGATCTCCGGAAAATGTAACGAAGTTTCTGTATTTTCTTCACTTGCTCTAAAAAATCACTGTTTTTGCTTTGGGGTCGCAGTTGGGGTCGCATTTGGGGTCGCAAAACCCGGTTTTTTAAGTCGGGTTCGGGTATATATAGGGGACAAAAAACAGCAAAAAAAGTCCTGTTTTGAATTATTCAAGTATATATAGGGACATCAGTCTTATAGGTCATATTACTGTTATCCAGCAAATTAGAACATTGTATTGAATCGAACACTTGCTTTCACTAAAGCAATGGCAGAAATCTCACCAATTTTAAAGTCTTTTGATTGATGATGCTGGTTCTGACTTACCAGTTTTACATAATCATCTCCGAGATCTGATTTTTGTACATATTTTACTGTCACATATTCTTCCAGTCCCGCTGTACGAATACTTAATAAATACATTTCGCCGAAGAATATGTCAGCAATGGTAATCTGCTTATATAGAATAATATCTCCAGACTTTAAAAGCGGGTACATACTGTCTCCGGTAACATTAATGGCTCCATCACATTTAGGAAGGTTTGGAATCTTAATGGTTTGCAGGGTCTTATGTGGTGTACCACTGTCAAACAATTCCTGAAGGCCTGCCGCCGCCGAGAAATCATATAACGGAACTTCCTGATTCTCAATAATACCATCTTTGGTCTTTCTTGTACCATTTATAGGAATAATGAGAGGAGTCTGTTTCAGCATTTCTCCTTTTCCACTAATAATCCAGCTGTACTCAAACGTGTCAGAATATTCTGAATTATCTAACCTGTGAAAAAAGTCAAAGCTGGGCTTAGCCTTACCGTTTGTTATGTCATAAATCGTCTGCGGTCTGCTGTAATCCAATTTCTTGGCAAATTCTGGAGCATTAAGTCCCAAATAATCAAGCATCTTCTGAATACGTAACGAAATTCCTGTATTTTCTTTCATTTTAATTTTGATAATTAA
>LAZY01000012.1 GCA_001013295.1 Chryseobacterium indologenes | reverse complement strand
CAACAACAACAACAACAACAACAACAACAACAACAACAGCAGCAGCAGGTCCAGCAAGAAAAACAGCCTGAGAAGCCTAAGCCGGGTCCTGTGAAAAAAGAAGACCCTTCGGCTATTTTTGATAAACTTGAAAAACTGGGTAAACTGAGAGAAAGTGGAATTCTGACCGATGAAGAGTTTGCCGAACAGAAGAAAAAGCTGCTTGATAAATTATAAAAACAAAAGAAATGAGTAATAATTGTTCATTGTGTAATTCTGAACTGACTTCTATGGATACGCTTCTGGGGGTGAATAAACTGTCAGACGGAGGAGTTTTATGCAATAAATGTCTTGATAAAATAAGTAATATCAACCAGGAACTGCTGTATAATCTCAATATGTTCAGCATTGATGATATTAATAATCTGTTACAAAAGGGGAACGCAGAGCCTGCTCAGGAAGTACTGAAAGTAGAGCAGAACCTTCCGGTACTTACAGAGTCTGAACCACAGAATATATCAGGCGAAGTTTATAAACGAAGAAAGAGAAAGATCAAATACGAACTGGAAAAACTTAGAGCTAACCTTTCAGTCTTTACAAAAGGGGAGATCAAAGAACTTCCATATCTTATTTCGGAAGAGGAAAAGATCATTGCCATAACGGACGCCCAGTTTATTAATACATTAGATGCCGGTGTTTTGCTGGTAACTCCTTTGAAGATGCTTTCCGTATCGAAATCAATGTTTGGAGCAGCAAAGATTAATGAATATCCTAATGAAACGATCAGATCTGTAAGTTTCGTAGAAGATCCAAGATCTCCGATCATTAAACTGCATTTGGACGAGAAGGTCGTAGAATTTGAATGCTATATGGATAAAGAAGATGCTGAGAAGTTTTATAATAAGATTAAAACCATTTATAATGCTCCTCTGGCAGAACCTCAAAAACAAATTAGCGGTGTTAGTGTGAAGGAAAGATCTTCGGAAGAAGTTTTTGAACAGCTTGAGAAACTTGGCAAGTTGAGAGAAAATGGAATTCTTACGGACGCTGAATTTGCAGAACAGAAAAAGAAGCTGCTGGAACAGTTTGGATAAGACTTGTAACAAACGGATTATGATGGGTAAAGTATCTGTAGAAATCGTGGAAAACTGGCTTAAAGGATGGTCTTTATCCCGGGAATTGCCTTTTGCCACTCAATATCAATCAGGATTGAAAGTTGTGGTAGGGTATGAAAACCAGAAAGAACGATATGTATTTGCAGAGCTTAATGAAGATTTCTTTCAACTCGCCGACTCAATTGATGAGCCTTGGGTATATCTGAAAGTATGCACTCCTCCGGTTCAGTTCATAGAAAGAATTCCGAAAAGATGGAAACTTCAGCCGCAAGGGTATATGATGACATGCTTTCGTCCGATGATCTTCCCGGAAGTAACACTGCCTGATGGATATAGCGTAGAAAATAGCTATTATAATTCCACTTACACCATTAAGATCACTACTGAAAACGGTGAACAGGCTTCAATAGGTCATGTGGTTCTGGTTGATCATCTTGCTGTTTATGACAGAATTGCCACAGAGAAAACCCACCAAAGGAAAGGTCTTGCTTCCTTTTTACTGAAAGAACTTGAGAAAATAGCCTCATCAAAAGGATTTACCAATAATTTTTTAGTAGCCACACAAGAAGGAAAGCTATTGTATGAAAGTTTAGGATGGGAAGTGTACAGCGTATACACTTCCATTGTAATTCCGGCTTAGTGCTGAGATTTTTTCCCGATGTAAATTATATTTCTTGTAATTTAGCCTCCATAAACTATTACTATGGGTAGATCAAGACTTGATGAAATCAAAGACGAACTCGAAAAACTGGACATCAATCCAACCTTTTTTGCCAGAAAAGAAATTCATGAACTTCCGGATATATTATCCGTGGATGAAAAAATTGTTTATCTCGTTGAAGGCAGAAATAAAATAAACAACCATCATATCATTCTGGTGGCTACAGACCGAAGAGTGATTTTCGTAGATAAAGAATTCATGTACGGACTGAAAGTGGAAGATTTTTCCTACAGCAAAATCAGCTCAATCCAATACGAAACAGCATTACTATTGGCTTCTATAGATATTCATGTAGCAGATGATGTTGTGGAGATTGATGGAGTGGGGAAATATGATGCTGAACTATTTTGCGAAAAAGTAAGGAATTTTATGGCTCACCCTGAAGAATATGTTCAGGCTAAAACTGAACCTACTGTTTTAGATCAGTTGGAACAGCTGGGAAGATTAAAAGAAAATGGTGTTTTAAGCGAAGATGAATTTAATGAGCAGAAGAAAAAACTAATAGATCTGTTATGATAAAAGAATTAGCTTTTAAAGCGTTGAATTGGAGGTGGTATTTTACCATTTTCCTTGCATTATTGTTGTGTGTTTTTTGTTGGATAGCTCTTCTTGTCTTACCTATTAGCAGTTTTACCTGGAATTTTTTCACAATGATGCCGTTTTTGTTTGTTGGTGTCAGCTTGATTTTAGGTATTTCAAGACTGTTTCAGAAAGGGGAGTTTAAGAATGGATTGTGGCAATGCTTCTTTAGCGGTGTGGTGTTCCTTATCATTGGGGTTATGTTCGTTTTACATCCTCCAAAAAGCCCTTATAAGCCTTACAAAAACGATATAAAAAATCCTAAGAACATGCAGTTTTCAATGCCATTGAAAATACTTCAGGAAAGCCAGAAACAACTGGTTGAAGTTAGTGCGCCCAATGTCTTGATATATGATTATTTACAACCCGGATCCTATAAATATGATGTTTTCCTGAATAAAATAGAAAATGGAAAAGTATATTTAAAAATTTATGACGCTAATACCAACAGAATTCTCTCTGAAAAAGAAATTAAAAAAGCATCGATGATGAAAGTCGTTAATCCCAATAATGAATTGAAAGAGTTTTCCAGTGATAAGAACTTTACCGTTCAGGAAGGAGAATGGGGGGATTACTATGGAAGCAGGGTTGAAGTTTGGTTTCAGCCGGATGATTCTGGCAAGCCTGAGAGAAAATTGATGACCAAAAACTATATTATTCAAGGAAATTAAAGATTATTTTAATTTAAAATCATGGAAAATTACTTAGAAATAAACAAAAACTCATGGAATGCCAAAGTAGAACCGCATCTGAAATCAGATTTCTACTTTGTTGATGAATTTTTAAAAGGAAAAAGCTCATTAAACTCTATAGAACTTGAGCTTTTGGGAGATATAAAAGGAAAAACAATTCTGCACCTGCAGTGTCATTTCGGCCAGGATTCCATTTCTCTATCCAGAATGGGAGCAAAAGTGACTGGAATCGACCTTTCAGATAAAGCCATTGAAACGGCAAAAGATCTGGCACAAAAATGTGATACAGATACAGAATTTATCTGTTCAGATGTTTACAACCTGCCTAATGTTCTGGATCAGAAATTCGACATTGTATTTACAAGTTATGGCACCATTGGCTGGCTTCCTGATCTTGAAAAATGGGCTGACGTAATCGGACAATTCCTGAAACCGGGTGGGCAGTTTATTATGGCAGAATTTCATCCCGTTGTCTGGATGTTCGATGACGATTTTACGAAAGTAGCTTACAATTATTTCAATGAAAAACCAATTGTAGAAACTTACGAAGGAACTTATGCCGATCAGTCTGCTGCCATTGTTCAGGAATATGTGATGTGGAATCATTCCTTATCAGAGGTTCTTGATAATCTGGTTAAAAAAGGAATGCAGTTGGAAACCTTCCGGGAATTCGATTGGTCACCATATGCATGCTTCAGACATGTGGAAGAATTTGAAAAAGGAAAATGGAGAATTCCGCAGTTTGGAAATAAGATCCCGCTTGTATTTGCTTTGGTAGCACAGAAAATATAAACAGAGATAATTCTAAAGATTAAGCTTAAAAATTATTCTAAGAATATTAAGATGAGCTTTGCTTTTTTATAAGCCACGGATACACGAATAAGATAAAAAATTCGTGTATTCGTGGCAATAAAAATCTTCTCCCATAACCGGAAATGATAGATCTATCAGCTATTTGATGCTATTGTGGATCTTTAGTCTGCTTTTAGGAATATAAATCAAAAAAGTCATCGCAGTAATTACGATGACTTTTTCTATATATGAATGTTAAAAAAACTATCTGTTTTTTAGCTTAAAGAATCTTCAGCCTTAGTCTTTACTTCGTCCACTTTGTTCTGAACCTGAGAAGCAACATCATTCGCTTTACTTTTAAGGTCATTTCCCCATTTGTTAAGATTATCTTTTGCTGTATTAAGCTTGTCTTTTACGGCTTGCTGATCTTCAGGACTTGAATTTTTGTATTTCCAATATGCTAAAGCACCTAATCCTAATAAAGCTAATAAGCCTTTTGTTTTGTTTCCCATGATTTCTATTTTTTTAAGGTATTAATATTAAAATTTGTTATTAATACTTATGTAAAATACGTGCCAAAAAATTGAATAGACTTATAAAAAAATGTTAAATTTAAGAAAAGACATCAAAATTTTTGCCGTCAAAACTGGCAAAAACCATAGTGGGATAGGAATCCTGATGGTATACATTCCCGTGCTTATCAATGGCAATGGCTCCTGCAAATCCGTCAATGGCCTTAAGTTCATCAAAAGTTTTATCAAAAGCATTCTCCAAGCTCATTCCGTCTGTTACCCTCGTGACAATTTTGGCAGCAGTAGCATTGCTCACAATATCTTCTCCCACGCCTGTACAACTTACGGCACAGAATGCATTGGCATAGTTTCCTGCTACTGTGGCAGAATCTGAGATTCTTCCCGGAATTTCAAAACCTTTCCCACCTGTAGAAGTGGCAACAGCCAGTTTACCGTCTTTATCGATGGCTACACAGCCCACCGTTCCTTTTCCTCCGTTGGCCAGTTTGGCTTCGTATTCCTTTCTTCTTTGTGGAATTTCTGTAGAAAAATTCTCAAATCCATGTTCTGCAGCATATATTTTGGCTCCATGCCCACCCAGCACTCTGTCGTCTTCACCAATCAGTTCTTTTGCCACAAAAACAGGATTCTTTACTCCCTGTATATTGATCACGCCGCTTAATTTCTGGGTTTCACCATTCATAATGGCAGCACTCATCCGGATAATACCATCACTTTGGATCTGTGATCCGATTCCGGCATTATACAAAGGATCGTCTTCTAATAGAGAAACTGCATAGGCAACACTGTCAAAAGCAGAGTGAGTCTGAAGGTATTCAAAAGCCTTTTGAGCTATTTCTTTTAAAGAGTTTTGCTTTGCAGTCTTTACTTCATGGCTTTGGTCGCTTTCCGAGAAAAAACCGCCGTGGATGATGATTTTCATAGAATATATATAAATGAAGGTTGATAAATGTTTTTGCGAAGGTAATTTATAAATAATAGATTAAAGATTAAAGATTAAAGATTAAAGATTAAAGATTAACTCATTAAAGACCATTTTTAAAACAAAAATAACATTATTCAATAGGAGTGGGCTTTGGCCCGTTCACAATAAAAATACGCATTTATATACTTGATTGTACCATATTAGAATAACATAAAGGTTATCAGTATAATACATTTATAAAAATCATTGGAATTAATCTGTTAATGGATTTTTTATTTTTAATGTTGTATTTATTCATCCAAATATTTGTTTTACATTTGCAATCAATTTTTAACGGAATAAACATCGAAAGTGTTTAACAAAATTCTCTCAGATAGAAACTGGTAATTTTAAAAGGAGGGGAAATATGTTAGCAACTCTCATGTCATGATATGGCGTGAGGGGCTTGCTACTTATTTTACTCCTGAGGTATACCAGTACCCTATCTGATGAAATAAGTTAGTAACCCTCACGCTTTCGTTTTTGTAAGCAAATAACAATTTTTCTTCATAGAGGGTGCGAAGAACTTAAAACAATTTATGTTCAATCAAATTACGGCTAACCGTAAGGGAATCATCAATTCTCAAAATACTTTTGTGGAATTTAAAAATCAAAAACTATGAAAAAAATTATGTTATCTGTAGCAATAATGGCTACTAGCTTTATGTTTGGTCAAATAACCTTGCAACACACCTTTCCAATTAATGAAAATGTTGTACCGTTTACAAAAGATAATGGTATGATTTACGCTACTAAAGGAACTGGGAACACAATTAAAATTTACAATTCTTCATTTGCGTTAATAAAGACTATAAATGTGCCTGTTCCTAATGGTTATATGATGTATGACATATCAAATGATTCGTTTGATATATCTAAACACGTATTTAATAACGATGATAAACTAGAATTTATAGTCGGTGTTAAAACACCAACATCATCGGGTGTTTATGTCAAAATGCTTCTAATTAATGAAGATGGTACATTAATCAAAGATTTTACGACTAACTCTAATTTCTCATGGAGTGGTGGATATAGCGTATTTCATGACTCAGTATCAAATACCAACAAACTGATTATAGGTCATTATAATGTTAATAATGAAATATTGAAGGAAGTTTATGAGTTACCAACAACAGCTTTATCAGCAAAGGAAGTCCAATCAAAAAGCAAACTTTCAGCATTTCCAATACCAACTAATAAGATACTCAATATTATGAATCCTACGAATGGAAGTAACATGATAAATGTTTATGATATTAGTGGTAAGCTTGTTTTAAATAAGGCATTTAGTAATTCTGACAATAACATTACGATTGACGTTGAAAACCTTCCAAAAGGAACGTACATTTATAAAATAGGTGATACAAGTTCAAAGTTTATTAAGAATTAATATAAAACCCAGCATTATTGCTGGGTTTCTTTGTTTATCTCAATTATTAGTGATATTTTTGGAAAAACTATTAATTCATGATTAAAGTAATAGCAGAGTATGCGGTAATAGATAATAACCCTTTTTCTAATGGAAATGATTTTACACCTGCATTAGATATAACATTAATAAATGATACTAATATGAATATTAATATCCATAATGTGAAATTAGTGTCACGTAATAAATATCTACCATTTTACATATTTTCAAAAAATGAATTATCAAATTATACTAATTTTACATTAAAAGGAAAGAAAAATCATAATTTTCAAATTGAAAGATTTCCAGATAAGAAGTATAGAAAATATAAAGTTATTATAAATAATGAATTTAAATCAAATGAAATATAAATTCACTATTTATAATATTTCTTTGCTATTCTTTTGAATTTAGATCTTGACATAAAAGAACTATCATTAATGTATATTCTTCTATTTCTATTTATTTCATTGATTTTTATTTTTGATAAATAAAAATCATCACTTTTTTGTGGATTATAAAACCACTTAAATAATCTATTAATTAGTTTCATTCTTATTAAGTTTTAATTACTGAAATTGTGTTTATTAAGTTTTTATAAGTTAATCTAGTATTGACTATTTTCAATACTTCTTCGAATCTTTGACCATCAGACATATCACGGGTATTAAATCTGAATGAAAATTCGTTACAATACTTCTCTAGGTGCTTAACTGAGCAGAAGTGATAAATTCCAATCAGTCCACGTTTTAAAATACTCCAAAAGCCTTCAATTCCGTTTGTATGGAATTCACCTCTTTTATAAGTCCCTTTACTATGTTCTACCACTTCGTGACGATAATCTTCACCTAAACCTTTATATCCCTTCCAACCATCAGTTATTAGTGTAGTTCCTTTTAGTACACGTGAACTAATGATTGATTTAAGTGTTTTCCCTTTTACGTTAGGTATTACTTTAGTGAAAACAGTTCCGTTGGAAATAAGACCAAATACAGGTGTTTTTATTTTCAAAGACCTACCTTGTGTATTCTTATGTTCATTATTCTTCTTTCTAGCTTCGCCACCTATGTATGTTTCATCAGCCTGTGTATCACTATCAAAAACAACAATATGGTCCTGATTGAAATTATATCTAATTCTATTTAGCATATACCAAGCTGTTTTCTGAGTGATATTAAGGTCTTTATGAAGTTGCATACTACTTATTCCCTTTTTATGTGATGCAAAAATGAATATTGCTAAAAACCACTTTCTAAGTGGAATATGCGAGGATGCAAACATAGTACCTACAGTTACAGTAAAGCGATTCTTACAATCTTTGCATTTGTAAAGACCTTTGAAGTTTTCTTTATTCAATCTATAATGTTTAGCTGACTTACTTCCACAATGAGGACACTCAGGCTCACCATTCCATCTAATTTTCTCCAAATACTCCCTACAATCATTATCAGTTTGAAGGTGGTCAACGAGGTCAATTATAGATTTGAAAAATGTATTTTTATGTAGATTTGTAGTTGGCATACTAGCTTTTTCTAACAATTATACTCTGTGATTGAAAAAAGGTAACTATGTGTGGTACATTGAAGTATATAATTGCGTAAAAATAATTTACATTCGGCTTTAGCCAAAACCTACAAAATTCACATTATTCTCCATCGAACTTTTATTATAAAAACAGGAATGCCCAAAAACATGCTTTTACTTTTTCTGATAAAATAAAAAATCTGCGAAAGCAAAAAAAAGAGCTGTGGAGCTTTAATCTGGCTTGAAAAATAGAAACAATCTATTGACTTTCATCCAATAAAAAAACGAGACTCAAATCTCGTTTTTAATATATTTTTTGATTATTTATCCTGAGGAATAGGATTAAACTGAGAATTCTCAATCGTCAGCGTTTTTGTGGTAAGATCATAATGATCATTCATAGACATTACATGCACCGTCAGATTATCAATAGAAATAGGTTCTCCAAGATTGATATTCGTAAGGTTGGTATCTTTGATGAACCTTCCGTCTACAAGGATCACAAGTCCCGAACCTACGGCAGTCATTACATCATTATGAATGAAAAGCCCGGTATCTTCTCCAAGGCCGATTCCCAAAGTCCTCGGATTATTGACCACTGCCTGGAAAAGACGCCCGATTCTGCCTCGCTGTACAAAATGGGTATCGATGATCACATTATCGATCAGTCCTAGTCCTTGTGTGGTTTTGATTTCACCTTTTAAAAGAGCTTCAGAGCTGCTGCCCTGATAGATCATATTCTCAGAAGCTGCTGCTGCCCCTGCCGATGTTCCGGAATAAATAAAATCCTGTTCCTGGTATTTTAAAAGAATAGTATCATGAAATCGGGTTCCGCCAAGAATTGAGGTAAGTCTTAGCTGATCACCGCCGGTAAACATCATCACATCTGCTGCATTAGCTCTGGCCACCATAGCGTCAGAATTCGCTTCCTCACGGTTGTGAATATCAAGAACGTTTACATTTTTAGCTCCTAAAAACTCAAATGCTTTTTTATATTCAGATCCTACAATCTGAGGAATCTGAGAAGCAGTAGTTACAATCTCAATCACCGAATCTTCCTTATGCTTAGATTCGTTGATGATCTTTCGTAAAATTCCACGTTCAAAAAAGTTAAGATTCTTTTCTATATTCTGATCATAGTCGGTTTCTGAAAAACTACCTTTGTTTACAGCGCCACCGATAACTATTAATTTTCCAACAGGTTTTGTCATACTGCAAAATTAAAAAATAATTAACATTATTTGACGAAATTCGTGCCATCTTTAGTTGATTTTTAGTGATTTAAGAATGTTAATAAAAATTAATATTTTTTTAATAAATCTTTAAACAAGGTATGGTTTTGTTTAGGGTTTTACATTATCTTTGGTTATGAAAGGAGTTATTATTAACGGTTAAAATGCCAATAGATATGAAAATCGAAAAGATTCAGGCACTACGTGGTCCTAACATCTGGAGCATCAGAAGAAAGAAGCTGATACAGATGAGATTGGACCTTGAAGAAATGGAGAATTATCCTACCAATAAAATCGATGGATTCAGGGAGAGGATTGAAAAATTAATGCCTTCGCTCGTTACCCATCGATGCTCAGAAGGAGTAGAGGGTGGCTTTTTCCACAGAGTGGAAACCGGAACGTGGATGGGGCATGTCATTGAGCATATTGCTTTAGAAATCCAGACACTGGCGGGGATGGATGTGGGGTTTGGAAGAACCCGTGAAACCAAAACACCGGGAGTCTATAATGTAGTATTCAATTATCTTGAAGAAAATGCAGGAATCTATGCCGCAGAAGAGGCTGTAAAGATTGCAGAAGCATTGATTGAAGGGAAAGATTATAATCTGAATGCATGTATTCATAAATTAAAAGAAATAAGAGAGCGTGTGCGTCTCGGTCCTTCTACAGGAAGTATTGTAGAAGAAGCTGCTTCCCGAAGAATTCCCTGGATCAGGTTAGGAACCAATTCCCTGGTACAATTGGGTTATGGAGTCAATCAACAGCGGTTTCAGGCTACGATTACCGGAAATACGAGTTCTATTGCTGTGGATATTGCCTGTAACAAAGAATTAACCAAGAGGATGCTTCATGATGCTGCCATTCCTGTTCCGATCGGAGATCTGGTAGTAGATGAAGAAGACTTAAATAATGTGATCAGAAAGATCGGGTATCCAATTGTTTTAAAACCTTTGGACGGGAATCATGGGAAAGGTTCTTCCATTAATGTTAATGATTGGGAGTCTGCGAAAATTGGTCTGGAACACGCACAGAAATATTCAAGGAAAGTAATTGTTGAAAAATACATTACCGGGTATGATTTCCGTATTCTGGTGATCAACAATAAGATGGTTGCAGCAGCCAGAAGAGTTCCTGCTCACGTTGTAGGAGATGGGGAACTTAATCTTCAGCAGCTTATCGATAAAGAAAATAAAGATCCGAGAAGAGGCTACGGACACGAAAATGTACTGACCGAAATAGAAGTGGATAAAGATACTCTGGAGCTGCTTGAAAAGCTTCAGTACACTCTGGAGACTATTCCTCAGAGAGGGGAAGTGGTGTATCTGAAATCAACAGCCAATCTTTCAACCGGGGGAACTTCAATTGATGTTACAGACATGGTACATCCGGAAAATATCACGATGGCGGAAAGAATTTCTAAGATTATCGGTCTGGATGTTTGTGGGATTGATGTTATGGCTGAAAATTTAACCCAACCATTAAAGGAAAGTGGCGGAGCTATCATAGAAGTGAATGCGGCACCTGGTTTCAGAATGCACCTGGCTCCAAGCGAAGGGCTGCCCCGAAATGTTGCGGCACCGGTAGTTGATATGCTTTATCCTCAGGGAAAACCTTTTACCATTCCAATTATTGCTGTAACAGGAACCAACGGAAAAACAACGACCACAAGGCTTATTTCACATATTGTAAAGAGTAATGGCTATAGAGTAGGATTCACTACTTCAGACGGAATTTACATCCAGAATACGATGCTGTCAAAAGGAGATACTACAGGGCCACTTTCTGCAGAATTTATCCTGAAAGATCCTACGGTGGAATTTGCAGTTCTTGAGACTGCCAGAGGAGGGATCTTACGTTCCGGACTTGGATTTTCACAATGCGATATTGGAGTTTTGACCAATATTGAAGAAGATCATCTGGGAATGAATGATATTCACAATCTTAAAGATCTTACCAAAGTGAAACGGGTAGTCCTGGACAGTGTAAAGAAAAGTGGCTGGAGTGTACTGAATGCGGACAATGAATATTCAATGAAAATTGTCAATGATCTGGATTCGAATGTGGCAATCTTCAGTATGGATGAAAACAATCCTCATATTGTAAAATTTGCAAAAGAAGGAAAGATTACCTGTGTATATGAAGAAGGTTTTGTAACCATTAAAAAAGGAGACTGGAAGATCAGAATCGGAAAAGCCAAAGACTTCCCTATCACCATGGAAGGGAAAGCCAGATTCATGATTGAAAATGTATTGGCAGCCAGTCTGGCAAGCTACCTTTATGGATTTGGAATTGAAGATATTTCGAATTCTTTACGAACATTCATTCCTAGCGCTCAGCTTACTCCAGGAAGATTGAATGTCTTTAAGTTCAAAAACTTCAAAGTACTGATCGACTTTGCTCACAACCCTTCAGGGTATGAAGCCATTGAAGATTACCTGAAAAATGTAGAATCTACGAAGAAGATCGGGATTATTTCCGGAGTGGGAGACAGACGGGATCATGATATTAAAGAATGTGGTAAAATTGCCGGTAGAATGTTCGATTATATTATCATCCGGAATGAGAAACACCTTCGTGGAAGAACCGAAGAAGAAATTAACGGACTGATTATCGATGGAATCAATGAAGCCGGAAGAGATGTGAGCTATGAAATTATTCCAAAAGAAATTGAAGCCCTGAAACACGCTATAGGAATGGCAGAAGAAGGTACTTTCATTACTGCTCTGAGCGATGTGATTTCTAACGCTATTGATCTGGTACAGGAATACCAAGCAAGGGAATTACTGGAAGATGATAAGAATATATAAAATTAACCTGTAATATTTAAAGACTCGGCTGAACCAAAGGTTCAGCCGAGTCTTATTTTAGTAATAATTCTATTTTGATCTTAATCGTTCAAAAACTATCCTTCTGCAAAAAAAGCATTTGAGCTTCCGATCCAGATGGCATCTTTCTTATTGAAATCTACATTTACCATTGCGGCTTTAGTCATTCTTCCCAGATTTTCCAATAGAATAGGACGTTCATCATTTTCCCGCCAAATATACAACAAACGGATTTCGGCTTTTGAAAAATCTCCGTTAATATCTTCGAAGATCGGTTCATAGGTAACTTTTCTCTGCAGAATATAGTTTTCTTTGTCTTCAATAGCGTCTGTAATTTCTTTGGTAGGGTTCAGATTTACCCCGCTTCCTGCAAATGAGAACAAAGGTTTCAATACAAAATCCTCAAGACTTTCATTTTCCGGAAATTCGTGCAAGAAATAACTTTTTGGGACGAATGGGTGCTTTAATAATGGTAAAAGAAATTTTGAAATTTTAAAAAACCAGTTGGGATGTGTGATCCATTTTACCTCCACTTCCTCACGAAAATCAAATTCAGTCTTCAGGTCTGGTATTCTGTCCAGTTCATCAAAGATTACACGGTTGTAGATCCTTTTGATCTGAATCGGTTTGCCATCATTTTCATAATACAGTTTTTTTCCTTCCTTCTTTACTTTTGTCAGGCAGACTGTTTTTATTCCTAAGAGTTGTTCTGTTAAAGCAAAATCAATGGCAGTTTTCTGTTTTTCCGGAAAAATTTCTAGAAGAACTACGTTTTCCGGGTTTTCATCACCTACAATCAACTCTTTCAGATAGTTCTTAAAAGTTTCATGAGGCATTGGGTTTTTAATATTAGAAAGAAAAGGATATACCTCGCAAAATGTCTCTTCAAAGGTTTTCTGAAAAGCGTATAATGAAGGGAAAGCCTGTAGTTCTATCAGTTGGGGTTCGATTTCTCCGTTTTCACTTTTGCAGATCCCAAAATCTATGGTAAAAAAATGAGGCTGGTTTGTATCGTTAGGAACCCTGCAATTGTCAGGAATAGCTTTTTGAAGGAGTTCATCCGGAAGGGCTTTGATCTGGCTGATTATACTTTCACTGGCATCCAGAAGTTTGCCTTCAAATTCTTTGGTAAGAAAAAGAGGGCTCTCAGAAATCCTGAAGGTAGGTTTTATTCCTCCTTTTTGCTTTAAAGTATCTTTTAGCTGCTGATATTTATCCTGTGAAAATTCCTGATTGAACTGTTTTCTGTATTTTGGGATCATATTTTTTTCTTTTGTGAGGTTAAAAAAATCGAGCAATAATGCCCGATATTTTATAGAATGATGTTGGATGTTGGAAGAGGGAGTAGGTGAAGTCTGTACTTTAAATTAAGGTGTTTTTATACCTGATCAAAATCAAAATTTTACCAGAAGTTTAATGACTACTGATAACTTCGAGCCTCCCTCTTCCAGCTTCCTGACTTATTAAGCCAAAGATTCAATTTCTTTCAAAATGTTTTTTTTTGCAAACTGAAGGAATCTCGGAAGGATCTGATTTCTGGTCAGGATGATTTTATCTTCATCATCAATTCTGTCCATCGTTTCAAGATACTTTTCCATACCGAAGTTTTCGATCATAGCTTCTCTGTTCTTTTCATCCTTCAGGTTTTCTATCAAAGATTCAGGGCTGGCTTCAGGGTGAAACTGAGTCCCGAATATTTCATCCGAGAAACGGACCGCCATTATCGCTCTTTCCAGATTGATATGAGGACGGAATTTTTCAATAGCCATTACCGTCATACCCAATTCTTCAAAACGTTCGTGATCAGGCTCAATAAACTGATAAGCTCTTGAGTCTACCGCATAGAAAGGATCCTGAAGATTTTTGAATAAAAACTCTTCTCTGCCTTCTTTCGTCTTGTGAACAGGCATTACTCCGAAAGAATAAGATTTTCTTTTACAGATGTTCCCCAGTTTCCAGTGAATACTTGCCAATTGGAATGAATGGCAGATCAGGAAAAGGTATTTTTTATCCTCATTGTATTTGTTGTGTTCAAAAACCGAATCTAAAAAGTTGGCAAACCTGTCTTCCCATGCAAAACCTTCTCTGTGTGGATTGCCCGGTCCGCCTGAAGAAATAAAAATATCAAAGTCTCCGATCTCCGGCATTTCGTCTTTAAACCTTACATCAAAGGTCTCAATAATTACATTTTCTTCAGAGTTCTGCTGAAATGCCTCGGAAATCTCTTTAATGTTTCTAAAGCCTTGATTGACATGATTGTTGTTCATGTCCAGCAGAGCAATTCGAATATCTTTCATTACATCATATTTTTTGTAAAGTTACCAAAAATATTATGAAGCATGTTCTCCATGTGTTATGCCATACTCTGTTTCCGAGATCATATAATCAACCACTTTGGTAAGGTCACCCGTTTCCTTAAAGATCTGAAGCTGTCGGTCTGCGCCGGTTCCGTTTTCCAGAATTTTCCATGCATATTCAACTTCGTGGCGGCATCCTAAATCATCTACAACATCATCAATAAACTCTAAGAGTTCTTTTAATAAATGAGGATATGGAACAGATTCTTCTTTACCGAAGTCGATCAGATGCGCCTCAATACCACTTTTGGAAGCACGCCATTTATTTTCGTTCAGAAGCAGTCTTCTGTAGCTTCTGAAACTAAGATTTTGCTGATGAAGCTTATAGATTTTTGCCACTAAGCTCTGCATAATGGCTGCAAGGCAAACGGTTTCATCAATCCTTAACGGCATGTCACAGATTCTGAACTCAATGGTAGGGTAGAACGGGTGAACACGCAGATCCCACCAGATTTTCTTGGCATTGTCGATCGTTCCGGTTTTCACAAGAAGATCAACATAGCTGTCAAATTCTGCCAAAGAGGTAAAATAACTTGGAATACCGGTTCTTGGAAATTTTACAAAAATTTCCTGTCGGTAAGACTTGAATCCGGTATACCTTCCGATCCAGAATGGGGAGTTGGTAGAAAGAGCATATACGTGAGGCAGGAAATAGCGCATCACATTCTGAATTCTCACTCCCTCTTCCCGATTAGGAATTCCGATATGCACATGGAGTCCGAAAATAAGATTTTCGCGGGCCACATCGCCCATATCATCTACAATTTTGATGTATCTTTCTCCTTGTGTGATATTGTTTTCTGACCAATGCGAGAATGGGTGAGTACCACCTCCGGAAACACGAAGTCCCTGCTCATGAGCAGTATTGATCAGGTGTTTTCTTAAATTCGTCAATTCTGCCCTGGCTTCCTGAATATTCTGGCAGATTCCTGTTTCCATTTCAATCATAGATTCATGCATTTCGTGCTTTAAGTTTTCACTTAAAACCGCTTTGCCCCCTTCAATGATTTTAGAAACGTGAGAGACAAGATCCCGGCTTTCAACATCGATGATCTGATACTCTTCTTCTATTCCAATAGTAAACTGATGCATTTTTCTTGTGTTTTTTATTTTTTCAATGATTTATTGTATTGAATCTTTCACAAAGGTTCCCCACGTAATATTAGGTTTCCCCGGAACATATTCTTTAGCTTTTTCAATAGCCAGCTTTGCAGCATGCTCTATGATCCATGCGAAATTTTCTTCTCCTACAGAATTTCTGTCTGCGTCCGGAGCCGGATTACAGAAATCAATAGCGTAAGGAATACCGTCTCTTACGGCAAATTCCACCGTATTGAAATCATATCCCAATGCTTCGTTCATTTTGATCGTATAATCATGAATGGTCTTCAATAATTTTTCCAGTTCTGTACCCTGAGTCTGATGGGTAGTTGCATATCTTAAATGATGTGGGTTTCTTGGCTCATAAGGCATAATATGAACATATTTTCTGCCCAGACAGTATACCCTGTAATAATCATCAAAGACGATCTCTTCCTGTACCATCATTACAAGCTGCTCTGTTTCACTCAGCTTATTCCAAAGATCATCCGGATTTTCCACTCTGTAAACACTTTTCCATCCACCGCCGTCATGAGGCTTCATATAAGCAGGGAAACCTACATAGTTGAAAATATATTCCCAGTCATGAGGAAATTTAAGATTTCTGAATGAAGTTTCTGAAGTGTTGTCAGGCCTTTCATGAGACGGAAGCAAAACGGTTTTAGGAAGTGGTATCCCAAGTTTTGACATGAGCGCATTGTTGAAGAATTTTTCATCAGCACTCCACCAGAAAGGATTGTTGATTACATAAGTACCATTAAGTGCTGCATTTTTCAGATAGGCTCTGTAAAAGGGAACGTCCTGGGAAATTCTGTCGATGATTACCGCATATCCATAGTCAGCACCCTGTTCCAGTTTATCAATGGTTACAGGCTCTGCTACAATATCTCCGCCCCCCAGTTCATTCACTTTGTCTATGAATGCCCAGGGAAATGTATCTTCCATACCGAATAGAATTCCTACTTTTTTTGCCATAATTTCTGTTTTTTAAATTGATGTGTATTTTTTCTTATATTTTTTTTGACCACCCCGTCAAATCAAAGATTTGACACCCCTCCGGAGGAGGAAAATATCGCATCTTCAATTGTGATATTTGGGAAAACTGAAAATCTTTGATTTTCAAAAAACTTAAGTGTACTTTTCTTACCATTAGTAGTACCTAAAAATAACTTAAGTGTTAAAAAAATGTGTCTTTTGTGTTTACATTTTATCCGGTTCAGGAGAAATAAGCCCCTATAAACGTTGGGAACACCATTCTCCACAAAGGCCAGTCGTGTCCGATCCATTTTCTCTCATCATACCAGAAATCGATGCCCTTTATCCTTAAGATCTCCGCCATTTCAATGTTTTTATCTTTACAAATATCCTGGTCAGAAGTGCTCAGTACAATATGCATATGTTTGTATTTCCAGGCATCATCGTTTCTTACAAACTCTCTCGGACAATTGAAGTACACCAGTTCATCAGAATATCCGTTCATGAAATTCCTGATGCTGAATGCTCCCGAAAGGCAAATCAGGTGGGAAACCACATCCGGAAACCTGAAAGCGAAATTGGCCGCATGATACCCTCCGAAACTGGCTCCGGCCACCGCAACACGATGGGTTTTATGAAGTTTCTGGATATAAGGCACAAATTCCTGAATCAGAAACTGTACATAACGTTCGTAATTTCTGATCCTCTGCTGTGGGGAGATCTTTTCATCATAAAAACTCCAGGCGTCAATGGTCTGAATATTATAAAGCTTTACTTTTCCCTGTTCTATAAACCAGTTGATGCTTCCATTAAGGTGAAAGTCATGATTCTGGGTATACTGTCCCTGAGAGGTTGGAAACATGATGATAGGATGCCCGTAATGTCCGGTCACTTCCACTTTAAGGCTGGTTCCCAATATATTCGAATAATAATCGGTATGTTCGATGTGAGGCATTTAAATTTCTTTTACTTTTAATGTTGTGTTTATTTTTTTAACTGCTTAATTTACTGCTTTTAGGAGGTAAAATATTCAGCATTTCCATCTGTATCTTTTCAGCGGCGCTATCCAGCTTTTCCTGTACAATGACAGCATCACTGGATTTGTAAACAATACCGACATGATAATCTATCGGGAGAAATTTGACTACTTCTTCACATTCGAAACTGCTGTAATCCGGTTCTTTATCCTTGATAAGGGCAACGATAAGTCCTGAATAATAGCCTGTAGGAGGTGAAACGCTGTAATCATTACCTCTCAGAAGAGCATCTTCAATCTTCGCCCATTCCCGCCAGATATTGATTCCGCTGGAGGCTTCCACCAGATCAGGAATATGGGCTCCACCAACCCGTGAGGATGTTTCAAGGAAATACCATTTCCCATCTTCTTTTCCACGGATAAATTCGGTATGAGTGGCACCGTTGAGTAATCCGAAGCTTGAAAGGACCTTTGCATTGATCTCTTCCAGTGCTTTGAATTCATCAGAATATCTTCCCAGTGTCTTAGACCGGAACACGCCTCCTTCGTGAGAAACCTGCATAGGAGGAGCCAGATATTTGGATGCGGAAGTGAATACAATTTCTTTGTTGAACGTAAGGCTGTCCACATGGTATACATCTCCGGGTTTAAAGCTTTCCAGTAAAAACAGATGACGTTCTTCCCCAAGAGTCTCCAAAGCTTCATGAAGTTGTTCCTTGGAGGTGATTTTCTTAATCCCTGATGCAGAGGCTTCTGATCTTGGCTTTAACACCCATGGTGCCGGTACCCTGTCTGCAAAACTGCTCACTTCGTCATCATTGAAAACAGCAGTGAATTCGGGAACATTGATTCCTGAGTCTTTTGCTTTCTGGCGCATGGCCAGTTTATCTCTGAAATAGCGGTGAGTGGTTTGTCCCATTCCCGGAATACGAAACGTTTCCCTGATTAATGCTGCTTTTTCCACATCATAATCATCAAGGGCTACTACCGCATCTACTTTTCTGCTTTTCATCAGATGCGAAAATCCCTGAATCAGGTGCTCCAGATTCCATACGGACGGTTTGAGCTCTGGCATATAAAATACCTCATCGATGGCATGCCAGGGCCAGTTTTTTTCTTTAAGGTTTTCTGATGTTACCAGGATGATATTATTGCCGAGCTTCTTCATTTCGTCCATAAAATCATACCCCTTGTAGTAACAGGAAATACATACAATCGTTTTCTTCTCCATATAATGTTTTTTATAATTTAGTGGATTTTCAAAAATAAAAGCAATTGTTTGTTGTTTTATTAATGGTAAAAAACGGAATATCATGCGTTTTTGAAAATCCACTAATCAAGTATACAGAGATTTTTTGTAAAAAACTAATTTTTAGTGATAATTTTCAATTAAATCCACGAGCAATTGAACTCCATATCCGGTTGCTGCTTTTTCTTTGGCGTATCCAACGTTTCCGAAGGCTACTCCGGCAATGTCCAGATGGGCCCATTTAGGGTGGTTTTCAATGAATTGTTCCAGAAATTTGGCGGCGATGATACAGTCTCCGATAGGTTTCATAGAAATGTTTTTCATATCGGCTACGTCCGATTGGATGTCCTCTTTCCATATGTCCCATAGCGGAAGATTCCAAAGTCTTTGATTGGTCTGATCTCCGGTCTTTATCAGGATGTTTTTCAGATCATCATTATTGGAAAACATAGCCCCACAGGTATCCCCGAACATACGAACCGAGCTTCCCGTTAACGTAGCCAGGTCGATAAGGAAATCTGTTTTATAATTTTTGGAAAGATAAGAAAGTCCATCAGCAAGAATTAGCCTGCCTTCAGCATCGGTATCAAGGACTTCAATGGTTTTTCCATTGTAGGCGGTAATGACATCGCTGGGAAGCAGGGCCTTTTCGGAAATAGCATTGTCTGTAATCGGAAGAACAGCAACGATATTCACAGGAAGTTTCATTTCTGCAGCGTAGATCAGAGTCCCAAGAACAGCTGTAGCACCACCCATATCAGATTTCATATAATGCAGATTGGCAGAATTCTTTAATGAGATTCCTCCGGTATCAAATAGAACACATTTTCCGACCAGACCATAGGTTTTTGCGTTTTTAACGGTCGTTTTATATTCTAAAATAGTAAAAGCGGCATCGTAAGCACTGCCTTGGTTAACGGCAAGGTAAGCACCTAAACCAAGTTCTTCGCATTTCTTTCTGTTGAATACAGTGTATTTTAATTCGTGTTTTTTTGCTAAATTTTTAAGGTACAGGCTGAAAGCGTCCGGCCTTTTAAGATTGGCAGGTTTATTCAGCCAATCCTGACAGGCAATCTGCCCGTTACTTAATGCTTCAGCTTTCTGAGCGATATGATCCAGTTTTTTCTGGCTTAAATTTTCAAAATGGAGTTCGAATTTTGCATTCCAGAAAGCGTGTTTTTTTTCAAAAGGATAGTTGTAAGTTCCGATAAGCAGACCTTTGACAAATTCTTCAAATTGTTTTTCATTCATGAAATCTGCCAGTGCTAAAGTGGGCACCGCCTGTAATTTGTCTTTTTGGGTTTGTGAAAACTTTACAGCCACCTGCTGGATTTCAAAGTTCTGTAAAGTAGATTTCCCCAGTCCGATAAAATAAGTAATCCCTTCTTCATGGGCGTTCACGAAAACCTCATGTTTTTTTCCAGTGAAAAAAGTAGCGATATTCTTATTGAAATTTTTACCTGTTTTGATCCATTCTTCTTCCGTAAATAGGTGAAAGACCTGAGTGTAATTCTTATTTTTTTTGTTGATTAATTTCATACAGTTTAATTCTTAATGCTTTGTTGTTGTGGTTTTACTTCAAGAGGATTTTCGGTGTTGTCATAGAACAGCCATTCAATGGCTCTAGGGAATTCCTGTGACCAGTAAAATTCATTGTGAGTCCCTTCCGGGTTGATGCTTGTTCTGAATTCAAAATCAAAAAGGTTTTTCTTTTCCCATCTTTTCAGATATTCTTCGAAAACATGAATTCTTTTAACCATTTTAGAACCTTCCTGACCGCCGCCATACAGGTAGATCTTTGTTTTGAAAGGAACTCTGAAGCTCATCATAGGGAAATTATTGTTCGGCTCCACCCATAGAGAAGGGGAAAAAATCAATAACTTAGAATAGACTTCGGGATAAAGAAATCCACTGTAGATACTAATAAGAGCTCCCAATGAACTTCCTCCGATTCCTGTATTGTCACGGTCTTTTTTCGTTCGGTAGTTTTCATCCACGAAAGGTTTTAGGGTATCTGTGATAAAACGGATGTACTTTTTTCCTTCAGAACCGTTGGCTACATTATCATTATCAAAAATATATTCTTTGATTCTGTCTTCGCTTCCATGTTCTATAGCAATGATAATGACGTCACCACGTCCGTATTCCGCAAGAATAGACAACTTTTTATCAATTTCCCAATTCCCGAAACCACTGCCTTCATTGAAAAGATTCTGAGCATCCTGAAGATACAGAACAGGGTATCTTTTGTCTGTAGCGTGATAATCGTGGGGAAGCAGTGCCCAGACCTTTCGGTAGCGATCAAGCTGCGGGATATAAAATTTTTCAGAAATGACTTCTGCTACAGGAAAATACTCTTCCTTGAAGGGGCCCCAGTTTAATCTCCATTTTTTTACAAGATCAGAAGTTACTCCCTTGGATTTTTTTATTTTCCGGTTTGGAGTCATATTTCCGTATTGGTCCAGCTCTACATTTTCCCAACCTCCTTTCGTGAATTTGTATTCAATATTCTCAGGGAGAATCTGATCCTCAATCTCTATAAAATAATTGCTGGCATCCTTTTGTTGAAGTTGATAGTTGTAATCTCTGGGGTTCCAGTTGTTAAAATTTCCGGTGACAAATACCGGTCGGTCGTCTTTTTCTTCCGTATAAAGTTCAAACCTCATCATAGTGTTTCATAAATATTACTTTGCTAAATTTATAAAAAAGATTGTTTTGAAATCATAAAAATATGATCTAAAAAATGATATATTTGATAGAAGACGAAAGAAGAAAACTAACTTGATAATTATTTGATGAATAATTAATCACTGTTGTCAGTATTTTTCGTAGTTTCAGGAAAAATATAAATACAAACTGATCTTGATGAATTCTGTTAAAACCTATACGCTTTTTACCGATCATGATGTGTACCTTTTCAAAGAAGGTAGGCATTATAAGCTGTATGGGAAGTTTGGAGCGCATTCTGCAGAGAAAGATGGCGTAAAAGGAATTTATTTTTCAGTCTGGGCACCGCATGCCAAAAAAGTTTCTGTGATAGGAAATTTCAATAACTGGAATCATAAAGATCATATTCTGTTTCCAAGATGGGATGAGTCCGGGATCTGGGAAGGATTCATTGAAGGGCTTACCTGGGGGACTTTATATAAATATGCGATTGAAACCCCAAGAGGTGAGATTCTTGAGAAAAGTGATCCCTATGCATTAAGTTGGGAACAGAATAAACAGGCTGCCTCATTGGTTTCTACAACCTGGTATGAATGGAATGACAGGGAATGGATGGAAAACCGCTGGAAGAACAACAGTCTTGATGCTCCCATATCTGTTTATGAGTTGCACCTTGGCTCTTGGGTGAGAGAAGGTAATGATCCAGACCGTTTTTTAAACTATCGTGATATTGCCAAAAAACTGGTTCCTTATATCAAAGAAATGGGCTTTACCCATGTAGAATTCATGCCTGTGATGGAATATCCGTATGATCCCAGCTGGGGGTATCAGATTACCGGGTTTTATGCCGCAACTTCACGTTTTGGTTCACCACAAGATCTGATGTACCTGATCGATGAACTTCATAAAAATGGAATAGGCGTTATTCTGGATTGGGTACCATCTCATTTTCCGGGAGATGCCAACGGGCTTCACCGTTTTGACGGATCTTATCTCTATGAACATGAAGACCCACGAAAAGGGTTCCATCCTGACTGGAAATCATATATTTTCAATTACGGAAGGAATGAAGTAAAGTCTTTCCTGATTTCCAATGCGATGTTCTGGCTGGATCGTTACCATGCTGACGGGCTTCGTGTAGATGCAGTAACATCAATGCTTCACCTGGATTACTCAAGGAATGAAGGGGAATGGGAGCCTAATATATATGGCGGAAATGTAAATCTGGAAGCTAAAGCTTTTCTGCAGGAATTTAATACTGCGATGTATAAAGAGTATGGAGATCAAATTATGACCATTGCAGAAGAAAGTTCGGATTTTCCTATGTTGACCAAGCCTGTTCATGATGGCGGAGTAGGCTTTGGAATGAAATGGATGATGGGCTGGATGCATGATACCCTTGATTATTTTAAAGAAGATTTTGCCAACAGGAAATTCCATCACCATAAACTTACTTTTGCTTCCATGTATATGTATAATGAGAATTATATGATGCCTTTGTCTCATGACGAAGTGGTGCATGGAAAAGCAAGTCTGATTTATAAAATGAAAGGAGACGAATGGCAGAAGTTTGCCAACCTTCGTACCTTATATGTATATATGTATACCCACCCGGGAGCAAAACTGCTTTTTATGGGCGATGAATTCGGACAGACCAGTGAATGGAATTTTACTCAGAGTCTGGATTGGCATTTGCTGAAATACCCGGTTCATAAAGGCTTACAGGAACTTGTCAAAGAATTAAACCACTTTTATACATCAGAATCCGCCTTTTATGAAAACCAGTTCGACAAAAGCGGTTTCGAATGGATAGAAGCAGATGATCTGGAGAATTCCGTTTATGTTTATCTTAGAAAAGGGAAAAAAAGAGATGACATTCTGATGGTTGCCTTGAATCTGGCTCCAAAAGTATTGGATTATAAGATAGGGATTCCGGCGGGAACCCATTGGGAGGTCGTTTTTAATTCAGATGACGAGCAATATGCTGGTAGCGGGGTGCTTTCTGAAATACTGGAAGAAAAATATGAAGAATGGAGAGGGCATCATAAATCGATGACCGTGAAGCTTCCGCCTCTGGCAGGCCTTATTTTGAGACAGAAAAAAGATAAAAAGTACAAATTACACAGAATAAAATTTAAATCATAGCATACGGAGATTAAGAAACTTGGTGCTTTGAACAGAAATTAATGAACCCAGAAGAGAAATTATGACGGTATATCATTTAAGTACAGAGTGTTACCCTATTGCAAAAGTTGGGGGTCTGGCAGATGTGGTCGGGGCATTGCCCAAATATCAGAACAAAATAAAAGGAATAGAGGCTAAGGTAGTGATGCCATGGTATAATAAACCCTTTGTTTATGACCATGAATTTGACCTGGTTTTCGACGGTTTTATCCATCAGGGTCCGAATATGCTTCAGGTTCAGGTGATGAAAGAAAAATCAGATGTTCTGGGCTTTGAATTGTATATGGTAAAGATTCCCGGATTACTGGATAGGGATAATCCTTACGGGTATCAGGATGAAAGTTTTCAGTTTCTTGCCTTTCAGCAGGGGATTTTGCATTGGATGTGTGCGATGGAAATTCGCCCGGATGTACTGCATTGTCATGATTATCATACCGGACTTGTACCTTTTATGGTGCAGCATTGTCCGGAATTTGAATTTCTGCAGGGAGTAAAGACGATAGGAACTATTCACAACGGAGAATACCAGGGAATGATGAGCTGGAATATGGCGAACTATATGCCCGCATTTGATGCATATAAATGGGGTCTGATGGATTGGAACGGCCTCATGAACCCTTTGGCCAGTATGATTAAATGTTCCCATGCCTTTACCACCGTTTCCGAAGGCTATCTTGAAGAACTTTTTGTAAGCTTCCGCGGCTTGGAGAGCTTGGTGCGTCAGGAATTCGGAAAAGCATACGGAATCATCAACGGGATTGATACCGAAGTATGGAATCCGGAAACCGATCCGATGCTGGATTTTAACTTTACCATCAAAAATGCCGTTGCCAAAAAGAAAAAGAATAAAGAAAAGCTGTGTAAAGAATACGGTTTAAAACCTGAATTACCATTATTTGCCTTTATCGGCAGATTCGCAACCGAAAAAGGAGCAGATCTGCTTCCGGATGTGGTGTGGCGAAGTATCAAACAGAGCTATGGCGGGTTGAATGTGATGGTTTTAGGCTCAGGAAATACCTATATTGAAAATAAACTGAAAGAGTACGATTATACGTATACCAATTTTGCGCTGGATCTGGGGTATAAAGAACATCTTTCCCATAAGATTTATGCTTCGGCAGATTTTCTTCTGATGCCCTCCAGAGTGGAGCCGTGTGGGCTGAATCAAATGTATTCTATGAGGTATGGGACCGTTCCGGTAGTGAGATATACGGGTGGGCTCAGAGATACGGTAGAAGATATTTCAACCGGCGGAGCTGGACTGAACTTTACCTATGCGGGAGTAGATGATATTGTTCATGCGATGAGCAGAGCTTTAGAAATCTATAATCAGAAAGGAGTGATGGAAGATCTTATCCATGCGAACATGAATTTTGATTTTGCATGGGAGAAATCTGCAGAAAAATACATAGCTTTATATAAAAGCTGATCCAAATGAAAACTGTAGAATCTCTTTTTACCGTAAAAATGTTTCAGACTAATACTAACACTAAGAATAGAACAGTAAACTTAATAAAAAACGCAAGATATTTATGAACAGAAATGTAATCTCTATTGTACTGGGAGGTGGCAGAGGAACAAGATTATTCCCGTTAACGTATTCAAGATCAAAACCAGCTGTACCTATCGCAGGGAAATACAGGCTGGTGGATATTCCTATTTCCAATTGTCTGAATTCAGGATTGAATAAAATTCTGGTTTTGACTCAGTTTAACTCCGCATCCCTGAATTCACATATTAAGAATTCCTATCACTTTGATATTTTCAGCAAGGGATTTGTAGACATTCTGGCTGCTGAGCAGAATGTGGAGAATGACAGCTGGTATCAGGGGACAGCAGATGCCGTACGCCAATCGATGAAGCATCTTGAAAAATATGATTATGACTATATCTTAATTCTTTCAGGAGATCAGCTTTATCAGATGGATTTCAGAGAAATGCTCGATTTTCACATTGAAAATGGAGGCGATCTTACCATTGCAACCATTCCTGTTAATGCTAAAGATGCAACAGGTTTTGGAATTCTGAAGTCTGACGATGAAGGAAATATTACTTCTTTCTATGAAAAACCGGGCTATGACCTGTTGGAAGGCTTACAGTCTGAAGTTTCGGATGAAAATAAGCATAAAGGAAAAGAATATCTGGCTTCTATGGGGATCTATATCTTTACCAAGACGATTCTTAAGAAGATGTTCGACGAAGGAGCTGGTGATGATTTCGGAAAAGACATTATTCCTAATTCGATCGGTAAATACAAGACGTTAAGCTATCAGTATGAAGGCTACTGGACAGATATTGGAACGATAGAATCTTTCTACGAAGCGAATCTCGACCTTTGTCTGGATCTTCCGCAATTCAATCTGTTTTCCTCATCACCTATCTATACAAGAGCAAGGATGCTTCCGCCCTCTAAGATCAACGGTTCTTACGTAAGCAAGGCTGTTTTCGGAGACGGATGTATCATCATGGCTGATAAAATCGAAAATTCCGTGATCGGAAACAGAACGAGAATTGATAAAGGAAGTACCATTGTCAATTCCTACGTAATGGGGGCGGATTTCTATCAGAATACGACAGAAATTGTTATAAATGACAGAGCAGGTCGTCCTAATATGGGGATCGGGAAATATTGCTATATCGAAAAAGCAATTCTTGATAAAAACTGCTACATCGGCGACAATGTAAAAATCATTGGCGGTAAACATATTCCGGACGGTGATTACGGAACCTATTCTGTACAGGATGGTATCGTTGTCGTCAAAAAAGGAGCAATACTGGCACCGGGAACGCATATTGGATAAGGAGGCTATTAAAGTCAAATAATGACTGGGAGTTTTGTTTTGAATATATTAAAATATTTTTCAATCAAAGAACTGTTAACAAATATCTGTCAAATAGTGACTTCCATTCTTTATTAGGCTAATTATTATAAAACATACAACTAAAGTGATCAGTATACTGGTCACTTTTTTTTATCGCAAAGAAAAATGGATTCAACCGTTCATTTTAAGTTAGCAAAGGATGACAACCATGTTGCTGATGAAGCTGTGTGCTAAGCGTCTGCTTAATCAGAATCAATGAAATTGATTCCGTCTTTGCTCCCTTGAAATATCACGTCATATAATAAAAATCTTTGCGATAAAAAATAGAGTCTGTAAGGAGTAATAGAAAGGAAAGCTGGGAGATGGAAGTTATTGAAGTCAAAGAATGACTGGGATTTTACCTAATCTTAATAGTGGGTTTGTTGGTAATTGATTGGTCAGTAGTATGTTGTGATTTTTGTTTTTTAATTTCTATCCTTTGCTAGGTTAATTATTGTTAAACATACAACTAGAGTGATCAGCATATTGGTCACTTTTTTTATTTGTATTACTTTTGTGCGATGCGTATTTTTAAAATATTAACGGTAATTATTATTCTTCTGGGAGGAGCATATGCTGCTTCCATGTATTATTTTGTAGACGAAAGCAAAAATTTTACGATTGAAAAAGAGATCGATTATCCGGTGGATAAGGTGTTTGCCCAGTTTAATAACCTTCAGAATTTTACAAGATGGAATAACTTTTTTACCAGTTCACAGTCTATCGATATAGATTATTATACGCCTTATGAAGGGCAGGGGAGCTCCATCAGTTATGTGGATCCTAAAAATGATACCGATGGGGAAATGTTCATCAGGTATGAGAACCCTAACAAGACTTTGAAATATCAGCTTTTTGAGGACGAAAATGAAAATCCAACGTTGGTTGATGTTAAATTTAAACCGATTTCTGCAGAAAAAACAAAAATAACCTGGTACGTACATACTCCTAAACTTTCGGTTTGGAGAAGGGTTGAGAATTTCTGGACAGAAGACCGTTTTGCTGAAAACATCAACAAAAGTATGGTCAATCTTAAAAATTCTTTAGGAAATAAGGTCGAAAAAGACAATCAGATGGCCTCTATCAAGTATGACAGTCTGATGGTGGAAAATGAAGAAGACAAGCTCTTGTTGGGGATCAATGTAAGTACCTCCAATAAGAAAGACGCTCTTTATAAAAATATTGTGATGAATTATAACAAAGTTTATAATTTCGTGACCATGGATCTTGGGAAAAGAGATGATGAATTCGGGTATCCGATCCTGATGACTGATGCAGACAATTACAAAGACAAGGAGGTTTCTTACTTCCTCGGAATTCCCCTTTCAAAGAAAATCGGAGTGTCTGATAATAATTTCAATTTTAGGTCCGTAAATCCGTCTCAAAATTACGTGATGTACTACAAAGGAAGCTACGAAGGACGAATTAAGGCGATTCAGCAGCTGATTCAGAAAGCCAAAAAAGACGAGATGCGCTTCGGAGATATTCGCCAGACCTTCATTGAACGTCCAATGGAAGGTGAGTCTGTAAACATGAAGCTCTCATTATCAGTGTATAAGTAATTTTTTTTTAATAAAATTTTTCTTAATTTTTTTTAACGGTTTCAGACTGTTCTAACTCGGTTTTTTTTATTAAATTTGAAGATTAATTCTACAAATAAATTTTAATAAATAGATAAACTGTAATAATGGACAGATTTTCATTCCTAAACGCAGCTCATTCTCAGTTAATTGAGGATTTATACCAACAGTACTTAAAATTCCCAGATTCCCTAGAACCATCATGGAAAGCTTTCTTTCAAGGCTTCGATTTTGCTTTAGAGAACTATGGAGATGACGATAACATTCAATTTATTCAGGCTTCGGCCAGCGCTGCTCCGGCAGTACAGCAGATCTCTCAGGCAGTATCAAGCGGAGAGGTTCCTGAGCACATCAAGAAAGAATTCAAGGTAGTAAACCTTATTGAGGCTTACAGAACGAGAGGGCACCTGTTTACGAAGACAAACCCGGTTAGAGAAAGAAGACATTATACTCCTACTTTAGACATCGAAAACTTCGGTCTTTCTAAAGAAGATTTAAATACAAAATTCAACTGTGCAGTTGAAACAGGAATGAAGGAGCCTGCTACTTTGGCAGACCTTATCAAGCACCTTGAAAATATCTACTGTGATTCTATCGGGGTAGAATATATGCACATCAACAACGTTGAAGAAAAAGATTTCATCAAAAGATGGCTTCAGGTAAACGAAAACCACCCAAGCCTTTCTGCGAACGAAAAAACAGAAATCTTATTAAAATTAAACCAGGCGGTTGCTTTTGAAAACTATCTTCATACCAAATTTGTAGGACAGAAAAGGTTCTCATTAGAAGGAGGGGAGACATTAATCCCGGCTTTAGATCAGTTGATTTCAAGATCTTCTCAATTGGGAGTAGATGAAGTTGTTCTGGGAATGGCTCACAGAGGAAGATTAAATGTTCTAACTAATATTTTCGGAAAATCTTACAAGCAGATCTTCTCAGAATTTGAAGGAAAAGAATTCGAAGAAGATGTATTCTCTGGTGATGTTAAGTATCACTTAGGATCGTCTAAAAAGATCAAAACGGCTTCAGGAGAAGAGGTTTGTATCAACCTTACTCCAAACCCGTCTCATCTTGAAACAGTTGCTGCTTTGGTAGAAGGGATCTGCCGTGCAAAAGTAGATGACAAATACAAAGATTATTCTAAAGTATTGCCTATTATCATCCACGGTGACGGTGCTATTGCAGGACAGGGTATTGCTTACGAAGTAGCTCAGATGATGACCCTTGAAGGTTATAGAACAGGAGGTACAGTTCATATCGTTGTCAACAACCAGGTTTCGTTTACAACCAACTATATGGATGCGAGATCTTCAACATACTGTACAGACATTGCAAAAGTTACAGAATCTCCTGTAATGCACGTAAATGCTGACGATGCTGAAGCAGTTGTTCATGCAATTCACTTTGCTGCTGATTTCAGAGCAAAATTCGGAAAAGATGTTTATATCGACCTTTTAGGATATAGAAAATATGGTCACAACGAAGGGGATGAGCCAAGATTTACTCAGCCTAACCTTTATAAAACCATTTCAAAACACCCGAATCCAAGAGAAATTTATAAAGATAAATTGCTTAAAGACAGCGTTACTTCCAATGATGTAATTGCTAAAATGGAAACGGAATTCAAAGCTCTTTTAGATAAAGATTTTGATGCTTCAAAAGAGATTGAGAAAAACGTAATGGACGTGTTCATGGCTGAAGATTGGACGAACTATCCAATCGGAAAAAGAGGAGCAGTTCAGTTACCTGTTGACACAAAATATGACCTGGCTAAATTGAAGGAATTGGCGCTTAAAATGTCAACACTTCCGGCTGATAAAAAGTTCATCAATAAGATTACAAGACTTTTCGATAACCGTATCAAAGCTATTGAAGCCAATTCATTAGACTGGGCGTTAGGAGAGTGGCTAGCCTATGCTACACTTCTTGTAGAAGGTCACAATGTGAGAATTTCAGGAGAAGATGTGGAAAGAGGAACATTCTCTCACAGACACGCTGTCGTAAAAACAGAAGATACAGAAGAAGAATATATCCCGTTAAGACACGTTTCAGAAAGCAGATTTGATGTATTCAACTCTCACCTTTCAGAATATGGAGTTTTAGGTTTTGACTACGGATATGCAATGGCTTCACCTAATACATTGACGATCTGGGAAGCTCAGTTCGGAGACTTCGTAAACGGTGCTCAGATCATCGTTGACCAGTATTTAGCTGCAGCAGAAGAAAAATGGAAAATTCAGGACGGATTGGTGATGTTATTGCCTCACGGTTCAGAAGGTCAGGGGGCAGAACACTCTTCAGCAAGATTGGAGAGATTCCTTACGCTTTGTGCTAACGAAAACATGGTAGTAGCCAATATTACTTCCCCAGCCAACTACTTCCACTTATTGAGAAGACAGTTGAAATGGTCATTCAGAAAGCCATTGATCGTAATGAGCCCTAAATCTTTATTGAGACATCCTAAAGTAGTTTCTCCACTTGAAGACTTCTCAAACAAAGGATTCCAGCCGATCTTAGACGACCCTACTGCTGATCCTAAAAAAGTAGAAAAATTAGTTCTTTGTTCAGGTAAACTGTACTTCGAACTATTAGCTAAGAAAGAAGAATTAAACTGTGAAAACATTGCATTGGTAAGATTCGAGCAGTTATATCCGCTTCAGACAGATGCTATTGAGGAGATCTTCAACAAATACGAAAACAGAAAACAATTGGTATGGGCTCAGGAAGAACCTGAAAACATGGGAGCTTGGTCTTATATCCTGAGAAACTTCAGAGATACAGGAATCCAGGTAGTTGCTCCGGTACCAAGCGGTGCTCCGGCTCCAGGTAGCCACAAAATGTTTGAGAAAAACCAAAATGCAGTGATCAACAGAGTGTTCGACAGAGATGATGCTCCTGCAAAAAGACCCGTTACAGCTTAATTTAAATAATAATCAATTAAAAAATAAAAAATACTCGATATGTCAGTTTTAGAAATGAAAGTTCCTTCACCGGGCGAATCAATTACAGAAGTTGAAATTGCAACTTGGCTTGTAAAAGATGGTGATTATGTAGAAAAAGATCAACCTATCGCTGAAGTAGATTCAGACAAAGCAACATTGGAATTGCCTGCAGAACAAAGTGGTGTAATCACTTTAAAAGCAGAAGAAGGTGATGTGGTACAAGTAGGTCAGGTAGTTTGTTTAATTGATATGGATGCTGCAAGACCAGAAGGTGGTGCACCTGCTGCTGAAGCTCCAAAACAGGAAGAAGCTCCAAAAGCTGCTGAACCTGCTAAACAAGAAGCTCCGAAGCCAGCTGCTCCGGTTGCTGCTCCACAAACTTACGCTACAGGAGCTCCATCTCCGGCTGCTAAGAAAATCCTTGACGAAAAAGGAATGGATGCTGCACAGGTTTCAGGAACAGGAAGAGACGGTAGAATCACTAAGACTGATGCTGAATTAGCTGCAGTTACTGCATTAGGAGGAAGCCCTCTTACGGCTACAGGTTCAAGATCTACTACTACAACTAAACTTTCAGTTTTAAGAAGAAAAATCGCTCAGAGATTAGTTTCTGTGAAGAATGAAACAGCAATGTTAACAACATTCAATGAAGTTGACATGTCTGAAATCTTCAGATTAAGAAAGCAATATAAAGAAGAATTTGCTCAAAAACACGGAGTAGGACTTGGTTTCATGTCTTTCTTTACAAAAGCAGTTACAAGAGCATTACAAATGTATCCGGATGTAAATGCATCTATTGACGGAGACTTCAAAGTAAACTATGACTTCTGCGATATTTCAATTGCGGTTTCAGGTCCTAAAGGATTAATGGTTCCTGTATTGAGAAATGCAGAAAACATGTCTTTCAGCGCTGTAGAAGCTAACATTAAAGATCTTGCTACAAAAGTAAGAGACGGTAAAATTACAGTTGACGAAATGACTGGTGGTACTTTCACAATTACCAACGGTGGTACTTTCGGATCTATGATGTCTACCCCAATCATCAACCCGCCACAATCTGCAATCTTAGGAATGCACAATATCATCCAGAGACCGGTTGCGGTTGACGGGCAGGTAGTAATCAGACCAATGATGTACGTGGCAATGTCTTATGACCACAGAATTATCGACGGTAAAGAATCTGTAGGATTCCTTGTTGCGGTAAAAGAAGCTATCGACAATCCTGTTGGAATTTTAATGGGAGGTGACGAAAGAAAAGGCCTAGGATTATAATTTTATTAAAATTATAATATAATATACAATCTCGCCTAAAAAAGGCGAGATTTTTGTATCTATTAAGAAAATGCGACAATGATGTTTTCAAAAATGACTTCCAATATCAAAGTTTCAGTAATACCTGAATATGATAGTAAAAACAGTTATCCCTCCGAAAACCGTTATGTTTTCAAATACAATATCACGATAGAAAATGACGGAAGCTTTCCTATCAAAATATTAAAAAGAAAATGGTTGATCTTTGACGTCGGATTCGGATACACAGAGATCATCGGTGACGGCGTAATAGGCCTAACCCCTGAGATAGGAACAGGCGAAAATTTCGCTTACTTTTCCAATGTAATGCTTCGTTCCGGAGTAGGAAATATGAACGGAAAATACCTGGTTAAAAACATGGATACTCAGGAAACTTTTGAAATCGATATTCCAAAATTCAACCTGTTGTCTGAAGTTTTGAGTAATTAATGCTTTGTACGGTGCAAAAAGCACAAGGTATAGATGATGTATTTTGTGGTGAATGAAAATATTCAGGACAAAATAAAAATACAGATTCATGCGAGCCCGGGCTCTTTGACCTGTATGATTAAAGCTTTTTGATTTTTGCTTTCATATATTCATTTACTTCATCATTACTGGTGAGGAAGAGTTTCTCAAAAGCCAGCAAAGATATTTTAGCACATACTTCAGCGTCTGCACCGGCCCTGTGATGGGTGAAATCTATTTTATGGTATTCGGCCAGAGGTTTCAGTCCATATTTGGGAAGGTAATTCCATGACTTTTTAGCCAGCTGAATACTGCACAGATAGTTGATATTGGGGGTAAACATCCCGTAATGCTCAAGGCAGCCTCTTAGTACAGAAGCATCGAAACCTGCATTGTGAGCAATCATTAAGCTTCCATACATCATATCCTGAGCTTCATACCATATTTCATCAAAAGTAGGGGCATCCTTCACATCTTCCGGGTGAATTCCGTGTACTGCCACATTGAATTTACTGAAATAGGGAAAACTTGGAGGTTTGATCAGCCAGGTTTTAGTCTCTACAATTTTAGAGTCCTGTACCACACAAATCCCCATTTCACAAGCTGAACTTTTCTCGTGAGTAGCCGTTTCAAAATCTATTGCGCAGAAATCCATTGTTTTAAATTATAAATTGTTGCTTGTCCTCTAGTTACTGGTTTCTGGTTGCTTAGTTTACTGCTTATGTTGTGAATGAATAAGTAATAGTTTTGTCTAATTCCTATTTTTCTCCCAAAAAGTGCTTGAAAATCAACCATTTCGATTGATAAAATTCCTTTTTCTGATGACTTTGTCTCAGTTTCCATGTTCCGGGAAGCTGCCTGTAGAACCCGAAGTGAGCTCTTAGTACGGCCAAAAGGTGAGGGAAGCCATACTTTAGACCAAAATATATTCCGGCTACCCCATCCAGACATAATCTAAAAAAGATAAGCCAGATCAATTGAGGAAAAGGTAAGTTTTTAAGCATCATCGAAAGGTTATTTCTGATGTTTAAATACGTCTTTTGCGCACTTTGTTTATTCAATGTTCCACCACCAACATGGTATACCTTCGACTTTCCGGTGTAAAAAATCTTTTTTCCTGTATTGATAAGCCTCCAGCATAGATCAATTTCTTCCTGATGGGCAAAAAACCTTTCATCAAAACCTTTCTGCTCCCAGAAATCTTTTGAACGGATAAATAAACTGCATCCCGATGCCCAGAATATCTCTGTTTCATCGTCATATTGCCCTTTATCTACTTCCAGGTCATCAAAGACCCTTCCTCTGCAATACGGGTAGCCCAGATTGTCAATCAGACCTCCGGCCGCTCCGGCAAACTCAAAATAATCTTTATGGTTATAAGATAATATTTTGGGCTGTATCGCAGCAATAGCAGGATTTTTTTCAAATAGTTCCATTACAGGTTGGATCCAGTGTTCCGTTATTTCCACATCAGAATTGAGAAGACAGTAATATTCATGGGTAATTTCTTTCAATCCTTCATTATAGCCTCCTGCAAACCCATGATTTTTGTTGTTCTTAATCACGTTTACGGTAGGGAAATGAGTGTTCAGAAATGTTATTGAATCATCTGTAGAAAGGTTGTCGATAACATAGATGTCTGCATCCTGAGAAAACTGAACGACACTCGGTAAAAATTTTTCAAGCCAGTTTCTTCCGTTCCAGTTTAAGATGGCAATGGCCAGTTTTTTCTGCATGTAAGTCTATTTTTTTTCGGAATCAAAATTTTTGATCGAATTCTGGTATTTCCATTTTCTGTGTGACCAAAGGTAGTTGTCAGGGTGTTTATGTAAAGTGTTTTCCAGTAATTTATGGAACTTTCTCACCACTTCATTTTCTACAAACTTTTCACCATCCGGATATATTCTGTGATAATTGACCTGATAATAACCTCGTTTTACCTTCTTCATTTCACAATAAATGAAAACAAGGTCCATGCGTGTCGCCAGTTTATCATATCCTATGAAAGCCGGAGTCCTTTGGTTCAGAAATTCTAATCCATAGGTAACATGGGCATGGTGAGGCGTTTGATCAGCGACAAACATATAAGCAGAATCGCCATTGTTCTTAGAACGGAAAATATTCAGAATAACTTCATTGGCCTCCAGTGCCTCATTTCCGAATTTATTACGGACCTTTTTCATCTGATTTTCCCAGAAGTCATTATTTACCTTTCGATAGACAGGGTGGCAGTGGGCCTGTGGAATGATCCTTGCCAATGCGTTGATCCATTCCCAGTTGAAAACATGTCCAGCCAGTAATATTATATTTTTCCCTTCCTCTTTCGCTTCGTGGAAGAGGTGCTGATTGATGTGCTGCATTCTCACTCTGGATTCCGTTTCGGAAATACTGAAAGATTTGATCGTTTCTACCAGATAATCGGAAAAATTGAGGTAGAATTTTTTGCGGATCTTTTTAATGTCTTCCTCAGATTTATCCGGGAAAGAATTCCTCAGGTTTTGAGTGATGACCTCTTTTCTGTATCCTACCAGATAATAGTTTAGGAAAAAGATAACGTCCGAAAAAATGTATAATATTTTCAGCGGAAGCTTGGAGATCAGATATAATATTTTGATTAGAAAATTCATAAAACACGCAAATTTAGTGATAATAAAATTATGGTTCTATTTTTGCAGGGGGATAAATAATATTTTTTTACTTTTATGTTATGAAAAAATTAGCAACTATAGCTTTTCTTGGGTTAGGTATATTTGGATTCTCACAGACTACCAATATACCACAAGAAGAAAAAATGCGGGATAATACGCTTCTGGTAAAAACTGATCATGCAGAACTGGATGCGAAGAAGAAGGCTGCGGAAGAAAAGGCAAAACTTCCAAAACCTTATGATCCAAAGGCAGATGCACAGGCTGATATTAATAAACTTATTGCCAAAGCTAAGAAAGAAGGCAAGAATATTATGATCCAGGCTGGTGGAAACTGGTGTATCTGGTGTCTGCGTTTCAATAATTTTGTGCAGGGTACTCCTGAGCTTAAAGAAATTGTTGATAAAAAATATCTTTACTATCACCTGAACTATTCTCCGGATAATAAGAATGAAAAGGTTTTTGCCCAGTACATCAATGTGAAAGAACAGCAGTTTTACCCTTTCTTCATCATTTTGGACAAGAATGGTAAAAAAATACATGTTCAGCAAAGTGAGGTTTTAGAAGAAGGAAAAGGGTATAGCAAAACAAAAGTGAAAGAATTTTTAGAAAAAGGAAAAGTTCTTTAAAAGAAAAACCTTTCTAGTTTTTAGAAAGGTTTCTTTATGATATTTAGCTGGCACAGTTTTCTACACGTATGGCACCTCTTCCATTGGCATCATAACAAGCGGCACCCCCTGAATATTGAATGCATGATGAACAAGAGCTTATATAGACCATGCTTCCGTCTGAACAGGATGAAGCACACGATAGACCTCCTTTTAAATTACTTAATTTTGCTCTGGATAATTTTTTTAAATTTTTCATAGGTTATCAAATTTTATTTTAAGTCATAAATATATTATTATTTTTCAATAAAATCACTTATTGGGGATAAATTATAATAGTTTTTTAATCCAGATTAACTTTTTCTCAGAATATGGTGGATATTTAATATCCGGCTCACCCCATGTCGCTCTTTGCAGAACAGCTTTCTGATGCGAAAATGCTTCAAAACCAAATTTCCCATGGTAATTTCCTATACCTGAATTCCCAACTCCTCCGAACGGCAAATGATCATTACTGAGATGCATCACCGTATCATTGATGCATCCGCCCCCAAACGAAAGCTTTCGCGTAAATGCTTCTTTTTCTTCCGAATTACTGGTGAACAGATAAGCAGCAAGGGGTTTTTCCTGCTCTGAAATGGTGTTTAAAGCTATATTGTAATTTTTAAAACTGATGACAGGTAGAAGAGGACCGAAAATTTCCTCCTGCATAATGTCATCTTTCCAATCAATAGGATGCAAGATTGTAGGTTCTATATAGAGTTTTTCCTCGTTGTAATTTCCCCCGTAATAAATTTTTTCTGTGTCGATAAGTTTTATAAGCCGCTGAAAATTTCTAAGATTGATGATTCTGGTGTATTGTTCCGAATCCGGATCATATTTAAACGCTTTGATATACTTTCTCACCGCTTCCAGAAACTGTTCCTGAATGCTTTCCTCCACTAATAGATAATCGGGTGCAACGCAGGTTTGTCCGGCATTGAGAAATTTTCCCCATACAATTCTTTTGGCAGCTGTTTCGATATGAGCATCTTTGGTTACGATGGCCGGAGATTTTCCGCCAAGCTCAAGAACAACAGGAGTCAGATGTTCTGCCGCAGCTTTATAGACGATTTTTCCAACCTTTGTACTTCCTGTAAAGAAGATTTTATCAAATTTGAATTGTAAAAGCGCTGTTGTTTCCTCAATACCTCCTTCATAAACGTACAGATAATCGGAAGGAAAATTTTCATTGATGATTGCAGACATGGCTTTCATCGTATGTTCTGCAATTTCACTGGGCTTCAGAATACAGCAGTTTCCGGCAGCCATAGCAGCAACGATAGGAGATAGGGATAATTGATAAGGGTAATTCCATGCTCCAATCACAAGAATACAGCCCAATGGATCAGCATAGATTTTACTGCTTCCCAGCTGATTGGCAAGGTTGGTACTTACTTTTTTAGGCTTTGCAAGAGATTTTAGGTTCTTTAAATAATAATCAATATCCTTCAAAATAAAAGAAAGCTCAGTAGTAAAAGTGTCGAATTTTGATTTTCCAAAATCTTTGCTGATAGCTTCATACAAAATGCTTTCGTTGGAAATAATCAGACTCCGGAGCTTTTCGAGATACATTTTCCGGAATGCAATACTTTTGGTTTGCTGGGTAGCAAAAAATTCCCTTTGACTCAGTAAAATCCTTTCAATTTCCATACGATGGCTTTTCTGTTAAACGTAAGTGCTGATGTGATATTGTAACGGAAAACAAGCAACAATAAGTCGGCCAAAGTGGGTGAGGCTGGGTGAGGGAAGTTGGAAGTTAGAAGTTTATGAAGTCTTCAAGAATGACTTAATGTCAATTTTAGTATTTTATTATCTCAATACTAACTATCTTAAAAATGATCTCAGAAGCTAAACGACAAAAAGAAACTCCCATCTTCCAGCCTCCATCTTCCTTTCTATTTTACATAATATTCCTCACGGCTATTTTTACCGGATGATAAAGCAGTAACAGAAGCGCGGTTATAAAAGCAAGCCAGAATAATCCTGTGAAAATCTCCATATTGGAAAGCAGGATCGATTGGGCCGCTATTTTGGCTTTAAAAGCTCCGGCAGTCATTGACAATGATTCATTTACCGGCAGTTTTGAAAGGTTGGCTCCAAAAAGCTGGTTCCATTGACTGTAGAAAACCGGATTGGTATCTGTAAGGCTAAAACTGAGTGTATCCGAATGTTTTAAAGTTAAAAACAACATCAGATTCTGCATTAAGGCATAGCCGATCGCAGTGGTCCAGAAACGGGTCGTGGTTCCTAAAGCAGTAGCATTGGAAACATATTCCTCAGGCATTCCTGAAATTAAAAAGAAAACAAGCGGAGTAAATAATAATCCCTGTGCCACTCCCTGCAGAAATAAAGGAGGACATATGGCAGAAAGGGTAGTGTCAGGATAAAAAGTATAGGTAAACCATGCACAATCTATCGCAAGCAACAGAAATCCTGTGAAGAAAACAATTCTTGAAGAAACCCCTTTTACCAGACAGATTCCTGATAAGAAAACTCCGAGAAGTGTTCCCGCTACATTCCAGTATTGAATATTGACGATGTAATCCCACGGCCATTTCCATACCGTTGCCATGATGCTGTACACATTATTCAACCCTGAACGGATCAGGTAAAAAATGAAAAAGAGAATCATTCCTGCAATGACATTTTTTGAACTGAAAACTTCAAAATGGAACAAAGGTCTTTTGGAGTTTCTCTGCTTAAGCATAAACAATCCTCCCGAAAGAAGGAATATAAACAGACACATGATAATGGTATCGGATTCAAACCACATCAGCCTTTTACCATAAATGATAGCATAACCACCAGCCTGAAGACATACCCAAAGCAAAAACCAACTGGTAACATCTAACTGATACAGTGGTTTTTTAGGGAAGAATCTGTTTTTATTAAAGATCGCAATCCCGATGATCAGTACAAATACATGAAAATACACCATCATGAGGATCATATGCTGAAAATCGTAATCCTCAATACTTGATTTCAGCAGGGAAGTGGTTATGGTACCACCGGTAAGCATGATGGCATACATAAAAAGGTAAGCAAGAACTTTGGCGTGTCTTGTTTTCAGTTCGGCAATGATCAGAGGCAGAAAAATAGCCCCTTCCAGTAATCCGAAAATCCCTTCCAGAAACCGGATAACCAGGATGACATGATAATCATTCGTCACAGATAAAACATAAAGAATGAGAACGGAAACAGAAGACATCAGCAAAACATAATATTTCACACTGAAATACGCCATAAACCGTTGTAAAACTAAAAGGGTAACCACAAATGTCCCATACATCAAAATCATTAAATATTGGATGTCATCTGAATCAACATCCATAAAAGAAGAAGTGAAGGCGCTATTCGAATGTAAAAGCGACAACAACATCAGGTGGGGAAACAGCGCCAGAATAAGAAGCGGCAGTTTCAGCCATTGTGGTACCCATTGATGATAAACTGTATTGTGTTGCATAATTTTTTGGGAAAGCAAAAAGGTAAAATTGCCTGTCAATTAATAAAGGTTATGAGCAATTTATTTTTGTGCCGTTTGGCTATTTTAATAAGATTTAAAAATTGCGAAAAGACAAAAGAGCAAAGAGTAAAAAAAGAGTAAAAAGGTAAAATGACAAATATGCTTTAAGAAAAAATGGGCAGATTTGTGATTTTGCGGTTTTGCCTTTTCGCAGAAAATTTTAGTTTAAAGATTTAAAAATGATTATAAGTCGGATATTTTTATACTCTAATATCCTCAAACCTTCTTCGCACTCACCAGAACATTCATTCCGGAAAGCAGTTTTTCATTATCTTTATTATTGTCAAGAATGATTTTTACAGGAAAACGCTGTTCGATCTTAACAAAGTTTCCAGTGGCATTGTCCGGTTTTACCAACGAAAACTGAGAACCTGAGGCAGGAGAAACAGAAAGGATTTTTCCTTTAAATTCAATACCCGGATACGCATCAGCGGTGATTGTTACTTCCTGCTTCTGATCGATCTGTCCAAGCTGTGTTTCCTTATAATTGGCGATGATCCATTTTTCTTTGCTTACGATCTGTACCAAGGCCTGACCTTCCTTGATCAGTTGTCCTTCCTGGATGGTCTTTTTCCCAACCCAGCCATCATAAGGTGCCGTAATGATGGTATAAGAAAGAAAAAGTTTAGCGTTATTGAGACTGGCAGAACTTTGCTGGATCTGGCTTTTGACGGGGGCTACTTTTGTCTGTTGTTCGCTGGCTCCGGCTTTCACTGCATTTTTCTGTTGTTCCAGAGCCAGAAGGTTGGCTTTTGACTGTTCGTAAGAAGCTTTTATATTTTCAAATTCCTGTTCTGTGGCGGCATCTTCTGCCAGAAGGTTTTTATATCTTTTAAAATCCTGTTCAGTACGCCAGATGTCGATGCGGGCAGATGCAATTTTGGCATCGATGATTTTTGTGTCACTTTCTTTGGTATTCACCCCGCTTTCAATAGTGGCAACCGTGGCTTTATTCGTATGAAGATTCGCTTCAGCCATGTGTACCTGGTTGACAAATTCTCTGTTGTCTATGATGATTAAGGTGTCTCCTTTATGTACCAACTGATTTTCATTAAACTTTATGGTCTTGATGAAACCTGAAACCTTGCTTGATACCGGAGTAATATATTGTTCGATCTGTGCGTCATTAGTGGTAACATTTCTTCTCGAAAAAAGATAAAAACTTACCATCCCCGTAATACCGCTGATGATCAGGATCCAGGCCAGTACGGTAATGCTCCTGTTGATTCTTTTTTCCTTTCGTGTCAGTTGTTTCTGTGCCATAGTTTTTATAAGTTTCCAATCGTATATTGGAGTTGATAATATTTAAGTTGTCGGTTAATTTTTACGGAAATAAGATTAGATTCAGCTTCCAGATAAGTATTGTCTGCATCGATAAGCTCGGTGATCAGGCTTAATTTATTCGCGTATTTTGTTTTTACAATACGATAGTTTTCCTTTGCCTGGTGGATAGCTTCCTCAGCAATTTTTACTTTCTGATCAGTTTCTTCGAACTTTTTATAAGCTTCATACACATTATGCCTGATCTTTTCTTCATTTTCCTCTATCTGTAGTTTGGCGAGATCAATATTTTCTCTGGCTTCCTGCATTCTGTATTTGTTTTTATACAGATTTTCGATGGGATAGGTAAGGTTTACGCCGATCATTCCCAAGCGGTAAGCATAGGGTTCCGGCGGAAAGAACATCATATTCGGATACTTTAGAAAATATTCCCCACCGGCGGTAATTTTGGGTAAATAATTCGCTTTTGTGATTTTCTGATCAAGTTCCTTTAAAGAAAGATTTTTATGGGTCATTTCTACCGACTCATTCTTTTCTAAAGCGTTTTCCATAAGCTGATCAATATAGGGTACTGAAGTACTGTCGGAGATCAGATTTTCCGTATCTACATGCATTTCCTGATTTTCAGGAAGAGAAAGGATGGTTTTCAGCTGATGTTCTGCGATCTGAATATCATTATCCAGTTCCGTCCAGCTCATGGTATGATTAGAAAGCTGCAAAGACGTTCTCAATACTTCATTCACGGTGACTACACCATTCGCTTTAAGGGTCTTCACCTGTTTGATATTCACAGAATCTTCTTTCATTTTATCATGGATAAGATTCTGCTGCTCTTTTAAATGATGGATCTGCAGGAAGGCGGTAATGATCTCCATCTTAAGCTGTCTTTCGTCCAGATGTGTTTTTAAAGCTGAAATTTCAGCATCAATGGCCGCTTTTTTCTCGGTATTTTTGATTTTGCCACCCATATAAATCGGAATGGAGGCAGATAAGGTAAAATCATACATTCCATTGATCACATCATACTTTGTGGCTTTGTTGAATACACCGTTCTGATGCTGAAACAGGTTGGTAACCTGATTGTAGCTGGTATGAAATTCAATGTCCGGAAGCTTTTCCATTTTGAGATCTTTCTCTTTGGTCACGGACATTGTATGTTTCAGATGACTTATCTGTATATTTTTGTTGTTTTTTAAACCAATCTCTACAGCCTGTTGTAAGCCGAGATGTTGATAATCTATCATCTGTGAATGTAAAAAACTGCTCAATAATGAGCACAACGCAATGCACAGATAACTGCATGCGTTAGGTGTTATATTCATAAATTAATTAAAGGATTTTTGCTAAAATGATTTTGATGCAGCAAAGTTACGACGTGGACCAGGGGACTCTATTTGTGAAAAGAGAAAAAGATTTGCTCATTTACGCCATTTTAAAAATTCTTCTTATCTTTATATGATGAATGACAGCCATTTTACAGCAGTAGAAGATGAAGATGCAGAATTTTATGTATATCATGTGCTCACAGGAAATATTACAACCGATATTCATTACCATAGTTCTGCACAATTAGTTTATGCAGAAGGCGGTATTGTACATGTTTTTACAGATCTCAAACATTGGTATCTTCCTGCGAGATGCTTTATGTGGATTCCGGCAGGGACGCCTCATTATCTTTTTTCCACCAGCCCCAAAGTAGATCTGTATAATTTTTATTTTAAAAAAGAAGAAAATGAAAGTGGCTTTTTTGATGAAATTAATATTTATTCAGTCAATGAGCTGCTTAGAGAAATGATTTTATATACTAAAGACTGGGATGGGAAAATCACAAAAAATGATGGTTCAAAATATGATTTCCTCAAAGCCTTAAAAGGGGTTTTGCCGGAGAAAAGAGATAAAAAACTGGCGTTTCCCGTTCAGCATCCTTTTCCAAAAGATGAAACTCTGCTAAAGATTGCAAGGTATATTCACGCCAACCTGGAGAAGCCTCTTACAATTGAATCCACGGCCAAAGAGTTTGGTATGAGCACAAGAACCCTTTCCAGGAAATTTAAAGAGATTTTGGGCATGAATTACGTTCGCTTTCTGCGTGCCCTGAGAATTACCCGCTCTCTTGAGCTGATGCTGGAAGGAAAATACAATATGTACGAGATTGCCATGATGGTGGGATACAATAGTCTGTCTTCTTTCAGCAATATTTTCAAAAAAGTCATCGGAGTAGCTCCTACGGAATATCAGCAGAAACTGAGAGGAGATAGGTAGATAGGTTTGAGGGCGGAGCGTTGTGGTGTGGATAACGGGGTACGAGTTGCGAGATGCGTGGTCCTGGATAATAGAGAGGTGATGCGCTGTTGTAAAGGACAAAAGAATTACAAACAATCCCGAATAATATCGATTAACCCGCTCCATGTTCCCCTTCTCTGAAGGGGGGGCTTTTTGGTTTGCAAAAAGACGGGGTAGTTGATAACGGGTAATATCACAAAAAAACCACTTCAAAAATTGAAGTGGTTTGTATGGTGAGAAATTCTCAGTCGCTTATTAAGCTTCTTCAGATTTAGCCTCTTCCTTCTTAGCAGCAGGAGCAGCTACAACTGGAGCGTCAGAAACGATGTCGAATTCGTAGTTGTACTCAACATTTCTGTGAAGTCTGATAAGAGCAGCAAATTTACCAGTTCTCTTGATTGTGTTACCAGGAATTTTGATATATTTTTTCTCTACAGAAACACCAGCTTTTTCTAAAGCAGCAGATAGATCAGCATTGTTGATAGATCCGAATAATTTATCACCAGCACCTACTTTTGCAGGGATAGTGATAGAAGTTTTCTTCAATTGCTCAACTACAGCGTTAGCAGCAGCGATTAATTTAGCCTCTTCTTCTTTTCTAGCTTCTAATGTAGCTTCTAAAGCAGCTTTGTTTTTAGGGGTAGCTAAAAGAGCAATTCCTTGAGGAATTAAGAAGTTTCTAGCATAACCTGGCTTTACGTTTACTGTATCAAACTCAAGTCCTAAGTTTTCTACGTCTTTTTTTAGGATAATTTCCATTGTTGTTGTCCGTTTTTTAGTTTTAGAGAAAAGAACAAAGAAAAAAGAAAAAAGACTGATGTCTTAGAAATTATTTCTTTTCTTTAATCTAAAAATCGTTAGAATTAATTATTTATTCAGCAACTTAAAAAAAGAGAAAATGACCGAAGTCTTTTCTCTTTCTTCTTGTTTCTTTATATCTTACTTTAATAAGTCAGCTACGTATGGTAGTAATGCAAGGTGTCTTGCTCTTTTGATAGCAGCAGAAACTTTTCTTTGGTATTTTAAAGAAGTTCCAGTGTATCTTCTTGGTAAGATTTTACCTTGCTCGTTAACGAATTGTAATAAGAAATCAGCGTCTTTGTAATCAACGTGCTTAATTCCGTATTTTTTGAATCTACAATATTTCTTTTCAGATTTTGTATTGATATCAAGCGGAGTAAGGAATTTTACTTCTGATTCTCCTCCAGCTGAGGCTTGTTTAGCCATTTCATCTATTGCCATGTCTTGTCTTTTTTAAAAAATAGGGTTAATTAATTAAGCTTTAGCTGCTTTTACTTTAGCTCTTCTAGTTACAGCATACTCAACAGCGTGCTTGTCAAGTTTTGTAGTAAGGTAACGGATTACTCTCTCGTCACGCTTAAATGCTAATTCTAAATCAGCCACTACACTACCTTCTCCTTTGAATTCGATTAGAGTATAGAACCCGTTCTTTTTCAATTGGATAGGGTAAGCTAATTTTTTCAATCCCCAGTTTTCTTTAGCAACGATTTCGCAGTTCTTTTCTTTGATAAGATCTACATACTTGTTCACTGCTTCCTCTACCTGTGACTCAGATAGAACGGGAGTTAAAATGAAAACAGTTTCGTAATTGTTCATAATGTTAAATAAATTTGTTAATTATTTCGAGGTGCAAAAGTAGAAAATATATTTCTTATATGCAAGAGTCTTGGTGAAATAATTAAGGGTTGTGGAGCGTGGTTGTTCAATATCAGTTGATTTTTGTATTTTCGTAATGAAATTTTCACAGAACATAATTTTAACTCATGAAAGCGCGAATCTACATGGCACCATTATTAGTAATGGGAACACTTACTTATGCACAGGATAAAATTTCCAGGAAAAATGGGACAGATCTGGAAGTTAAGCTTATAGAAATAGGTCCTACCACTATTACGTATAAAGAATTGGACAATCTTGAAGGTCCTATGCATTCTTTAGATAAATCCGAAGTATATCAGATTACTTACAATAACGGAAAAACTGAAGTATTAGGGAAATATAAAACACTGGAAGAAGCCATGCATTTTATCACTTCCAATATTAATGAATACGGGATTGACCGTGACAGAAATGATTTGTCTCTGCATGCTGAATTTGAAGGTGACAACATCAGGATCAATTCATTGAATAAAAAAGGACGTGTTGTTCATGAAGGTGATTCATGGGATATGAGTAAGGTAGTGACATTTCACAATATTTCAAAACGAAAAGATAATATCGCATATCTGAATATTGTCACCTATAAAATAACAAGTTCCAAAAGAGAACTAAGCAAACTTGTTATTAAAATGACAGATTACGAAGCAGCAGCCAATTTATTGGAAGCAATGAAAGATCTGAAGATTATGCTAAAAAAGACCTGTAAATAAACAGGTCTTTTTTAATGGCTATTTTTTTTGACTATTATTTCTTAATCACTTTTGTAGACTGTGGTCCATTTTCTGTCTGTGCGGTTACAATATAGGTTCCTGAGCTCAATTTAGACAAATCCAGATTGAATTTAGCTTGATTAATTTCAGAAGTTAATACATTTCTGCCGGTACCATCAAATATACTTACTGATTTTACTTTTGACTGTGAGTCAATACTAAGAGTGTTCGTTACAGGATTCGGATATACTTTGAAAGAAGTATTTTTCTTAGCTACCTCACTTGTGCTCATAGAAGAAGCAATGACATTGACGGTATAGTCTTCAGCCTGGCCAAAAGCGCCTCCATTACAAGGTTGTATCAGACTAGGATCGTCATCAACTGTTCCATATAGTTTTTTTACCCTCATTCTTGCATTTCCAGGGAGTGCATCTGCAGGAACGGCTATGGACTGTACTGCCTGAATAGCATCCATACCATCAGAATTCTGTATGGTTTGTGTCACTTCATATACCTCGCCAGGATCATTCAAAGTACCATTCTGGTTCCAGTCTATAAATACAACAAAACTGTTTTCCCAGTCTCCGCCTGTATTGCCTTTCAGTGTAATGTCGTAGGATTGCCCCTGGGTAACAGTAGCGATTTGATTGAGGAAATATTCATGAGATACCCCTATACCTACTTCATTACTGGTTACGTTGTTGATTCCTGCAAAGTTGACCAAAGTAATGGGCTCATCGGCAGGATCTCCGAAGAAGCCGACAAAGCTCAAAGGTCCGCAATGGCTGATAGGAGGTTGTGTATAAGTGTAATCTACTTTGATATTGTCAACGATCAGCATGAACATATTATTGCTGTTGTTAACAAACGCAATTCTTACATTCTGGCCAATATAAGGAGTCAGGCTTAGTGCACGGCTTGTCCACCAGAAATTTTCACCTGCTGTGTTATAAAGCTCCACTGTAAAATCTGCAATGGTATTTCCTCCGGTAGGAGAGAGCATTATTTTGTAGCCATCCGGATAATCCGGGTCCTGAGCTTTTACATCCCAGTATAGGGTAGGAGAAGCACCTGACACTGCTATTTGTGGAGAAATCAGCCAATCGTTGGAAGTTCCTTCAGGATCGTACCATGAAGTACTCATGGCGGCATAATTACCTGCCGGGCCACCAAAGCTTCCATCAGCACCTTCCCGGTCGATACGGTTCCATCCATTGGTGATAAAATCGACGCCGGAAGCCGGAGTTAGTCCGTCGGCATCAATAACCGTCCAGGCTGCAATACCGGGGCCGTTGCCATCAAAATCTTCCTGGAATATCTGACTGTAGCCCAATACGGGAAGGACAACTAATGTTGCCTGTAGTAAAATTTTTCGCATAACAGTAATATTTTATTTGGTTGTATTCCAAATGTAATTAAAATTATGCTGAAAACCAAATTGTTACTAAATTTTATTTAACCAAATAAGGTATTTGTTGTTTATTTTTTAATCTTTTCTTATTTCTGTTAAAAAATTTACTTTCAAAACATCATACAAAGAATGCCTGCTTACAAGAATAGAAGCAATAGAGGATACCATTCCGGCGAGCATCAGATGGAAAATCAGAGAATGCCTGTCTGTCATCTCCAGAACAATAATGGCAGAAGTAAATGGTGCTCTGGTAATTCCTGTCAGAAAAGCGACCATTCCAGCAAGAATAACCACATTGGTTTCATTGGCCGTAAGATGAATGGCTCCTGAGATTACAGAACCAATACTGGCTCCGGCAGTCAATGCTGGGGCGAAAATTCCGCCTGCACCTCCGGAAGTAAAGGAAAGGGCAGGGCCCAGCATTCTTAAGACCGGAACATACCAGTCTTCATGTTTATTCTTAGTAAAAAGGACGCGTTCCATGATCTCTTTTCCGGAGCCCAGAACTTCCCTGTTGATGAAATAGGCTATTGAAGCAATAATCAGGGCACAAATAACCAGAAATACCACATTGGCTCTATCTGTTTTCAGGGTTTTCTTTTTCCAACCATTGATTTTAAGCATGATCACGGAAAGCTGGCTTGCGAGAATTCCTGCAGTAGCAGCCACCAGAATAATAGGAAACATAACCATCAAGGAAACATCATTCGTTTTGGGATACCCTAAATACAAATAAGAGCCCGCCAGGGTCTGGGCAGTAAGTCCTGCAATGATAACGGCAGTAAATAATGCTGTTTTAAAGTAATTGATATGGGTTTTTGAAAGTTCTTCTACAGCAAATACAATTCCTCCCAATGGAGTATTGAAAGCTGCTGCAAGTCCCGCTGCTGCTCCTGTCATGATCATATTCTTCTTGGAGATCTTCGGCCACCATTCCGGAAGATATTCGTTGACTTTTCTGAATACTGAACCTGCGATCTGAATAGTAGGTCCCTCACGGCCTACAGCGCCTCCACCAATCACTAAGATTACCGAAGAAAGAATCTTAAAAAAAATAATCTTAAGGCTTAAAAGACTTCTGATCTTCTTATGTTCCTTCGGATTGGCCAGTTCTACCGCTGCCATCACCTGTGGAATACCACTTCCTTTGGCGTTGGGTGCAAATTCTTTTACCAGCCACCAGGAAAGTACAAAGCCTATAGGAGCAATAATGAAGATCATCCAGGCGTGCCAGTCAAAAATAAAATTCATAAGATTTTCACCCCATGCGAAGATCTGGGCGTACATGACGGCAAAGAATCCTGTAATGACAGATCCGATCCAAAAGGGAATCGCCTGAAGAAGATTGTACTTCAGCTGCTCATTCCGGATGTTGTCAAAAGATTTTTTAATAGCTTCCCGTATGAAAGTAAAGATTTTCAGCATTTGTAGGTTTTGTGGGATGAATTTACGGTAAAATTCCGGGATTTATATGTTCTCCAGAAAATCTGCAATGATGAATGCATTGTCTACGCTTAGCTTTTTTGGCAGGCCGAAACTTAACAGATCATTTTTTATTTCAATTTTAAAATCTGCATCAGGAATCGTTTTGATGATCTCTTTTCTGTGAGCATTTAAAAATGTCATCGTTTTATAAGGGTCGCTTCCCAGAACATAAAAGTCTTTAAAATCCTTGTTTTCTTTATAATTAATATTGAAACTGCTGAAGATTCCTGCGATTTTATCGGCCAAATTTTTCTTATTGATCGAAATATATCCATAATTGTCATCTAGTTTTTTTAATCCCCAGATTTCTAGTGTATCTTCCTTATCGGTCATACGGGCGCCTCTGATTGAGGTTCCGACGATATTCATAATAAAAAGATAGAATGTATTGGTTTTGTCCTTGTTGGTAATGTAGTAACAGATTTTTGGTGTTTTTAAAAGATTAACCTGATCAGAGCCGGAACTGAATTCTTTGTAAGGCGAATCCTGAATATCTATTACTGAAATAGCATAAAGTTCAAATAATTGATCATAGACTTCACAGATCAGTTTTTCATCTTCTTTGGAAAAGCCAAATAATTTGGTGACAAGCAGTTTTCTGAAATCTAATTCCATTTGTTTACAATAGTTTGTTTTAAAGATAAAATTATTCAGGGAAAAATCCAAAATAAATAAACTCTATCCCAATCTATTACTTTATTCCTTAAAATAAAAAAATAGCACCTCGTTATGAGTGAGATAATGATATTTTAGCCTTTCATAGGTCTGGAAACTGCTTGCATAAGAAAAAAGCCTCCCAAAAGGGAAGCTTTATCATTTATCTGTTGAATATCTTATATAAGTGAGAATCCTATTCCATAAATTAAGAGAAGAATTCCAATGAGAATAGAATTCGCATTTCTGAGTTTGTACTTTCCACTGCTTTGAAGAACTATCGTCTCAATAATGAGGAAAGTAAGCCACAGGCCATGAAAGATCAACATATAGAATAAGTAACCATATGCGCCCCAACCGCTTGCCTGGCTCATTGCAATGGAGAAAACAATCGTTCCCAAAATTACGATACCAAGACGGATGAAGACATGAAGCAATACATTCTGCTTAACAACAGGACGACTGCTTTTTCTATCATCCTGTTTGATCTCAAAAAGTTCTCTAAGCTCAGGATTCATTCCTTCTGTTTATTGTACAATTTAACAAAAAACTGCAGAATACCAGCAAAACAAAGAAGATGGATAATACCAAAGGCACGGTACAGCTCAATAGAATACATTTCAGTAAAGCCGAGAATAAACTGGATAAGATCAAGAAGAATGATAACACTTAATGATATTATGGCCAATAATGTTGCGCCTTTCATATTTCTGTTTGTTTAGGATGGTGTGTTTCTGCTTTCTAAAGGATTTTCCTATTATATTTCGGTATTCAGATCCCAGTTTTCAAGATAGTCATGAACGTGCTTCAGCATCATTCCTCCTAAAGAACCATCTACTACTCTGTGGTCATAAGAGTGAGACATGAACATTAAGTTTCTGATCGCAATTACGTCTCCGTCTGCTGTTTCCAGAACTGCAGGCTTTTTAACGATCGCTCCGATGGCAAGGATTGCTACCTGAGGCTGAGGAATAATTGGGGTTCCCATAAGGTTTCCAAAGCTTCCTACGTTAGAGATCGTATACGTTGCTCCCTGAGTGTCTTCAGGTCTTAATTTCTTGTTTCTTGCTCTGTACGCTAAATCATTGATCGCTTTTGCAAGACCTGAAAGGGATAACTGGTCGGCATTTTTGATTACAGGAACGATAAGATTTCCATCCGGAAGGGCAGTAGCCATACCGATATTGATGTTTTTCTTTTTGATGATGTTTTCACCACTTACAGAAACGTTGATCATTGGGAAATCCTGGATCGCTTTTACAACCGCTTTCACGAAGATTGGCATGAAAGTAAGTTTTTCACCTTCACGTTTTTCGAAGGCAGCTTTATTTTTGGCTCTCCATTTTACAACGTTGGTAACGTCTGTTTCAATGAATGAAGTTACGTGTGGCGCAATTTGCTTTGCTTTCACCATGTTTTCAGCGATGATCTTTCTCATTCTGTCCATTGGAATGATCTCATCACCCGCACTTACCGGAACAGTAGCTGCCGGAGCAGATACGGCAGGTTTTGGAGTAGAAGCTACCTGTACAGGAGCAGCCTGCTGAGCTGGCTGATTACCTCTGTTAGCCACATATCCTAGTATATCTTCTTTGGTAATTCTTCCTTCTAAACCGCTTCCTTTGATAGATTTCAGTTCAGCTTCAGAAATATTTTCCTGTTGTGCGATCGATTTTACAAGTGGAGATAAATAAAGATCTCCTGAAAATTCTACGTTTGAAGCCACAGTAGTTTGTAAAGGCTGTTCAATAACGTTCAGTGTTTCAGCATCCGGAGCGGCAGCCGGTGTTTCAGCCTGTACTTCCTCAGAAGCAGTACCTTCGCCTTCAATTTCTAAAATCGCAATAGCTTCGCCTACTTTTGCAACTTCATCTTTTTGCTTTAAAATTTTTACGATCTTCCCCGAAACTGGTGTCGGTACGTCTGAATCTACTTTATCTGTTGCAATTTCTACTACGGAGTCATCCTCTTTTACGTTATCACCTTCATTGAATAACCAAGTGATAATAGTCGCTTCCATAACACCTTCTCCCATGGAAGGAAGCAATAGTTTGTATTCTGCCATTTTTGATTTTTAGATTTTGACAAATATATAAAAAAAATCGGTTTTTTTATGAAATATATAATTTTAGCTGAACTCAATGTAGATATTCTCGCCTACATTCAAGCCAAACAGGCTTTTAGCACCGTTTTTCTTGCTCCCTTTGTAGATAGTAAGCTCCAATAGCTGACTGTCATTGAAGATGGCTGCAGACTGACCATGGAATTCTGTCTCCCTTTCCCAGTCCGAAACGACCTCTGTATGACTCGAAAATACTCTCGAAAGACTCAGGTTTCTGAATTTTATCGTAAAACCATTGTATCCTTTGCTGATATTTTCGAAAAAATCTTTGTTGATATTTGAGATTATATTTCCGAAATTATCAATATAGGTGACTTCTCCAATGATCATTCCTTCAGACTCGTTGTATACTGCTCTTGGGAACATAAGCTGCTTAGCGGTATCTATCTTCCGTCCGATGACTTCAGGAAGTCCACCATTGGCCAGGTGTACCGCAGCGGGAACGAAAATATCCGTAGATGTGAAATCAATGACGTCATCAAAACGGTTGTTGAGTGTAAGCTCATAGATGGCTTCCGGCTTAATATCAAAAAAGATAAGGCTTAAAAGGCCATTGTCTGCCGCCAGGAAATAAGATCCGTCCGCTTTATAAAGAATATTTTTTCTTGATTTATGATAAAAACTGTCTACAGACAGAATGTGAATGGTCCCTTTCGGGAAATATTTATATGCATTTCTTACAATATACGATGTCTGTATAAGGTTGAATGCCTGGATGTCGTGGGTTATATCAATAATATTAACCTCAGGATTTAGAGACAGAATATTGCCTTTCACAGCGGCAACTCTGTAATCTAAATTTCCGAAATCCGAAGTAAGGGTAATAATTGACATGAGCAATGTATCGAATAGTGTAGTATTGCAAAGTTATTTAAAATAAAAAGAAAGCCCGAAAGATTGTTGAAAAGAATTTGATATAAATTTGAAAAAAAGCTTTAATTTTAAAATCTAAAAATAAAAATACTGCATGTTTGAATTAACATATGATTTGGAAGATATTGACGCAAAAATCTTCTATGGAGTTAATAACCAATATTTCAACTTAATAAAATCAACCTTTCCAACCCTTAAAATTACAGGAAGAGATCATTTCATCTTTGCGATGGGAAATCAGGAAGCCCTGGATATACTGAAGCAAAAACTGGATGATATTCTAAAATTCATCTCCAAAAACAATTCAATAGGGCTGAAAGACGTTGAAAATATATTGAATATTAAAGATGAAAACGAGAAACAACTGATCTTTGACCAGGATATTATCGTAAAAGGAGTAAACGGAAAAGTTATTAAGGCGAAAACTACCAATCTTAAAAAACTGGTAAAAGAAACGGAAAAAAAGGACATGGTTTTTGCCATAGGTCCTGCTGGAACCGGAAAAACATATACGAGTGTAGCATTGGCGGCAAGAGCTTTAAGAGATAAAGAGGTAAAAAGAATCGTTCTGACAAGACCTGCTGTGGAAGCAGGGGAGAGTCTTGGATTTTTGCCGGGAGACCTTAAAGAAAAACTGGATCCTTATTTGCAGCCTTTATATGACGCACTTAGAGATATGATCCCTCATGAAAAGCTTGAAGGCTTTATGGAGAAAAAAGTGATTGAGGTAGCTCCTTTGGCTTTTATGAGAGGGCGTACCCTGGATGATGCTTTCGTAATTCTTGATGAAGCGCAGAATACCACCCATGCTCAGATGAAAATGTTCCTGACGAGAATGGGGATGAATGCCAAGTTCATTATTACCGGAGACCCAAGCCAGATTGACCTTCCGAAAAACCAACAGTCGGGGCTGAAAGAAGCAATGAGAATTTTAAGTGGCGTGAAAGAGATTGGATTTGTGCATCTTACAGAAGAGGATGTAGTAAGACACCCGGTGGTAAGAAAGATTATCCTTGCTTATAACGATGAAGAGAAAAGACTGAGAAACGACTAGTAGGAGAATAATGTAAAAGTTTTCGTTAACCTTTTATTAACGCTAAATTTTAAGACAAAATTTGGTGTTTTAAAAAAAATAATTAGTTTTGCAGTCCTTAAACTTAGAACTAACAACAATGAAAAAACTTTTACTTACTGCAGCGGTCGCTGTATTGGGAATTTCTGCAAACGCTCAGGAATTTAAATTTGGACCTAAAGCGGGTTATTCTTTATCAATGCTTAAAGCAACTGGTGAGGGGCGTACTTACAAATTTGATGCAAAATCTACTTTTTATGTGGGTGCAATGGCTGAATATAAATTCAACGATAAGTTTGCTGTACAGGGAGAAGTATTATACTCGCCGATAGGAGGTAAACAAGAAGAAACTGTTTCATATAGCATGATGGGAGCTACAGTTACAGGGACTGAAAAATCTGATTGGAAAATAGGAACCGTACAGATCCCTGTGAGTGCGAAATATTATGCTACAGAAAATTTAGCATTTGCAGCAGGTCTGAATGTCGGAATTATCACTTCTGCAAAAATAAAAGTAACAGCTGATTTAACAGGATCAGCAGGAGGTCAGACGGTGTCTGATTCTACAAGTGAAACGGAAGATGTGAAAGACCACATGAATAAGCTGAATTTGGCTCCGTTTGTTGGTGCTGAATATACCCTTGAGAACGGATTGTTCTTTGATGCAAGATACAACTTAGGCGTTTCTAACCTGATGAAAAAGCAAGATGGTGAAAATGGAACTCTGAAGAATAGCTTCGTTCAGGTAGGAATAGGTTTCAAATTCGGAGGAAACTAATTCTGAAAAATTTGATCGTAAATAATTAAAAACCAGGACGGAATAGTCCTGGTTTTTGCATTACAGAGAACCGGATTCCTGCGTTCGGCTTTTGTGATGAAAAATAATTAGTACCTTTGCCGCGTAATTTAAAGCTACTAAAAAAATGAAAAAACTATTATTACTAGGTGCTTTTGCACTTTTAGGAGGTGCTGTTCAGGCGCAGGAAGGTTTTAAAATTGGTGGGCATATCGGAGTTCCGGTATCTGATGCAAGTAATGTATCTTCATTTACACTGGGAGTGGATGCTGCTTATATGTGGAATATTGCTAAAGGTTTTGATCTTGGGGTAACAACAGGATACTCTCACTTTTTCGGAAAAGATCACTTTGATGATTTCGGATTTATTCCTGTAGCAGTTTCCGGTAAATATAAGTTTAAAGGAGCGCCTATCTTCGTAGGATTAGACCTTGGATATGGTATTTCTACTAAAGATGGTGTTGATGGTGGTTTCTATGCACAGCCTAAATTCGGATACCAGATGGCTAAAGGGGAGTTGTATTTAGGATACCAGTCGATCAGTAACAGACGTGACTATGGTTGGTACAAACATGACTGGACTGTAGGAGCTGTTAACATTGGTTATAATTTCTTCCTGAAATAAGAAATTTATCAAATATGCTAAACTCCGGCCGAAGGCCGGAGTTTTTGTTTAGAGTATGTTAACTCAATATTAAGCAAGGATCTCATATTTTATTGCCCTTTATAAAAAAAACGGATTAAAACTAAATCTCAATGTTTTTTGAAACAGGTATTTTTTTGCAGGGTAAGGGAATGTGAAATTTCAATGAGGTTCTTTTAATTCTTATCTCTGCTGGATGTTTTACCTTGATGGCATCACGGTTTTGCTTCATTTACAGCGTTTAAACCAATAAAAAATATTTGAAATTATAAACATTTGTTTAGATTTTAAGACTTAATAACTTAAAAATTAACATTTTAAGTTAATCGATTTTGGGAAAATAACAGGATTTGAATGATTTTAAGAAAAAATGAAAAATTTAAAAACCTAAGTATATTGCGCTCTGGTTAATGATTTGTAATTTTTTTATTCATAATATTGTGAAAAACCTAAAGAGATCTCTTTGATATGAATTATTATTGTAAAGGCTAGAATTTTAACAATGATATTAATCACATTAACAAATTTTAATATTAGTGAGGACGACTGTAAATTTGCCTCCAGAAAGTATTAAAATTTTTTTAAAATGAAAAAAATATTATTAGCGGGTGCTGTTGCACTTTTTGGTTTATCAAACGCTCAGATTGCTAAAGGAACTACATATTTATCAGGATCTGTTGGTTATTCTCAAAAAGAAACTAACAATGGAAACTACAAAGAAGAAAACTTCAACGTACTACCGAGAGTTGGATATTTTGTTAACACTAACTTAGCAATTGGTTTAGGTGTTGGTTATCAAAATGATAAAACTACAACTACTACTAATTCACCATTAACAGTAAGTGAAGGAATTACTAAGAAGCCAGCTTTTGTTGTTGAGCCTTTTGTAAGAAAATACTGGACTTTATCTGACAAGTTATATTTCTTCGGACAGTTAGCTGTTCCAATGCAGTTTGGTAAAACTAAAGAAGAGACTAACACAGTAACTACAGTAGGAAATTCTACAGTTTCTAACTCTACTTCTACTGAAGCTAAATACACTCAAATCGGTGTAACTGTGAAGCCAGGTTTAGATTATTTCCTAAACAAAAACTGGACTATCGAAGCTACTATCGGTGAGTTTGGTTACAACAACTTCAAGCCAAAAGATGGTGATGCTACAAACAACTATAACTTCGGATTAAAGTTATCTTCTGTAACTTTTGGAGTTAAATATGTATTTGCAAAATAATAAACAAAGCATATAGCAACGAAGCCTTGAGAATTTCTCAGGGCTTTTTTTGCTTGCAATATAACTATATAAAATCATGAAAAAACTCTTATTGACAGGTACTGTTGTACTTTTTGGTCTATCACAGGCTCAGATTGCTAAAGGGACAGCCTATCTTTCAGGACAGGTGGACTACACTCACACAGAAAGAAATGAAGTAAATGAGACATTTAATAACAGCATAAATTTGAATACCCGGATAAAAGAGGATGCTGTAAAAGTTATTCCTACAGTGGGGTATTTTGTTGATACTAACCTTGCTGTAGGATTGGGACTGGGATATAAAAGTACTGTGGGCAAATATACAATAGGGAACCCTGGCATCAGCAATTTATTGGAGATAAAGGAAACGACCAATGCATTTGTTGTTGCGCCATTTGTGAGAAAATACTGGACTTTGTCTGAAAAACTGTACTTCTTTGGTCAGTTGCAGGTTCCGTTAGAATTCGGACAGGAGAAATTTGATTCCAACAGCGAGATTGAAATGGGAGATCCAATGCTTTCTCCTTCGTTTTCTGTAAAGAATAATTATACAAAAATTGGAGTTAATATTAAGCCGGGATTAGATTATTTTCTAAATAAAAACTGGTCGATAGAAGCTACGATAGGGGAATTAGGATACAACACTTCCAAAAGAGATCTTGATGGAGCGAAGAGGTTGAATAATTATAAATTTGGGATCAATTTATCTTCTGTAACTTTCGGAGTTAAATATGTATTCGCAAAATAATCAACAAAACATACAACAAATAATAGAGCCCTGAGATTTTCTCGGGGCTTTTTCGTATTTTTGGAAACATTTTTTTAAATAATAACCATGAAAAAATTACTATTAATGGGTGCTGTGGCACTTTGTGGGCTTTCTAATGCCCAAATGACTAAAGGGGACTGGGTAATCAGTGGAAATACCGGAATGGGTTTTAACAACACTACGGCTACTGTAAAAGTAGGAGGAAACTCTGTTGACGGGCCTAAGGAAAACTCGTTCTCAATTGTACCTTCTGTAGGTTACTTTGTTATTGATAAACTGGCAGTTGGTATCGACTTAGGATACGTTACTACTACCACTAAATTTCAAGGGGCTAAAAACACAAGTTCTACATTTTCTGTAATGCCTACAGCTACGTATTATTTTACTAATTCCAGCAAGCTTGTGCCATTTTTAGGGGCAGGGATTGGATATGCATCCAATAAGACAAAATATTCTTTTTATAATAGTAACATCAATACTGAAGGCGTTGATCCTTTATTAAGACAGGATACAGAGACTACTACAGATGGTTTGGCATGGAAAGTAAAAGGAGGAGTAACTTATATGGCAACTCAGTCTTTAGGGATCAATTTGGGGATTTCTTATGATCAGTTTTCAAACAAAGAAACTGTTATGAATACTGAGGTTAAAACGAATATCAAAACTTTCGGAGTTAATGTAGGTTTCTCTTACTTTATCAAAGGGAAAGGGCAGAAGTCTGATAAATAATCAACTTATTTGAAGATAAAAAACAAAAATCCGGCTCAATTTTGAGCCGGATTTTATATATTGAATGTGTTCTTTTCTTATTTTCCAAACATTCCGCCCATTCCTGGCATATTTGGCATTTTGCTCATCATCTGCATCATTTGCTTTCCTTGAGGTCCCTGCATCATCTTCATCATTTTACCCATCTGATCGAATTGCTTCATCAGTTGGTTCACATCTTCAATCTTTCTTCCTGCACCTCTGGCAATTCTATTCTTTCTCTGAGTATTGATGATAGAAGGCTTTCTTCTTTCTTCCGGTGTCATAGAGTAGATAATCGCTTCAATATGTTTGAAAGCGTCATCGCTGATCTCTACATCTTTGATGGCTTTACCAACCCCAGGGATCATTCCCATAAGGTCTTTCATGTTACCCATCTTCTTGATCTGGTTGATCTGCTTCAGGAAATCATCAAAACCAAACTCGTTTTTAGCAATTTTCTTGTGAAGTTTTTTAGCTTCCTCTTCGTCAAACTGCTCCTGAGCTCTTTCTACTAAGGAAACAACGTCTCCCATTCCCAGGATTCTGTCTGCCATCCTTTCCGGGTAGAAAAGATCCAAAGCTTCCATTTTCTCTCCTGTAGAGATAAATTTGATCGGTTTTTCAACTACAGAACGGATCGTCAATGCAGCACCCCCTCTCGTATCACCGTCTAATTTCGTTAAAACAACCCCGTCAAAGTTCAACGCGTCGTTGAATGCTTTAGCGGTATTCACAGCATCCTGACCAGTCATGGAGTCTACAACGAAAAGAGTTTCCTGCGGCTTGATGAAATAATGTACGGATTTGATTTCGTTCATCATCTGCTCGTCAATCGCCAAACGACCTGCGGTATCCACGATGACAACATCATGACCGTTCGCTTTTGCAAAATTGATTGCATTTTCAGCAATGGTAGATGGATTGGTAGAACCTTCTTCAGTATAAACAGGAACTTTGATCTGTCCTCCCAATACTTTCAGCTGATCGATGGCAGCAGGACGATAAACGTCACATGCTACCAATAAAGGTTTTTTATTTCTTTTTGTCTGTAAATAATTAGCAAGCTTTCCGGAGAAAGTGGTTTTACCCGAACCCTGAAGACCGGCGATAAGAATTACAGAAGGCTTTCCTGAAAGATTGATTCCTTCCTGAGAACCTCCCATCAGATCCACCAATTCATCATGAACGATTTTCGTCATCAACTGCCCTGGAGTAAGGGAGGTAAGAACGTTTTCGCCTAATGCTTTATCCTGAACTCTTTTGGTAAGATCTTTTGCAACTTTATAGTTAACGTCGGCATCCACCAATGCTCTACGGATTTCCTTTACGGTTTCCGCTACATTGATTTCGGTAATTTTTCCACGTCCGGAAATATTATGTAATGCCTTGTCTAATTTATCCTGTAAACTATTAAACATATTTATTGTAAATTATAGGTTTGCAAAAATAAGGAATTTTTGAGAAACATGGGAATTATCGTGTTAATATTATAAGGATTAGAGTGATATTTGGTTAAAGCGGGAAGTTGGAAGAGGGGAGAAGGAAGTTTTTGGAGTCAATAAAACAAAAGTGAGATTCTTTAATAACATTTTTTAATCTAAAAGATTTCTATCCATTTAAATAAAATAAGTTGAATTTCTGTTTCATAGAATAGCAACTTCCATTCTCCATCTCCCTGCTTCCTTCAATCATATTATTTTTAATCTAAAAAGATTTCGATCCATTTAAATAAAATGAGTTGAATTTCGGTTTCATAGAATAGCAACTTCCATCCTCTAGCTCCCCGCTTCCTTCCTTATATAATATACATATACAAGAATTTTTTTGTTTCAAAAATTATAATCCTATTTTTGCAGCATGAATTTTCCTGATATTTTTATTATTATAATGCTGGCCGTGGTTCTCAATGCAGCAGTCTATATAATATTTAAAAAGTTTTTGTATAAGAGAGAGGATGCGGCTCTTAAGTTTCTCACTGTGAATATCCCCAAAGACATTATCTGGATGTTGATTTCATTATTGATTATTGAAAAAACAAAAGAAAATTTTCTGTTTTTGCTCGCATGCTTTGTTATAGCGTCATTCCTTATCTATTTACTTATAATAAAACTCATTAATAAATCTTGATTTTTTTGATGATAAAAATCAATTTTTAATATTGGTAAAGTTTAATAAAATCGATATATTTGCACACGATTAAAAAAGAGATATGAACAGAAAAATTTCTTCGTTATTTTTCGCGTTTTTGTTTGTGTTTATTAGCAGTTTAGCTGCTGCACAGCACGAAACTGAAGGGGAAAAAGTAGCTGAAAAAGTAGAGCATAAAGAAGCAGAAAAAGGCTTCAATGCGACTAAAGTGATCATGGAGCACATCGGTGATTCTAATGAATGGCATTTATGGACTTCAAAAGATGACAGTGGTGAAGAGCATCACGTTTCTATCCCTTTGCCTGTTATTATTAAGGATAACCAAGGGTGGCACACTTTCCTTTCAAGCAGTATTGCTCACGGACATGAACACGATGGGTATACTTTAGAAGAGGGTCAGGTAGTTTCTACTAAAGGTGTTGAAAAAGCTACATTGTTCTCAATCATCAGTGGAAAACAAAAATCAAACGAAGTGTTTTTTGATCTTTCAATTACAAAAAACGCAGCTTCAATGTTCTTGTCAGTAATTTTTATGGCAGTAGTGTTCATAGGAATGGCAAGAAACTATAAAACATCACAACTTCCAAAAGGACTTGGAAAAGTGTTGGAACCGGTAATTGTATTTATCAGAGACGAAGTGGCTATCCCGAATATCGGATCTGTTAAATATAAAAGATATATGCCTTATTTATTAACAGCATTTTTCTTTATCTGGGTTAACAACCTTTTTGGATTGATTCCTTTCTTTCCTTTCGGGGCAAACCTTACAGGTAACATTGCAATTACAGCAGTTTTGGCTATCATTACCTTATTAATTACATTATTCAGTGCGAATAAAGATTACTGGAAACACATCTTTATGCCGCCGGTTCCGATCTTATTGTACCCAATCATGGTTCCAATCGAGATCATCGGAATCTTTACAAAGCCTTTCGCTTTAATGATGCGACTTTTTGCTAACATCACTGCGGGACACATTATGATCCTGGCGATCATCTCATTGATCTTCATCTTCAAGTCTCCATTGTTAGGATTTGCATCTGTACCATTAGCATTATTCGTTTCAGTATTGGAACTATTGGTTGCAGCGCTACAGGCTTACATCTTTACTGTATTATCTGCCTTATTTATTGGTATCGCAGTTGCAGAACATGAACATGAGCACGGTCATGAAGAGCACGCTCACTAATTAATAGAAAGAATTTAAAAATAATTTTTTAACTAATATAATTTATTTATTATGGATTTATCAACAGGAACAGGTTTAGTTTACGTAGGTATCGGTTTAGCAGTACTAGGTGTAGGTCTAGGTATCGGTAAAATCGGTGGTCATGCAATGGACGCTATCGCTAGACAGCCAGAGCAAGCTGGTAAGATTCAAGGAGCAATGCTTATCGCTGCTGGTCTTATTGAAGGTGCTGGTCTTATCGCGATCATCTTTGGTGCTTTCATCAAGTAATCTATCCTCAAAAAACATTCTTAGCAGTAAAGCGGTTGGCTGCTGCTAAGAGTTTTTTAAAAAAACGATCCATAAAATAACATTTAAAAAAAGAATTTACAGATATGGGAATTATTGAACCTGGAATTGGACTTTTGTTTTGGATGACCCTTACTTTTGTTATCCTATTGTTTCTTCTCGCTAAATTCGCTTGGAAACCAATCGTAAATGCTGTGAACGAAAGAGAAACTTCTATCGTTGATGCATTGAACCAAGCTAAATTGGCTAAAAAAGAGATGGAAGATCTTAAAGCTGACAACGAAAGAATCATTCGTGAAGCTAAAATTGAAAGAGATGCTATCCTTAAAGAAGCTAGAGAAATTAAAGACAGAATCGTAGGTGAAGCTAAAGATGTTGCTAAAGCGGAAGGAGACAAACTTATCGAAGCTGCTAAGCAAACAATCAACGCTGAGAAAAATGCTGCAATGGCAGACATCAAAACTCAAATCGGTGCTTTATCTGTAAACATTGCAGAATCTATCTTGAAACAAAAGTTAGATAACACTGAGGCTCAAAACGAATTAGTACAAAATTATATCAACAAATCTAACCTTAACTAAGAATGCTTACATCTAAAGTAGCGAAAAGATACGCACAGGGTTTACTTGATTTTACTAATGAATCAGGTCAAACAGCTGCCGTGTTTTCTGAAATGAAAGATGTAGTGAAGATTATGATTGAATCTAAAGATTTGAACAAATTCTTCCTTACCCCTTACATTGATGCAAAAAAGAAAATAGAGGTAGCAAACGAGATTTTCAAAGGTTTATCAGCATCTTCCCAGAATTTGATCAGATTGGTTATTAAGCACGGTCGTGAGAACCAATTGAAAAATATCGCTCAGGAATTCATCAACAAAGTTGAGGACATCAACGGAGTACAAAGAGTAACGTTGACGACAGCAACTCAGCTTTCCAAAGAGAATATTGATCACATCCTAAGATCTACCAACTTGGTAAATGCCAATTCAAACTTCGATTTGAAACTGATCATCAACCAGGATATTTTAGGTGGATATATCCTAAGAGTAGGAGACCAGCAGGTAGACGCGTCTGTGAAGACTAAATTGAACCAAGTTAAAAAAGATTTCCAATTAAATTAAGAAAAACAACCATACAATGGCAGAAATAAATCCGGCAGAAGTATCTGCGATCTTAAAACAGCAATTGGCCAACTTCGATACTCAATCAAACGTTGAGGAAGTAGGTACAGTTTTAACCATCGGTGATGGTATTGCTCGTGTATACGGGTTAGAAAACGTACAATACGGAGAGTTGGTGAAATTTTCTAGTGATGTAGAAGGTATTGTACTTAACCTTGAAGAAGACAACGTAGGTGTTGCTCTACTTGGAGAAAGTAAATTAGTAAAAGAAGGGGATACAGTAAGAAGAACAAACAGAATCTCTTCTATCAAAGTAGGAGAAGGAATGTTAGGAAGAGTAGTAGATACTCTTGGTAACCCTATCGATGGTAAAGGTCCTATCACAGGAGATTTATACGAAATGCCATTAGAAAGAAAAGCTCCTGGAGTTATCTTCAGACAACCGGTAACTGAGCCTTTACAATCTGGTATCGTTGCAATTGATGCGATGATTCCTGTAGGAAGAGGTCAGAGAGAGCTTATCATCGGTGACAGACAAACGGGTAAAACTACTGTTGCGATCGATACGATCATCAACCAAAAAGAATTCTATGATGCTGGTAAACCAGTATATTGTATATATGTTGCTATCGGTCAGAAAGCTTCTACTGTAGCACAAATTGTTAAAACACTTTCTGATAAAGGAGCTTTAGCGTATACTGTAATCGTTGCAGCTAACGCATCAGATCCAGTTCCAATGCAGGTATACTCTGCAATGGCAGGAGCTTCTATCGGTGAGTTCTTCAGAGATACTGGTAGACCAGCATTGATCGTTTATGATGATTTATCTAAACAAGCTGTTGCTTACCGTGAGCTTTCTCTACTATTAAGAAGACCACCGGGCCGTGAAGCTTATCCTGGAGACGTTTTCTATCTTCACTCAAGACTATTGGAAAGAGCTGCAAAAGTAATCGCTGATGACGAAATTGCTAAGCAAATGAATGACTTACCAGAGTCTCTTAAGCCAATCGTGAAAGGAGGTGGTTCATTAACTGCTCTTCCAATCATCGAAACTCAGGCGGGTGACGTTTCTGCATATATCCCTACAAACGTAATCTCTATTACAGACGGACAGATCTTCTTGGAGTCTGATCTATTCAACTCAGGGGTTCGTCCAGCGATCAACGTAGGTATCTCTGTATCAAGGGTAGGAGGTAATGCTCAGATCAAATCAATGAAAAAAGTTTCTGGTACTCTTAAACTAGACCAGGCTCAATATAAAGAACTAGAAGCGTTTGCTAAATTCGGTTCTGACCTTGATGCTTCTACTTTAGCAGTAATCTCTAAAGGAGAAAGAAACGTAGAGATCCTTAAGCAGCCGGTAAATGCACCACTTCCTGTAGAAAGTCAGGTAGCGATCGTATACGCTGGAACAGAAAACTTAATGAGAAACGTTCCATTGAACAAGATTAAAGAATTCCAACACGAATATATCGAGTTCCTAAGATCTAAGCACCCAGATACAATGGCTGCTATCAAAGCTGGAAAAATCGATAACGATATTACAGGTGTTCTTAAGCAGGCAGCTAACGATTTAGCTTCTAAATACAACTAATAAAATTCAATGTTTAAGGTTTAAAATATAGTGTTTTAAGCCTTAAACTTTAGACCTTAAACTTTGAACCCAAATTAATGGCAAACTTAAAAGAAATACGAGGCAGAATTACGTCAATTTCATCTACGATGCAGATTACACGTGCTATGAAAATGGTTTCCGCTGCGAAACTTAAAAAAGCACAGGACGCAATCGTAATGTTGAGACCTTATTCTGAAAAATTACAGGAGCTTATCCAGAATGTAAATTCTAGTTCTGATCCTGACCAGGTTTCTGTATATGCTCAGAAAAGAGAGGTTAAAAGAATACTTTTCATCGCTGTTACTTCAAACAGAGGTCTTGCGGGAGCTTTTAACTCTTCAATCGTAAAAGAGCTTAACCAGCAGTTCCAGAACAACTCTCAGTATGAGATTGAAGTTCTTCCTGTAGGTAAAAAAGTATATGATGCTGTAAGAAGAAATCGTTCAGTATATGCTAATGGAAGTTCTGTTTACGAGAACCTGAACTTTGATGCAGTTGCTCATATTACTGAAGGGGTAATGACAAGCTTCAAAGAAGGTAAATTTGACGAAGTTTATGTTATTTATAACAAATTCGTTAATGCTGCCACTCAGGAAGTAACTACAGAACAACTTCTTCCAATCTCAATGCCTGAAACTACAGAGCCGCAGGTTGAAACAGATTATATCTTCGAACCCAACAGAGCAGAGATCTTGGATAATTTGATCCCTAAGTCTATTAAAACTCAGGTTTTCAAAGCCATCTTAGATTCAGTTGCATCTGAACACGGAGCGAGAATGACTGCAATGCATAAAGCTACAGATAACGCAGAAGCCTTGAGAAATGAACTTAAGATCTTCTACAACAAAGCTAGACAGGCTGCAATTACCAACGAAATCTTGGAAATTGTTTCCGGAGCAGAAGCTTTAAAAAATTCGTAAAGAATTATTTTAATATACAATCAAAAGCATCGATACCATCGGTGCTTTTTTTATTTGAAAAAAGTTAAAAACGAATTTTTAAGGCTTAAAAAACCTGTTTCTCGTTGAAAATGAATAGATGATCCAATTATTCTTTTTGTTGAAAAATAGCTGTATTTATAAGAGTCACATTTTGCTCAAAAAAAATCCTTCATTGAAATAACTTATCCCGCGGTCAGGTTATTTTTATTTTACATATCTTTGTACCTAATAAAATTTATACAACTTCTAAATGGACTCGGACATAGTCAGGCTTTTGCTGGCCTTATTTCTTGTTTTACTAAATGGCTTCTTCGTAGCCGCAGAATTTTCAATTGTTAAAGTTCGTTACTCTCAAATTCAAATCAAAGCCGCAGAAGGCGATTCTATGGCTAAGCAGGCAGAGCACATCATCAAACATCTGGATGAATATCTTTCCGCTACACAATTAGGAATTACATTAGCATCCCTTGCCCTGGGTTGGGTAGGAGAAAGTGCCCTGCATCATATCGTAGAGAATATTTTCCACTCGCTCAGTATGGATATGAGCCAGGCTACTATTACTTCAGTATCGCTGGTGATCAGTTTTGTATTGATTACCATTATGCATATTGTATTTGGTGAGCTTATCCCAAAATCAATTGCTATCAGAAAGTCTGAAGCAACAACAATGGCAACAGCGGTTCCGTTGAGAGTATTTTACACGATTTTCAAACCGTTTATCTGGTTGATGAACTCTATGTCTAATGGTTTTTTAAGACTAATCAAAATTCATCCGGCTTCAGAGCAGGAAATTCACTCCACAGAAGAATTGCAGCTTTTGGTAAAGCAGAGTGCAGACAGTGGGGAGATTGAAGAAGAGAACTATGAGATCATCAAAAATGCTTTTGACTTTACAGATCACTCTGCCAAGCAGATCATGGTACCAAGACAGAATATTACCTCTATCGACTTTGAAGAAGATGTCAACGATATTATCAATAAGATTATGGACAGCGGATATTCCCGTATTCCTGTTTATATTGATTCTATTGACAATGTGATAGGGATTTTCTATACCAAGGAAATTATCAGAGAATTTGTTAAAAGAAAAGGAGATCTGGATCATGAAGACCTTAAGGACCTGATGCGTGATGCATTTTTCGTAGTGGAAAGCAAAAAAGTTTCAGATCTGTTGAAAACTTTCCAGTTGAAAAAACAGCATATCGCTATCGTTATCGATGAATTTGGAGGAACAGAAGGGATCATTACCCTTGAAGATATTCTGGAAGAATTGGTAGGAGAGATTCAGGATGAGGAAGACGACGAGGAAAAAATAGTAGATAAAATCGCTGAAAACACCTATTGGGTACAGGCTACACAGCCTCTTGATGAAATCAACGAGTTTCTGCCTAAAAAGCTGCCACTTTCCGAAGAAAGTGAGTATAATTCATTAGCAGGATTTATCTTGTATGAGCTGGAAGAAATTCCGGAGGAAAATCAGGAGTTTGATCTTGACAATTACCACTTCAAAATTCTGAAAATGAATAATAAAAGTGTAGAGCTTGTGGAGCTGATATACCAGGAACCTAATGCTATTGATAATCTAGCTGATAAAATTGGCGAAGTTTAAAATAACAGTTTACAATGAATTTTTATAATACCATACAAGATTACGAAAACCCGAAGCGTCAGTACGAAGAAGAAGTTCTTGTACTGGATGATACGGATGAAGTCTATAAGCTTGTGCTTCATAACGATGATGTACACACATTCGATTATGTGATCGATTGTCTGATCGAGATCTGCAAGCACACCCTGGAACAGGCAGAGCAATGTACAATTCTTGTCCATTACAAAGGCAAATGTACCGTAAAAACAGGCTCATTAGATATTTTGAAGCCTATGCATGAAAAATTACTTTCGCGTGAGCTAACAAGCGAAATCGTATAAATAAAAAACTGCTTCATTCTTTATGAAGCGGTTTTTTTATAAAATTATTTATCAAACTTTTATAATGTTTTTTTTATTTTTAAAAGGTTAAAATTTAAAAATATTTATTATTTTCGTAAAGAAACCACTAAAAACATTATATGAAACTAAAAATTACTTCGCTAATTTTAGGCAGCGTTCTGTGCTGCACTGGATTAATGGCTCAGGAATCATCTTTCGAAGCGCCTGCAAGCCGATGGATCAAAGAAAATTCAAGGAATCTGGGGATTCAGAATTTCAGTAAGCTTAGCTTACATTCTGTACGTAAAGGTAATACCGGAGAAACGCTTCGCTATCAACAGTTTATAAAAGATGTTCCCGTTTTCCAGTCGGAAATTCTGGTTCATTTTAATAAAGAAGGTAAAATAAGCTATACTTCTTCTGAAAGTTTTAAGAAAAACCTGAAAGAAATAAATACTGTACCTTCTGTTTCTGCATCAGATGCTTTTAAAAAGGCATATACAGCTTCCAAATCACAGGGAGAAATTACTTATCAGGAGAATAAACTGTTTGTTTATTTGACAGACGAGGGAGATACAAAACTTGTGTATAGAATTGTTATCAATTCGTATGAGCGTTCTGGAAGCTGGGAGACAATTGTTAATGCCAAAACAGGAGAGATCATAAGTGTTAAAGACATTGCCTTATATCACAGACATCAAGATGAAGACGCTCAATCTTCAAAAAAGAAAACAAAAAAGCTCAATAAAACAGTAGGTTTTAAAGCTTCAGGTTCCGGTTATGTATACGATCCCGATCCACTGTCAAAAACCGGATCAACATATGGGGGCAGCTATGTAGATGGTAATGATGCTACAAATGCCAGTTTAGATAACGCAAGAAGTCTGGTGACATTATCAGATATAGAATTTGCCAATAATGTTTACAAACTGAAAAACGCTTATGTAGAAATAAGAAATATCAGTGCGCCAAGTACAGGGCTTTTTACACAGGCTACTAACCAGTTTCTGTTCAATAGAAGTGAGCTGGGATTTGAGGCTGTCAATGCTTTCTGGCACATAGATAAGAGCTTAAGATATATCAACGAGACATTAGGAATTGTATGTAAACCGACAACCAATGGGGGAGCCGTTATTTATGACCCGCATGCACTTAATGGAGACGATAATTCACAATATACTACAGCAGGAACCTTAGAGTTTGGACAGGGAGGAGTAGATGATGCGGAAGATGCTGATGTAATCCTGCACGAATTAGGACATGGAATTCATCACTGGCTGTCCGGTGGAGTGTCCAATGCTGATGGGTTAAGCGAAGGCTCTGGTGATTATTGGGCACAATCCTATAGCAGAAGCCTGAATCAATGGCCTTCCTCAACTCCTCAATACAATTGGATGTTCAGCTGGGATGGGCATAATGATATATGGAACGGAAGAATTACCAATTATACAGTCTTGTACCCCGGCTCCGGAGCGATCCATACCAAAGGCCAGATTTGGGCATCAGCTCTGATGAGAATCTATGACAAAATAGGGAAAGAAAAAACGGACAGGGCGTTTTTAGAAGGGTTGGACTTAACAACATCAACTACTAACCAAAAGAATGCTGCTGTTGCCGTACGGCAGGCTGCCATTGATATGCTTGGACAGTTTGGATTTACCTGCAATGATATTAATACAATTACTCAAGAATTTAATGCAGCCGGATATGCACTTCCTGCCTATGAATGTCTGGGGTTAAGTACAAAAGAAATTATGAAAGAACAGCCCGTTTCGGTTTATCCTAATCCAACGTCAGATTTCTTATATGTACCATTGAAGGGAAGTAAAGAAGAAAAAGCGGAAATTTACAATATGGAAGGCCGAAAAGTGATGGATGCAGTAGTAGGTAACGGAAAAAGTCAGATTAATGTTTCGAATCTTCAACCAGGCGATTATATTGTAACCATAAAAAGCTTGGAAATATCCACGAAATTTATAAAAAAATAGATGGTATAAATTGCAAATCCGGTGTTTCGACATCGGATTTTTTTGTTGAATTCAAGGTTAAAAGATGAATAATAGTAATAAATAACAAATAGAGATTCCATTCCTGGAAATCTTTTAATTTCTCAATACTCTTACATTGCCACATTTTATCTAAAATAGTATATTTGTACCAACTATAAAGAAACAAAAAACAATGCTTGTAATAGGAATTGCCGGTGGGACAGGATCCGGCAAAACTACAGTTGTTGATAAGATACTTCAGCAGCTTGACATCGAAGGAATGAATATCCTTTCTCAGGATAACTATTATCACGACAACCAGGGTCTTACACTGACAGAAAGAGAGGCTTTAAATTATGACCATCCGAAGTCGATAGATTTTGATTTACTGATAAAACATGTGAAAGCTTTAAAAAACAATGAATCGATCGAACAGCCGATTTATAGCTTTGTAACCCATTCCAGAACAGGAGATCATGTTACTGTAGAGCCTAAGAACGTATTGGTGGTAGAAGGAATTTTAGTACTTACCAATAAAGAATTATTAAAAGAATTTGATCTGAAGGTATTCGTTCATGCAGATTCTGATGAAAGACTTATCCGAAGGATCAGAAGAGATACCCAGGAAAGAGGAAGAGATCTGAGCGAAGTATTACACCGCTATCAGACTACTTTGAAGCCAATGCACCAGGAATTCATCGAGCCGTCTAAAAATGATGCCGATCTTATCATCCCGAATATGAAACAGAATTCCGTAGCGATAGATTTTTTAACTACTGTTATTAAGAACTCGTTGAAAAAACATTAAAAAAATGGAAGAAAACAAACTTATCAAAGACATTCAGCCGAAATCTGAAATATTCAAACTTATCCAGAAATATGTGTTGAATAAGTATACCATTACGATCTGTCTATTTTTGGTATGGATGATTTTCTTCGACAAAACTTCATTTCTTGTAATCAACGAACTGAATGGTGAGATTCACAAATATGAAGAGCAGCTACAGTATTACAAAAAAGAATACGAAAAGAATGATGCTTTTTATAAAAAACTGATGAACAACAAGTCAGAAAAAGAAAAATACGCAAGAGAAAATTATTTTATGAAGAAACCTAATGAAGAAATCTTCATTCTGGTGGTCGACAGTACAAAAGTCGCTAAGAAATAATACAACTGAATAGAATACGTCAATAGTGAATTTTGCCTGTTAACTGTTTTATTCACTTGCAGCGCAAAGCTCACTATTGACCATTCATAAATCCAAGAAAACTAATGTCAGATACAACTACACTTCCAAACTGGGAAAACTTAGTAAAAAAACAGCTTAAAACAGAAGATATTTATCCTATTCTGGAAAAGGAAAACCTGGAAGGAATAGAAGTAAAGCCTTTTTATACAGACGTTAAAAAACCTTTGGCTAACTTGCCAAGAGTAGAAGAAAGTACCCATCTGGTAGCCAGGTATCACGAAAGCCTGGAAGAAGAAGTATTTGCATTTATGCTTGAACAGAATGTAGAAAATCTAAGCGAAAAGACCCTTTTTGTCAATAATAAAGATCTTGCGGGCCATATTACGCCACAGGAAGAAGACCAATATTTTTCTTTGATTGATGTCTTTAACGAAAAAGACGCTACCCTTGATGATCAGTTGGCCAAAGAATTACTTGCAAAAGGATTCAAAAGAAGTATCTGTGTTGATATTTCACTGCATCAGAATGCAGGAGCAGCCATTTATCAGCAGTTAGGGATCGCTTTAGCCAAAACAAAAGAACTGATAGAAGTATACGGTCCTGAAATTTTCGGTAAACTGATTTTCAAAATTGCGGTAGGAGGAAATTACTTCTTCGAAATGGCCAAATTAAGAGCTTTCAAGATTGTTTTTAATCAGCTTTCCAGGGAGTATGGTCTGGATGAAGTTCCTTACATCTTTGCAGAGACTTCCCTTAGAAATAAGGCGGTTTCTGATAACGAAAATAACCTGATCCGTTCCACACTGGAGCTGGCTTCAGCAATGATTGGCGGGGCAGATGCTGTTTTCACCAACAATTATCTTGTAGACAGAAGTACGGACAATTCTGAGGAGATCTCCTTCAAACAGCAGATTGTTCTGGCTTACGAGAGTATCATCAACGTATTTGAAGATGCTGCTAACGGAAGTTACTATATTGAAGATATTACCCAACAGATTGCTGATAAATCCTGGGCTTTATTCATTGAAATGGAAGACGCAGGTGGCTACCTCGAGCTATTGAAGCAGGGAATCGTTCAGAAAAAGATCTATGATCACGCTGTTGAAGAGCAACAATGGATCGAAGAAGGGAAAATAAAGCTGATCGGAGTGAATCTGTACCCGAAATTAGACGTTAAAAAGTCAATTACAGACTTATACGACGAAAAAGAAATAAAAGCCGTTCGTTGGGCAGAAATGTTTGAGTAATGAAAGAAAAACTGATTGATTTATTTGAGTACACCTATCATTTCAATAACGAAATGATTAAAGTAATTTCCGAAAACAGAGAAGCTGTAGACGATAAAACAATCAGCCTGATCAACCATACACTCAATGCACAGCAGATCTGGAACGCAAGAATATCAGGAGAAACAACTTTTGAAGTTTGGCAGATCAACCCTTTTGACACATTGGAAGAGATCAATCATCAGAATTTTCTGAAAAGTATTGCCATTGTACAAAACGCTGATCTGGAGAAAACAATAGAATATCAGAATTCAAGAGGAACAAAATTTGAAAATACGGTTTTTGACATGCTTTTTCATGCCATTAACCATTCTACCTATCATAGAGGGCAGATCAACTCTCTTCTGAAGCAGAACGGTCTGGAACCTGTATTAACGGATTATATTTTTTATAAAAGGTAAAAGAGCTATTGAGGTGCTTCGATTTCGCTCAACATAGCAATGCTGCAAATTGACCGTTACAATAAAAACAGGTAGTATTAGAGTTGTTATGCTGAGCGGAGTTGAAGTATTTTAAAACTTACATTGATCCGTAATCTAAGAAAATCTGTGGAAAATAAAATATTACATCAAGACATTCAGGAATACATCCATGCAAATCTTCATACCGATCTGCATTCATTACTGTTGAAAAAATCACCGTTTCCGGAGGTTCCTATGCCGGAAATCGTACAGCAGATCAAAGGAAAACAGGTAGCAGAAAAAAAGTTCCCTTTTCTGTTGAATGAAGGAATTATTTTTCCGCCTCAACTTAATATGGAGCAGTCTTCGTCTGAAAAGACAGCCGCTTATAAGTCGGAAATTTTAAAAGGAAAGAAATTCATTGACCTCACCAGCGGATTTGGGATAGACGCTTATTATCTGTCTCAGAATTTTGAGGACATCACCTTGGTAGAGCAGAATACAGCGCTTTTAGAGATTGTAGAGCATAATTGGAATGCTTTGGGAAGAAAAGCGAGATTTATAAACCGTAAACTGGAGGATTTCTTAGAAGAGAATCAGGAAAACTTTGATGTTATTTATCTCGATCCGGCCAGAAGAGATCAGAATAAAAATAAAGTCTTTCTTTTGGAGGATCTTTCCCCGAATATTCTTGAAATTCAGGAAAAATTACGCTCAATATCCAATCAGGTAATCATCAAACTTTCCCCACTGATCGATTTGAAATACCTCGTTTCAGTACTTCCGAATATCTTCAGAATAGACATTATTGCTCTTAAAAATGATGTGAAGGAAGTCGTAGCCTTCTTATCCGATGACAATAAAAGCGGGATTACCTGTAACTGTGTGAACCTTGAGAGCGGCGAGGCGGTCTTCACCTTTAGTTTTGGGGAAGAAGAAAATGCAGTGGCAGACTATTCCGAGCCGGAAAAATACATTTATATCCCTAATAATGCCATTTTGAAAGCCGGAATCTTCAATTTGATTTCAGAAAAATCAGGATTGAAAAAACTTCACCCGAATACCCATCTCTATACCTCCTCTGAAAAGAAAGACAACTTTCCGGGAAGGATTTTTGAAATGGATGTGATTGATTCTAAAAGCATTAAAAAGAAGGAGCAATTCAATATTATTTCAAAAAATTACCCTTTAAAACCCGAAGAAATTAAAAAGAAATACGGACTGAAAGACGGGGGAGACCGCTACCTTATTTTTACACAATCCAAAAAAGGAAAAATAATAGTAAAATCAGTCTAAAAATGTTGCCGAAAAAAGCAGGATTTCTTACTTTTGGGCAATTAAAAATTTAAGTGTGAAATCGCTCACTGTTCAGGTAATTTAGAATAGTAAAATACTGCGGTTTTATTATGATCTTTAAAAAATAAATTTTACATATGAAAAAATTAGTTATATGTTTAGCGATTGCAACAGTTGCGGTAAGCTGTAAAAAAGTTCCACAAGGAGGAAACAGAGGTGCTTTGAAACTGGAAGAAGGAGTAGAAAGATATTCTGATGACCATCAGGGTGGAGAAGCTCATGCTACACATGAAGCTGCTGCTGAACACAAGGAAGAAGCTGCAAAACCAGAAGCTGAAACTCCTAAAAAAGACAGTACTGCTGCTGCAAAACCTGCTGAAAAAGCAGAAGAAGCTCCAAAAGCTGGACACTAATTATAAGTATACAATATAAAAATGCTCTGTTTCTTAACAGGGCATTTTTTTGTTTAAAGAAATGACTGCCGGAGCAATCCTCAGGAAATAATCTTTTTCTTTAGAAAATCCTGTGTTTTTGCTTGGCCCAGCGGCGCTTTTTTTTTAATTTTAACAAAATAAAATTTTACAATGCAAGAGACATTAAATTACATTAACGAAAACAAGCAGCGTTTCGTGGATGAATTATTTGAGTTATTGAGAATCCCTTCTATTTCTGCAGATCCGGCCTATAAAGATGATGTATTGAAGTGTGCGGATGTATGTGCGGAACACCTTAGAAATGCAGGAGCTGATAATGTGGAAGTATGCGAAACGAAAGGGTATCCTATTGTTTTTGGAGAAAAAATTATAGATACAAACCTTCCAACGGTATTGGTTTACGGACATTATGACGTTCAGCCGGCAGATCCATTGGAGCTTTGGAGAAAACCTCCTTTTGAGCCTTATATTGAGAAAACTGAACTTCATCCTGAAGGAGCTATCTTCGCAAGAGGATCAGCTGACGATAAAGGGCAGTTCTTTATGCATTTAAAGGCTTTCGAAGCGATGATGAGAACCAATGCGCTTCCTTGCAACGTGAAATTTATCCTGGAAGGAGAAGAAGAAGTAGGATCTGTAAGTCTGGGTGATTTCGTTAACGAAAATAAAGAAAAACTGGCTTGTGACTGTATTTTGATCTCTGATACTCACATCTATAGCAATGAGCAGCCAACAGTGACTACAGGATTGAGAGGATTGAGCTATGTAGAAGTAGAAGTGGAGGGGCCAAACAGAGATTTACACTCCGGACTTTATGGAGGGGCGGTTCCAAACCCGATTCACGTACTTTCAAGAATGATTGCCAACCTGATCGATGAAGACGGTCATATTACTATTGATGGCTTCTATGATAACGTTGAAGTGGTTTCAGACACAGACAGAGCTGAAATGAACAAGCTGAAGGATAACCCTGAAGAATACAAAAAATCAATCGGGCTGAGCAATATTGAAGGAGAAAAAGGATATACAACCCTTGAAAGAGCTTCAATTCGTCCTACTTTAGACTGTAACGGAATCTGGGGCGGGTACACTGGAGAAGGCGCTAAAACAGTAATTCCTTCCAAGGCTTTCGCTAAAATTTCTATGCGTCTGGTTCCTTATCAGACTCCCGAAGAAATCACAGAGAAATTCACGAAGTATTTCGAAAAAATTGCTCCGGATACGGTAAAAGTAAAAGTGACTCCTCACCACGGAGGAATGCCTTATGTATTACAAAGCGATACAAAAGAGTTTTTAGCAGCTAAAAAAGCAATGGAAACAGCATTTGGTAAAGAAGTACTGCCTTACAGAAGTGGAGGAAGTATTCCAATTACCGCAATGTTTGAAAAAGTTTTAGGAGCAAAATCTGTATTGATGGGCTTCGGATTAGACTCTGATGCGATCCACTCTCCTAATGAGCATTATGGATTGTTTAATTTTTACAAAGGGATTGAAAGTATTCCATTATTTTTTGAAAACTATTCGAAAAAATAATAGATATTCTACAATATATTTTTATAAAACAGGGTGTTTCTTTACGGAACATCCTGTTTTTTTTGACCAATTTAAAAAGCCTGTCTGCTCTGGTCTTAGAAATTTCATCATATAAAGGGAGGTTGGAGGCATTAAAGATAACTGTTTCTATGCCTGAAACCGGGGAGTATTGAATGTTGAAATAGCGGATATAAGCAGTTTTTGAAATTAAATTCATTGAAAATAAGCATATTATTTATAATTTATTAAAAGTTATTTCACTATTCATGGAAAGTTTATATTTTTAATACAAAACTTGACTTAACCATGAAAAAATTCTACACAATCGCATTTTTGCTGTTTTCAGCACTTTTTTTCGCACAACAGACCATATCCTTTGAATCGAATGAAGGCTTCACTGTGGGTAATATCAACGGGCAGGGAGCCTGGATCAGTACTCCTACAGGAGGAATTCCTGAAAATGTAGAGAATCAGAATATAGGCTCAGAGACAGCTACTCATGGGAATGCTTCTTTGAAGATCGTTAAAGAACCTGTTTATGGAACTCAGTCGGAACCTATTATCGGAGGTTTCTACAATCTTATCAATCAGTTGGCTTCTTCCAATTTTTCAGTTTCATTTGATATTCGCATGTCACAGCTTAATGGTTCAGATTTTGGTTTTCAGGGAGTTAATACTGTTACTGAACAATGCGCTGCCAGAGTAGACTTTGAAAAAACAGGGGTAATTAAGATCCTGAACACCGTTTCAGGGGCGCAAAATTTGGTTTCCACTTCCGGAAGCTGGTCTCCTAATACCTGGTATCGCTTCAAAGTGGTAGGAACGGCTACGGATATTAAATACTATCTTAACGAAGTGTTGATCTATACGGGGCCAGCTGTACCTCAATTTAAGATGGATCAGCTTCGTTTTGTTCATAACAATGCTTTGGGAACAGCTTATATTGATAATATTGTCATCGACACCGGATTGGTGATGGCCGTTAAAGATTTTAAGACAGACAAAAGTACAATAACATTACATCCCAACCCGGCATCAGATTTTATCACCATAAATTCACCGTATAGAGTAGAACAAATTGAAATTTACGATGTTGCAGGAAATAAAATACATTTTGAATTGAATAGAGATGTAATAAATGTAAAGCATTTTATACCAGGAGTTTATTATGTGAAGGTAAAGTCGAGAGAGAAAAGCAGCACTGAAAAGTTTATAAAAAAATAACGGAGATCATATACGTTTTCTTCTTATTTAAATGTTAATAAAATTCAATTAGAACTAAAATTCAATTTATATTTTCCTATGATTGATGATTTAATTATTATGTTAAATTGTTACGTTGTTTTTTATTTTTACTGAATTATATTCATTTTATTTGTGTTTTTATTTTTTTATTTAGACTATATGTTCTATTTTTGAATAAATTAATAAAAAATATCATGAAGAAATTTTTACTTATGGGGTTAATAGCGATCAACGCTTTTGCATTTGGTCAGGCTACAACTAGTGTTCCTACTTTTACGGTAGGAGGTACATCATTTGCTATTTTACATAACCCTGGTACGCTTCAAGGCACATTAACAAGTGTTTCTTTAAATGCAACATTATCTGCACAATCAGGTGGTAATAAGGCAAATGATTTAACAATAATGGTGCTGCCAACAAGTACATTCTCCGGGACACCTTTACTTCAGGCGGGGGGAGCCAGTAATTTTGGAGCGACCGAAAGAACAGCATGGAGCAACGGAGCATCCAGTACTATAGGAACAACGTTAACGGGGAGTTATACTCTTACTACTCCGCTTAATTTTACATCTAACCCATTGTATACTGTAATTATTGGTAACGGTTATGCTAATAATAACACTACACCAACAAATACTGCAACATGGACAACCATAACTGCGACATTAAACGGTGTTTCTGTAGCGGCTTTAGGAACAAAAGAAATTACAGAGAAATCTAATGTAGGAGTGGCTGTATACCCTAATCCGGTTACAGAACTAATCAATGTGACATCAAAAGATTCAAAGATTAATTTAGTAAGTATTACTGATATTACCGGAAAATCTGTAAAAACAGTATTATTCAGTGAAAAAAGAAATGAGGCTTCTGTAAATGTTTCTGAACTGACTGCCGGAAATTATATTTTGGTGATAGATACAGATAAAGGAAGATTTAATAAGAAATTTATTAAAAAATAATAATTTTCGCCTAAAAGCAAAAAAAACACTCCGGATCAGGAGTGTTTTTTGCATTATGGAAATGCTTCTTTGAAACTTGTTAAAGAAGATGTTTAAAAAATTTATTCAGAACCTGTTATCGTAGGTTTCTGTAAACTTCCTGGTCAGTTTGTTTCTTTCAATTTTTCAGTTTCATTTGATATTCGGATGTCACGCTTAATGGCTTAATTCTGACTTTCACAGACCCTAAAAGTAAGCCGTAAAATTTATTGTTCTATACGGATTCTACGGACTATGTTAAGATCAACCCTCCTGAAAAAATAAAAGACTGAATTTTACAATGCAATAAGACAGAGAGTGGGTGTAGGTTTTGGAAATACAATAAATATGAGATGTCTTACACCGAAAAAATTCTACAGAAAAATTCTTCAAGAAATAACCTGATAAATCTTAGTATCAGTAAAACGCTCCAATTGGAGTGTTTTTGTTATTTTAGAGAATTAAATTTTGATGTCTATGTCAGAGAATAAAACAGCTTATATAACAGGAGGAACCAAAGGAATCGGTTTCGGGATTGCTAAAATTTTACTTGACAATGGTATTTCGGTAGCGTTTTCAGGAAGAAAAAGAGAAGATGTCATGAAGGCAGAGAAAGAACTTCAGCAATACTCTGAAAATGTATTGGGAATTGTTTCAGATGTAAAAAGTTTGGAAAGCGAGAAGGAAGCTGTCAAATATATTGTGGAGAAATTTGGAAGACTGGATTATGTGATAGCGAATGCCGGATTGGGAATCTTTAAGCCTGTGGATGAGCTTAGCGCAGAAGAATGGAATGACATGATCGAAACCAATCTTACCGGAGTTTTTTACACTCTGAAAGCATCTGTGGAAGAGTTGAAAAAGACAGAAGGATATTATATTACCATTTCAAGTCTGGCAGGTGCCAATTTCTTTGAGAACGGGACAGGTTATAACGCTTCAAAATTCGGAGTGGTAGGTTTCACACAGGCTGCCATGATTGATCTTAGAAAATATAATATTAAATCTACGGTCATCATGCCGGGATCAGTAGCAACTCATTTTAATGGAAATGTTCCTTCAGAAAAAGACAGTTGGAAGATTCAGCCCGAAGATATGGGGAATCTGGTATTGGATATTTTAAAGATGAATCCAAGAGTTCTGCCAAGTAAAATAGAGTTTAGGGCAACACAGCCAGCCAGATAAGTACATTTAATGTATTGAATAATAATTTAATAAGTATTATGCATGCATAATATATTTTTTATTTATATTAGCAAAAATTAATTCACACAAAATCTCTGCATAAACTGTCATGATTTTATGCCTAAAAGAGAAAAAATAAAATAGTACACATGAAAATATTAGTTTGTATTAGTAGTGTTCCGGATACTACTTCCAAAATTAACTTTACAGCAGATAAATCTGCTTTCGACAAGAACGGAATTCAGTGGGTAATCAACCCTCTAGACGAATTTGCGTTGACAAAAGCGGTTAAACTTCAGGAGTCTCAGGGAGCAACAGTAACAGTAATCAACGTAGGAGATGCTGCTACAGAACCTGTAATCAGAAAAGCTTTAGCAATTGGTGCTAATGATGCAGTAAGAGTAAATCTTGATCCAAAAGATAGCTTCTCTACAGCAAAAGAAATCGCTGCTGTAGCTCAAAACGGAGGATATGATCTTATCCTTTGCGGTAAAGAATCTATCGATTACAACGGTGGTTCTGTTCCGGGAATGGTGGCTCAGTTATTGAACCAGCCTTTCGTAAATGCATCAGTAGGATTAGACGTAAACGGAAGCGAAGCTACTGCAGTAAGAGAAATTGAAGGAGGAAAAGAAACTATTTCTGTAAAATTACCGGCAATCATTGCAGGACAGAAAGGATTAGTAGATGAAAAAGATCTTATCATCCCGAACATGAGAGGAATTATGTCTGCAAGAACAAAACCTTTGCAGGTTGTAGAACCTACTTCTTCTGAGGTAAAAGTTCAGGGAGTATCTTATGATAGCGTTCCTCCAAGAGCTGCTGTGAAAATGGTTTCTCCTGACAATCTGGATGAATTGGTAAGATTACTTCACGAAGAAGCAAAAGTAATCTAATCATTGATTCTTTAAATTTTTCAATCTTTTAATTTTTAAATTTAAAAAAATGGCAGTATTCGTATACGCAGAAAATATAAACGGAGTTTACAAAAAAGCGGCTTTTGAGGCGGTTTCTTATGCTAAAGCTATTGCAGATCAGGCAGGAGATACCGTTACAGCGATCTCTGTAAACCCTACAGATTCTTCAGATTTATTATACAAATATGGAGCATCCAATGTAATCAATATCAAAGACGAAGGTCTTAAAAATTTCTCAGCAAAAGCATTTGCACAGGCTGTAAGTGAAGTGGCAGACGGAAACATCATCGTTTTCCCTCATACTACTGATGCTTCTTCTGTAGCTCCAATGTTGGCAATCATGAAGAACTATTCTCTGATCACTAACGCTTTGGAAGCTCCTGAAAGCCTTTCTCCTTTCCAGGTGAAGAGAAGAGCATTCTCAGGAAAAGGATTCATGCATGCAAAAGCTGAAGGAAACGGAGTAATCGTTACGGTTTCTCAGAACGCTTTCGGTGTTAAAGAAAATGCAGTATCAGGTTCAGAAGAAGTTAAAAATCTATCAGTAGCGAATGAGGATACCAAAGTTATCTCTCACGAGCAAAGCTCAGGGAAATTAGACCTTAAAGAAGCGGAAGTTGTTGTTTCTGCAGGTAGAGGGATGAAAGGTCCTGAAAACTGGGGAATGATTGAAGACTTAGCTAATGTTTTAGGAGCTGCTACAGCTTGTTCTAAGCCGGTTTCTGACATCGGATGGAGACCTCACACAGAGCACGTAGGACAGACAGGTAAAGCAATTTCACCTAACCTTTACATTGCTGTAGGGATTTCTGGAGCAATTCAGCACCTTGCCGGAGTAAACTCTTCAAAAACGATCGTAGTAATCAATAGCGATCCTGAAGCACCATTCTTCAAGTCTGCTGATTATGGAGTAGTGGGAGATGCTTTCCAGATTATTCCTGCATTAACAGAGAAAATTAAGGCAATAAAAGGATAAGAAAGTGAATGGTGAATAGTCAATTCGCTTTACTCGTCAATTTTTACTTGTGAAGCAAAATTTACTATTGACTTTTGACAATCATCAACAATACAAATAAAAGCTCGGCTTTCCGGGCTTTTATTTTTGCGTAAAAAAGTGAAATCACAACAAAAAATTAATCTATATTTGTAGCTATGGATTATAAGCAGCTAATTATTCGCGGAATATCGTACAGCCAGACCCAGTCGGGGGCATACGCATTGTTACTGGAACATGAAGAAACACATATAAAATTACCTGTTGTTATAGGAAATTTCGAAGCCCAGTCAATCTCTCTCGGACTAGAGAAAGATATTCATCCACCGCGTCCCCTTACCCATGATTTATTTACAAAATTTATAGTCTCTGCCAATTATGAGTTGGTTTCTGTGATCATTTATCAGATTGTAGACGGGGTATTCTTTTCAAATATCAACTTTAAAAATAAAGTAACAGAAGAAGAACTAATTCTTGATGCCAGAACCTCAGATGCTGTGGCAATGGCTGTGAGATTTGATGCGCCTATCTTTACCACCCAGCAGGTCTTGAATGAGGCCGGAATCTTATTGGAACTTGAAGATGTTTCCAAAGAAGAGCAGTCTTTTTCAGAAACCGTTCAGACAGAAGACAACTTAAAATCTCTTTCGATGGAAGAACTTCAGAAACTGCTGGATGACGCCGTTAAAGAAGAAGATTATGATACCGCCCTTGAAATTCAGGAAGAAATCAAGAGGAGGAAAAAGAAAATTGACTAAAGAGATACTTTTTATATAAACTATGAATTTAAAATTACGACTGACCATCCTCAGTTTCCTCCAGTTTTTTGTTTGGGGAGCATGGCTGATTACGATGGCGAACTTCTGGTTTGGCACAAAACATTGGGAAGGGACACAGTTTGGAGCTGTGTTTGGAACCATGGGAATTGCTTCTATTTTTATGCCAACCATTACTGGAATTATTGCTGACCGTTGGATTAACGCTGAGCGTATCTTTTCAGTACTACACATTCTTTATGGTATTATACTTTTCATATTGCCTCACTCTGCAGATCCGAATTCTTTCTTTACGGTAATGCTCGTTGCAATGTGTTTCTATATGCCTACCATTGCCTTAGCCAATTCAATTTCCTATACGATCCTGAAAAATAATAATCTGGATGTAGTGAAAGATTTTCCACCCATCCGTGTATGGGGAACTATCGGTTTCATTGTTGCGATGTGGATTACCAACCTTAGTGGAAATAAAGCGACTGAAGGGCAATTTTATATTGGAGGTGCTGTAGCAATATTCTTAGGAATCTATGCACTTACGCTACCAAAATGTCCACCACAAAAGCTGATCGACAAAAATTCACCATTATCCGAGCAGTTAGGATTGAATGCATTCAAGCTTTTTGGAAACTATAAAATGGCTTTGTTCTTCTTGTTCTCTATGCTTTTAGGAGCAGCACTTCAGCTGACAAATGCTTATGGAGATGTATTCTTAAGTGAGTTTGCTCATTTTCCAAAATATGCAGATTCATTTGTAGTACAGAGATCTACTATTATCATGTCTATTTCACAGGTTTCAGAGACCTTATTTATTTTGGCCATTCCTTTCTTTCTGAAAAAATTTGGAATCAAAAAAGTAATGCTGATGTCTATGCTGGCATGGGTTCTAAGATTTGGATTCTTTGCTTATGGGGTACCGGATGGTTTAGGATTATCCCTGATCATTCTTTCATGTATTGTGTACGGTATGGCTTTCGATTTCTTTAATATCTCCGGATCTCTTTTCGTAGAGACTACCACAGACAAAAAAATCCGATCATCCGCACAAGGACTGTTTATGATGATGACAAATGGTTTTGGAGCTGTTTTTGGTAGCTATATTGCAGGTTGGGCGATTGATAAATTCTTTACTCACAAGTTTACAACGGCTTCAGAGCTTTCAACGTACCTTGATACCACGGCAGATAATCCTACATTCCTGGGAATTCTGAAAAACAGTTTTAATGCAGCAGTCAATGCAGACGGAACGCTTTCTTCAGTGGTGATGGTAAAAGACTGGCATCAGATATGGCTTTCATTTGCAATTTACGCTTTAGTACTGGCTATATTCTTTGCTGTATTATTCAGACACAAACACAACCCGGAAGATGTTTCAGCAGTGAAACATTAGTCTGAACTAACGGTTATTAAAATATTAAATTGCACTTTTGAAAAAAAGTGCAATTTTTTTTATTTTCCAGGCAACCTTTTGCAAAAGATGTCGTCTTATCAATAGAAACCGATACATGAAAAAACTTGAAGAGAATTTTTTATTGGCAAAGAAACAGGACCGGAGAGGGCAAAAAGCGCTTTACGATATGTTTTCGGCAAAAATGCTGGCCATTGCAAATTCTTATGTCAACAATATTCATGATGCAGAAGATATTCTTCTCAATGCATTTATGAAAGCCTTTACCAGGCTGAACGAATGCAGAGACTGGAACAGCTTTCCGTTTTGGCTCAGAAAAATTATTGTGAATGATTCCATTACCTTCATCCGGAAGCATAAAAATATACTCTATGCTGATGTGGATATTGCAGAAGATTATAGCGATGAAAGCGATGAAGAATACCTTGGGGAAATCAATCTTGAAGAAATGTTCTCCCGAATGCCTGTAGGATATAGACTGGTCTTTAACCTGTATGTTTTCGAAGAGAAAAAACATAGCGAAATTGCGGAAATTCTCAATATTTCTGAAGGAACAAGTAAAAGTCAGCTGAACAAAGCGAAAAAATGGCTCGCCGAATTTTTAAAAGCAAAAGAAAATGAGAAAAGAAATGCTGAAACAATTAAAATCTGACTATGAAGAGCTCGAGATCAAACCTTCTGCAGATCTTTGGGACAGAATAGAGCAGGGAAGTCAGGAATCCCCTGTTTTACGTCCTCAAAAACGCTTTCAGTGGTTGAGGTATGCTGCCGTGTTGATTGTGTTGATTTCGGTGGGTACATTGCTTTATTTGAATGGAGATCATCCGGCAAGTCCTCCTGATACCACAGCTCATGTTCAGATAAAGCCAATAAAAGATAATGCTGTCCCGAATGTAAGTCTTCCGCAGCCTTCGGAAAAACAGGCAACTGAAAACAAAATAACGGAGGAAAATATCAATCATAAAAATAACAAGGAAATAACCAATATTCCAGAGCCCTACCAACAGGAGTTTGTCTGGAAAAATAAAGAACTGCCTCTTGTTGAAAAAGAAACGGTAGCTTTTCAACACAATGAAATTTATGCTCCAGTGTTGGAAAATAATATAAATGACTTCTCTGAAAAAAATATTACAGCTAAAAAAACGGATTATATCAAAGCCGACGAATTGCTTTTGGGACGGGAATTTGATAAAAAAAGAGAAGAGAACAAGACAGACCTTAAAAAATTCGGAGCTTTGAATATGTCGAAAATACGGCTCAAAAATCCTAATTCACTTAAAATATTGGGGATAACCGTTTATTCCGATTCTCTGGAAAGCAAATAATAATGATTTTTCTACCATAAAGTAACTGTCTCACAATAGGGGCAGAGGTGGAATATTGTTTAAAAAATAATCAATACTATGAAAACGAAATTAACATTGATCGCAGCTGTAATGGCTTTTGGCTATGCAATGGCTCAGGAATCTCCGGAAAACGGATTGACCGTCTACTCAAAAAAGATCGACAGCATTGTGCAGACTGAAAAAAGCAAAATGAATGCAGAGCTGGACCTGATTGATAAAAAATTTAAAGAAAAGAAAATTACCTCCGATGAAAAACAGAATCAGCGGGCTATAGTAGCTTCGAAATATGAACAGATCATTAATGAAAAAGTAGAGCTGCAGAAACAGGATCTTGAGATGGCTACGAAAGAACTTGTGAAAGACGCTGTCCTAAGACCTGATACTACAAAATCAGGCAGAGACCAATTTTGGCTGGGATTCAATGGGCTGAATATGAAATTTAATGAAAGAAGAAAAAATAATAATCCCAAAAATTATCTGCAAACCTTTGAACTCTCTGTCGGTATGGTAGGAGCAGGGCTTACCTCAAAAAATCAGCCATTTAATTTTTACAACAAAGGGTCTGATATGAGGAACACCATCATAGATTCGTGGCAGCTTACATTATGGTACGGAAATCAGATCGGAGGATATACCAGTCCTCTTTTCTACCGGTTTGGACTTGGAACAAGATCAGATCAGTATACTCCCAAATATGGATTGTCATTTAAGCAGGATGAGCATCATTTATTCATCGCAGATTTTTATCGCGGAACCCTTAAAAAAAGCCTTCTTTACAATACTTATGTGATGATTCCGGCCGATCTGAAGTGGGTTTTGAATCCAAAATATAAAGAATATGAAGGTGTTAAATATCTTGACAACAGAAAAGATCAGTTATGTCTTATTCTGGGAATCTATGGAGGTGTAAGGATAGGAAGTGTCAACTATTCAAAGTATTCCAATGAATATTCCGGTAGGATTGTTGAGAGAGAGAAAGTGATGCACGGTGTGAACGATTTTATAGTGGGGGCGAAATTGGGAATCAGTTATCATGGTTTTAATCTGTTCATTCAAAAAGACTTTACACCCGCATTCAATGACAATGCATTACTGAAGAAAAAATATGGACTTCAGATTGGGATAGAGATCGCAAGTGTTAATTTTTAATTTGATAATAAATATTCAATATTTTTAGTTATTAAATAATATATTCTAATTTTTATTATAACTAACAGTCGTTTGGGTGTCGAACACCTATTTTTAAAGCACACTATTTAAAAGTGTGTTTTTTTTCGTATTTTGGCACTTTAGTAAATATGAAAAATATTCAGTTATTAGGATTACTGCTGGTAGTCATAGGTAGTTTTTTACCTTTGGTTCATGTCCCTATTATTGGGAACTGGAATTATTGGAAACTTGATCATTATCTTGCTATTGCATGTTGGATTCTGGCTGCATGTGCCGTTTTTGGAATTGTCAATAACAATACAAAAATCGTAAGATTTTTCGGAATTCTGCTTATTCTTTTATTTGGATTTACCCTGGTGGCGGTGAAGATGCAGTCTTTGCAGTATTTCAGCTTTTTGCCTTTCAAATTCTGGAGAGAAGCTTTTGCAGGCGTTGTTAAATTAAGATGGGGCTGGGTAGTAGAGTTCTTAGGTGTTTTTCTGATGGTTTTTGCCGGAAGTAACAAGAAAGTAAACAATAGAACACAGATATGAATGGTAAATTTTTAAAGATATTCTCAGCAGGAGTACTGTTGATGATAGCTACAGGGGCTCAAGCCCAGAAAAAAGAAGAGAAAAAACTGGATAATCCTGTAAAATGTACCAACATTAAAGATGGAAAATTTCTGAGAGCGAACTATCCGGAAGCCATATGGCATATGACCATTAAAGATAATGTTCAGACCGAGTATTTCAACAATGGAAAAGATTATATAAAATCAACACTGGTTTTCGTTGATGATTGCCACTATAAATCGATTGTTATAGAAAAATCTGATAAAAATGATCCCGCACAGATTGGCGATGTTTTCAACAATACGGTAGTGGCTACTCAGGATAATCTATTGAAGATCAATACTAAGATTGAAGGCGATCAGTTTGATATGGTATACATTAAAGTAAAATAAATTTAAACTATAAAAATGAAACCATCGTTTCATTTGAGCTAAAATAAAAATTATATACATGAAAGAAGTATTCATCGTTTCCGCAGTAAGAACACCAATGGGGAGTTTTATGGGAAGTTTATCAACAGTTCCGGCTACAAAATTAGGAGCTACCGCTGTAAAAGGAGCATTAGATAAAATTGGTCTTGCCCCTGAGAATGTTCAGGAAATCTATATGGGAAATGTTCTGCAGGCTGGTGAAGGCCAGGCGCCGGCTCGTCAGGTAGCTTTAGGAGCAGGTCTTTCAATCAATACCCCTTCTACTACCGTTAATAAAGTGTGTGCTTCAGGAATGAAGGCTGTGACGATGGCTGCTCAGGCTATCAAAGCCGGAGATGCAGACGTAATTGTTGCTGGAGGTATGGAAAATATGTCTTTGGTTCCTCACTATTATAATGCAAGAGTGGCTACAAAATTAGGCGACATCAAAATGCAGGACGGAATGGTACTTGACGGTCTTACAGACGTATACAACAAAGTACACATGGGAGTTTGTGCAGAAAAATGTGCTGCGGACTATCATATTACAAGAGAAGATCAGGATAACTTCGCTGTGGAATCTTACAAAAGATCAGCAAAAGCATGGAGCGAAGGAAAATTCAATGACGAAATCGTTCCGGTTTCTATTCCTCAGAGAAAAGGAGAACCTATAATCTTCGCTGAAGATGAAGAATACAAAGCTGTAAACTTCGACAGAATTTCAACCCTTCCAACGGTATTTAAGAAAGAAGACGGAACAGTAACTGCTGCCAATGCTTCTACACTGAATGACGGAGCTTCTGCATTGATCCTTGTTTCCAAAGAAAAAATGGAAGAATTAGGCCTTAAACCTTTAGCAAAGATCGTTTCTTATGCTGATGCGGCTCAGGAACCTGAAAACTTCACAACTGCTCCGGCTAAAGCATTGCCAATCGCTCTTAAGAAAGCTGGTTTAGAAGTATCAGATATTGATTTCTTTGAATTTAACGAAGCTTTCTCTGTAGTAGGATTAGCTAATAATAAAATCTTAGAATTAGATGCTGCTAAAGTAAACGTAAACGGTGGTGCGGTGGCATTAGGACACCCACTGGGAAGTTCAGGATCAAGAATCATTGTTACCCTGATCAACGTATTAAAACAAAACAACGCAAAATACGGTGCTGCTGCGATCTGCAACGGTGGTGGAGGTGCTTCTGCGATTGTGATTGAAAATATCTAATATTCTGTTTCAGAATATATTGCCATTAAGGAATCGATAATTTTTTTAAAAAATCATCCATTTCTTAATGGTTTTTTTATTTTTGTGCTACTAATATATATTTGAAATGTCTGAAACTGAGAATCGACAGCCTAAAAACATAAAAAATAATCCGAAGATTATGAAAGCCTGGGCTGTATATGACTGGGCAAACTCCGTGTATTCCCTGGTTATTACTTCCACCATTTTCCCTATTTATTATTCCATTCTTACCACAGCGTATGAAAAGAAAGAATATGTAGCGGAAACCAAAAAATGGATCGATGTTCCGGTAAGGCATATGATCAAAATTTTTGGTGAAGAATACCAGCCGGATGCCGTGTACGGATATTCGTTGACAATATCATTCTTTATTGTTGTATTGCTGTCACCGTTTTTATCTTCACTGGCTGATACCATTGGGAACAAAAAATCTTTCCTGCAGTTTTTCTGCTATCTGGGTGCAACATCATGTATGGGACTGGCGATGTTTACAGGAATGCACAATGTATTTCTGGGACTTCTCTTCAGTATTACGGCGAGTGTCGGATTCTGGGGAAGTTTGGTGTTCTATAACTCATTCCTGCCGGATATTGCAACACCGGATCGACAGGATGCCCTTTCTGCAAGAGGATATGTCTATGGATATATCGGTTCTGTAGTATTGGTGGTAATCTGTCTGGTTCTGATCCAGGTTTTTGCCAAGGGAGCCGCACAACAGCTTTTATTCACAAGAATCAGCTTCCTGCTGACAGGAGCATGGTGGTTCGGGTTTTCACAATATACCTTCAAGCATCTTCCGCAATTTGGAGATGTGAAAGATAAACTTCCTAAAGATCTTGTACTATTAAACTACAAGAATATCTTCAAAAAACATGAAGAGCAGGGTGGTTTCTTTGAAGTATTGAAAGACAATATGAGTTTCTATAAAGATATTGCGAAAGAAAGCTTCCATGAATTATTTAAAGTAGGTGGGGAACTTTTCAAAGACAGAAATCTGAAATTCTTCCTGTCGAGTTTCTTCTTCTACAGTGTAGGAATGCAGACGATATTTCTTATGGCAACCTTATTTGGGAAAAGTGAGATCAACCTTGCCCAGGATAAACTGATCGGAACCCTTTTGGTTATTCAGATAGAAGCGATTATCGGAGCGGTGATCTTCTCAAGGTTATCCAAAAAGATTGGAAACCGAAATGTGATTTCAATTGCCATTGCATTATGGATTGTTGCCTGTGTATGGGCGTATTTCCTGAACAAAGAAAACCCGACGGTAGAATACCAGTTCTACGGGGTTGCAGCTGTCGTAGGATTAGTAATGGGAGGTCTTCAGGCAATGTCCAGATCCACCTATTCAAAACTACTTCCGGAAAATTCTATGGAAAATACCACGTATTTCAGTTTCTATGATGTATTGGAGAAGATTGCCATCATTATCGGAACATTCATCTTTGCTACATTGATCGAACATTTTAATAATATGAGGATCGCTGCATTATCAATGACCTTATTCTTTGGTGCAGGATTGATACTGATCAGGTTCCTGAAAGTAAAAATGCGAAAAGACAGAGAAACTTTATAAAATTGAAAGACGTTATTTTTAACGTCTTTTTTATTTTATATGAATTAAAACCAATTATTTAATGAGTTCGCTTTATTTATTACAGGGGAGATATTGATTATTGTGAAATAATAATTATTTTTCACTATGTTTTGATTTTTTTTGTTTATTTGTGAATCCAACCTAATGATCAAAACTATGAAAAGAATTCTATTGCTTTGCCTCCTGCAATGCTTTGTACTTGGTTTTTCTCAGAAATTAAGACCTATTGCCCAAAAAGTATCAGATTACCATACTGGGAAAATTGATGTTAAAAAATATGATTTATTTGAAGTCAACCGGGCTTCAGAAAAACTGGGTGAATATAAAAGAGCAGCTACCGATATTACAGTGATCTCTTTGAAATCTGCCGAACTGAAAAGGCTGATCAGTGAGAAACCCGAATTTATTGAAATTACCTTTCCTTTTAATGGCGGTCAGCAGATCACTGTTGAAATGTATAAAAATCAGATTTTTACAAATAACTTTAAAGTCGTTACCAATAAAGGGGAAACAGTGAACTATACTCCCGGAGTATATTATCAGGGAATTGTAAAGGGAAACAACAGTTCGGTGGTAGCTTTCAGCTTCTTTGATAATGATGTGGTAGGAGTCGCCTCTACACCGGAATTAGGAAATATAGTACTGGGAAAAGCCAAAAATGCGGAAGATTTTGTAAGCTACTCAGATTCTAAACTGACAGGAGCGAATCCCTTCGTCTGTGGTATTGATGAAATAAAGGAAAATCAGGGACAGAAAATTTCTTACGATCCTGGTTTAGCTCAAAAAAAGACTTTAACACAGAATTGTGTAAGAATTTATTACGAAATCTGCTATAAGCCGTATCAGAATAATGGTTCCAATACGACAACAGTGACCAATTGGATTACAGCAGTTCATAACAATATAGCGACACTTTATACCAATGATGATATAAGAACAGCGCTGAATGAGGTTTATATCTGGACTTCTGCAGATCCATATACTGGAACTCCAAATAATAATCTCTCTAAATTCTCTGCCAACAGACAGGTTTTTAATGGTGATTTGGCTCATTTAATCAATGCTCCCAGTACAACGAGCGTTGCCTATCTGAATTCTCTGTGCAAAACCTACGCACATGCCTATTCCGGAATCAGCCAGACTTATAATAACGTACCGGTATATTCCTGGACTATTCAGGCCATGACACACGAAATGGGACACAGCTTAGGCTCACCGCACACACACGCCTGTGCATGGAACGGAAACAATACTCCAATCGATTGGTGCGGGCCAACAGCCATGCCTTCAATTATAACAAGTGAAGGACTTAATTGTACCAGCACCGTTTTACCGGTTTCAGGGACCATTATGAGTTATTGCCATTTGATGTCAGGAATTGGAATCAATTTCAGCAATGGCTTTGGAGATCAGCCGGCAACTTTAATCAGAAATACGATTGATTCCAAACCTTGCCTGGGAACCAATTGCACAACATCCTGTGTTCCTAGTATTTCATCCATTATGGCCACGTCAACAACGCAGAATTCTGCCAATATACTGATCACGGATGCGATCTCTTCTTCCTGGAAATATAAAATCAGCAAAGTAGACGGTAGTCTTGTGACTACCGGGAATACCAATACAACGAGTTTTGCTGTTGCCAATCTTCAGCCTGGAACGTATTACAAAATAGATGCAGTAGGCCCATGTGCCAATGAAACCTATTATCAGAAATCCGGAGTATTTCTTACAGATGCAAATTGGTGTGAAGGAGTTCCGTTTACAGATACGGGAGGTTCGAATGTAAATTATGGAAATAACGAAGAAATCGTAAAAACATTCTATCCTACATCAGGCTCATCCCTTACGCTGACCTTCACAGAATTTGGTACTGAACAGGGGTATGATTTTATGTATGTCTACAATGGACCCTCTACTTCTTCACCTTTGTTTGCCAATGGAAATAACCTGTCGGGAAATACCGTTCCGGGGCCTTTTACGTCTACCGATCCTTCAGGTGCTATAACAGTAAAATTTGTTTCAGATCCGGCAGAGAATGGTATTGGCTGGAAAGCTGGTTTTTCCTGTGCTGTGCTTGGGGTAGAAGATGTGAATGTGAAAAATGATGCCATCAGTATCTATCCGAATCCAGCCAGAAATATGATGATCATTTCTTCCAAAGAAGGTCTGAAAGCTTATAAGATCTATGATGAAGCGGGAAGGCTGGTGCTGTCAGAATCCTCACTGAAAGGAAATAAACAGGAAGTGAATCTTTCTACAATTCAGGCAGGAGCTTATATCATCACTATTGAAACAGAAAAACAAACAGTAAATAAGAAACTGATTAAACAATAATTGCCATTAAATGAAAATAAAAAGCCTGAATATTCAGGCTTTTTATTATTTTTAGAACATAAAACTGGGATATAAACCTAAAATTATAGATATTTCGGCCTGAGTTTTGCTTATATTCAGCGGAATAATTTTTAACTTTGCAAAAAGATTTATTGTCAACATGACCAACCCTTTATTTTATGCAAAAATAATTCTGTTTGGAGAATATGGAATGATCGAAGATTCACAGGGACTTGTAGTACCTTACAGTTTCTACAAGGGAGCTTTGAAATTTTCAGATCTGGGTTCTGAATTTGAGCTTAATTCCAACAGACATCTGCAGAAATATTCAGATTTTCTTACGACGCTTGATCTGTCTGATGATTTCAGATTGGATATTGATCGTTTCAAAAACGATATTTCAAACGGACTTTTCTTCGATTCCAATATTCCTCAGGGATATGGAGTAGGAAGTTCAGGAGCTTTGGTGGCTGCGATCTTTGAAAAATATTCGATCAGTAAGCTGAATCCTGAGAATATCTCAAAAGATAATCTTAAGAAATTAAAAGCTGTTTTCGGAGAAATGGAAAGCTATTTCCATGGCAAAAGTTCAGGAATGGATCCTCTAATTTGCTATATGAATCTTCCCATCCTTATTGAAAATAAAGAAAACTTAGACAGGGTTTCTATTCCGGATGGAGAAGAAGGAAAAGGAGCAATTTTCCTGATCGATTCCGGCATTACCGGAGAAACAGGGCCTATGATTCAGATCTTCTTTGAGAAAATGAAAACCGAAGGTTTCCGTAAGACGCTGAAAGAAGAGTTTATCCGTTACAACAACGCCTGTATCGACGCTTTCCTGAAAAAAGACATGAATCCGTTCTTCAGAAACCTAAAAAAACTTTCTCACTGGGCATATGAACATTTCCGCCCGATGATCCCTGAAAGTATCTTTAATATCTGGAAAAAAGGTCTTGATTCCAATGCGTACTACCTGAAACTTTGCGGAAGCGGAGGCGGTGGCTATATTTTGGGATTCACCAAAGACTACGAAAAAGCTGAAAAAATGCTTGACGGTTTCCAAAAAGAGGTGATTTACAGATTTTAAACAGATTGGAATGAATTCTGAAAAAGAAACTTTCCAATCTAAAAATTTTATTTCAAAATCTCTATTTTACAGATTTTCACAATTCGTGGGCTTTCTGCTCGGAGCACGTTTTTTTGTAGCTGCTTTACTGACGTTCGCCCTGTATGTTTCCACTTTTTTCCTGTTCAACCAGGATGAATCTTTCAGAAATTTTGTATTTGACTTTAAAGTTCACGGTATTATTTTCTGTACGGTTCTTACCATTCTGGCAGGTGGAATTATCAATCAGTTCTATGATCTGGAGAAAGACCATATTGTAAAACCTTTCCGAACCAGAGTTCAGAGTTTCATTAAACAGAAGTATTTTTTATACGCTTATCTGGGGCTGAGTGTTATTTCTCTTGGAGTAGCCTGGACGATTTCCCATAATGTTTTTGTTTTTTTTGTAGTCTATCAGTTTTTTATGTGGTTTTACAGTCATAAACTGAGCCGGATACTGATACTGAATAATCTTACCTTTGTCAGCCTTACCCTGTACCCGTTCTTCGGAATGATGGTATATTATGAAACCTTTTCCAAGAAAGTATTTCTGATGGCTGTTTTCCTTTTTCTGATCCTTTTATGCATTGATATTGTCAAAGATACCCTTACCAAAAGTGTTGATAAAACATTTGGGTATATCACCATTCCTAATTATTTCAAAAGCAGAAATACAAAGATCATTCTGATCACACTACTGCTGGTTACGATGGCTGTTTCTATGAAGATTATTACGAAAACAGGGGTATCAGGATTTATGGCTTATTATTTCGCCGGCGGACTTTTCGTCATGATTCTTTGTATCTATCTTTTTTTGAATGCAACCAGAAGAAGCAACTTCTTTACACTGAACCTATTACGATTCTGGGTTTTTGTAGGAATCATTGCAATGCTTTTAAATGGAATAGAACATAAATTATAAAAAAATTCTTTAAATAAACTGAGGTTATTATTACCTTTGCCTAACTAAATTTAATAAATAGGAATGCCCATTTTTAATGATACTAAAGTTGCATTTGCAGACAAGTCTGATGCACAATTGAGAAAGGCTTACTGGATGTTTAAAATGATTGAACAGCCCGCTCTTACAAGTCTTGGAACATCTGTTCTTAACTTCACTGTACACAACAACTTTCCTTTCGTTACAGGAATTGTAAAAAACACTTTATTTGAGCAGTTTTGCGGAGGTGAAACCCGTGAAGAAAGTATGAAGGTTGTAAAACAGCTTTTCAAAAGAGGAGTTGGCAGTATTTTCGATTATTCGATCGAGGGAAAAGAAGACGAAGAAACTTTTGATGCGGTATGTAAAGAGATCAAGGACATTGTAAGGTTCTCAGTGGGAAATCCGGCAATTCCTTTTATTGTGTTCAAACCTACTGCTTTTGGAAGAATAGATCTGTATGAAGCTGTTGGAAAGGGAGCAGAACTTACCACAAGTCAGAAAGAAGAATGGGAAAGAGTAGTAAGAAGATTTGATGAGGTATGCAGCCTTTGCCATGAACATGATAAAAAAGTAATGGTAGATGCAGAAGAAACCTGGATGCAGGATGCGGCAGATCACCTTTGCGAAGAGATGATGGAGAAATATAATCAGCAGAAGCCTATCGTTTGGAATACCATCCAGATGTACAGGACCAAAAGACTGGAGTATATGGAAGCCAATCTTCAGAGAGCAAGAGAGAAGAATTATTTCATCGGGTATAAGATCGTTCGTGGTGCTTATATGGAGAAAGAAAGAGCCAGAGCTGCTGAAAAAGGATATGAGGATCCGATACAGCCAACCAAAGAAGCTTCTGACAAAAATTACAATGCAGGAATTGACTTTGTGATGAACCATTTGGATAAAGTATCTGCTTTCTTTGGAACCCATAATGAGATTTCTTCAGAACTGATCATGGATAAAATGAAAGCCAAATCTCTCGAAAACGATAATCCACACGTTTATTTCGGACAACTTTATGGGATGAGTGATAATATTACTTTCTACTTGTCAGATAAAGGCTATAATGCGGCCAAATATCTTCCATATGGTCCTGTAAAGGATGTTGTACCCTATCTTACAAGAAGAGCTCGAGAAAACACCTCTGTAGCCGGGCAGACCGGAAGAGAGCTTGGTCTTATCAAGAAAGAACTTGAAAGGAGAAGAAAATAGCAGATACAATTATAAAATACCAAAAGAGGCTGTCTCAAAAGAGATAGCCTTTTTTATGCAAAAAGGAAAGCTTTCGCTTTCCTAATAGTTGCAAATTAATTAATTTGCTGTGTGTTAACTTCTTCAAAAGTAG
>LAZY01000119.1 GCA_001013295.1 Chryseobacterium indologenes | reverse complement strand
CAAGTTTATTTAACATAAAGTTTACAAGACTATGGAGATTGTGGAAAAATATGATACATAAACACCTGATATTATTAATCTTATATACTTACCAACACTTATCCACAATGAGCATTAATAGTTTCCAATACATTATAGAATGCTGGAAGATTATTTATAAAAACTGCTATCTCTTTAGAATCTAAGCTGTAGAATTATACTAATAAGAATATCTGGCTCCAGATATTTGAATGATAAAATGTTTTATGATTCTATAGATCATAAATGGAGAAAATATCCAGAAAATAATTACGATAAAAACGTTCAATAATATATTCTAAGGAAGTAGAAAAGTGTATGAACAAAATAAGAAGTCAACAACTGGTACAATAACAACACCAATTAATGAACAATATTCTTTCTATCATCTTTCAACTATCAGTATTATTTCAGAATACAAATTATAAAACCGGATTACAGGTCTTATGATGCGGATTTCCAAACCTAACAGGTTTTAGAAACCTGTTAGGTTTAG
>LAZY01000118.1 GCA_001013295.1 Chryseobacterium indologenes | reverse complement strand
ATAAACTTTTTACTTTTTCAGACCTGAAGGAATTAAAATTTTCACAGGTATGATTGATTTCTATTTTCATTTGATCTTAATTTTTGATGAATAAATAAATTCTATTGGATTACACAGACACGACTTTTAGATCTTTAAATCCCATTTTCTTTAATTTTTCGAACAAGTCTTTTTGCTCTTTTTCGCTGCCTACTTTTATAATGACGGCATGTTGTTCCTTGTATTTAAATTCTGCCATATGCTCTATTTTATGATGTTAT
>LAZY01000117.1 GCA_001013295.1 Chryseobacterium indologenes | reverse complement strand
AGAACTACTTTCTATGGAAATTGATACAAGTATCTGTTCTGCAAGAGTGGTGAGAGTTTTAGATCATTTAAAACAACAGGGACGTAAGCCTAAGCGCATAAGAGTTGATAATGGTCCTGAGTTCATATCTAAAAATCTTCAGCTATGGGCTCAGGAAAATAAAATAGAAATTCACTATATACAACCCGGGAAACCAACACAAAACAGCCTTATTGAAAGACTGAATAAAAGCTGTAGAAATGAGCTTCTTAATATGTATGTCTTCAAGAATCTACAGGATGCTGAAGAAAAAGCTAATCAGTGGTGGATTGAATACAATTATAACAGACCGCACGAAGCATTAGGGAATATGAGCCCTAAAAAATATAAACAAAAAATGAAAGAATCTATCATTTAGAATGGTCACAAAATTGGGAAGCTTACA
>LAZY01000116.1 GCA_001013295.1 Chryseobacterium indologenes | reverse complement strand
TCTTCAAAACCCAGTAAATGAGTCGCTAATGTTTTGGTGTCTGTTGGGTTGGGATGAATTGAATAATGTAAAATGAATTGTCTATTGGTAGAAATTTGTAGATTGTAAGCGGATTTTAGTTGTCCGTTTCGCATATGATCCTCTTTCATTCGCATAAAAGTAGCGTCTGTATCGGTTTTGGAATAGGAATTTCTGTCTTCTAATAATTCTTGCTGTTTTTTATAT
>LAZY01000115.1 GCA_001013295.1 Chryseobacterium indologenes | reverse complement strand
CCCGTACCAAAACCGACACAGGTGGTCGAGGAGAGAATCCTAAGGTGCTCGAGTGAGTCGTGGCTAAGGAACTAGGCAAAATAGTCTCGTAACTTCGGAAGAAGAGACGCCAGCAGCAATGCTGGCCGCAGTGAAGAGGCCCAGGCGACTGTTTATCAAAAACACAGGACTCTGCTAAATCGAAAGATGCTGTATAGGGTCTGACACCTGCCCGGTGCTGGAAGGTTAAGGAAG
>LAZY01000114.1 GCA_001013295.1 Chryseobacterium indologenes | reverse complement strand
AGGTTTAGTTTGTGGTTGTATCAGGTTGAAGGAATGAATTGTGGATAAATTGTATGGATCCCTATGTGATGGAAAAAGAGCAGGGGAATAGGTATGCTGGTCTTACAGGGAAGATTGTTATTCAAGTAAAAAAAAATAAGAGATTAATCGATTCAGAACAAAGAACAAAGAGTAAAGACTAAATAAAGGTAAAGTCTCAGAGCTAGTTTAGGTATAAAGCAAAAAAAATCCTCTATCTTTCGATAAAGGATTTTTTAAAAATAAAATAAAAACTGGCGGCGGCCTACTCTCCCGCGTTAGCAGTACCATCGGCGCTGGTGGG
>LAZY01000113.1 GCA_001013295.1 Chryseobacterium indologenes | reverse complement strand
CGCCCTATTCAGACTCGCTTTCGCTCCGGCTCCGGTACTTAATACCTTAACCTCGCTAGTAAAATTAACTCGTAGGCTCATTATGCAAAAGGCACGCCGTCACAGCATTACGCTGCTCCGACCGCTTGTAGGCGTACGGTTTCAGGTTCTATTTCACCCTTCTATTCGAAGTGCTTTTCACCTTTCCTTCACAGTACTTGTTCACTATCGGTCTTTCAGGAGTATTTAGCCTTGGAGGATGGTCCCCCCATATTCAGACAGGATTTCACGTGTCCCGCCCTACTCATTTATCATCTA
>LAZY01000112.1 GCA_001013295.1 Chryseobacterium indologenes | reverse complement strand
AACATCAGTATTCCTTTGGAGCCTGATGAGTGCTGGAGTATGGATTTTATGAGTGACAGTTTGTATGATGGAAGAAGATTCAGGATATTAAATATTGCTGATGATTATAACCGAGAACTACTTTCTATGGAAATTGATACAAGTATCTGTTCTGCAAGAGTGGTGAGAGTTTTAGATCATTTAAAACAACAGGGACGTAAGCCTAAGCGCATAAGAGTTGATAAT
>LAZY01000111.1 GCA_001013295.1 Chryseobacterium indologenes | reverse complement strand
GATATACTTATTTCTTGTCTGTGGAGGTTGAAGATTGTTGGGAGGAAAACTTTTTTCTGATTTGAGTACCATATTGTTTATCCGAGAGATCAATCATCATATTAAGAACCTTGGTTTTTAGCTTTTCATCGGCCAGTTCTTTTTCTAAACGCTTAATTTTTTGAGCCGGAGTTTCTTTGGAATTATGCATAGTATGAAGTTTGGGTTTACTCCACTCTAAGTTACCATATCTTCGTAACCAAACCAAAACGGTACTTCTTCCCTGGATCCCATACTCTTTTTGAGCCTGCTTATAAGTATAATCGCCATTTTCTACTTGAGAAACTACTCGTAATTTAAAGGCGATACTGTAGTC
>LAZY01000011.1 GCA_001013295.1 Chryseobacterium indologenes | reverse complement strand
CGGAGTCACCTCCAATCTGGCTACAGCCATAAGAAGTATCATCATCTTGCTGGTCGCCTGGGGAATTGTTTTTGCCCGAAGTGAGTACAAAGGCATCCCTGCCCTTTCCCGCCACAATCTTATCTATATTGTTATTTCCGGATTGGCAACAGGTCTTTCATGGATCTTTTATTTTAAAGCCCTGCAAATGGGTAAAGTAACACAGGTAGCTCCGGTGGATAAACTTAGTGTAGCTTTAACGATAATACTGTCTGTTATATTTCTGGGAGAAACACTCAATTTTAAAACGGCTATTGGTGCTTTACTGATCATTGCAGGAACCATCATCCTGATCTTTGATCAATAATTTTCATTAAAAAAAATCAAAGCTGAAATAACGGGTTCAACTTACTCGAAAATGGGAAAAATAAAAATCAATCCCAGAATAATAACCGCTATGATAAAGGTTTTTAATAGAATATCTCTTTTAAGGCTTTCCGGCATAAAACGGAATGTTTTTTCATCAAGATAGAAATCTTTGTACACCTCAGCATCAATATTCAGATCCGGTCTGAATAAAGTTACTCCTTTCAAAAAATGTCCGATAAGACTATATTTGTTTTTCAAAGGGATTACCTCAAAGTTTACTTTTCTCTTTTTTATCTCGCTATTCTCTCTTCTTTCATAAACCCACAGATTCTTTCTGAAATCCGATTTCCCTGCAGAAGCCTCAGAAAACAGATCTCTTGTATATGGATTTCTACTTTTCACCAAATCCTGATACTTCATTTCTGAAAGCACTTTATCCTCTTTGTTAAGAAACAGCATTCCACGGTGATCAACCAATAAGCAACTGACCTTATGATCTTTATTTCTAAGAATATCATAAACCAGCACTCCAGCCAGCATGCTGACCATAAGAAAAAGGAAAAAATAGACCATCTCAGAAGCATCATCAATAAGCAGAACCAGCAGTGTAATAGCACATATTATGAGAACCACCGCAATTCCCCATTTCAATATGGAAATATAGCGGGGATTGTAGGACTCTGATCTCATTTCTGGAAAAGTGTTTTGCATATTTGAATGAATGATTAAGAAGGTTATGCGTTGAAGAATTTTACTTTCTAAAGAATGAGAGTAAAAATAGGATATTTGAGGGAATGGAGCCATCATTTTTTTCTATATTCTTCGAACAAATTATACTCTATTATTCTGTTTTATCTGAATTTTTTGTATTTACAACTAGATTTTATTAGATTACTGGATATTTTAGCCAAAAATTATATATTTGCTAATATTGATGAATTTATTTAAACCTTTAAACTTAAAAATATCACAACGTTATGAGTTTATTTGAAAAAATCTATATGATATTGGGGAGTATTGCAAGTTTGGTCACAATATTTCCTTTAAAAAGACGTAAAGCTATAATTATAATAATAAGGAAGTTTGCTGACAGTGAAAAAGGGGTAAAACTTTCTAATGGATTGGTGTTTCTTACCTGTCTCGGATTTATGATATTGGCTTTCCTATCAGGATTAATCATATTGCTATCTCAGAAATTTTCTCAACATGGAATATATGTGAGTTTTGGTTTATTTATCACCATTACTCTATGTTCTTTATTCTTTTTTAAATCAAACTATCAAAAAATAGTATAAAGTTTCGTTTTCTTGTTGAAAACGAAACTTATTTATAGTAAGCTAAAAGGGGGTATTTATAAAAAGTTATTACAAACATTCATAATGGGCTGTCCATGTTTTAGCTTCTTTAATACTATCTTGTTGATCAAAAATCAATAAATATTTATTAACGCTACCACAATACTTTAGGCCATTATATGAGTTGGATATGACATCGACCCTTAAAGAATCATTTCTCAATTTAGTAAAAACGGCTATATGAGATGGTCCTTTAAATTTATCCTTTGTAAAAACATTTTGGCTTTTATAATAGTCTTGTGACTTCCAAAATTTTCCCCGCCTTCTTTTATTTACTTTAGATAAACATTTACTTTTTTTAGATGGGCTGGTTTTTTCAATATTTAACCAATTAAAATAACTATCAGACTTATATAGAGGGAAAAAACTTTCGTAAATAGAGATTCCATAAGCTCCAGGGTTTAAAAGATCTTTATAATACTTTTCTGTACCCTTATTTATAAAATCCTGTTTTATGTATTCAACCACTTTTTCATATCTTTCACATGTATGCTGCCCATACACGGAAAAATTAATACATACAGATAAAACTATTAAATATTTCATTATTAGATTTTTGGAGTCAGCATAAAAAAAGGATTCTCATCGATTTTTTGAAATTAACATCCCAATAAATATAGTTGTTTTTAAATTGAAATAAAAGCCACAGCAATTTTACAGTGGTTTTACTTTTACTTTATTTAGGCACAAGCGTGGGAGCTAAGAAAATCTCGCATCTCTTTTTTAAGCTTATATATACCTTCATAATTCCCATCACTTTCAAACCATAAAATGTTTTAACTGCTTATGTTTTATACAAAAAAAAAGAGGCAACCTCAAAGAATTGCCTCCCAACATAAAATGTTTATTGAAATATTTTAAACTGCATACTCTACAGAAGCCTCTTTAGCAGCGGCCACCATTGCGATCAGTGCTTTTTCTGTCTCTTCCCAATGTCTGGTTTTCAATCCACAGTCTGGGTTTACCCAGAGCTGGCTGGCTGGAATTACATCCTGAGCTTTTTTCAGCAGCCCGATCATTTCTTCTTTGGAAGGAACTCTTGGTGAGTGAATATCATAAACCCCGGGTCCTATTTCATTCGGGTATCTGAAGTCGGCAAAAGCATTCAGAAGTTCCATCTGGGAGCGGGAACATTCAATGGTAATGACGTCAGCATCCATATCTGCGATATTTTCGATAATATCATTGAATTCGGAATAGCACATATGAGTATGGATCTGCGTAGCATCTTCTACCCCACTTGCTGAAATCCTGAAAGCTTCCACCGCCCATTTCAGATAAGCCTGCCAGCCCTCTTTTCTTAAAGGAAGCCCTTCTCTGATAGCCGGTTCATCGATCTGGATAATTCTGATGCCTGCTTTTTCCAAATCCACTACTTCATCGCGGATCGCAAGAGCAATCTGTTTACAGGTTTCTGAACGAGGTTGATCATCACGAACGAAAGACCATTGCAGGATAGTCACCGGACCTGTCAGCATTCCTTTCACCCATTTATCGGTCTGTGATTGTGCATATTGAGACCAGTAAACCGTCATAGGTGTTGGACGGGAAACATCCCCAAATATGACAGGAGGTTTTACGCAGCGGCTTCCATAACTCTGTACCCAGCCGTTTTTGGTGAATACAAAGCCTTCCAGCTGCTCTCCGAAATATTCCACCATGTCATTCCTTTCAAATTCTCCGTGTACCAGTACATCAATTCCGATGTCTTCCTGCCAGCGGATCGTTCTCCGGGTTTCTTCTTTCAGTAAGGTATCATATTGTTCCGGAGTAAGGTTTCCTTTCTTGAATTGCGCTCTCCAGCTTCTCACTTCTGCCGTTTGTGGAAATGAACCGATGGTGGTGGTAGGAAATAAAGGAAGCTGTAATATTTTTTGCTGCTCTTCTTTACGGATTTTAAAAATATTTTTTCTTCGAGCCTCTTTTTCAGTGATAACCCCAGTTCTCTGTTTTACCTTGTCATTATGAATAAGAGAAGATGTCTTTCTATTGGCAACCGCTTTCCTGTTTTCTTCAAAATCGGTGAGAATATCTTTATTTTCTGTTCCTTCAGCAAGTTCTTTAAGAGCAACCACTTCCTTTACTTTCTGCTTGGCAAATGCCAGCCAGTTTTTGATTTCCGGGTTAAGTTCCGTTTCAAAATCAAGATCACACGGGGTATGAAGGAGTGAGCAGGACGGCGCTATAAATATTCTTTCATGGCCTACTTTTTCAGCTGCTTTTGTAATAAAACCCAGTGATTTCTCATAATCGTTCTTCCAGATATTTCTTCCGTCAACAAGCCCTAATGACAAACTTAGGTTTTCAGGAATTATACTCAAGACCTCTTCCAATTGTTCAGGATTTCTGACAAGATCTATATGCAGCACATTCACCGGAAGCGAAGTCGCAAGAGACAGATTATCCTTTAAGCCGTCAAAATAAGTCGCAACAATCAACTTCAGTTTCGGGAATTTTTTTCTGATCTCAGAATAAATCAACTGATAGGTTTCTTTTGCTTTCTCCGATATATCCAATGCTAAAAACGGTTCATCAAACTGAATCCATTCGGCACCCTGTTCCTGAAGCCTTGTTAAAATTTCAATATAAACAGGAAGAAGATTTCCAGCCAGTTCTAGTTTATCAAACCCATCCTCTTTTTCTTTCCCTAAAAGAAGGTAAGAAACAGGTCCGATGATAACCGGCTTTGCATTGATTCCGGCTTGTTTTGCTCCTGCAAATTCATTGAAAATTTTATCTGAGCTTAGTTTAAACTGTTGATTTTTATAAAACTCAGGAACGATATAATGATAATTGGTATCGAACCATTTGGTCATTTCCATGGCCGTAATATCCAGCCCATCTTTCTGGTAACCTCTGGCCATAGCAAAATAAAGATCCAGCTCGGTACTGTTTTTTTTAAGTGCTATTTCATGATAACGTTTCGGGACAGCACCTACAATTAAGCTCATATCCAAAACCTGATCATAATAGGAAAAATCGTTACACGGAATAAGGTCTACACCAGCTTCTTTCTGAATGTTCCAGTTTTGGTTACAGATATTCCTTCCTACAGTAAGAAGTTCTTCCAGAACAATTTTACCTGACCAATACTGTTCGCAGGCTTTTTTAAGTTCTCTTTTGCTACCAATACGCGGATAGCCCAGAATGTGAGTTTGCATTTTTTACAATTTTTTAGTTAAACTTAATGGTAAAGCTCTTTGAAATGCTTCGTAATGCTTTTACAGAAATTCACAGGCTCACAGCGACATACCCGGCAATACAAATTCTCTTAAAAGAAAATGTATATCCACTATATCATCTGTATGACCCAGGCTTCAGACCGCGAAAGCATTGTCAATTCAGCAAAGGCAGGTCTCCTGACTTGTAACGGCTTCTATCATCCTTCCCGCTTCTGGCAGTGGATATGCGTGGATAGAAACTTTTGTGTGTTACTTACAGTTGCGCGACAGCTCGTGATTCTCACACGATTCCCTATTAATCTACCTTAAGTAAAACCTTTCCTGTTTGATGAAGTATAAAGAACTGTATCTTTTGTCTATATCAACCGACATTTTCAAAAGATTTTAATTTTGCGTAAAATTAATTATACAGAATAAACAAACAACAAGCCCAATCAAATAAAGCAAATTAAACTTAAAAATAAATTTAAATAAGAATATAATTCTGTAAATTTGGCCGTTTTTATACTCTTAAAGAATAATATTCTGTGGAAGAACTTGATAATAAAGATGTACAGTTACTAAGACTGCTTCAAAAAAATGCTAAACTGACCGTTAAAGAGCTTGCCAAAGAAGTAAACCTCTCTCCTTCACCTGTTTTTGAAAGGGTAAAAAGACTTGAGCAGGAAGGCTACGTAAAAAGGTATGCAGCTGTACTGGATGCTGAAAAGCTCAACCGTGGATTTACGGTTTTCTGTCAGATCAAATTAAAAATTCACGACCGGTCTGTGGGCTATGATTTTGTGAATGAAATTCTGGAAATAGAAGAAGTTGCTGAATGCTATAATATCTCCGGAGATTTTGATTTCCTTCTGAAGGTTCAGGTCCGGGATATGAAACATTATCAGGATTTTGTATTCAATAAACTGGGATCGGTAGATTCTATCGGGAGTACACACAGCACGTTTGTAATGGCTGAAGTGAAAAACAATCATGGCCTGACCATATAAATAATCTCCTTCATTTTTTACCAGATCATTCTTCGATCCATTTCCGGAAAGAGGCAGTATTGTTCTGGCTTGTGATCAGGTGGCCTTGAAAACCTTTTATCTGAAGGGCCAGTGTATTTTTATTATAGCGTTCTATTTTCTCAACGTACTTTTTCTGTACAAGCTGCCCCCGGTTGATTCTAAAAAAAGAGACTGGGTCAAGTTGATTTTCAATCTCCTTTAAAGTAGGCTCAGTCAGCGGATGCTTTTTACCTGCCGTATCAATAGCAAAGACAATCCCTTCTTCCGCTTCAAAAAAAAGAATATCTTCAGTGTTGACAAAGTAGATTCCCTGATGGGTACTTACTGTAAAACGATTTTTATAATTTTTTACCGGATTAGACTGGCTCAGCATCTGTTGCAACTGGCTCAAAATCTCATTTTTCCCTGCTGCCTGATCTCTCAGCAACATGAATTTATCCCAGGCCTTTTTGAAGCGGTCCTGAGAAAAAGGTTTTAAAAGATATTCAATTCCATTGGTTTCAAAAGCATTCATCCAAAACTGATCGTAGGCTGTCGTAAAGATGACAGGACAAGAGATCTCCACCTGATCATAAATTTCAAAAGCATTCCCATCCCGTAGTTCTATATCGGAAATAATGAGGTGTACGGATGTTTTTTTCAAAAAAGAAATCGCTTCTTCTACGGTATCAATTTCTGCAACGATTTCAACTTGTAATTCCAGCTCACTGATAAAACGTTTCAGTTTGTTTCTTGCAGGAATTTCATCTTCAATAATAAGTATTTTTATCATAGGGATTGCTTTGAAATTATAGGGATGATTACTGAAAAATCGGTTTCGGTTTTCAATACTTCTATCTGCCGGCTGGTAAGAAGTGTATATTGTTCCTGAAGATTCTGTAAAGCCCGCCCTGAAGTTCTTTTTCTGTTTCGCTTGGGAACCACTGTATTGGAAACACTTATGTTTTCATTCAGATCGACTGTAATGAATACAGGTTTTTCCTGAGTTCCGAGATTATGCTGAACGGCGTTTTCCAGAAGAAGCTGCAATGTCAAAGGAACGATATTTCCTGTTGAACTGGTATTATTTACTTTCAACGAATAAGCTTCTCCATATTTGTATTGTATCAGGCTGAAGTACTTTTCTGCAAATGCCAGTTCTTCTTTCACTGATACTGTTTTTTTATCAGAAACCTCCAGAACATATCGGTATATTTCGGCAAACTCATTCAGGAAATCAGAAGCTTTCTGTTTATCTTCTTCAATCAACTGATCTAAAACATTCAGATTATTAAACAGAAAATGGGGATTAAGCTGGTTTTTCAACTGGTTTATTTTACTATCTGACAATGCTTGATGATACAATGACAACTGTTCCTGATAGGCTGTATTTCTTTTGTAATAGCGATAAGCCAGAAAGAAACTTCCATAAATAAAACCATCCATAAGATCTGAAAAACTGGAAAGTAAAAATGTCTCCCGGTTAAAATTCTTTTCAAATGTTCCGAAAACCAATGAGATCATCAGCCCAATCATTTTCATCACAAGAAGGTAGATCAATAATGAAGTGCTAAAGATTTTAAGAACTTCTCTGGTATTGAACCCGGATGATTTCTGCCAGTTTCTGATGAAAAAATCAATAACAAAAAACAGAATACAGGCACTGAAAAGTGTAGCCACTGCTGCTTCAGGAGTAAAAATATACGCGTCTAACTTCCTTCTTATTCCGATGCGGGTATGAATAGACTGAGCATAGGCAAATAAAAGGACAAACAGGAGGAAATATTTATTCTGGCGGATCTGTTCTACAATGGTTTTCATTGATTCTCTGGCTAGTCTTTTTTACAAAAATAGCCCTATATTTTTACAGGGCTGCTTTTTGAAGGATAATTATTTTTTCTTTTCCGGAAATGAAGCGGTAACGTTTCCTTTATCATCCAGAAAGTCAAGTTTTGCTTCATTATTTTTGTCTACACAGAACCTGGCCCGAGGCATTCCTTTGCTGTCAAACAAAAACAATCCATTGGTTTCGTCTTTGCTTTTCCCGAGCATCATCCTTGGTGCCCCGCCAATAAGTCCCTGCTGTTCATATTCTTTATATTTTTTTCTGAAGGCCTCCGGATCTTTTTCCAACTGATCAAGCTCTGCCATGATCTCTCCGGTTTTCACCTGAGATTCCTTTGAAGGGCGGTCATTGAAATAAAGTCCACTGGCTACTACCCTTTTATCTCCTTTCTGAAAATCCTGAGTCAGCAACTGCATGACCTGGTCACCATCATATTGATCATAGGTTAAAGACATTCCTGAACTATGCCCATTCTGAGTCTTCTTTCCGTCGTAGATGAACCCGCCACATTCAATCCCTTCTTCGTTGAAGAAAAGCATTCCTGAACGTTTTTTCCGTGTTTTGTTGGTCGGTCGGCCATTGATTTTATCTTCTCCTGTAGGAAAGCGGTCTAAATTGGTAATCACCATTTTTACGGTACCATCTTTCTCTACGATATTGATTCTTTCTACATCAATTTCAGTAAATTTCTCCCGTCCGTCAGATTTGAAAGCCGAGTTGGTAAGGAAAATAATTCCGATGACTGCTGCAAAGGCAAATGTTCTTAAGAAAACCAATTCTCTGTTCATAGTTATAATATTTGCTGTTATTATTTTTGATGACTCAAAACTATGGCAGCTGTATTGGCTTTTCAATCAAAAAACAATGAACTAAGGAAATAAAGAAATAAAGGCAGGATTTCAGCCAATGAATGCTGAATATTATTTTTAAGAATAGCTATCGTCATTCTCCTTCAGACCTGAAAACAGTCGATCTGATAAATATACCGGTCAAAATCAAATTCAAGATCAATATACTTTTTAAGGGCTTCACTTTCTTGTTGATGAATAATATAAGGGTCATACATCATAGGATCTTCTTCAGGAGAAGGGGTGAAAATTTCTTTTAAAACATCAAGTGATAAAGCATCTATATTATATTCGCCAATAAGATTTTCTTCTTTTTTATCAAACCAACTGATCAGTCTTTCTATTTTCATACTTTTATTTAGAATTTATTTTCAAAAAATCAACGGCATTTATGATCCTTGCAACAGACGCTCTCTGTATTCTATTCCCCATTTTGCCATTGTATTGATAACATCATGAAGACTTTTCCCGAAATCTGTCAGCTCATAATCAACTGTTACCGGCATTGTATTGTTTTGGGTTCTTCTGACCAGGTTATTCATTTCCAGATCTTTCAATTCTTTTGAGAGGGTCTTTGCGGCCACACCTTCAAGTTGTCTTCTCAGATCCATAAAACGCATTTTACCTCCAAAATATAAATGGCTGATAATAATTGTTTTCCACTTTCCATCAAGCAGATACACTGTATCTTTTACTCCCCGGAGGTGATTTTTGCATTCCGGAGCCAGTTCCACTCTTTCTTTTTTCATACCGCTTAAAAATAATAAGACAAAATTATGGAATTATCTTTAAAAAACGGAACCTGGTTACTTTAAGGTAACTGGTTACTAAGGGGTAACAGGTATATTATTGCAACTGTTTATGCTGTAATTTTGCAACTCAATTAAACAATAATACAATCATGTCACTACAAGAAACACTTAACTGGAGAGCGGCCACAAAAAACTATAACGGGAAGATTATTGAAGATGAAAAGCTGGAACAGATTCTGGAAGCTATACGCCTTGCCCCTTCCAGCTCAGGTTTACAACCATTTAAAGTTTTAATCATTAACAATAAAGTACTCAGGGAAAAACTACAGCCTATCTCATGTGGGCAAGATCAGATCATAAAAGCCTCTCACCTTCTGATTTTTGCCGTCTGGGATGAATATACTGCGGAAAGGGTTGATTCTTTTTTCGAATTCAGCAACCAGGTCCGTAATTTACCGGATAGTACCACTGATGAATATCGTTTAAATTTATTGGAAATGCTGGATCAGCAAACTAAAGAACAGCATTTTGCCAACGCATCAAAACAGGCTTATATCGCTTTGGGATTCGGGCTTCTTGCAGCTGCAGATCTCAGAATTGACGCAACTCCTCTTGAAGGTTTTGATAATGAAGCTGTTGACCAACTACTGAACCTTCCGGAACAGGGACTGAAAAGCACCGTAATGATGGCCCTTGGCTATAAAGACGAAGAAACAGACTGGTGGGGAAAACTGGAAAGGGTGAGAAGATCTAAGGAAGAATTATTCATAGAACTTAATTAAAACAAGTTCTTTTCAGAAATAGATAATTTTTAAAACCACAAGATCAATTAACTGTAATAATCTATAATTGAGTCCATTGACAGAATCAGTGGACTCAATTATTTCTATATGCTTTTATATTAAGTTTCTGGATTTCAGCTCATCTTTTAAAGCCTGATTATCTTTTTTCCATGCATTGATGGTAAAAGCTACGAATACAAGTGGCAGCAGCGTAAAAATTCCCACCCCATTCTTTATGGTACTGTAAATCGCCACTCCAATTAAACATCCTAAGAGCACGGCATTGATTATTTTGCCGGATTGAATCTTTTTATTTTTCTCCAGTAATTCCTGGTCAGTAAGTTCCTTTAGTTTTTTCTCCATTATTTAAAAGTTAGGTTATTGTTTTTCCGGATAATCTTGTCCTGAAGCTTCAGAACATTCATCTTTTTTATGAATTTTAAAAATACAAAAAAGAGACATCATCCTGGGGAAAAACATTCCGGACTATCAATAAAATATAAATAACGAAATTCTCAATTAAGGTTCATCAATGGGTACAATGATGAAAACATAATATACTATCGCAAAAAAATAGCGTAAATTTGTACTGTCCTATCTGAAAAAGGATAGGTTTTTTAGTTTTAAAAATGAAAAGAACAGCACTTTCCTTATTTGCCTTCTTCTTGCAAATGACCTGTCAGGCACAAAATTTTGACCTTATTCCATTAGGGATCTATGGTGGAGAAAAAGAAGATAATTTATCTGCTTATTTAGTGGGAGCCCCAAAAGACAACGCCTTTATCTGCCTTGATGCGGGTACTATAAATGCCGGAATACGAAAAGCGATTCAATTGAAAAGTCTTAACGGACCTGAGGAAACTGTTCTTCAGGATCAGATCAAAGGTTACTTTATTTCCCACGGCCACCTGGATCATTTATCGGGGCTTATCATCAACTCTCCTGCTGACTCTAAAAAGAATATTTTCGGGATTGCTCCTGTGCTTCAGATTCTGCAAAACCATTATTTCATTACGGATACATGGATCAATTTTGCAGATCAGGGCCAAAAGCCTATGCTGGGGAAATACCATTATAATGAACTTCAGGCAGGAACAGAGATTCCGGCACCACAAACTCCGTTTTTCATCACCGGCTATGAGCTGAGCCATGTGAATCCTTATAAAAGCAGTGCAGCCCTTGTTCGAAGAGATGATCATTATCTGCTTTATTTAGGGGATACGGGCGCTGACCGAATTGAAAAATCTGACCGGCTTGATCAGCTTTGGGAAAGAATTGCTCCTCTTGTAAAAAAGAAGCAGTTAAATACTATATTGATTGAAGTTTCCTTCCCAAACAGTCAGCCTGAACATTTGCTATTCGGCCATCTTACCCCTAATCTCCTCGTGGAAGAGCTGGAGAAACTTAAAGAAAAAACAGGACAGAAAAACCTGGAAGGTCTGAATATCGTAGTTACCCACAGAAAACCGACAAAAGATAATCCTGAAATCATCAAAAAAGAATTACTGAAAAATAATCCTTTGCAGGTACATTATATTTTCCCTGAACAGGGTAGAAAAATAAGTTTACCTTAATCAAGATCAGAGATCTATCTGCACAATAAAACAGGAATACCAAATAATAAAGCGAAAGAAAGCTAATATGAATTGGTATTCCTGTTTCAAAAAAAGATTTCCTTCTTCTGACAGGATTTCAGGAAGTCTATCTAAATTTTATTGAAAAACTCTTAAAAGGGAATCATTATCTGTTTGTGATACTATGTACGATATTCCTTTAATATTTCCATTTTCTTACAAGATCTTCTCCCAATAAATCTATTAAAATTTCTTCTGTCCATACCGCTACCTTCTCCTCTCCGGTATCAGCTCCAAACAGATCAGACTGCGCTGAGATCAGACAACATCTAAGGTATTGATCCACATTTTCAAACATTTTACTCAAATAAGGACTTCCTTCGTGGTCATAATAGTAAATTTCTTTTGTTTCGCTATGAAAGCAAAACATATTTCCATTGCCCAGATAGTCGCTGAATGAGATCAGAAAAGGGAGGTATTCCCTGTCTTTCTCTGTAAAACCAGGTCCATATTGCGGATGCTCGGCCCAAATTTCTTTAATAAACCCAATTTCATCAAATTCCTGTAGCTGTTCGCCAATATCAGCGATACCAAATGTTCTGTAAAACAATTTGAGCCCGTGAGGCAAAGCTATCCCCAATCTTTGTTCCAAAGCATTGATTTCTTCTTCCCGGACAGGTTCTTTAAGTTCGTCATTCCAGTTATCTGCTACAGCTTCAAGAATCGTTCTGGCATTTACTTCCCAATGCTCTTCTCCAATGATTGTAAAAGGAATAAGAATATCTTCTTTTTTATGTATTTCAAGCATCATATTTTATCGTGATCTGTAATTTTGGATCAAATATACCACATATCCCAATGCCCTTATGCTACAGCTTTTCCTCTTATTTCTTTATTAAATTTTCATTTTTGGGTAAAACATCACCGATACCATCTGTATTTTGATAGATTTTCTGAAAGGTAAAAGCATAAGGTGAAACTCCATTTTCCTGAAGATAATTAAGCCGTTGCAGAGCTTCTTCAATCACCGGATAGTCTCCTTTCCTGATCCACCAGAGTGCATAGTGACTCTTTCCGTATTTCTGAAACCAATCTTTTCTCTTTTTCAAAAAATAGGAATGAAATGTTTTGTATGTGTAATGTTGCAAAGACTCAACATCTTCCCAAACGGAAATATTAACGATCATCTGTACATCATTCAGCGGATTAAATCCGACCGCATTATTATCTTCATCTTTCAGACGCCAGATGAAACCCTTGCTGTTTTCAGCCAATTGATTGACATGATCCAGATTATCAACAAATTCCTTCATGATGGGATCCTGTATGTCTACGCCTTTCATCCTTGCAATATTGATCTGTGCTAACTGATACATTGATTTTTATGTTAAATTTGATTTTATTTTGATTCAAAACTATATTATTTTCTATAGCCCGGAAATAACTACCTATTCAGATAGTATGAAAAAAGAATGCAGCAAAAGCTATATCAGCATCAACGAAAAGTCCTATCCATGTTCTGTAAGTTTTGTCATGGATCTCATTGGAGGAAGATGGAAAGCCGTCATACTGTGCCATTTAAGACATGGTGAACAACGGTTTGGCGAACTTCGGAAAGAACTTCACTTTATTACCGAAACTACCCTGAGCATACAGCTCAAACAACTAGAAAGTGATCATTTGATCCTAAAAACCACTATTGGAACCAAGCCGCCGCTGAAAACGATCTATAGCCTCACCGATTTGGGCAGGTCATTTATCCCACTATTGGATGACATCAATAAATGGGGCAATACGATCATTGAAAATCAATAAGAAAAAGTTCTTTCGCCCTACAAGCCCTTCATTTCACGTCTCTGATATGTTGCGACATGTCAATATTTAATGTATTTTGGCCGAAATTTTAACACTAACACTATGAAGAACTCCGTACTGACAGTACTTTTACTTTCGGTTTCCCATTTAACGATTGCCCAATCAAAAACTGACTTTTCGAAATTATACATGGATGATCTGTACAGTACAAGTAGTAAAATACGATCTATATCGCCAGGTGACACTAATTTTAATGATCTTGAACCTATTGGAAAATCTATTGATGAAGCCAAAATTGTATTGTTGGGAGAACCCAGTCACGGAGACGGCGGATCTATTCATATGAAAACAAGGCTGGTTAAATATCTTCATGAAAAAAAAGGCTTTGATGTTCTGTTGTTTGAGGCCGATCTTTATTCCATCATGTTTGGTCTGTCAGATATTAAAGATCCCTCTCAGGTTCTTTCTCTTGCAAAAGAAAATATTTATACCTGCTGGTCAGACAGCAATGTCAGTAAAGATCTATGGGCCTATTACAATACTGAACTAAAAGGAAACAACCCCATCCGTCTTGGAGGAATTGATTCAAGACATGCCGGCAGCTTTTCTAAAACGCAGCTGGTACCCGCTCTTACGGATATTCTTAAAGCATCTCATTTTGATACCGGTTCCACAACTTATAAAAACTTTGTAAAAGACCTCAGCTATATCCTGGAACATGAATTTTCTTCGAAAAAAGATTCTGTAGATGCCACAAATTTTGCCTCTGAAATCAAAAATATTGAAGAAACGATCCTATTCAGTTCTCTAGAGGCTAATCTGAGGAAAAAATGGATCATTGAAATCAATAATATTAAAAGCCTTTTTGACCTGGCCATTGAGGGAAAAAGCAGGGACGCTATGATGGCAAAAAACTTCATCTTTCTGGCAAAATATATTTTCCCGGGTCAAAAGATTATCGTCTGGTCTCATAACAATCATAATGTGCTGGATGTAAACACTTACGTTTCTTTCAGTCCTGACTTTGCAAAGCAATGGTACGCCAACAATACGTATCAGGGATTTACTTATTTCGGAAGTGAAATCTTCAGGGAGTTTGGAGATCAGGTCTATTCATTGGCCATTACCTCAGGCAGCGGAGCTTTTTCACCTGCTTTTTTCGGAAATGATTATTTTCATGCCGATTTCACCAAAACAGCAAAAATACCTTCATCCGGTGAAAGATCTCTGGAATTGTATTTGAAAAATAAAAAAAGTAATATCCAGTTTCTTCCTCTACCGAAAGCACAAGGCAGACCTAGCAGCTATCCCTGGTTCTCTGCCCGGTTATTCGATTTGACCTATGAAGCGAAAATGGATTATACGTCTTCCTTCAATGGTATTATTTATATTGATAAAACAGTAGATTTAAATGGACGGTAAATATTAACTTTATTAAAATCCTCATATCTAATTAAACAACTGAAAATCAACACACAAAAGTACAACCCAGCTCTTAAAAGCAGTGCAAAACCTTATAAAAACCGAAAAAATCAATTTTATTCAAAAAACATTTTGCCAGTATTAAAAAACTTTCTATATTTGCACCACTGAAAACAACGGTACTACCGGAGTTTAAGGAGAGTTGGCAGAGTGGTCGATTGCGGCAGTCTTGAAAACTGTTGACTGTAACAGGTCCGGGGGTTCGAATCCCTCACTCTCCGCAAAAATCCTCGAAAATCATAGATTTTCGAGGATTTTTTATTTATGGGATTTTCTTTTTTTAATACTCAGCTTTCTTGGATCAGTCCCAAAAGTTGTGGACTAGGTAAAAAATTGAGTTCATCTGAATAGAAAAAATATTATCTTCTTTACCCCATTAGAATCAACAGTTGTGGAGATAGGGTTTCACGCAAAGCTTCATGTCTGTGTATGCTTTATTTTAAGTGAGCTAAGAAGGGATCGATTTTCAATCGATCTGAAGAAACGAGCGCATAGTCACAAAGCTTCATCAGCGACGAAGTTGCATTACTCAGTCTCCTAAAATAAAGTATTTGAATCACTAATTATTTGCGTCTATAAAATTTAGAATAATCAATCGGTATTCAATTATTTTACCAAAGCTTTTGAGCATGACCCGGTTTGCAGCGTTATGAGACAGAAAGCTGATGACTTCATTTAAAGCACTTTTTCCAATTAGTCCGGGGCTATTCCTCATGATTATTGAGCGGCCTGGAAAGCATCCAGTGAATCATCTGAGCATCTCTTTTATCTTCTTCAAAATTCAGTCTGGCCAACAGATTGATGGAACGTCTGTTTTCCAGCTGGCACCGGGCTGTGATATGAGACAGACTTTGATTTGAAAATGCCCAGTGGATAAGTGTTCTTGCCGCTTCTTCAGCATAGCCGTTTCTACGTTCAGCTTCAATAATTCCATAGCCAATATCACAGCTTTTTGTTTTATCATCAAATTCTTTAAAACCAATATCTCCGACGACTTCTCTGGTATCCTTTTTTATGACAATCCAGGACTCAAATCCTGTTGACCCTTCTACCCCAGATAGATTATTGATGATTTTGGGTAATGTATCAAGAACATCCGAGTCAGGCCAGCCCTTCCCTCTTTTCAGATCCAGCCTGTCGAGATCATTAAAGTTATTGTTCAAAAAGTTTTCACATATCGCCTGTGTATAAGGCATAAGAATCAACCTTTCTGACTTCAGCGTACTTATCTCAATCGTTTTCATGTTTAATAGTTAAAGCATAAAATTACATTGAATTTGGCTCAATAGCAACGAGTAGTCAATAAAAAACCACACCTATAAAAGATGTGGCTCAAAAAAACACAAATGATAAAAAAAATTCATCATATAATTCCTCATTCACTTACTTAGAATAACTTTAATGCCGTCCCTCCGACGCAATTACGCAACGAAATTAGGTTTTATTCCTGCTCATTTATAATAGAAATGCGTAAAAAAATGATACCAAAACTACTTTCCGTAATTCTTTCTGAACTGAGTGGGCGTAAGTCCTGTTTTGATTTTGAAAAATTTGGTAAAATTAGTAAGTTCTTTGAAGCCTAGGCTGTAAGCTATTTCACTGATGCTTATCCCACCATACATCAGGTTTCTTTTGATCTCCAGGATCATCCTGTTGATCAACCATTGTTTGGGAGTCTGATTTTCTACTTTGAGGAATGCATTCTGAAGGGTTCTTAAGCTCACATTCAGCTCACTGCTATAATGATCCAGACTATAATGTTGGTTTAAATTCTTATTAACAAGTGATTTAAAATTTTTCACCAAAAGCCTGTTGCTACAGAAATCAAAATTGATTTTAGAATTTACAGATACCTCTTCTGCAATCAGTAGAATATTAAACAGATAGTTGTTCAGTACGATACTTTGTGCTTGGGTATAGGGCCTGGCCAATTCATTTTTAATATATTCAAACAGGACAGAAACCTCCTCAAATCTTTCACCGAGGTCAAAATACGGCAGGATCAGAGGATCATTAAAAAGATTGGTTTCACTGTAAAATTGAGATTGAATGCTGGTCTTACAAAGAAAATCCTCAGTAAAAATCATGACTTTACTTTTATAGTCAAGGTCATGCTGAAACTGGCTGACCTGGTAGGGCGAAACAAAAAGTATATGCCTCGGCCTGACGTTGATTGTTTTAAAATCTATATGAAAAACACCCTCACCTTCAAGGAATAGATGAATACTGTTGAAAAGTATCCTATGAGGCTGAAAAAGCTGATGAGGCCTTGCAACAAGTAACTCTGCCAATTCCTTTGTATTAATATAATGGGAACTATTCTCACTGTGCAGGAATGGTTCAATTTTAAAAGTCTCCATAAAACATTGTCTCTATTTTCTTCATTCGAAGTCATTAGCAAAGCTTTTCCTTCTTTCGTTATCATTAAAAGAAATAAGTATACCAACCTGGAAACAGTCATAGCATTCTTATGATGAAACCCAAAGAAAAGCCCCTTGCATGATCATCAGCACCTATCATGCTTCAGGGTATGACACATAATGATTATAAACCTCTTTTAATGCAGAATCAATTTTTCGGAAAATTACCATTTATTTTCTTAATTTATTATTATTTTAAACCATAATCATTTATAGAAATATAATATATTTAATTTTATTATTATACATACAATAAACCCATCGCAATTACGATGGGTTTATTGTATTGTATTTCCAGATTATCATCTATACGTAAATCTTATTTTTCAATGCCAACTCTTTCATTTTATAAATAATCTCCATATCGGCAATGTTCTCTCTTTTGATGTCAATTAAAAATTCCTCCAGAATGGTTTTATAAAGGTCAGCTTCGTTATCAGATAAAAATCTGATGATTTCATTCAGAGCATTATCATAATCTTCCTGTTCGTAATAAGCTAAATATTTTATCTGAGAAGCATATTCATTGGTATGATCATTTTCCAAAAGTTTATTGGCGGTTTCAATGGCCCAGTCATATTCTTCTATTTTATAGAAACAATTTGATAATAATAGCAATCTTAGATTTTCATATTTTAAAGGCAGCCCCTTCAAATGACTTAAAACAGTAATGGCTAATTCATATTGTTCATTATCCATCAAATCCTTGGCTTCGTGCAATTCTGCAATCATAATTTAGGAATATTTTCTACAATGGTTATTGGCCAAGCAGTTGTATCTTCCGGCTTTATCCTGACTTCTTTTGATTTTGAAAGCAGAAAAATCAGAAAAATCAATAAAGATCGTGACACAAGTCATACTGCCAATACTTCAAGTATATTACTTAAAAATATCAAAATTGGGCTTTGGTGAGATTCTAAAATCTTAAGCCACAGATTATTAATTTTTCGAGCGCAAAATTACATCAATTTGCAGTTCCGTTATGATACAAAGACGAATATAAATGATAAAAAAAATAAACTGCAGAGTATTGTAAGGCTGTCTTTGGAAAAGTTTTATAACTTTACCGACATACAAAACTAATAATGCTTACTATCAATTTCTCAGAATTTCCGGAAATGATTTTTATGACGCCAAATTCGCTACATAAAAAACGAATGTTTTCAACCTTGTTTACTTTCTTAGGGTTGGTCATTTGGAAAACTAATGCATAACAGGTAAGCGGACGAAAAATTTAAAGATGAAACAGATTATTTTAACAGCAGCATTTCTTTTGTTGGCACAAGGAGCAATAGCACAAAAACAGGATATTTCCCACGATAACATTTCTGTCTTTTTTGATGAAATTAAAGCTGCCTCAAAACAAAATATCCAGCTTTGGAATAAAGACCTGTATGGTCCCATACTATTGATTGATCCTAAAACCAGGAAAATTTTTGCCAATGAACCGGATACTGCAGACGTACTGAAACGTACTGGAAATATCTATTCCGGAATTTTACCGGACAAAATCAATATTGCCAATACGGCTATCAACTGGAATGGGAAAAGATGGGCAATGATCATGCTTCCGCTTCCCCAAAATAAACAAAACAGAGTCAATCTGCTGGCCCATGAATCATTTCACAGCATCCAGCCTACATTAGGTTTTACCCTTAGCAATGCCGAAAACAATCACCTGGATCAAAAGAACGGAAGACTTTATCTGCGTCTGGAACTGGAAGCGCTGAAAAAAGCAATCCAGGCTTCGTCAGAAAAAGAACAGCTGCAACATCTTACCAGTGCCCTGACTTTTAGAAAATACAGACATTCTCTTTACAGCAATTCAGATACTACTGAAAACCTGCTGGAACTGAACGAAGGTATTGCGGAATTTACAGGGGTAATACTCAGCGGGAGAAATAAAGCACAGACAACCTCATTTTTCGTAACGGGTATTGACGATTTCTTTAAAAATCCGACCTTCGTGCGTTCCTTTGCTTATCATACCATTCCTGCCTACGGCTACCTGCTGTACAACAAAGATAAAAGCTGGAACAGAAACATTACTGACCAAACAGATCTGACGGATTATTTTATCAAAGCTTTTCACATCAATATTCCGAATGAATTGAAAAAAGTTTCTGAAAATAAATCCGGACTTTATAACGGAAAAGTAATCCTTCAGGAAGAAGAGACAAGAGAAGAAAACACCAAAAAACTCATTGCTGAGTATAAACTTAGATTTATTGATCAGCCCCATTTTGAAATCAAATTTGAGAAAATGAATGTCTCATTTGATCCAAGAAATATTATTCCGATAGAAGATAAAGGAACGGTTTATCCCAACATCCGGGTTACAGACAAATGGGGAATTTTAACGGTTGAAAAAGGTGCCCTAATGAGTCCGGGTTGGGATAAAATATCAATATCAAATCCTATCCAAACTGAAAACAGCAAAGTATCCGGCGACGGATGGACGCTTGAATTAACAGAGAATTATACGATTGAAAAAGAGACAACAAGCGGAAACTATAAGCTAAAGCGGATTGAAAAATAACCCGATACATAAAAGGCCGGTTCAAAATTTCAGATCCGGCCTTTTTCGTTTGTATTATCCGTAATAGTATTCAGCCGTAATATCTCCTTTAAAATCCGGGCGGATCTCCTGTTTCACCAGATTCAGTTCAAAAAGCCGCTCACCGTTTTTCCTGCCGGCGCGTATTTTCAACGAATACCAGCCGTTTTCCAGAGGAAGCGTGATACTGTTTTCTTCGCTGATCAGTGCGATGTCTTTTAAATAACCGATGCCTACAATCCGTACCTGGTTATTGACCGTTTGAAATATCCAGCCTTCAGACTGTGCTTCCACTTCGTTATGATCCAGAATGTAGTTTTCATTTGTAGAAATCTGAAAAGAATAATAGTCTTCTTCTACGCCTATGATCGGAATGGCAATTCCCAACCTGGTTATTTCATCCCCATGCTCATTTTCCACGAAATATTTTAAAATATTATTACCGGGCAGGTTGTAATCCTGCAGGTATTTTGCCAGAAGTTCCGGGCTGAATATCACAAAACCTTTAAGTTCAGAGAATATTTTTTTCATAGTATATTTGGATTGGATTTGGTTTAATTTTCTCCTGTCATTCAACGGTGCTGGTTGGGCCAGGGTTTTCCTCTGCCTGTTTCACATAATAATTTTAAGCTCCGCAAAAACTGCCCCCATGTGTAATTGCACTCTGCCAACATCAGCGTCTGCGATTTCCAGTGATGATGGCTGAAGATCAGCAGGGTTCCTTCATAGCTCTGAAGCGGCTCCACCTGCCCCTGCATTGCGGGATATTCTTTTAAAAAGAATTCTTTATCACCTGGGATCAACCTGAATACGATCTCAGTTCCTACCCATTCATCAGCTCCTTTCATACAGGTCCATCTGATCAGCTCAAAAGGTTTCAGTTCTGTAATGAGCATTTCTTTAAAGTATCCCGGACCGAATGGAAAGTAAGCAATACTGTTCAGAACTGTGTTTGCTTTTGTATTAGGCGTCCACCATTCTGACAACCCTTTCTGAGTCGTCAGCATTTCATAGATCTTTTCAGCAGAAGCCCCAATCAATAAAGCATGTGTAATATCTGGCATACGTCAAATATTTTTTTGAATGATCAGTTTTTACCATTCCACCAGAAAAACTTCATATCAGCCAATCTGATCTTTCTGGAAATATTCCACGGAAAAGGTGATGAATAATTAATAACTTCTATCTTCCTTTCCTACTGACTTGCCTATTCTTTTAGAATTTTGTTGAGTCATGATCAGTAAATTTAATTGTTATTACTATTTTATAATGATGTGATGGTCTAACAAATATAAAACGGTTATTCATTTTCAAAAAATTTTCAGGCAGCAATCTGAAAATTTGTAGTAGTTCTACGACTTTATGGCAATAACTCTAAAAATACAACGCGAAAAATAAATCTCACAAAAACCTACATATCAAATCAATACAAATTAATTTCATTTCTCACAGAAACAATAATCAACCCACTATTAAGAGAAATAGGCAGACCGTAAAAGCATGAAAAGAAGAAACATTATGGTAAATTAGAGAAAATCTGGAATGGCTGAATGTATTTAAAGAAAAATCTATTTCCCTTTCAGACTATTGATAAGGGTTTCACCGCAAGCAGCAAAACCCTTTATCCTCTATTTTTTATTTTTTATCAGTTCCAGCACTTTCTTCAGATACCCATCAGTCTGATCTAAAAACTCCTGATTGGTTGTGTGAACTTCAATATGAGGAACGATTCCCTGACCTCTTTTCTGATCCGGAAGATATTGGGCATCCTGAATCACATGCACAATAGAAAATCCGGTCTGAATTCCGGTATTGGGAAGTTCGAAGACCAGCGGAAAGTGCCCGTTGTGCTCATAATAGCCTCCTACTGTTTCTTTTCCGATAACAATTGCATTGGTATAGGATTTTATCAGGGAAGCCAGATGCGAAGCTGCTGAAGCAACACGCTGGTCTGCCAACAGGTAGAGCTGACCTTTGAACGTTTTTTCATTGGGTAAGATCAGAGGATTTTTATCATTTCTCCAATAGTATTTCCCTTGAGCAGGATCAGAATATTCTGATTTCAGATACGCATTCAAACCATTTTTATCCGTAACCCCGTTGGCCAGAAAAAGAGGGGTAATCACCAGCTTTTCTTCCAAAGGAACCTCCCCAAAAATCGTGTAAGCATACTGACTGTCGCGGAAAGGTCTTTGTGTAAGATAAGAAAATACTTTTTCATAGAGCGCTCCCGTACCGCCGGTATTTCCTCTTAAATCAATAATCAGGTTTCCTACTTTCTCTTTTTCTAAAGTATCTATCATCTGATCGAGAAAAGCCCCGAACTTTTTATAGGCAGGATCTTTTTCTCCGGTAGCAAAGTCAAAACCTCTTAAAGATAAGCGGTACACCCCTTCCCCTTCTTTACTGAGGCTGTATTTTTCAGCCATCATTTTTTTATCAAAAGAAAGCGAATGTCTTGATTCCTGAAGTTTTTTAAAGTTTTCCAGAGAGATTCCCGGCAGAGAAACTTCATTGGTCTTCCCCTCCCATTGATAGCGGATCACATAATTTTTATGGGTCCCGAACTCAATATAGAATTTATCCAGCATTCCTCTTTCAAAACCTGTAGTTTCTTTGTAAGGCATTGAAAATCCGTCGGAGAAATAATATTGGGCAAAACGACTGATCATTTCTTTGGCAGGAATTCCGTTGATAGACAGGATTTCAGTACCAAGAGGCAAAGCAACCTCTTTGGAGTCCTGAAGCAAACGTCCGTCAATATTCTTTAAGGTAATGGGTAGGTATTCAGGTTTTTGGGTCAGATAATAAGAGGCGTGGTTGGGCAGATCTGTATAATTATGACAGCTTCCTTCAAACCCGGTAACCTTAGCAATTACTTTATAAAAATCAAAGATAGTCTTACAGTTTTTGGCTTCTGCTTCAGCTACCTGATAGATACTGTCAATCTGTTTTTTGCTTCTATAGACATACAAGCCGGAATTCACTTGTTCTCTTATAGAACGAAAGGTATGAAGGTCTTCCACAAAGAGATCAGAACTCAACTGATCATTCAGAGCCGGTAAGGTTTTGGCTTCGGTGACAGATACTTTCGCCGTTTTAGTCTTTTCAAGATAAGATTTAGCCCAGATCTTAAGCTCATATTTTTTGCCTTTCTCTGGTGTATAGCGTAGTCTTTCAACGCTTTTTATCCCTCTGGAATCATCCTGGTCCTTTATTTTTTTTCCATCTGCAAACAAAGATATGGCCAGATTAGCATCTCCGGACTGCACTGAAATCCAGGCAGGCTTATCAGATTTCAGAGAATATTTCAGGGTGTCTCCCGGTTTCAATTCAAAACCGGTCTGGGCATAAACGGAATTTACCAATAATATAACAGGAAGGATAAAACGTTTGGTCATTATTATTTTTTAAGCGGCTAATATACAAATTAACCTTATCTGATAGGATGTCTTCTACATTTTCGGTTTTTATTTCCTCTATAAACTTACACTCATTTCCTGCACCTCTTCAGCAGAAAAACCATAGATCTGAGGTGTTTTTACATCCAGGAGGTTCAGATAAATATAGATTTCTGCCCGGTGATGAATCTCATGTTCTATCATTGCCCGAAGCCACTTCCAGATTGAAATTTCATTGTTGGCAGGAGTCAGACATTTGCGGTTAAGATCTTCATCGGAAAGACTGCTAATGATCTCAAGAGTCTGTCTGTGCATTTCATTAAAGAATTTTACCGTATCCTCATAACCATCTGCCAGTTCTTTTCCACATCCCGGATAAGCACTTTTTCTCCCCGAAATAGTTTCCCCATACATATACCGTTCAATGGTAGCAATATGTCTGATCTGATCTCCAATGGTAAATTTTCCTGATTTATAGGTAAAATCAATATGCTCCGGAGGAACCACTTCAATGATCCGGTTGGTTCTCTCTCTGATTTTCCCGTAATAGTCGATAAAGGATTGTACTGATTTTATTTCCATTCTGATTCTTTTTAGTAGTATCAACCTGATTTCCCTGTCTTTTTTCTATACTGTGAAGATAAGAAATCTTAAAACGGTAATTGTGATTTTTCACATCAATCCTTTCAGGCATTAAAAAAATCCCCAATAAGTGAGGTCAAAATTTGGAGACTGACTAAATATCTGATATTTTAGTTAAAAATTATTATCGATGAAAACTTGGATTCCTCTGTTTATCGTCTTGTTCTGTTTCGGAAACATGACGGGACAATCCGCTAAAATCAATACTGAAAAATTGCTTGAATTTTATGAAAACCAGCGCTATGAGGATGCTGCCCGTTATCTTCAAAGTATTTATACCGATGATACCCAGGATCTCAAAGCATTGGGGCAGATCGCTTATTGCAATATGATGGCAGGAAAACTTCCTGAAGCAGAAAAAAGCTATCTGAAAATCAACACCCTGCAACCTGAGAATATTCCCACTTTATTTAGTCTGGTAAGTATCAATTCCAGAAGAGGAAATGCCTCTAAAGCTAAATCATATCTTCAACAGATCATCCGGCTGGACAGCATGAACTTCAGTGCCTACAAACAGCTTGCAGCCTATGAGGATACGACAGAAGCCAAACTTACATTTCTAAAAAAAGCCAATACTTTGAAAGCAACTGATCCTGATGTTGCTTATGACCTGTCTATGGTTTACCGTGAACTCAAACAAAACCAACAGGCTTATGATGTATTGCAGAAAGCCATTGCTGCCGATCCGGAAAACTTCACTCTACAACAGGCCCAATTACCCCTATCCAACTTGCTTGGAAAGTATCAGGAAGTGATTATGGTAGGGGAAAAACTTCTGAAAGTAAATTCTGATGCCAATGTCATGAATGATCTGGGACAGGCTTATTTCTATGTGAAAGACTATCTGAAATGTGTTACCATGTATAAATTACTGGAGGATCTGGGGGTACAGAATGAAGGGACTTTATATTATATGGCATTAAGCTATCGTGAGCTGAAAGATTATGACAAAGCGGCTCTTTACGCTCAAAAGACCATTGATGAAGCGATTTCGGATCATACCCCGCTCTATTATGCATCATTAGCCGGCATTTATGAGGCTAAAAACCAATATAATGATGCATTGACTGCTTATAAGAGAGGGCTTACGTTTGGACAGAGCAATATCATCTGTTACCGCTTAGGGCTTCTCTACGACCTTAACCTGAAGCAACCCAAAAATGCAGTAACTTATTATCAGCTTTACCTTAAAAACAAACCTGATCAGGATAAAGAAAAGGAACAGATTGACTATGCAAAGGGAAGAATTGGGGCCATAACAGGAACAAAATAGAAAGCATTCCTGAGTACGTACAGGAATCCCTGAGTTTTATTTCCTGTACATTGACCACATTTCCAATTCATCAAAGTCTTTAATCCCTGATAGGGTAAACAGTTTATCTATTTTGATATTCGTCCATTCTTTTTTGAACACTTCATCTCCGCTTTCTGCTGCTTCGTTGGTATTTTCCTGAGTAAGCATTTTTTTTGTAGAAAAATTGATGCTGGTAGTATTGTTTACGACAGGTCCCGTATTTGAGCTATTTTCATAACCGATCAGTTCAAAATCGGAATTCTGGTACCTGAAGATATATTTCCAATAGCCGTACCTTCCATGAGCATAATGGATGTTGAGATTTCCTTTTTCTTCGTATACCATCAGCTCAGGAGCATAATAGTTTCCTCCTTCTTCATTTTCTGATGAAAAGCAGGTGTTATTTTCAGAAGCCAGTTCGTATCCTTTATCTGTTTTGAAAAGCACAATAATTCCTCTGCGATTGCGATCCAGCTTACCCCGGTTCTCGTCGGTAATGATATTTTTGGGATCAATTTTCTTGATAATGAGTATACAGTCTTTCACTCCGTCTTTATTCAGATCTCCAAATGATTTCTCAAAAACATAGTATCCTTCGGGAACAAAATCATTAATTTCTTTTTTTGTTTCGGCAGCTGTCGGGTTTTCTTTTTCAGATGCCATAACAGTAGTTTTGGGAGATTTCTGAGCCTCCGATGATTTTTCTTTTTTATCTTCTTTGGTGCAACTGAAGACCGCCATAAATAACAGTACAGCCAGCCATTTTAATCTGGTGAAATAAGTTTTTTTTCTATTCATATTTTAGTATTTATTTTATCCTGCAACTTCTGTTTTACATGATCATACCATTCCTCTTTCAGAATGCTTAAAACAACGGTATCTATTCTGTTCTGATCAGCATCAAAAGCAAAATTTCTCAAAGTTCCTTCCATCGTACAGCCAATACTTTTCATGGCATTAATGCTTTTTTCATTGTTGGAATTGGCTTTGAATCCTACCCTTTCAAATCCTAATGTTTCGAAGGCAAGCTCAAGGAGCAGAAGTTTAGAGTTTTTATTGACATAGGTACCCTGATACTTTTTGCCATACCATGTATATCCCAGTTCCAATGTTTTATTTACGTTGCTGATGGCATAAAATCTTGTACTGCCAACGATTTTATTTTCTGACTTATCAATAACCGTAAAAGGATATTCTGTGCTCTGATCTCTGTTAGAAAGAGCGGTATCAATATATTTTCTGAGGTTTTCCTCTCCGCCAGCACCAAAAGCATTGTACTTCCATATATCCGGTTCATTTACAGAAAACTCCATCAGACTTTCAAAATCGGCATTCTGTAATGGTCTCAGCAGAATTTTATCATTTTCTACAGTATAATCTTTTTGAAAATCAATCATCTTAAGCTTTCATATGTTTTAAAATCCAGTTCAAACATTCTTTAGAATCCATGATACTCCATGAATGCGGATGCCGCACGCCGCCGGGACGAATTCCGCGGTCATTGGTAATCACAAGATCGGCATTTTTATGACCTTTTAACCTTAGCAGGTTGATCATTGCTGTAATATCTACACAATTGAGATCATAAAGATCCCGACCTCTGTTTTCCATCTGCCATAGAATTCCGGGCTCAGTATAAATCAGCATAGGAGTATTGAGTAAATATTTGGCGTTACCACCGTCTTTCTCACGGTAAGAAAACATAGATTCTCTGATATAGTTCTCTTTATTTTTGTCTGGTGTTCCAATAGCAGCAACCATCTCCTCGGTGAAATACTTGGCCTCATTGGTTGCGACCTCAGAGTAATTTCTTTCGATGTCCCGCTGCATTCTGTAATACATATTTTCATAATCAAGAGGAACATCAAGGGCAAATATAGAATTAGGAATAAAATAAGTATTTTTATCTCTGATGGCTCTCTCTGCATAGGTAAAGGCCAGCATCCCGCCTCCTGACAGACCTCCTATTGAAATTTTATCCTTAGATAATTTATGCTTTTCAACGGTATCTTTCACGATTCGGTCCAAAAACTTCTGTTCGATATGAAACCCGAAATCTCCATCTTCCCAGGTGGGAAACAACACAATCAGATTTTTCTCCAGCGCGAGTTCATCCAGATTGATCTGATTCATTACTCCTTCTCCTGTTTCTCCGCCGCCCGGAAGAATAATAATCAGTCCTTCAGGTTTTCCTTTGGGAACTAATTTTAAATAATGGTTTTGAGTATCTTTAAAAGTTATTTTTTCAGGAGTCTGCGCCACCAGGCTGCTTCCTAACATCCCCAGTGCAAGGATAAAATATTTGATCTTCATAATTATATAGTTTACTGCTTATTGCCTGTTACAAAATGTCAACTCACAAGAAATATTATGTTTATATCCAATTTTTTTTCAAAAAGCTTTTAAGGCATAAATACAACTTTTTCAGCTTCTATCATTCAGATTTTTTGTAATTTAATCCGAATTTAAATATTCTGGTTGTATTGAAAGCTTGTTACAATACTGAATCATCATTCAAATACTAAAAACAGATGTCTGTCAGAATATGATGATCATCGATTATTTTGTGACGATCGTCACAGGAAAAACTGGTTCTGATCAGCTAATTTTACCTCAGCAAAAAACAATATTATGAACAACACCACTCCAAATCCGGCAGAGCAGTTTATCCATTATCTGAATGAAGAAAATTTTGAGAAAGCAGAGCGCTGTCTTGATCCTGATTTTAAATTTACAGGCGTATTAGGTACCAGAGAAGGTGCTTCGGTTTACATCAATGACATGAAGCAGATGAAATTCAAATATCAGATTCTTCAAACCTTTACAGCGGGTGAAGAGGTCTGTTTCTGGTATCATATTGATATGGGAGAAAAGACGATTCTGGCTTCCGGGTGGTATGAGGTGATCAACGGAAAAATTCGTTCTTTAAAAGTACTTTTTGATCCAAGACCGCTATTGAATGATCAGCGATAATTATAAAAAAAATAATCAATAAAGCTGGCGGCCGCTCCTTCGGAGCGGCCGCCTCATGCAAACTACTCTATCGTATTAGATGTTGTAGGGTTTATGATTGCCAGGACCTTAAAGAACCACAAGCATTAATGAATCACTGTCATTGTAACGATACATTTTCAAGACTCATTAAATTTAAATAAGTTTGAACGTGAAAAAATTATCATGACCGAACACATTGAGAAAATCCAGACTCTTATTTCCGGATTCAGTAAAGAAACTCTTGAAATTCTTGACAGAATTACCACAACCCAACAGTTTAAAAAGGGAGCGATTCTATTGCATCAGAATGAAATATGCAGAAAAAGCTATCTGATCCAGGATGGGGTTGCCAGAAAGTTTTTCTTTTCAGATAAAAAGGAAATAACCACTGAATTTTTCTTTAAAGAGGATATAGCACTTTCTTTTAAAAGCTACATTCTTCAAAGACCGGGCAGCGAGGTCATCGAATGTCTTACGGATGTCACCGCAGAAACGGTAGATTATACAGCATTTGAAACTGCTAAGAAACAATTTCCACAACTTAGGGAATATGATATTCTGCTATCAGAGCTATATACACTCTGGCTGGAGGAAAGGTTGTTTGATTTTCATACACTGAGTGCTAAAGAACGCTATGAGGGACTTCTGAAAAAGTCTCCGGAATATTTCCATCATCTTAAACTTACCCATATTGCTTCTTATCTGGGAATATCTCTGGAAACCCTGAGCAGGATCAGGGCAAAAATATAAACGATCTCCGTGAGGTCAAAGCCGAACGAAGAATGTTCTTTTATTCAGTATTTGAATATCGGTAGATCATCTGTTTTTTTGACTTTTGTCAAAGGAATACCCGGTTCTATCCCTGATTTTTGCTGCTAAAATATCATGCAGTATGAAAAACAGAATTATCGGGTTTGATCTTGCCCGTGCTTACGCCATTTTCGGAATGTTTATTGTAAATTTCAATATGGTTCTGGGCCATCATGAAGATCCTTCAGTTATTGGTCGGTTTCTGGTGCTCTTTAGCGGGCATTCCAGTACAGTTTTTGTGATGCTGGCGGGGATGGGAGTCGCATTAATGACCAATCGTCTTCAGGAGTATACTTCAGAAGACCGGAAAAGACTACGGAATATTATTCTTAAAAGAGCTGCTTTTCTCTTCTTTTTCGGAATGTTTTTTTATTTCTGGTGGCCTGCAGATATTCTTCACCTTTATGGGGGGTATATGAGTATTGGAGCTCTGTTGGTTTTTATGGATAAAAAATATTATCTGATGGCCGCCGCTATCGCAATAGTAATCTTCCATGTCTTATTATTAATTATTCCGTTTGAAACCGGATGGAATTTCGCCACTTTTGAATATACTGATTTTCTAAGTATTCCCGGTTTTCTGAGAAATACCTTCTATAATGGCTGGAACCCCATATTCCCATGGTTTGCCTATTTTGCCATCGGGCTTTATCTGGGAAGACTGAACTGGACACAGAAAAATACCCTGCGTACCATCTTCTTTACAGGATTGATTCTATATCTATTCATAAAGGGGCTACGCTATGGAAGTACATTCATGAATCTGAATTCTGAAACGAGAGAATTCATCAACGCTGATTATCTTCCGCCTACGCTTCCGTTTGTCCTCAGTACCATTGGCTTTGGAATGATGCTTATTACAGTATTCATGCTGATCAGTCAATATATTTCTGAAAAATCATGGGCTACAGATCTGGCGAAAACAGGACAGATGACTCTCACCCACTATGTTTCACACCTCAGCATCGGACTTATCGTATTGGCATTGTTTCAAAATGGCCAACCGGGAAAAAATGAAGTATCACCGCTTTATATTCTGCTGTATTCTATAGGATTCTTTATCCTGAGCATTCTTTTCAGTAAGTTTTGGAGCAAAAAATTCAAACAGGGACCGCTCGAAATGCTGATGAGAAAGATCACTGATTAGCCTAATCTAACCTATTCATTATGTTTCTTATTGAACTCAGAAGCCCTTGCGGAGGCGTATTTCATTTTTAAAATAGTTGATTTTTAAAGCTTCACCCGTCATTTCGTATTACCTAAAGCCTTAATCTTATTTTATATTTCCTACATGAAAGAACCTGAGCTTTTGTTCCGGTTCTTTTTGTTATGAAGGGATAAAAATTCCTAAATCCATCCTACTTTCTTTCTCCAAACGGTATACTCACGGTCCTGAGCTTCTATTTCAGGGATTCGATCCGGTTCAGGAATATTGTTGATCTCTTCCTGTGAGAGCTGGGGAAGATTCACCTTTATCCGTTCCTGATTCAGATTTTCTTTATTTTCTATCGGGAAAAGAGCTCCTTCCGCTGTCAGCTGTGTCCCATATTTTTGAGGTTTACTCTGAAAAACCTGAATCCGATCGTATAGATACGCTTTATTTTTAGGATTTACATCATAGACATTCTCTTCCATCATTTGATAACAAAGCTTCATAAAATGCGGTTCACCTATGGAATGCTGAATGATCAGCCAGGCAGCATCGCTTGCCTTTCTGCCTACTGCTGAAATGGTAGGAAATCCAATTTCTGCAATAATCTCACGCAACCGTTTTGCATTGTCCTGATGTACTCTTTCCATTTCAGGATGATAGCCACCCGAAAGCTTTCCTGCCGCCAGTAATTCTTCTCTTATGGTCAGATCATGATGTGCCAGTTCTATTAATTCTTTTGCCAGTCTGTCATTCATTATTTTACGATTTGAATGATACAAATTACAACATATTTCATTCAGAGGTCCTTGTTCTAAGGCAACTAAGGATAAATTCAGCTCTTTTTTCTACCGGACCTTCAGGTACTTCAATCAAATGACAACCGTTTTCCTGATAGATTTCCTTCATACGATCAAAGGTTGAAACCGCTTCTCTGAAACTTTGTTTTCTCTCCGGATCATTTTCATAAATCTGCTTCCAGGGCGGAAGGATAAAGACATGATCATGATACTTTATTTCCCTGGCTTTTATTTCCATTTCTTCAGGGACAGGAATATTTTCCAGCCTAAGGTATCCTATGGTATCCCATATTCCCCGATTGAAGAAAACAGGTTGAAGACCGGCAGTTTCAATGATTTCCTGATAGGCTTTTACGGAAGCTTCAAACATTAATCTTGCAAAAAGCATTTTATTCTTCCATGGCAACCCCTCTCCATTGATAAGAATCTGTTCTTTGATGATTCTGCGTCCTTCTTCCGGTACCGTCAGAAACCCCATTTTTTGCAGTTCGTTCTGCAATGTTGTTTTTCCTGCTCCGGGACCGCCTGTGATAATGTATCGCGGATATGTCATATGATTCATTTTGATTGGTTTATTGGTCCTTCTGCTTCTGTTATAGGAGTTTGCTTACCTCCTCCTTATTGATTATTTTTAATAATACTTTTATAGGTATTGATCCGGTCTTCCTCCCGATACATATTACACAATATCAGGAGATCATCTGTATTGTATTTTTCTGCGATCTTCTCCAATCTTCCGTAAACAGACTGAGGGGTTTCTACAATAATCTGATCTAAAATTTTAAAAAACACTTCTTCATCTGCTCCTGACTTTATCCTTTGCATCACAGCCTCCGGAGGCAGAAGTACTTCGGGATTGGATAATTGCCGGGACTGTAAAAACTGATAAGCCATTCCGTAAGCGTTTTGCCTGGCCTGTTCTATATTATCGGCCACAGATACAGCCACAGCCACCTGTAATGATGGAGCTGAAGCATACTGAGAACGGTCAAACTGATCTAAATAAGCTTCTGTAATTCCGGTTCCGTTTTCTCTGTTCATAAAAGCAGCAAAGGAATAGCCTACTCCGTGTCTTGCCGCTTCTTCAGCAGACGCCATCCCAGAGCCCAGCCAGACAATATCCGGTAAATACTGAAGGTTTTTCGGTTGTGCAATAAGCCCCTCATACACTCCTTTTTCTTCTTTGAGAAATTGAATAATCTCTTCCAGCTTTATTTCCAGATTAGATAAAACTGTAGGCCTGTGATTATTAAGAGCCATTACAGCATCTTTCAGTCCTCCGGGAGCCTTTCCCAGTCCGAGTATAAAGCGTTCCGGATAAAGGGTCCCCAATAGTTTGGTCCATTCTGCAATTTTATAGGCCGAGTAATTTCTCATCATGATTCCTCCCGTTCCTACTTTTATCCGTTGGGTTTTACTCAGAATAACAGCAGCAAGAAGTTCAGGGCTCGAATTGCCATAAGCTTCTACTCCATGATGTTCTGAATACATCAGGCTGTTGAATCCTGCTTCTTCAGCAAACACTGCCAGATTGATACTATTATGCAATGCTGTTGTTGCATTACTTCCCATTGAGATGGGAGACTGATCCAATATTCCCAGTTTCAGCTTCATCGTTATAGAGGTCGTTATTTTATTTCAGGCAGTGTGAAGGTATGAAAAAAGAAAAGTATGCTTATTATATTCCTGGCTTATTTCCCATCTATTTTTCACCTTTAGGCGGAAAAACAATTCCTTCATCCTGAATAAGATCATAGCCGTATTTCATAATGGTTTCAATAACCGGGATCGCCTTTCGCCCTTTTTCCGTGAGGCTGTACTCTACTTTGGGAGGAATAACGGGAAATATTTCACGGTGAATCATTCCTTTACTTTCAAGCTCACGCAGCTGGCTGGTCAGCATTTTATCTGTAATATGGGGAATATCTTTTTTAAGTTCACTGAAACGGAGAGGTTTTTCCTGTAACCGCCATAGAACAGGCATCTTCCAGGTGCCCCCGATATGGCTTAATGCAAATTCGATTGGGGTGTAATACAATCTTTTGTCATGGAAAAATTCAGGCATTGCAGTTCTTTTTTGAGGTTAAACTTTCCAAAAAGTAAGTATAGAACTAAAAGGTAAGTATATAGTTTTCTGATAGTTCATTTTGCAAATTTGCAAAAAAAATATGAAATTGAACAGAAATCTTTATCTGCTGGCTTTGGGAGTATTCGGAATTACAACCACAGAATTCGGAATCATTGGGGTATTACCTGAAATTGCTTCAGTATTCCGAATTTCTATTGAGAAGGCGGGTTGGCTTCTGAGTGCTTTTGCTTTGATTGTTGCTGTTTTTGGCCCTTTTATGGTCAGTTTACTTTCATTCTTCCCAAAGAAGAAACTTCTTCTCACCTCTCTTTTTATTTTTGCTATTGCCAATTTAGGGTCGGCCTGTATTGATCATTTTTATCTCCTGATGGCGGTCAGGATGATTCCTGCATTTTTTCATCCGGTATACTGGTCGATTGCTTTATCTATTGCAGAAAAAACTTCAGCTCCTAAAGATAAGTCAAAAGCTGTCAGTATTATTTTTTCCGGTCTTACACTGGCAACGGTTTTAGGTGTTCCGATAGCAACACTGACTTCTGATCTGTTTTCATGGCAGGCATCTTTTCTGCTCACAACCTTTATCAATATCATAGCTTTAATCGGCATTCAGCTATTTTTACCCGTTATTGAAAAAGAAACGAAACAGCCTGTATCCTTCAACATTAGTACTTTTAATCATAAAGCTTTATGGTTAGGTTTATTGCTTGCATTTTTTACGATTGCTGCTATGTATTCCACTTACGGATATATGGCAGATTTCCTAAAAAATGTTACCCGGATGGATGGCCGGCAGATCAGTCTGATGCTTTTTATGTTTGGTACTGTGGGAATTGCAGGGAACAGGATCGCAGGAAAATATATGAGTCGTTTTCCATATCAGACAACTCTTATATTCCTGTTATTATTGGGTGCAATTCATGGATTGATAGGTTATTACGGCAGTTTTCCTGTTCCCATGATCTGGATGGTCGGTTGCTGGGGATTGGTTCATTCGGCAGGGTTTCTGATCAGCAATATCAATGTTACCTCTTCTGTTTCAGGATCTTCTGAATTCATCAACAGTATATTTACTTCTTGCGGAAATTTTGCTGTAACTGCAGGCACCCTGTCAGGAGGATTTTGGATAGCCCATTATGGTATTGAAAATGTAATCTGGTCAAGCATTATAGGTATAGCTTTTGCCTTTATTCTACTACTGGTAAGGAAAAAGGGATGATTTCAGGAAATGAAAGCAATATATTTCCCCATACTTCAACAGGTCATTATATCATCAGAAAAACCTCATGCAAAGGAGGTCTGTATAACCTTCATTACTATTATCAAGACTATTATAAAAAATCAAAATTTAAGGGTACTCAACTGATCAAAGTCTTCTCTTCCATATATCTTTTCAATCTTACCGTTCTGTAACACTGCGATTTTGTCACAGGTATGAAAGAGGGTTTCGATGATATGGGAACTGATCATAACGATTTTTTTTTCAGATTTAAGCTGTCTGATAATATCATACAGAATGTGTACTCCTTCAAAGTCTACTCCATTGAAAGGTTCATCCAGAATATTGATGGGTTTATCCAGCATCAGCATCCCTATGAGAGCCAGCTTTTTCTTCATTCCACTGGAATAATACTGCACATATTTTTTCAATGGAAGGTTAAATTTTTCAATGATCTTTGAGATTTCACTTTCTTTTGCTGAGGCAAAGTAGGAAAGATACTCTTCTCCTGTAATATAGGGATAAAAGTAATTTTCAGTTTCCAGATAGGATACCATTTTCCGCTGTAGGCGTTCATTGTTCCATGTAATGCTTCCTGAGAATTTCAGACTCTGATACAAGGATTCAAACAAAGTGGTCTTTCCTGCCCCGTTTTTTCCAAGGATTCCCAATATACAGCCTTCTTCTATAGATAAATGAAGGTCATTTAAAACTTTTTGATTTTTAAATGTTACATTAATATTTTTAATCTCCAGCATAGGTTTTGATATGTTGAGCAGCCTCTTTTATATTGTTTTTGAGCAGCAGTAATGCCGGAAGTACGGTCATACTGCATAGAAGGTATTCAAGATAAACTCCCATATTGTGGTAGTTATTCTTTTCTTTATGATCATATTGTCTGTATTTTCTGGTCAGAATCAGCATAAAATACAGATTCATGAATGTAAAATAATAGAGCACATATAAACTTTCGGTAGGGTTTAAGATCAGAAAAAGACAGTAAGTGGGTAAAAGCAACAGATTGAAAAATAGAGAATTTTTCCTTAATTTCTCTTTAAAGGTATATTTTCTGAAATACATTTCCAGCATTTCTTTGTTTTCATTAGGCTCGTACACGTGAGAGACATAATCCAGGGCAAAAGCACCTACCACAATTAACGTTGCAGGATGATAAGATGAAGCAAGGATCATGATAAACCCTAAAATCACCATGGTTGTACTTTTTCTAAAAGTGCTTTTCCATTCAAACAGGTCATCGGGAATACAGTTCCACTGCAATGTCAGCAAAGGTTGATCTTTTGGAGTGAGAAAACTGAGTAAAGTCAGCAGAAGAAATGAGAATAATCCTGTCTTTTCAACCTGATAGTTCATATTTCCCAACAGTAAAATGCTATAGATACATGCTGACTCAAGAATGATCACCCACCGCCAGTGATTAACAAAAACTTTTTTCAGGAAAGGAATATCTTTTCTTTCATAATGAAAAAACAGAATAAGGATAAAAAATAAAGGTGGATAATAGTAGTTTTCCGGCAGTTTCATCATAATCAGGAGACCGAAAAAAAGCAAAGCTGGTATGCTTGCTCTTGGATTCAGGTTTAATAACCTGAAACTCTGACTGAGTCTAAATTGTAAATGATTGATTAGTTTTTTCAAAAGTTCCCGATGTTCTCTCTGCCAAGATATGCAATTGAAAGCGCATTCAGAAACGATCCGGTATTATTTAACGATTTTTATAATATAGAGTTTTTTCGAATCTGTGGTAAATAACTGGAAATTAAGATTTTTATCAGAAAAATAGAAATAGGGAGAATACTGTTGTTCTAATTCGGTTTTCAGCTTCCTGATTTCCTCTCCTTTTGCATTATAAAATTTCTCGGTAGTAAAGTTTTCGTTAAATGACATCGCTTTTTTAAAATTCAGCGTATCTCCTTTTATTAAAAGCTGGCAATACAGATCTCCGTCCCAACTTTTTGAGGTAGTGGATATACCGCTTCCTGAAGCGCTGGAAGTAGATTCATCAAGTTCTTTTCTTTGAAAATAAACAGGCATGATGTTCGGATACCGGTTGGGATCGGGTTCTCTATCTCCCCAAAAGGCTTCTCCAAAAAGGTTATTACGATAGCCCGGATTTCTTCCTGAATGATAGCTTATATCGGAAAGCCGGGTATTGGTACGCAGCTGATACCATTTTCCATTCGTATAATAGGTAATCTGCTCTTCCGGGCCGCTTTTGCTTTCTCTGAAATAGTCTGTGGCATCTTCAATTATTTTATGATACAGATTGAGCTGATCTTCCCTACTCCATTTCAGATCTTCATTCTGAACCACCATAGGTTTACGGATTGTATCACCATCTTTGATCCAGGTTTTATAATATTTCTTTTCATAATTCACGATAAACTCCCCAAATAGCAATTCATTCCAGTTGCCCCGGGTACGCTTGTATACATAATGATCTTTCACATTCCCGTCCCGGTCGAGTTTATAAAAATGAAAATCCTGATAAAAACGAGTACCTCCCATTGTTGCGTCTTCCTCTACTTCTTTCTGATTTCTGTCTTTAGGAATTTCACTTGTCACCACAATTACCTCTCCTTCTGAACTTATAAAGCTCTGAATGGGTTCAAAACTCTCTCCCAGCAGTTTTATCTCGTGGTGTCCAAAGACAATCGGTTCAGAGGTATTGATGTCATGATACCTCTTATATTTTTTCGGTAATGTGGAAGTATTCATCTTGTTGAGTAAATAGACATCCAGTCCGCAAAAATTATAAGCGATGACGAAAACAAACAGTAAAATTCCTCCGGTAATAAGCAGTCCTTTTTTCATTTGAGTTCTATAGTGCTTTAAAGATAATTAAAATCCAGAATTATGGAAAAAGTAAAAACCCTGATGACAGAACATTCTGAAATAGAAGTTTTCGGGTATCATGACTGGGGTGAATTTTCAAAATATAGTGTAAAAACCTAATCAACATCCTCCAATGCAATGCTAAATTGATGAAATCTGGAAGATGTAAACACTGATAAACCTCCTATTATTTTTTAGCCACTAATTCACGAATCCTTTCTACCCGAGAATTAGTGACTAAAATGATAAGCTACTTTGTTGGAAAATTCTTTCTTTTCATATTCTTATTTGTTTTCTAAAGTCCTGTATCCCTTGATTCTGAAAACAGAATGATACCAACTGTAATTTAAAGAGATTTCAATTACTTTATCTTTATTCTTTATCTTCAGTTCATTAGCTTGAAAAAAGTAAAAAGGAAACCCGATCAGCACTTCTTTATCAGCTTTATCAATATCCATTCTCAATAATTCATCTCTCAGATTGATCCCTATATTTTCAATACCAAATGGTGTGAAGTTTTTATTTGTAGTAAAATCCAGATTCTTTATATTTTCTTTATTGAGATTGACCATATCTTTTTTTAATTCTGCATTTAGCCAAAGCTTGATGGCCAATGAAATGATAAGGAGCAGAATCAAGAGTTTAACGAAATTCTTCATAAATGTGACCTTTTTTAAACTTATATTTCCTCTCCTTTTTCAAAGTGAAAATGTTCCAATGATGCACAGGTAAATCTTTGAATAAATTTGGCTTCCTTCTGGTGATCTTTTTTAACCGTGAAGAAGTTTTCATTGATTGCCCAATCATAAAGTCCTGTATCTACGGGATATTTGCTTAGCATTCCAGTGAGCGAATGGGTTTTGATCCATTCTACCGCTTTTTCTAATGTTGTAAAAATACCGGCTGGAATATGTGCTTCCTCTCCTGTAAAAACATATACCTCATTTTTCATGTCTTAGCTTTCTATGGTTTTGAATTTTTAAAAATAATAAATTCTTCTCTACCCACCTTCCTAAAAACAACAAACCCTCGCTCAACAGCAAGGGCTTATTTTATTTCAGAATGGCAAGAATATCAATATTATTCCTGCATGATCTTTTTCATTTCATCAAATTCACTTTCAATCACTGCATCAGGTTTGTATGTAAACAATGAAACAATAATGTTGGTGAGCAGAGAAAGGGTAAAGCCTGGGATGATCTCATACCAGTCTTTCAGCGGATGCTGAAGGTACACCCATGCCAATACCGTGATTCCTCCTACCAGCATTCCGGCAAAACCACCCTGCCAGGTTGATTTTTTCCATAGAAGTGACAGAAGAATCAATGGTCCGAATGCTGAACCAAAGCCAGCCCATGCATTTCCTACCAGATTAAGGATACTGTCTTTAGGATTCAATGACAAGAGTACGGCAATCACCGCTACTACCAGAACAGAAATTCTGCTGGCCAGCAGCAGTTGTTTTGGAGTTGCTTTTTTGTTCAGGAAAGCTTTATAAATATCTTCGGTCAATGAGCTGGAAGTTACCAGCAATTGGGAAGAAATAGTACTCATTACAGCAGCAAGAATTGCCGTAAGCAGGAATCCCGCAATGAAAGGATGGAACAGAATTCTGGAGAAATAGATGAAAATGGTTTCTGCCTCAGTCTTCGAACCGTCGAATTTCAGCATTGTTTCCATGTCAAATTTCTGCAGATAAGCAATTCCCACAAGACCGATCGCCAAGGCTCCGGCCACAGTAAAGATCATCCATGTAATCCCGATTCTTCTCGCTTTGATAAGATCTTTCGGTTTATCGATTGCCATAAAACGTACCAGAATATGGGGCTGTCCGCAATATCCAAGTCCCCATGCCAATAAAGACAGGATGCTTACCGTTGTCGTTCCTCTGAATAGGTCAAGATATTTGGGATCTTTAGCTTCAATGAGTGAAAAAGTTTCGCCAATACTTCCAATCTGGGTAATGGCTACAATCGGTACAATCACCAATGCCAGCACCATAATGGTTCCCTGTACAAAATCGGTAAGACTCACCGCCAGAAATCCTCCTAAAAAGGTATATAATACCACTACTACACTCGTCAGTAATAAACCTAAAGTATAATCCATTCCGAAGGCCGACTCGAATAATTTCCCTCCGGATACCATCCCCGCGGACGTATAAAGGGTAAAGAATACGAGAATAAAGATGGAGGAAGTAATCTTCAGAAGATGGTTTTTATTTTTAAACCTGTTTTCAAAAAATACGGGTAATGTAATGGCATTCTGCGCTACTTCGGTATAAATCCTAAGTCTTGGGGCCACAATAATATAGTTGAGATAAGCTCCAATCGTTAACCCTATCGCAATCCATGAGCTTGAAATCCCGGCCAGGTACATTGCTCCCGGAACTCCCATCAGCAGCCATCCGCTCATATCGGCAGCACCGGCAGATAAAGCCGTTACTGCGGCTCCCATCTTTCTTCCGCCTATTAAAAATTCCTCCGAATTACTTGTTGATTTTCTATAAGAATATATGCCTATACCTATCATCAGCAACAGGTACAGTCCCACAGAAACCGCTTCATATACTTGCATATCATTTTTTTTATGAAGCCGAATATAGCCATTTTCCAGGTCAGTCACAAAAATCGAAGCGATAGGATCCAGATCTTTTTGGATTGGAAAAACATAAAAATGCTAAGATTTATCATTGCCACGAATGCACAAATGAAGTCTTCCTTGAATTTTTATTACTGTAAAAGAATCTGGCTCTTTGGAGGTTTAATGATTTCTTTCTCAATGCCCCTATTTTACTAACGCCTGTGCTCTTCTTACATTATCGGTGGCCTGTAAAATTTTATTTTTCAGAATAGCATTATAATCAGGGTTTTTTAAAAGGAACTGATTGGCAACTTCAAGTGCTTTCGGATTCTGATAGTTTCCAAATGTGGAATTAAGCCAGTTATTCGGGAAGAATATATCTCCTGTTTTTTGAATTTCCTGTAATAATTCTAATGTTTTCGGAAGGTATTGTACAGACGTCTGCTGTCTCAGTGGATGATGCAGGTAAACCAGCGCTGCTCCAACAGCTGATTCATTGGATCTGTTTTGTTTCTGTGCAAGCCCGTTAAAAAATTCATCACGGGTATTCTGATCTGAAGAAGCCGCTTTCATAATGATTTTGAAACGATTGAAACGATCCGGATTTTTGATTCTCACCAGCTGCTCCTGCAACAGGTCATTGTTATCATTGTTTCGCAGTGATAAAGCAAGTGCGAGGTTGGTGAAATCATCATCATTCAAAGAAACATCCTGAGGAGGTGTCTGGGATTTCCAGATCTTATACAGATTGTCATAAGCCTGCTGAGTCTGAAAGATTCCCTGGTAGCAATCGAACAAAATTTTCTTATTATTTCTGGCTGTCTGCTCCTGTAATGCTTTCCATATTGTATTTTCCAGGTTTTCAGACTCTTTCTGCCTTCTATCTGCAGCTAAGAATTCCCAATAGATGGTAGAAATATAACCGGCAATAAGGCGAAGATTCAATTCTGTAGTCTCTTTTTGGAGCTGACCTGTAAAGAAATGTAATACTTCCTGTGGAGTCATTCCTGAGCCACCCAACATATTCTCATACAACGAAATATAAGCACTGGCACGGCTTACAGGATCTTTAATCAATGAAAAATCTGTCGTGACAGCCTTATCGATGCTGAATACTCCATATCCTATCCCTGATGAATTCTGAAGAACGAAAAGAGGTTTTGCTTTTCCTTTCAGTTCCGGAACTTCCTGCTGTATCCCGGACAATTTTACTTTAACTTTTTCAATGCTGCCAGGGTAGAATAAACTGATCTCAAATTCCTGAGGCCAGGATTTTTGTTCTTTTCCATATTCCGGACGCTGGGTGATGGTAAAGTTGTCAATCTTATCACCTTTATATTTTACAGTATAGTTTACGATAGGTCTTCCGGGATCATTTACCCAGACTTTGTTCCAGCTTTGCAGGTCTTTATCCGTATGACGGTCCAGAATCTCAATAAGATCCGGCCAGGTTGCATTGCTGTAAGCATATTTTTTAAGGTATTCCCCTATTCCCTTGCGGAAATTTTCTTCTCCGGTCAGCAATTCCAGCTGGCGCATCATGATAGGTGCTTTGCTGTAAATAATAGGTCCGTACATCATCCCTGCATTTTGCAGATTATCCAGAACCTGTCTGATCGGGTTAGCACCCAATGTACGGTCTACTGAATAAGCGGCAGGAAAATGGGTCGTTAAAAATTTCAGATCATAAACGCCTTTGTCAGAAGCGGCCCCTGTACTTTTATCTGCCATAAAGTTGGCAAAAACTTCTTTCATCCATACATCATTGAACCAATCCATCGTCACCATATCTCCGAACCAAAGATGGGCAACCTCATGGGCAATAAGGTTGGAACGATTATTCAGCTGATTCTGGGTCGCATTTTTATCTAAAAATAAAGTGGAATTCTGAAATAAGATTGCCCCCGGATGCTCCATTCCTCCAAACTGAAAGTCCGGAACTGCAACCATTCCGTGTTTTTGGAAAGGATGTGGAATTTTTGTCCATTTTTCAAAATAGTCGAGAGAATTTCTATACAGCGTGAAAATAGAATCCATACTGTTTTTGATCTTTACGGAATCTGTTTCACGGTACAAAATTCTGGAATCCTGTTGCTCAATCTTTTCTGTAAAGGCTTTAAAATCTCCTGCAGCAAAAGAAAACAGATAGGTTGGGATGATGTCTGAAGTGTCAAAATGAAGGATCTTTTTTCCTTGTTGTACACTTGTATTTTTCAATTTTCCATTGGCAATAGCGTTCCATTTTTCAGGAACCGTTAAAGTCAGCGAATATTTTGCTTTCAGGTTCGGCTGATCAAAACATGGGAACATGGTTCGTGCACGATCAGGAACAAATAAGGTATACAGATAGCCGTCTCTTCTGTTCAGGGCTGCATTTCCGGCAAGAAAAGTAAAATCTACCTGATTGAGCCCTGATTTCAGGTATTGAGCCTCAATGATGATGTGCTCATTTTCCAGCACCGGTTTTATGGTCTTTCCATTCACCGTAACTGAGATCAGGGAAGCGGCCTCTTCTTTAAAATCGATCAACAGCGGAGCCTGATTTTGTTTTTTATAATCGAATGACAGGATCTCGGTTCCCTGAATTCTCTCTGATTTACTTTCAGGAATTTTCAGGTCCAGCTGATATTTAATATTGCTTAATGAACTTTTTCTGAATTGAGCCAGCTCATAGGAAACACCGGATTCCAATTTGGGCTGAATTTTCGTCTGTGCGTAATAACCAGTGCTGAGAACAGCAAAAGATAATGCAAGTAAACCTGTTTTCATAGATCAAATATAAGAATTGAATCGCTTACTACAGATACGTTGATATAAACTTCCGGATTATATCTTATCTTCCCGGCAAGACACCCATAATGTCATATTATTATTGAACAGAGGCTTCATTTCATAGGGAGTAAATTCCATCCTGCATTGTCCTTTATAAAATCTAATCCTCTTCTTTAAAAAAAGTTTCAAATTCATTATCTAAAGAAAGATTCTGCTGCAATGCATCTGACCAACAAGGAGCATAAACAATTTCATTCCGTAAACCACTAAAAGTAAACAGATCCTGATCTTTCAATTCTGACCAAAGGATATAATGGGTCTGCCCTTGTGTCAGACCCTCTGATTTGAGTTTGCAGATGATTTCTGTAAGTGTCAAATCTGAATGATATAGGGTATCAAAAATGTTTTTCAGTACTTTTTTATCAAAATCCATTTGCTTAATAGATTATTGAGGTTTTGTTTTAAATTTCACAATAAATTTTTCGTCTTTCAGCGGGTAACCATCTTTAGATTCAAAGGTTTTATTGGTGAGTACAAATTCATACTCTTTATCCGGTTTCAGATCCATTGACAGAACCAGCGTTTTATTATTGTTTTCCAGGCCTACTATTTTTGTAATGGGAAAGTTTTCTTTTCCTTTATCTGAAAGGCTTATAGAATATTTATTTGGGATGATTTCTTTTGAAAAGGTGATCTTTATCTCTTTGGTATCCGGATTCACATCCGTTGCTCCGTTGGCAGGATCAGTTTTTGCCACATACATATATTCTGCGATAAGTTTCTCTTTATCGACTTTTTCATTGAAAAACTTTGATTGATTCAGGAAGTCTTCAACTGCTTTATCATCATCATAATTCAGCTCGATAATGTCTTTCACTGCCTGCTTTTTATCTTTTGCCTGCTGATAATAAGCTTTACAGATTTCATAGCCTACATAATAGCCTAAATCTGCACTTTCTCCTTTTTTCTGTCCGTTATGCAGCCAGTTTGAAAAATTATTGGTAAACATTTCCTTTTTAAACCGATCTTTTACTTCTACAGCATGCGCCTCTCCATATGAGCGGTATTTCGTGTGCAGCGGCTTATTCAAGACCAATTCAGCAATAAAATCGCAAGATCCCTCTTTGATGGAATACCCAAGAACGGTATTGCTTGCTCCATGCTGCTGGGTATGAATGTATTCATGAATATTTAAAAATACGATATTATCCAGCGACTGTCCTGCAAAGAGTGCTTTCAGCCAGTCTTCTTTCAGTTCCGAAATATCTGTAGCCGGAGTACCGGTTCCTATTTCAGCACCTACAAGTACCATATTCCCTTCTGTAGTTCCCCCTGCACGAAGTCCCCCGATCGTAAAGTACATTCCGGCTTCTTTTAGTCCGGGATAAAGCTGTTTCAGCCTGGTGACTGCATTATTAAGATCTCCAAATCTTTTTTTAATGGTCAGCGTATTGGGTCTGATGGAGTTCCAGAATTTTGGGTATTCATCAATAGCCTTTACATAAACGGTATCATTATAGTCTCTGGCTTTCATAAATGCCTTAAGCCCTGGGGTACCTTTATCAATATAAAGGGTATTGATCAGGCTCAGTTTTTGAGAAAAATCATCTGTTTTTTTGATCTGGTCATAAGCATTCCAGAAGTTGTCTATATCGGAAGTAAAAATTGTTTTTGATTTTTGGGCAGAAATCCCTGCAAATACAAGGGAAAGAATAATAGTTGTGATCCGTTTCATAGTCAGTTTTAACAGCAGCAAGTATACGCAGAATTCATATCATTTACAAATCAGGTTCTTTTTTTGCAAAAGGTATTGATAAGCAGAAATTCATCCTGCTACAGCTTCATTCCATCCCATCTGTCCTTCATTTTATCTTTTATTTAAAATAATTCCAAATAATTTAAATTCTTACCGTTTATTATCACAAATATTTAATACTTTAGCCTAATAATTTGAACCGAATGGGAATACTCCTTAAACCTATTGATATTGTAGATGACATTTCACAAGAAGACTTCCGTGAAAAGTACCTAAAGCCATGCAAACCAGTAGTCATCAAAAACATGGCAAGAAAGTGGCCTGCATATCAAAAGTGGACAATGGAGTACATGAAAGAAGTAGTGGGTGATGTAGAAGTGCCTTTATATGACAGTTCTAAAGCTGATCCTGCAGCTCCGATCAATACTCCGACCACAAAAATGCCTTTCCGGGACTATGTAGACCTTATTCAGCGAGAGCCTACAGACCTCAGGATCTTTTTTTTCGATCCCATTAAATTTGCCCCTAAATTACTGGATGACTATATCCCGCCTAAAAATCTGATGGGAGGATTTCTGGATAAATACCCGAGTATGTTTTTTGGAGGTAAAGGTTCTGTAACGTTCCTTCACTACGATATTGATATGCCTCATATTTTCCATACGCATTTCAACGGCAGAAAGCATGTTCTTCTGTTTGAATACAAATGGAAAACCCGTCTGTATAAACTTCCTTATGCAACCTATGCCCTGGAAGACTATGACATTGCCAATCCTGATTTTGAAAAATTCCCTGCACTGGACGGAATTGAAGGAATTGAATGTTTCCTAGAGCATGGAGATACCCTGTTTATGCCAACCGGCTGGTGGCACTGGATGAAATATCTTGACGGATCATTCTCTATCTCTCTTCGTGCCTGGGACAAAAGCTGGGCTGTAAAAGCACATTCTCTCTGGAATCTTGCCGTTCAGCGTAATTTTGACAATTTTATGAAAGGCCGGTACAAAAAAAGATATATGGACTGGAAAGAAAGAAAAGCCGTAGAAAAAGCCAATATTGCTTTGAAAAAGGGGCTTCCAAAGTAATATAAACAATATACCTATTAGAATCAGGACAGATTATTTTCTATCCTGATTTTTTTTGTAAAATACTTTTCAAAATTAACCGATGCATTTTTATATACCATCTAAAATTTATTTAAATTGCATATTGAACCCGTTCCCTTAATACTCTGTATATGTTCGAAAAACTGATTGACAGCTTCGAGAAGCTTTGCCTGCAGATCATCATTGAGATTCTGCTGGTTCCTGTGACGATTTTCAAATTGTTTCAGAATCCCTACCGTTGTTATGATCTTTCTGTACACGAAATGGAAAAGGAAGAAACGGAACGCTTCCGGGATTATCTCTCTCCGATCAAGCTTTCCGTTTATACATCTGTTATTGTTTCAGTACTTCTCATGGATTACGGCGGAGAACAGAGTTTTATTTCCAAAATCAAGGGATTGAGTATGGTAGAAAAGGCACTGTTTATATTTCTGGTCAATAATTTTACAGCGGTTGCCTTCAGTGTGATATTATTATGGTATAAAAAAGAAAAAGTGAATACGGTAACTTTCCGTACTTTATTATTTTCATTTATATATACTACAGTCTATACTTCTACTCCATTCTTTTTACTGATTCTTTCTGCTATGTTTCTTGGGCAGACTGTGGATGTAAATTCCTATCTGGATCATCTTGACAACATTGCAAGCTCCGGAGATTATGCATCCAGAGATTATATCTTCTTCATAATTTTCGCCATATTTTTTGTGATCATGTTTATTGGCCTGATACAATTATTCCGGGCTCTGCACTATATTCTGAAAGAAAATTTCCGTTATCATCCTTATGTCGTATGGTTCTTTACCTTACTTTTTTTTCTCATACAGCTTTATTACGCAAGAGGATTTGTATAATCTGTCCTATTTTTTAGTTTTAAAACCGCTCAGATAAAGGATAAACGGAAAACCGTCTTTTATCCGAAAACCTGTAAAGACAACAATTGCCCAATTAATATCACAGCCTGTTTATCAATACAATTAAATCCCTGTTTTATTCTTCAATTCTTTGGGCTTACGTTTTTATTTCTTCCATTAATTATTCGAAATTATTTTATAAAAGAGGCCAACAGCAGCTAAATTTTAGGATGTTTCCTTATTGATTTTATTTAAATAAATTATTATTTTAAGATTTTATTAACAAACATACCAGTCTGTTCATATTTTATTTAAATTTGTAAAAAACATTTAACCAATGCGTAAGCCTCGTGAAAGAATATTAAGTACCGCAATGATCCTGTTCCACAGACAGGGCTATAACAGCACGGGTATCAATCAGATCATTGAAGATGCTGAGGTATCAAAGGCAAGCTTTTACCAGCACTTCAGGTCAAAAGATGATCTGTGTATCGAATTTCTTGATAAAAGATACGCTTATTGGGTATCTGAGCTGGAAAGTTTTATATCCGGAGCAAAGACCCTTGAGGAAAAATTCTTGAAATCATTTGATTTTCTGATCTATATGAATGAAAAGGAAGACTTCAGAGGGTGCAGCTTTCTGAATATATTATCTGAAATACCTAATGAAAAGGTAGAGATTCACAATGTGATCCGGAATCATAAGAAGACTTTAAGAGATGCCTTTATGGAAGATCTTAAAGACCCTGTTTTATCAGATCATATCTATCTTCTCTTTGAGAGTTGCATCCTGACCAGCCAGCTCTACCGCTCAAATGAATTAATCGAAACTTCTAAAACAGTCGTAAAAAAACTACTCTTATCTTCTTAACACTAAGGAAGAGTTCTAATATACCCGTATAAAAAGCAATTAAAAAAACTATGAAAAACTCTATTTTCTTGCAGAAAGAACATTCTGCAGTATTCAGGCTATGCCTTATCGGAAGCATCTCTATCAGCTCACTGATGTTTTCTCAAGCCGGCAGAATAGGCATCAACACCCCCAATCCGAAAGCTACATTAGACATTACCGCCAAAACAGACGGAACATCTGCTGCAGAAGGTCTGATGATCCCACGCCTCACAGGTGACCAGATCCAGACCATGACGGCCAGTATACAACCCGGTACAGAATCTCTCATGATCTACGCTACTGCTGTACCCGCTTCTCCTACTGCAAAAGTCTCCAAAATCACCCAACCCGGCTACTATTTCTGGAACGGGAATGGCTGGGAAAGTATGGTAAGCTCCAATATCTATACAGCAGACGGAAGCATTACCACTCCGTTGGCTGCAAGAAATGTAGATCTGAACGGTAAGAACCTTGTTTTTTCCGGAAATGGAAGTGTCGGGATTGGAACAGCTCCCTCTGCCTCAGCAAAACTTGATGTTGCAGGAACGATAAAAGCTAGTGCCATAGACTATAATTCTGATGAAAGACTGAAACAAAACATCACCTCCATACAATCTTCCGGAGAAGTGCTGGGCAAACTGAGACCTGTCTCTTACTTCTGGAATGAAAAAGGAAAAAAGAAAGGCGGAAATGCACAGCTCCAATATGGTCTGGTAGCTCAGGAAGTGGAAAAAGTACTACCCAATATTGTCAGCACAGACAATGAAGGTTATAAATCCGTCAATTACAATGAGCTGATTCCCTTATTGCTACAAACAGTCCAGGAACAGGACAAAAAAATCACCGAATTACAGAAAGAGATACAGCTGCTGAAAAAAACGAAATAACGGATCGGGAATCCGGATCATATTCTGATTCCGAATTCAGTGTAGCTAAAGCTGGGATAATTCATCTCAGTCCATCATCAATTTTGTAATTCAAATAACATGAAATTTAAATTATATCTCGTACTGCTCTTTCTGATCAGCAAGAGCTTTTTTGCCCAGAACAATTATTACTGGGTAGGCGGTGCAGGAAACTGGACGGATCTGAACCACTGGCGTATCGGTTCTTCTTCAGGCCAGGCTGCCACCATCATTCCTTCGCGCTATGATAATGTATACCTTAATGCAGGAAGTGGATTTCCGGCAAGTGGTTCTAATACCATCCTTAATATACCCTCTACCGCAACCTGTAAAGATTTTATCATTGATGATTCTTTTACAGGAAAAGTAAATTTCCCGGCAGGAAGTATCTTCAACATCTATGGAAATCTGAAATGGAAATCTAATGCAGGTGCTCTTTATAATATGACGATGAACCTTTATGCTGACAGTTCCAATCCAAACCCGAATCTGATCGATATTCCTGATAACCTGATTGATCCGGCTTATGTCTACATCAATTCTACCTCTTCTATCAACCTTAAGGGGAATGGATCTTTCAAACTGGTAAAGAGTTTTGCCAGCAACGGTTATTTTCAGTTTAATGTCAGCGAAAGTGCTTTTCTCGATACTGATAATAAAAATATCACTTCTCAGCAATTTGTTTACAGTTCTACCACGACCTCTAAGATCGGAACTTCAACATTAGCTGGTAATTTTGCTACCCTTAATGCTTCAGCCAATCTTACGCAGGCCACACTATCTTATTCGAACCTTATTGTTCAGACTACACAGGATATAAAAAAGATCGTACTGCCTGCTATTGCGGGATATATGCAAATAACCGGGGAAAATTTCCTGAAAGTTGATGAAATTTTAGGAACAGGAACCACAGGCTGCAGCATCGGCGGAAACGAATTTGTAATCAACAAGATCAACGTGTATGCTTATTCCATTACGGCCAATTTATTTAAAGCCAATGATATGGTAGCAGGTGACGGAACCGTTGATCTCTCAGGAACACGCTATGAAATCAATAAACTGACCTTAGGTAAAGGAAACAACATCTTCAGAGCCCAACAGTTTGATGTTAATCATCTTATCCTTAACGGTGCACTGTATAATTTCCGTCAAAGTCCTAACCCTGCTCCTAATTATTTCCAGGTCAACCAAACCCTTACTACCAATACTCCCTGTAATGGTGCCGTTCCAAAATTCGGGGGAGCAGATGCTACCTACCCTGTTAATCTTATTATACCTTCGTCTATTAACGGAAATGGAGTCGCCTCTTTTACAGGATATAATCTTGCTAACGTGAGACTTACTGGCGGAGCATCTGTAACTGCAGGAATAAATGGTGGAAACAATACGGGTAATATTACATATCCCGGAATCACTTCGAAAACATATTATTGGATAGGCGGCGGCGGAAGCTGGAATGATCCTGCCCACTGGGCATTCACTTCGGGAGGACCTTCTTCCAACTGTACTCCTACAATGTATGATGATGTGATCTTTAATGCGGATTCCGGTTTTACTCCGGGAAATAATACCGTTAATGGTACCGCAGGGGTTTCGGCACGGAACATGAACTGGAGCAATGCTCCTTCTAATCCGGTTTTCAATGCTACAGCCAACCTATATGGGAATCTTTATCTCCAGAAAGATATGGTAATGGGAACTAATACGACATTCAATATACTGAAATATGCGGCCAATGATCCTGTCACCAACCGATACATGAATTTTGAAGGGCAGAAGATCTATCAACTGGCTGTCTCCGGAAATGATAATTTTTACTTGTTGTCATCCAGTACTCCTACCCCTTATGATCTTGAGGTTTCAGCAACGCTCAACTTCGACAATAATGCGTTGACAGGTAATTTTTTTGCAGACGGAAGAAAAATAAAAGCAGGTGAATTCTGGCTGGGAGGTAACAGCTTCAGTATCGACAATGCTTTACTGCGTGCCACAACATTAAATATAAACACTAAGCAAACTATCAATGCTCCCAATTCCACGGTATATACCGTAAGTTATAACGGACGCTACAATAACCTTGGAAATATCAATCACTTTTTTGGCAAAGTTTATAAGGAAGGAACTGCTATAGGTGATATACAATTTATGAATACCGGAACGTTCCAGGTAAATGCAGGGGATCTCAGATTTTACTTTACCAATGAAGCTAGTAATGTTGCGATTAATACGGATTCTAATATTGTCATGCTTGATTCTTTTACAAAACTGATTGTAACGGACAGTTTTGTTTATAATAGGGCAGATTGTGATCTGGTTCTTAATTTTACAGGCCAGGGAGGAAATAATCTTACCTTAGGAAACAACATTAACGGAACCGGTTTTATTGAGCTGAACCGTATGAACATTACAGGAATCAATGCCGGATATGTAACTCCTGTTGCAGGTTCTAAGCCTGTAAACGCCAGTAATTCTATTGATGGCGGAAACAATTCCGGAATCAATTTCACCATTCCTGCTCCTAAGAATTTCTATTGGAAAGGCGGTAACGGCAACTGGAATGATCTTAGCCACTGGTCTCTGGATTCATCAAGTACAAGACTAGCTTCCAATTGTGGTCTTCCTACAATAAATGATAATGTATTTTTTGATCAGTATTCAGGGTTCTCGGTCGGAAACATTACATCGATAACCCTTACCAATGATGTTGCTGTAAATGATATTACATTCACTGGCCTTGCCGCGAATACAAAGTCTCTTTTTGCAGGATATGGCAATTATTACAAAATATCTGTTAACGGAAATATGATTCTGCATCCCGGATATTATGATGCCGGATATTTTAGCGGGTTTAATTTCGTTAATGCCAACAAACCTTCAGGTAGTCTTAAAAATATAACGCCCAACGGAGCAACTTCTGTATTTAATTTTGCAGGAAATGCCAGATGGAAAATCAACAGGGGTACCACTCAGTATGATCTTGTCAATTCTGTTATCAATCAAAGTAATATTGCAGGAAATATACTGGATATAAGCGGTACGGTCATCACCCTCAATTCCATGACTTTGAACGGAACACAGCTGCTGATGGATAATGCTGATCTTTCTGTGAATACAGGAATTACGATCAATACTACATTGCCGGTAACCAATACTGCGAACAGTGTTTTAAAACTTGCTAAAGGATATACCAGCGCCGGAAATGATATAATATTCAACAACCTGAATCATTATTTCGAAAAAATAGAATTTACCAATACCTCAGGATTAGGAAGTGAGCAGCCTATTGCTTTCAACTTTCCAGGGGGAATGATCAATACCTTTATTATCCGCTCTGCAACTGTTTCAAGGCTTGACAAAACCAGTCCTTCAGTGGTCTTTAAAGCGGCAATGAATGTGAATAATCTTACCATCGAAAATAATAATTACGTTGCCTTAGATGCTAATTTCCAGGTAAACCAATCACTCATCATGCTGGGGGATTGTATAGACAGACTGACTTTTGCCTCTTCAAATGCTCAGCCTAAAACGCTTGTACTTCCAAATTACAGTATCAACCCTTCCGGCTATACCATAGACAGAGTACAGTTTAAAGCAATTACTTCTTCAGGTGGACAAACCTATACCGCATCAAAAGGTACAGATCTTGGAGGTAATACAGGCATCAGTTTTCCGGATACCACAACTTCTGCTCCAAGAAATCTTTACTGGATCGGCGGACAGGGAGAATGGAGAGACCCTCAACACTGGTCGATGAGCTCAGGGGGAACTGCCCTTACCAATTGTGATATTCCAACGTCTGTGGATAATGTCTTCTTTGATCAGAACTCCGGCTTTACGTCTGCTCTGAATAAAATTATCATTAAAGGAGTCAACCTTTCAAAGGCCAACAATATTACTTTTAATAATGCTCCTGGCCAACCTGTAATGGATTTTGGTACTGATGGCGGTAATCCTTATTATCTGACAGTATATGGAAATCTTACTTTACAAAGTAATCTGAAAATCATTATTCCGCTGAACAGCTATGGGCTTACCAGAAATATCATTATGGCTCAGGGAACTTCAGCCGGACAGACGCGTTATATTGATACTAAGGGGGCCTATATTCATCTTAATATCAATGCTCAGGATTATTTCGAACTGAAAAGTGCTTACCAGGGTGATCTTAATTTTAATAATGCGGCAGGCTTTAAAACCAACAGCCACCCTATTACTTTACTTAATTTCAGCTGGAATCAGACGATCAATAACAATCCGGTTTTGGATTTCGGACAGTCTGTGATTGCGGGAACCAGAACGAACAGTGCAGGAACGGCTAATTATTATATGGCGTCACTTCCTTTTTATGGTTTTTATAGTCCTTATTTTTACATTAATTCCGGAAACAATTCACTTACATTGAATACCGCTGAAGTAAAAGCAGATATAGGTTACCTTACTGCCAATGCACCAGACGCCTTCAACTTTGGGGATCTTACCATATGGAAAGACGGAACTGTAAATACCGGAACTAAAATCTGGAACTTCAATAAACTAACTTTCCTGGGAAGTACTACCGGCAGTTCTGTAAGTACACTGACCTCAGCCGGAAAATACAAAACGCTGTATTTCAATCCGGGATCTTACCAAATTGAGAATAATCAGACGGTAACTGAAAATCTCTTTATGACAGGAACGCCATGTAACAGAATTTCCGTTATCAGATCCTCAGCAGGTCAGAACACGATTAACCTGGATCCAACGGCAGCCTATACCATGTTCTATGCTTCCATCAGAGATATGAATTTCTCCCGCTCCGTAAGTGCTTTTGGAAACAGCCAGGATCTGGGAAATACCAACAATCTGACCATTGTTCCTACGAATGTACAGGCAGCTGGTTTTGGAGGAAACAAGACTCTTTGTGCTTCTGAGTTTCCCAAAACGTACGATGCTTCTACCCTGTTTGGGACAGACACCAATGCATCTTATACATGGACCAAAACCAATACTCCGAATCAGGGAACCATCAGCACTGGCCGTATGGTTACTTTCACACAGCCTGGAACGTACAGGGTAAATGTGACCTATAGTCAGGATGGATGTAACATTACAGAAGATTTTACAATTTCATCTATTGCGTTGCCTGCTGACAACACTTCTTCTTCTGTGACAAGTGCTGTAAAACAGGCCACCGGTGATATACAGGTGAAATTTAAAGGTTCGCTTGCACAAAACTATATTTTCACCTACAGTATCAATAATGGCCCGGATCAGGATATTGCCTCTGCAGCTAATGGTGAAGCAACAATTCTGCATTCTAAAAACCAGACCGGAACATTTGTTTACCGTCTCAAAGGAATCAGGTTTGCCAGCGGAAATGCCTGTCCTGTGGTCATCAGCAATAAAGAGATTATCATCAACATCAACCCGGAATGTCCTACTCCCGGCGTTATGATGCTTATGGATAATGTTCTGAGAGGCTGTACAGCTTCCATGGGAGCAAGACGTCTTTCTGAGCTTAGCCCTACAGCGGTATCAAACCCTCCTGCCGATACTGGAGTCACAAGGCTTATTTCGGGAACGGGAATTGTAGTGAAAGAAGAAAATGATGTATTCATAATTCGCAATACCAATGCTTTGCCTGAAACACTGACTCTTCCGGCGAATAAAACTCATATTCAGGGAGCGGTCATTTATCATAATGATCACTTCTATGAAGGGATAGAAAATGGAAAATGGATTAGAGTCGATAACGACTAAAACAGGATCTGCACTTCATTAAAACTGACTGACTATCATGAACCGCATTGAAAAAATTTCAATGCGGTTTTATATTTTATGCTGATCAAAAAAATCCCTGACCATCTTTGAGCTTTCCCCAGCGGTTCTCAGACAGATAATCTCTCCGGATTCATCGGTTGTTATGTGTCCTTTAAAAGCTTTCGGCATTCTTTCATATTGTTCATTCACCTGATCCAGCAAATCTTTGAAACACTTATAATCATATTTTTCGACCAGAAACGGTAAGGCATTATTCCCTCTCAGCAGTTCATATTCCTGGTAGTTGTAAGGGGTTATTTCTTCACGTTTTGCTAAAGTTATTTTAAACTTGCTGACCAGTTTTTCAATTTCCTTTTCATTAGAAAACCGGGCTAATCCACGTAAAGCATAGATTTTCATATCAAGGTATCTTTCTTTTTTATAGGCCATTTCAAAGAATGACTGTAGTTCCGGATCTGTATGATCATAAAGTAGTTTTAAGATCTTATTCCGATAAGAGATTTCTTTGGTATCGGTATAAATCCGAACCAGATGATGAGCGTTTTCAGCAGTAATATTATTGGGATTAAGATCAAATAATGCTTTTCTAAAATCAGGATGCTTTTGCTTGGCCTTTTCGTCTGATAGAATTTTCGGGAATGAGTTCATACTATTAATATTATTGATATTGGGTATTTTCTTGCTGCAAATTGGGAAAAATTATTTTAAAGACACGCTGCAATACTATAGAATTTTAAGTTTTGGCTGAAGCCAATGGAATTATCTTTAAAAGAAGATGGGCTAAAGCCCACCCTATTGATACATACACAAAAAGATATTTAATGACAGCCACTTTATACTTTATACTTTATACTTTATACTTTATACTTTATACTTTATACTTTATACTTTATACTTTAACAAAATTGTCACACTTTCTTCACTAAGTTTGTCTTAAAAACAAATGTCATGCAGGAAAATTACAGCAGGCTGCTTACCTATGCCTATAATATTACCGGATCCTATGAAGATTCTCAGGATCTGGTACAGGATGTTATAGAAAAATATATTTCTTTGGATAAGTCTGAGATCAGAAATGAAACCAATTTTCTGATCAAAAGCACCATTAATCGTGCTATTAATTTAAAAAACAGACACAGCAAAAAGATGATCTATGGAGAGTGGCTTCCTGAACCTCTTTCTTTTGATAATGCAGAAAATAAACTGATCAGGGAACAGACGGCTCGCTATACCCTGCTGGTTCTTTTAGAAAAGCTGACTGCAAGGGAACGTGCCGTGTATATTCTCAAAGAAGCCTTTGATTATTCCCATCAGGAGATTTCGGAAGTCCTTGATATTTCAGTAGAAAACTCCCGTAAATTGCTGAGCCGTGCCGGTAAACAACTGCAGAATATACCATACAGTCCTGATCATGTTAATATATCTGCTGACACCCATATTCTTCAGCAGTATCAGCAAGCATTAAGTGATGGAAATATTCCCAAGATTGAGGAACTTCTTATTGATGACATCAGACTTTCTGCAGACGGAGGTAAGCGGATTCGTGTCATCAAAGCAGTGGAAGTTGGAAAATTGGCTACAGCACAACTTCTGGCCTACGTACAACTGCAGTTTTTGGGCAGCAAACCTTTTAGTTTCCATACGTTCAATCATCAGCCTGCAATCTGCTTCTGGCAGGGAGACCGTATTTACAATTGTCACATTCTGGATATTGATGCCCACGGAATGATCCGTGAGATCTACTCTATTGTAGATCCTGAGAAATTAAAAAGATTGCAATAAGGGTCACGTTTCTGAAAAGGAGTGTGTCTTTAAAGAAAAAAGTATGAACACACTACTCAGAATCGACAGCAGCCTCAGAACGGAAGGCTCATATTCAAGAACGTTAGGAGATTATTTCATCAATCAATGGAAAGTAAGAAATCCCGATGGGATCATCCTGAAAAGAGATCTCTCCACATCACCTATTCCCCATATGTCTCAGCAGACTGTGGATGCCTTTTTCAGTGAAACACCTAATCCGGAAAGCATCAGCTTATCTGACCAATTGATCGATGAACTTTACGAATGTGACGAAATCCTCATTACTTGCCCCATGTATAATTATGGAATTCCTTCTTCTTTAAAAGCCTATTTTGACCTGGTGATCAGAACGAAGAAAACGTTTGCAGGATACAATATCCCGAAGGGATTACTCGAAAACAAAAAAGCATCCATTATTTCTTCTATGGGTGGCATTGCTTCAGGAACACTAAATCCTTTAGAAAGTCATCTGACCCAGCTTCTGAATCATATGGGAATTGTTGATATATCCTACTTTCCTCTTGACGGAACTGTAGATCAGGCAAAAATTACCGATAAAATTACTTCACAGCAATTACAAATTTTAAAACACCTTAATTAAATATGGAAGAAATAAAACAAGCCATTGAAAGTTTTATCAAAGGCGGTGATAACAGTGACACCGAACTTCTGGAGAACATTCTTCATAAAGAGTATCAGAACATTCAGGATGGATTTTTCGATAAAACCGGAATCTTTATCATTCCCAAAGAAAAATATATTGATCTGGTACGGGATAAGGTTTTTGGAGGAAAGCCTCGTGAAATTACCTATCATTCCATTGAAAAGAAAAGTAATATTGCCTACGCCCAGGTTTCTTTGGAAAGTTCTGTTCTGCGGTTTTCTTCTCTCATTACCTGTGTGCAGGAAAACGGAACTTGGAAAGTGATTACCAATATTCCTTCAATAGAAGTCAGGGATTAGATCATATAGGACGCAGAAATTCTATGAAAAAATCTACGAAATCTTTATAGTCAGTGAGAATAATATAATTGCCACGAATGCACCAATGAAAAAGATTCGTGGCATATAAAATCCCGTTTAAATATTGGCATAAATTCTCCAGTTTGCGAGAAAAATTTCATTTATTTTCCGAAGTTTAAATAGATTAAATAAACAGGTCTTCATTTACGGTTTTCCGTAAACAGATTATAGCATTGCTTACTAATTTTGACCAACAAAGTAATCTATAAAACAATAATCATGGCTTGGAGCTACAGAAAGAGAATAAAAGTAATACCCGGTGTACATCTTAACTTCAGTAAAAGAGGAATATCCACCACCATTGGAATAAAAGGAGCCAGTATCAACTTTAGCCAATCAGGTACAACCCTCAATACCAATGTACTTGGATTTTCTACCCGTCATAGGTTATCAGGTTCTCAATCAAGCTCAAGACCTAATCCTTCTCTATCTCATCCTGAATCTCCTGTAAATCATTCTTATTTTTTTGATGAGAATATTTTTAGTGCTGATATTCATGAAATTACAAGCCAAAATATGCAGGGCATCAAAGAAGCTATTATCCTGGCTCAGCAGCAGAAAAAAGATCTGACTTCTGATCTCAGAAAAATTACCAGAACTCTTTCTGCTACAAAAGCAAAAAAAATTCTAAGTTATGTACTTCTTTATGGTCTGATCAAAAAGGAAATTCCGCAAAATTCAGATCGGGATATAAAGGCTCAGCAAGAAGCAATCAGGCAAACAAAGGAGATGATTGAAAAATGCTATGTAAATCTCGAAATTGATTTTGACATCGAAATCAAAAGAAAATTTGAAAAAATCTATGAATCTTTCAAGAGGCTTAGTACCTGTCATAAAATATGGGATATTACAAGTGCTCATTTTCAGGACAGAGTAGCAATGCGATCTTCTGCCAGTACCATTGTAAACCGAAGAGAAGTCAATTTTGCATTAAGAGCAATTCCTTATATAAAGTCAGATTATCAGGCGTTATATATGAAAAATGCAAATGGAGCCGATATTTATATTTATCCAACCTTCATTGTTATGTATACCAATGAAAACAACTTTGCCATCATCGGAATCAATGAACTGAATTTTCAACATACCTACACTCGATTTACAGAAACTTCTACAGTTCCCAGAGACTCGAAGATCATTGGTCAAACCTGGGCTAAAGTCAATAAAAATGGGACACGGGACAAGAGATTCAAAAGTAATTATCAAATCCCGGTAGTACGTTATGGAAATATCAGACTTTCTACCCAGACAGGACTTCGGGAAGAATATGAATTCAGTAATTATGAACTTACGGAAGAATTCGGGAATGCTTTCAAGGCCTTTCAATCAGAATTCAGATCGTAATGATAACTTTTTAAAAACTGTTTTTACGGATATTCTGAAAACAGTTTTTTTAGTTTTGATCGGGCTTCAGAGTTTCTTTGTTAACAATTCTTAAAACAACCTTAATCTTCTCTTCAACCCTTTTGCCAAACAGACGTTTAATTTTGTTCCAATTTTAATCTATTAAAAGAAAGTGAAGAAAATTTTTACCTCTGTTTTGTTTTGTGCTTCTATCTTTTTCTATGCACAAACCGGATCTCTTTCCGGAAACATTAATGACGACGCCAAAATTGCCCTGCCGGGAGCCAAAATCTCCTTAAGCCCGGGGAATATTTATACGACTTCTGATGAACACGGAAATTTCGTATTTCTGAATGTTCCTCCGGGAAATTATACGATGAAGATCGATTATCTGGGCTATGGAACTCAAGAATACAACGTAACGGTAGAATCTGAAAAAAATACCCGTCAGAATATTGTTTTTGATAAAAAAGAAACGTCTATTGCTGAAGTGGTTGTTTCCGGATCCACTCTAAAGAACCAGGCAAGAGCTTTAAACAAGCAGAAAAACAACGCCAATATCACCAATGTGATTTCTTCTGACCAGATCGGCCGCTTTCCGGATGCCAATATCGGAGATGCCCTGAAACGTGTTCCGGGAATTACGATACAGAATGATCAGGGTGAAGCGAGAAACCTTATTATCAGAGGTCTTGCACCTAACCTTAACTCGGTTACCCTGAATGGAGACAGAATTCCTTCCGCCGAAGGTGACAACCGTAATGTACAGATGGACCTGATCCCTTCTGATATGATCTCTACCATTGAGGTCAACAAAACCCTGACACCGGATATGGATGCGGATGCCATCGGAGGTTCTGTCAACCTGATTACCCGAGCTTCCCCTAATGGACAAAGGATCTCTGCTACATTGGCCGGAGGGTTCAACCCGATCCGTGAAAAAGGCAACTATACAGCCGGGCTGGTATATGGAAACCGTTTCTTAAATAAAAAACTAGGTGCCGTTTTCAGCTTTTCCTATAACAACAACAATTTCGGGTCTGACAATATAGAACCGGTATGGAGTCAGGCCAATGATGCTGCAAAAACAGCTTACATCAGTAAAATGGGTGTCCGTTACTATAATGAACACCGCATCAGGCATAGTTTTGATCTTAATATGGATTATGAATTCAATTCTAAAAATAAGATCTATGCTTCAGCCATGTACAACTTCAGGAATGACAAAGAAAACCGTTTTGCACTGGGTTATAAGATAAAACCGGTCTATAACACTGACGAATCTGAGATTACAGGTTGGAAAGGCAGTATCACACGGCAAAATAAAGGTGGCGATGCTGATAATGACAATATCCGCCTTGAAAAGCAGAAAGTTCAGAATTATGCATTGAGAGGAGAACATTTATTGGGTTCTAAAGTAGATCTTGACTGGTCTGTGAACTATGCTACTGCCAGTGAAGACAAGCCTCATCAACGCTATATAGAGTTTGAAAACAGTAAAATGAATTTCTCCCCGGACCTTAGCAATCCGAGAAAACCCATCATCAATCTTCTGGCCTCAGATGATCTGGGAAGTTATAAATTGAGTGACCTTTCGGATGCCAATAGTTTTACCCAGGAAAAAGAATTAGGTGCAAAAGTGAATATTCGTTTCCCATTTTCTGTGATTGAAGACCAGAAAGGAAGGCTTCGTACCGGTTTCCGCATGCGTTTAAAGGAAAAGGAAAGAAATAACGACTTCTATGCCTTTACTCCTGTCGGCAATATGGGAAGCTTAGCTTCTTTATCCACTGTATATCTTGATGGAACCAACTTCCAGCCGGGAAATTATGTTCCGGGAACATTCGTTGATCCTGCTTATTTAGGTGGATTGGATTTGTTTAATCCAGGGCTGTTCAACGGAAAATCGAAACCTTCAAAATTCCTTTCCAACAATTATAACGCAAAAGAACAGATCTACGCAGGATATATCCGCTGGGATCAGGATTTCAATGATAAACTCTCTATGATTGTGGGAGCCCGTGTTGAAACCACCCAAATTGATTATACCGGAAACTATGTCATGAATGAGAAGGATCTGGTAGGAACGATCAATAATACCAATACCTACACCAATGTACTTCCGAATATCTCTTTCAAATATGTACCGGTACAGGACTTAGTCCTTCGTGCAGCATTTACCACAGCACTTGCCCGCCCGAATTATTATTCACTCGTTCCTTATCTGAATGTTATTTCAGAAGATGAAATTATTTCAGCAGGAAACCCGGACTTAAAAGCAACCTATGCTTATAATTTTGATTTTATGGCAGAAAAGTACTTTAAATCTGTGGGAATCCTTTCCGGAGGAATTTTCTATAAAACCCTCAATGATTTTATTTATACTTTTTCCCGAAGAAATTATACTGCAAATGATTTTGCCCATGATTTTGCAGGACAATCCAATCCTATTCCTGCTGGAGAAAGCAACTGGAAATTTACCCAGCAGCGTAATGGTAACAATGTAGATATTTATGGTTTTGAAGTGGCTTTACAAAGACAATTAGACTTTATTCCGGGAGCATTCTGGAAAGGATTGGGAGTGTATGTAAATTATACTTATACGAAATCTAAAGCGAAGGGAATCAGAAGTGAAGACGGAACTGAAAGAACAGACGTAGGTTTCCCGGGAGCTGCACCGCATATGTTCAACGGGTCGCTTTCCTGGGAGAACAAGCGTTTCTCTGCAAGAATTTCCATGAACTACGCCTCTCATTATATTGATGAATTGGGTGGAAAAGCTTTCGATGACCGCTATTACGACAAACAGTTTTTCCTGGATGCCAATGCTTCCTATAAAATGACCAGCCAGCTGAGAATTTTCGCAGAGGCCAATAATCTGACCAATCAGCCGTTAAGATATTACCAGGGAATCCCAAGCAGAACTGCTCAGGCTGAATACTACAGACCTAGATTTACCATGGGAGTAAAATTTGATTTTTAACAACATGAAGAAGATAACTCATTATATAGCAGCACTAGCCGTTTTCCCTTTCGTAATCAACTGTAAAGGGCAGAATCAGTCAGCAGAAAAATTAGAACCAACCGTTATTACGGAAACCGTAGTACACGATACCGACGATCCGGCTATATGGATCAACCCCAAAGATCACTCAAAAAGCATCATCATAGGAACAGATAAAGATACAGATGGCGGGCTGTATGCTTTTGACCTCAACGGTAAAATCACGCATAAGGTTTCAGGGCTTAAACGTCCCAACAATGTAGATATTGAATATGGTTTTGTTTTGAATGGAAAGAAAACAGATATTGCAGCCGTTACAGAACGTGAAACCAACAAAGTAAAATTCTATTCACTTCCGGACCTGAAAGAGATCGGGGAAATTTCTGTATTTGAGGGCGAAACCGAACGGGGACCAATGGGCATTTCAATGTATAAAAACCCTGAGACAGGAGCTATTTTTGCCATTGTAGGAAGGAAGTCAGGCCCTAAAGACGGCTACCTGTGGCAATATCAACTTTCTGAAAAAAACGGCCGTATTACAGGAGACGTAGTCCGTAAATTTGGGAAGTACAGTGGCCTGAAAGAGATCGAAAGTATTGCAGTAGATGATGAGATGGGCTATATCTATTATTCTGATGAACAGTTTGGAGTGCATAAGTACTATGCAGATCCGGCAAAAGGGAATGAAGAACTTTCCGTTTTCGGGCAAGGTGATTTTACTTCTGACGTGGAGGGAATTTCGATCTATCCTACTTCTAAAAATACGGGCTATATTTTAGTCTCCAACCAGCAGAATGATACATTTAATGTCTATTTAAGAGAAAACCCTAAAAAAGGACGAATTGCTGAGATTCCTGTTTCTACCCTTGAAAGTGATGGTTCTGAAGTCACCAACGTTAATCTGGGACCAAAGTTTCCGAAAGGAGTTTTTGTTGCCATGAGTAATGGCAGAGTGTTTCATCTGTACGACTGGAGAATCATTGAGGAAAGAATTCAGGCTGCTGTAAAGGGAGCTAAATGATTTTTTAAACACTAATTCTAAACACAAATGACACTAAGTTTTTCACAAATAGCACAATAATTAATGATGATATTAGTGAATATTTGCGGTTATTTTCAAACACTAATGACACCAATTTTTTCACAAATAGCACAATAACGGTAATATTAGTGAGTATTTGTGGGACTTTAATTGGTGAAATTTGTGTTTACATTATAATTTTAAATCATTAAGATTCAATAAGATTTTAAGGATAGTTAAGGTGAGCTTCGCTTTAAGGAAACACCTGTTCTTAACTTTTCTTATCACCTTCAAAAATCTTAATGGTTTATTTTACGTAATCATCTGCGTAATCAGTAAAATCTGCGAGAAATAATTCTATTATATAATTTCTTTATAAACGCAAAGTTCATGCTTGATTACGTTATATTTTTAAGTGAGCTAAGGATGAATCGATTTTCAATCGATCTGATGAAGCAGACGCATAAGCAATTCAGAATTTGCAGTGTTATTTTCCATTACTAAAATTTTATCGCAGATAAAATTCCTTGCGCCTTATAACATATCATTATAAAAATACTTTGCGCCTTTGCGTTTTCCAACAAACATCATTTAAAAAAGCAACTAACTAAAAATCAAAATTTTTCACTTATAAGTACCAAACAATCTATCCCAGATAGACGTATAAAATCCAAAGTTTTTCGTTCCATCCAGATGATGCAGATTGTGAAACTTGGTCGTCCCAATAAAAAGCCTGTCAAAAGACGCTGGAAAAAACTCTCTGTTCAGATGTCCGATTGTTCCCCAGATCAGATTGATCAGTAAATAAACAGAAATTGAAATCACTGAAAAATCATAGGCCATCAGCAAAACCAGCATCATCAGGCCAAACCCTAACGTCTCAAAGGGATGAAGTACAAAAAGGCTCAGATAGTTGGTACTTACATGTTCGTGATGTTTTCCATGCAATAGCTTATAAACAAAAGGAAAATGGGCTGCATAATGAAAGAAGTACATCAACAGATCCATTAACAGAAGTAATGCAACTACTTCCAAAGCAATGACAACGGATGACTGATGAGTACCTACTGTAATCCAGCTGTGTTTCCATAGAAAAACACCAATTAACATCACCAGACTGTTGCTGAGAACAGTGAGAAGGCTCTGATAAAAATCGGGTTTTGTTACCGGATGATTTTGTGCCTGTAAAGCACTTTTACGACAGGTTTTATCGATAAAAAGATAAAGTCCTATGGAGAACAGGTATAGAAAAATATTAATGACTAAACTGAATATGATCCATTGTGGCCAGGAAAACTGCCAGAATAGTTCTAAATAGCCGGAAAGTTCAGTTGCATTGTAATTCATATACTCTTTTATCTCTTCAACCTGATGTAAAAGTATGAATTTCGGATTTAAAATCAACCAGCGCGGTTATTTCTCTCTCGCTTTTTTCCTAAGTTCACGAAGCCTCATCGTCAGCTTTCGTCTTAAATCATTATGGTATTCACGATAATTTTTAATACTTTTTTCCAGGTTCTGCTTATTAAGTAAATAGTCTTCGTACAATTCGTCCAGCTCTGAAATCTTTACGATAATATCGGAAGACTGGGCATCAGAATCATCCATGGCTTCTTGTAATAATAAGCGAAAATATTCCATACGGCCCATGAGGCTTGTGTGAAGTTTGGGTTCTATTCCTTGCATTATTGTATTTTTAAGAAACTTATAGAAAGGCTATTTCGGTGACTGAGCAAAATTCACATCACTCTGGTACAGTACCTTCACTTCCTGATGTGCTGCTGATTTTAAATAAGGTCCGTCAAGCACAGATGAAATAAGGGTTTCCGCAGGATCTCCCAATGGCAGCAGAGGTAATGTTGAATATTCATTAATCATGATCTGAGGGGTAATTCCTTTGCTGTACTCTCCGGTTCCATTTGCATTGAATACTTTATAAATTACCGGATGGATCTGCCATGAAATCTTTTTAGGTTTCCGTTTATCCTCTACAGTAAATCCGGCCATATCTTTTCCCAACGTAGTATTCCCGATCTGGATGACCTGCAGGTAAGGTTTCAGATTATTGACCACTATTTCAGCAGCAGAAGCCGTACTGTTCGAGGTAAGAATATAAACCCTGCTAAGTCCTAAGGCGTTTGAGCGTAAAGTATTAAAATCAAGCGCTTTGGGATCATAAGCAATCTGCTGGGCACATGTTCTTTTTACCTCACCACCGTTTTTATTCCCTTTAAACAGGATAAAGGGTGAGCCGGACGAAATTCCTGCAGGAATCAGCGAGCAAAGGGCCGCCGCCGCAGAAACTGATCCACCGTAATTATAACGAAGATCAACAATAAGTTCTTGTACTCCCTCAGCTTTAAATTCTGCAAACTTTTGGTTGAAAACAGCAGTCATCCCATCAGGAAAATCATAGACATAGAGATAGCCTACCTTCTTTCCGTTTTTATTAAATATTCTTGATAATAAAGGCTGTTCGGAAGAAAAACCATAATATACCTTGATTTCTTTTTCATTGGCAACGGTTCCATTATTCCATGTTCCTACAGTAAGGTCAAGCACGGTAAAGTCTTTCATAGAATCGGTGATCGTTTCTGCATTGTTTGCGGTCACAGCTTTTCCGTTGATCTTCGTAATCATCATTCCCCGTTCAAGCCCGGCATTGAATGCAGGAGAGTTTTTAAGAACCAGTTTAATCGTAGTAACCACCTGCCCGTTCGGCAGCTGAATCACGGTATAATCAAAACCATACATATTCCGGATAGAACGTGGATAAGTGGAAGGGTCTTCAGTATTTACAATAAAAGAAAACCGATCCTGAGGAGACAGCAAGCTTTTAAAGAAATCTTTTACAGGAAGGTGATAATCAGGTTTTGTAGGCATTTGCTCTGCCCAGTAATAATACCGTCTCATACTGTCCTGCACCCAGACATTCACTGATTCTGTACTTCCTTCGGGGAAAACCGGAACATTGTCATCATTATTGGTACAGGAAATAAGGATGAAAACAATGGCTATCAATTGAAGTTTAAAAAAATTCCTCATTCCTGATTATAAGTATTCTGAAATATCAATATCTCCTTTCACTCCCCACACTCCATTTTGCAGTGTTTCCTGAAGCACGATCATATTAGCCCCTGTATGCTGTTTTATTTTAACCTTAATGATTTCGGAGCCTGAGTAAGGTTCGGTAGTTCCCGGTTTATACAATTCAAGATATACCGGAGCTGTAGCGCTAAAATTATTATAGATCTTTACAGGTGTAAAGCTGTCTTTTCCAATATTCTCAAATTCTGCCAGTACTACTCCATTTTCTCTTTTCAAAATACCTTTCACATTTTTAAGGGTTGAACCGGAATATTCTCCCAGATTCGGAAAAATAAACTCAAAACCTACTTTTCCAAAATTCACCTGTGGTTTTACAGCATCTGCCTGCAGGAAAATCCCTGGGAGATTAAAGAAAAATATATTTTTATAGTCGTCTACATGATCATAGCTGATATTATATTTTGCTATTTCTGCACCTGTTTCGTTATTATATATGGCCAGTCTGTTGGTTTCACCCTGATCCAGGACAAACTGAAGCTTGGTTTCTATTTTATTGGTATAGGAAGTTTTGCCATCAATAGATACGGGTTCTCCCTTGAACCTCAACTGAAGGACATCAGGTCTGGAATATCCTTTAATGACCACTTCACCCGGTTTCTGCACGGCATCATATCTTTCCATCACCGTTTGGTCTGTGCATGAAAATAATATGATCAATAATAGTAATGCAAAGATCTTATTCATTTTTTATATTATTTAAAAACTTTTAAAAATTGCCCCGCCCTTTGATGCAGGGCAATAATAATTATAAAAAAACTAGTTGGATATGTTCTGGATAACGCTCTTATAAAGATTGTTATCCATTATGGTATGTTTTAAACTTTATGATATTTCTCTTCTCAATTTTTACAATCAGAAGGTTTATTTTCTGATCAGCTTCAGCTTTTCTGAGATTTTTCCGTCGGTAACCCCCAAGATATAAGCACCCGTCGGCAAAGCTGCTATATTCACAGACTTTGAATACGGGGCTGTAAGAACTTTCTGACCTGCTGTATTATAAATACCGATCATCGTCATGTTTTCTTTCAGTTCCGGATTAAGCTGTAGCTGTAAGTATTCTTTTACCGGATTTTCTATTATTCTGGTAAGATTTTCTTTCTTTTTTACATCCTTTGTGTTTAAAGTAAGGGATGAAGCATAAATAGCCATTTCATCAATATTGATATTCTGAATATTGCTTCCTGCTGATTTTCTGTTGGACCAGATTCCGATGTAGATTTTCTTTCCGGCAAAAGCGGACAGATCTACGAGACTTTGTACAAACTGGGTAAGATCTGCAGGAAAAGGATTCTCAGTGTATCCACCCTTGATTTTATAGGGGTTAGGAAGGTCATTTCCATTCGTATTTACAGCAAGTGCCTGAAAATCTGCCAAGCCCGGAACTGGTTTCTGAGGAGTGCTTACATAGATATAAAGGTCTCTGGCCACTGTAGCCTGACTTGCTCTTTGTCTTCCTACGTCAGCTGTTAAAGTAATGGTTCCTGAAGCGGATGACAAATCAATTTCCGGAGAAATAATCCAATCGTTTTCTGAAGCGAAATTGGCAGCTGTACCTGAAGGGACAAGATTGATAGAGTGACGGATGGTTCCTGAAGTGCCATAGGCCATTGTCGTTCCGTTATGGTAGATATTTTTCCCCTGGCTCCATGCATTTCCGTTATTATTCAGATCATGAATCGTCCATCCCTGAAGATCATCAGCCGTTTCAAAAGAATTGCTCCATACAAGCTCCTGAGCTGCTGCAGCCTGTGATACCAATACAACAGATAGTAAAAATAATTTTTTCATAATACGTATTATTAAGATTTTTTTTGAAGAATAAAAGCAGGGAAAGACATAATGCTTTCCCTGTTATTTAAAAGCTTATTCCTGAACTGAGAAGTCATATTTTGTCCAGACACCCTGGAAGTTTCCACAGTTTCTAGGAGAAACATTCCATGGCCCTTCGTTGAAGAACGGCTGGCTCATTCCCCATAGAGAAGCAAGAGTACCTGTCAGCAGGTTTGAAGCAGGAATTCCTGCAGTTCCCGCACCTGTTACAGAAGTTCCGAATCCATGTACAAAAATTGAACTTAGATTAGAAGCTGAAGAAAGTTCAGAACCTGTACCTTCTACCTTGATTCCTACAGGGTATCCTGTAACTACAGCATTATTTAATGTCAGTTTTCCATTTCTTCTGATGTGGATACCGTTTTCGTAAGCAAGTCCTTGTCCTGCTACTCCATTTTTAGCTCCGATAATCGTAAGATTGTTGATCACAGGATTAGTAATCAATGAGGTAACAGTACCTCCAGCGTTGTTATCCAACTCGATACCGTTAGAATCCGGATCACCTCCACTCACAGTGTGTGCTGATCTGTAATCTGCCAAAGACAATGCACAGGTAATGGTTCCTGTATATCCGTTATCAAAGTCGAAATTGTCATCTTCTGCTGCAAAAGAGATCAGGTTGGAAGCATTTACTGTTCCTCCGAAGAACTCAAAAGAGTCGTCCTGACCGTAAGAAACCTGGATATGATCTAAAGTAGTTCCATTTCCTACACCTCCCAATGATAATGCGTTCACCTCGTTTCCAGAATTAGCTCCTACGAAGTCGTAACCAGCGAACTCAATACGTACATATTTCATTGTTCCTGCATTGTGAGAAGGATTGGTTCCTCCAAAATAATAATCGCTACCGCTTAATCCTTCAATAGTAGTTGTAGAAGGTACGTTGGTAGGTGCATCTCCTAATAGGATCACCCCTCCAAAATCTCCAGGTGTAGCTGTAGTAAGGTCATCTCCATCCAATAGTCTGTAACTTGTAAAAACAATTGGCTGAGATTCAGTTCCTGTAGCATTGATTTTACCTGTTTTGGTAATAACAAGGATTCCTGAACCTTCTCCTATTGAATTAGGTTTTGCTTTGATAAAAGTTCCAGGCTGAATGGTAAGGGTTGCTCCGTTTTTCACGGCTACCGTACCGTCAATTTCTATCACTCCACTCCAGGTTACGTCAGAAGTAATAGGACCACTTACCTTAGTTACAGGAAGGCCAGCAGCTGTAAGATACTCAGCTGAAGTAGGTTTCATCTCGAAAGGAGTGGAAGAATCTGCTAAATGATCGTTTTGACAAGCTGTAAGGGATAATGCAGCAGCTGCAATTAGAGTTAATCTTTTCATTGTTATAATTTTTGATAGATCCGGTTATTTATTTTGATGACCGGAAATTTTTAATATTCAGAAATATCCGCCTCTATATCTCTGCGATTTGGTTATTGTTTACCTCCTACAGACCAGGAGGAGCTGATCTGTCTGAGTTCCCTGTGCATCCGCTACCACCCGGGAAAAGGCAATGACGTCCGGTTTTTGGTTGGCCAGGTACTGCTGTGCGCTTCATCAGTATTGATCCGACTCATGTTCAGGATTCCGAAACCTGTACAATTCTCTATCAAGAGCTCTTTTTATTTCATCTTTTTCAAAAACAGAGTATTACCTCAACTTTTGAATTATTCTTAAAAAAAATCAAAATGTATAATTCACACTCAGTCCGAACATTCTTCCGCTATACGCCCGAAACAGAATTTTATCAATATCCTTATCATATTTGCTGGTAGCACCAGGCAGCAGCTCCATTGATTCTCTTACGGTTTCCAGATTACTTCCGGCATCTTTTTTACTGACATAGGAATTATAGTTGTTATAATATTCTTTGACTCTGTTGAAAAGGTTTCTGATATTCAGCTTTACTTCAAGATTTCTGTTTCTGAGAAACTTATACGAAATTTGTGCATCTGCCACCGCATACGCCCGTTGTATTTCTTCGCCATTATAAGCGTATCCCACCGTGATGTACTGATCCCCTTTTGCATTATATAAAAAACTGAGTCCCAGTCTCTCCCCATCATACATTAATCCTAAATTATAGGCATAAGGAGTCTGCCCGTAAAGAGGCCTATCCACTTCATAAGTAGCATCGTTTTCTCCTGTTTTTTCCCTGTCTTTGAAAGCGGTTACTCTGGTATCGTTATAAGTAAAATTTCCACTGATGAAAAGTTTTGAGAAAAATGAGTCCGGAATAATAAATCCTAAGTTTTTTCTCACTTCAGCTTCTACTCCCTTCAGTTTCGCATTTTTTGAATTGCCATTATAGAGATAAAGATTTCCTTCATTAGAAATAAATCCTTCACGTTCAATAGGATTATCTATATTTTTATAATACAGTCCTGCCGAAAATATTTCTCCAAGCCCCGGAAACCATTCAAATTTAAAATCATAGTTATTGACTATTGATGATACCATTTCTGTATTGAAAATCTGACCGTTGGCTATCGGGTCAAAATAAGGTAATCCGGTCCTTTCGTTAAACTGAGGGCGGATGACGGTTTTGTTGTAGGCCAACCTCAAATTGATCTTATTGGTAGGACTATAGGTAAAATTAGCGGAGGGCATCCATTGCCAAGGTTTATCATCAACCCCATATCTGGCAAAGTTTCTGGAATCTTTAGTTTCCAACTGCTGAGAGATCAGGTCATACTGAAAATACTCTGCCCGTAATCCCCATACCAATCTGAATTTGTTCTTCCAACGGTTATCAAACATCACATACATCGCATGCTGCTCAACTTTTCCTTCATATTTACTATCCACATACAATGGTCTGGTCTCCCATCCGATTCCTCCGGGCACATAATGAGAACCGTCAAACCAATCGGCAAGAGCTCCGTACATCTGTAAGATTTTTGGATTAGGAACGGCTCTGTTTTCATCAACTCTCAACAAAAATTTCTGCTGCTGGTTGGTATTGGTCTTGGACACTCCTGCATAGCCTACTTTAATATCATTTTTGAAATTTTCCCTGTCAAAGCTCCATTTAAAAGAGGCTCCGTAATTATAATCCGTTTCCTTACTGGCAATATATCCCCTGGCGAAATCACTTGAAGAATTATTAACCTCGTAATAATTTAAAATCTCACGCCCCACAAAGCTATACAGGTTCTTGTGCAAAGTATAATCTTTAGTATCGGATGACACTCCGGTTCTGGCTGCAAACCAGTTGATTTCCATATTCCCAAACCTATGATTCCCTTCCAGTTTATTCTGCAGGAATGTCTGATAGACAGGGTAATCCGTATTTCCGGTAAAAGGTTTGTCTAAAGAGGAAATTTTGGACGGATCATTATTGGGAATAACTCCATGATAAAAATAATTATAGGAAGCTTCAGCATTGGCTGGCAGTCCACTTCCGCCCGTATATTCATCCCAGCCTGTGATTCTGGTCAGTGTATTGTCATAAATATGAGTATATGAATTGCGGAAAGAAATTCTGTTTTTATTCAGCTGCAGGCCGAAATTAAGCATTCCTGCCACTGTAGAATTGTAATTGTAGGATGCTCCTTTATTTTTAAAATTATAAAAAGGAATCTTTCCGTTTTCATCAGGCACTCCAGTCGTATCCAGCCAGTTTCCTCTTCCTGTATGGTCTATATCCAGTTTATTTTGCTCATTTCTGATGATAAAAGCCCCCGCAAAACCCCATTTGTTGTTATTTTTAAGAGCATATGTTCTCCCCAATGCAAGCTGTATATTAGAACCCATGTCTCCTCTTGTCTTGTAAGTAGTGAAATTGTGATTGGTAAACTGTCTGGACTGCTCGAAGAACAATGGGTTGGCCTGGTTTACCGCTACAAGACCTTTCGGAAAATCTCTTGTTCCGTCATCATAGCCGAAATAATCATACCTTCCTCTTTTACGGGTCAAAAACTCTTTGAAAGCCGACTGATCATTATAGGAAGTTCCCAGACTCACGGTAGTAAAGTTTTCATTGGGAATATCTTTGGTTCTGATCTCCACATACCCACCCGCAAAATTGGCATTCATATCCGGTGTTGCCGATTTGCTTACCACAACACTTTCCACCATGGCTGTTGGAATAATATCAAAAGAGAAGTTCTGATTGTATGTTTCGGTACTGGGCAGATTGATTCCGTCCATAGCCGCTGTATTCCATCGCTCTCCCATTGATCGCACTACTACATATTTATTGTCAATAGTGGTAATTCCTGTTACCCTTTTCAAAGTTCCGCCTACATCATTATCCGGAGTTTTAGCGATCTGTTCCGCTGAAATTCCGTCACTCATCTGGGCTGCCTTTTTCTGCTGGGCCAGTAAGCCTGCCTGAGTATCGGCTTTACGGGTGGCTGTCACTACCACTTCTTTAATATCGGTAACTTTATCAGATGCCCTGTTCAGCGCAAATGATACAGAGTTTGTTTCCTTGTTACTGACCGTTAATTTTTCTACCCTGAGGGTGTTATATTTAGGGGCTTTTATAGTCAGATTATAGAGTCCTGAAGGAAGATCTACAGAGAAGTCTCCGTTATTATCCGTTACGGTACCCCTTCCGGCAATATTCACTTCAGCTCCTGCAACAGGATTTCCCACTTCATCTACTATTTTCCCGGAAATACGTCCGTTTCCCGGTATAGAAGCATTCGTGCTTTCATATTTTATTGAAATAAGGTCTCCATGCAGGCGGAATCCCACAGGAAGTCCATTTGTAATATCTTTTAAACAGGTATTGATCGATGAATTTTCACATTTTACTCCTTTTACCTTCAGCTCTTTGATGTCTACTTTTGAATAGGCCAGTCTCATCCCTGTCTTTCCTGCAAACTCTTCCAAAACTTCAATTAATGGTCTGTTGGCAGGAACAGAAAACGAAACTTTCTGAACCAACTCCTGTGCTTCTGCTGCAACAGTAAAAAATAAGGCTGCTATGGTAAAACCACATTTCAAACTTTTCATACGTAAGTGTTCTCTTTAGATTTAAGATTATCTGGTTATTTATTTTTTTGATTATTTTTTCAGGATGTAGGCATTATCTTTCATCTGTACTTCAAACCCCAGAATAAAGGCAAGAGATTCAATATTTTCGCTCACCGTTCCTCCCGTAAAATCTGCCGTGATTTTTCGGTTTTCGGCTTCTTTCGGATAATGGATTTTCGTGTTGTAGTTGCCTTCCAGAACTGTAATTACTTCTTTTAAAGGAACATCATTAAAACTCAGAGCCAGCAGTTCAGGAAGCCGTTTTCCGGAAGCTTTATCCGATGTGAATGAAATAACCGCCGCCGTATGGGCTACCCCGAAATTGGTCCATTTCTGATTGGGTTTAAGATAAGAAACCGGAACTCCTGCAGAAGATACGGCAACTTTACCTTCGTACAGATCTACCGCCTTTTTCCTTCCGGACTGAGAAATCTTAAATACCGTTCCCAATACTTTTGTACTGAAACCATCTGCCTGAACGATGAAGGGATGCGTCTTTGATTTGGCTACAGAAAATAAAGCATCTCCTTTTAGGCTCACCAGCCTGGTAGCCGCCGGAAATGATTTTTCAACAGTCAGCTCAGCTCCGGGTAATAAGGTCACTACAGAGCCGTCTTCAAGATGAACAATTCTGTTCTCTAATGTCGCAAGATAAATATCCGGCTTGATGAATGTATGATAAGTAAAGAGCCCACCCACCGTCAGAAGCAGAATAATGACGGCTGCAATTCTGTAGACCCTGTTCTGGAAATTCTTCCTGTGTCCTATGGTTGGAGAAGAAGCAAAATAATGTTCCAGCTCAGCCAATACTCTTTCTCTGGCTTCCTGAATATGACCCCCATCAAGGTCTTTTTCTGCATGGCCTTTCCAGGACTTTAGAACTTCCTCCTCTTTTTCAGACATTTTTTCCCCTGAAACTTCGCGTGCCCAAAGTCTGAAAACAAAGGCCTCGATATTTTTATAGTTAAAACTTTTCATAAAATATTTCATCGTATTCACAGATGCTTCTATCTATAAGACTATGAAAATGAAAAACTTCCCCAGGCATTTCTTAATATTATATTCACATTAAAGCCTGATTTATGATGATTTTCAACCTTTTTTACATTTACTCAACATTAACTTCATATTCAAGCTTGGTTTTTCAGAAATATTTAACCTTACCATAATTAAAGTTCACAAAAAGTTAATTTTCCTTTAGGTAATTTTGTGGCAGCAATATGAACCTAACAGACTATACTTTACTTAAGAAGATCAAATCAGGCGACCGTCCTGCATTTATGCTGCTGTATGACCGATACTGGGATAGTTTGTACCGTTTTGTTTTTATACGGACAAAGGATAAAGAAGTTTCTGAAGAACTACTTCAGAACTTATGGGTAAAGATCCTTGAAAATACAGACACCATCCAGACTGATGAATCTGAAAGTGCAAAAGGCTACCTGCTCCGCCACCTTCATTACAGAATCCTGGATTACTACAACAGCTATAAAAATGCACCTCCTATGCTGAGCATTGATGAATTTGATATGCCTTCAGAAATAGACATTTCCGATACTGAATATTTTGAAATCCTCGAAGAAAATGAAATTTCCGCTTTATTATCGATGATTGATGAAGTGGTTTCCCAACTTCCTTCCACAGAACAGCAGGTATATGAATTGAGAATCCGACAGAATATGTCAGTCAATGAAACGGCAGAAGCATTAAGAATCAGCAATAAAACCGTAAGTAATAAATTAAGCAAAGCACTTGGAGAAATCCGTGAACAACTGAGCCCGGACTATCAGTCTTCTAAAAAACTGGTATCTATCCTGATGCTGATGGAAATATTGACAAAGTATTGATGTTTTTAAGGATTTTGAAACCCAATTGCAGGCTTTGTCCTAAAATAAAGGAATTTTTAACGGAAACAGGTAGAAAGCTGCCCTGATTCATCAGTTCTGTTCCATAAAAACAGGCAGTAAAGCATCTTTAAAGGTCATTATTTTAAAATCAGCGAGATCAGAATATTTATTTTCATCATTATTAGTAAAAATGATCGTCTTCATACCGGCTGCCCTGGCTGCCCGTAATCCGGAATGGCTGTCTTCTATGGCAACACAGTATTCAGGAGACACTCCCAGTTTCTGCGCAGAAGTAAGATAAACCGCCGGATGTGGTTTTCCCTGTATTTCCAGTTCGGATGAATGAACAACATCAAATAAATCACGGACTTTCAGCTTTTCAAGAACTGCATCTGCTACCTGTAAAGGAGCATTGGTTGCCAAGCCGATCTTGTATTCTTTATGGCTAAGATCCTGAATAAAATCCTGTATTCCGGACATCGTGCAGTCTTCCCTTTGGATCAGCTCTATAACTCTTGATACCACTTCCTGTTCCACGCCGGATACATCCAGATTTCCCCAGGGAAATTTTTCATACCAGAACTCTGTAACCTCTCTGGTAGTCATATATTTGGTCTGTGCCGCCAGTTCATCAGTAACCTGAACTCCATAGGATGAAAATACATCCTGCTCTGCCTGAGCCCAAAATCCTTCAGAGTCTACAAGAACTCCATCCATATCAAATATTACCGCTTTTACAACCATTTTTTTATTGATGAATCACAAATTACTGACTGATTTTATACACACAACGCTGTCCTCCGGAAATAATGTGATCTACTCTTTCCACAGTATATTCTTTCCCTAGCAATGATTGAAAATTGGATAATTCAGCCCTGCAGAATCCCTGGCATTCTGTAGCCGCAGCACAGATGGGGCAGTGATTTTCAATGAGGAAATAATCTTTGCCTTCTTTCTTCCATTCTGCCATATAGCCTTCTTTACTTCTGGCTACGACGAGGACTTCCAGACGTTGTTCCAGATTTTTAGTTTTGGCAAGGGCTTTTTCGTATCGGTCATGGGTATTTTTCTCACGATCACTGATCAGTAGGTCCAGGGCATTTTCGCCCAACAGATTTTTGACAGATTTCAGCAGCTGAACAGTTATTTCAGCATGGGTATCCGGAAACTGAGCCAGTCCTTTTTCTGTAAGAGTATAATAGGTAGAAGGACGCCCCACTCCCTCGCTTTTCACAGTAGGTTGTATCAGTCCTTCCTGTGCAAGGTTTAGCAAATGCTTTCTCGCTCCCTCCTTAGTAATGGACAGCTCTTCAGAAATAAGAAGCGAAGTTGCTTCCCCTCTCATTTTTAAAAACATCAGAATCCGATCTGCTGCCGACTTCTTCATTTGACAATATTTTAGTTGTTTTATTTTTCAACAACAAATATAGTAATTTTCTATAACCTCAAAAAACAAAGCTTAAACCATACATTTACAGCTACTTGCGTTTTTTAAAACCAAATTAAATAAAACAACAAAAAAGTTGTTTTATTCAAATATATTGTTACCTTTGTCACATAATAATCAAAAAAATAAATAGAATGAAACCATTTACATTACCTCAGCTTTCTTATGCTTATGATGCTTTAACTCCTTTTATCGATACAGAAACAATGACTATTCATCACCAACGTCACCATCAGGCTTATGTAGATAATTTGAATACTGCTCTGGAGCAAACCAATGAGACCAATCCTGATCTGGATTCATTGCTTCAGAGAATAAGTGAATACAGCCCGGCTGTAAGAAATAATGGTGGCGGTCACTACAATCACTCTTTATTCTGGGAAATTTTGTCACCTCAACCTCAATTAAGTCCTGAAGGCAATCTGAATGACGCAATTGTTTCAACCTTTGGAAGTCTTGAAAATCTTAAAGCAGAAATGAAAAAAGCTGGTCTTGGACAATTCGGATCCGGATGGGTTTGGCTTTATGTAAAATTCAACGGTACTCTGGCCGTAAGTGCTACTCCTAATCAGGATAATCCTATGATGGATGTTCTTACGATGAACAGAGGTTTTCCTATTCTTGGAATTGATGTTTGGGAACACGCCTATTACCTGAACTACCAGAACAAAAGAGCCGACTACCTGGATGCATTCTGGTCTGTCCTGGACTGGGCCACTGTGGAGAAAAAATATGAAGAAGCCCTTTCAAAAGTAAAATAATGTGTGACTGTACCCCCGTTATGAGCCAGGATCCTTTCATTAATAAAGCAAAAGCTTCAGGCATCATTGCTCTTGACCTTTTAGACTATAAACCTACTACCGAAATTGTAGAACTGGATATTAAGGACCATCTTTTCATGGGAATGATCGTCAAGGAAAAGGAGTTTAAAGAATCAATTGCTGCCACAGATTTTTCCCTATACGACGGAAAAGCAGTGGGAATCATCTGTTCTACGGATGCGATCATTCCGCCGTGGGCCTATATGTTTATTATGGAAAAGCTTTCTGCGTATGCTGTATATGTAGATTTAAACAATGCCAAAACAATACTGCTTGATCTCTGGAAGCGCCGTTTGACCTATGCAGATCTTAAACAGTATAAGGATCAGAAAGTAGTGGTAAGAGCCAATGCTGATCATGATCCGGTACTGTATTTACTGGCGGCCGGACTTCTGAAACCTATGGTAAAAAGCCTCATGTACGGAGAAATAGGTTTACCAAAAGTAATTTTCAAAAAATAAAAAAACATGAAAGCAATCATATTCAACGGATCGCTGGAAAGAAGAACGGAGTCTACCTCCGGACTCATTTCCCGATATTTTACAGAACGTCTGGAAGCATTGGGAATTCAGACCGAAGTGTTTACCCTTGCTGATTCGGGAATTCCTCTGTTTGATGTTACTCTCAACAAAACACCAATGTCTGTGGAACGCATGAGCCAGATGTTCCGGGATGCCGACCTCCACTTCTGGCTTGCTCCGCTTTATCACGGAAGTATTCCGGGCGTAATGAAAAACTGCCTGGACTGGCTGGAAGTAACGGCCAATAGGTATGAACCATATCTCACAGATAAAACAATAGGTCTGGTATGCTGGGCCGATAGCTTACAGGCCATGCAGGGAATCAATGCGATGGATGTCATTGCCAAATCACTGCGGGCATGGCCTCTCCCATTCAGTGTTCCTGTTGTCAGAACCTCATTATTTGACACTGACAATGCAAAGGAGATTTCACCGCTTTATGCAGCTAAGTTTGATACGCTGATCAGCATTGCCACCACAAAAAGAATAGAAAAAACGACTATAAACCACTTATAACATGATAGAAACAGATATACTGATCATTGGTGCCGGCCCTGCAGGGTTATTCACCGTATTTGAAGCCGGCCTTCTCAAGATGCGATGCCATATTATTGATGCATTACCCCAAATGGGAGGCCAGTTATCAGAGTTATATCCCAAGAAACCTATTTTTGATATTCCAGGATTCCCAAGTGTACTGGCGGGAGAATTGGTTGACAATCTTTATGAACAGATCAGACAGTTTGAGCCTGGTTTTACCTTCAATGAAACGGCTGTTCATCTTCTGAAACTTGAAGAAAATCTTTTTGAAGTCATTACAGACAAAGGGACCAGACACAGAGCAAAAGCAGTGATTATCGCCGGGGGTCTCGGAAGTTTTGAGCCTAAAAAACCGCCTATTGTAAATATTGCTGATTATGAAGACCTTGGCGTCAACTATTTCGTCAAACACCCTGAAGATTATGCCGGAAAACGGGTCGTGATTGCCGGAGGTGGTGATTCCGCTCTGGACTGGACGATTCATCTTGCAGAAATGGCTTCTTCTATTACCCTTATTCACAGAAGAAATGAATTCAGGGGTGCGCTGGACTCCGTGGAAAAAGTAAAAAAATTAAAACATGAAGGCAAGGTCAATCTGATCACTCCGGCTGAAGTAATCGGGCTTGAAGGAAATAATTCTTTACAAAGGATTATTGTGGAGAAAGAAGGAGCGCTTCAGACCATAGAAACCGATTATTTTATTCCTTTATTCGGGTTGGTTCCTAAACTCGGGCCTTTGGCAGATTGGGGGCTGGAACTGGAGAAAAACGCGATCAAAGTGGATAACAGTACCGATTTTCAAACCAATATCTCCGGGATTTATGCCGTAGGTGATATTAATACCTATCCTTATAAAATGAAACTGATCTTATGCGGATTCCACGAAGCTGCCATTGCCTGCCAAAGTATTTATCAGCGTCTGAATCCGAACAAAAAATTTGTACTGAAATATACTACCGTCAGCGGAATTGAAGGCTTTGACGGAACTAAGAAACAGGCTGAAAAACAAGTTGTAGCAACGATTGACTAATGACAATGAAAGATGAAATTACAATCATGGTGACCGATCAGTCAGGAACCCTGCATACCCTGGTTTGTCCGTTGGAAATGGGATTGACTTTAAAAGATATATGCAAAGCCTACGACCTACCTATGGAAGCAATGTGCGGCGGAATGGCCATGTGTGCGACCTGTCATTGTTATATTCTCAAAGAGGAAGCCTCACTACCAGACAAAAATGATGTGGAAGAAGCGCTGCTTTCAGAACTATTCAATACTCAAGCAACCAGCAGATTAGCCTGCCAGATCTACCTCACGGCTCAAATGGATGGGCTTTCTATAGAAATTGCATCAAATTAATTGATTTAAGATACAAGTTTGCATAGTTTATGATGTGTATAAATTATTGAAACTGTTTTAATTAAGTTTAGCAGGGATTTCTGGAACAGTGATGTGAAAGAAATCCCTTTTTAAAATCTTTAAAAATAAATAATATGGCTATAAAAATAACTGATGCCTGTATCAATTGTGGAGCCTGTGAACCGGAGTGCCCCAATTCAGCCATTTATGAAGGTGCCATCGACTGGCGCTGGCAGGACAAAACGAAACTCTCCGGAACGGTCACGTTTCCGGATGGTACAACAGCAGATGCTAATGCTTTTAACCAGGCTGTCTCTGATGAAGTATATTATATTGTATCCGGAAAATGTACGGAATGCAAAGGTTTTCATGAAGAACCACAGTGTAAAGCGGTATGCCCGGTAGACTGCTGTGTAGATGATACGGATCATCGGGAAAGTGAAGAAGTATTACTGGATCGACAGAAATTCATGCATGGAGCTTAAAATTTTTCACATTATTTGCCATTTTAATTTATTTTGTAACAAGAGCTTATCATTTTTCTACTAATCGGGAAACGGAATATCATCATTAATTTAAAATAAAATACTATAAATTATGAAACCGATATTATTTTTTCTCGCCATGCTGCCTGCCTTATTTTCAGCACAGACAAATGTTTCAAAGCTCAAAAAAGAATATATAGAACTTTTAGAGACTTCCGGATATGGTAATAATGCTAAAGCCGGTCAGTATTATGATGTCAATGGCATCAAAATGTACTGTGAAACCTATGGAGAGGGGCAACCTTTACTTCTCATTCATGGAAACGGAGGATCCATTGTTGATTTTTCCAAACAGATTCCGTTTTTTTCCAAGCATTATAAAGTGATTGTTGCTGACAGCAGAGCTCATGGAAAATCGGTGGATAAAGGAAATGCTCTTACCTATGAAATGATGGCTGATGACTATGCCCAACTTCTTCAGAAAATGAAAATCGATTCTGCTTATGTGATCGGCTGGAGTGACGGAGGAATCAATGGACTTTTATTAAGTATGAGACATCCAGAGAAGGTAAAAAAGCTTATTGTTACCGGAGCCAATTTAAGACCGGATTCTACGGCTGTACAGGCTGATGTATTCAAAAGGGTAAGTGCCAATTACGCAAAATTTAAAGTACAGTTTGCAGCCAAAAAAGATAAAACAGATCTGGATTATAAGGTTCTCAAATATAAAAGATTATTAAGCGAGCAACCAAATATCAATCCAAAAGCACTACAGGGGATTAAAGTTCCTGTTCTTGTGATCGGAGGAGATTATGATGTCATAAAGCCGAAACATACGCTGGAAATTTTCAGGAATATACCTCAGGCTAACCTCTGGATTTTACCCAATTCCGGGCACAGTACTCTGGTTGTTTACACCGACGAGTTTAATGCCAAAGCGGATACTTTTTTTAAAACAAAGTTCAGAAGCATTAAAGACAGAGATCGTGAGTTTTAAGGATCAATCTATATGATTTTCTCTGTAATCTCTACGCAATGCAGATAATTTTTGAAAGTATTTTATATTTATATTTCTAATTTACATTAAAAAGGCAGGTTTCCACCTGCCTTTTGTATTGATTCATAACATTTTATCCAAAAAATTATCTTTTTTTAATCTCATTATAAATCTTTTGAGTAAAAGGAGTTTCTATATTCAATGCTTTACCGTATTTTAAAATGGCTCCCGCAAATAATTCAAGCTCATTTTCTTTTTTCCCGGAATGGATGTCCAGCTGTAAAGATGTAGGTGTTTCAAAAGGAAATGTAGATGCTTTTTCAAAGGTTTTTTCAATTATATCTTCTTCAAGATGAATTTCCTTTTGCTCTGCAATCTGTCTGATTTCCTTCATAATTTCTGTTGCTTCATGTTTTTGTTCCTCATCAGCACATACAGTTCCGATGGATGAATTGTGCTTCGCTGTTACCAGTCCAAAACTTGCAATGAAAATAAATTTCGTCCATATATCCGTCAGGGAATTATCTTTAAAATCAAAATCAATTTTACTTTCCTGCAGTAAATCGACAACCCAGTCCACCTCTGCTGAAAAATGCTGTGGGTCTCTGCCTACAATCATCTTTCCAGCCTTACCTTTATGCTCCACCACTCCTCTTTCTTTTATATGGGAGGCGACATAAATACAGGTTGGCAAAATAACATGGTCAGGAATTATTTTTCGGATCCGGTCATAAATATCTGCTCCATTCATCATAGGAAGCAATACAGTGTCTTTGGTAATGACTTCTGCAAGCTGTCTGCAGACATTTTCAAGGTCATATTCCTTGACGCAGATCAGGATCAGATCAGGGTTTTTAATATCACGGATGTTTTCTTCAATAGCATTGGGGTGAGTTCTGTCGTTAGGGTGTTCGGGAGAGATAAGAACCAATCCGTTTTCCTTTACTTTCTCATAAGTTTCTCCACGGGCAACAAAAGATATTTTATATTTTCCTGAAACTTCATTGGTCTGATTTATTTTAAAGCCGAAATATCCGCCTACGCCTCCTAATCCTACAACCACAATATGTTTTTTGTTCATGAAATTATTTTTAACAAAGATGGAGCACAAATTTTAATCTATCGCTTGACAAATGAAAAGAAATTATATTTTTCCAAAACAATAGCTCAAAACCTGAATTACAAAACTGTAATTTTTTTTAAGTAAAAACAGAGTATTCAGCTTTTAATCTCTCTTCTGATTCTGCTCAGTGAACTGTCCTTGATTCCCAGATAGGAGGCAATAATCTTCAAAGGAACATGCTGAAAAATATCAGGGTCTTTCTTCATCAGGTTGGAATATCTTGTCAAGGCTTTCTGGCTGGCCATTTCGATCAGCCTGTCGTGTATAGTATAGTAATTCAGGACAAAAAGAAGCCGGCTGAACTCTCTGAACTCAGGGATATTATGGAAATTGTGCTGTACATTTTCCAATCCTGTTTCCCAAAAGGAGCAGTCTGTCACTGCCTGATATATCTCTTTTGTAGGCTGTTGTCTGAAAAAGGATAAAAAATCATTGACAAAACAAGGGGCAGCATAAATATTGGTCGTGATCTCTTCATTATCTTCATTCAATATATAGGAACGTACATAGCCTTTTTCCAAAAAAAAGGTTTTGGTGCTGATGGTATCTTTCTCCAGCAAAACAGCATTGGCTTTTAGATCAAAATGTTTAAACGTTTTTGTAATCTGTTCTACCACTTCATCTTTAATGCTGAATAAGGAGTGAAAATAATTGTTGATCGAGGATTTGTCCATTAAATAGTACAACATTTAAGTTTGACGAAAATAGGGATAATTCCTTACAATTTAAGTATAAACCGAAGACCAGACAAAGAATCACCCCGTCAATTCTTCGGTTTCTGACACAGACTACAGGTCTGCGAACGAAGTGCAAAGATAGATAGTTTACAGCCGGACCTTATTGGATAGACGTCTATTTTCGTGAAAAAGGCTGATCAATGATGATATTATGGTTGTATTTGCTTATTTAATCAAGAAAAAGCCTTTACACTGAATGTGCAAAGACTCTTTTTCTGGTTGTATCCCATCAAATTCTCAGATAGATTTTATGATAAAAATATTCTATTCTTCGTTCATTACTTCGTCATAAGTAACGGGATCTACCGTTTCCTGATATTGTTCCCAGTCCGCCTCAAGCTGCTTATTAGTTTTCATTTCCTCATCAAGCTTCAGGCTTTCACGATATTGTTTGGCTTCGGCTGTTAATGTCCATTTACAGTTGATTTCCATTGCTTCCAGATAGCTTTTTATATCATGGATATTTAATTTAAAAAACTCCTTTCTCGGATTGATTTTATTGAGCTGACTTTTCAGAAATTTTCTGTGCAATTGTTTTTCCAAAGCAGGGGCATCTTCAGAATAGATCATTGCATGAACATCAAACTCAAAGGGAACACTTGCATCCCCCAACTCCCGGACACGGTCAAGAGGTTCCAAACGTCTGGTCATCCCAATCTTATAAACATGCTCTCCGAATGATCCTATATTGGAAATAATATAAACATTCCCTGTTCTGGTCTGCTGTGCCATAGATATAGCCCTTTGGTTTTTCTCTTCTGCCTGGGTAAGTTTTTGCTGCAACTCCTCCAGTTTCTGTTGGAAAAGCATTTTTTGTTCCTCATTCGCTCTTGCTACCTGAGATTCTGCTTTTTCGATCAGTCTTTTTAAAGTCTGTTCTTCTTTCTCAGCCTCCTTTATCGCTTTTTCATACTCTTTACGGGCTCTTTCCTCTTCACGAATCTGCTCACGGATCTGCCTTTGCTCTTCCTGTTCCTGCCATCTCAGTTCCTGAGCAACCACCGCCCATTTCAGTTCCTCAAGCCTTGCACTGTGATAGACCTCTGAAATTCTGGCATTTCGGAACGCCTGCCCGTTGAAGTTAACCAGTTGGAAAGCATCATCCATCTTTTGCTTCAATATACCGAAGTTATCTTTCTTTACAGAAGACAAAATAGAGTCTACCTTTCCGTTGTAGGCATCAATCACAAAATCAATAGCCGTACTCCTCCTTTGTTCATCCACATAATCACAGATCCCAGCCTGTCTGCTTATGATCATCAGCTTATTGTTCTGACGGAGCTTTTTAAGATTTTCTCCGGCTTCCTTATGGCTAAAGTCTTCTGCAAGCTCATCCAGCAATGTATAAGTGGGAATTAAATACTCATTACCATAGCCTTTGATCACATTTTTCATGGCTTTTATCCTTTCAGCAATCTGATCTGCTTCTCTCAGACTTCTGTAAGCATCACCTCCTATGGATTCTGCTTTCATTTCGGCATTCTCAACAATACGCATGGCTTCATTGACCGCATTTTCGTACAGGAGTTCTATTTCTCTGGACTTCTTCTCAGTCAATTCCTTTACATTCCTGCGCATTTCCCTGGCCTGATCCTGAGCATCCGTGAGTTCCAGCTCTGCTTTGGTCTTCAACTTCAAACTATCTCTCTGGGCTTTTTGTAGCAGGTATTCACATTCGACCTTGACATCAATAATATCCTGGTATTTCCTTAAAGCATCATTATGCTGAAGCACTTCTGCAAGTTTCCTGCTTAAATTCATTTTATCCGTCTGCAGTTTTGACAAATCAGTCTTCAATTGATTGTTTTCACTCGTTAATGCAGCAATTTTTGTGTCTTTTTTAAGTAATTCCTTTTTCAGGTTTCCTGATTTGCCAAATGCAATGATCATTAGAACAAACAGGACAATGATTATTAAAATTTCCATGGTAATGTGGGATTATATATTCCGCAATATTAAGTAAAACTAATCCCTAAGCCTTACGGAATCCCGTAATAATAACAGAGATATTCACATAATAATTCTTATCTGAAAATATACATTCCCATTCTGGATTCAGATTATTCTTTATATATTGCTTTAAATTTTCAAACCTGCTAAACAGGTCTATTCAATACAATGAACGATCTTACATTAGAGTCAAAACGTCTTACCTTACGCCCATTCAGAGAAAGTGATATTCTTAAGGTACATGAACTGCTTCTAAGGCCGGAAAGTACTGAATTTAATCCCACAACTTATTCTGACAATGAGGAGGAAACAAAAAAACTAGTCACTTCCTGGCAGAAAGAGTCTGAATTGGGAGAGCTCCGAAAGAAATTTACTTTTTTAATAGAAATCCTTACTGATCAAAAATTTGTAGGAATTATAGGGATTGATCTTGTTAAGTTGCATTACAAAAATGCTGAAGTTTGGTTTAAACTCAGCCCTGAAATCCGGGGAAAAGGCTATGGAACCGAGGCATTGGAAAGAATAATTAAGTTTGGTTTTGAAGATTTAAAACTGCACAGAGTTGAAGCAGGCTGCGCAGTTGATAATATCGCTTCTTATAAAGTCATGGAAAAATCTGGTATGATCAGAGAAGCGCATCGCAGAAAATTACTTCCTTTAAAAAATGGCTGGAGCGATAATTATGAATATGCGATTCTTGAAGAGGAATATTTTTCGGGTCGTTAGTTTTTGATTTTTTTTGCCACGAATGCACGAATTTATTTACATATAAAGCGTCCAATGTAGTAGATTAATCTTCAAAACTGATCTAAAATCGAAGCTTATTTCAAAGTGTAGTACGTACAAAAAAATTTGGGACGATTATATTCTCTTCCTCCGGATTGATCCAGTTTTTTAACAGACTTCTGTATCATTTGTAGCCAGTGAAATCTGTATCTCAAAAGATCTTTATTTTTCTCCGTCACATCTGTTCTATTTTTGTAATTTAAATCGTTAAAAACAAAGAGCATTTATCATGGCTGATCATGACTTTCAATTTCACTTTATTGAGCCTGATGAAAGTATTTCAGATTTTGTAGAGAATCTGGGAACGTTCTATAATCAGTCTCAGGAAGCGAAAGAAGTGGTTATTATTCCGGATGGGAGAATTGATCTGTTCTTTATGCAATCTTCTACACATTCTTTCCAGGTTGCCCTTATCGGTCTTGAGACCTATTCTGAGCAAAGGCTGATTCCTCCATTTACCCGGGCTTTTGTCGTGAGTTTCAAACCTATTGCTGTGGAATATATTCTAGACACTTCTATTGCTGATGTATTAAATAGCGCAAGGGATCTTCCTGTTGATTTCTGGAATTTTCAGGCTGATGATCTTCAAAATTTTGAACTTTGCTGTGCAAAAGCAACCCAAAAGATAAAAGAACTGATCCCACAGAAAACAGATGACAGAAAACTTAAGCTTTTTGAACTTCTCTACGCTTCAAAAGGTGAAATGACTGTCTATGAACTTTCTGAAAAAGCAGGCTGGAGCAGCAGGCAGATCAACCGATATTTCACCAAACAATTGGGATTATCTCTGAAAGCCTACTCTACGATTTTACGTTTCAGAGCCTCGCTGGAACATATTGCCAAAGGGAAACTGTTTCCTGAACTGAATTACACAGATCAGAACCATTTCATCAAGGAAGTAAAAAAGTTTTCGGGAGTTGCCCCTAAAGAATTATCAAAAAATAAAAACGACCGATTTGTACTATTATCAGTGTTGAAGGGAAAGTAATTTTGTCCTGTAAAATTTAAATGAAAATGCTGATCAACAATAAATCAATAGCAATCGTTGGTGGTGGTCCCGCAGGACTTACCCTAGCCAGACTTTTACAATTGAAAAATGCCAACGTAAAAGTATACGAAAGAGATGTAAACCAATATGCCCGTGTACAGGGTTCTCCGCTTGATATGCATGAGGATTCCGGGCTGGCAGCCATCCGTAAGGCTGAACTTTTGGAGGAGTTTAAAAAGACATACCGCCCCGGAGCGGACAAAATGCTGATCGTCAACGAGCACGCGGAAATCGTTTTCAGTGATCATGAAGGAAAACCTGATGAAGATTTTGGTGCTGAACACTTCCGGCCTGAAATAGACCGGGGACCTTTGAGAAATATGTTACTGGCTTCCCTGAAACCGGAAACGGTGGTATGGGACAGTCATTTTATCTCTATGGAGCCTCAGGATGATGGCTGCCTTCTTCATTTCAAAAACGGAACTTCTGTCTATGCAGACCTTGTGATTGCTTCAGATGGTGCCAATTCTAAAGTCCGTCCTTATCTCACTGGACATCAATCTATTTATTCAGGAATCATCATGCTGGAAGGAAATGTTTCAAAAGATAAGGCTCCTCACATCAATGCTCTGATCAATGGGGGTAAAATAATGGCTTTTGGAAATGCTAAAAATATATTGCTGGGACAAAAAGGCAACGGTGATCTTGGTTTTTATGCAAGCTTCAGAGCAAATGAAAACTGGGCTGCTGAAAGCGGTATGAACTTTTCTGATCCGTTACAGGTCCTGGAATGGTTTAAAAAATTCTATCCTGAATGGAATGAAATATGGTACGAACTGTTTGAACATGCAGCAACTCCTTTCATCTCCCGACCTATTTATTATATGCCTTTGGATCAGACTTGGGAAACGAAATCCAACCTGACCCTGATGGGTGATGCTGCCCACGTAATGCCTCCTTTTGCAGGTGAAGGTGCTAATATGGCAATGCTTGATGCCCTGGAGCTCAGTGAATATTTAAGCAATAGCAGCTATAGTACTCTGCAGGAAGCAATTTCTACTTATGAAAACAATATGCGCAAACGGGCTGCTGTAGCGACAAAAGAATCTCTTGACAATGGGGAAAGGATGCATTCTGAAAAAGCCCTGGCAACTATGTTAAATTTTTTCGAAGGACATCTTCATTAAAAATAAAAAAGCTGTCTCTGCAATAGAGACAGCAACTTTTTCCCTCTGAAAATAAATATTTTTCTCTCCGCTAGATCCTGATTCCGGAGATTCATTTGTGTTATTTCAATGATTATTCGAATAAATAATTCAAAAAATAAGCTTAGCAACTATTTTGTATTAAAATTCTTTCGCAAATCTATATTTTAAATTCAAAAAAGCATAAAAACACCCTACTACACATGTACAACATCAAAATAAAACATTAATTATCAACTAATTAAAAAATAACCTTTTGATAGTTTGATGTTAAGAGAAGAACAGCAATATTGAAATAATGATACGCTAAGCAGAAAAATACAAAGCTGATGTAAGGCTGAATTTGCTCTCAAAGAAATCATGATCTTAGTCCCTTATTTTCAAAAAAGAACACTGCTATCTCAGTAAATCACAATTTATACAAATCTGACATCGGATTCAGCAAAAAATCACAATTTACTAAATATCAAATGTTTAAATATTAAATTTTTGATTGTAGTATCTGTGTAGTAGAGCTTTTTTTCCTTATTTGGTCAAAATTTTTCAAATTTGAGCACAAAGCCACTAAAAAAATACAGGTGGTGAAAAGAGAATATTTCGAACACTGTCTGGCCTGATGGATCAGACAGTTTTTTTTTATCCTAAAGCATCAAAAAAATCATAAATATCGGTTTCTCCCGGAATGTTCAGTTTTTTTCGGATTCTGTATTTTTTTTGCTGAACGGTCCTGTGCTGAACTAAAATATAGCTTGCGATTTCTTTGGAGGTAAAATGTAGTTTGAGCATAGCACAAAAAGCCAATTCTGAACTTTCAAGACCTGGATTGATGACGAGGAGTTGATCTATGAATTTCGGATAGATTTCTTTAAACCGATTCAGAAAATCAGGATCATTGTTCCTGCCCAGCTCCATGATCTCCTCCTGTTTATTATCCGTCATACGGGCTTTCAGATGCTCTGCTTCAAGTTTGAGATCTGTTTTTCGTTTTCTGAGTATACTGATCATCCTCCAGGCATATATTCCCAACAGTGAAAGTCCGGCAAGGGAAAAAAGAATGACCCGGTGTACATTACTTTTATGCTTTTCCGTATCTTCTTTGGTAATGGTAATAAAGGATTCCATATCCTGATTGATGGTAGCCAGTAAAGCAGTATGGGTTCTGTTTTTTGCCTCGGTATATTTATTCAGATAGAAATAGGCTTTTTCTTCATCGCCCAGACCTTCATATACCGTTCTCAAATCATTATAAATATATTTGCCGTAGTAGGCGTAGATACGTTTCGTTTTTTTATCAATCTCCAATGCCTTTTTGAGAACAGTTTCCGCTTTACCATACTGTTTGGCTGCAATATAGTATTCTCCCATAATGGTATTGGCATAAAGGGCAATCCCGTCTTCTTTACCTCTCTGATTAGCTTTGTTATAGGCAGAATTCACATAGGCATATGCCGAGTCCATATTTTTATACATGTATATGTAATCAGCGATGGCACAATCTGCAAGACCGGTATCGTCCAATTTTCTTGCTTTCTGAAAATATTCCAGAGCATTTTTATCTCTCTTTTTTTCCATAAGGCAAAGAGCCTGCCTCATATCAATATTGAAAACCAAATCATCTTTAAGCACAGATGGATCACTGTTATTAATGTATTCCATTGCTTTATTATTGTATTCCAAAGCTTTGTCTACTCTTCTCAGTTCCAGATTAAACCTTCCGTAGACATTATAAAATCTTGCTTTATGGATATTGTTATCAGAATCTTTCAGGATGTCGTTTGCTTTATCAAAAAGGATCTGTGATTTCTGATAGTTTTCCAATGAGATGTTCAGCTCTGCCAGATTGATATAGCAGAGTGCCTTTCCTTCTTCATAATCCATCTTACCAGCCTGCCTATAGTATCTTTTATTAAGGTTCACCAGAGAATCGTAGTCTCCTGCAAGCCTAAATTTTTCATTTTGTTTCAGCAGGGTTATATCAAAATTCTTTTCACGCTCTTCCTGGGCACGGGAATGGCATGAAACGATGATCATCAGTAAAAATAAAAGAAGAATACGCATCATATACTTTCTTTATTATAAATTCCTGGATAATTTATGATTAAAGAATAACTCTATAAAATGGAAAATATTATATTTTCTTTAATTATTAGGATCACATTCTGACAGGATCAGCATGATATGCATACTTTTCAGGCTTTCACATTCTCAAAAAAATCGTAAATATCTGTTTCAGCCGGAATATTCAGTCGTTTTCTGATTCTGTATTTTTTCTGCTGAACAGATTTGTGCTGTACAAAGGTATAGTTGGCAATTTCCTTGGATGAAAAACGCAGCTTCAACATCGCGCAGAAAGCCAGCTCCGAGTTTTCAAGATCGGGATTGATCTTTAAAAGTCCATTGATAAAATCCGGATATAAACTTCTGAATTTCAACAAAAAAGAAGAATCATTGTTTTTAGCCAGTTCAATCACTTCATCCAGCTGCTTGGTATGTACATGGTCTTTCAGCTCGTCGGTCTCCATCTTCAACGTTTTCTTTTTCAGTTTCAGAGCTTTGATCACCTTTCTGACGTATACTCCTGAAACCGTGAGTACTGTAATAGACAATGCAATAAATAACGGAAGATCATTTTTGTGCCAGTCAGACTCACTTTTTATTTCGGAAATAAAATTTTCAGTAGCTTTATTCATTGTCGTCAGTCTGGCTGCATTAATTTTTCCTTCTTCTTCCATATACTTTTTCAAATAGTAATAGGCTCTGCCACCGTCGTTCTTTTTCTTGTACAGTTCGGCCAACGCCTTATACACCCCATTGATATGGGTAGAATAGGTACGTCTGGTTTTTATATTGATCTCAAGGGCTTTTTTAAGGTTTTGCTCCGCTTTATCATTATTATTTACTTCATTATAGTAATACCCCATGGTAAAATACACCCAAAGAGATTCTACATCACTTGTTTTCTCGCTGAGCATTTTTTCTTCCGCTCTGGAGATGTATATTCCTGCAGAATCCGGCTGATGAAAGTACAGATAATATTGGGCAACCATACAATTGCTATATGCAGAATGCTCCAGTTCATTTCCTTTCAGGATACACTTCAGAGATGTTCCCCGCCATCTTTTTTTAGCAAAATAGATTCCCCGGTTGATATAGAGTCTTGAATAAAGTTTTGTTTTAAGCACAGATTTTTTTGCTTTTCCCAGATAAGAAAATGCTTTATTATTGTATGATACAGCTTTATCAAATAATTCAAGATGAGAGTAATACAGACTATAATCATTATAATACAGTGCCTTATGATAAGGATTCTCCGAGCCTTCCAGGTCTCTTCCTGCCTTGTTGAAAAAGAATTGTGCTTTTTCATAGTTTCCTGCAGATACATTGACGTCTGCCAGATTGAGATAGCAAAGCCCCTTCCCTGCTTTATAGTTCATTTTTGCAGCTTTTTTCAGGTACTCTACATTAAGCGCAATAAGCGCTTCATATTCACCGGAAAGATGGAGTTCTGAGTTTCGATTGATCAGAGAGGTGTCAAATTTTTCTCTATCCTTTTCTCCGGAATTTTGGTTACATGAAAGCATTAAAAGCAATAGACCCACAAAAAACATGCAGATTATTGCTTTCATTATAATTACCGGATATGTTATATTTTTTTTAATATGACTTGCTTTTTGAGATCATTACAGCTTTTCCTCTTTTTCTATACCGACCTAAGCATTAATAAATGGTCCGGTAAGGAGTACCCGCCGATTTGCTTTTCTGACAATCTGTTCTATAAATATACATAATTTAAGTAAAAATATACTGGATTCTTACCAAATATTAATATAGAAAATGCTTAATTTCATCAATAAAAACAGTCTGATTTTTAGAACGGGCAAAAGGATATATTATCAGAAAAATTGACTGTACAAAAGAAAATAACGGCAACCTTACCTGATAGCTGATAAAAAACAGATTTTTATGTATTTTTAAAAAACGAATTATTAACGACGAAAATTGGACCATGAAGATCAGCTACCGCCAACTTCTCCCGGAAGAAAGTAAAATATACAGAACCATCCGCCTGGAAAGCCTTGAAAAATACCCGGATTCATTTGCAGCCACCTATCAGGAAGCTCTGAAAACTGAAAAACTCAGAATGGAAACCGATATTGAAAACTCAGCACCGGGCATGTTGATGATGGGAGCTTTTGCCAATCAAGAGCTTATCGGCATCTGTGCTTTTGTGAAAAAAGAGAACCGTATGGGAAGCATCTACCAGATGTATGTGAAAGAGGAATTCCATGGAAAAGGTATAGGTTTGGAGCTGATACAGGCGGTCATTCAGGAAGCGGTCAACGAATTCGGGTGCTCTGAAATCACACTGGAAGTAAGCCCCGGAAATGACAGTGCCTATTTTCTTTACAAAAAAGCAGGATTCACAGAGATTGAAGGTCATGAAACAGATGGAATTGCCGGATCAGATTCAAATGCATCGCCAGTGATACAATTACAATACCATGTCAATTAAAATTTACCTGCCAAGGTTTATTTTGGAGCAGGCGCGAAAGCTGGGGCTCATATTGTATTTATGGAATTTAGTTTAACGCAAAGTTTTTAGCCTCTTATCTCATATTTTCAAGGGAGCAAATTTCATTGATTCTTTCTAAGCGAATGTATATCCATGAAGCTTCTTAAGCGACAAAGTTGCTCTTCTTTGCGGATCACGCTCAAAAGCTGTGATAAAACAATTGAATACCTATTGATTATTCTAAATTTTATAGACACAAAGAATTAGTAATTCGAATACTTTATTTTAGGAGGCTAAGCAATGTAACTTCGTCGCTGATGAAGTTTTTGACTATGCACTCGCTTCTTAAGATTGATTGAAAATCGATCCCTTCTTAGCTCACTTAAAATAAAGCATACACCAACATGAAGCTTTGCGTGAAACTCTATCTCCACAACTGTTGATTCTAATTTTTTCTAATCAGATGAACTCAACTTTTGCTTAATCCACAACTTTTGAGATTGATCCGTTTTTCCGAAATCATACAGAGACATAATTTGTCTGCTATAAAAACAAAAAAGAACCACTGAAACAGTAGTTCTTTTCGATTGTGACCCGGCTGGGATTCGAACCCAGGACCCATACATTAAAAGTGTATTGCTCTACCAGCTGAGCTACCGAGTCGGCCACTTACTTTTTCAAGTAAATCCCTTTATTTAAGGGACTGCAAAGATAGAAACTTTTTCTCTAACTCCAAATTTTTTCCGACTTTTTATCCCAATAAATTTCATCAAAATCCATAAGTCAAATATTTTCATTGCTTTACATTTTTTTAAATTAATCTTTTAAAATGAGGCAGTACTTATGATGATTTGTTAGGGAATTTTGTCACGTTTGCAGAACGCTTCTATTTCAAATAAGAAAGATGGAGATATTATATTAAAAATAGTAATGTATGCCATTTTTCAGACCAATATTGCCTGCAAATCATAGAACAATATGAGTTTTTATAGATCAAGCGCAAAAGCTGGAAATAATATTGTAATTATAGAATTTAATTTAACGCAAAGTTTTTAGCCCCTTATCTCATACTTTCAAGGGAGCAAAGAATGGAATCAATTTCATTGATTCTTTCTAAGCGAATGCATTATTCATGAAGCTTTTTCAGCGACAAAGTTGCTTTTCTTTGCTCCCTAAAATAAAACATTCAAATGAACGTTCTTTACATTTTTTTTAAAGTACTTTGTTTCATTCAACAGAAATAGTGTATGTTTTGTACTGTTTCCCCACCTTTTGAAACTGATCCGTTTTATCTTGTCTCATGAAAATAAAGCTGCAACAATCACCATAATTTGTCTGCTATAAAACAAAAAAAGAACCACTGAAACAGTAGTTCTTTTTGATTGTGACCCGGCTGGGATTCGAACCCAGGACCCATACATTAAAAGTGTATTGCTCTACCAGCTGAGCTACCGAGTCGGCCACTTACTTTTTCAAGTAAATCCCTTTGTTTAAGGGACTGCAAAGATAGAAACTTTTTCTCTAACTCCAAATTTTCATCCAACATTTTTAGTATAAAATTTCTTTCTTTTAGCCTCAGGAACGAAATATTTTTAAACAACTGAGGTAATAAAAAAGTACAATCAACTGATAAAAAACAAGTTGAAAAATAACACTACATGAAAACAGTCACATAGTGTTATCGTCAATTTTTTCGTAAAAATTATTTTTTTTGTTGCTACCAAAGAACAGGTGCTTTATCTCCTGCCTTGTTTTTAGCATAGTAAAGGGAAGGAAGAACTTTGGACAGGTAGGTAAATTCACTGTAACAATGCTCCATCAATCCAAATCCTATTTCATCAGACAATGGACTTTCGGTTTCTGCCGATAAAGCACCAAGAAAAAAATGACTTCTCAGGGTACATCCCTGTGCAGTATCTCTTGCTACATGAAACATATAACCATCTAAAGGGTCTCCATTGGTATCTACCGATATATGGTCTCCAAAACCAATTCTTGCATATACCACGGCACTCACTTCTCCATGAGTATAGGCATTCTTCAGAACATCAGGTGTAAAAATTTCTGCCGGATCATGAAATTTAATGGTAGCAGCTACAGGAGGAATGTCACCCAGAGATTCTGTAGCGTGGATGGTAGCTCCTATATAATTTTCATGTTTAATCCATTGATGATCCCAGCCACCGTGCTCGACGTGGTCATGGGGATGCCACAGTTTCAAATCTTCAGTTGTTTCAAAATATTTGAACCACCAGTCCAGCATTTTACCATTGCAGTTCTGCAGTACATTTCTCATCGCAACATGAAGCATTCCGTTTTCCAATCTTTTGATCCCGGCTTCCAGAACAAGGGGTTTGGGGGATAAAAGGTTATTTATGTCCTTAAACATTACTTCTTCGGTTTCTTTTGTCAATTTCATACTCGATATTTTTAATTGTATTTTATGATTAAAAGTCTTCAGCATACAGTTTCAGAGCCTGCATATGCCTACTCTATCCTTTTATGGACAGGTCTTTTAACGTATTAATCACAGTACAAATTTAAATCAGACAGAAACCGGAATTCATGCACTATCTCCTAATCGACCTGTACAATCTGGAAATAAAATGTGCATAGAAATTCACTTCAAAGAATTTATGTGATAAAAATAGATGATGGAAAGAATAACCGAAGATGAAAAACAGGACAATATTATGAATAAGCACCATCTTTTTTAAAATCCTCAGGACTTTGTCCCTTCTGTTTTTTATAAAACCGGGAAAAATAAGCGGGATCATCAAAATTTAAATAAAAGGCAATTTCCTTGATGGTCAGCTCACTGGCCTTCAACATCCTGTCTGCTTCTATCATAAGCCTTTCATGCAACAACTGGGTAAGGGTTTTATTCATTTTCTCTTTCAGGATCTGATTGATTCTTTTTTCGCTGATCCCCATTTTCGAAGCGTAAAAGTCAGCTTTCCGTTCTGTTTTATAATGTTCGTCCATCAGCATGATAAACTGGTAAACCCGCTTCTGGTTGACATCCTGGTGCAAAAAATAATGTTGACTGATTCGGATCAGATTCAGCAGGAATACTTTCAACAAAGCCTTTAAAACAAGATAAGTCCCCTTAGAATTGTGGCACTCCTTCTCCATCAATCCTTTTAAAAGCTGAAGTGTTTCCAGCGTATTCTGATCTATATGAAAACTGGTATACTGCCCATGCATATTGAAAAGGTTGAAAACATCCAATGCATATTCTTTATCATCTTCTTCCAGATAATCTCTTTTAAAAGCAATGATAACACCGTCTTTATCATGAATATCCAATTCTACAAACCGATACGGAGGAATAAGATACATACGGAATTCTCCTGAAGCCTCTCTGAACCAGATCATTTCAAAAAAATCTGCCCGCTGAGGATTCTGCATATAGTGTTCAGGACAATGACGAAGTTCAGAAAGGATGAATTTGGTAGAATCAATGGGATGAATGAATTTCATATTCCGGCTCAGTTTTCGTGATAAGGGTACAAATATACGTCACAGCCCTCTTCAAATCCGGAATCAGGTGTAAAAGTTGGGCAGAGCATTGCTGGGATAGAATATCAATTGATTTTTCTGAAATGCAAAAGCTTATTTTCAAACGTCTATTTTAAGGAGGTAAAGAAGAAAATCAATTCCATTGGTTCTTTTTAAGCGAATGCTACAACATCTCCCTGCTCCTTTTAATGAAAGTCCGGATCATAAAACGTGGATCAATCTCAAAAGTTATGGATGAGTACAAAGTCTAAATGAGAATTCTATTATTTTTCTAACACAAAGCTTATTTTTGGCGTATCATATTTCAAGGGAGCAAAGAATGGAATCAATTTCATTGATTCTTTCTAAGCAAATGTATATCCATAAAGCTTCTTCAGCGACAAGTTCGCCCTTTACTCTCTAAAATTAAACATCCGATTATCTTTCTTTGCGAAAAATAATCTGTTACATTTAACAAAAAAGAATTGAGATAGCAGAATGATGGGTAAAAAAAAGAACCACTGAAACAGTAGTTCTTTTTGATTGTGACCCGGCTGGGATTCGAACCCAGGACCCATACATTAAAAGTGTATTGCTCTACCAGCTGAGCTACCGAGTCGGCCACTTACTTTTTCAAGTAAATCCCTTTGTTTAAGGGACTGCAAAGATAGTAAAACCCTCTTAAATTCCAAATTTTCAAGTGCTTTTTTCGTATAAAATTTCAGCTAAAATAATTAAACAACTGTTTATAAATTAATTACAAAAAAAAAAAAAAATAATTTATGAGAAATTTTATCTGAAAACTATGAAGAGTATATCGGTCTGCATTTTTTAGTTGAAAAATTATTTGTTCTAATGAAAAATAAAACATATCTTAGTAACTAAGATAATTAGATAATAAAACAATTATGATTGAAGATATAATTAGACAATTCAGAGAAACAAGCAGGCAATATTCGGATGCTTCTATTTTCATGCACGAAGCCATTGCGAGAAAAGTAGGACTATCCAATACTGATCATAAATACCTTGGCCTGATTTTACAATATGAATCTATAACAGCTGGGGAAATTTCAAAATTAACAGGACTTACTACCGGAGCTGTAACGGGCCTAATAGACCGTCTGGAAAAGAAAGAGCTTCTTAAAAGGCAATTCACTAAGGAAGACCGGAGAAAAGTACTGATTATCCCTAATATTAAAAAAAGTATGAAATTATTAGGTCCTGTTTTTGAAGAGCTTCAACAGAGAACCACTCAGTTTATTTCAACGTTTTCTGAAGAAGAAGTAAAAACAATTGAGCGATACTTCAGAGGAGCGACCATCATCATGAAGGAAACAGCAAATGATTTAAACAACCAATAATATGAACCATGGAAAGCTTAACAACAACTGATATAGTACGTGCAGAGATCTGGCTTTGCATCACAACACTCCTCTATTTTCTAATGAATGGTGCCCAGATTTTTGAAACACTCGTATTTGTGCCCAAATGGGTTTCGTCACCACCGGAAAATTTCAAATTACTGCTGGACGGGAAAGGAATAAGCCTTAAAGTTTTTTGGATTGTATTTCATTCCATACATGAAATAGCCTTCATCCTTGCTCTTGTCTTTTGCTGGAAAATAGATCCGGTAAGAAATTGGCTATTAATATTATTTATTGCCCATATTGCAGTGAGAGCATGGACTCTGATGTTTTTTGCTCCCAATATCATTGACTTTCAAAAGATAGCAGAAACTTCCGTCATTTCTGAGAGTCTGGTTTCCAGAACCTCAGCCTGGCAAACGCTTAATTATATCCGTGTTGCCATTTTCATTGCAATTTCCATAGGATTTATCCCATTGTGCATCAAAGTATTGAACCTTCGTTCGTAAGCCGGTATTCATCAACATAAATCAGAACTTTATATTTCAAGCTTTTAGGAACTTATCTTGTGTTTCTTCTCAATATGTCCTATTTTTGAAAGAAATGAGGATCAAAAGCCTTTAGCGATTTATCTTTTCAACAGGTGAATCATCACCTTCTCAGTTTTCTGTTTTTTTTAATAGTCTGATATTTATGAAATTAATTACTCCCAAAAGATTAACCAGCGGTGATAAAGTAGCAACCATTTCAATGTCATGGGGAGCAGCCGGAGATTTACCACACCGATATTCAAAAGGCAAAGAACGTTTAATCCGGATGTTCAATCTGGATGTAACTGAAACAAAACATGCCCTGCAATCGGCAGAATGGATCTATAATCATCCGGAAGCAAGAGCCAGCGATCTCATGGAGGCCTTTGCTGATCCTTCCATAAAGGCTGTGATCTCAAATATTGGCGGTGATGACAGTATCAGAATGCTGAAGTATATTGATCTGGATGTGATCAGAAATAATCCCAAAATATTTCTGGGATTTTCTGATAGTACGGTTACCCATTTTATCTGTCTTAAAGCAGGTCTAAGTTCATTTTATGGCACTTCTTTACTGGTAGGATTTGCTGAAAATGGTGCGATGCATGATTATCAGATCAATGACCTCAACAAAGTCTTATTCTCCCCAGCCGTTATCGGGCAGATTCATCCGAATCAGGAAGGCTGGACCACAGAATTTCTAGACTGGTTTGATGTTTCTTTACAGGATATACAACGAAAACTGACTCCCTCTTCAGGCTGGCGTTTCATCAGAGGCAATTCTATTGCTCAGGGACCATTGATCGGCGGCTGTATGGAGGTATTGGAAATGCTGAAAGGAACTGATTACTGGCCGGATCTGGAAACATGGAAAGGCGGCATTTTATTTTTTGAAACTTCGGAAGATAAACCAAAACCGGAATATGTAAGATGGTGGCTAAGAAACTATGCTTCTATGGGAATTCTTGCACATGCTAAAGGGATTATTTTCGGCCGGCCTTACGATAATCTCTATGCGGAAGAATATGAAACGGAACTCCTGAAAGTACTTGATGAAGAAGGCCTATATGATCTTCCTGTCATCACCCGGATGGACTTTGGCCACACCTGCCCTACCTTCACGCTTCCCTACGGAAAACTCGCAGAAATCAACTGTATTGATCAAACCTTCTCAATATTGGAAAGTGGAGTTCTATAAAACATTACTCCCAATACCATCAAATGTTTTTGCTGGCCTGAGGCCAGCAAAAACACCTCATCATTCTCTTTATCTTTTTTACGGAGAATGAGTGTTGATATTTATGAAACCTTCTTTGGAATCAAACATTCAACCCTTTCTGCTGATACTCAAAAAGTTTCAAAATGGTGTCTGTCATTTCCGTACCGTAATGTTTACCCACCAGATAAAGAGCAGCATCTATTCCGGCCGTAATTCCGGCAGTTGTAATCAGTCTGTCCTGGTCTACAAAACGAACATTTCTCTTCACGATACTTTTCGGATTATGCTGTTCTAACCCATCCAACAACATGGAATGGGTGGTGATCTCATAATGATCCAGAATACCTGTCCGAGACAGATGCATACTTCCTGTACAGATCGTAAATATGGTTGTCCCATTGTTATAATGATCTTTGATCCATCCCATTACGGTTTCCTGAAAATCATCATCCTGCAGATATTTCATTACCTGATCCGGATTTGCTCCCGGAATTACGATCATATCCGGCCTGGGAGCAGTATGCAGATCATATGTTGGGGTAATTGCCATTGTATTGGCTTCCATATACACTGCTTCTCTGGTTTTCCCGACGGTAAAACAGTTATAGCTTTCCGGATGTATGACATTTGCTTTTACGAAAACATCTAAAGGTCCGGTAAGATCGAGCGCTTCTACCTGATCATAAATTAAAAATGCAACGTTCATTGTTTTGCCATTTTGTTTCTGCTTCATAATATATGTTTAAAAATTATTGTGTTGAGAATAGACATAGCTTTTCCCAGCTGACAAATAATCATCAGCCTTAGCAAGTCTCAAAAAGTGAAAAAAACTATGTGGTTCCTTTAAAGTTTTTACGATACTGTGCCGGAGACAGGGACAAATATTTTAAGAACAATCGGCGGAGGGAAATTATACTTCCGAAACCACACTTTTCCGTAATCATTTCGATACTCATATCTGTGTATTCCAGCATATTTTTGGCCTGCTCCAGTCTCATTTTTTCAAGAAATTTTCCGGGTGTCATTCCTGATTCTTTCAAAAATACTCTTGAGAAATTGCGGACACTCATGTTCACAGATTCTGCCATATATTCTATACTAACAGCTTTCTCAAGTTTATCTTTCAGCAAATCCCGGATCTGTTTGGTAAAAGGAGACAGCATTTCATATTCAGGCAGAACATTTCCAAACTGAGATTGTACTCCCGGCCTTTTTAAATGCAATACAAGATGCTTGGCCACTTCCGAGGCCAGTGGTTTTCCAAAATCTTCTTCCAATAATGCCAATGCCAGATCCATTCCCGAGGAAACACCTCCTGACGTATAAATCTGCTGATCCCGGATAAAAAACGGGTTGACATTCACCTTGAGGTCAGGGTAAGTCTGCTGCAGCAAATCAGCATATTTCCAGTGGGTAGTTACCTGTTTTCCGTTCAGAAGACCTGCTTTTGCCAGCACAAATGCTCCGACACAGACTGATCCTATGCGCTTTGCGTGGGTTGTAAGACTTTGCAGATACTCATAAAGACCGGGATTGATCTCGTCCAATACTGTCAATGTAGTTCCTGCGACCAGTAAGGTATCTATAGGAAAATCTATATCATTAATCGTATGACTGCAGGTTAAAGGTATTCCTGAGCCTGAGCAGATGATTTTATCTGAGGTACCGGATACCATATGAACACGATACCTAAGCTCAAAGGTATCATCTGGCAAAAAGAGATTGGCCGATGTAAAAACATCACAGGGACCTGCAACATCCAACAATTGCACCTGTGGTAAAACCAGGAGTACTATATTTTTTGTGCTGATCATCTTTTCCTGCATTTCCATCTCTGAATATTTATGATACAAATGTAGCGACAATGTATCATGGCTGCAATGACAAAAAAATAACAATTTCGGACAAAAAAAAGACTGCCTTCTAAAGGCAGTCTTACCACTCTTACTATAAAATTAGCTATAACAGCTATACTTTCTGATGGTATTTAAAATCCTGTTTAAAAAAAATCACATCGGGGAAAAGTTCCGCCCTATGTCTATGCAGGTGACAGTCTGCGGGATTTTAAATAAAGTGCCGTACGGTTCAGGTATGGAAAAAGAAGAATCAACAATAAGAAGACTACAAGAAGCCAAACCATTATTTCGTAATAATCCATCGCAAAGCGTACATGATCCTGAACATTAAGCCTTGCCACTAATAATTTGTTGGAAGCTTTTACCGCATGGTCTTCCAGCATTCCTTTAGCTGTAAGTTTAACCGTCTGCTTATGAAGAAAATCTTTTACAAAAGGGTCTACAGCACTCAAATGATCCTGAAAAGCATTATAATGACGACTCTTCTCATACAATTCAAAAAAATTGATCAGCGCTATACTGACACAGAATCCCAAATAACGGATTGCCAATGCCGTAGCCGCCGCCGATGGCCCAATGGACGCCGGAACGGATGATATAATAAAAATAATCGTAGGAACCATGATCAATCCTACTCCCAACCCCTGAAGAAATAACGGAATATAATAATTGAATTCATTCGCCTGAACATCAAATGAATAATACATCAGTGCATGAAACAGCAACAACATCAGAAAACCCGGTACCCAGATATACTGTACCTTTTTTTTCTGCAAAACCATACAGCAAGCAATAATGACTCCAATGATCAATCCTGAAAGGTTGAAAATATTGATATAGGAAATATAAAACGGATCAAGATGCAGCTCTGTGGCAAAATAAGTATTGGTAATCCCCGAAGCAAAACGGCAGATGTACATGACGAACAGAATTATCAGACCAACTTTAAAATTCCTATATCTGAAAACCCTGAGGTCGATATAAGGTCTTTTAATCGAATGTTGGCGAAAAACCGATATTCCACCCAAAACAATGATCCCTATTACACTTCCTAAGACCCGGGGATCTTCCAGCCAGTAATACTCCTGCCCGAAAATGGTAATATATCCTATGAGCACCAATATTGTACTGAAAACTGCAAAACTCTGCCAGTCCAGTTTATACAGGTGAAATCTGGCATGCGTCCTGTAATTACTCATGGCAAGGGTCAGGAAAACAAGCCCAGGGAGGTATGAAAAGATCGCTGTTTTATAGACGATATTAAAATTATAAGAGTCTATAAGATCTGCCGTAATCAGATTATTAAAAGGTAAAGCACAAAGCAGGATACCAAAAAATACAGAAAAACTGATTTCCCGCCCTCTTTCACTATTTAACCTTGTAAAAATCTGTGTAAGGGAAAGATTGACATTTCCGGCAAACAGCATTCCCTGAAGAAAACGTACAGGAAAAAGAATATATATTTCACGGGTACAATAGCACACCAGACAGGCTAATATCTGCAAGGTGGTAAACAGAAGAAAATATTCCTTAGCGGCCAGAAAACTGAAAAACCGTCTTTCCAGGCTGTAAAATCCTACATAACCAGCATAGAACAGGGCTACTGAAAACTGAATATCAGCAGGCTCACATCCATAATACCCTGCAGCAGCATTGATGTTGGTCAGAGGTAAGAAAAATATGATAATCCCAGGTAAGGTCATGGAGAAAAGAATGATTTTCACCAGCCATTCCGGTGCCCATCTTTTAAAAAAGGGCATTTGTCTTTTTCCCATCAGGAATGTTTTTTATTGGCGTATACGTTTACGTTCATTCCCATTTTGAGAATGTCAATATCTTTTCTTTTACCATCCACCCGGATTCTTACGGGAATACGCTGTACAATTTTCACATAGTTTCCGGTAGAATTATCTGGTGGCAGCAGCGAAAAACTTGAACCTGTTGCAGGTGATAATGAAATAATGGTTCCCTGAAATTCCCGGTCAGGGTAAGAATCGGCCACTATTTTCACATGGTCCCCGATATGCATATCTTTGATCTGTGTTTCCTTATAATTGGCAACCACCCATTTATCGGTTTCATTATTCACGATAAAGGCTAGGGTTTCTCCGGCATCAATCATCTGCCCTACTTCTACTGTTCTGCGTCCCATTCTGCCATCATAGGAGGCAACGACAGCTGTATAACTTACATCCAGTTTATGGCGGTCCAGTAAAGCTTCTAATCTTACTATCTCAGCCTGTACCACCGTTTTTTCGGCCTGAATATCATTGATTTTGGAGACAGATGCGGCATAATTATCCTGAGAAGATTTATAGTCACTTTCGTTCACATCCAGTGTAGCTTTTACATCTTCCAGTCTTTGTCGGGTAGCGGATTCTTCATCATAAAGCTTTTTGTATCGATTATAATCAAGCTGCTGCTTCCATACTTTTGCTTTACTAGCATCTACCTGAGCCTTCGCTGAAGCTGCTTCTTTTTCTGTAGTACTTGTATTGCTTTCCAAAACTTTCATCTGTGCAAGGGCTTTCTGAAGGGCGGCCTGGGTTTGTTTCTGCTGAAGAACATATTCACGGTTATCGATCAGTAAAAGGGTATCTCCTTTCTTTACTTCCTGGTTTTCCTCAAATTTTACAGCGACAATGAATCCGCCTGCTCTTGAGATGACAGGGTTTACATATTCCTGAATCTGGGCATCATTGGTCTGCTCATATTTATAGTAACTTTTGAGGGTAAAACCGCCCCAGACAATAAGTGCGGCAACGATAAAAACGGAGATCCATCCTGTAATCTTTGTGATCAGTCTGTCGGTAGGGGTGTATTTTTTTTTCATTGTTTTATAAAACGCCTGTGATATTTTGTAATAAATAATAATTGTTTTGTGCCATGATCTTTGCAGCTTCCAGTTCAAATTTTGTCTGAAGAAGCTGTATATCAGCATCCAGAAGTTCTGTAATAAGGGAAGTCTGGCTGAAGTAAGTATTTTTGATAATACGGGCATTTTCTTTTGCCTGAGCTACATTGGTTTCAGCGACTTTGATCTGCTCAAGCGCTTCCTGATAGCGTAAATAAGCTTCTTTTACCTGTTGTCTTATCTTATCTTCCGTATCTTTATGCACTTCTTCTTCTTTCTCAAATTCCAGAGCTGCAGCTTTTACCTTTTGCGTATTGTGATAAAGGGAGGAAATGGAAAACGAAGCTTTAATTCCTACAATACCCAATGAATACCAATAAGGGTTGTAAGGATAAAGGAAGATCTGCGGATTAGCATAATAAAATTCTCCGTACATTCCTATTTTCGGTCTTACATTGGCTTTTACCTGCTTTAGTTTGATCATACTCAATTCTGTCTGCTGTTCAGAAACATGATAGTCAAACGAGTGATCCAGTGCCTGCTTCAAATAGTCTGCATAGGTTGTATTTTCATCCCACTGATTGAATGGCACATCCGGAATAACGATCTGATCATCAGGAATTCCTAAAATAATATTCAGTTTCTGGGTAGCAATGAGAATATCATTTTCTATGGTGACCAGGGTCATTTTACGTTTGGAAAGTTCCAGTTCGATTCTTAAAACATCACTTTTCAGCACTACCCCGTTTTTGTACAGAGCCTGTATTTCTTTAAGCTGTGTTTTCTGGTCTTCAATATCCTTCTTGATAAGGTCTCTGAAAATTAATGTTTTCTGCAGCTCAAGATAAAGGGTTGCTGTTTTGTAATGAATATCAGAAACAGACTGTTCCTTCTGGATATTTTTGATTTTCTGAAGAGTCTGGTTTTCCCTGATTTTAAGATTCAGTTTATTTCCGTTGTAAATGTTTAAATAAAAATCTGCTCCGGCTTTGTAAAGGGTGTGGATGACTTCATGCTGGGTAGGTTTAGAAAAAATTCCGTTTTCATAGATGGGAATGTTGGAAGCTTTTTCTGCAGAACCTTTCACTTCTATTTCTGGAAGCCGTTCCCGTTTGGCATCTTTTACTTCGGCTTCGGCGATGTCTACATTGATGGTTTTGATTTTAATATGACGGCTGTTTTCTTCAGCTCTTTGCCATGCGTCTTTTAGAGAGATCCGGATGGTATCATTCTTTGAACTGCCTACTTGGGCTGATATTGTGTAGGAAACTCCCAGCATCAGCAGTCCGGTGACATAGATTTTCATTTGAATTTTTCGAAATTATTGCACTGCAAATTTATCTTCAATCCGGATATTATTTTTATCTAAAATAGTCAAGTTTTACATGATTCCGGCCAAATGATTATATTTGCATTTTCATCTCAAATTATTTTTCACATGGGGTTAATTGCTGCACTTCCGGATATTGATAAACACGATAAAAGTGTGTTTGTGATGCATGAAAAATCTGAGAAACTGATCCCGTTTCATAAGCATACCAAGGGCCAGCTGAGCTATGTAGAAGGTGGTATTGCCTATATTACTATCAATAACAGAACGTACGTAGTTCCTGCCAGACACTTCTTTTGGGTTCCGCAAGGCATGGAACATATTTTAGAGATTGGACACACCGCTACTGTTCTGCGTTCCCTTTATTTTTATGCCCACGATGATGCTTCTGACCCGTTTTATGGCAGACTGGGAATTTATCCGGCATCCGAACTTTTGATTCAGATGATCAAGTATACGGAAATATGGGATGAAAAACATGTAACGGAACGGGACGAAAATTTTGAATTTTTAGTCGCTTTAAAAAAAATCTTACCCAAAACCCACAAACAGCCTCTACCGATCATTCTTCCTGCCACGCATAATAAGCAGATGATGAAAATTGTCTCTTATCTTGAATGGAATATCGGAGAAAAGCTGACCCTAGCCAATGTAAGTGCCAGGTTCGGATTGAGCGAACGTTCAATGTCCCGACTGTTTAAAGCCGATATGGATATTTCCTTTCTTCAGTACCTGAAAACCTTAAGGATCATCAAAGCGATCGAATTGCTTTTAAATACAGATAAACCCATCAACGAAATTGCGGATGACGTGGGCTACAGCTCGATCAGCGCATTTAGTGATACGTTCAGTGAGTTTACCCAATCCAGGCCGTCAGATCTGAGAAAAAGCAGCAAAGTGTATCGTAATCCTACTGCCATTTAGAATGAATTCTATATTTCAGAAAGGTATTTACAAACTGATAGATTGGCGCTCAGAATAGTTCTATTGAAACTTTTTAAACCATCAAGAAGATAAGGTTGAAAAGAAATAAGGTAAAGTCAAATGACTTTAAAACAAAACGATAAAACAAATCCTTCTTTCTTAAACCTTATCTGGTCTTAATGGTGTTATTCTTTTTTATTGGGTAGCTTTCATCATTGCTGTCGTGATCTGCTCTTCCTTCTTTTTTGAATAATTGGAATCCAAAGGTTTCATCACATCAAATAAGTACTGATAGAAAGGAACAATCTGCTGAACTTTCCCAGCTTCTTTCATCGTTTTTTCTTTGTTCATCTGCTGAAGCTCATGGATAAAGGCATTGAACTTTTTATCAATAGGTTGTACTGATTTCAGCAGATAAGCATGTGCCTTGTCATTCTGCCCCAGCGTTCTGTAAGCGTCTGTAACTGCAGAAATCACCAACGCATATTCCATAGGCTTCGACCTTATCTGTCGGCGGGCTGCAGCCTGAAATGATGGAGTAAGTTTCATATAATAGTCATATTCATCAAATATCTCTTTTTTAAGGTTTTCTGCCAGCTGAAGTCCTTTCTGTTCCTGCCCTGTAATGATATATCCGTTTACAATGGAACTCAATGAACGCGGATCATTGTATTTTTCCGCAGGAATTTCTCTGGCTGCAAGATCCAGTAATTCGATGGCTTTAGCTTTTTGCCCACTGGTAACGAGTGCAGAAACAGCTCTTCCCGCAGACATTCTGTAGCCCAGAATATTGGAAGTTGCCGTTTCGTCATAATAAACACTCAGGTCTTTGAAATTCCCCCATTTGTAGTTTTTCACCACGTTGTAAAGAGAATTCGCATCTACTCTTCCCTTATCTCCATCCGGGCTTTGCGGAGTACGGATCGGGACCAGTCTGTAACTGAAACCGTCAAATTGAAGGTAATCATCGAGATAGAAGATATTCTCACTGTCATACATCCCGCCTGAAGAGAAGTTGACCGGACGCTTCCAGTCGAAATTAGCAAGCATATCCAGCATCATGAGATGACTTTTATAAAGGGTATTCCCTTCGTAATTGATTGTGATCTGATCAACAGTATTCGGAAGATCAGACGGATTGATAATTCCTGCCTTCACCGCATTTTCTTTATTGACAGGAAGAATGAATTTGTTGGCCGGAATGATATTATACTTTTCATATTCATTTTCACCGAAGTACATTTTCAGCAATTCATCTTTTGCAGGAGATTTAGACTTTAGAAACTTCATTGCCTCTTTCAGTGTCAGAGAATCCTGTGTCAGGTATTTTCTGAATTCCTGAAATTCCGTTTCAGGGGCTCCCTGTTCTTTTAACATCGCAAAAAGTCCTTCCCAGTCTTGCTTTTTCATCAGATACACCTGGTCATTCACCCCATCCCTATATTCTTCATGAGTCAGTTCACCCGGAATTCCCATCGCGTTGTATGTTCTTCTTTTTACCTGATCAATATTCCATGGAGTGGCTAGCAGGGTAAAGTTGACGGTTTTCACATCATCTCTGAATCTTTCCGTCTCCTGAATCGCCCAGACCGGGAAAGTATCATTATCACCATAAATAAAAATAATATCATTTTTAGGTAATGATGCCAGGAAAGAATATGCGGAATCATAGGCTGCAGACTTTTTGCTTCTATCATGCGCGGTGTAATTCTGGAATCCCATCATCAAAGGAATTCCCAACAGAACTACTCCCAATACCATATTGACTGCATTAGACTTTATTTTAGACTGCAAGAACCATAGAATAGCTCCAGCTCCCAATCCGATCCAGATGGCAAAAGCGTAAAATGATCCTACCATGGCATAGTCTCTTTCTCTTACTTCAAAGGGTTTCACTCCTGTATAGAAAACAATTCCAACACTGGTGAGGATAAAAAGGGAAAGAAGCGCATAAAACCGTCCAAAATCTCTGTTCAGCTGGAAAAAGAAACCTATTAATCCTAAAATTAATGGCAGGAAGAAGAATTTAACCGTACTTTCATTTTTAAATTTAGCCGGAATATGATCCTGATCTCCCCATAGGGCATTATCAATAAATGAGAAACCTGAGATCCAGTTTCCCTGGGTATTTTCCATATGTCCCTGAAGATCGTTCTGCCTTCCCACAAAGTTCCACATCAGGTATCTTACAAAATAATAGCCGTTCTGAAAGGAAATAAAATAATCCATATTCTGAGCCAGAGAAGGTTTCTGCACCTTGATCAGATCATAAGGTTTTACCTTTAGATAATCGGCTGCAGTAATGGAATCATCTTCATATTTTGCTCTTAATTCCTCAAAAATTCTTTTGGCTTCGGGATTATCCGCAACATCTTCATTATCATAATTAAAGGTAAAATCAGGTGCTCCATACATCGCAATATAATTGGCCATCACATCTTTATCTTCATTGAACATCCTCGGCATGAAGCTTATATGTGATTTATTGAATACGTAATTGAAACGTTCACCGGTTTTTCTATAAGTTCCGGTTTTTTCATCTTTCTCATAAATATCCCCTGTTATTTTCCTTTTATAACTGCCGTCTTCATTTTTTTCTATTCCGTTTTTATCAAGAAACGCGGTATAATTTTGGCCATAGATCGTTGGCCAGTCTCCGTACTGTTCTCTGTTGTAATAATCTCTCATACCAATTGCCGTATCCGGATCATTAAGATTCATCGGCGGATTGGCATTGGCCCGAATAGGAATCACCATCCAGCACGAAAAACCTATAATCATATATACAATTGACAGCGCAACGGTCTGATAGATGTTTTTCTTTGTTTTTCCCGCATATCTGATGATAAAATAACAGATCGCTACCATTATGATAAACGCAGCCACAGTTCCTGAATGGAAAGGAAGACCCAATCCGTTCACAAAGAAAATCTCAAGCTTCCCAAACATCGTCATGATCAGTGGGAAAATTATTTTGAATACAAATGCAAGAACTCCAAGGGTAATCAGGTTGGCAAGGATAAAGCTCTTCCAGGTAAATGTATAGTTTCTCGCATAATACACCAGACATACCGCCGGAATAGCCAGCATACACATCATGTGGACACCTACAGAAAGTCCTATGATAAAGAAAATAAGAATGATCCATCGTTCACTGTCAGCCGCTTTATATTCATTCTCCCACTTCGTGATGAGCCACACCAGTAAGGCAATGAACATAGACGCCATGGAATACACCTCGCCTTCTACTGCTGAAAACCAGAAGGTATCTGAGAAAGCAAAACACAAAGCTCCGATCACACCGGCAAACAGAATGGCAATTTCCTGATGTCTGCTGATCTCTTCAAAATCTTTGTTTAAAAGCCTTCTTACAAAATGAATAATGGTCCAGAACAGAAACAAAATAGTGAATGCACTGAACAATGCCGACATCGCATTGATTATGATAGAATAATTTTCGGTTTTCCCTAATGCAAAAATACTGGCCACTGCTCCCATGATCTGAAACAGCGCAGCTCCCGGAGCATGGGTAACTTCGAGCTTAACGGCAGAAGAAATATATTCCCCGCAATCCCAGAAGCTCAGAGAATGCTCCATAGTAGACCAATACGTAATTAATGCAACCGCAAAGAGGAACCACCCGAGTACGGTGTTCCATTTTTTAAAAGACCAGTTTTTCATATACTATTTTCCAATAATATCTGTAAGACAACTGGGGTAAAGAGTTTATTACATGAAAAATTGAAAAAAATTGCAGTCACAAATATATGGGGCTAAAACTGAAAAAAGAACCTATATTATTGATCATGTAAGAACTTACAATGTTGAAATCCTCCTGTAAATCAATGTTCTGAATAAAGTTCGTTTTGTCTGATAAATATTAATAGGTATTATTCAACCCACCATCTAAAGGGATGCTAGTTCCCGTAAGGTATGAGGCATATTCTGAGGCCAGAAACGCAACCAGATGCCCATATTCTTCCGGTTTTCCAAATCTTTTCATTGGAATTTTATTTTCTCTGGCTGTTTTGATGTCTTCTGTTGAGGCTCCGGTCTGCCCGGCTTCATGGTGGATCAGATTTTGAATTCTTTCGGTATCAAAATACCCGGTGAGGATATTATTGACGGTAATATTATGTTCTGCGACTTCTTTAGATAAAGTTTTTGCCCAGGCTATTACCGCAGAGCGAATAGAATTGGAAAGGGCCAGATTTCCGATGGGCTCTTTCACCGATAGTGAAGAAACATTGATGATACGCCCGTTTCCTTTCTTGATCATATAGGGTAAGGCCAGCAAAGTCGTTTCACAAACGGTTTTAAAAAGTAAATCAAATGCTTTCTGGTAATCATCTGTATTTTTGTCCAGCGCTAAGCCGGGTTCCGGACCATTGGTATTATTGACCAGAATATCGATAGAATGGATGTTAAAATATTCCTTGATCGTTTTTTTATAGTTTTCAAAATCAGAAAAATCGACTACAAGATACTGATGCTTCTGATCAGCATTTGGTCGGGGTAATGACTCTACGAAATCTTTAAGTTTAGCCTCATTGCGTGACATTACCGTGACATTGGCCCCACATTTTGCCAGTTCAATGGCTATTCCTGCTCCTATTCCCTGGGTAGCACCTCCTACGAGTGCATTTTTTGAAGAAAGTTGAATATTCATATCTTCTTGATCATTATGATTTAATGTAGATAAAGGTAAGAAAAAACCTCCGAAATATATTTGGAGGTTGAGCTATAAGCATCATCTTGAACAGCTATTTAACCGCTGTAGCTTCTAATTCTACTTTTAAAGTTTCAAAGAGCCTGTTGACTTCAAGCATCGTAACGGTCTGCTCAATCTGATGTTTTGCAATCCATTCCTGAAGGATAGGAAAATGAGGCCAGAGTTCTTCTTCAGAGGTAGTGTATATGTTTAACCTTACAATTCCTTTACATTCATACCCTGCTGTTGTGATCACTTCCTCAAGGTTGGCTCTAGCTGGCTTTTCATGTCTTTATTACTCGAGGTACCGTCAGGATCAATGGCTGCCTGGCCGGAACAATATAAAGTGGCTTCCACATTTTTTACTTCAACAGCCTGCGAATAGCTGCGTTCTTCCTGCCATTTCCATGGGTTTACGGTTCTTTTTTCCATTGTATTCATTAGATTTTGTTATACATGACTTTGCAAAATTGCAGAAGATGTACAGCAAATCACTGTGATCGGGATCACAATTATGAAGTGACGGAAATCACTATTTACAGAGGCAGACGGCTTAATGTTTCTCTGGAAACGCCCAGATAGGCAGCAAGAAGGGATTTCGGAACCCTTTGAATGAGTGAAGGGTATTTTTTTAATAACTGATCATAACGTTCTTTTATACCCACTGTCATCGTAGAAATAATCCGTTGCTGAGCTGCAATAAATCCCATATACGCCTTTTCAAGGAAGAAGTGCTCCAATTTCGGAAGTGCAGTGCAAAGTTTTCTGTAGTCTTCCAGCTTCAGGCACAATACTTCTGTATCTTCCAGGCATTCCAGTGACATAGTTGCGGGTGTCTGATGATAATAAGCCGGAAAATCGGTTTCCCACCAATCTTCCATGGCAAATCCTATGATATGTTCTTTTCCTGCTTCGTCTGTATATACTAGTTTCAAAAGTCCTTTCAGTACAAAATAATTATAGAAAACCTCCTGACCTTCCTGAACCAGGAACTGATGTTTTTTATATTTCTTATGAACAAAGCAGGACGATATAAGCTCATATTCTTCATCATTGAGGGGAAGTATTTTTTCGATGTGATTCCTTAGCTGATCCGGCATATCCTATTTCTTAGTCTATAAAAATACTATTTTTTCATAAAGGAACTCACTGCCACTATTTGTATCTCAGCAAATATATCATAATGAATGGCCATTCAATATTTTGATATACTGATCAAAAAACTTCCCCCAATCAACGACAACAGGATTCTGAGTGAGCCTGAAAGCCAATGTGAACTGATCAGCCTTAAAAAGAGAGCGCCTTTAATTGTATTTCTGACCGACAATCAAAAGATTTACGGCTTCATACAAGACAGCTCTTAAACTGTAAAAGGATAATTTTCTCCCAGTGCGGGATGAATGGTATTCAAAGTATCATAAAAACTTTGTTGAATAGCTTCCGGAATCTTATCATATTCATCAAAATACTGATCCAGCTGCTGAATGACAAATGCCAATTGCAGCCATTGTTCAAAACTGATGTGCATAGTCCGAAGTTCTTCATCATTGTGATCATAGAAAAATACCTCATCATGCTGACCTAAAAACCATCGGTCGCCCTGTCCGTTTCCTGCAAAACACCAATAATCCTGAAATTCTGATTCTTTATTTTCGTTAACCGCTTCAACCGAATTGTACAGAATGGCTTCTGATGCCAGCTCAATGGTTTTTATTGAGGTTACCAACTTTTTATATCGTTCAGGGAAAGGGAAATCAACCGTTGCAGGAAAATTCTGTCCTTGTCTCTGATATTTTAAAATCTGTTTTTCAATAGCTTCAATGGGTAATATTTTAAATAAAATCATAGGATGAAGTTCGTCATGTATACTCAATTTTCAAATGATGTCTGCTGATGATTCCGTTATTTCAATAATGCATCCATATCTGCATAAAAGGAGTCTTTACTGTAATCCGCAACTCCTGTATGCCGAAGTCTTATGACTCCTTTTTTATCGAGAACCACAGTGGTAGGCAATGAACCGTCATATATTTCTTTCGGAATGTTTCCTTCTCGTGTCAAAAATGGAATGGTAAAGCCTTTTTCTTTGAGATAAGCTTTTCCCAATTCCTGATCGTCATCCAGGTTAATGGTCAGAAAAACCATATCGGGATGGGAACGGTATTTGTCATACAGCTTTTGAATGGAAGGAAATTCTGCCCGGCATGGAGGGCACCATGATGCCCAAAAGTTGATAAAAACCACTTTCCCTCTAAGATCTGATGTATTTGTAGGAATTCCTGCTTCATTTTTCACCGTAAAATCATGGTAAGAAATAGCGACCTCTCCAGCTTTAGATTCTGATATGCCGGAGTTTAATAATCCTGTGGAAGCCACTTGTCTCATCAGCCATGCTCTGGCATCTGTATTCACCAGTATCACCACAAACAAGACCGTCAGAATTGCTGTAGACCAATTATTCTGTACCCATTTCTTCAAATCGCCCATATTTTTTATTATAATGTTTTTAAATCCATACGTTTTGCTTCTGATCCAAGAACCATGCTCTATAAAAAGGCGCTTTCGCTTTTATGGATTCTAAATTTAGTTTGTCAAAAATAGAACTTTCCTTCTCTTCACAGCAATATAATTTATCCCGCCTCGTTTAATTAACTGAAAATTAAAATAATAATAGTCTGAATATTATACGATGCTTTACATAAGTTCTGTTATCTTTGCTGCCGGAGTTTCCGGATATTGTGAAACAAAATCGCCGGTCAGGGAATTAAATTATTCAATAATAAGCTTTTGCGTGTAACTAATCTCCTGTTCCTTCAACTAATTCTACATCAATAAACTATTTAATATAGAAAAAAGATCTACTTCTTTTTAAATAAAACTAATGCAAACATCCTTTTTAAAGATTACCGCAGCCACTGCTGCGCTCTGTTTCAGTACTTTTGTAATCGCCCAGCAAACCTACTCCGTAAGCGGAACGGTGAAAGACAAAAAAAACGGTGAACTACTGATCGGAGTAACGGTAAAAGTAAGTGAAAACCCGTCTATTAATGTTGTTGCCAATGAATATGGTTTTTATTCTTTATCACTTCCTGAAGGCAACTATACGATTGTGATTTCTAATCCGGGATACCAGGATTTTGAACAACAGATCAAGGTGGATCAAAACATAAAGCTTGATCTTCCGCTTATACAGCAGGAAGCCATCTCGAAATCGATTGATGAAGTTGTCATCACAGGAATCAAGAAGGACAAGAATCTATCGTCTGCCCAAATGGGAACGGAAACCTTAAATATTAAGAGTATAGAAAAGCTTCCGGTTCTTTTTGGTGAAAAAGACGTGATGAAAACGATACAGCTGCTACCGGGAATTAAGAGCAGTGGTGAGGGAAACAGCGGATTCAGTGTACGCGGAGGTGCTACTGATCAGAATCTTATCCTTCTGGATGAAGCCCCGGTTTACAATGCTTCTCACCTGCTTGGATTTTTCAGCACCTTCAACAGTGATGCGCTGAAAGATGCCAGCATTATCAAAGGAAATAGCCCTGCACAATATGGAGGAAGGCTTGCATCGGTACTGGATGTGAAGATGAAGGACGGAAATAACCAGAATTATAATGTGAATGGAGGAATTGGTTTGATCAGCAGCAGACTGAGTGTAGAAGGTCCTATTCAAAAGGAAAAATCTTCATTCATTGTTTCAGGGAGAAGAACCTACGCCGACCTGTTTCTTAAAACCTCCAAAGACTACAAGGACAATAAATTATATTTTTACGATCTCAATTTAAAGGCTAATTATCAGCTGAATGAGAACAACCGTCTTTATCTTTCGGGATATTTCGGGAGGGATGTACTGGGATTGGGAGACACCTTCTCTACAGACTGGGGGAATTCTACAGCAACATTACGCTGGAACAGCATTATTAACAGTAAATTATTCTCCAACACGTCTTTTATTTACAGCAATTATGATTATAAAATCAGCCTGAAGAATGATGACAGTGTCTTTGATCTGAATTCTAAAATACAGGACTGGAACCTTAAGCAGGATTTCACATGGTTTGCAGGCAATAAGCACTCTGTGCGCTTTGGACTTCAGTCGATCTATCACACTATTACTCCAAGCAGTGCGGGAGGAACGAGTGTAAGCAGCTATCCTAGAAACCCAAGAAAATCATGGGAAAATGCGTTATATATCAATGATGACTTTAAAGCAACAGAAAAGCTAACCATCAATTATGGAGCAAGGCTTTCGATGTTCAGCGTTTTGGGAGGTGATACTTTCAATACGTATGAGAACGGGGTTCTTACGGACAGCAGATTCCTTGAAAAGGGAAAATTCGGGAAAACCTATGTTAATATTGAGCCAAGAGTTTCTGCCAACTACCGAATCAATGAGGTAAGCAGTGTGAAAGGAGCTTATGCCCGCAATACGCAGAACCTTCACCTTTTAAGCAACAGTAACAGCGGAAATCCTACAGATCAGTGGATAGGAAGCAGTTATACCGTGAAGCCCGAAATTGCAGATCAGATCAGCTTAGGCTACAGCAGAAATTTCAACAATAATAATTATGAACTGAATGCAGAGATTTACTATAAATCTATGCAAAACCAGATCGACTTCAAAAACGGAGCGCAGATCGCCTTTGATACGGGTGCAGATGTAGAAAGTGAACTTCTGTTTGGAAAAGGAAGAGCCTATGGTCTGGAAATCATTGCCAAAAAGAAAAGCGGAAAGCTTACGGGATGGATTTCCTATACTTTATCTAAAACGGAAAGAAAAATCAACGGCATCAATGATAATAACTGGTACAATGCCAGAATGGACAAAACACATGATCTTTCTATTGTAGCCACTTACCAACTGAATCCGAAATGGACTGTTTCCGGACTTTTTGTTTACAGTACAGGAAATGCTGTGACCTTCCCAACCGGAAAATATGAACTGAACGGGCAGACGGTATTCCAGTACAGCAACAGAAATGCAGACAGAATGCCTGCCTATCACCGAATGGATCTGAGTGCTACTTATGAACCGGAATCCAACAAACGTTTCCGTGGTTCCTGGACTTTCGGAATTTATAATCTGTACGGCCGTGAGAACGCTTACATTATCAATTTTGAAGATAATCCTGACCGTCCCGGGACTACCCGTGCCATGCAGACCTCTTTATTCCGATGGGTACCTAACATCACTTATAACTTTAAATTCTAAATCATGAAAAAATCATTTTTTATCATATTATCTGCATTTGCCCTTGCTTCCTGTGAAAAGGAAATTGATGTAGACCTTACCGATCAGAGCGGAAACATCGTTATTGAAGGCAATGTAACGGATAAACCGGGACCTTATACGGTGAAAATTACAAAATCCGTAGGGTTTTCGAGCCCTAATCAATATCCTGCTGTTGCTGGAGCTGAAGTGGTTTTAAGTGATGATGCCGGCCAAACCGAAACGCTTCACTATGTAGGTAATGGGGAATATCAAACCTCCACATTCTATGGTGATCCCGGTAGAACCTATACCCTGAAAGTAAAGGCCGAAGGAAAGGAATATACTGCACAGAGCACCATGCCTGAACCGGTACAGTTAATGGGTCTGGTACAGAGTTCTTTCAAATTCGGAGACAAGACTTCTTATACCCTTCTACCCGTTTTTACAGACCCTGCTCCACTGGGAAACCGTTATCTTTTTAGTTTTACCATCAATAATCTTACTAAGAAATACATGAATGTCTTTTCAGACAATGTGAATAACGGACTACCGAATCAGCAACCTCTTATTCTTCCTAATGACGACAATAAAGGAAGGGATCATGAGGTGAAACCAGGCGATAAGATCCATGTAGAAATGCAGTGTATCAGTACCAATATATTTACGTATTACAATGCTCTTCTTCAAATCACAGGAGGCAATGGCGGCAGTGCAACTCCAGCCAACCCGCCGAGTAATATCAACAACGGAGCATTGGGCTATTTTTCTGCTCATACGGAAAGTAAAGAGAGTTTTGAAATTGTAGACATGACTACTCCATAGATTAAGAAAGGATATTCCAGTGTTGGAATATCTTTTTTTATAAGGTATTTCTACAGAAACGCTGTTCTTATTTTATCGGGATACGAGCAAGACCTTTGTATTTATTTTAAAGTCTTATCAGAGCATTCATCAATAATGTCAAAGATTTGATTTCTAAACGCTTCCACCTTTTCTCTTTCATCTTTCCAGGTTTCCGAGTTTAGAATTAACTGATCTGCTTCTGTAATACTTATTTTAAATTTTAAAACTAATAGCATTGTTGATTGCCCCATGGATAAACCTTCTTTTCTCATCATGGATAATAAATCTTCTCTATTATCAATAGTATACTTTTCATATTTTTCTAACAGTTCTTCAGTATTCATCATTTTATAATTTCAAAGAGTTAATAAAATAATCTGATTATCCGTTTATGCACCTGTTATATTCGCAATTACTAGTCTGTCAAAGAGTTTGTCTCCAAAATACCGTCTGTTTAATTTGTAAATAAACTCGTTGAGAT
>LAZY01000109.1 GCA_001013295.1 Chryseobacterium indologenes | reverse complement strand
AATTACCCTGAAAGTGTAGAAGGAATCGTACTCTTGCTGAGAGGACAAAACCCATCACAGGTATTGGAAGGTGTTCATCAGGCTATCGACGAACTGAATAATGAAACGCTTCCTCCCGGTGTAAAAATACATGCTTTTCTGGACAGAACGGATCTTGTAAAAACAACATTAACCACAGTTTCCCACACCCTTACCGAAGGAATTGTATTGGTGATCATCGTATTGATCGTATTTCTGGGAAGCTGGCGGGGTGCATTGCTGGTTGCCATTACCATTCCGCTCTCTTTATTGTTTGCATTTATTTTAATGCATTTTACCAATATACCAGCCAACCTTCTTTCCCTTGGAGCTATCGACTTTGGGATTATTGTGGACGGTGCCATTGTAATGCTGGAAACTATTCTTAAGAAAAGGGAAGAAAATCCTGAAGAGGCACTGGAGGAGAAAACCATTACCAAAAGAGTGATTGAA
>LAZY01000108.1 GCA_001013295.1 Chryseobacterium indologenes | reverse complement strand
AACATCAGTATTCCTTTGGAGCCTGATGAGTGCTGGAGTATGGATTTTATGAGTGACAGTTTGTATGATGGAAGAAGATTCAGGATATTAAATATTGCTGATGATTATAACCTAGAACTACTTTCTATGGAAATTGATACAAGTATCTGTTCTGCAAGAGTGGTGAGAGTTTTAGATCATTTAAAACAACAGGGACGTAAGCCTAAGCGCATAAGAGTTGATAAT
>LAZY01000107.1 GCA_001013295.1 Chryseobacterium indologenes | reverse complement strand
TGGATACAACAATGTAAAAGTGACTAATAAACTGGATAACAGTTATATCAAATATATTTTTTATAACGAAAGTGAGATAAACCAGTTATCAGGACTGAATGATAGCATGGCCGACCTTGGCGGATTTTTGAAAAGAATGGGGTTATTAAAGCAAAAAGAAGTATATGGCGCCGGTAATAATCTTTTACAGGAAACAGCATTTTCTTATGAAATAGGGAACCAACC
>LAZY01000106.1 GCA_001013295.1 Chryseobacterium indologenes | reverse complement strand
TGGATACAACAATGTAAAAGTGACTAATAAACTGGATAACAGTTATATCAAATATATTTTTTATAACGAAAGTGAGATAAACCAGTTATCAGGACTGAATGATAGCATGGCCAACCTTGGCGGATTTTTGAAAAGAATGGGGTTATTAAAGCAAAAAGAAGTATATGGCGCCGGTAATAATCTTTTACAGGAAACAGCATTTTCTTATGAAATAGGGAACCAACCTATTGCAGGTGTTCAAAATAATGGCGGGCCTGTAAAAAAAATATTTATCAAAAAGGAAACCCAAATCCTGAAAGATTATACCAACGGTGGCAATCAGACATTCACGAATATTACAGAAAGCAATTATGAGAGTGCCTACAATAATATGGTCTACAGTAAGGAAACACTAAATGATGGAAATATAATAGAAAAGAACATTAGGTATGCTAA
>LAZY01000105.1 GCA_001013295.1 Chryseobacterium indologenes | reverse complement strand
CAAGTTTATTTAACATAAAGTTTACAAGACTATGGAGATTGTGGAAAAATATGATACATAAACACCTGATATTATTAATCTTATATACTTACCAACACTTATCCACAATGAGTATTTATAAGTTTCCAAAAATGAGGAATTGCTATCATAGCAACTCATTTAATCCTACAATTCAAAAACGGATAGTATAATATATTAAAGTGAAATACTTTGATGCTAAGATTTGAACATAAAACTGAAGAATGATAGATAGTAGGAACAATATCATTATCTCCTGAATTAGGATTACAATAGTAAAGCATTTGAATGTAATATAAATCATTTGGGATTTGATCCAATCTGTGAGTTAGGAGCTATGGGAGCGACCTGATCAGTTTTACATAGTAAGATCTAATATCCCAACTATGTCATTCCGCAGGAATCCAGCCACACTATACGGTGAATGATAAGTGATAAGTGATAAGTGATAAATAATGAGTGATGTGTCAGCTCTGGTATAGAGGCAGCAGGAACAATCATAGCCCATTACTGATCCTTTACTGGCTATTACTTATTATTCATTACCAATTACCGATTGCTCATTACTTATGTTTGAGTTGGGTATAAATCAAAAAAAAATCCTCTATCTTTCGATAAAGGATTTTTTAAAAATAAAATAAAAACTGGCGGCGGCCTACTCTCCCGCGTTAGCAGTACCATCGGCGCTGGTGGGCTTAACTT
>LAZY01000104.1 GCA_001013295.1 Chryseobacterium indologenes | reverse complement strand
GGATCAGTCTCAAAAGTTGGGGGAAATGTTAAGTTGATGTATCTTAGAATTATGTTAAGCGATCACGAACTTCTCAAATTATTACTTCCAGAATTTTTAGTTGAATATTTTGACATCCTCAAAGCAGAAGACCACAATGGTGAACTTCATATCTATTTTGAAGAAAAAAACAGTATTCCACAAGAGTTTAAAGAACGACAGTTGGAATCAAAGGGGTTTCTGGCTGAGATTGTTGTGGATGATTATCCATTAAGGGGTAAAATCGTAAAACTCCATGTGAAAAGAAGAAGATGGACAGATAAGTCATCAGGAGAAATCCTTCAAAGAGATTGGCAGCTTGTATCTAAAGGAACACGTATGACTAAAGACTTTGCGGGTTTCTTAAAAAAAATTAGCCGATACTAAAGCTCTTCCCCTCAAGGTCATCGCAGAGTTCTTTGGAGTTAAGGGAAAGACTTTTCAAAGACAATATAAAAATACACTCAGCCAATACAAGGATTGGAAATACAGAGGTCATGCAGATCAATGGGTGATTTATCCTGAAAATCTTTCAGATTCCTTATCTTTAGATGAAGTAGTCCTATCTGATGGAGAGCTTTATACAGTGCTTACCTCTAAAAGAGCCAAAGGGCAAAAAAGAAGCATTGTCGCTATTATAAAAGGAACTCAGAGTGATTTTGTCATAGAGCATCTTTTGAAAATCAACAGAAGGTTTCGGATGATGGTAAAAGAGATTACTTTGGATATGGCAGGCTCCATGAAGCGCATTGCGAAAAGATGCTTTCCCGGTGCCTCCCTGGTCATAGACCGCTTTCATGTTCAAAAACTAGCTATAGAAGCACTTCAAGAAATCAGAATCAAGCATCGTTGGGAAGCTCTTGAAATGGAAAATTCTTTTGATGAGCAATCTCTTAAGACGGAAGTGTTTGAAAACGGAGATACTCGGAAACAACTTCTGGCAAGAAGCAGATACCTGCTTTATAAGAGCCGGGAAAAATGGACTCTATCCCAAAGACAGAGAGCTTGCATCCTTTTTACTGAATATCCTGACTTGGAACAAGCTTATCAGCTAACTGATAAACTTAGAAAAATTTATAATCAGGATATTTCAAAATCTATTGCGATGACCAAGTTGGCGCATTGGTTTAAAAACGTCGAAGAGGCAGGATTTAAATCGTTTTCTACATTAAGAAAAACAATAATGAATCATTACAGAGATATTTTAAACTTCTTTGATAAAAGAAGCACGAATGCTTCTGCTGAATCCTTTAATGCCAAGATTAAAAACTTTAGACTACAGCTTAGAGGTGTAAAAGACAAAACTTTCTTTATCTTTAGATTAACCAAACTTTTTGCTTAGCCCCCAGATTTTGTGCTTGATCC
>LAZY01000103.1 GCA_001013295.1 Chryseobacterium indologenes | reverse complement strand
GTATTTCCTGAACCAGAAATTTTACTTTCAGTAATTCGTTTTCACGGATCAAAATCCTTTGCCTGGCCTGATAAATAGCCTGACGGCTTATCCCAAACAATCTACACAGTCTCGATATACTTATTTCTTGTCTGTGGAGGTTGAAGATTGTTGGGAGGAAAACTTTTTTCTGATTTGAGTACCATATTGTTTATCCGAGAGATCAATCATCATATTAAGAACCTT
>LAZY01000102.1 GCA_001013295.1 Chryseobacterium indologenes | reverse complement strand
ATATAAAAAACAGCAAGAATTATTAGAAGACAGAAATTCCTATTCCAAAACCGATACAGACGCTACTTTTATGCGAATGAAAGAGGATCATATGCGAAACGGACAACTAAAACCCGCTTACAATCTACAAATTTCTACCAATAGACAATTCATTTTACATTATTCAATTCATCCCAACCCAACAGACACCAAAACATTAGCGACTCATTTACTGGGTTTTGAAGA
>LAZY01000101.1 GCA_001013295.1 Chryseobacterium indologenes | reverse complement strand
AGGTTTCTCGCCTGCTTTATCGTTACTTATGCCTACATTTTCTTTTCTATCCGCTCCACAATACCTCACAGTACTGCTTCGGCGCAAATAGAATGCTCTCCTACCAGATGTACCTAAAGTACAAATCCATAGCTTCGGTAATATGTTTATGCCCGATTATTATCCATGCCGGACCGCTCGACTAGTGAGCTGTTACGCACTCTTTAAATGAATGGCTGCTTCCAAGCCAAC
>LAZY01000100.1 GCA_001013295.1 Chryseobacterium indologenes | reverse complement strand
TTAAATTAGACAGTTCCGAATAAGTAGCACCTGTGATTTTCATAATAGGTAATGTCTGGTGGTATCCCCATACCGTTGCTGTTGGAATACCGTTTTCAGCTCTGGATTCCTGTAGATTCCCTTTGTCATCATAATTATCAAAACTAACTTTCTTTGCCGTATTTTGATTCTGCTTATTATAAGTCAATACTGAGGTAGGAAATAAAGTGGCAGGATCATCCATTTTGGTTTCTGTTTTACCGATTATTTTGCCATTACGCTTTATTTCAGCTTCTAACGGAACCCCTGTTAAATTGGCATTCAAAAGCTTTTGATTGCTTTTTTCATTAGCATACCTAATGTTCTTTTCTATTATATTTCCATCATTTAGTGTTTCCTTACTGTAGACCATATTATTGTAGGCACTCTCATAATTGCTTTCTGTAATATTCGTGAATG
>LAZY01000010.1 GCA_001013295.1 Chryseobacterium indologenes | reverse complement strand
CCGCCTATATGGTATCAGACGAAGAGTTTGATAAAAAACTGGACGAACTGGGATGGTCGCCCTCCGACATTGGTACGATGGCGGGTATGTATATGGACAGGCAAGCCTACAAGATAGAGAAAGCCATAAAGGATTGGTTTCGCAATCTATTGGAAATACTCTTTCAGGCGGCGGCTTTGGTCATTGATACCATACGAACGTTTTTCCTGATAGTCCTCTCCATACTCGGACCAATAGCCTTTGCTATTTCCGTATGGGACGGATTTCAGTCCACGCTCACGCAATGGCTCACGAGGTACGTCAGTGTTTACCTGTGGCTTCCCGTTTCGGATTTGTTCAGCTCAATGTTGGCAAGAATACAATCCCTCATTTTAGAACGGGATATAGCAATGCTTGCCGACCCCACCTATATACCTGATACGAGCAATACCGTGTACATCATTTTTATGATTATCGGCATCATCGGGTACTTTACTATCCCGACAGTAACAGGTTGGGTAATCCAAGCCGGAGGCGCAGGAAACTTTACCCGCAATGTAAACTCCACAGCAATGAAAGCCGGAAACATCGCCGGAGCAGGCGCAGGCTCAACAGTTGGAAACATCGGCGGTAAACTGATGAATAAATAATCATTAATCATTCTAAAAAATGGAATTTAAAACGCTAAGAAATATCGAAAACAGCTTTAGGCAGATAAGATTATATGCCATTGTGTTTACGGTTCTCTGCATTAGCGTGGTAGGTTACGCCGTATGGCGTTCCTACCGCTTTGCAGAAGAACAACGCCAAAAAATCTATGTACTGGATAACGGCAAATCCCTGATGCTTGCCTTGTCGCAGGATGCGAGCATCAACCGCCCGGTTGAAGCAAGGGAACACGTCAGGAGATTTCACGAACTGTTCTTTACGCTTGCACCCGACAAGAACGCTATTGAAAGCAATATGAAACGTGCGTTCAACCTTGCCGATAAAAGTGCTTTTGATTACTACAAAGACTTGTCGGAAAAGGGTTATTACAGCCGTATCATTTCGGGGAACGTACAGCAACGCATAGAGGTGGATAGTGTCGTGTGCAACTTCGACAACTACCCGTATGCAGTGCGTACCTATGCCAAACAGTTCATTATCCGGTCAAGCAACGTAACCAGGCGCAACTTGATTACTTCCTGCTATCTCGTCAACTCCGTTCGTTCCGACAACAATCCGCAGGGCTTCAATATTGAAAAATTTGCAGTCGTGGAAAATAAGGATATAGAGGTTATCGAACGCTAAAAAAACAATCTTATGGAAGCATTATCAAATTTAAGCACGTTCGCAAAAATCCTTACCGATAAAGGATATAATGGGTATTTCCATACGCAGGGTTCGTATGCCGGAAAGCTGAAAGACAGTATCAGCGAATACCTCGAAAGCTGCCAAAAAGGGGCAGATACTTTGCCTAAGCAGGACTTACTGCTGACAGGCTACCTGCAATGGTCGGGCGATGACAAGCCCCGTGTAGAATGCAGTATGTGGGTAAAGTACCTGAATGGCAAATTCTCATTGAGCCGTATGGAGGTAGCGAAGAAAGACGGCTTTGGGCAATTACTCAAAAAATCGGAACTGGCAAACCTGTCCGTAATGTCCGCACCCAAATTAACGGAAGCGGTCGCACTGGTTAACGATGCGCCGAAGCAACAGGCGGGTAAAAGTCCTAAGCGTTTCAAGCTGTAACACAGAAATAGTAAGGCTATGAAAAAATTAAGAGCAAATATGGACAGGTACTTTGACAAGCTGGACGAACGTTGGCGGGCGTTGCCCTTGCGCAAACAGCACCAATATACGCTGTACTTCTTTGTGGGTTATCTGCTGCTTACCGTAGCGGTCATTGGCAAAGTGATGTACGATACCTCAAAGTCCGGTAACGGTATGGTCATAGAGCATATCGAAAACCCTGTCCTTAAAAGTAAAAACCCTGCAAGGTTGCAGGATAGTGTATCAACAATTTTAAAAAATCAGATTTATGAAAGAAAATGAAAAAAGGGTCAGCTTTCTCGTTGAGGGAGAAGACCAAAACGGAGCATCAAATCTGCCGGATAATAAAAAGAGCAATAAGGATAAGCTCAAAAAGCCAATCATTTTCCTTTTGATGGGCGTGGTATTTCTCGGCTGTATGTACCTCATATTTAAACCGTCTAAAGATAAAAAGGCAGTTGAAAATATCGGGCTGAATGATGCTGTACCGCAGGCTACCGGAGCAGGGATGCCCGATGATAAAAGCAAGGCGTATGAGCAGGAAATGCTCGAACGCAAAGAGCAGGAAAAGCGCAATGCACTGACCACGCTTTCTGATTATTGGAATACTGAAGATACTGCATCTGCTGACAATGAAGAAAGTTTACCTGAAGAAGATGAAGAAAGCAACGGCTTTGGGGGTGGTGGCAGAAAATCGGGACGAAACGGAAATTCTGTATTGAACAGTTACCGTAATGCACAAAGCACGTTGGGTTCATTTTATCAGGACAACAATTCGGAAACGATGGAATTGCGTAAGCAAGTGGACGAACTAAAAGCAAAGTTGTCGGAAAAAGATGTGCCACCTGTGGCCACCGTTGACGACCAACTCAAATTAATGGAGAAATCCTATGAAATGGCAGCAAAGTATCTTCCGCAAAATGCCAATACCGGAAATGCTGCTCCTGCCAATGGTGCAACTACTGGGGCTGCGGGTGCTAACCAAAAAGAGCAATTTGTATCGTTCACACCAACAAGAAAGAACATTGTATCAGCCTTGTACCGTGAACCGTCGGACAGTGCCTTTGCAGCCGATTGGAGCCAAACAAAAAACCGTGGGTTTTATACCGCAGGTTCAATTGAACAGGCGGTACAGCCTAAAAACAGCATCAAAGCCTGTGTACACGAAGCCCAAACGGTAGTTGGCGAAACAGGTGTGCGTTTACGCCTGTTAGAGCCTGCTAAAACTCCGCAGCGTACCATCCCCAAAGGAACGATTGTAACGGCTAATGCAAAATTTCAGAATGGCAGGTTGCAATTAAAAGTTACCTCCGTAGAACTGGAGGGCAACATCATCCCGGTAGATATTACCATTTACGATTTGGACGGGCAACAAGGTTTGTACGTTCCGTATTCGCCGGAAATGAATGCCCTTACTGAAATGGCGGGCAATATGAGCCAGACCGGAGGAACAAGCGTAATGCTCACGCAGAATGCCGGACAGCAGGTGGCGGCTGACCTTAGCCGTGGCGTGGTACAGGGTATTTCGGGCTATTTCGCCAAGAAAGTAAGAACGCCAAAGGTTACGCTGAAAGCAGGCTATCAGGTCTTCCTTGTATCTAAAAAATAATGTTGAACTCAAATAAATAAAACAATGAAAAATCATTTAAAAACCTTTTGGGCTATTGCTCTGATACTCGGCTTTGCCGTAACAACTTATGCACAGGACAGTGCAACTGCAAAAACACCGCTTGCATTGGGCAAGATAGAACCGTACCGTATGGAAGTGACCTACGATAAAACTTCGCACCTGATTTTCCCGACCGCCATTCGTTACGTGGATTTGGGCAGCGAATACCTGATTGCAGGTAAGGCTGAAGATGCCGAAAACGTATTGCGTGTAAAAGCATCGGTAAGGGACTTTGAGCCGGAAACGAATTTTTCCGTTATCACGAATGACGGGCGTTTTTACAGCTTCAACGTGTATTACAGTTCCTACCCGGAGGCTTTGAGCTACGACCTGCTCACAATGCAAAAAGCGGTGGATAAAGCCAAAGGTAACGATGTGCTTTTTGAGGAACTGGGCAACAATTCTCCCTCACTGGCAGGCTTGCTTTTGGAAACCATTTACAAGAAAGATAAGCGCATTGTAAAGCATATCGGGGCTAAGAGTTTCGGCATTCAGTTTATCCTGAAAGGGATTTACATACACAACGGCAAATACTATTTCCATACGGAATTGAGAAACCGTACCAATGTGCCTTTCGAGATTGATTTTATCAATTTCAAAGTCGTGGATAAAAAGGTAGCCAAACGCACCGTAGTCCAGGAACGCCCTTTAACTCCGTTGAGAACTTACAAGCCATTGGACGGTATTGCCGGAAAATCGACCGAACAAAATGTTTTCCTGTTAGACCAGTTTACCATTGCCGATGATAAGGTGTTGCTGATTGAGATTTTCGAGAAAAACGGCGGCAGGCATCAAACATTGCAGGTCGAAAATTCCGACCTAATCAAAGCCCGTTTGATTGACGATATGCACCTAAAATTTTAATAACCCTTTAAAGCAAGAATATGAAAAAGTGTATCTATACCGTGCTGTTTGTCCTGATAGGCATCACGGCTGCACAGGCACAAAGGATGCTGCCGAAGCAGAAGGGATTGGAAATAAGTGCAGGTGTATTGTCCAATGATAAGATTGGCAATGATTACTACATCAGCGCAGCAATGACCATAAACGGTAAAAATGGTAATTACCAGCTTTGGGCGTTGGAATATACCCACCAGTACCACGATTACAAAGACCTGCGCATACCGCAGGAAACCTATTCCACAGAGGGCGGTTACAGCTTCTTTTTGTTGGGAGATGCCCGTAAGAACATTACGCTGAATTTCGCCGTAACGGGCGTGGTCGGTTACGAAGCCATCAACCGGGGCGAAGCGATGCTGTACGACGGTGCGAAAATATTGAGCGAAGATAATTTTATCTACGGAGCAGGCGGTCGCCTCATTTTTGAAACCTACCTGTCCGACCGTTTTGTATTAGTCCTACAAGGGCGTACAAAAGTTTTGTGGGGGACGGATCTGGAACAGTTCCGTCCATCCGCAGGTGTGGGATTAAAGTTTAACTTTTAAAACGTAAAACAATGATAGCAATATTCAATAAATTCAGAACAGGGCTACTGCCGTTGTATGTATTCCTGACAATCCTAACAGCTTCGGTTACGTTGGTATCTTGCAACAAAGATGATGAACTCGAAATACAGAACAATTTTCCTTTTGAGGTCAATGTAATGCCAGTGCCTAAAGATGTTGCCAACGGGCAGACCGTAGAAATACGCATTACCATACAGCGTACAGGCAATTACAGCAATACGCAGTATTTCCTTCGCTATTTCCAGTTTGATGGGCAGGGAACGTTGCAATACTACAATGAACCGCCGTATCAGCCCAATGACCTATATCAATTGCCAACGGAGCAGTTCCGGTTGTATTACACTTCAACATCTACCGTATCACAATCTTTTGATGTTTGGATTTCGGATGGTTTTGGAAATGAAAAACAGATAACTTTCCAGTTTAATAGTAGTGATTAAAAATTACAGGTCATTTCATAAAAAAAAACGGCTTATCTGACAGGTAAGCCGTTTTCGTATTTAATACACATCGTTACAGATTGAAACAAATATTTTTGTAAATTCAAACAGTAGAAATAAAGTGTTTTTGTTATGGTTGCATCATTGGTTAGCGGAATAATATTTTTGGTTGCAGGCTTGGGACTTCGTTACTGGATTAACCGGAGAAAGTTTTACAGACGCAACCCTATGGGAGCAGAGGGTTTCTCATCTTATGAGAGTTCGGTTTTTATCAAATTGATTGAAAAGATTGGTAAATGGATATCTTATGCACTAATGATATTCGGGTTATTGTCGCTTTGGGTTTATTCCCGTGAGAAGAAAGAAGATAAAGAACAACAAAATGTGGAGATACAAAAGCCTATATAGGTAGTTTTAAAAGAGAAAAATTATAAAATGACAAAATCCTTCGATGACATAACACTACGAAATATATCAGATATTATTTCAAATATGCTAACACATACAAAAATTACAGAACATTTATCTGGTGCTGGCATTTCCCAATCTCAAAATGGTACAAACAAAACAGACAGATTGTTCTATGCTTTAAAAGAAAGGCAAATACAAGACAGATGTGGAAATAATGTATTGGCATTTGTTGTTAGATTATTAAATCCCAAAAGGTATAATTCCGAAGATGAATTTGAAAAAGACAGAACAACTCTCAATGAAAAACTCGTTTATGAAGGTATAGAAATAGATAAAAGTGGACAGCCCCGACAAGTTGATAGGGCTAAAACCATTTCCGAAGCTAAAAGCAGGTCACTTAAAATCAAAGAAAAAGTACACGGTATTGGAGTTCATTCAGAAATTTTGCCTTACTGTGAAGCTGAATGGCTGAAGGAAAACTATTTTCACGCTATACTTGAAATTACAAAAAGTGTCGCAGAAAGGCTTAGGCAAAAAAGTGGCTATACTTCAGACGGAGCAGATTTAGTTGATGATTGTTTTGCATTGGGAAAAGACAAAAGACCTATGCTTGCTTTTAATACTCTGAATAATCCAAGTGAGGAAAGTGAACATAAAGGCTTTGGAAATTTCTGTAAAGGATTTTTTTCTATGTACAGAAATCCAAAAGCGCATAATCCAAAAATATTGGAGGATACCCAACTTTCACAAATGACAGAAGTTTTGGTTGTAGCAACAATAATCCACAACAAACTTGATAACACTTATAAAACAGGACTTAAATAATTAAGAAAATCGGATAGTTCAAAAAGCTATACGATTTTTTATTTGCACAGGGCGGTAAACCGTCAAACACTTCCTTTCAAAGCCAAACACTACAACATTTTTCAACACAGCGACAAGCTTATTTAAATTCGACTTCCACAGCAAAATTGAGCAAAAAATGGAAGTAATCGCAATACAAAAGTCCGTACTGGAGGGAATGAAAAATGAGCTAAAAGCACTTTTGGAATTAACCGAAAATGCTACGAAAAAATACACGCCAATTTTCAAAAAAGAAAAATGGCTCGATAATCAAGAAGTGTGCCTAATGATAAATATTACCAAGCGGACTTTGCAGACTTATAAAGATAAAGGGTTATTGCCTTCTTCCAGACTGAACCGCAAGAATTATTATAAACGCTCGGATGTACAGGTTTTACTCGAAGCCGGACATCCATACAATACTGTTGAAAATGGATTTATTCACGAATGATAATGAAGAAATCGTTGCTAATCAAGAGATGATAACGCAGCTAAGAAGCCGTATCGAAAGTATATTGAAAAACTATCGTCCTGTAATGAATGGAGAAATTTATCTTTCTGGCGAAGATATATGCAAACTGCTCCATATCAGCAAACGGACTTTACAGCAATACCGTGATGATAATATCCTGCCTTATATACAGATAGGGGGCAAAATAATTTATAAGGAGAGTGATATTCTGACAATCCTGGAACGGAACTATATCTCCAATAATACAAATAACAAATAGCCAATTTTAGTACAGATTAATACTTTCGTATCAGAACGAGTTTAGTATCTTTGCTTTTGAAAATATAGAAATACTTAAAGTGTTTTTGCTTTAAGTCCCACATTGAAAACTGGTAATTTTTAAGACAACGGGACAGATAAGTAGGAACGCTCACGTTATAGGCGTGGGCGCTCGCTTATTCGTTGTCGGGTATACCAGTGCCTCAATGTCGGTAAGTGTGGTTGCCTGCGCTTTCTTTTTTGTGCAGGGCTACACTAACATTAAAACTGGTAGTATGGAAACTGTAAATACCCCAAAAGCAATCGGCATTGCATTTATCAATGATAAACGCCTAATAGTTGATTTAGCCTATAACGACCTTGTCACTTCAGGAATTGACGTATTGTTCCGTTCGGAAGACATTAAAGACGGAATATCTCAACTGTCTGCATTAAAGGAACTTCCCCAAATTTGTATTATTGACCTTGATTTTTACGATAAGAATGTGCTGGCACAGCTTCAAGAACTAAGGACACTATACCCAATCATTAAACTGATTGGGCATAGTGATATTGATGCTGAAAAAGTCGTAAAATCTCTTTTGGAAATGGGTTTTATGGGCTATTTGCTTATTGGTAGCGATGTGTATGATTTTAAGAAAGCCATTGAGGTTGTTACTAATGGTGGTAAATATTTTAGTGTGGGAATAGCAAAATTTGCACAGGAATACTTTACTAATAACTAAGATTGCTTTTTTAAATCTGTAATTTTTATTTGGACAATATTGTTGTTATTTATTCCAAGTTGCAATAGTGTTTCTTTATGTGCTTGCTTCTCAAGCTCACTGTAATACGAAACATTCCAAATTACATTTTCATTTAGTTTGGCTTTTAATACCTCAAAATATTTTAAATCTACTTCTGAAATAGAATGCCCTAAGACAATAACTTTTTCAACTTCAGTAAGATTGGTAAAAAAAACAATATTGTTTTCGATAATTGAAGCCGTATTTTTAAATGCCTTTGTATAATAAGATAGTATTTCTTGTTTGGCACTTTCATAAGAATAGTCATATTCATCAGCCTTTTGCTCACGCCATTCGTATAATTCTTCTTCGCTTAATCCTTGTGGCGGTTCTTCTTCTTTCTCATCAAAATTTGCAGGGTCAGTTCCGTGTCCTAAAATAAGAGTACAATTGTCTATATCTGCTCTGTTATGAATATAGGTTATTCGTTCTTCGGGAATGCCGTAGCTTTCCTGTAGTGTTTTAGTATAATTGAAATTTAAAAAATGGCTATCGTCTTCTAAGTCAATTAGCACATCATCAGAAATACTTTCGTATTTGACTTCAAGAATAAACTTATTAAAGTCGCTAATTAGAGTGGTCGTTAAATCCTTAATGATTTCTTCCATCTCTATCTGATAACTATGCCAATCTCTATCTCGAAAATCTTCAGCACCAGGGCGAGCAATTAAGTCGGAATTATCGTCCAATACCGATAAATAATCCAATTCAGCTAAGGCTTGCTCAAATCTTGACCATAACGCATACTCTTCATCTGTCAATTCAGGATTTGTAATATCAGGAAGTCCATAATAATTTAATAAGAGTTCATAAACCTCACTATCATTTTCAGCCAAGTAGTTTGCAAAACTTTGATACCTTGTGTCTAATTTATGATGGATGTCAAATCCATTACCAATAACGTATAATGTTTTCATTAATTCAGTTGTTTAATCTATTTTTTGGGTTATAAACCACTTCGTTTTCCAAATATCGGGCTTAACTTATCCCAAAATTGCTGTTCAAGAATTTCGACAATGAAACGTTCAATAATTTCATTGCTTTCTGAAATGACTTCGTATGCAAAAATATTCAAATCGTATTCTAAACAATTGTCCCACTTGCATAAATGCAAACTATAAACCCGATTTCCTTCTGTGCCAAGATGGTTCTTAATTCTTGTCTTGAAATCAGTCGTTGAGCTTCCAACATATAATATATCTGATGAAGTCTTGTTGTACCGGGAAAGGTTAACACGGTCTTTATTCTTTACTTTTAGCTTATTTGCTGATTGATAATCTTCAAAATAATCAATCAGCGTGCTTAAAATTTTCGGGGATTTAATCTGAATAATATAAATGAGTGGATTGTCGCTTTTAGGAATTTTATGCAGATAATTTGAGAGCGTTTTCCTATCCCTATATTCCGATGAATGAAAGGAAATTTCACAGAACGGTCTAACTGTTATTTTTGAAATTTGCTTGGCTATATTCAATGCAAACTCTTCAGATTGCTTTACAATATGTTCACTGTCAATTTTCATTAAATAATTTTCTTTCTTTTTAAGGTGTTCAATTTTACTTTTTCTCTACTTAGTTCGTCATCCCAAAAAAACACTGCCGATTGATGATTTCTATTTTGCGATGAGGGATAAATAATCCCCGATATTTTATTCTTCCTATTTTTATTGAATGGATACCTTAAAAATTCAGTCACAACTTGAGTTGGAACGTATTCGGTATGTTCTTTACCATCCTTAATAATTTGTTGCGTTATATCCCTTACAAATGAGTATAGAAATAAAATAAGGTAATATCGTTTCTTGTCCTTAATGCCGAAAATACTTGGAATTTTTGGGAGCTTATTAAAATCAACAACAACCTGATTTTCTAAGGTTTCAAATTCCGCAATTGTTATATACCTTTTGTATTTATCTGTCCTGCTTATTGTTTCTAAAATTGCTGTATCATCATCAAAAGCGGAATAAAACATTGATATTCCTGAAGGGCTAAACCTATTTGGATAAATTGCTTTTTTGTTAGGGGGAGCAGTGATTTCGTTAAAATCTATAATTTTTGTTTTGAAGTCGTGTTGTCTACAACGATAAAGTTTTGTTCCTGCCGGGATAATCCTGATTATATTTAATTTTGATATAAGTTTACCAACCTCTTGTAGTATTTGCAAGGCTTTAGGAAGGCTGCTGTCTGCTGATGAAAAAAGGTAGCGGGATTTATGTTTGATGATTTCTTTAAAGTAATTCCACTGAAATTCTAAATCATCTTTAATATTGTCGTAATACAGGTCAGGTTGAGCCCAAGCAATATCTTCAATTGAATTAACAATATCTTCAATAACCTCAAAAGGTTCAGCATTTAACTCTATGTGTTCTTGTATAAGTTCGTCAGGGGTATAGATTTCTCCAAGATAACCTCCCTCTCTTGAATTGTAACTCATAAAGTTGGCGGCATCTTCATAGAAATTTGAAATACCATCCATAATAAATTCCATTAAATCTTCAAGAGAAACTACTTTTAGTTCCTTAGCGCAATAATCACAATAACCATCGTGATAGTTTTGCCTAATAAAGCGATTAATGCTTTTATCATCAAAATGTTTGATACAAATATTCTTATCTGGAATATTGCTTAAATTTCTACTTTCTAATTCAAGCCATCTCTGTTTAACTCCTCCCATATATTAATTTGCAGTTTTTGCTATAAAACAAATTTAGCAAATTTAAAAAAGTGCATTAACCCAGATTTATGAAAATTCAAAATCAATTAGTCAGTGTCTTTTCTTTGTTCGCTGATTAAGAAAGGAAGTTATTATTATTATTATTATTATTAACCAATCATTGGGATAATGAATATCCCAAACAATAACGCTGCAACCTGTTTGGTAAAATGGAGAAGAAAAAGGAATTGTGTAGTGGTGCATTTTACTAAAGGGGATTGCTCCCATTTAAAGCAAAAAGACTGCCCGACCATCGGGAGGATCTGTCTTTTTGCCGCCCGACTTTTTGGGTCGTACTGTGTTTTAATTTTTCGGCTTGTTTAACTGTTCTCTTAAAGCTATTAATTTCTTGTGCATATCTGTCCAATATGCCTGCCTTTCCTTGTCGCTTTTCACAGGTGGATTATGCGTATATTCTTTATACCACCCAGTTTGTTGAATAGCTTTTTTAAGGTCAGTAACCTCAATCCAGTTCCCGTTTTTATCTCTAATTTTCATTGTGCTGAATTTTAGCATTAGCCATTTTACGCTCTAACAATGTGTCGAGAATTTCCCACTCGCTGTCATACTCCTTGCCCTCAAAATGGTAGGTATCTGTTTCCTCGTCTAATTCGTAACTGTCAAAGTCCTGGCTATCTAAGCAGGTGTCGTTTAGTATGCCGTTTTCAAATATTGCCTGACCATATACTAAGCATCCTAATTCCTCATAGTCCTGTGTGAAATTCACTTTGAAATGTTCGGCTATCTGCTTTACCGCTTCCGTGTTTGGCGACCATTTTGTTTCATACTGAAACACGCCCGCACTTTCATTATCCTGACTGATATTGTAGAAATAATCTCCGTGCGTGTCCTGTACGAAATCGGGTAATTGCCCGCAGTCGTCTTTATGTTCCTGTTCAGCCATTGATTTGAATAGCTGTGTTATCTGTTCGATTGCTTCGGGTGTTCCCTCAAAAATAACCCAATTGTTGCACCAATTAGCCATAATTATTTATCGTTTAAGGTTATCTGTAAAAATTTGTCGCTCCCGAAAAGCAGGTGTATCGCCTGTTTTAATTGCGGGTCGCATTGTGCATCTTCTGTATATTCAATCAGGCAGTGAATAGCGAAAATTGAATTGTGTCCGTCAAAAAAATGGTCTGTAAACCAGTTCGGGCGTTTCCAAAGAGGTTCATTTTGGGCTGTTCCTTTTTGTGCATTCTGCACAAGCCTGTACCAAAATTCAGCGGTGAAAAATCCCTTTTGATACCAACCCTCACGGAATGCTGTTTCATTTTGCAGGAAGTAGTCGCATTGCGTTTTTATAGCGTTTTGCAGGTTCTCCAGTTCTGCGGGAAAAAGTTTGCACAACAAGCCCGCTTTATCGAGGTTGTCCATTTTATCTAATGCTTTCATATCTTTTATTTTTAGTAGGCGACCACCTTTGCAGGCAGTCGCCTTTGATGATTAATTGAAGTTGAAAATCTCTGCTCCTGAATAGGCAAAGTCTGTACACAGTTCAAAGGCTTTTTGTGTCTTTAGCTGTGCTGTACCGCCCATTACAATGGATTGTAGTTTGGCTTCGCCATCCCTGTAATTGCGTACATTCTGAAAGTAACCTGTAACGGCATTGTAAGTCCCGAATAATGTGCCTTTGGTAGTTGCCATTTGTTGGGTGTCGCTTATCATAGCGTATTCAAAGGCATCATCTACGGTGTTTTTGAACACGGTGGAAACTTCATCTTCCGCACCTTTTTTGAGCAGGTTAAACGTTTCTTTGTTCGGGCAAAGTGCCAACTGGATTAGCTTTCTTACTTCTCGGTCTGTTACCCTTACTTTAGCCCAGTCGTTAAAAATGTTCTCTAATTGTGTGCTTAGGATGTTGGCAAGCCCCATGACCTTGTGAGCGTTTTCGAGGCGTTGTTTTGCTCCTGACGTGTGTTTGATACGCACAACGTTGGTCATACTCCTCAATGATGCGTTAAGGGTGTTTTGGCATACGATACGGATAGGGGTAAATGCTGCGGTAATACTTCCGCTACCGTCGTGGCTTGTGGTTAGGAAGATGTACTTTTCTGTAACATCGTCGCCATTACCTACTCGGATATAGTCGGGCAGCTTGGCAGTGATAAAAATGCGTTCTCCGTTACCCAATGCTCCTGCGGTTTCGTACAATATCCCATCGCCTCCGCCTACAATATCATCAAAGAAATTGAACGCCTCACGGTTCTGTACGATATGGTAGTCTTTTCCTACCACGCCTAACGGTGTGTTGGTGTCGGTGCGGAGTGTGGCAAAACTGTTAGGTACTAAGATGTCGTTGGCTTCAATCAGCTCTCCGCTATCGCCTATGCTCATTGTTCTGCCCTGTGTAAACAGTGGGGATTTGATAACCTCGTAGTCTAAACCTGCGTGTACTATTGCTTCCTCGCTTGTTGGGTATTGCTCTACGATTTGCCCCAAATCGTGCCACGCTTTTTGTTGAACGCTGAAAAATGAATGACGTCCTGTTTGCTCGTTGAAATTGATGTTGTGTGCCATAATGCTAAAATTTTAATGTTTGAAAAATGTTATTTACTCACTCGCTTTTCTCGTTTCCCGCTTCCCATTGTGGTCTGTTCCGCTTCGCTTCGCATAAATTTTTCCAAAAGAAAAACCGGAAAAAAGAAAGCAGATAATCCAAGCGGGCAACAGCGTAAAACCGAAAGGAAACGGAATAAGTCCCGGAGGGTGGCAAGGCAACACACAGCAATTCGGCGAAGCCAACATTTTGCCTTGCCATTATGCCGTAGTCTTTTGGTTGGGCGTGTGGGGTGGCTGCCCGCTATAACTTAGCTGCCTTTTTACCGGTTGATTGTGGAAATTTTCTACTCTAAATTTTTATGGCATTAATGACCAGGCTATCATAGCCTGTAATAGAGATTTGAAAAACGGAATAGCAGGGAGCGTTAGACAAGGGAGCGTTTTTCAATTTTCTATTTCGGAAGTAGGTAATAAGCTCTTTTACAGCGTTGGACTGGTAGAGAAAAGTAAATGTGCTTTACCCACACAAAAAGTATAGGCATAAAAAAAAGCAGAACCGTTAAGTTCTGCTCGCTGTGATTAGATAAAAGCTAATTAGATTGCCATCATAAACGCTTCTTCCATTGCTTTGAATTTGGGGGTAACTAAATCCATATCCTTACTGATTTTTTGGCTTGTGATTTTAGCGTAAATCTGTGTGGTGGAAATATTTTTATGCCCCATCATTTTGCTAAGACTTTCAAGCGGTACGCCCTCGGTCAAAAACATTGTTCCGAAAGTATGCCTTGCCGTGTGAAAGGTTACTTTTTGCTCCGTAATAATCTCCGCCTTTTCAACCAGTTTGCCTATGTGTGTATTGCAGGTTGCATTAGTCGGAACCGGAAAGATAAATTCATTCCTTGTCGTACCCTGATACTTCTCAATGATACGCTTAGGGATTTCCATTAACCGAACATTAGAAGCAATATCTGATTTCTTTCTCCTGCTTATAATCCACTGATGACCGTCAAAGAATGATTGAATATTGTTCCTTGTCAGTTTCTTAATATCCGCATAAGCAAGTCCGGTAAAGCAACTGAAAATAAAGAGGTCTTTTACCAGTTCATATCGTGGGTGCGATGGTACGCACATCATCAGCTTTTCTACGTCTTCTTTAAGGATATAACCCCGGTCGGTTTCTTCCATATTGATTTCGTAATCCTGAAAAGGATTATCACGTATCAAGCCCTTTTTAATAGCCAGTTCCACAAGGGCTAATAAAGGCATCGTGTACACCCAAACTGTATTGTGGGAGGACTGTAAATCGTACCGGAGGTAAAAATCAAACTCCCGGATAAAATCGGAAGTCAATTCCCGAAAAGCCATATCATCACTATGATAGCGTTCCTTTATAAATGTGGTAAGATGATTGTAAACTGTGATATACTTGTTGTAGGTGCTTTTTGAGCGTTCTTCTTTTTCGACCAATTTTTTAAAATCCTCATTTTGGTCGTTGAAAACCTTTAGGATAGCATCATCCATTACGCCTACACCCAAAAATGATAGCTTTACCTTTTGGGCAGTCGCAAAGCCCTCGTGCTTCAGCATATCTTCATAAATCTTGTCGATACGCCCACGTATGTTATCCAGTTTTTTATTGATGCTTAATGCTTGCGCACTTTTGCCCTGAACTCTTCCGTGTTTTAAATCCCAATTATTGGGGTCAATTTCTAACTTTGTTCCGAAAGTTTTCGGGGTTCCGTCAATGGTAATACGTGCCATAATCGGGGCATTACCGTTCTTTTTCAGTTCGTTCTTTTTCAAATAGAAAAGCAGTTTGAACGTCGATTTTTTTGTCTGCTCCATAACTCAAATGTTTAACGTTTAAAATTAAATTACATTGAGTTACAAGGGAACGTAGAAAAGAGCGCAAAAAACTGAAATATAATCAGTTAAACTATACTGTTACCTTTGTCAATCGGTAACGAATTAGTAACCTAACCTTGTCAATTTAAGCCCCAAACCTATCAGACACCGACTTCCGAACTAAGACTACTCTTTTTATAAAGCCTTGTATAGCAAAGGTTTTAACCGTTTTGCTTATTTTTGCTTTTTACTAATCTTTTTTACTAAAAAATATTTGCATGTAATTGAATTTTTCCTACTTTTATTATCACAAAACTGTGAACTATTATTAATTTAATATGTCATTAAAAACACCATTAACCCACTAAACTATGAGAATTATGAAAAAATTCCTGTTATCCATGATGGTATTCGTGACAGTCCTGTCATTCAATGCCTGCGCAGATTCCAGCGCCAATCAAGAGAATTTAACAGCTAAAGAATCCAGCGAAATGTCGCTGAAAGATTTCGGAAGAACTGTTCCGGTAGGGATAGAAAAAGAAAATGGAAAATACAGAGTTTCATTTATCGTTACAGCACAGCCTTATGAAATCAAAGACACTAAGGAAAATGAAAACTTCATTTCTATGATCAGCCAGGCCGTAAGAAATGAATACCCAATTCATGTTTACCTGAAGTCTAATTCTAATGAAATTGCAAAAGTAGAAAGCCCTACAGAGGAAGATATTCGTTTCTTTAAATCTGCTTTAACGAAAGAAATAAGAGCAGATAAAGGAGCTACCAACAAACTGGCCAGCGTAATCCCTGATCTGGCAACTTTAAACAGCTTGTTTACTCAGATCAAAAATCAGTCTTGCGGCACTTCTACGGCATCTTCACCTTGTATCACATTCAGATACCCTGTTGACGGATGCTATGCAAGAGCACACAAAATGAGACAAATCTTAAACAATGCCGGATATGAGTGTGAAAAGCAATTCGTATATGGTAATTTAAGAGCTTCCACAGGTACATGCTGTGTATCATGGGTATATCACGTAGCCATTCTGGTAAGCTTTAAAAATGCTTCCGGAGTTGTTGAAAAAAGAATTATAGATCCGTCTCTGGTATCAACCGGTCCTATCACTGATACTGCATGGAGAGCTGCATGTACTAACACTACTTGCGGATCAGCTTCTGTATCTTCTTTTGCTAATACTCCAGGAAATGTTTATTACAGAAATCCGGCAGGATCTCTATTATATGATAACAACCTCGTGAATACCAATTGTACCCTGACAGCTTTCGCAGCCCTTTCCGGTTGTTCAGCTCCGGTACCTAGTACAGCTCATTGTGGATTCTAATTAACTTTCTATATAGCTCCTGCATTTTTTGATATAGTGCAGGAGCTTTTTACTCAATAATCTATTATTATGAAAGCCTGGACTTATTTATTATTAATCTTTACCATGATTGCATCCTGTTCTTCCAACTCTGAATCCCAGAAATTAACCTGGTATAATAATGCCACGATCAATGACATCCAGGAAGATCCCGACAGACCGAAAGAGGTTGTACGTGTTGCCATTGGAATAAGTGCACAGGTCTTTTATATCTCAAAGAAGTCTTCTGACTATACAGCATTGATCGAAAAGGCTAACCTAAGTCTTAAAAAGGGCAAAACCTACAATATTGGTGTTGAAAATAAAACCAATATGATCAAACAGATCAATGAGGTTAAATAATTTTACCTGCTATCTTATTACAGAAATTCCGGCATCTACCTTGATTTCTGCACCATGAATATATGAGGCTTCGTCTGAAGCAAGGAACAGGACTACATTGGCAATTTCCGAAGGTTCTCCTTGTCTTTTGAAAGGTATGGTAGGAATAATGTCATCAATTGCACTTTCAATCTGTTCTGAACTAAGGCCCGTATTATTAAAAATATTAGTCTTAATATGTCCCGGACTCACTCCGTTTACCCGTATTCCATGATCTGTAAGCTCTACAGCAAATGTTTTGATAAAAGACTGAACAGCAGATTTCGCAGCGGAATATATTGAAAAATTATGCATGGCAATTTCGGTTGCAACTGACGTATTAAAAATAACGGAGCTTCCTTTTTTCATTAATGGCAGGACCTGCTGAACGGTAAAAAACGGTCCTTTCACCAGCATATTGAAAAGTTCATCAAAGTGATTTTCATCAACATATTCTATAGGCGCAAATCTTCCATACCCTGCATTCGCAAAAACAAGATCAATCTGACTTGTGTATTGCTTCACCTGCTCGTGCAAATTCATAAGATCTTCAATATTTCCGGCATCTGATACAATTCCTGAAGCATTCTCCCCCAGTTTTTCCAAAGCTTTGTTTAAAGTTTCCTTGCTTCTTCCCGTAATAATGACTTTCCCACCTTCTTCTATCCATTTCTGTGCGGTGGCAAACCCCATTCCGTTTGTTCCTCCAGTAATTAACGCTGTTTTGTTGCTAAATCTCTGCATGTTTTTTTGATTTAAAATTCTGTTGCAAAGATTGGAATAGAGAAGGGGAAAAAAAATCCGAATCGTGCGGAAGTGAGGGGGACGAAAAGACAAATGGGCGAAAGGGCGAAGGAAGCGAAGGAAGTAAAAAAGATGATTATGAAGAAAGAAAGAGGTAAAGAAAAGTCTGAAAGGATAAAAGAAATATAGTATTTGGCAATTTTGATTTTCTACCCTGTCGCTTTTCTGCCTTTTTACCTTTTTTACTTTTTCGCCCATTTACCACTTTACCTCCTCTGCTCTCTCAGCCTACTTTGCTTCCCCTTAGCCTCCATCAATAATCGTCATCAATAAAATCTTTCAAAATTAAATTGCATACAATTTAATTGCTCGTATATTTGCCTTGTTATTTTACTTCGAATACGAAAACAGGAAGTTTCATAACACAAAGTAGTTTAAAATTTAAAACAAAAGAAAATGTCATTAATAGAAAATCTTAACTGGAGACATGCTGTAAAGGCATATGATCCGACAAAAAAAGTTTCATCTGAAGATCTAAACACCATTCTGGAAGCAGCAAGACTGGCTCCTACTTCATCAGGACTGCAACCTTTCCGTATCATCGTTGTAGAAAATCAGGAACTGAAAGAAAAAATGGTAGCAGGCGCTTTAAATCCTGAAGTCATGAGAGATTCGTCTCACGTTCTTGTTTTTGCAGCATGGGACAGCTATTCTAATGAAAAAATAGATAAAGTTTACGACCATCATACCGATGTAAGAGATCTTCCAAGAGGCCGATTCGGCAGTTATACCGATAAAATCAAAGAAATGTATGGGGCTCAGACTCCTGCAGAGCATTTTGCACACACTGCCCGTCAGACTTATATTGCTTTAGGAATTGCTCTTGCTCAGGCTGCGGAACTTAAAATCGACAGTACTCCGGCAGAAGGCTTCAGTAATGCTGTAGTAGACGAAGTACTCGGATTGAAAGAATTAGGCTTAAAAAGTGTAAGTCTTCTATATCTTGGATACCGTGATGAGGCCAATGACTGGCTGTCTTCTATGAAGAAAGTCAGAGTCCCAATGGATGAGTTTATCATAAAAAAGTAATACCTTCATCGAATCTTTCGTACCAGAACTTATGGAAAATTCAAAGACCCCAAAATTAGAAAACCAGATCTGTTTCCCGTTATATGTGATAGCCAAAGAGATCACCGGGCTTTACCGTCCTTTTCTTGATGAACTAGACATCACCTATCCTCAATACCTTGTCATGATGGTATTATGGGACGGAGACGGACTTACCGTAAGCCATATCGGAGAAAAGCTGTTTTTGGACAGCGGGACATTAACACCACTCCTTAAAAGACTGGAAGCTAAAGATTTTATCATAAGAAAACGAAAAAAAGAAGACGAAAGAGTTGTTGAAGTATTTTTAGCAGAAGCAGGAAAGCAATTACAGAAAAAGGCCTGCGAAATTCCAGGGAAGATTCAGGAAAAACTTGATATACAACCTGAAGAACTGCTGCATCTGAAAGAGACAGTACTCAAAATATTAAACAAAATAGAAAAATAAATGAAAACATTATATACCACAAAGGTTACCGCAACAGGAGGAAGAAACGGTCATGTAAAAAGTGAAAACGGAGTTTTGGATCTTGAAGTAAAGATGCCGAAAGCTTTAGGCGGGGCTAATGATGACTTTGCCAACCCTGAAATGCTTTTTGCAGCAGGATATTCAGCTTGTTTTGACAGTGCTTTGAACAGAGTGATCAGTTTAGCCAAAATAAAAACCGGAGAAACTACTGTTACTGCTCAGATCAGTATAGGCCAACTTGAAAACGGAGGATTTGGATTAGCTGCTGAACTGGACGTTAATATTCCTGGTGTTTCTCTTGAGGAAGCACAGACTTTAACGGAAAAGGCACACCAGATCTGCCCTTATTCTAATGCTACCAGAAATAATATGGAGGTAAAACTTTCGGTAACCAACAACGATTAATCCAATTTTTTTAAGCATAGTTATAACGAAAGGAGCTGTTTTCTAATGAAAACAGCTCCTTTTATTTTTGAACTGACAGATCAATAAAGAGAGCTGAATTGTATATATTTGTGCTTACAGATTTTTTGTCAAAAACTATGGTCTTAAACCCTATCAATATTTATATGAGAAATCTGCTGGCTATTTACCATAGCCTATCTGCTTAATCGTTTAACAAAGGAAGATACCCCAATAATTAAATGATGAAAACACTATCAACCGTGCTCGTTTCTTTAGGACTTATTTTGGCTTCCTGCGGCCAGTCTTATGCACAAAAAAACCAAGGGAATAATTCTTTGCAACAGATTAATGATCCTAAAATAGCGGAACATATTACCCGACTTATAGATGCTAAAACCTGGAATTCGCTATTCCCTAACAGGAATAATATCCAGGGAAAAGGCAGCCACCACCGGGACTTCTATTCTTACCAGGCATTTATAAAAGCGGCAGCCCACTTCCCCACTTTTCTGAATGAAGGAACCCAGGAAGATCAGAAGCGAGAGCTCGCTGCATTTTTGGCCAATATCGCTCAGGAGACAAGCGGTGGCTGGAATGATGCTCCGGGAGGTTATTACCATTGGGGTCTTTATTTTATCGAAGAAAATAATAAAGGAAATGGGAATAATTATTCCGATGTTTCTAAGGTCAACTACCCTCCGGTAGCAGGACAAGCATATTACGGTCGTGGCCCTAAACAGCTCAGTTGGAATTACAACTATGGACAATTCAGTGAAGCCTGGTTTGGTGATAAAAATATTCTTTTAAAAAATCCCGGTCTGCTAGCCGAGAACAATGTTTTATCTTTTGCCTCTGCTATCTGGTTCTGGATGACCCCGCAATTTCCCAAACCTTCTTGCCATGAGGTGATGACCGGAAAATGGCAGCCCACCGAAAAGGACCAAGAAAGTGGAAGAACTGCAGGTTTTGGAACTACGGTAAATATCATCAATGGCGGTATTGAATGCGGGCAACTCACCCCACAGCCCAAAACAGAATACCGTTATGCATACTACCGCTACTTTTGTAACTATTTTGGAGTGAATCCCGGAAAAAACATCACCTGCAGTACCCAAAAACCATTTGGTAATTAAATAAAAGAACTTTCTATTTTAATCAGGATGGAAGCAGGAAGTCTGAAAATGGAAGTTATTTAGGCTATAATAAATCATTTTTCTCCATCTTTTTAAAGTGGTGTCACCAAATTGATGGCAACCTCTTTAAATGATAAAACTGCCAGTAACTTCCAGCCTCATTCTTCCAACTTCCAATAACTTAAAGCTTAATTTCATTCATCCGAAAACAGGTAATAGTATAATCTGAAATCTATCTCCTGTTCATATCACTCTTCTGATAGGCATCCACCTTGTTGTAGGAATTATTTTTTTCTTTTTCCTTTTTATCGGAAATCAGAATTCCGAAAAGGTGATCGATCTCGTGCTGGAAAATAACCGCCGTAAATCCTTCTACGATTTCCGAATATCTCTGCCCTTTCAAATCCACATATTCTAACTGAATGACTTTACTTCTGTAGAACTGATCTCTGAACTCAGGAATCGATAGATCGCCTTCCGGACCAAGATTCTGCAGGTCGGAACGCCAAACGATCACCGGATTAATGAAATATTCAAACGGAGCACCCTCTTTATCAAAACGCTGTACCCAGATGATCTTCCTGTTGATTCCTACCTGTGGAGCGGCAATTCCCACTCCCCCATCTGTGGACAGAAGAGATTCTTTCATTCTTTTGACCAGAACAGCGATATTGGGATCAAGCGGGTCTGCTTCTGTAGAAAGGCTTAATAATGTCTTATGCTGATTGGCATCGGTAGTCTGATAAATGGGTAATGCCGTATTTACATCTCCCTGATTGATGATGGACATTTCATGTGAAGTCAGTTTTTGAGCATTGATCAATCCTATGAAAAGGACCAACAGCAAGGATATTTTTTTCATGTTTTCTGAATGTGGTACAAAGGTAAATATTGTCGTGTGAAAATCCTTAATACAGGGTTTAATTCTCTGACAGAGATTTTTACTGTTTTTTATGTTTTGGCTAAAGCCATTGGAAGTTTTTATCTATAAAAAAACGGGCTAAAGCCCGTTTCTATTCAATTGTAATATGATTTATTATAAAATACCATTCATCTGCAAAATCTATTTACACTGCAATCTATAAAATCAACATTACAAGATTTTACCGTTAAAAAGTTTTCGTCATATCTTCAGGAATAACCAGATTGAATTCTGTTGGGACATAATCCTTAGCAGGTACTTTCAATTCCGGATCTTCTGATTCGAAGACAGAGATCACAGCCATTTTCAGGGTAGGATTCTTTTGTTTGATATACCAGTATGTTCCCCCGAATTCTTTACTGTGGTAATTCCCGTTGTAATGGATAAAGGTCTTTCCGGCCTGGATGTTTTTCAGGATAGATTCTGCCATTGTAGCATCTTTTGTAGCCTGTGCCGAGATAAAATTCATCACTTTTGTTCCTTCTGCATGGTCGCCCATCATTTTTTTCATTTCCGGGTAACCGGGAGTATCCAGTGTTACTTTGATAGGAAGCTGGGCAATGTAAGATTTTTCTTTATCGCTTAGTTTATTTAAAGATTCAAGGCCTTCTTTGGCGGTCTGTGAAGCATACTTCCTTGGGATATTGGTTGCAATAAAGCTCAGTTTTTTGGCCTTGGCAAAATCTACCAACGGTTTATAGTCTGTTGTATAATTGTTCCATAAACGGGCAGAGTCTTTAAGTGTTTTAGCATCAAATGTACCATTCAGATATTGATTCAGCTGGGATTGATTATCTCTTTCAAACATTTCTGCTCCCAAAATAAGCTGTCCGTTCTTCTTTTCATACAAAGCCTCTGTAATCTTCAGCTGAAGCCAGTGGTTGATGGAGCTGTTATGGTTTTCACCAAAGAAAATAACATCGTACTCGGCTAATTCCTTAACCAGTTTGTCTGTCTTTACTTCTTTTCCTTTTTTATCATAAAACTGATATGCTTTAAAGTTCTGCGCACTTAATGTACAGAAACCTGCCAGCAGTATCGCTATGAGAATATTTTTCATTTTATTTATTTAATCACAAATTACACAAATATTTTGGCACGAATAACACAATAATGCAGATTCGTTTTTTCCGCTTTATCATAAAAAAGGCCGCTTTGAATTTTACTACAAAACGGCCCCATTCAAATCATCTAATTATTATTGCTCTAATGCCGCTACAAGGTCCTTCCACTCCTGAAGCTCAGGAATTCCCGGCTTTCTTTTTCCAAAGAACTGAACGATGAAGTCACCTTCTTTGTTGAATACTTCGATAGCTGTAACTTCTCCGTCTTCGGTTGGTTTTTTAACGATCCATGCTTCTGCAATCTTGGTAACATCCAGGTGCAGGTTGAAGTCCGGGTCCATCACATTGAACCACTGCTGGTGCCAAAGTGTTTTCTTTACGTTTCCTGTATGAATCTGGATAATTCCTCTGTTGCCTACAAACACCATGATCGGTGTATTTTTTTCTGAAGCATCTTCCAGGATGTTTACCACTTTAGCATTGTCTATTTTCTTTGTGAATCCTTCCGGAGCCAGTCTCAATGCCTGTGTTCTGCTTACTCCGAATTTTCTTGTCATCATGAAGAAATCATGGGTATCTTTTAATTCTGTCCATGCCTTTTTGAATCCTTCCACATCTATTTCAGCATCTGCTTTTTCAGCCTGCTTAGGAGCTACGGCCTCAAATGTGAATGGCTGATTCTGGTCTTCAGCCTTGAATTTTTCAACGATCGCATCAAAAGCTTCTTCATTACTGTTCTTCGTCAGGTAGATCTTATGAAGGGCCAGACCGTCTTTTCCAAAGAACTGAAGGCTTTTTTTATCTCCTTCCACTACAGCAAAAGCAAACTTCCAGTGGTTCAGGAAGATCCTAAGGTCAATATCTTCGCCCACAAAAAGCTGTGCGTGAGGGCTGCTGAAATCTCCATTCAGGTAAGTTCCTTTTCTCTCATGCACACATTCATCGTTACGGGTAAGAGCCATTACTTTTCCCAATTGTTCAGCTTCGGTAAGGATCCCCGGAAAATCAGGGGTTAAAACAGTTACGCCTTCTCCTATGCTTGTTACCAGTAGTTCTGCTTCGCTCACCTCCAACTGTGCAGCGGCATTTCTTATTCTTATGTGTGGATTTTCTGCTTTCAGAGCTTCCCATTTTTCCTTTAGATCATTTACTAATGTGCTCATTATTTTACTTTTTTATGGTTAAAATTGTGTATATTCTTTGTTTGGTTTCGTTTCATGTTTTACTTTTTATCTCTTCTTCTTTTTCAGAAGTTTTCATTCTTTTAAAATGGCTTTCAGAAACCAGCTGCTCCATTTCGTCATTGCTGTACAATGTAAAATCATAGGCTGTAAATGGTAATTTTTCCATAGACGCCCTTTGCCCGAAAGTAAGAACGAAAGTTCCCTCATCTTTCATAACTCTGTAGATCTCATTCAAAAACTCAACCGGGTTTTCCCAGAAATACACGGTATTGACGGTGAATATCTTATCAAAAGTTCCATCCTGAAAGGAAGCTTCTTTCCTTCGTATAGTATAAACTCTGCCTGACTGTCGAATTCTTTGTTCAGTCGTTTGGCTTCCTGATGCATGGTTTCTGAAATATCAATTCCTGTATAGTGTAAGTTTTGGGCTAAACTTAAAATATTTTTCAGGTGACCGGCATTTCCGTGTCCTATTTCCAGGATATGCTCATCATCTTCGATCAGAAGGGTCCTGATACTTTCTAACGTCATGCTGATATTAGTGGCATTCATCATTTCTCCGATCTCAATGCCTTTTTCTCCCTGGGGATTGGCAAGATTCTGTGCCAGAATTTTTAGTTCTTCTTTTTCCATGGTTATCCAAAAATGATCATTGGGTTATTGGTAATGGGGTGACCGCAGATGGTACACGGGAAATTGTAGGCACTGCTGATGGTCTCCGCAGTAAAAACTTCCTCCGGCGTTCCAAAGGCGGCTACTTTTCCTGATTTCATTAATAAGATCTTGTCTGCAAACTGGGCTGCAAGGTTCAGATCATGCAAAACAACAATCGCGCTATTGGCCTTTTTCGTAAAGTTTTTGATAATTTCCAGAGCTTTATACTGATGTTTTATGTCTAAATTATTCAAAGGCTCGTCCAGAAAAACCAATTTGTGGGCAATTCCGTTCTGCAGCTGTGCCATCACTCTTGAAAGATGCACCCGCTGTTTCTCCCCGCCTGACAATGTATTGTAATCTCTGTCTTTCAGATGAAAAATATCGGTTTCGTACATCATATGGTTCATCGCTTCAAGATCTTCTCTGCCAGGCTGGGCATCAAAGTAAGGATACCTTCCCATCATGATGACATCTTTTACTTCTAAAGGAATATCATTGCTGTTATGTTGTGAAAATTTTGCTTTGTGCTTTGAAAGTTCTTTTACATTCCAATCTTTAATCGGTTTGTCTTTAAACAGAATATTTTGCTTTCCGGATCTTACTTCATCTGCCAGAACGCTCATAAGGCTTGATTTCCCGGCTCCGTTTGGGCCTACAATAGCCAAAAACTCACCATATTCCAAAGAGACATCTACCCCATCCAGAATACGGAATTCTTTATGCTTATAATTAATCTGATGTGCCTTGATCATTACAGTGACTTTTTAAATTTAACCAAGATAGCGATAAAAATAGGGCCTCCCATTAAAGCGGTCAGAATCCCGATCGGTAATTCCGAAGGTTCCACAATACTTCGGCTGAAAGTATCTGCTGTCAGTAAGAGAATACTCCCACATATTGCTGATAAAGGCAGGATAAAGGCATAATTGGATTTGAATATAAGCCTTAAAATATAGGGTACAATAAGTCCTACGAAGCCAATAGTTCCTGAAAATGCCACACAGCTTCCCACCATCAGGGCAACGATAATAATGATCTGCCTCTTCAGTTTTTCTACATTGATCCCCAGATGCTGAGCATCTTTCTCTCCCAGCATCATGGCATTCAAAGCTTTTCCTTTAGGCAGTAAAATAATATAAGCCAATCCCATTACAACTGCCAGAATAGTATTCTTCGTCCATGTTGCGGCGGCTAAACTTCCTAAATTCCAGAATGTCAAATCCCTAAGCTGTTCATCTTTCGATATATAAATCAAAAAACCTGTGATGGAAAACCCGATTGCCGTGATGGCAACACCTGTCAACAGCATCATGACCACATTGGTCTTTCCGCCGCTTGTTGAAATTTTATACACCAGCATCATTGATAAAAAAGATCCTAGAAAAGCAGCAATTCCCACCAACGAAAACTGTACAGCTTCAGGAAGATACTCTTTGAAATGCCCTCCTAAAACAATCGCAATTGCCGCCAGTAATGTCGCTCCCGATGTTAATCCTATCAGATCTCCCGTTGCCAGAGGATTCTTGAACAGTCCCTGCAGACTGGTTCCTGAAACCGACAGCATACTTCCTATTAAAATCGCCATAATAATTCTGGCTGCCCGTACATCCCAAACTACATATTTATCACTTAACGATAAGTCCGGATCTCCCTGTATTACTTTTCCTAAAACTTCAAATGCAGATTTACCACCAAAATCGTAAACTCCTGTATTAATAGACCATACTGCTATAATTGCAAGCAGTATGGTACTTGTTGTCATGTAAAAGTATAATTTACTTTGTGCTTTCAACTAATAATTTATTTAATCCTACTGCTGCCTCACCCAGTCTCGGTCCGAAACCTGACACTAAACCTCCATCCATTGCGATGATCTTTTTATTCTTCCCTGCGTTGGTCTGGGAAACTCCCGGCATTTTAAGCGCTCCTTCGTTTCCTCCTGCTCCCTGCAATCCTGTTTCAAAGAAGAACAATACATCAGGATTAGCTTTTACGACCGCTTCTGGAGTCAATGGTTTGAAATCTTCAAAATCATTGACTGCATTTTCTCCTCCGGCAAGGTTGATCAATGAGGCCATTGGAGTATTCTTACCAGCTACCATCAACATGTTTCCTCTGGCATAGATGAATAATACTTTCGGCTTTTTAGCAATAGGCTGTACCTGTTTCAGATCTGCATCAATTTTATCATTCAGCTTCTGGTAGTCTGTATTTCCAATTGCTTTTGCTACTTGTTCAATAAGCTTTTTAGTTCCATCTACGGTATACTCCTGCTTGAAGACCTCAGTTTTAATCCCTGAAGACTTGATCTTGCCCATTAATTCAGGATTAATATCTTTATCTGAAGCTAAAATTAAAGTAGGACTTACCGCCATAATCGGCTCGATCGTCATTGATCTTACATGTCCTAAATCTTTTGCTGTCGTTTTTAATGATGCAGGGTATGTACTGGTAACATCTGTTCCTACGATTTCTTTTTCGTGGCCCAAAGCACTTACGATCTCAGTGATCCCCCCGTTTAATGTTACGATTTTATTATTGGTCTTTGGCGCTTCAGAAGCGGCCTCAGTTGTTGTTTCTTTAGAAGTTCCTTCCGCTTTTTTGCATGAGTATACTGCTACCAGAACAGAGGCTGCAAGAATGAATTTTTTCATGATATACTATTATTTGATTATTTATAAAGGTTTGTATTCAAATTGTGGTCTTCCACGTTCACCTGCGGTACTTGTCAGTCTTGTAAATCTTAATTTAAAGTAATACCCGTCGGCATCTTTAATAACATAGAAACGATCTCCATACACTTCAAGGCCATTTGTTCCCACAGGATTTCTCCAGTTTCCACCAATGACCCTCTGATCATTTGTAATGAATTTGGATGGGTCTACATCAGAAGTTTTGAAATTCTTATAAGCTTCAACCCCTGATCCGGAGGTTACTTTAACTTCATAAACTCCTACACCACCTAAATTATTCGTGGTAACAAAGTCTGCATAGATGTAACTTCCTGCTCCGGCAATGATATTGGTAAATACAGTAAAACAGATGTCCCATTTCTTCTTTTCCGGCTGAATTTTCACTTCACTGTTTTTCTCTAAGCTGACAAAATTATAGTTGTATGCCGTATTTTTACCAACGATCAATTCTTTATGGGTAGTAGCGTTGAGTTCAGCATACTTTATTTTATAGTTGGTCCCTGATCTCTCAACCTGAACCTTCATCCAACCTCTTTCATCTCCACCTATAGCAACAGAACCTGTAGAAACAGTGCCTTCAAAAATCTTTTTACCCATATTCACAAGATAAACCGCATTCTCGGATGCAACGGCTTTCACATCATCAATGGCTGTGTAACCTAAAGGAAAGTTCCCTTTCACATCATCGATATAAGCTTCATTGGATGGGTCAAAATTGGATACCTGTACTTTGCTTTTTAGTGATGTAACATCAGCTTCTTTTACTAAATCTATACTGGCTGCATTAGGAATTTTCGCTGCTGCGATCATAATAGATGAGTTCAGAATTACTTTAAATTCTTCTCCAGTATAAAACGCAAAATCCCAGTCTGTTCTTTTGGTAACAATTTCTGAATTGGTTCCCAAATCAAACCAAACCTGATTAGGTTCCGTGGCTCCACCTACATTTGGATTAACAACAGCTCCATCAGAAGGAGTTACCATAATAGCGTCTTCATTATCATTAATACATGACTGAGAAATAAAAGAAGCGCTTATTACAAGGGAAAATAGTATTTTTTTCATTTTTAATCCGTTAAAAATTATAATTTAATCTGACAAAATAGCTTCTGCCATAGAATAGATTTTGTTGGTTTGCAGCAGCATTGTGACTGTTTCCGGCCTGTATTGTATTTCTGACGCTGGTGACATCAAAAATATTTTTCACCCCTGCACTGATTTCAAAATGATTATTAAAGAAAGGCTGGCTCACTGTGAAATTCAACATATTAAAATCTCCAATTTCACCTAATACATATTGTCCCGGATCTTTTGGGTCTTTTGCATTTGCTCTGTGCGTATACTTTTTCTGCGTTCCTGTATACTTATAATAAAGAGCAAATAATGTTTTGGTATAAGGCAATGTATAGTTTGCAGCCAGATTGGCTTCTGCGTAGAAGTTATAATCGTTAGGAGAAAAAACATTTCCTGTATTGAGAACCTGGGAAATACCCATCACCGAAACGCCTGCATTGACAGAAAGATCACCTTTTCTTACATTTAGCCCACCTCCGAATAGTAAGGATTTATAATTATCAACATTTAAAAAAGTCATCTGTAGTGGACTGTTGTTGACAATCACACTTTCAATTCTGTCTTTTACATCCAAAAACATTCCTGATGCACTGAAGTTAAATTTCCAGTCATTAGAATTGCTCATTGCATAATCCCAGAATATCCCTGCAGAATACCCGGTTTCAGGTTTCAGGTTTTCGTTTCCTCTAATGTCATGGTTGTTGTCCACAACAAAAGTGTATAGCTCCTCGTAAGTAGGGAATCTGTTTGCAGAGCCGAATACCAAACGAATATCAGATTTTTCGGTCGTTTTGAACCTTAATGTAGTGGAGTAATTATATTGAGAATCAAATTTATCACTCAAAGCGAGTCTTACTCCCGGACGTACAGAAAGCCAGCTTGTAGCATTCCATTCTGCAGATAAGAAATTGGCATAGTTGAAGATAGAACGTTCAACATCTTTTCCGTTGTTATTGCTTTCAAATGTGGTAGATCCTGCAAAACCTTTTGTCCTGTCCAGCTCATACCCTATCTGAAAGTTGATTTTTTCACTGTTTAAAAAATTACTGAACATCCCTCTTGAATAAAGCACATCCGATTTGTAGAACGTCATACTCGGCTCTCTTGATAATTCCTGTCTTTGAGGAATATCATAAGTATATTGCTGGGACTTTCTTTCCTGAGTCTGATAGGAAAAATCCCCGTTATAATTGATTCGCCCCAGTTTCGTTTGAATGTTGAACTGATGTATCCATCTTTTTGTATTGTAATCGGTATCTTTTGAAATGTAGGTTCTGTTCCCCCCTCCAAGATAAAGCTCTTCTACCAACGGGTTATAATAATTGATCTTTTCAGAAAGGAAATTCAATTTATAATAAAAGCTGGTGTTGTTTTTACTGTAGCGGATGACTCCGTTGGTTGTGATCTGGTCCTTAGGCTGCCAGTCGTAGCCACGCAGTCCGTCATTGCTTTCGTTAAAGTACTTATACCCACGAAGCTCTCCTTTATACCCCTGAAAATCATTATGATTAATATCTGCAGCAACAGACCAATTATCATTGATTCTATATCCTAAATTTAAAGACTGAATATGGCGGCCATTCCCTTTTTTAAACCAGTCATAATCTTTATTCACTGTTTCTTCCTGTAAAGAAGCCTGAATGCTTACTTTTTTACCATAATTTTTTTTGGTAATAATATTGATGACCCCTGCTAAAGCATTGTTTCCGTATTCCACACCCATTGCTCCTTTTACGACTTCAATACGCTCAACATTATTCACGTTGATCTTCGTAAGATCGACAAGGTTACCTAAACCTTCATCACTTACAACAGGAATATTATCAATAAGAATCTTCGTATATGCCCCACTCAATCCCATAATGTTGGCGCTGGAATTCCCGGAACCTTTATTGGGCTCTATTAAGATATTAAGATTTTGATTTAACACTTCGGCAACATTGGTTACAGCCATATTTTTAATCTGCTGCGCATCAATCACTTCTACCTTATATATCGATTTACTAATCGACTGCTGTGTATATTGTCCCGTTATAACTACTTCATCAATATTTTTCCTGTTTAGAGAATCCTTTTGCTGGGCATTCATCCAAAAAGCAATCGACAGTGACAAAACGGTAAGCACTTTCTTCTTCATATATTGAAAAAAATTTTCGACAAATATAAAACTTTATTTAGAATCATTAAAAATAAATATATATTTTTGTGGAATAATTCTAAATAAAAATAATGTTATGAAGTTAAAATTACTTTTAGGAGCATTGATATTTACTGGTTTCTCAGCATATGCTCAGGTTCCTACGATCAATGAAAGTTTTGAATCTTTTACTACAGGTATTGGTAATTCTCTTCCTCAAAACGGATGGTCTGCTGTCACTTCAGGGCAAAGGTTATATCCTGATGCTGCAAATGGTAATAAATATCTGCAGGGATATACTTTTTTCTCGCCCAATGTCCCGTTTTATGCTATCACTCCGCAGATCACGGCACCTGACGGTACAAAATCATTGTCATTTAAGGTAGCCCTTACCACCGGTTCCGGAGGTGCAGGTTCTATTCAGGCAGGTTTGGTTTCGAGCACGACGGATATGTCTGGCTTTACTCCTCTGGGAGCAGCAGTGGATATTACTTCAAGTACTATTCAGACGCTAAGCTATACTGTACCTGCCTCATCGCAACAGTATATTGCCTTCAAATTCATCGGTAATGTAGCTCACGCCGCTATACTTATTGATGATGTAGTGTACAATACAGCTTCTACATTGGGTGTTACAGATCACAAAAAATCAGCAGACGAGATCAGATTTGCAGTAAATGCAGACCAGACGGCTCTGGTATTTGTAACCAAAAAAGAGCCTAAAAATATCAGGATTTATTCTGCTTCAGGACAAAAAGTAGCTGAAGGAAAACTCAACAGACAGCTATTTGACATCAGCGGATTACAGACGGGAATATATTACACTGTAACTGAAACAACTGATGGAAATACAACCCAGTCGAAATTTATCAAAAAATAAGGTTTCTCAGACTATTATTAACCTTTTAAAGCCGGCAGAATCTTTTCTGTCGGCTTTGTTTATGCTATACCCAGAATAAAAACACGATAAAAATAATGTTTTTATTTAGAATGATTAAAAATAATATATATACTTTTGTGGAATAATTCTAAATAAGGATAAAAAAAATAAGTTATGAAAACAAAATTACTTTTGACTTCTTTGTTTGCACTTTCAGTTCAACAAACAGTGCTGGCGCAAACAGATGCTAACGGATATACGACCGTTAACATGTCCATGGGAAGCAGTTACCAGAACCGTGTCTTTTTTGACTTTAGCAGCAATACGATCGTAACACAGCCTGCCAACTCGTGGGATGTCGCTTTCTACAGACTGTCTGCTACCAGTTTTGGAACCAGAGTGAATGACGCTTATGATATAAAAGTATATGAAGCATCCGCTACTCCTTCTGATTGGGATACGATCACAACAAACAGTGTAGCTTCTTATGGTTCACCGATTTTTAATCTTGACAATACCAAGTATATCCAGGAAGGTGCTTTTGAACAAGGTTCTGCTACTTATGGATGGGGAGAATATATCAACCATCACGTAGTAGGGAAAGTAATTTTCATCATGCAATACGCATCAGGAGCTTCTGTTAAATTCATGATTGATGACTATTTTGGAGGGTATACCTTCAAATATGCAAAATGGAACGGAACTGCCTGGGGACCAACGGAAACAAGAACTATAGCTAACGGAACAGATGATGCATTTTTCAACTATTTCTCATTTACAACCGGAGCTAAAGTTCCTGCTATGGAACCTTCCAGAAGTGACTGGGATATGATGTTTACAAGATATTATACAGATTACCCTTATGTAGACCAACAGGGAAATCCGCAAACCATGAAATACAGAATGGCCGGAGTCATTCAGAATCCGAATATTTCTGTTGCAAAAGTACGTCCTGAAACACAGGAGACGGCGGCAACCAATATCCCGGCAAACACGTCATTCTCAAGCAATATCACAACAATTGGTCACTCATGGAAACCTACATCCGGAGTGTATTCTGATGCCGTATATTATATCAAACAGGGATCTGACTACTACAGAATGTATTTTATTTCTAATGAAGGATCATCAACAGGAAATATGTATTTCAAATACAAAAAGATCACTGAAACCTTAGGAATCACTGAAGTGGGCAAAAAAGCCAGTTTCGGAATTTATCCTAACCCTACCACAGCTGATAAAAAGGTTACGGTCTTATTCGATGTTAAAGAAAAAACGGGCAACAAAGGGAATGTAGAAGTATATGACCTTACCGGAAAGCAGGTGTATGCTGCTGAGCTTACCAATCAGGCAGGGTTCTACAAACAGGATCTGAACCTTTCTCACCTAACATCAGGAAATTATTTAGTAAAAATCACTTACGGTGGTCAATCGGAAACGAGAAAACTTATTGTAAAATAAATAACCATTTCATTTAATACTTTCTATTTTTTCTAATAAAAGGCGGTTCCAGAATGTTGAAACCGCCTTTGATCTTTAGAAGAATTAATAAAATGCAAGTAGCTCTGTCATAAAACCTCACTATCTTCCGGCTTCAGATTTCTCTGAACTTAATGAAAACCAGATGTGAAGTAGGCAGAACTCAGATTAATTAATATATCTTAAATCCTTTATAAACTTCCGTTGAGCTCTCCATCATTTTAGAAGCATCTTTACGGAAGTCCAGCAGGTGATCCTGTCCATTGTGTCTGTTGTGATGATCAACACTTTCCCAAAGCTCAATCAGGAAAAAGGTTCCTTTATTATCCTTATCCTCAATAAGGTCGTATTGCAGGCAGCCCTCTTCCTTTCTTGTTTCTTTCACAAGCTTCTGAAACAGCTCCACTGCTTCCATCAGGTAATTTTCATTAAACTTAAAAAGTGCAATGATATGTAAATTCATGTTCTAATATTTAGTGATGTAAAAGTAAAATATTTTCAAAACCAAATATATTTTTGATGCCTTTATTTTCAGAGATCAGGCTTATTTTTTAATTAAAAACTGATTTATAAATAGTTATAGAACTCATGATGATCACCAGCATACCAATGATCAGAAACATTTTCTTCACAGGCAGCCTTGCCGTAAGCATGGCAGAAAAAGGTGCCGTAATGATTCCTCCGATTAAAAGGCCCAAAATAATGTTCCAGTGCTGAATCCCCAGGGTAAAGAAAAAAGTGACTGCTGCGGTGATAGTCAGGATAAACTTGGCTACCGTTGAACTTCCTACCGCAAATCTTGGTGTAAATGCATTTTTGATCAGAGTTCCGGTAACCAAAGGGCCCCATCCTCCACCGGCAAACGAATCTATAAAGCCTCCGATCACTCCGAGTCTGGTAAGATTGGTCTTCCTTTTCAGGGCTTTACTTTGTTTTTCTTTAAAAGCATTCGAAAAGATCTGTATCCCAAGATATAAGGTATAAAATGCGATAATGGTTTTGGTGATCTTGGCATAATATTCTCCCAGATAAGTCAGAGAAACCGCTCCAATGATCGCTCCAATAACTGCCGGAACTGCCAGCTTTTTCACCAGACTTTTACTTACATTCTTAAGTTTGATATGGCTAAGACTTCCCGCCGCTGTTGTAAAGCTTTCTGCCGAATGGATACTTGCACTTACAATATGAGGAGGGATATTAAGTAACAAAAGCGTTGTTGTACAGATCACCCCGTATCCCATTCCCATAGATCCTGCCACGATTTCGGCAAAAACGCCTACCAACAGCATCCAGTAAAAAATATAATTGTCTTTTGCTAAAATATCGAAAAGCTGGTCCAGATAACCCAATTCATACATAGAGAACACTGCAATACCTAAGAATGCAAGGGTTACAAAAAGTACATTGAGTCTTACCTGGATTTTTCTTGAAATGACCATAAATAATATTTCGTTTCAGTGTATATGTGCTTCCATTGAAGCTTTGCAAATATCTGATAAAAATATTATCCTACCAAAAAGATAGACTACTAATTCAAAAAAAAAGACCGGGTCAGTCGACCAGATCCATTAAAGTTTTTTTCTCTAAAATATTCAAGGAGGCATCCCGAACTTCAATCAGTACGTCATGCAGCCCACAGTGATCTTCATTGCAGTCTTCACATTTTTCATAGAAATTCAGACTTACACAGGGAAGCATAGCGATAGGGCCATTTACCAGACGGATGATCTTGGCTAATTTTACATTTTCAGGCTTTTCTTTTAAAAAATAGCCTCCTCCTTTACCTTTTTTACTGTCGAGGATCTCCGCTTTTTTCAGTTCAAGCAGAATATTTTCCAAAAACTTTAAAGGAATTTTTTTATGTTCCGCAATTTCGGAAATAAGAATCGGGCCTTCATCTCTTTTTTCTACAAGATATGAAAGTGCCTTAAACGCATATTGAGATTTTTTTGAAAGCATTACAGCAAAAATAAGAAAATTGTTTAATATGGAAAATGGGAAATAGGAAAAGGGCAAAATAGCGAAATAGCGAAAATGCAGAAGGGTAAAAGAATGAAGATTGTAAAGAACGCTTTTATTTTAGTTTAAAAATAAGTCTTCTCTGTATATTGTCCCATTCAATGACTTTATCTTTTTGCCTTTTTGCCATTAAATCATTATGTTTGCTCTATGTTCAGTAAACAAGAGGCACAACAGCTCAAAAAAGACTTTTGGATCGCTTTTGGAAAATCCTTTCCGAGAAAGTGGATTCTTTACAATACTAAAGTCAAGGATATGGCATTCAAATTTTCTGCAGATCCCAAGAAGGCAGAAGTGTCATTAGATATAGAAATGAGGGATGAAATCTTCCGCAATGCTTATTATGAGAAGATCTGGTCACTGGAAGATATTTTAAAAGATTTCATCGGAGACTTCCACAAAGAAGAGCATTTTGCTCTGGAAAACGGAAAGGTAATCAGCAGAATCTGGGTTGAAAAAAATGGCGTATCTGTCTACAATAAAAATACATGGCAGGAAATTTTTGAGTTTTTTGTTGACAAAATGGATGGATTTGAAAGGTTCTACTACGAATATGAGGATTTTATAAAAGATATTTGATTTACTTACGAAAATAATACTATAATACACTTAAGGTTAAGAAAAAAAAGAAACTTATCTTTGCTTCACCACTTAACTAATAGATGAGAAACTAACTAACATGATTAACAATGAGAAAAGTGTACAAAAACATTTTTGGGGAAGTTGTCTCCAAAAGCAATGCTGTGAAGCTAAGTGAATATCATCTGTATTATTATGAAGAAGGCTCAGATTTCCTGAAAGAAATTGAATTCATCAGTGAAGACAGTATATACAACATCAATTATTTCCTAAGTGATGATGAAGATGAAGGGCAGATATTGGAATACCTGAAAGAAAAGTCAGACTTTTTTGATATTGAAAAAAGAGAGACGACAGACGGGTTCATCATTTCCACCAACAAATTATACTCTCTTTCTGTGGATGAACTGCCTCTGATCTCCAAAACCGTATTTAAAACGGATGACCCTGAAAATTTCATCTGTTCTCAGGTTATTGACAATGAAACAAAAGAGCCACAGCTTGAAAAAACGGTAAAATGCTGGTATACTACTGATGAAAACGGTGAAAAGTATGCCGCCATAGAATGCAGTTATCAGGAAGACGGAAAGCTGGAACTTGCTGTTGACAAAACTTCGGACCCTGATCATGAAGAAAACTGGGCTCACTATGACTATGATACTTTCCAGGATCTTCAGGAGCAGTGCCCGGCAGACATCAGCTATTACAGAACTGCAGCACTACTCCCCAAGGAAGCCTATCAAAAGTAGAATTATCCCTTCATATCTATTTATAGCCACCTAATCACAACACAGTATATGGAAAACAATTCGATTTTTTTTGCCGACGGAAATGATCCGGAAATGCATAAAGCTTATCAAAGAGCACAGGAAACTTTTAAATATTTCTGGCGCGAACAGTCCTGGGAATACCGAAGAATAATTCCCGGCCTTGATCTCGCCTGCGTAAAAACTATTTTTCAGGAACAGGATGAAGAAACTGGGGAAGAACTGGTAGAACATATGTGGATCAATGAAGTGGCTTTTGACGGTGAAAATGTCAAAGGTTATCTGATCAATGAACCACACAGCCTTCAAAACATACAGGTGGGCGATTATGTTGAAATTCCTTTGAATCATATCAGCGACTGGCTTTTTGCCATTACCCCAGCTGTAAAACAATCCAAGGGACTTTCTAAATTATTTTCTTCTTCCTCTCCTACTCTTCCTAAAACTTATGGAGGATTCACCATTCAAAAGATGCGTGCTGACATGTCTGAACCGGAAAGAAGAGAACATGATGATGCCTGGCAACTGGACTTTGGAGACTACAACGATATTCTGGTAGCCAATAACCAAAAAGAAAACCCGGAGAACCTGATCGAGCACCCCATGAGTAAAAATATGAAGGAAGAATTCATTAAATTTTTACAGCAATATCCTGACGAAGTACATCAAACGGATGAAAACGGACTCACCCTTCTCCATCGGGAAACCATTGCCGGAAATCTAACCATTGTACAGGCTGCCTTGGATGCCGGAGCTGATAAAAATATTCAGTCAGGAACTGGAAAAACAGCATTGGATTATGCGAAAGAACTGAAATGGGAACATATTATTCCTGTATTGGAAATAAAATGATATTGATATAAAACCACAAGATAAACAGATTAAAATATTTAATATATAGAGAGGCTCTTGCTTCTCTTTTTTGGTTTCAGCCCCTTGGATTTTTTATATATTTGAAAAATATCTTCATCTTTTAAGACTATAATAATTGTGAAAATTATCAAAACAGCCTTCTCATTACTATCTGCTCTAATATGTCATATTCAGGGGTACGCCCAGACAGACAGCGCTTATGCAAGGATAAATGTCTACGACCCGTCAAATTTTAAAGAAATCTATCTTCCTCAGCATAAATTTTCGAATCCAACCATTGACTTTGATCGTATGGTTGACGATTTTATACCTGAAGCAAAAACAACTCTTAAGAATCAATATGAAAATCATACCTTAAACGGAAAAATAAAAAAAATCACAAAATTCAAAAAGTACCCAAAGGAAGATCAAAAACAAATTATTGAGACTCATTTCTTTAATCAGGAAGGCTTTTTAGTGAAAATAAATTCTATGGTTACAATGTATACCTATCTTCATTATGATTCTCAGAACCGGCTTATCAGAAAGGAAACCGTAAGAGATAGTGATACTCTGAAGATAAAAAAATATTCCTATAATAATAAAAACCAGATTACAGGATATATGGAATCCTATATGGAGCAGGGCAAACTCAAGTATGGCCATTGGGAGGTTATTTATGATCCGGATAAGCATTCCATTTTAGTCAATGCTGTTCAACCTGACAGAAAGCCATTGTTAATCAAAAAATATATTTATGATGGAAATAAGGTGAAATTGGAAAATTATATGGATGGAACATTACTTCAGAATACCGGACATGAATTTGTTTATTCTGAAAACAACAATCTAATCAGCAGAAAATCCAGAGAATATAATAGTTTTTTCAGTTATGATAAACACCATCGAAATACAAAAGAGGTCAATATTATGATTGGTAAAACATGGGATGTACACACAAAAAAGTATGATAAAAATGGTTATATTACCCATTTTTCATATGAAAATCCAGTTAGTAAAGATTCAGGGTCTACAAAATTTAAATATGATAAATTCAATAACAAAATTTATGAAGCCTCCGGCCCTGACGTAAAAATTAATCCTTATGAGTATTTTTATGAAATAGAATATTATTGATACACTGAAACCTTCGGGTTTCTTTTTTTATTTCAATATATCTGTAACAAAACAGATTCATCAAGTGTCTTATTATTAAAAACATATGAGAGGAATTTTAATATTGAGTATTATTTTCTGCGTATTAACCTCTTGCTATTCAAGAAAGGGTTCCCACTTTGTACAACTTCACACAAAGGATTCTTTGAATGTAGCTCTGGATAAGATCTATCAACAGGGATTATTCAATGGGTTTGCGGTTGCTATTGTGGATGAAAAATCAACTTTATATGAAAAAGGATTTGGTTTTGCTGATGCCAGAGAGAAAAAACCATATACTGAGAAAACGATTCAGAATATTGCTTCTGTTTCTAAAACATTTGTAGGAATCACCATTCTGAAAGCTCAGGAACTTGGAAAACTAAATCTGGATGATCCTGTACAGAAATATTTACCTTTCAAAGTAGTCAACCCCAATTTCCCACAAATACCAATTACCATCCGCCATCTGGCCACCCATACTTCTTCTATTCTGGACAATGAATTCTATTTATCCAAAAATTACTTTCTGAAATCCAATCAAGATTTAAAAGGTCTAAAGCTTGCTTTTGATGATGAACAGGTATTCAATTCCTCAGATTCTAGTATTTCCATGGCCGCATTTTTAGAAAATGTATTGACGCCAACCGGAAAATGGAATAAAGATAGCTTTTCAAACCATCAACCGGGGCTATATTGGTCATACGGGAGGTGATCCCGGCGTGATGTCGATACTGTTCTTTGATCCTAAAAATAATCTGGGAAGGATTATGATCTTCAATACTAATTTTTCGGATAAAAAAGGGAATGATGCTTTTTATGGGATATGGAATGTGCTGGAGAAATATCAGGTAAATTTGAATAAGAAAAACAATTAAATGGGACTTTCAGAAAAGCTTTTGAATATGAAATTTTGAATAGTTGGAATGGAAATGAAAGGAAAAATCTAGATCTTGGGACTATGAATTATAAACTGTTATAGCCATAAAACAAAAGAGAAGCTGTCGAGCTTCTCTTCTTATTTATTGTAATGGCCACGAATGCACGAATCTTTTTTATTAGTGTATTCGTGGCTTAAAAGTTTTGAATTTCGAAGGCAGGGGATTTTTCTATCCAAACTTCTTTTTCCTCAACCAGAAGAACAATCCTCCAATCAATCCAATAATCACCAGCGGAAGCAATAAATTCAGCCACTGCCAGTTGGTTTTCTCTTCGGTAATTCTGCGTCTGTCCAGAAGTCTTTCTTCGATATTTCTGTTTCTCAGCTCCATCAGGTTGCTGTCATCCAGAAGGTAGTCTAAGGCATTTCTAAGGAACTGCTCGTTACCAAACTGCTCGTTGGTTAATAGATCTACTCCTAATGGAAGCGGTTTTCCTTTGATCACTTTATTTCTTCCCACGTCTCCGTCTGCAATCACGATCATTTTATTTTCCGGGCTGGATGCTTTAAATCCAGGGTAAGATTTTCTTTCAATTCTGGAAGCGTAAGCAGAGTTGAATTTCCCTTCCAAAGACACGGCAAAGATTTTCGGTGTGCTTGGTTTTTCCATTTGCCCAAGGCTGTCTACACTTGCAATTTCTTTCAGATCTACGTAATTCGGAACCTGTTTCAGCAATGTTCTTTCGCTGGATTCGAAAAGAACTTTTGTTTTGATATTCTTTCTTCCGCCCAATGTATCGATGGAAGTCGGGAATTCAAATTTTACAGGATTGATATTTTTTGTAATCGGGTTATCGTTTTCGGCAATTCCAAGTGGATAATAAGGCCAAGGTAAGCTTGTATATTGTGGGTTTCCACTTACTTCACCTGTTACCAGTCTTAATAAGGCAAACTTTTTAACGTCTTTTACCAGGGCTGTATTGATCCTTACCCCATAGTTGAAAAAGAAGTCTGTCATATTGATGTCAACCGGGAAAGGCATTATTTTTTTCGCTCTTGTCAGGGTGTCCATTTCGGCATTTACGGCATCGATCATCCAAAGTGTTTTCCCACCATTCATAATATATTGGTCAAGAATTACTTTTTCGCTATCAGTAAAGGCTTTTCTCGGTTTTGCAATCACCAGGGCACTCATTTGTTTCAGTAATGGAACGTCTTCCAGTGTAAGCTCTGTCTGGTTTTTAGGAATGATGGGCCCGGCATCATAATTTTCCATTGCCAGATGTACAAATCCCTGGAATTCATCAGGACTCAATTCATCGTGGTTTACCAGAATTCCTACTTTCTTTTTCTTATCAGCTGCGATATTTTTGATGTTCGAAACAAGGCTGTATTCCAATCCTTCAATAGATCTTGTAAGCTGCTGATCTGCATCAATACCTGCCTGCTGTACTACCAGCGGAATAGAAACACCGTCATTTCCATATTTGATCACCGCATAAGGGAAAAGAGTGATCTGGGAGATCTTACCGTCTTTAACGTCCGGAAGGATTGACGGCTGCATTCCCATCGCCATCAGGGTATCCTGAGACATTTTGGTCTTGATGGGATCAATAAACTTGAAATCGATTTTCGGATTGACCTTTCTGAATTCTTCAAGCATGAATTTCGTCTCACTCTGAAGCTGCTTAAAGCTTGCCGGAAAATCCCCTTCAAGGTAAACATCTACAGTCAAAGGCTTTTTAACAGATTCCAGCACTTTAATCGTACTATCAGAAAGGGTATATCTTTTTTCTTTGGTTAAATCTAATCTTCCTCCCGAATAGGCAAGGATAATGACTAAAGGAACAATCACAAGTAAGAAAATTCCCAGTGGCGACTTCGCATTGAACTTCTTCATAATTCTACTTCTTTTTGTTAATGAAATGATTAGACAATACCAATGAACCTCCAATCACCAGGATAAAATAAGCCACATCTTTAAAATCAATAAGCCCTCTTGTAAAGCCTAAGAAATGCTGATAAAAACCTATATTCTGAAGGATAAAGTCGGCTCCCCCAAGAAGTTTATAGCTAGCAAGCTGTTCGATTCCGAAATACATGATAAAACACATGAAAACGCCTAACAGATATGCCATAATCTGGTTTTGTGATAAGGAAGAAGCTAAAATTCCCACTCCTGAAAATGCTGCAATTAAAATAATCAATCCGATATAGCTCCCGAAAGTCATTCCAAGATCAATATTTCCGGCAGGAACTCCCAGTACATAGACTGTATAAAGATAGATAAGGGAAGGAATCAGGCATAAAATCCCGACAATCCATACGGAAAGGAATTTTCCTGTCACCAGATCAGAAACTTTTAAAGGTTGTGAAAAAAGCCAGTTTAGCGTTCCCGTTTGCTGTTCTTCCGCAAAAGTTTTCATCGAAAGGGCCGGAATGATAAACATCAGCAGCCATGGAACCAATACGAAATAGCTCTGCAAAGAAGCCATTCCGATCTCAAAAATATTAGAATCGTTGTCGAAAAAGAACAGGAAAAGGGTTGCTATCAGACTGAAGGCAGCAATAATGACCCATGCGCTCCAGTTTCCAAAGTAACTCCAAAGTTCTTTCTTTAAAATTGCAATCATAGTTTTTTAGTAAAAGGTAGAAAAGGGGGAATATCCTACTCCACAATTATTTGTTTTTTTTATTTTTATTAACCAGTTTCACTGTCATCATGATCAGAAATACAAGAACGAAAAATCCTGTAATTAATTGCCACCAATATTCAATTACCATAGATTTTAAGATCACAGTAAATACGACAAGGAACAGAATGAATGTGGCAATTTCGTTCGCCTGTCTCAGTTTGATATTGGCAGTGGGCAGTGTATTTCCGTTCAAAGCCTTTAAATGAAGGACTTTTTTCCAGCACCAGTAATGATAAGCCGCAAGACCGATCAGAAACGTCAGTTTTAAATGGAACCATCCCATTTTCATCAGGCCCGGATTTAAAAAGATCATGACCAATCCACAGACTGCCATGATGACTCCCGCCGGAACGGTAATAATATTCCACAGCCTTCTGGCCATAAAAGTATATTGTTCTCTCAGAATTTTCTTTTTTTCTTCAGGAAATTCATCGGTATCTTTATAATAAACGAAGATTCTCACGAGGTAAAAAATCCCCGCAAAATAGCTTACCATGAAGATAATATGCAAAGCTTTGATGATGGTATACAGCATCCTAAAAATTTGTTTGCAAAGATAGTTTATTTCGGAAAAAAAGAGAATTTAATCTAAAATCTTTAGCTTAAAATAATAAAGATTAGGGATTTTCTAAAATTTGAAAATAATTTTCATATCAACATTAAAATTGAAACCCAGATTGGAGCCCTGCCGATTTAATTGATAGTCAAAAGGAAGGCCATCTCTGGGAGCATCATCTACTTCCCTTCTTGTCATATTAGTATAAGATACATTTCTCTGCCTGATGCCGAAGCCAATTTTAGGCATAAAGCCAAACCATGAAGACTCTTTATGAAGCAAAATACTGTAGTTGATATTTAATCCATATTTAGTTCTTTTATAATCTGCTGAACTAAAAGAATAATAAACATCATTTTCGTCATAATAGGTTCCTGAAACATCTTTTCCTATTTGTTGTAAATAGAAAGCTTCTGCTGATACAAAATGTTTTAATCTTGATTGAGGAGCCAGGCTGTAAAAAACTTCCGGTTTTATCTCAAAAATTCTGTTTTTTCCTTCAAAACTCCCAATACTTACGGCAGTTATTTTGTCGGTTCCATATCCCAGTTCACCTCCAATCCACCATCTTTCATTTATTTTCCGCATATAACCCACGTTATAACGTTGGTCACGAAAAGGAGTAAAAGCACTTACAGTAAGTATTGATTTGTAATCAGATTGAGCATAAATTGTTGTAAAAAAGCTAAAAAAAGCTAAAAGAAGTAATTTTTTTTTCACAAAACGGTTATTAGAATTAGTTTCAAATATATTATATTATCAACTATTCAGCAATAGTATTTTTCAACTGTTTTAATTTAATTACCAGAATAAATATTAACAATCATTTTACCATTGACATATTTTCAATGTATTTTCATTTTTATTGATTATCATACTATTTCCAATCCCTCCCCTGAATAAGCCAATATAGGTTTTCACGCAAAGCTTCATGTTTGTGGATGCTTTATTTTAAGTGAGCTAAGAAGGGATCGATTTTCAATCGATCTGAAGAAGTGAGCGCATAGTCACAAAGCTTCATCAGCGACGAAGTTGCATTACTTAGCTTCCTAAAATATTCAATTGTTTTACCAAAGCTTTTGAGTATGATCCCTGTTCTGTCCTTTCTTCATGATGATTAATGTGATCATGAGTATTCTTTTCATAAAAAAACAGGATTTCTTATATTCAAAGAAATCCTGTTTTTATGCTACAAACGTAGAACTTTTTTATCTTAAGAAATAACTCCTAATTCTTTTCCTACTTTTTCAAAAGCTGCAATTGCCTTATCCAAATGCTCTTTTGTGTGAGCAGCAGAAAGCTGTACTCTGATTCTCGCTTTTCCTTTCGGTACTACCGGATAGAAGAATCCGATTACATAGATTCCTTCATCCATAAGCTTTTCAGCCATTTTCTGAGAAAGTGGGGCATCATAAAGCATTACCGGAACAATAGCCGCATCACCATCCGGAATATCAAACCCTTTCGCTTTCATTTCCGTTCTGAAATAGTCTGCATTGGCCATTACCTGATCACGAAGAGAAGTATCGTCAGAGATCATATCCAATACTTTCAAAGCAGCTCCTACAATTCCAGGGGCTAATGAATTCGAGAACAGATAAGGTCTTGAACGCTGTCTCAGCATATCGATGATTTCTTTCTTCCCGGAAGTAAATCCTCCTAAAGCACCTCCTAAAGCTTTTCCTAGTGTAGAAGTGATAATGTCTACTCTACCCATTACTTCGTTAGCTTCATGAGTTCCACGACCTGTTTTTCCGATGAAACCGGTTGCGTGAGAATCGTCTACCATTACCAAAGCATCATACTTGTCCGCAAGGTCGCAAACTCCTTTTAAGTCTGCAACGATACCGTCCATAGAGAATACTCCGTCTGTTACAATAATTTTGAAACGGTGATTCTTTTCAGAAGCCGCGATCAGCTGAGCTTCCAGATCAGCCATATTATTGTTTTTATATCTATATCTTGCTGCTTTGCACAGACGTACTCCATCAATAATAGAAGCGTGGTTCAATTCATCTGAAATAATAGCGTCCTCTTCTGTAAACAACGGTTCAAATACACCACCGTTTGCATCAAAAGCTGCTGCATAAAGAATTGTATCTTCAAGACCTAAGAAATCAGCGATCTTTTTCTCCAGTTCCTTATGAATATCCTGAGTTCCGCAGATGAAACGTACAGATGACATTCCGTATCCGTGAGACTGGATCATGTCCTGAGAAGCTTTCATTACTTCAGGATTGTTGGATAATCCCAGGTAATTGTTCGCACAGAAGTTTAAAAGCTTTTTTCCGTTGGCTTCTATTTCTGCACTCTGTTGAGAAGTGATGATTCTTTCTCTTTTGTAAAGTCCGTCATTCTCAATATTCTGAAGTTCGTTCTGTAAATGTTGAAGGTATTTTTCAGAGATCATTTTTGGTAATTTTTTTGATGTGCTAATTTACTAAAAAGGCAGTAAAATAAAACCTTTTATAAGCTTAATTCTAAAAAATTGATTCTGTATTCACTTTTAACATTATTAGTCTACAAATTTAGTAGGATAATATTTATATTTGTTCAAAATTTAAGAATATGAGAGTAAAGCCGGTAAGAAAAATGAAGATCACAGATTCGGAAACCTTTATCAATAACCATATGAAACCTGGACTTCCCGTTATTCTTAAAGACTTTGTAAGTCCCGAAAGTCCTGCTTTTAAAAAGTGGAATTATGAGTATTTTAAAGAAATAGCAGGCAGCCAGAGGGTTAATATTTATGGCAGTGAACTTGATTCCCTGGATAAAGTAGCCAGTGAACCTATTGAACAGACTACATTTTCAGAATACCTGGATCTGATTACCACTACACCTACTGAACACAGGCTGTTTCTTTTCAATTTACTCAAAATAAAACCTGAACTGAAAAACGATCTCCTGTATAATGATGTGACAGGAGGAAAGATATTAAAGTGGCTGCCTTTCATGTTTTTCGGAGGAGAAGGTTCCGTCACCAGGAATCATATTGATATTGATATGTCCCATGTCTTCATCACACAGTTTCAGGGCATCAAAAGGATCTGGCTATTCCCTTGGGAACAGTCTGATTTCATGTACAAACTCCCCTATAATTTTCACAGCCTGGCTCAGATAAAAAATCCTGATTACCGAAAATATCCGGCCCTCCTCTATCTGAATGGCTATGAAGCAATTCTTCATCCCGGGGAAACCCTTTATATCCCATCCGGATGGTGGCATTATATCCAATATGATACGGAAGGATATTCCGTATCCGTCAGAGCATTGCCTTCAAGCCCTCTTGAAAAATGGCGTGGCTTTAAAAACCTTGTAATTACAAGACATTTTGATAATATTATGCGTCGTCTGTTCAAAGACAAATGGTTCAGATACAAAGTAAAAACCGCTACCGAGAGAGGGACAAAAGCTAGTAGAAAACAAAGAAGCTTTCAAATTTGAAAGCTTCTTTGTTTTTATATCATTATGTTAATTAATCAATATTTTTAATATTTGATGAATTTAATATTCTTCTCATCCACCGTAAAAATATACGCTCCGGGAACCAATTCTGAAATCCCTATTGCTTTTCCTGGCTGATAAGTTCCTTTTCTTACTAATTTTCCATCGATAGCATGAATGGAGAAATCGACTGATTTATTGATGCCTTTCAGATACAATTCATTTTTGGCCGGATTCGGATAAAGTCCAAAACTGTCTTTTTCTACAGATGACACACTTAAAGTATTATCCTTGGTAACGGTAGAATTTTTTTCCAGGATCTGGTATTCATAATTAAACTGAACACTCGCTATCGGGAAAGTGACAGACTCCTGGAAGTATTGATTATTGGAAGTATTATTCAGTACGAGATATGCTGTTTCACCACCCGTTCCGTTTACTTTTATAGGCAGAGGCATTTCAAAGAAACTTACGGTAGGACTACTTTGAGTCTGTGTAACTTTGAATAAAGTCTGATTCCCTGACTGCTGCCACTTGATCTGGTAAGTAGGATACCCTTCTCCGGATACCCAATCATTAAAAAATTCAGTAAAATCTTTTCCTGTAGACTGAAGCAGTGAAGCATTAAAATCTGAAGTCCTTGCATAGTTATACGCCAAAGCCGGTCTTGTATGATAATCTTTAAGAGCCTGATAAAAAACGGCATCTCCAAGTATCCATTTCAACATTCTCAGAACGTAGCCTCCTTTCGCATAAGTCAGCCTGCTGTCAAATATCCTGTTCACACTTGAAAGCCCTGAATCAGGAACATACACACTGCCCCCTGCACTTCCGGTAATATAACTGATCTGACCTTGCAGGTAATTTAAAAAATCGGTAGTGGGCATAATGAGCTTCTCATAAGCCACATGCTCTCCAAAGGTTGCAAACCCCTCATTCAGCCATATATCATTCCAGGCTCCGCAGGTTACTTTATCTCCAAACCACTGGTGAGCCAGCTCGTGGGCAATAATCGTTTTATTCCAGCCTCCCATAGAAGACATGGTCTGATGCTCCATTCCTCCGCCAAACAAATATTCCATATGGCCATATTTTTCGTTACGGAAAGGATAGGTCCCGAAATACGTTTCAAAAGTGTTCATGATCTGCTTGGTCCATGCAATATCATTCATATTGGAAGTGTTCGCATTGGTAGACGGGTAGATATAATTAATAAATGGAAAAGGAGGATTTCCGATAGTGTCCGTTAGCTTGACAAAATTGGTGATAGATAACCCAATCAGATAAGCAGCAGTAGGATACATTGTTCTCCAGAAAGTAAGCTTTTTATTGCTCGGAAGTAAAGTCTCAGACATTAACTTTCCATTAGCCGCCACACTATAGGCATCAGGAGTAGTGATTTTAAAATCAAAACGGTCGATTTTATCATTCATACTCTGCTTGGTAGGAAACCAATCCTGAGCTCCATAAGGCTCACTCAATGTAGAAAGAACAGGAACTCCGCCCTGCAAACCTGTAGCAAAAGCATTATTAGCAGTAGGTGGCGTTCCGGAATAATAAATTGTAAGTGAATCTAAAGTATTCGCAGAAAGAGGAGCCGGAAAATCTATCTTTAATTCTTTGGTAGAAAGCTGCTGAAAGGCAGTAATATTGTTTCCGTGGTATTTCACCTGAGAAACCGTAAGCGCATTGGAAAGATCAAAATAAATGCTTCCCATACTCTGCGTAGGTTTAAAATGAGACGTTACCGAGCCAGAGATACTGCTGACTGCCGGATCCATACTCACATCCATTCTTTGATACTGCAGATCATAGTTCTGGGTATTGGGATTGATATTATTGCCAATAGCCATTTTATGAGTAAAGGATTTCTGTTCTTTTTCGATCAGCCCCTTTTTATCTGTGTTTTCATTCTGTTTTTGTCCGTAAAACTGTTGGGACACCAAAGAAATCAACAGCAGAAGATAGAATTTTTTCATACTTCGAAATATTTAATCAAATATAAAAAAAACCTTTTAATCAATAATTAAAAGGTTTTTATAATATATAAAATAAACTATTTTTAAAGTTCCAATGCAGGTTCAAGAATTTTTTCCATTCTTTTCTTCACCATATCTACCGACCCTGAGTAGTTATTAACCATTAAAGAAAAGACCAGAGTCTTCCCGGAATTGGTTTTAATATATCCTGCCAGCGTTTTTACTTTGTTCAGGGTTCCTGTTTTAGCAAAAACCTGACCGTTACCTCCGCCTATAAACATTCTCTTCAATGTTCCGGATTGTCCGCCAACCGGTAATGATGTCAGATAGGATCTGTAATATTTTTCATCCATCAAAGAAGTCAGGAACTTCACCTGAGAAATCGGAGTTACATTATTGCTTCTTGAAAGTCCGCTTCCGTCGATATAATTAAGGCCGTTCATATCAAAACCTGCCTCCTGTAAGTGATTGGTTACAACCATTCTTCCTGAATCTGAAGTCTGATCTCCCATTTTCTGGAATCCTACTGTTTTCAACAGAGCCTCCGCTAATGAGTTATCACTGTGCTGGTTGGTATAATAAATAATATCGCCTAAAGTTGGAGATTTATACGCTGAAAGCATTTTTCTGCTTTCCGGCGCAACATCCGTCATTTTCGGAGTCACTTTTCCGGTAACTGAAATTCCGCTTTTTACCAGTGTCGTTCTGAAAGAATTGGCCAGATAAGCGGGTGCATCCGGAAGTTTTGTTGTCAGAATACCGTCGCCATCATACTTTTCAGCATACACCATCTGGTGAGCATACGGTGAAACATAGAAAAACTTCTTTTCTGTAGAAAAACCTCCTTTCTTTACGATCAGTTTTTCATTGGCCGGGTTGATTCCACGGGTTGTTCCTGCAGGCAGATAGTAATTATTGTTTTCCAGCCACACAACATTTTCCGGAAGCATTGATATATTGCCTTTGAAAAGCGCTGTCTGAATGATAATATCACCATTTACCTTGCGGATTCCCTCACGTGAAAGTCCACCTATGAAATCTGAAATAATATCCCTGTACGACCATGCTCCTGCCTTATTGGTTCCCAGAGAAGGATCTCCACTTCCTACGATGTAAAGGTTCCCGTTCAGTGTTCCGTTTTCATCCACCGTTCCGGAGTACTCCAGCTGGGTCATCCAACGGTAGTTTTCTCCAAGGAGATTCAAAGCAGTTTCTGTGGTCAGTAATTTGGTAGTCGAAGCCGGTACCAAAGGGGTATTTTCATTGTACGAAGAGATTACCTTCTTCGTTTTCGGGTCGTACACAACGAATCCCCAATGTGCATTCTTCAGCACGGGGTCCGACATCATTGTGTTTACATTAATGTCTACAAGTTCTTTTGCTGACAAAACGGTTTTTTCCACCACCGAGCTAACGGGTGAAGGCAGATTCAAACTGTTTTTCTGATTGTCATAATTCTGAGAATAAAGAACGGTAGAAACGGTAGATTGAGCCAGGAAAAAACCAGATGCCAATACCGCTGCGCTTGAAATATATTTTCTGAAATTTACCATCTATCTTCTTTTTGTTCTATAGGTTTTGACTCTATAAAAAATGATAGGTTAAATCATTCAATTAGGAAGCCAAACACTTAATCAACGTCCAAAAGTAGAAATTATTGTCATATAAAGGGTCATAGCCGCCTTATAAAAGAGTCTAAAGTTTGTTAAAAATTGTTAAAAATCTACAAAAACATCTTTTTTAATGCTTTGATATGCAGTGATTTCATCAAATTCTTTCAAACTTATCAAAACCATATTCTTAAACTTCTCATAGTTCTTCCCACGGGGAAGCTTCAGCATAATCTGGAACTGATATAAATTATTGAGCCTTGCAATCTGAGCTCTCTCCGGGCCCAAAACACAATCTTCCGGCAGGTATTTTCTTAAGATAGATCCTAAAAACTGAGAAGCACGGTCTACTTTATCCTCTTTCCTGTGTTTAAGCTCGATCATGATCAGCTTGGTAAACGGCGGATAATGGAATTTCTGACGTTCTGTAAGGATATATTTATAGATTTTGGCAGGATTGTTCATTTTGATCAGCTGAAATACAGAATGATCAGGATTATACGTCTGAATCAGGATTTTTCCTTTTCCGGACACTCTTCCTGCCCTTCCGGAGACCTGTGTGATCAGCTGATACGCTCTTTCTTCCGCTCTGAAATCCTGCACATATAGCAGTGAATCCGCTTTGGGAATAGCCACCAGTTCGATATGGTCAAAATCCAGCCCTTTGGAAATCATCTGTGTTCCCACCACAATATCCGTTTCGCCTTCTTCAATTTTTTCATAGAGCTTTTCGTAGGCAAATTTCTTACGCATAGAATCTACATCCATTCTGTCCACCTCATTTTCAGGGAACAGTTTAGAAACTTCCTCATGAATCTGCTCTACGCCTACTCCTCTTTCATTCAGATTTTCAGAATGGCATTTCGGGCAGGTTCTCGGTTTTGAAGCCCGTTGTCCGCAATAATGGCATTTCATTTCATTGGCCGCTTTATGATAGGTCATTACCACATCACAATTGGAGCAGTAATTGACGTAGCCGCAGCTTTCACATTCCACCACATTGGCATAACCGCGGCGGTTGTGAAGCACAATAGCCTGATGATGCTCATCTACAGTCTTCTTCATCTCCTCAATAAGCTTTGAAGAGAAGTTTCCGGAAACATTTTTAGACTCCTGGGCTTCCTTAAAGTTGATCAGCTCATACTCCGGCAGATTGACATTCCCGAATCTTTCATTCAGGAAAATGTATTTCATCTTATCTTTTCTTGCTCGATAGTAACTTTCAACGGAAGGAGTTGCCGATCCCAGGATCACTCCGGCTTTATAAAGTCCTCCCAGAACCAAAGCTGCATCTTTTGCATTAAAATACGGAGATACTTCCCTTGGTCTGTAGGCAGAATCATGCTCTTCATCTACCACAATCAGCCCTAAATTCTGATAAGGCAGGAATAAAGCATTACGGGTTCCGATCAGAATACCGATGTCATTCTGTCTGATCCTTCTCCAGACTTCCACTTTCTCGAAATCGGTCAGTTTCTGGTGATAGAATCCAAGCTGTCTTCCATATTTCTTTTCTAATCTTTGGGTAATCTGCTTAGTAAGAGAGATTTCAGGAAGCAAAAACAAAACATTCCTGCCTTCTTTGATACATTCATCAATCTTTTCCAAATAAATATGAGTTTTCCCCGATGATGTTACCCCGTGAAGCAAAACATTTTTTCCTTCTTCAAAAGCTTCATCGATCTCAGATTTAGCCGTTTTCTGTTGCTCAGACAGCTCTTCAAGCTCTTCGATCTCTCCTTCATAGCTTTCAATTCTGTCTTTCTGCATATAGTACTCTTCCACCAGACCCTTATCGACCAGAGATTTGAAATGAGAACTTCCAAAATAGCCATCTTCAAACAGATCTGCTTTTTTGATAGGAGTATCAGGATGCTCTGTCTGCTTTTCAAGAATAGCAAGGAAGAGATCTTTCTGCTTTTGAGCTCTATTCAGTTTTAAAAGAATTTCCGTAAGATTCTGGTTTCCCAAAACCGCATCATTAATTCTTGCATAAGCCACTTCCTTTGCCTTATACTTTTCGGCAATTTTCTCGTCAATCTCAATATACTGCAGGTCGATCAGTGAATTGATCGTTTTGATAATATCTTTTTTGGGAATAAAGGCTTCAATATCGGTAAGATTGATCAGCTGTCGTACTTCCAATGCCTGAATCAGGTATATTTCATTGACATCCAGATTTTCAAACTCCACCACCGCTCCCGGCTTCAGTTTTAAATAGGTTTCACTTTCCAGCTTTAAAGAGGAAGGAAAAGCAAACCGGTAAATCTCCCCAAGCCCACACAGGTAATAATCCGAAAGCCACTTCCAGAAACGGAGCTGCTCCCCGGGAAGGATGGGCTTATCATCCAGCATACTGATTACTTCCTTGGCCACAAAACTTTCCGGTGCATGATCATGAAGCTCAAATACAATTCCCGTGTAGATCTTCTTTCCGCCAAACGGAACAAGCACCCGCATTCCAGGTTGAATTTCGGGCATCAGTTCTTCCGGAACCTTATAAGTAAAGGATCCTTTTAAATTTAACGGTAAAACAATTTGAGCGTATTGCAAGGGAAATATTTAAAGTGTAAAATTAGATTTTTCTTCAGAGAATTGCAATAATTTATATTTTTGCCGTTTTTTAAAAGTCTGTATTTTTCAATTTAAACTTTATAACTATGAAAAAATTATTATCGCTATTCTTTCTGTTTTTACTATTCATAACGCAAGCCCAGGAAAAAACACTTATAAAAAAGACGGAGGTGACCATTCCTATTGGAAAAAAACTGATCCTTAAAACTCAAACAGAAGGTAATAAAATCATCGGCTTTGAAATTACTGAAGAACAAAACATCAGTGAGAAACCAGACATGATGAATGTTCTGACAAATTTTGAAAAAGATGAGACCATCGATAATAGTATTGAATTGGTCTTTTGTGAAGCACAGATGATGAATAATCCATTCTTTATGCTTAAAACCATACAAAAAACAGGTAAAAGGATGACTTTCAAAGCTAAAATCAGGCTAAAAGGCTCGCCTTTGTATTCTGCAACTTCTATTATGCCTGTTGGAAGTAACATCCTTTCTTTTGAACAATGGAAAGATACTATTGATTCTATTTTTCTTTACGACTTTGAATTACAATAAAAGTTCGATGATCTCATACCAAAATGCAGAGGTAAAAAAGCCTACAATAATACTGAATCCAATGATCAGATTCGTCAGTTTTGTATTCAGTCTGAACTGTTCTGCAATGATACTTGAGGTTACCAATGTTGGCATAGCCGCTTCAAATATGGTAATTTTTGCTACATCTCCTTTTATTCCAAATAACAGAGCCATTCCTAACACCATTGCCGGAGCCAGGATCAGTTTATAAAGCATTGACATCGACATTTGCGGGATCAGTTTTTTCCAGCCGTTAAATTTCAACTGCAATCCTACTGAAAACAGAGCCAAAGGACTTACTGTGGCTGCCAGTTTATCAAAAAACGGCTCCGCCACTGTAAAATCTATGAATTGTGATAATACCAAAGCAGAAATACAACCTATTAATGGAGGAAATGTAATCAGTCTTTTCAGAATAAACACTGCACTCACTTTTCCTGATTTGCTTCCTCCTTTTACGGCAGCAATAATTCCTAATGTTGAAAGGGCAAAAAACATGGTCTGGTCACAAATAATGGCAATACTTAAAAGACTTTCTCCATAAAAAGCACTGATCAGTGGAAATCCGATAAAGGAAGTATTACTGTATCCGCTTGCCAGCTCCAGAGTACTTCTGGAACGCCTTGAATAGCCTCTGCTTTTGCTGTAAAACATCATAAAGAAGAAACAGAACACAGAGATTAAAAATGTAGCAGCGATCGGAAACAGCATTTCTGTTGTCCATTTTACTTTAGGCAGATATTTGAATGAGACTGCCGGAAGAGCAATATAAAGAATCCAGGTATTGATGCCTTTGTGGGCATCCGGGTGGATAGATTTTGTTGCTTTGAATATCATCCCCGCCACAATGCACACTGCAATCAGAACAAAATTTACCATAACTGTAAAGAAATATAGTGCAAATTTACGGCTGATTTTTCAGTTGGAGACGTAAAATTTATCTTTTTTTGGGTAGGATTTCTGCTAAGTCAAGATTCAAATTAACAGAACAGCTTTATGGGGTGAGCCTATACTCTGCCATTTATTTTTTCATTTTAGATTGTAATAATGTCAAATGCTTTTCAGCATCAAAATCGGTGGCTGTACCACTTTCAAGACCTTCTCTGAGCATTTTTTTTAAAAGTCGAATTTTATTTTCTTCTTCACCTGAAGAAATCGATGTATTGCGTTTCATATGATTCTTATTTTGATGTCTGTTTATTTTTTTCCAGTATCCCAAAGGCTCATTACCTCAACTTTATCCAACGGTTTTGAGAGTATAATTCTTTTTGAGGTTTTTGGCAGAAGATCAAAGAAATTATCACTGAAATGGGCATCTCCGATCAGGTAGACATCTTTTGCAAGAACATCTGTTGAAACTTCAATTTCAGTTGGAGATATTCTCTTGATCTTAATGGCAGGTTTTGAAAGTTTTAAATCTTTGGGTTTTTTAAAGAAAAATAGTTTTTCAATTTGAACCTCATGTCCGGAACTCATCTTTAAAACGGTATTTGATAAGTCGAATTGACCAAGATCTGCTTTATTGAGGCTTAATATTTTTTCACTTGTATTGGTTTTCACTTCTCCGGATTTATTATTTTCCCAAAGCTTTTTCCCTTTAAAATCAATAAGCTCTAATTTTAAGTCAAAATTGAAGCCTTTAAGCAAGTCATTCATCAAGTAAATATCATACGATTTTTCAGTTTCCGCCACCGAGATCAGTAAAGGCTCAAAGCTCCTTTTGGCCTCATAATGAAAAGCTTTCCAGTTTCCGAGATAATCAATCGAAGACCAGGAAACCACCGGCCAGCAATCGTTGAGCTGCCAGTATAAAGTTCCCATATTGTAAGGCCTTGCACGACGGTGCGCTTCGATCGCAATCTGCATTCCACGGGCCTGCAGCAATTGAGAAACATAATTGTACTGAACAAAATCTACCGGGACATGGTAATCCCGCTTCATATATTCGTTGATAATCTCCCAGCCTCTTGCATGCTTTTCGTGAGCTTTGATGGTAGGATTCTGCACACTCAGATCCGGGGTCCCTGAAAACATCGATTTTGTTGTTTCAAGAGTCGGCATTCCCTGGAAACCATATTCAGACATAAATCGGCCTACTTTTTCATTGTAAATCTCAAACGGCTGCTCACCCCACCAAACTCCCCAATAATGCGAGTCTCCTTCTGTAAGGCTTTCTTTATGCCCCCACCCGATTGACGGAGAACTCGGCCAATAGATATTTTTGTCTGCTGTAAGGTTTTCCTGCAAAGCATTGGGAATGGCTTCATGAAAGAGTTTTTTATAATCTTTCCAGACCTGTAACGAATCATTTTTGTAATATTTAAACTGTTTCTGATACCCCCAGTTGACAATTGCTTCATCAATTTCATTATTTCCGCACCATAAAGCAATTGAAGGATGATTCTGAAGTCTGCTCACCTGATCTTTTACTTCTTCTTTTACATTGCTTATAAATGCATCATCTGCCGGATAAAAGCTTCCGGCAAACATAAAATCCTGCCAGACTAAAATTCCGTTTTCGTCACAGGCTTTGTAGAATTCGTCATCTTCATAGATTCCACCGCCCCAGATACGGATCATATTCATATTCGCTTCTTTAGCATCTCTGATCAGCTTTTGATATTTCTCCTTTGTAATACGAGGGGAAAAACTATCTGCAGGAATCCAGTTGGTTCCCTTAATGTATAATGGATTCCCATTCACTTTAAAGTAGAATGATTTTCCTTTGGCGTCTTTTTGCTGTACGAGTTCTATAGTTCTTAACCCTACTTTCATTTCTTCAGCAGAAAGTAAATCCGAGTCTTTATGCAATGAAAACTTCATATCATACAGATAGGCTTCTCCCCAACCATTAGGCTGCCATAGTTTCGGATTCTGAATGGTAAAAGGAAGGTTCAGTCGGTTTTCTCCTTTTTTCAACTGAACTGTAGTCGTTTTATTATTGATTGTAAAGGTATATTTACCCTCCTTTTCAACAAGAATTAAAGCATGAATATTCAAATCCGCATTTTTATCCGATAAGTCTTTCTGTTCAATTTTTATATTCTCAACTTTAGCTGTATTCCAAAACGCAACTTTGACCTCTTTCCAAATTCCTGCTGTTACCAATCTTGGTCCCCAATCCCAGCCAAACTGGTACTGTGCTTTTCTTACAAAGCTTCTGGGAGATTCGGGCATGGTGAACGGAACCTGCTTAGCCCTTTTTTTACCTTCTTCAACTGTGGATAGAAATTTAATTCTCAAATCATTGTCCCCTTTTTTCAACAGGTCTTTCACCGAAATTTCCCACTTCCTAAACATATTGTCTGTTTTTTTCAATAGTTTTCCGTTAAGATAAATCTCCGCAAAAGTGTCTAATCCGTTGAATACAAGATCGGCATGCTGATTTCCCAGTTCTTTTTGGGTAATATTGAAACGGGTATGATATTCCCAATCTTCGTTTTCTATCCACTGTACTTTCTTTTCGTTTTCATCTCTAAAAGGATCCGGAATGACTTTATTATTCATCAGATCCAAATGTATTGTTCCCGGTACTTTTGCAGGAAGCCACTTCGAGTCTTTCGAATTTTTGAACTGCCAGGATTCCGAAGACAAATTCTTTTCCGAAAACTGTGCAGCTACGAATGTCTGAATGAAAATGAAAGCAAAAAGGATAGTTTTATTCATCAATAAGTTTGTTTACGATTCTATGAATTCCGTATTTAATAAGTTCGCTATTAAAATTAATAAGTAATCCCAGTCTTATTTGGGCATGTTTTAGGTAGGTCAGTACCTGTGAATGAAAAATAGGATTTAATTCTAGTACAGATTTTACTTCTACAAGTACCTTATTTTCTACAATCAAATCAATTTTACAGACATTTTCTACCGTTATTTCTTTATACCGCATTGGCAAAGAAACCTGTTGTTGCACATTGAATCCCTGAGCTTTTAATTCATAAGCCAAAGCTGTTTCATATGCATTTTCTAATAACCCGACCCCTAAAGTCTTATGTACTTCTATAGCAGCCCCTATTATTTTGTAGGATAATTCGTTTTCATTCATTTGTGTGTGTTTAATTTTTTTCTAACGCAAAGTTTTTATTTGCTTTATGTTATATTTTTAAGGAGGCAAAGGAGGAATCAACTGCATTGATTCTTTTTAAGCGGAAGTTTTACCTTCGGCTTCTTCAGCGACAAAGTCACTTTTCTTTGCATCCTTAAAAATAAAGTAGTCAGTTATCAAAAACTTTGCGTTAAATATTTTTTTCAATCTTGTCATTCCTCACTATGCTCTGAATGACAAATTGAGTATGTATTATTTATTCTTCAAAGCAACAACCTCAGCCGGATTGGCAAATGCCCCGCCATCAGTAATCGCAGAGGAATGAAAGTAGCCTGCTTTTGTAAATGCCCGTAATTCTTCAATATTCGAAGAACGAAGTCCGCCTCCTACAAGAATTTCAATTCTGCCATCAGAAAGCTCAACCAGTTTTTTCAGATTTTCCTTTCCTTCTGACACATTAGGTTTCTGGCCGGAAGTAAGAATCGTTTTAAAACCACATTCTATTACTTTTTCTAAAGAATCCTCCAGGTTTTTGGCTCTGTCGAAAGCACGGTGAAAAGTACATTGAAACGGCGCAGCCAATTCTACCAAAGCTCTATTCTGTTCTATATTCACCTCATCATTTTCATCCAGAATTCCAAATACGAAACCATCGACGTTTAAAGACTTCAACTGAACCAGATCATTTTTCATCTGTTCAAATTCTGCCTCTGAGTAAGTAAAATCACCTCCTCTCGGGCGGATCATTACAAAAATCGGGATATTGATTTTTTCACGAAGCTGTTTTGTAGTTTCAAAATCGGGAGTAGTTCCCCCTTCGCTTAATCCGTCACATAATTCGATTCTATCAGCTCCATTTTCAAAAGCGATGACCGCTGACTCAGGATTGAAGCACGCTATTTCTATTTTTGACATTGTTTATTTTGTATGCTTACTGTTATTTTGGCTCTTCCTGCAACACATCTGCAATCAGAAAAGATCCATTTTCTTTTTTTACTTTGATCACTGACGGATATTTAGCTTTAAAGCTATCATCTTTCAACACTACATTGAATGTATATTCGTCTTTGGAAGAGGATTTCAGTTCGCAGCTTCCTACTTCAATATTGTTCCAGTCCTGTGCGGGAATAAGAAATCCAATACCGATTCCAGCTTTACTTGTATCAAATTTGCCCTTCCATTTATCTTTGAATTCCTGCTCTGTAAGACTTCCATCCACATCAAGATCTACATTCGTAGCATCGGTTTTATAGTCGTAATAGTCTTTCGTGGTCATTTTCTGCATATTTTTGTCCTGCTTGACAAGGTCTGCTTTAAAATAATCTACAATGCTCTTCTCCAGCCATTTTTGAGCTGCTTCGGATTCATTGGATTCATTGTGTAAAACCACTTTTTCTTTTACCTGTTCAGTTTCAGGTTGTGTTAGGGTTGCGTTCTCCTTCTTTTCTTCCTTACACGCTATGATTAAAAATAAGGAAGCGATAATCGTTCTTTTCATATTTTGTTTTGATCTCTATTTTGGCTAAAGAATCTTCTTAGTCTGTTTTATATTTGTTTATGGGTTGGATCACTCAAAGACACAAATAGTATTTTCAATGCTTACTATGATAAGGCGCAAAGATTTTATCTCCGATAAAATTGAGTACTGCTTATAATTGCCACGAATGCACGAATAAAATGGTTAATGCATAGCCCTTAAAACTATGTCTCTATGTGGTTTAAAAAAACAATTTAATTTCTAACCACATAGATACATAGAATAAAATAATTCGTGCATTCGTGGCAAAAAACAGCTACCTTCAAGTGTTCCGGCACTATATTATTTCAATGCAAATTCCGGTTTTTCAAGACGGTTTCCTTTCTGATCATATACAGCGAAATTAAATCCGTCCTGGATACAGTAAGAACCATATTCTCCTTTTTTATTGATGGCAATGAATCCTACCTGAATATCTTTTAAGTTTTTATTCCTTCTCTGATTGATCTTTACAATTCTTTCTACAGCTTCTTTACAGGCTTCCTGTGGATTTCTGCCCTGTCTCATCAGCTCAACCACCAAATGGGTTCCCACGGTACGGATTACCTCTTCACCATGACCGGTTGCCGTAGCAGCTCCTACTTCATTATCTACAAATAATCCTGCTCCAATGATTGGGGAATCACCTACTCTTCCATGCATTTTAAAAGCCATTCCACTTGTAGTGCAGGCTCCTGAAAGGTTTCCCTGAGCATCCAAAGCGATCATTCCTATGGTATCGTGATTTTCAATATTGGCAATAGGTTTATACTGACTGGTTTTCAGCCATTCTTTCCATTCTTTTTCAGATTCCGGAGTCAGAAGGTTTTCTTTTTTAAAACCCTGCGAAAGGGCAAACTGTAATGCTCCATCACCAACCAACATTACATGAGGTGTTTTTTCCATGACCGCTCTGGCTACGGAAATCGGGTTTTTAACATGTTCCAGACAGGCAACGGAACCGATATTATAATTGTGATCCATGATACAGGCATCCAACGTTACTCTTCCATCTCTGTCAGGACGTCCGCCATACCCTACACTTCTTTCCTTAGGATCTAATTCTACGAGACGAACTCCTTTTTCTACGGCATCCAAAGCTTTCCCTCCTTTCCCAAGAATAGTCCAGGCCTCTTCGTTGGCTTTAAGACCGAAATTCCAGGTAGAAAGGACAATCGGTTTGTTGATTGCTTTAGCTGATGTATTTTCAGGTAATTCGGCAGCCATCAGATCCAACGGATTTACGGCAAGTGCTGCTGTTGCAATTCCCAGTTTTTTTATAAAACTTCTTCGGTTATTGTTCATGGTATCTCAAATTATTAATACCCAACAAATCTAAAAAAAACTTCTATGAAATCCTCAGACGAATCAAGGAATCTCCGTCTATTATTTTTATTATCTTTACTGCTGTGATGGATTCTTTTACAATATTCAGGAATATTCCTTTCTTTCAGGAGCTGTCTGATGAAGAAATCAATATCCTGGTCAGCATCAGTACCCCGAGACTTCTCCGTAAAAAAGAGAGGCTGGCAGAACCTGGTATGTCTTTTAATCATTTATTCATGATGTCTCATGGGTTACTGAGATTTTTCTTTGATGATGAAAATGGAGTTGAAAGCAACCTCTTTTTGCCTTCAGAAAAAGAATCCGCCATTATGGAAACTCCGGAATCCTATTCTGGTGAGACCGAAAGAAAATACACGATAGAAGCCGTTATTGAAAGCCAGATCTTCCTGTTCAACAAAAATGAATTTGAAGACCTCGCATTTCAGCACAGAGGTATTTATAATGTATACCTCAAGTCGCTGAAAATGATCATCAATATAGCAAAGACACGCATAGAACAGTTCTGTTCTACGTCTCCACATTCCCGTTATGAAGAGTTTCTGGAAACAAGACCTTTCACTTCTCAGAATGCCAACAGAAAGTATATTGCCAATTTTCTGGGCATTACTCCCAACTCACTTTCAAGGATGACTGCCCGCATTCATAAAAAAAGGAACGAAAGAAAAAAATAACTTAGGAATACTTTTTCTCACTTTATTCGATCTAATTTTGCTTCATCAAAATACTATTACACAAACAATTAAAAAGCAAAATGAGAAAATATCACCTTAAAAACACAACTGTTATTGAATAAGCTTTAATCTTCCCTTAAGATTCAAAGTAGCCGGCGGTATGGTCCGGTTATTCCCTTGTTTTACATTTCAACATCATTTTACCTTATACAATTATTTATGCAAAGAATTTCAATACTTCTCTGCCTGTTGTTATCATGCAATTTTGTTCAGGCATCAACAGGCCATTTAGAAGATACTATAGCGAATGCTGCATCATGGTTCATTTTACTTGTTTTACCCGTTGCAGGCATTTATCTTTTCTGGAAAGTTCATATTTATCCGGAAAAAGTAGCTGAGAAAAAGAACCATCCTCAGCTCAACGCCATAAAAAGTATGTGCCTCCTTTCCCTTGTTTTTGGAGGCCTTTTATGGCCCGTTGCCCTGATCTGGGCCAATTATGATTATGGCAATCAAAAAGATCAGAAAAAAGACACAGACCTCATTGAGGAAGAAAAAGAATTGATAATCCCCGAAAATTAACAGACATGCTGGAATTACTAGTTGCAATATATGCCGGAATATGCTGGCTGCTTATCAAAAAATTAAAACTGATCCCCTGGACCTTTACCACGCAGGTTGTGGTATATTCACTTCCTATTTTCGGATCTATAGCGTTAATATTAAGTTTAAACTATTACTGTCCTATTACTTCCGATGTGAAAGTGGGAAACAGAAGTGTGGATATTACCACGCAGGTTTTGGGAAAGGTAAAAAAGGTTTATGTGAGCACTAATCAGGAGGTAAAGAAAGGAGATACATTATTCGTTTTAGACAGAGAGCCTTATGTACAGGAAATCAAATCGCTGGAAGCTAAGCTTAGCAATATGAAAGCTACTGTAAGCTCTTATAATACGGATATTTCGGCTTCCCGAAAAAACATTGCGGGTCTACAGTCTCAGCTGGATCTTGCCCATAAAAGAGTGGCCCAGTATCAGGAATTGGTGGAAGCGGGTGCAGCCAATAAATTTGATCTGGAGCAGGCCACCACCAACGTTCGTGATCTTCAATCCAGAATCAGTGCAGCTCAATCTCAACAACAGTCTTTGGAAACAAAATCTAATGCCTCTTATGGTGGAGAGAATTCGTCAGTATCTGAAATCCAGGCAAAACTGGATCAGGCAAAGTGGAACCTTTCTCAAACAGTTGTTCTAGCTCCTACAGACGGTATTATTCCCAACGTACAGCTGAATGAAGGCGCAATTATGGCTCCTTTTAAATCTGCATTTGTGTTGATTCAGAAGCAGCAATCTGTTATCGGATTTTTTGCTCAGAATGAACTGGAAACAGTAAAAAAAGGGGATGAAGTAGAACTTGCCCTTAAAACAGAACCTGGAAAAGTGGTTAAAGCCAGACTTGAATATGTCATTGATGCAACCAGCCAGGGAATCATGAACAATGCAGGTGGTATGCTTGGTGGGAACGGCTCTGTAGCCGGACTTCCGGATACTGCGAGACAATTACCGGAAACGGACGGAAAGCTTATTGCCAAATTTATACTGGAAGATGATCAAAAACAACTTACGGTAGGTGCCAGAGGAACAGCCGTCATTTATTCTGATCACATCAAGCCTCTGCACCTCATCCGAAAAGTGATGGTTCGTATCAACAGTAAAATCAACTACCTGATCCCAAAACTTCATTAATATGTACAGAAAATTAATTGTATTGGGAATCCTTTCTGTGAGTGTAAGCTCATGCATAGGGTATAAAGAACCCACTAAAGAAAGCATGGATCAGTTGAAAGAGAAAAGTGAAATTGCTGCCCATCTGGATATTCCGGATGACTGGATATTCGACAGAAAAGCAAATTCCAGGTCACTTTCCTACGGTTGGATTACAGACTTGAAGAACCCTCAGCTGGAAACTTTAATCAATGAAGGCATGCTGTACAATGCAGATCTTATCATTGCCAAAGAAAAGCTGAACCAGATTGAACTGGCTATGGAAATTGCCGGAAGTAATCTTTATCCGAGTGTAAGTGCCGTTGCCAATACCTCCAACAATCTGATCAGTGATGCTCAGATCCGACGTCTTGCTTTAAAAGCAAACTGGGAAATTGACCTTTGGGGAAAAAATAAATCTTCGCAAATGGCTGCCCAAAGCAATTATTTTTCTACCAAATATCAGAATACGTTGCTTCATCAGTCTATTGCGGGGATGATTGCCAAAGCTTATTTTTTGAATATTGCAGGAAATATTCAGGAAGAGATGATTCAAAGTTATATCCAGAAATCCAAGGATCTGGAAAAGCTGTATATCCTCCAAAAAAAAGTAGGAACGGCTAATGCTTTGGATATTTCCAATATTTCGGCAGAAATCATTTCTCTGGAAGGTTATCTCGAAAAGGTAAAAAATGCCAATACACAATCCAGAAGATCGCTTGAGCTGCTTACCGGAAAATACCCGGAAGGAAAACTGGCTACACAGAATTTTTTTAATCCTGTAAAAAATGATATTCCTGAGTCTTTCCCGTTTCAGCTTCTGGAAAACAGATCTGATATACAGGCCAGCCAGTTCCAGATAGAAAAAGCTTTTTATGAAGTACAGGAGGCTAAAGCTACCAGACTTCCCTCGCTGAGTATAAGTTCATCTTTGGGAACTGCCGGAAGCAATATGGAATCAATCAATTCCCTGTTTTCGAATCCTTTATTAAAAGTGGGCAGTGGATTGGTTTCCCCGATATTCAACAACGGAAAATTGAAAAAGAATGTAGAAATAAAAAATTCACAGCAAAAACAGGTCGTTGAAGAATATTCAAAAGCCGTCCTGAATGCACTGAATGAAGTTGAATCCTCTTTAGCCAATCTACATTCCATTGAAAAGCAACTGACCTATAATTTTAGTGCTGTCAATGAACTGAAAAACAACATCAATCTTACCCAAAAGCAGATCAAAGTAGGGACCAATAACAGCTTTGTCCTTATCCGAAAGCAAAGGGATCTCCTAAAAAATGAAATGAACCTCATCAATCTTGAGCTTCAGTACAGAATAGAACGTATCAATCTGTATATGGCGCTGGGTGCTGAAAATTTCATTTACTCATAATTTATACTTCGAAAGCCTGTGGATGATTTTCACAGGCTTTTTATGTTGAATTGCCACGAATGCACGAATTTTTTCTTCTATTCGCGCATCCGTGGCAAAAAATATTCTTAAATATATAAGAGAACTTTTTTTAGATTAAAAACTTTCAGCTTATGTGAACTTTTTATCTTTTTCTAAAGCATCTCTTTTGAATTTTAATGAGGTAACCTGTCTCTGAAGTAACCATATACCCAGGTTCCGGTAATGGCACTCAACAGAGTGATGGATACTGCTAAAGCTCCTGTTCCGATCTGGGCAAAGAGAGGTCCCGGGCAGGCTCCTGTAATGGCCCAGCCAAAACCGAAGATCAGCCCACCGTAAATCTGACCTTTATTAAACTTTTTAGGAGCTATCGTAATAGGCTCACCGTAGATGGTTTTGATATTGAACTTTTTAATCAGCCATACTGAAATAATCCCTACCAATACCGCACTTCCGATGATTCCATACATATGGAAAGACTGTAAACGGAACATTTCCTGTATTCTGAACCAGCTGATCACTTCTGCCTTCACGAAGATAATGCCAAATACAACTCCTGCTGCAAGGTACTTCAGGTTGTGATACCATTTATATTCAACACTCACTTCGCTGATACAATTTGTCTCACTATATGAATTATTATTTTCTCTTTCTTTTATCATAATTTAAATCCTTTTTTAAAATCCCATTTACAGGGAAAGTATTACAGGCAGAATAAGATTGGCCATTAAAAATCCGCCGATCATAAAGCAAATGGTTGCCACCAAAGAAGGCCACTGCAGATTGGAAAGCCCCATGATGGCATGACCACTGGTACAGCCGCCGGCATATCTCGTTCCGAAGCCTACTAAAAATCCACCCACAACCATCATGATGAATCCTCGCAGTGTAAAGACACTTTCAAAGTTCATCAGCTGCATCGGTACAAGATTGCTGTAGTCTGTTATTCCGTAGCCTGCCAATTCAGTTTTCAGAGTGGGATTAATATTTATTTCTGCAGGGTTGAGCAGAAAATGGGCAGCAATCATTCCGCCGAAGAAAATTCCCAGTACGAAAAATAAATTCCAGGCTTCTTTCTTCCAGTTGTATTTGAAAAAATTCACATTTGCCGGTACACAGGCTGCACAGATATGCCTTAATGAGGAACTGATTCCAAAGGATTTGTTTCCCATGATCAGTAATGCAGGAACGGTAAGTCCGATCAAAGGGCCTGCAATATACCATGGCCATGGTTCTTTTATAATCTCCAACATATATTCGTTTTATTGATTTAAAATTTTAGTCTGACATACAAAATCACTTTTAGGAATCGCTGTAGAAGCAATCGCTTTGAATCCGCCTTCAATCTCAGTAAAGTTCCTGTAACCTCTTGCCTGGAGAATACTTGCCGCCATTGTACTTCTGTAGCCACTTCCACAATGCATATAAAAATGTTCCTGAGTTTCCAGGGTACGAATCCAATCGTTGATATAGGCCAGCGGTTTGCTATACGCCTCGTGAATATGTTCTGCATGGTATTCACTTTCTCTTCTTATATCAATAATTTTGGCTCCTTTCCCATCGATTTCTTTTTCAAACTGTTCTGCAGAAATACGGTTTACAACGTCTGTTTCTTTTCCTTCTTTTATCCAGGCTTCAAAACCGCCTTCCAGAAATCCCAAAATATGGTCAAAGCCTACTCTGCTCAGTCTTGTTACCGCCTCTTCTTCATCTCCTTTCTCCGTTACCAGTAAAATAGGTTGGTTTACATCAGCAATTAAAGCACCCACCCAAGGAGCAAAGTCACCATCCAACCCTATATTGATTGACTGAGGGATAAAACCTTTTGCAAAAACACGATTGCTTCTTACATCCAGAATCAGAGCACCTGATGCTTCTGCTATTTCTTCAAACTGTTCCGGGGCAAGAGCATGTAATCCCTGTGACAATACTTCATCAAAGCTATTATATCCTCGTTTATTCATCATCACATTCATCTCGAAATAAGCAGGTGGCGGTAAAAGTCCATCTGTTACTTCTTTAATGAAACTTTCTTTATCTTTTTGGTTGAGGGCGTAATTCGTTTTCTTCTGATTTCCCAATGTATCCACTGTTTCTTTCTGCATATTTTTACCACAGGCAGATCCGGCTCCATGCGCAGGATATACAGTAATATCATCATCCAAAGGCAAAATCTTCTTATACAGGCTTTCGTACAGTAACCCTGCAAGTTCCTCCTGGGTCATATCAGCCCCCTTCTGTGCTAGATCCGGACGTCCCACGTCTCCCAGAAATAAAGTATCACCACTGAAAAGTGCGGTTTCATTTCCCTCTTCATCAATCAGCAGATAGCATGAACTTTCTAATGTATGTCCCGGTGTATGAAGAACTTTTATTTTAATATTTCCGACTTCAAATATCTGATTGTCGTTTGCGATAATGGCTTCAAATTCCGGGCTGGCTGTCAGCCCATAAACAATGGGAGCCTGTGTCTTACTGCTCAGATCAACATGTCCGCTCACAAAATCAGCGTGAAAATGGGTTTCAAAAATATATTTTAAGGTTACCCCATCTTCTTTCAGTCTGTCAATATAAGGTTGTGTTTCCCTTAAAGGGTCAATAATTGCCGCTTCTCCGGCTGACGTGATGTAATAAGCTCCCTGAGCTAAACATCCTGTATAAATCTGTTCTATTTTCATTGTACTTATTTTTATTTTGAAATGATATACAAATTTCCCTCTTTATATTTACCCCTACAGCTACTTTTGTTACATAAAGGATGAAAGCTTTCTAGCAAAAATCACTACCCTTGAATGATCACTGCAGATTTCGGTTAAAACTGAATCAGCTTCAGAATACACGATAGACTTCTCTGGTAATGATATACATTCCCATGATTAAAATAAACCATCCGAAGGCCGGTTTCAGTTTTTTACCATCGATTTTCTTTGATAACTGAGCGCCAATAATAATTCCAACGACGGCAATTACAGCAATGGACATCAGTACATTCCATTCTATTTTTATGTTGTCCATGGATGAAAAGAAACCAATCAGAGAATTCACTGAAATGATTACCAAAGAAGTTCCTATTGCCGTTTTCATTGGAATTCTTAAAAGATTAACCAAGGCAGGAATGATCATAAAACCACCTCCCGCTCCTACCAGACCGGTCAAAACTCCTACAACAGCTCCCTGACCTGCTGCCAGAAATACATTACCCTGCCCCAGATTCTCCTCTGCTGCGGCTCTGTTCCGAATCATTTTGTAGGAAGCAAGAATCATCAATCCGGCAAAGATCATCAGTAGAAAAATATTTTTAGTTACTGTAAAGCCTTTTACAATAATCAGCACATCCGGAATTAAAGGCAGTAAATACATTCTGGTCAGGAAAATTGAAATAACGGAAGGCAATCCGAACACCACCGCCATTTTACCATTGACCAATCCTTTTTTAAAATAAGAAACGGAGCCAACCAGGCTGCTGATCCCCACAATAAAAAGTGAATATTCCGTAGCAAGAAACACATCCATTCCAAACAGGTAAACCAATACCGGAACGGTAAGAATGCTTCCTCCACCCCCGATTAATCCGAGAGAAATTCCTATTAAAACTGCTGCTGCATAGCCTATGATTTCCATTTTTATGATCTCTATAATTATGATGCAAAAATGGGAATGTTTGGGGAGGGGTACAGCTACTTTTGTTACATAGCGTTTTTTTTAAACACTAATAGCACTAATGTTTTCACAAATGACACTAATGATGTTGACCACCCCGTCAAAAATTCTTTGAATTTTTGACACCCCTCCGGAGGAGGGGAATATGAGTACCTTTGATTGGTTCTGAGATTTAGGGCTGAGCTGTGGTGTTCAGAAGGGTGATTTTGTTTCTGCCGAGTTTCACTCTTCCTTCTTCTTCAAGTTGCTTGAGAAGTCTGGATACCACTACTCTAGCGGTTCCCAGCTCGTTGGCAAGCTGTTCATGGGTGGTATTGATGATATTATAATGAGTGAGTTCTGACTTTTTATGAAGGAGGTTCAGCAACCTTTCATCCATCTTTTTGAATGCGATGGCATTGATAATATCCAGGAGTTCTTCAAAACGTTTATGATAAAGCCTGAAGATATAATCCAGCCATTCCGGATGTTCTTTGATAAATAAAGACACTTTATCTACCGGAAGGAAAAGAATTTCCGCATCTTCTTCTACCTCGGCTTTTACAATGCTTTTTTCATTGTGCATTCCGCCCAGAAAAGACATGATACAGCTTTCTCCCGCTTTGATGTAATACAGCAGAATCTCCCTTCCGTCTTCTTCTGTTCTGATCACTTTGATCATCCCTTTCATCACAATAGGAATGGAGCGGATAGAACTGTTTTCATCCAAAATAATCTCTCCTTCACTGTATTTTTTCGTTATCCCGTTCTGGTATAGCTTTTCTACAAGGTCTGGTGATGAAGCAAATTCTGAAGAAAGAATGGTATCCTGCATGTTGTAAAATTCTGTAGGGCTAATTTACGCCAATTTCATCAACAAACAGCCATGCTTTTGAATCTGCACCAGGATTTCCTGCCGGAATAATACCTGCATTTTCAATAACAATTTTCAGATATTTTGCATTTTGAGCCCCAACATTAAGTCTGATCTTTCCTTTCGCATTCTGAATATCTTCTTTCCCGATCTCTTTGATCAGTTTAAAGTTGGCAAGATCATCAGCACTATAGATCTTTGCTGATTTTGCAAGATGAATCCAGCTTCCTTTATTTTCGAGTGTATTGAAATAAATTTCCGAGAAACCCGTTTTTTGTCCAAAATCTATAGTCGCCACAACGTCTTTTCCCTGAAAGCCAAGCCATGTTTTGCCCAGCTGCTTTACATTTCCGATAATACCATCTACCAGCGTGAAAGCTCCCCCAAAAGAATAGTTTTCACTTGGCTGTTGTTCCAGTGTAATGCTTTTTCCAGTAGTTTTTGAAACGGTAAATTCCTGAGTAGAAACGGCGCTTTTCAGTTTTCCATCTTCAAAATAGGCAGACTTAATCGTTACAGAATTTGGAATGGAAACCGGGCCTTGATATGTTTCAGAGTTTATGGTAGGAATCGTTCCGTCTAATGTATATCGGATTCCGTTTGAGTTTTGTGAAGTAGAAAGTTCATAGGCAATCCCCTTATTCGCAGGAATTACTTTTCCGGAGATATTGTAAATACTTTTGGCATAGTTCACCTTCATTTTATCCAGAACTTTGAACTGGCTGATCACTCTATTTTCAAATTCTTTATAATTCTTAGGATCAGATGTTCCCCATCCTACCTCAGAAAGTGCCATCAACCTTGGGAAGATCATGTATTGTACCTGCTTAAAATCCAGGATATATTCAGTCCACAGATTCGCCTGTACTCCCAGAATGTATTTTGCCTGTTCTGCGTTCAGTTCGGAAGGGATAGGATTATACGAATAGATTTTGTCCAGCGGCGTGAAACCTCCGAAAGCATTCGGTTCTGATTGCGGATCTCCCTGATAATGGTCAAAATAACAATAGGCACCCGGTGTCATGACTGCAAAGTGTTTTGATTTTGCGGCTTCAATACCTCCGTTTACTCCTGTCCAGCTCATTACAGCGGCATTCGGTGCCAGTCCGCCTTCCAGAATTTCATCCCAACCAATAATTTTTCTTCCTTTGCTGTTTACATATTTTTCAATTCTCTGGATAAAATAGCTTTGCAGGCCGTGCTCATCCTTTAAATTATTTTTCTTAATCAATTCCTGGCAATGTGCACATTCTTTCCATCTGGTTTTCGGACATTCATCACCTCCGATATGGATGTATTGGGATGGAAACAGCTTTATTACTTCATCCAGAACATTCTCCAGAAATGTAAATGTTTCATCTTTTGGGCAGAAAACATCATCAAAAACGCCCCATTTTGTAGCGGATTCAAAAGGCCCTTTTGTACAGGCCAGTTCAGGATAAGCAGACAATGCAGCCAGAGCATGCCCCGGCATTTCGATTTCCGGAACAACAGTAATATGTCTTTCCTGAGCATATTTTATCACCTCCTTTATCTGTTCCTGAGTATAAAAGTAAGGTCCGTAAGGTTTCCCATCGTAAGTATTATCCACGTAAGCCCCAATCATCGATTCTTTACGTTTTGAACCGATCTGTGTAAGTTTCGGGTACTTTTTTATTTCAATTCTCCATCCCTGATCGTCTGTAAGATGCCAATGGAAAGTATTCAGTTTGTACATCACCAGATAATCGATATACTGCTTCACCTCCTCTACCGTGAAAAAATGGCGGCAAACATCAAGGTGCATCCCACGCCATGCAAATTTTGGCTGATCCTCAATCTTTAATGCCGGAATTTTCTTTTCCGTTTTATAGTTTTCAAATAACTGAATCAATGTCTGAAGTGCAAGGAAATACCCTTGTCTGGTATACGACTGAATATGAATCTTCTTAGGTGAAATCTCAAGGGTATAAAATTCTTCTTTTCCTGCCGGAGCTTTTGGCAATTGCGAATAAATCAATTGAGCATCGGCTTTCTTTGACGTTTTAATCTTTATTTCTGAATTGAATCGTTTCTTGAAATATTCCGTTTCATTTTTAGGCAGATCATCGCTCATAACCAGGATGTCGGAAATAACGAAATTTCCGTTATTGATCTGCACATTTTGCGGATAAGGGATCAGGTTCAATTTATTCTGAGCAAAAAGTATGGTAGAAACTAGCATGAAGAGTACAAAAAAAGTCCGTATCATGGAATGGGATTAAGGTTTCAGCTAAGATAATTATTTTTCAAAGTTCTTTGAATTTTTTTAGGCATAAAGTCGTAAAAGCTTTCAAATTCTTATTTTTTCAGTTCATATGATACGAGAGGGTGACTTATTATAAACACTAAGTTTTTAAGAGCCTAGTATTTAAGATCATCATACAATTCTCTCGAAGTAAATCTATATTCATTTTAAAACTATGGTTTGTTTTTTGATCAGTATTGATCACTTAAAAAGATAAAACGTTTAAATTTGTAAAAAAAATCCGATGAAAAAAAGCATTTTTCTGGCAGCCGGGCTATTCTTCTCCATTTCTACACAAGCACAAATTCTGGATATTATTAAATCTACCGTGAAAGATAAAACAGGTGTAGATCTGAATACTCCTGTTAAAAATACGGGTACAACAACTTCCACCAATACAACTGCTACTACACCAATAAAAACCAATACTTCCTCTTCGAATGCGAATCTGGGAAGTCTTACTTCAACTCAGATTTCTTCAGGACTGAAAGAAGCTCTGAATATCGGTGTTACGGATGGTATTAAAAAACTGGCGGTTACAGATGGATTTTTCAGAAATGAAGCCGTGAAGATCCTAATGCCTGAAAAACTAAGAAAGATTGATACTACGCTACGTTCTATCGGAATGGGAAGCCTTGCAGATGAAGGAGTAAAACTCTTAAACAGAGCCGCTGAAGATGCAGTAACCGAAGCAGCCCCTATTTTCACCAAAGCGATCACTTCCATGACCATTACAGATGCTAAAAATATCCTGCTAAGCAGTGATAATGCAGCCACCAACTACCTTCAGACTAAAACTCAAAGCCAGCTTTTCAGTGCTTTCCAGCCAAAAGTGAAGGCTTCATTAGGAAAAGTAGGTGCTGATGCTGTATGGAAGAACCTGATCTCAAAATATAATACGTTCACAGGGCAGGCTGTAACGACTGATCTTAACGAGTATGTAACGACAGAAACCATCAATGGTGTTTTCAAAATGGTGGCAGATAAAGAAAGCGGAATCAGAAATACTCCGGCTATGAGGACTACGAGTATTTTGCAGAAGGTTTTTGGAGCGCAGGATAATAAATAATAAGTTAGTTTACTAACTAACCTTCACCTATAAAAAGACTGTTTCATGATGAAACAGTCTTTTTTATTATTTTATTTTCTTTTGTCTTGAAACAAAAGAAGCAAAAATTCAAGACCGGGAAATCTACGCTAAAAATAATTCCTGTTCTCTAAAAATTCTAAACTTGTGCGAATTCTATATTTGTTGATCGGGTCTCAATGGGTCTCGCACTTCGGACAGTAGAATTTTCTTAACGTTCACAGGAATTATTTTCTTAACGCTACGATTTCCGATGTCAGGTTAAAGTCATAAATAGAAGTATTTTTCAAGATATTAAATTCCAGATACAGAAGAAGAAAATCAAAGATTTTCAAATCCTTATGTGCACTTCTTATACATGAAACTTGTAAATTAAAAATAACTAAAGTGTTTAAAAACTTTTGCGACTTTTGTGTTTACTAAGTAGTTTATAAGGCATAAAAAAACCTCGTCAGTGACAAGGTTTTTATTTATTGAGATTAGAACTGCATTTCAGGAATGTCACCTTCAATGATCAGATCTGCTTCTGTAGCTTTGATAATGTCTTCTACTGAAACTCCAGGTGCTCTTTCTACCAGTTTGAACCCTTGTGGGGTAACGTCCAGAACAGCTAATTCAGTAACGACTTTTTTCACGCAGTTTACTCCTGTAAGAGGAAGGGTACATTTTTTAAGGATTTTGCTTTCTCCTGCTTTGTTTACATGCATCATCGCTACAATGATATTTTCAGCAGAAGCCACCAGATCCATAGCACCTCCCATTCCTTTTACCATTTTCCCCGGAATTTTCCAGTTGGCAATATCACCATTTTCTGAAACCTCCATGGCACCAAGGATCGTAAGATCTACTTTCTGACCACGGATCATCCCGAAACTGAAAGCAGAATCAAAGAATGAACCTCCTTCTAGTATGGTAATGGTTTGTTTTCCGGCATTGATGATGTCTGCATCTTCTTCTCCTTCGAAAGGGAAAGGTCCCATCCCCAGAACTCCGTTTTCACTCTGGAATTCTACGGAAATACCTTCCGGAACATAGTTGGCAACCAAAGTAGGAATCCCGATTCCCAGGTTTACATAATAACGATCTTTCAGTTCTTTTGAAATTCTTTTGGCAATTTGTTCTTTTGTAAGCATAATAAAAACTTAGACTGCAATTTAAATATTTTCACCCGAATACAAAAGGGCTTTCTGAGGCTGGAAGTCGGAAGAGGGAAGCCAGATCTGAGTTTTAGCCAGAAAATTACTATACCACTCTCTATTCCTACTAAAAACGAAACGGAGTTACTTATATACTTTATCAATTGTTTCTTCCAGCCTTCAACCTCAAATCCACCTCAACAGCAGATCACTATCATTAATAATTAACACTGTTAGTCAAAATAATATCATTAATTTTGTATCCTTATTTACTAAAATGAAAATACTTTTAAGATATATTAAACCTTACCAATGGCTGATTATTATTTCCTTGCTATTGGCAACCATTAACCAGGTTTTTTCTTTGTTTGCTCCGGCCATTACAGGAAATATTCTGGATCAATTGGTCACGCATCCCAATTTCTTTGATAAGGAAAAGCTTTTGCCCAGAAACCTCCAGGAATATTTATATGGAAGCCCGGTTTATCATGGTGTTTTTTACTTTTTGGGACTCCTTATCGGAACAGCAATGGTAAGCAGAATTGCCAAAGCGTTTCAGGATTATGTGGTCAGCGTGATTACCCAGAAGTTTGGGGCTAAAATATTTACAGATGGCTTAAAGCATTCGATGGCGCTGCCTTATCAGGAACTTGAGGATCAGAGAAGTGGCGAAACCTTGTCGATCTTAACAAAAGTGAGGGAAGACACAGTAAAATTCATCAGCAATTTCATTAATATTTTCTTTGGAATTCTGGTGAGTATTATTTTCGTTTCCGTATATGCTATCCGCCTACACTGGTCGATTATGCCGGTGTATATCTGCGGAATCTTTCTGATTGCTTTTGTTACCAATTTACTGAGCAAAAGAATTAAAGTCATCCAGAAGAACATTGTTTCCGAAACAACAGCTTTAGCTGGAAGTACGACTGAAAGTTTAAGAAATATAGAGATTGTAAAAAGTTTGGGACTCACCAATCAGGAAGTGATCCGCCTCAACAACAATACGTATAAGATCTTAGGACTAGAGCTCAGAAAGGTGAAAAGTATCCGTTCTTTAAGCTTTATCCAGGGAACTATGGTGAATTTTCTTCAGCAGATGATCACCCTTACCCTTTTATTCTTAATCTTTAAAAATATTGTGACTCCGGGACAATACCTGTCGCTTATGTTTTATGGCTTTTTTATTTTCGGGCCAATGCAGGAAATCGGGAATATTATCATTTCTTACCGTGAGGCAGAAGCGTCTCTTCTTAATTTTGACCGTTTAATGAAAAAAGAGGTAGAAGAGAAACCTCTTCATCCAAAACAAATCGGAGCGATTGAAGAACTGGAATTCAAACACGTCTCTTTCAAACATCAGTCTGCACAGTATAAAGCTTTAAATAATATTTCTTTTGATGTCAAAAACGGAGAAACCATCGCCTTTGTAGGACCGAGCGGTTCCGGAAAAAGTACATTGGTAAAGCTGCTTGTAGGACTTTACCGACCTCAGGAAGGGAATATTTTTTACAATGGTATCAACGGAAAGGAATTTGATTTTGACGAACTGAGAAATCAGATTGGTTTTGTGACTCAGGATACGCAACTTTTTGCAGGAACTATCAAAGAAAATCTCCTTTTTGTAAATCCTCAGGCTACGGAACAGGAATTGGCTATCGCTTTACAGAAATCAAGCTGTACTGCTTTATTGGAAAGGGCTGAAAAAGGAATAGAAACCGTTATCGGAGAAGGCGGACTAAAACTAAGTGGGGGTGAAAAGCAGAGAATAGCCATTGCCAGAGCACTTTTAAGAAAGCCTCATTTATTGATTTTTGACGAAGCAACTTCTGCACTGGACAGTATCACTGAAGAAGAAATCACTTCCACCATCAAAGATATTTCAAAAGAACGGGAGCAGATTACGGTTCTTATTGCCCATCGTCTCAGTACGATCATGCATGCGGACAAAATTTATGTTCTTGAACGTGGACAGGTGGTAGAAACAGGATCTCACAATGATCTGATTTCCGAAAAAGGATTGTATTACGCTATGTGGCGACAACAGATTGGGGAAAGAAAAACACTCACCCCGCAGGCATAAAAAACAAAAGCGCTGAATTTACCTTCAGCGCTTTTTTATTGTGATGATTTTGAGCTTATTCTTTAGTTCTTACCGTTCTCTGCTCAATTCTTTTTTCAAATTTTTCCCCCTGGAAAATTCTCTGGATCATAATTCCCGGAATATGAATTTCATTAGGATCTAATTCTCCCGGTTCTACCAGTTCTTCTACTTCAGCAATAGTAATTTTTCCTGCCCCAGCCATAGGATGGTTGAAGTTTCTTGCAGATCCTTTAAAGATAAGGTTTCCGGCATGATCTCCTTTCCAGGCTTTTACGATAGAAAAGTCTGCTTCGTAAGCGTGCTCCAGAATATGAGGTTTCCCTTTGAATTCTTTTACCTCCTTCCCTTCTGCTACTTCTGTTCCATAACCTGCAGGAGTATAGAATGCAGGGATACCTGCCTGAGCTGCTCTGCATTTTTCAGCTAAAGTACCTTGTGGAGTAAGCTCCACTTCCAGCTCCCCTGAAAGCATCTGTCTCTCAAATTCTGCATTTTCTCCGACATAAGAAGAAATCATTTTTTTGATCTGTCTTTTGTGAAGCAGTAATCCTAATCCGAAATCATCTACCCCCGCATTGTTTGAAATACAGGTAAGATCCTTCACATCACTTTCTACCAGTGCATTAATTGAGTTTTCAGGGATACCGCACAATCCGAATCCGCCAAGCATTAGTGTCATCCCATCTTGAATTCCGTCGATGGCCTCCTTTGCATTTTTTACTCTTTTATCTATCATGAAATATTAGATTTTTCTGTTGGCTAAATTTAATAAATTTTCCCATATATCCCACCGCCGGATCTCATCTGAATTTCCCGCTTTTTGAATGGTATTTTTTAGCAGCATTTAAAACCATTGTAATCAACCCCTTACCTTCAAAAACGAACCAATCTGTTCACTTTCTCTATATTTCTCGTAAAATTGATTTATATTTGAGGTTTTAAATCCAAAAACACTGTATATTTTATAGTCTTGTGAGACCATTTATTTAAACACGATGTATGTAAAAGATTATTCCGGAACGGCAGCTGCTGTTTTGTATTTTATATTCTGTCTGCATTTTCATGTTGTTTCTAATCTCTGATCTCACGCTATTCTAAATCATTTAAATTCAAATAAAAACATGAAAAAATTATTTGCATCGGCGCTGTTTGTATGTGTATTCAGCCTCAATGTATGGGCACAGGAAAAAACTTATTTTGATGAAAACTGGGAAAAAACCTCCCGGGAAAATATGGAATACTACCGTGAAACCACTCCTAAAGGTAAACTTACTTTAATCAAAGATTATTATAAAGACGGGAAGCTTCAGATGGAAGGTCTTGCTTCTGACCCAACGCCCAACAACGAGGTCTATGACGGAAAAGTGACCTGGTACACTCCTGAAGGAAAAGTACAAAGTATGGTAACCTATTCTAAAGGCAAGCAGGTAGGCGCGTCTCAATCTTATGATACGAAAGGCAGACTGACCGAAGATATGGTATATAAAGAAGATGGTAGTTTTTCCGGAAAAATGTTCAGTTATAAAGATCCGGACAATGAGTATTATTACAACACTTTTACCCAATACGAAAATTCTCTTCCTTCTCTGACCGTTATTTATGATGAAGACATCAAAGGCATCAGAGCTGAAACCATTGTGAATAAGAATGGCGGCTATGAAAATAAATATTATGGTGAAAAAGGGAAATATCTCGGAAGTGCCACTTCTGACTCCGGCAGTGAAAGTACTCAGGTAGAATACTACTACAATCCGATGAGGGTTTCTAAAATGGAAAAGTACAAAAGTGACGGCAGTATAAAGGAGGGCGTTTTATATGCTAAAAACGGAAAAATCCTACAGGAGCAGAAAAGAAATAAAAAAGACGGCTATAAGACAACTTATGACGAATCCGGAAAAAAAATAGGACATCTGGTTTACCAATATGATAAGGAAAGTGAATCATACACGCCAATGGATGGTGAAGACTATCAGTTTGGGTACAACAATGAGTACATTTCCGCAATTGATGTCTATAAAAACGGAGCTGCCACGATCAACAAAATATTTGATGAAAACGGAAAGCTTTCAACGGAAATATTCCTGAAAGACGGTTCTACTCAAGAGATCAAATATTATACTCCGGAAGGAAAACTAAAATCAACACTCACGTATAAGGATGATCTTCCTCATAACGGTACTGCCTACGACGGATTGAATGAAAAGCAATATAAGAACGGAGTTTTAGTCGTTAGCAAAACCTATTCTGAAGAAAATGTACTAAGATCCGAGAAGAAACTTAATGCTAAGCAAACCGCTTATGATGCTACGATCTACGATAATAAAGGAGCCATTCTCTATACCTTCAATCAGCCTCTGAGTGAAGATGGAGATGAGGATTACAGCTTCACGGCACAGATTGTACAATATGCAAAAGGGAAACCTTCCAACAAATCATCTGTAAAAGGAGGAGTCCTTCAAAGCGGAAAAATCAGATTGAAAATGTACAACGGAGCAAAAGAACTGGAGCGTAACGGGAAATGGATCTTACTAAAGGTTTATAATACGGATGGAAAGCTTATCCAGGATACTAAAGTTTTGGCCGACACTGGAGAGGAGTACTTCACCAGCGATAATCAAACCATCATTCACGAAGAGCATTTGCAGCCTGATTTTGAATAAAGATCAAATCAAATTCACTATAGAAAAGCAGTTTCCATTTTGGGAGCTGCTTTTTTGATATTAAAAATACAAAAGACACGAATATCTTCACGAATAGCACAAACTATGTTTTTTTATAAGACTGTTGTTATTTTGTGGGCTCATTGTGCCCCTATAAAAACAGGCTGTCATTGCTGACAGCCTGTTTTTTTTATGGATATGTTTGCTTTATTACTGGATGACCAGTTTTAAAGTAAATAGCTTTCTGCCGTGTACTTTTACAAAATACACTCCTTTCGGTAGATTTTCGTTGACCAGAGAGAAACGCTGATTATTGATATTTTTTGATACATAAAGCAGTTCGCCTGATGCAGATACCAATTCGATTTTCTCAATCGGGTAATCACTCTTAATAAAAGTTGGCTCACCCGGTTTCGTAGGATTCGGATATAAGATTACGTTTTTCTCAGTACTTCTTGTTTCCTCAACACCCAATGTTGGTGAAGTCACCTGGAACTGTACCCTGTTTGAAACTTCAGTATAAGAATCATTGGTAAACATGACCATATAATAATTACCTGGTGCGGTTGGTACCCCGTTTACATTTCCAGTAATCGTTTTGGTCCCCTGAGTTACCCCATCAAAATAGGTGTAAGAAACGAAGTTATCATCCGGTGTCTGAACGTTTTGAGGATAAATTCCCAGCCAGTCTTTGATGATCCCTGGAGAATCCGTCCATGAAGCAGTAATATTTTCACCCAACGTATACACCGGTTTATTGATCCACAGATCCGTAACAATATCTCCTACTTTGAAGAATACCTTCTCCCCGATTCCATTGTATCCATCTTCCAGTAAATATTGTGCATAGTAATATCCTTTCGGAAGTCCTGTGAAATTAAGCGTTCCGGATGCTGTAGTTACGTAGCTCCATTTAATAGAATTGGTCGTTCCCGGAGTCTGTCCCATTTTATAAATTCCGATCCAGTCTTTCTGTAAGTTGGGTCCGTTGGAGAAATTAAGAACCACTGTTCCTCCTACCGGATAAGTATCTGCGGTAGCCTGAAGCTGAACGTTTGGACCTACATAGAATTCTTTTCTTGGAGTGATTTCTGTATAGCCGCCGTTAGCAAAAAATCCTGCAAAATACTGACCTTTATTGGGTAAACCATTATTGAAAGTAACCGTTCCTGCTACCTGTCCGTTTGTATAGATATACCCCTGAGAAGTGGTCGTGGTTGGCGTCTGTCCTTTTTTATAGATTCCTACCCAGTCCTGCTGATTTCCGGGACCTCCTGTGAACGTTGCTGTAATCGGCTCATTCTGCGTATACCCAGTTTTATTTAAAGTAAAAGTCGGATTTGAAACCACACTTCCTGTAATCTCGAACTGTTTTACATCACTCCAGTCACTCCATTCCAGGTTTCTGTCTCTGTAGCGGGTTTTTACGTAATAAATCCCGTTAGGAATAGAGTTCGCTGCTAAAGTTGCTTTTGTAATGTCTACTCCTTCATTCAAGTTTTTTGTTTTATCCGGTGTTCCGTTTCCGTCTTTTCCAAACCAGTTTTCAAAATCACGGTAGAATTCTTTTTCGATCACTGAGAAATTGGAAGTTTTACTGATCAGAAACTGAGTAGTATTCAGAAGTTCTCCGTTTGAAGAAGAAAAAGCACTTCCGTCCAGTGTCAAAGGTAAATTAATTGGGCCTGAAAAAGTATTGGTAATCGATGGTTTTGCTGGTTTAGGCTGATTTTTATACCTGTGAAAAGAGTCTACCAGTACATTATCTTTTTTATTGTATATCCCACCTATAGAGTAGCATTCTATATCTACTTTTCCGGTAGGTATGTCTACTTCCACAATCTGATACGTCCAGTCTGTCAATGTTTTCTGGACATCATCAAAGTCTTTTTCATTAGACATTCCCCAATACTGATCCCAGGCTGTTCCTCCTGAAATAATCTGATAAGTAGGTGAGTTTTTCAGCTGACCTCTGTGGTAAAGGTGATGGTGAGCTCCTACGTGCATCAAATATTTATCAGAAGTTACCAGAAGCGGCACTGCATTATCTCTTACCCATTGAGAAATATCCCCTACATACTGCTCTGCCTGATAAGGTCTGTGGCTCAGGGAAATGATCCAGTCTACTGTAGAATCATTATTGGCTTCATTCAGTACCTGCGACAACCATGTCTGTTGGGCTGTTCCTGTATGCTCAGAGCTTAAACTGATAAACAATACGTTACCTGCCTGCTGAGCATAGTAGTTTTCATTTCCGGAACTGATCCCTTTGTATTTGATTTCATCGATATAAAAATGCGCATAATAAGAATTCATCCCTAAAGTTCCGTAGGTTTCATGATTTCCTACTGTAGTCTGAATAGGCAGATAAGGAGACAATTTGATGTTCTTTTTGAAGTGAACATTCTCATAATGATCCAGTGTTCCCACATCCACCTGGTCTCCTACCATGAAAGTAAGAGCGATATTATCTGACGGATCTGTGTTCGCTCCAAACTTTTGTTTCAGTTTTTTAAAAGCGTTTAAGGTAAGACTGTCATATCTTGGTTCTGCCTTGATCTGGTTATCCCCCATGATCAGGAATCTGATTTTTCCATTAGCAGTCACGGCCTGTCCCGGAAGCGGAAGTGTTCTGAAGTTGTAGACCGCCGATTCGTTTGCTCCGGTTTTTATCTTATAATAATACTTGGTATTTGGCTGTAAGTTGGTAATTTTTGCGGTGTGATAATAATAGTTGTTGTTGTACCCCGTATCAGAAAAGATATTGGTAGTACCCGTTACCGTTACATTTAGATTCGCTGGAGAATCTCCGTAGATCACAGTGGTTTCGTTATCGGAAGCGGTCTTCCAATTGACGATCATAGAATTCGGGGTCGGGTTTTGCAGATATGGAAACAAAGCCTGCCCAAAAGCCATCTGAACTGCGAAACAAAAAAAGAAGAAATAATGTTTCATAATCGTTTACTTTTTAAAATGACATATAGAGTTTTAATTTGTGAATCAGGAATTTAAAAAATCCTTACTCAGATTTTTATTTCGGGCAAAAGTATGTTTCCCATATAAACTCTGTCTGATGGAATTTTAAAGAAACTGTTAATTTTTTAGCAAAACCGGAATGAAAAAATTATAGTTTTTAGTACAGTAATTATTTGGCATATTCAAAAAGTATTTTGTACATTTGCAACCTGTTATTCAACCTCTGACGAAAAACGTGTAAGTTGCTTAGCTTTAACATTTTATTTTATTAATAATGGATTTATTAAAGTACGTACAAGACAAGTACATTGCTAAAAAAGAATTCCCTGAATTCAAAGCAGGTGATACAATTACTGTGTATTACGAAATTAAAGAAGGACAAAAGACAAGAACTCAGTTCTTCAAAGGGACAGTTATCCAACTAAGAGGTACTGGATCTACAAAAACTTTCACTATCAGAAAAATGTCTGGTGATGTAGGTGTAGAAAGAGTATTCCCTATCAACATGCCTGCACTTCAAAAAATCGAGGTTGACAGAAGAGGTAGAGTTAGAAGAGCTAGAATCTACTACTTCAGAGATCTTAGAGGTAAAAAAGCGAGAATCAAAGACGCTGCTTACAAGAAGAAATAATTCAGACAACAATAAATGCAAAAAGAGGCTGTTTACAATCTGTAGACAGCTTCTTTTTTATGAGTAATTGGTAATGAGCAATGAGTAATATCTACATCGTGTACTATTTTTCAGGAGCTTTATCCTGCTATCCACTCATACTCCTCGCTCCTATTCTCTCCCGCTCTCAAACCCTTACTCTCCCACCCATGCTGCGGGGTAACCGTTACTATCAGGGCTAATATAATGAATGACCAATGAATCGATAGTACTCACCCAGTTCTATTTTGAAAAACAATAAGTGAAAACCTGTTTTTATATAGTAGGTAAAAAAATTACGCTTTGTAAGGACTTCCTTTTCCTGTTTCCAGAAACAGCTTCAGGCTATTGACAAACTGCACCCATCCACCGGTACATATTTCGTAACACTCAACCTCAGGATTCAAACCTATATGGATCACTTTGATCCGGGTGATTTCTTCTTTCTGCACTATTTCCCAAACGATGGTTGTCCCGATCCATTCTGTCTGGTTTTTTAATTCCGGCAGGGCAATTAAAGAGTCCTCAACATACCAGATCACTTTTGAATCAGGGACCAGTTCTTTCACCCGCATTGTTTTGTGAATACTGCTCCCGAATCTTATTGTAAACACATCATCTACGTTAGCAGATGATCCTTCGAACATTTCAGTCCACCACAGGGGAATCTGGCTCGTAAGTGCTTTGTACGCTTTATCTGCTGCAGTTTTTACCTCAATGGAATGAGTATAATTGTCTACGTTATTTGTATTCATGGTTTCCATAAAATTATTTTATTAGGTACTACAATTTTATGAAAATTATTATGTAACTGACTTTGCATAGGACAAGAAAAATACTGACGTACAATGGATTAAAATAACTGTAATAAACCACCCCGTCAAAAATTCTCTGAATTTTTGCCACCCCTCCAGAGGAGGGGAATGTTGCGTCTTTCGGTTGTGATATTGGTGGGAATTGTAAGCTTTATCCGTTTTTTAGAAGATACTGTAGCGGTGTAGAGCCGGTATGCTTTTTGAAAAATTCAATAAAGGCGCTGTCTGAGGAAAAATCTAAAATATGGGACACCTCTCCTATCGAATTTCCTTCTACCAAAAGCTCAATGGATCGCTGGAGACGCCATTGCTGTCTCCATTCCTGATAAGAAAGCCCCGTCTCTTTTTTGAAAATACGGGTGATGGTTTTTTCTACCGCTCCTGTTTCTTCTGCTAAACTTTTCAGCATTGGTGGCATAGATTCTCGCGTGGTCCATTCTTCTACAATTCTCCTAAAGCGTCTGTCAACAGGCATTTTAAGTTCCAGCTTTTCTTCGGGAGCTTTTCCTATTTCATCCCAGAATACATTGAGAATATTCTTCTGAGCAGGATTCATAGCCGCCCATTCCCAGAAACAGATTCTTTCAATCATTTCTTTTAACAAAGGATTTACATGCAAAACCCGGAGACTGGCGCTCATCAATTTCTCAGCGTATCCATTATCAAAATAAATAGATCTGTAAGCTACCATATTCCGGAAGTTTACCCTATGAACTTCATGAGCCGGAATCCAAAGCATCCTGAACGGAGGCAGCACAAACTGTCTGTCAGAAGTCGTTACCGTCATACAGCCTGATGGAGCATACAAGAGTTGAGCCTTCGTTGTATGAAAATGAAATCCTGAATCGTGCATCACCATATCCGAAGCAATTCCTATTACTTTTTCATGAATAGAATCGGCATCAAACTCTTCATCTTGTTTCAATACAGCCATGTCTTATTTTTGATATTTTTTGTTTTTACATCATTATAAATATACACTGATTTTTTCAAAACTTTGCAGAAAAAAAATGAAAAAGACCAATCCGCTATGGCTGCTGACTTTACTTGTAATGCTTCCACAGTTTGTAGAAACCATTTACAGTCCTGTTTTGCCCATGGTACAGGAACATTTTAATGTAAAAGAAGAATCAGCAACGCTTACGATAAGTTTATACTTTATCGCTTTTGCCTTGGGAGTCGCATTCTGGGGTATACAATGTGACCGGATCGGGAGAAAAAAAGCTCTGGAATATGGTTTAATCACCTATGGAATCGGAACGGTTACCGCGGTTTTTGCACCCAACTTTATATTCTTAATTTCCGCCAGAGTCATTTCGGCTTTTGGAATTTCTGTAGGTTCTATCGTTACACAAACCATTTTACGTGATATGTATGATAAGGACAGTATCAGCAAAGTATTTTCGTGGATTGGAATCGGTTTGTCAATCAGTCCTGTTATCGGAATGATCACCGGTTCTGCATTGGCTGTTACTACAGGTTATCAAGGTGTATTTATCAGTTTAGCTCTCCTGGCAGTTTTATTTTATATTCTTTCCAGAAAAAATGTCTCTGAAACCCGTTCTCCCAGAAAAGAAATCAACATTCGAACGCTTGGAAATTTATTAAAACGGATGCTCAGGGATCATGAAATTATCAGATGCTGTTTACTGATCATGAGCTTCAATGTTCTTTTGTTTTCATATTATTCACTGGCTCCGTTTATATTCAAGGAACAACAGTATTCATCATATGCTTTCGGATACAGCAGTATTATTCTGGCGGCAGGCACCTTTGTGGGCGCAAAACTTAACAGATACCTGATCATGAAAAGCATACAACCTAAAAACCTAATTAAGACAGGTACATTAGCAGCATTTATTTCTTCCTTTTTTGTCTGGATACTATCAGGTCAGGGAATCTATTTCCTGATTCCCTATTTCTTTATTGTAATGACCTTCAGTATTGCTATTCCCAATATTTTAAGCACAGCCCTGATACGGTATAAAGAAGAAACAGGAAGTGCAGGAGCTTTTTTGGGACTTATTTATTATCTAATGATCGGGACAGGACTCATCAGCATTGGTTATATTCAAAATCTGGGGATTTCCTGCCTTATATTTTCAGGAATAGGAGCTCTTGCCTTGCTGCTGTTTCAGCAAAAAGAAAAAAACGTTTAGCTACAAACGTTTTTTTCTCTTATATAATGACTTTATATAATAATTAAGAACAAACAATACTATTCCCAATGGGATCATAGAAAGGCAAAGGATTATAAAAGGCCAGAACCAAAGATGCCAGAATCCGCCACGAATGGCCTTGGAAGGATCTTCTTTATCAAAATACACGGTTACATCATTGGACCATTCCCTGCTACTGCTGCTATAATCAGCATGGAGGGTATACGAATGATTGGAAGAGTCATAATAAGTGATCACCGGAGAATACATTTTAGTACTTCCATTCCCGTCACTATCCTTCGACCAACTTTCTTCATATCCCGTGATCCTTGCTTCCGTTTTGACCCCATCAGATACTAAATTGATATGCCTGTAAAATTTATTGACACTATAATAAACTCCGCCAACTCCCATTCCAAGGAACAAAAGTATAAATACAATGTAGAAAAAGACCGCCCAGAAACCATCATTATTCCCCTGTTTATTTTTGATTTTCATCCTTCTTTTTATTCATTTTTTTTTACCTGTAAAAACCAGCACCTTCTTAAATACAGAAACTAACCTTTCGAGCTGAAATTACGGGATCAGTCAGTTATTTAATAAAATCATACAGTGCTTTAAAAAATTCAGGATAAACTTCTATATGAGGTAAGTGTCCTACATTTTCAATTTCAACAAGTTTTGAGCCTGCAATTTCACGTTGCGTTTTCTTTCCCAATTCCTGATACTGTCCCATTTTAGGCTGAAGTTCCTTAGGAGCTCGATCTTTTCCTATGGCTGTTCTGTCTCTTGTTCCAATGATGAGGAGTGTTGGTACTTTTATATTTTTAAATTCATAACACACCGGCTGATTATAAATCATATCGGTTGTCAATGCTGCATCCCAGGCTACCTGCGGATAGTCTGAATGAATAGTCCAGCCTGCGATCAGATCCAGCCAGGGTTGGTATTCTTCTTTCCATTTATTGTCATAATAGAATTTCAACTGATAATTTTTATAGGTTTCGGCTGTGTTCTTAAGCTCAGATTGGTAAGCCTGATCAATGGTTTGATAAGCGGCAAAGGTTTTATAATCTTCCAATCCAATAGGGTTCTCAAGAATCAGTTTCTGAACTTTCTCCGGATAAAGTAATGTAAATCTGGTAGCCACCATCCCACCCATCGAATGTCCCAGCACTATTGCTTTATCAATTTTCAGTTCATCCAGGATAGCCTTGGTATTGTCAGCAAGCTGAGAGAAGGAAAATTGATAACTATGAGGTTTTGATGATTTTCCAAATCCTATCTGATCGGGAATTACCACCCTGAATCCTTTAGCAGATAAATCTTTTGCGGTTCTCTCCCAGTAAGCACCATTGAAATTTTTCCCATGCAGCAGCATTATCGTTTTACCGTTAGATTTTGCCGGATGTACATCCATATAAGCCATTTTCAGATCATTGTTTTGAGATTTTAGACTGAGAAAATGAACTTCGTAAGGGTATTTATAATCTGACAACATAGCATCCAGAGGTTTCATTTGGGAAAACATAAAATTAGGAACAGCTGCCAACGTGATTACAGCCATCAGATTTCTGAAATAGTTCATGAAATTTTATTTAGATTTCTAAAATTAAAAAAACCGCTCCAAAAGGAACGGTTTTTCAAGTGTTATTTTTATTTAAATATTCTTTTTAAGACAATTCTGCCATTGAAACCTCTTTTTCTTTTTTGGAAGGAAGGTTCATTAAAACAATTGCAAACAGGATTAAAGCAATCCCAACCCATTGTATGAGAAATACTTTTTCACCTAATAAAACAAAAGCCATGGTTACTGAAACCGGAAGCTCAAGTGATGAAACAATACTTCCCAGTCCCAATCCTGCGTTCGGGAAACCAATGTTGAATAAAATCGGCGGAATAATGGTTCCAAAGAGTGCCAGTACCGCTCCATAGGTCCAGAATATGGAATAATTGAACGGGTGAATATGTTCTGTATTTTCTGTAAAATTCAGATAAAATGATTTCAATCCGTCAAAATGCATTGGGCCTACCTGTGCAAAAAACAGGAATGCAAATACCACCACAGAACCTCCTGTCAGCATGATAATACTTTTTCTGAAAACCGGAAGGTGGGTAGCCAGGGTATTAGAAGTAAACATTGTCAGCGTATAAGAAGCCGCCGCCATCAGTCCCCAGAAAACTCCATGCCAGTCCAGCTCAATCTCCATATCGATAAGGTTAGTCGCCAGAACGGTTCCTACCAATACAATAATAACTGAAACCACTTTTCTTGCATTAGGCAGTTTTTTGGTCAGAATACTTTCCACCACTACACTGAACCACACAGACTGCATCAGCAATACAATCGCAATAGAAACGTTGATGTACTGAACTGCGATATAATAAAACAAGCTGGTTCCTCCAAGGGAAGTTCCTGCCAGTATCAGCATTCTGACTTCTTTAGAGCTTGGTAATGGCAGTTTTTGTTTTGAGGTCAGCGTCTGAATAAAATTCAGGATCAAAAGTCCTGCAAGCCCCAATACAAACTGGGCGGTAGTGACTTCGGAAGTTGTAAAACCATCATGATAAGCCATCTTCACAAAAGTGGCCAACATACCGTATATACTAGCTCCAATTCCTACAAATAAAACACCTTTTAGTATATTTTTCTTCTTCATAATTTTTTTAACAGCCTGCAAAGTTACGACATATAAATTAAAATAATCCGAAGTGTTGTGGTAATAGATAAATAAAATCGCCACAAGCAAAGCTTGTGGCGATTCTGAATTTGATTATATAAAGTTATTTATTTTCTAACAATTACTTTTGAAGAAGATTCAAATCCTAGTCCTTTTATTTTTACAATATAAGTTCCATTAATGAGATTTGCTGTAGAAATTGCCTTTTTAGCGTCCGGTGAAATTTTGTCTTCTGAAGAAACCATTTTACCTGACATATCATAAAGCTCTACGTTTACTTTTCCAAGGGTATTGCTTGGGAAATTGATATAGAATTCATCTCTGGCAGGGTTCGGGTAAATTGAAATTCTACTTTCTTTTACCGTTTTTACTTCATTGGTTGCCAATAAACATTCTTCAGGCACTTCAAAGTTTTCTACCTGATCGGTAATATTACTCTTAACTCCTGCATTTGCATTTAGCCCTAAACCTCTTTTTGCAAAAACATTCCAGATCATACATTTGTCAGCTCCCTGAGTAGTTGCTAACTCTGCTTTCAGTATGGCATCTCTACCCTCAATAAAGGAAGGATTACATACCTGAAGTTTTAAGCCATCCATGATCAATTGTAATACTTTTGTACTTCCGTTTGTGGTATTAGCCAATACATCGGAAGAATAGCCGTATTTTTCAACATATTTCCAATGAAGATCCCATAGCATGGTAGCCCAAACAAATCCGATAGAGTGTACATCCGGAACTAAAGCACCACTTGTATTGGTATACTGCATGGTATTCGTACTTCCATAGGTAAAAGGATTCACTGCAAAATCCGGAGAATATCTTGCCGGTCTGATTCCCGCTCCTTCATTTGACTGACCGGATACATAAGTACCCATTGCTCTTGGCACTGAAGCATTATCACCGGCTTTATTGGTTAACATAAGAGCAAAGAAGTCAGACCATCCTTCACCCATCTGCTCTTTACTTGCATTGGTATTTAAACAACCTGCACCTGTAGCGGTTAATCTGTTTGAAATTCCGTGTCCGTATTCATGAATAACCACTCCGTTATCAAAACTTCCATCAGGTACTACATTATAAGCTGCATCTTTTTTCAAGGTAACGTTTACAATCGTATTAGAAGCCAGCTGGCTTTTGATGTATTCTCCCTCTGCGTTCTGAACAACTACGGAAGGAATTGTAATGGAACCATCTACTCCTCCCATTACAGCAGGAATACTGGAGCCTCCAGCGTTACTGTATACGATCACTCCTATAGCTCCGGCATTCTGAGCATTTTTTACTTTTACAGCAAAGCCGCAATTAGCTCCTCCTCCTCTTTCAATAAGTCCGATTTTTCCGGTAAGAGCTCCTGCCGGTAATGCCTGACAAGCCTGTAAATCCGGCGACAGTTTCACCTCCCCTGTTACTCCGGTTGCATTTAATGCAGGACCAAACTGAGCGCTTCCCACAATTGGAGCACGGCTACTTGCTGCACCAGGGGTATTATAGAATAATAATCTGGTATTGGTAGTTGACCAAAGATACATTTGCATTTTAGGATTATAACCATCTCCAGGAGAAGAGAAATTGGCATTATTCGTTCCCCCTCCATCTTGTGCCTCTGCATATACCATATCATCATCCCCTCCTACAGGTCCACTTCCAAAATTATTCTGCTGGAAATTTCTTGCTGTTTCTGTGAATCCGAATTTATAGAAAATATCGTGGGCTTTATTATTCAGATAAAATAAATTGGTAATCGATGCATTTCTATTAGCTGCAGCTGTAGAATACATCCCAAAAGGGAAATCAAAATTTCGGGACGCCCCACCATCTGCAGGTGTTCCTGGTAAGTTATTTGAAGCTGACATTGCATTTCCTGCAACATCTTCGTAGGCAAATACATTGTTTCCTCTGGTGATATTATAATGGGTTGTTCCATCAGAATGCCATCCTTCCGGAGAAGCAGCAAGAATCCATGGATTGGAAACAAGAGATCTTAATCCGAATGTTGCTGATTCAATAGGTAAAGGGAATACATTATAAGTTGCATTGTCCGGTGCCAATAATGCCGCATTATTTTTTGCTATCATATTTTCTGGACCAATAAATGCTTTTTCCAAATGATCAGTATGGTTATGATCAATATCTGAAGCGTATGCATTAGGATGGAAGCTGCATGACAACGTCAGGTTATTTTTCTCCAGGATATTTCCATTGCTTGCATCCACCAGAATATTCCAGTAATTGGGAGATTTTGGTTCTGTCAGATTGTATTCATAGGCAAGGCGTAAATTTCCTTTTTCATCATTTACGTATACCAATCGCTGATTGGCTGATGTAGCCTGCTGCCCATTCTTTTCATTATATCCAAGAATGGTAAAACCGGCAATATCAGAATTTTTCAAATCTTCAGCAATCTTTTGAAGCGCTGCCTTTTTATTGACTATGGCTGTTCCTGATGTAGAAGTAGTATAATCTTTTACGAAATTGTCTACATAGTAAATAATCTTCCCATCTCTGATGAGCGCCGTCCCCGAAGAACTATATATTGGCAAACCATTATACGTCTGTAAAAACCTTACAACGTCACCATTCATTGATTTTGAAGGATCTACATTGTCAATAATGATATTATTAAGATCAGATTTTTTATATTCCCTTATTTTATTTTGAGAAATATAATCTTTAATCAACTTTTCATTATCTTGTCCAAACAATAATGTTGGAAATGCAGAAAACACCGCAAATAAAATAGGTAGAGCTTTATTTTTCATATCCATTATTAAAAGCGCTAATCTACGAATATTAAATAAACAAAAACCATTATTTTTAATTTTAATTTAAAACAAAACCAATACTTATAATTCAACAATTATAAAATATGATTTAAAAATTCCCAATACAGGGAATTCACTTTCATTTTATGCCTTACATACCACAGTTGACAATAACTCAAGGTAATATATTATAAATTATGACACTAAAAAGTGGCTAAAAAAAACTGCTCTTGCGAGCAGTTCCTTACTTTAAAATTATTGTTTGATGATTTTTTCTGAATGGGTTTCATTTTTATCTGTTGTTACATTGACAATGTAAACTCCTTCTTTCCTGGAGCTCAGATCAACGCTCACTTCTTTTTCATTACGAAATACTTTATTATACACTGTATTTCCTGCAAGATCTCTTACTTCCAGTTTTCCGGATTTTATTTCATTGGTAAAAACGGCTTTAAATAATCCATTGGTAGGATTTGGAGTCAGTCTGAAAATCTTTTCTTCCTCTGAAGCGCTCACTGCACTTGGTCTTGGGCACTCTATCGCAATATCATAATCAAAAAACGGATAGTTGTTCCAACTATAGACAGTCTCGATCTGACCATGATTGTCATAAATCAAAGTCACCCTATACTTATGCCAACCTGTAGCGTTCTCATATTTCAGAATAGCTAAATCTGAAAGCTGAACATTATATTCAAAATAGCCTGAACCTCCAATCGTAGGATTAACAGCTATAGGATACACTTGCCCTGTAGACAAACTTACCACATCCAGTTTGAAATCTACTACAGTAGTACCAGCCGCTGGAAGATAATAGTGTCCTTGAAATGTTGCAGGAGTAACACCACAACTCTGTGGCTCATATTTAAAGTCCAAAGTCGCCTGGCCTTTAGAAGGTGTACAGATCTTCCCTGCCATATTTTTCCAATAGTCTATTTCAGAGCTAAACATACCAAACCCATTCGTTCTATTATAATACATTCTGCCCCCATTATTATCATTACCTGAAACCCACTCTGCCGGTCCGGAATAAGGACCTACAGGGCTTGCACTTGCAACCGCTGCTGCAGCCTGAATATTCACAGCCTTGGTATTTAAATGAACGACTGTAAATTTCGCCTCTCTTTCATTTTTAAATTTCAGCATATAAAAAAATTCTGAAGGAGCATTGGGATCGCTGTTTATAATCAATGATGAGTTATTAATATTAATACCTCCTGAACTTCTATCTGCATCAGTCAGAACAATAACATTCAGAGGCTGCTGCACATTTAATGTTGTCTGACTGCTTACAATACTTGTATTAGGAGTTCCATTTAAAGCATCATCTACCAAACCTAAGGATTCATCGAAGAAATCTCCGTAATTCAATCGTCTTTCAAAGTTTTGTGCAGTAAAATGATCTTTAGTAAAATCAGACTCAATATAAATTAAGGGTTTATATATTCCTGTATTACTTCCCTGTACTCCTGCTCCATATTGTACAACAGCTACTCTGTTTCCAGGATTACAGGCTAAAAGCTGCTCCATCAGCTTAATGGCACCCAACCTCATCTGGGCATAGTTTATCTGATTGGTGGAAGATCCATTATCTAACATGACAATGTAATCAGATTGTGCATTGAGATGACTCCATGACGTAAAGAATGTCATGAAGAGCAACAAAAATGTTTTTTTCATAGTTAAAAGTTTTAAATTTAGTTTTGTTAAAGTAACATTTTTTCCACAAACAGTGAAATAAATTTAAAATTTTAACATTTAAATAAAAATATATTTAATTTTTACTACAAAACAACCATTATATTTAAAATAAAAAACTGCCAGAGTTTGGCAGTTTTATTTTATTTATTTCTTAATAATCTTTTCTGAATAGGTTTCATTTTTCTCTGTTGTTACATTGACAATGTAAACTCCTTCTTTTCTGGAGCTCAGATCAACGCTCACCTCTTTATCGTTACGCAATACTTTATTATAGACTGTATTTCCCGTCAGATCTCTTACTTCCAATGTTTTTGCTCCCACTCCTTCTTTCAGAACCACTTTAAACTGACCGCTGGTAGGATTTGGTGTCAATCTGAATGTTTTCTCCTCCGGCTGCGTCTGTGCCGTTCTCAAATGCGGACACTTCATTGTAATATCATAATCAAAAAACGGGTAATTGTTCCAGGCATAAGCAATCTTATATTCCCCATTATAAAGATAAACCATAGATATTCTGAATTTCTGCTCTCCTATTGCTCCTCCACCCAAAGCTGCAGCAAAATCTGAAGGCTGGAGATAGTAATTATAAAAGTTGGGAGCCCCTACTCCAAAAGTAGGATTAAACACTATAGGAAATACAGTTCCGTTCTGCAACCCTATCAACTCAAGCCTTAAATTCACCAAAGTAGCACCCGGCGGCAGGTTATAATAACCACCGATACCTGCCGGCTGCTTTATACATTCTCCCGGTTCATATCTGAAGTTAACCGTTCCCATCCCGTTGTTATTACATATATTCGCTGCAAGGTTCGGCCAGTAGTCCATTTCAGGCTGCCCTACGCTGAATCCATTAGGTCTGTTATAATATAGTCTTGGCAGCACACCATAATCAGGATCCTGCACATTAGGCTCCAATCCTGTTGCTCCCATATACAAACCTCCAGCACTTGCAATAGATGCCGCTGCCCCTACGGCCATAGTATTTGTATTGGCATGAATCATTGTAAATTGTGCACCCATTGTTTTAAATTTCACAACATTCTCAAATGCTAATGGATTACTATAACCTGTATTGTTATAATTCACCAGATAAGACCCGTCAGCTCCACCTGAATTTCTTTCTGCATCTGTAAATACAACAAATTTTAAAGGTTGTCCATTGCTCAATGTTGTTTGAGGACTTATGATTTCAGGTGTTCCTGCTCCATTTAAGGCATCTGCAATCAAGCCAAGAGATTCATTGAAAAGATGTCCGAAATCCAGACGTCTTTCAAAGTTTTGAACGGTAAAGTAGTCATTGGTAAAGTCGGATTCAATATAAATTAAAGATTTGCCTGTTCCGCTGGTATCTCCATATTTTCCGGTTCCATATTGCACGACAGCAACCCTGTTTTGGGTATTGCATGCTAAAAGCTCCTCCATCAGCTTAGTGGCACCCCGTTTCATATTAGCATACTCATCATTGGAAACAGAACTTCCGTTATCCAGCATAATAATGTAATCAGCCTGCGCTTTAAGGCTATTCCATGACATCATCAATGCCATGAAGAAAAATAAGAATGTTTTTCTCATATTTAAAATTTTGTTTTAGCTGGCCAAAAATAATTCATTTTCATTACATGGTGAAATATTTAAACTATTTTTAAATTAATTATGAAAATATTCAATTAAAAACACAAAACTCAACATTTTTATAAAACCTGTTAGGTTTATTCACTGCTGTTCTACCAACAGGTATTTATCATGACAATCATTTCATAGCCCCGATAGGAACGGTTACCCCGCAACATGGGTGGGAGAGCGTTAGGGTTTGAGAGTGGGGAGGGAATAGGCGTGAGGAGTATGAGTGGATAGCGGGAATCAGCTCCTGAAAATAATCAGGCACAAAAAAAGCCGCTCAAATGAGCGGCTCCTTATTTATCAATGGTTCAAAGATTATTTACCTTCTTCCATTTTTCTTTTCAACTCTGCTAATGCATCGATGTCTCCAAGAGTAGATCTTTCTTCGTTGTTTGAAGAAGAAGTTACGTTTCTAGAAGAAGATTCTTTAACGTTTTTCTTTTCTTCGTCTCTGAAGATCCCTGTGTGAGAAACTACAACTCTCTTGAATTCTTTGTTGAATTCAATTACTTTGAATTGAGCATCTTCACCTTTCTTGATTTTAGATCCATCTTCTTTCTCTAATAATCTTGAAGGGCAGAAAGCTTCAACCTCAGCATCTTCGAATTGTACAGAAGCTCCTTTATCGTGAACTTCTACAGCTTTACCAGCGTGGATAGTTCCTTCAGCATATTTAGTTTCGAATTTATCCCATGGGTTCTCAGTCAATTGCTTGTGACCTAGAGATAATCTTCTCGCTTGAATATCTAGTTCAAGAACTACAACATCTAATTTATCACCTACTGCACAGAACTCAGATGGGTGCTTGATTTTCTTAGTCCAAGAAAGATCAGAGATGTAGATCAGACCGTCGATACCTTCTTCTAACTCTACGAATACACCAAAGTTAGTGAAGTTTCTTACAGTTCCTACATGCTGAGATCCTACCGGATACTTAGCTTCGATGTTCTCCCATGGATCTTTAGACAATTGCTTGATACCAAGAGAAATTTTTCTTTCTTCTCTATCTAAAGTTAATACTTCAGCTTCAACTTCATCACCTACTTTTACGAAATCTCCAGCAGATCTTAAGTGAGTAGACCAAGACATTTCAGAAACGTGGATTAATCCTTCAACACCTGGAGCGATTTCTACGAATGCACCATAGTCAGCAAGAACTACTACTTTTCCTTTTACTTTGTCACCTACTTTCAAGTCAGCAGAAAGAGCATCCCAAGGATGAGCTTCTAATTGCTTCATACCTAATTGGATTCTTGTTTTCTCATCATCGAAATCAAGGATTACAACTTTCACAGTCTGTCCATCCTCAAGGATTTCAGATGGGTGGTTCACTCTAGACCAAGAAAGGTCTGTAATGTGGATCAATCCATCTACACCTCCTAAGTCAATGAATACACCGTAAGAAGTGATGTTCTTAACAGTTCCTTCAAGAACCTGACCTTTTTCAAGCTGAGCGATGATTTCTTTTTTCTGACCTTCGATATCTGCTTCGATCAATGCTTTGTGAGAAACTACTACGTTTTTGAACTCAGGGTTGATTTTCACAACTTTGAACTCCATAGTTTTTCCTACGAACTGATCGTAATCTTTAATTGGCTTAACGTCAATTTGAGAACCAGGTAAGAATGCTTCGATTCCGTGAACGTCAACGATCATACCACCTTTAGTTCTTGATTTAACAAAACCGTTAACGATTTCTCCAGTTTCGTGAAGTTCGTTTACTTTATCCCAAGCTTTAAGCGTTCTAGCTTTTCTGTGAGATAATTGTAATTGTCCAGTTTTGTCTTCTCTCTTGTCAACCATTACTTCTACCTCATCACCTACTTTTAGGCCTTGGTTGTAACGGAATTCGTTTAGAGAGATAACACCTTCAGATTTGAAGTTGATGTCTACGATAGCTTCTTTGTCAGTTAATCTTACAACTTTACCAACTAAAACGTCGTTATCGTCTAGGTTGTTTAATGATCCGTTGTAGATTTCTTCTAAATCGCTTTTTTCTTTTCTCGCATCTGCATCAAGACCTGATTCGAAAGAATCCCAATCAAATTGTTCTGGTGCTACGTTTTGGTTTAATAAAACCTCTGCTGAATTTGTCTCTTTTGACATTTTCTAATAAAAATTTGTATTCCTTCTTTTTTAACGGTTTGAATAAATGCGGATTAAAAAATACGGAAGTAATTAATTTTAAGTAATTTACTCTTCAAACCTTTTCGCCACAAAAGTGGGTGCAAAGATACAGTTTTTATTTGAGATAAGCAATAATTTCCCCATTTCAGATTACCCTGATAAATAACTGAAGATCAATGATATTGATTAAAACATTGAAGCATTTAAAAATTTAACGAGGAGGTTTTAAGATTAACTTGAAAGCGTTTTTTCTAAAGCCCTTTCAAATTCCCTTTCATTTTCATGGTTATAAAATGGTACAGCAGTAATTAAATATTGATCTGTATGAATGGTAATGATTTCCTTTTCATCACCCATTTTTCTCAAAAAATCATCTTTCCATCTGTCATAATCCATTAAATGCGTTCCCTTAGGTTCTATAAAAACCTGATAACTTAGCTGCTTATCTTTCTTTTGATTACAAAACAGGATAAAATCCGGCTCAAAAGCACGCCCTAATCTATCAAAGATCTTAATTTCTCTTTCATTACGAATCAGATAAATATCCTGAAATTTTTGGTTTAATCCTTTGAAACGTCTGGAAAACAATTCTACAAATCTTTTTTCCTCATCAGTCCCATAATTGGCATTATAAGCATACCAAGATTCCTCTGAAACTACATGTTCCTGCCCATCTGCTTTTGTACTTCCTTTTTTAACTCTGATTTCTTTATCTCTGAAAACCTGGCGAATAGGCTGTGCCTGAAACGATGAACCCTCATAATCCGGAGCATTATGTTTAATATCCGCTTCTATAGTTTGCAGCAATCCATTCAGTGCCTGAAGGTAATCAAAATGTGAAATTTCCTGAAGGCGGTTTGGGGTTCCATAGAATATGATTTCCATTCCACCCAAATACTTCTCATCCTCTATAAAATCCCAGATAGATGCTATATTGGGAAAATAACGTGAAAGGTTGTCAAAGTAATAAAACGGATTTCTGCTTAAGGCATACCTTACTACATGTTTCGGAATATCCGGAATTCTGATTCCTTCAGATTTTGTACCTTCATCAAGAGGAACAGGTTTTTCCAATTCAAAAAACACATTGGATGTTCTTCCATTTCCCGAAGAAAGCTGATGCCTGAACTTAGGCTTACTCATTCCAAGGTCTTTAAAAGACTTTATATGAGTAAAGCTTTTGGGTATTTTGCTGTTAGAAAATACAACGCCTTTTTTATACAAATCGGTGGTTTTGAAAACGGGTTTCAGCTTTAGCTCTTTGGTTTCAAGGTTAGCTTCGTCTTCATATATTCCGGAGTCTATCAAAGCTCTTTTAAGCTCTGAAATGTAACGGCTGTCTTCCTTGGTATGATAATACAGTTCTTCTAGAACTTTCAGGTCATTGGAAATGTCATCATCATATTTCCGAACAAATTTATCTCCCCTTTCCTCAACTGCAAAAGGATAATACCTTGCTCCACGGCCAATCAGCTGAGCCTCTGAAAGTGTTGTTTTCCCAGGTTTTCCGTCTTTCCCATCCCGGTCTTCATATAATCTTACAATATCAAATAAATTGAGAACATCCCAGCCTTCATTAAGCTTATGAACAGCAAATACAGCACGGATCGGGTTATTTTCTTCTTCTAATGTATTGAGTAATATCTGGTTTTTCTCTGCTTCTGAATCATTATTGGCACTCAGACAATTTTCTTCCCTGAAATGATTCTGTATCCGCTTTACAATATTTCTTTTTGAAATTTTTCGAGCTTCAAAAAAATCAAAAGCCTTTTGAACAACAGGAACGGTAGATGTCTTCCTGATCTTATCTACCAACGCTTCAGAGAAATCATCAATTAACCTGTGAAAGTTTTCTTTATTCTGCTCAGATTCTTTGATGGTTTTCTTGGCTTTGAACAGAATGACAGGTTTTAAATTAATGTTATGAACTGTCGCCAATTCCTGTCTATATAAATTCAGAATCAAAGCCTGAATAATTCTTTCCTGTTCATCATACATGGACCGGACAAGATTAATTTCTTTGGAAAATTTATCTGTTCTGAACTGGGCAAGATCATACTTGTAAAGAACTTTATCCTTATACTTTTCTGTGATTTCTCTGCTTTCATAATCTAAAGTAGCGGTGAACTCCAAAAGGATATTCTCAAAATTCTGATGCAAAATCTCCAGAACAGTTTCTTCCCAGCTTCCAAACAAATTTCCGCTTTTGGTTCCACTGTTCAGATGGTGGGCTTCATCGGCAATCAGGACAATCTTTTTATCCTGAAAATCTTCATAAGTAACACTGTTTTCCTTAGTATTATTTAAATCAATATGAAGTTGCTGGATCGTTGTAAATTTGATATTGATGTTTTCATGATCGGATTCATCAAAATTATCGATCTGTTTCAAAAAAACTTCTTTACCATTCATCACCACTTTATCCTTAAATAAATACTTTGACGTCTGAGGATTGAGAAAATTATCCTTTGTTTTCTGAATGATATTATTACTGTTGACAAAAAACAAAAAATCACGATACCCTTTTTCATACAGATGAAGCATCAAACCTCCCATCACCATTGTTTTCCCACTTCCTGTTGCCATATTATAAAGGAGATGCAGAGGCTTCTTCGGTTTACCATCAAAATCTTCCCGTTCTGTATATAAATAGCGCCTGAATGCTTCTTCCTGATAAGGACGAATTCCAAATTTCAGATTATCAGTGATTCCATTAGGCAAAACAACTTTCGCCAAAGCCTTACGGGCAAACGGATTATTGAATATTTCATGTAAAAATGCCATCTGCTTAGTTTTTAAGTTGATAAAATGCCTGGGTTACTTTTTGCTCTTCCGGTGTACATTCAAAGTTTTCATCCTTAAGAGAAGAAAGGTTGACATAGAGCTGATTTTTGTCGAGCAATTCACAAAGATGTTGCTTTTGTTCCTGCAGACTTAATGTTTTGAAATCTTCAATATATTGTTCCTGTTTCTGAATGTCTACATTATAATTAAGAAAGGATTTTGCTTTCATCTCTTCCCAAATCTGAAGAAGCGCTTTTTCATCTTTCGCTTCTTCTATTTTTTCGATAAAGGCTTGGTTGTATTTTTTGAGTTCCAAGTAAATGAAAGAACCGCCACCTTGCCAATTGACGGATTGGGAAATACCTGTCTGATTACCTTTGATGGTATTACATAACCTCTCACAAGTAAGTTCTTTAATATAATCCATTTGTTCAACCCCAATATACTGACGATTTAACTTATGTGATGTTGCTACTGTTGTACCAGTTCCTAAATGAAAATCTAGAACTATATCCTCCCTATCCGTACACATTTCTATAATTCTTTTCAATAAAGCTTCTGGCTTTTGCCCTCCAGAGAACTCTCTTAGCAATTCGGTATGTTGTAATTGATTTTCTTTATATGCACGAGGATCAGCATACACTTGCTTTATATCTGACCATACTGTTGAAAGAGGAACTCCCTTACTTTCATCTAAATATTGCTTAACCCAAGTTGAGTTTCCATTTTCATCCTTCCCTCGCATCCTCCTTTGATACAATCTTCCATCTCCATCATCATACTTAAACCAATCTTTAATGTATTTTTCCGTATAAGGAATAAATATTTTATTTTGTTTTCTATTTGAATAGCTTTTAGAATAATGCAAAATAGTATCGTGAATATTAACAGGTTTTGCCCCAGCAGCCCTACCTCCAGATGGAGAACCATAGGCCCAAATAATCTCTTCAACAAAATTTTCTTTTCCAAACACCTCATCACAAAGTATCTTTAAATAATGTGTTTCATTAATATCAATATGTATAAAAATATTACCATCATTGCTTAAAATCTCTCTAGAAACTATAAGTCTATTTTTCATGAAAGTTAACCATGAAGAATGATTAAATTTATCATTATATTTGAAAGAATCATTGCCTGTATTAAAAGGCGGATCTATATAGATAAGTTTCACCTTCCCGGCAAATTCTTTTTTCAAAGAATGCAATGCTAACAGATTATTTCCTTTGATAATCAGGTTATCGGTAATGATTCCTTTTTCGTTTCTATTGAAAAGAGATTCTTCCTTACGCTCAGAATGACAGAGCTCCTTTTCACCATCTTTATCAAACCGTTTTGCATTCGTCAGAACTTTTGGATCCAGCAGTTCTGTAATTTCATCCTGCGCCAGCACTTCATTAAAGAAAATTTCTTCTCTTTTATCTTCCTCACGACTTTGCCCACCCTCCAGAATACAGTCTTTAAAAGGCCACACCAATGATACTTCATTGCGCTGTTTCAAATGCTTGCCATCAATTGTTAATCCTACTTTGTTTTTGAATTGAGTGTAGCTGTCGTTCAGATAGTTTTTCTGCTCCAGAAACTGAATAAAAAGATTTTGTTTGAATACCCAGATGTCTTTTACTTGTATGAAAAATTTTTCTTTCAAATCGGAATCTTCCAACAGCAATCCGATCAGTTCTTCATCAAAGTTTTGTGCTTTATTCAGGACCACCCATTTTTTAATCTCCCCGTTATCAGAAACAAAGTTAGGTTCTTTCTTAATCTGTTTTTCAAGTGTTTGATAGAGTTTCATGGTTATTAATTTTATTGCCTCAAATCTAGTAAGGGTCAGTATTTTAAAATTATGGAAAACCATAAAATAAGATAAAATGTCAATAGTGAATTTTGCTTTGCAAGTGAATTGTCAATTGTTATCGTACAAAATCACAGTTTCTGCAAATGGATATTTATTCCTGAAAATATGTTCTTCTTTTACTACAAGGCTTCGACTCTGCTCAGCCTGACAATGTATCATTCAACAGCCATAGTATTAGAATAGTTATGCTGAGCCGAGTCGAAGCATCTCATTATACAAAAAATACTTATAGAAAGTTGAGATTCTTCAGTGTAATATGCTCCGTTTAGAAATGACAGCAACGCTTTATATAAATTTTCATCATTCCTTCACTCCAAACTCCCCCACTCTAAAACTCTATAACTCTCCCACCCTAATACGCTCAAACTCTCAAACACTCCAAAAATCACTACCTTTGCAGCATGGAACTACAATCAATCTATCAAAAGCTGCAGATTCAGGATATGAATCAAATGCAGAAATCTACTTATAAAGCGTCTGAAAACAATACTGATATTGTTCTGCTCTCTCCTACCGGATCAGGGAAAACGCTTGCTTTTCTATTTCCGGTTCTTAGAAATCTTAAAAAGGATGTTCAGGGAGTTCAGGCATTAATATTGGTTCCTGCCAGAGAATTGGCATTACAGATTGAACAGGTTTTCAAATCAATGGGAACTGATTTTAAGGTTTCTGTTTGCTATGGTGGTCATGATAAAAAGATTGAAGTCAATAATTTAATTGAAGCTCCGGCTGTTTTAATCGGAACACCAGGAAGAGTCACCTATCACGTAAGGAACAATAATTTCGATCCAAAAACGATTAAGACATTGGTTCTGGATGAATTTGACAAGGCTCTGGAATTGGGCTTCCATGATGATATGGAGTTTATCTGTAATTCTTTAAAAGGACTTTCTCAACGGGTTTTAACCTCTGCAACCGCAATGGATGAAATTCCTGCGTTTACAGGATTAAAAGATGAAAAAATAATCAGCTTCCTTAAAGAAAATGATGTAAAACCTGATCTTCAGCTAAGAAAAGTAATGACAATTCCGGAAGAAAAACTGGATACACTTTTCAACCTGGTTTGTAAAATCGGGAATAAAAGAACGTTGATCTTCTGTAATCACCGTGATGCTGTTGACCGTATTTCTGAACTCCTTCACCAGATGGGAATCGACAGAGAAACTTTCCACGGTGGAATGGAACAGGACGAAAGGGAACGTGCTTTATTGAAATTCAGAAATGATTCTGCAAGAATTCTTATTACAACGGATTTGGCAGCCCGCGGGCTTGATATTCCTGAGGTGGAATCTATCGTTCATTATCAGCTTCCTCCAAAAGAAGATGCTTTCATTCACAGAAACGGACGTACTGCGAGGATGAATGCCAAAGGTTTTGTCTACCTGATCATGAATGAGGATGATAACTTCCCTTTCATTAAAAATGATACTCCTGAAGAAAGTGTTGCAGGATTTACTAAAGTTCCACAAAAAACACCTTTCCAGACGATCTACATCAGCGCAGGAAAGAAAGATAAAGTAAACAAAGTAGATATTGTAGGGTATTTGCTTAAAAAAGGAGAACTACAAAAAGAAGATGTAGGAGTGATTGAAGTAAAAGACACCACTTCTTATGTTGCAGTTTCCAGAAATAAAGTGAATGCTCTTTTGAGAAAACTTCAGAATGAAAAGCTGAAGGGTAAGAAAGTGAAAATGGAAGTAGCTTATTAAAATTCCTCCAATCAGATATATTTTAAAATTGCCACTCATACATGAATGATTTATCCGTGCATGAGTGGCAAAAATTATTTTATCCCTCTCACTCTCGTCGGGAAAGTATACACTGCTTTTGAAGCCGTAATGAATAAAACATCATTGTTTTTACCTCCGAATGTTACATTGGAGGTCCATTTTTCCGGAATAGATATGTGGTAGATTTTCTTTCCCTCACGGTTGAAGACATGTACTCCATCCCCGGTTAAGTAAAGGTTGCCATGCTTATCCAGAGCCATTCCGTCTGACCCCATTTCACAGAAGAGTTTTTTCTCTGATAATTTCCCTTCCCCCAGAATATCATACACATAGGTTCTTCCGGCATCAATATCGGAAAGATAGAGTTTTCTCAATTTTTCGCTCCCTACAATTCCATTGGGCTGAGTAAAGGTTTCCAGCTTCACAATTTTCCCTTCTTTATTTCTGTAATAAAGGCTTTTGTGGGGTATTTCCTGTTTAAAGTTTATCCAATAATCTCTTTCATACAAAGGATCTGTAAAATACATTCCTCCAAAGGTATCATTCCAGACATCATTGGGACCATTCAATCTTTTCCCTTCGAAATCTTTCAGGAGAATCTCTACTTTTTTATTTTTTGAAATTTTCCAGATCTCTCCTTTATCATCTGAGCAGGTAATCAGAAAATCATCTTTATCAAAATGGGTTCCGTTTGCTCTTCCTGTTTTATCTAAAAATTCGATAATCTGATTGGTTTTCCAGTCCCAATAATAAATCTTGTCATTAGGCTGATCCGTAAAATACACATTCCCTTCTTTATCTGCAGACGGACCTTCGGTAAAGCTAAATTTATCCGAAACCATTTCCGGTTTCACTCCTTCATAAAACATTTTACTACTATTTACTGATTGACAGTTTACCAATGCGAAAACCAAACCAATCCAACCTATTTTACAGATATTCTTCATACTCCATTTTTAAATCTGCAATTTACGATATGCTTTTTCGGTTTCAAAAATATTTTCTCATTTTGATATATTATTCTTCAAAATACAAAATGTCCCAATTGTCCTATTTTTGAAGTAGATCATATTAGGAGCAGACCGATATAATCAAGAGCTTTGCAGTACAGGAATCAATACCGTTTACCTATAGAAAATAAGTTTGGAAAACAGGAATTGTACCTGATAACAAATATTACCAAAATACTTTTATAGCATACGATAATGAGCGCAGAGTCTAACAACATCAAATCACTGGAAATTGAAAATGAAGATTTTAGAAATTCGGTAGGAACAATGGATGAGACCGGGAAAAGAAAATGGATCTTCCCCCGAAAGCCCAAAGGAAAATACACCAATTACAGGAACTATACCAGTTATGCTTTATTAGCTTTATTCTTCGGATTACCTTTTGTAAAGATCAACAACAATCCTTTCTTCCTGTTTAATGTTATTGACAGAAAATTCTTTATCATTGGACAGCCATTTTATCTTCAGGACTTTTTTATTCTTGCTTTGGGAGCTGTGACCTCTGTTATTTTCGTGATGTTGTTCACAGTAGTTTTCGGAAGAATATTCTGTGGATGGCTCTGTCCGCAAACATTATTTATGGAAATGGTATTCCGTAAAATAGAATATTGGATCGAAGGTGACAGAAATAAGCAGATGAAACTCGACAGACAGGAATGGGATTCCGAAAAAATCAGAAAAAGACTCACCAAATGGTCGGTTTTTATTTTGATTTCCCTGGTTATTTCGACTTTCATGTTCATGTATATTGTAGGCTACGAACAGGTCTTCCAGATTATGATTGAAGGACCTGCGGAACATCCTTTGAAGTTTATCACAATGATCTTTTTCACGATGACTTTTTATTTTGTTTTCGCATGGCTTCGCGAGCAGGTATGTACACTGGTTTGCCCTTACGGAAGGCTTCAGGGAGTTCTAATTGATAAACAGACGATCAACGTATATTACGATTTTAAAAGAGGAGAAGGACGCTCAAAATGGAGAAATAATGAAGACCGAAAAGCATCCGGAAAAGGAGACTGTATCGATTGTAATCAATGCGTTGTTGTCTGTCCTACAGGAATTGACATCAGAAACGGGCAGCAATTGGAATGTGTAAACTGTACAGCATGTATTGATGCCTGTGATGAGGTAATGGATAAAGTAGGTCTGCCTAAGGGGCTTATCCGCTATGCTACGGAAGCTGAAATTGAAAATCAGGAGCAGTTTAAATTTACTCCGAGAATGAAAGCCACAACGGTTATTTTAGCTCTATTAATCGGATTTCTGGGTTTTCTCATGTATGATCGTGGCTCTATGGAGGCCAAATTCATCAAACCTGCGGGCTCTACCTATTTCATCAAAAACGGTAAGATCACCAATACCTTTATTTATACTTTACTGAATAAATCTAACGAGAAGAAAACTCTGACCATTAAAGTGATTACTCCTGACCATGCAGAAATTACTTATTTCGGCAATGAAAAAATCACTCTGAAAGGCGATGAAATCCTGAAAGGAAATATCAATATCACTTTTCCCGAGGAAGACATTAAGCTTTCAAAACAAAATATGATCATAGGAGTTTTTGATGAAAAAGGAAAACTGGTAGACTCGTTTGAAACTACTTTTGAAGGACCGTTTAAACTGGTATTGTAAACTATAAACTTTGAATCTTAAATTTTAAACTCATTAAGCCTTATATTTCCTCATAAACTGAGTAGGGGTCATTCCGGAATTTTTCCGGAATACTCTTACAAAGTAGGAATATTCTTCATAGCCTAATCTGAAAGCAATCTCAACAAGGCTTTCATCCAGATACATCAGCATCCGTTTGGCTTCTAGCACTACTCTTTCTGTAATGACATCTGTAGCCGTTTTCTGCACCACGGTCTGTACTATTCTATTCAGGTGTTTTGATGAAATCCCCAGTAAAGAAGCATAATAGGTGATTGATTTCTGCTCTGCAAAGTGTTGTTCGACTAGGTTTTCAAAATCCTGATAATGTTTAAAATAAGAAAGCCCTGCAGAAGAAGCCAATGTATCAAAGTCTTTTGAAAACAATTGAGTGGCATTGATGAAGATCTGAGACATCAGTGAAAGAATAAGCCCCTCTTTCATCATATTTTTAGCCTGATGCTCTTCTCCCAATTTCTGAAATAAGCTGATATATTTTTCTAAATCAACAGTATCCAGCTGAAGTTTTCTGGGAAAAGAAACCGATCCGAAAAATGGGAAGTTTCTCAGTTTCTGATTCACATAATGCATTTCATAAAACTCCTGCGAACAGAAAAAAATATATCCTTCTATATCTTCTGAAAGTTCCCAGCTGTGAATCTGACCCGGCGAAAGGAAAAACAGACTCCCTTCTGAAACATCATATTTCTGAAAATCGATCTCATGCACTCCGTTTCCCCCGGTAAACAGAACAGCAGCATAGAAATCATGCCTATGGGGTTTCTCTATATGACGATGACCTACTATCAGATGATCTTTCATCGTATTAAAATAGAAATCCGAAGTATTTTTACCTGCCTGGAAAAGGTCGATATGAAGAACGGAGATTGGATTCATTCTCTGGATTTTGACTAAAATAATATTATTATTCCGGATTAATACAAGACATTCTGTCTTTAGGATTCACAAATTTAGACAAAAAAAGGATTGGTATAAAACCTCCCCCCTTCTATCCTGAAAACAAATTTCTGTTTTTTATTTGATAAAGAAACTCCCACATTTTATTTTACGTATTTTTTTAGTTCCGAGCGCCGTTCTTGTCCTCTGTGAAAATTCTGGAAAAAGAATGACCCGTACCCAAATTAAAAAGAAATATCCAACACCATCTTATAACCATGACAATCAATAGGTTATTTTAAAAAAATATACTTTTATATATTTTGCGGAGATTTTTAAACAGACCTGTTGTACCCTTCCAAACAAAAGTCATACAGCAGTTTTAAAGATATATTTGGTTCAATTTTTAAAAATTTTTATCTTTGAGGTTTAGGAGTCGTAAAATGAAAATAAACTTACCTGACAAACTGTACTATTCTATAGGAGAAGTCGCTAAAGCATTTGATGTAAACACTTCATTAATACGCTATTGGGAACAGGAATTCCCAATCATTAAGCCTAAAAAAAACAGAAAGGGAAACCGCTATTTCACTCCTGAAGATATTAAGAATCTTCAGATGATTTACCACCTGGTTAAAGAAAAAGGATATACTCTGGATGGAGCCCGTGTCGCTTTAACAACCAACAGTAAAATTTCAGAAACGATCACTATTATTGATCGTCTTGAATTTGTAAAGGCAGAGCTTTTGAAACTGAAGGAGTCTTTAGGGGATAAAGATTCAGAATAATTTAAGCCCCTATAGCCCAAGGTATTGAAATTTGTCAATTAAGATCCTCTCCCAAATACAACTGATCTGATATTGGCCTCTATATTTCTTGTTTTTATCTTTAAATAATTCTACATTATGGTGATATAAGTATATTTTTAAAACAAATCTACTGAATCTATATCCCAAACTTAATCATTTCACGATTCATCATTGCAACATATTATGCTTTATCAATATGTTTACATCATGATGAAAAAAAACGATTACCATAAACTGGCCTGCATGGTCATATTCCTGACGATCCTTCTGGCTTATCAGAGCCATACCGGCAGGAACAAAGAATCTTTTCCGGAGGTAAAATTTATCACAGAAACTTCCACTTCTTCTATCCTATCAGATTTTGATCCTAATATTCTGGATCTCCAACAATGGCAAAAACTCGGTTTTTCTGAAAAGCAAGCTTCTACTATTCTGAAATACAAAGGCATTGTAGGTGGAAAATTTGTTTCAAAAGAGCAGCTGAAAAAGTGCTATGCTATTTCTGAAGATAAGTTTAAAAGTCTGGAATCTTTTATTGTACTTCCCGAAAAGGGTGAGAACACTTCCTATAAGTCCTTTAAAAATACAGACAGGAAAAGCATTTCAATTACCGGAAAGTTCAATCCGGATCATTACTCTATCAATGATTGGGTAAAAATGGGCTTCAGCGAAAGACAGGCAGAAGCAATGATGAAGTATAAAAAATTCCTGGGTGGCAGCTTTGTGAGCAAAGAAAAATTCAAAGAATGTTTTATTATTTCTGCTGATAACTACAGCAAGATTGAGCCTTATTTGCTGCTTCCTGCACATACTCCCGAAAGCTTTAAAAACATCTATGGAAATCACCTTTTAAAGGAAAAGATCAGCTATTCACCTTTTGATCCTAATCTATTGGATGCTGAAGGCTGGAAGGCACTTGGCTTTTCTGAAAAACAGGCCAGCACGATTATCAATTACCGTGACCGTAATTTAAAAGGTAGTTTTAAAAGCCTGGAAGAGCTGCAAAAATGTTTTGTGATTTCTACTGAAAAATTTCAAGAGCTTAAACCTTATATAAAGCTCAGTTCTGTACCGACAAAAAGACAGGAAACCCAACAGGAAAAAACTGATTTTTCAAAAATTGATCTCAATGGGATTACTTTCAGGCAACTGCTGGAGTTTGGTCTTGATGAAAAAAGTGCAGGCTCTATCATTGGCTTCAGGAAAAAACTCGGCGGCTTTGTCACAAAACAACAGATACTCGATACGTATAATATTGATAAGGAAATGGTTCAGAAGCTAATTTCTACAGCACAACTGGATCCTTCGGGCGTTCCCAAATATACTTTGGCCGATGCTCCTGAGGATTGGCTTAAAAATCATCCCTATTTCAAATATTCTGCGGATAAAATCATCTACTACCGGATCAGCAATCCTGATGACAGAAAAATCTGGAAATTTTTAAAATTAAAACCTGAATACGAGGAAAGGATGAGGTTATATTTAAAGTAACCTGATATAATGCAAAACTATCCAAAACAAGGTTTCTTATTCTGGATAGTTTCTTTTCTTAAAAATAGTTTTAAATGCTAATGATGCATATAACTGCTGGGCCCATTGGTTCCTTCAATGGATTCAGGAAGTATTCCGTATTTGGAGCGTAGATCGACTGTTCCCAGGGTTTTGCCGGTTTCTATTTCAATGATACTGATTGTTCCGGAATTGATACCAGGAATATCCAGCAGGTTATTCTGTACAGCGACCACTTCTTTTCCTTTTTTGGTTTTAAAGAAAGCCATATGATGGGCTCCTTTATCTGCGGTAAGAGTTTTTAAAAGCTTTAGCTGAGGAAGGTTACTGATGTCAAAGATCAGAACTTTTCCCGGATCAGCAAAGCTTACATAAAGCTTACTGTTATCATCAATATACATTTCGAGAGTCCAGCCTAAACCTTGTGTACTTCCATCAAATATTTTACTGAAAGCATCGTATTTTTTAGTTGTGGGATTGTATGGCGCGATCCAAATATCACCTCCAAGCATTGTTGTGGCAAGAGCATATTGTGGAAATTTTCCACGAAGTAACAGAACTTCAACAGGACTTGATAAATCCGTTGGGGAGTTAGCAACTTGGTAAGTTTCTTTTACTTCATAGGTATTGAGATCTAATAAAGTACAGGTATTCCCAAAGCCACTGGTAAGATCCGGGTGAATAGTAGAAGTAACCATCATAAGCCCTTTTTCTTCGTTGATGGAGATCCCGTGCGGATACATTATAAATTTATTCGGATTATTTTGAATTGGGGCCTTGATTGTTTTGATAAGTTGGTTATTCCCAGCGTTAAAAACACCTACACTCCCATCTTTCAGTCCTCCTGCTCCGCCCATAAAGGTCATAAAAAACCTTCCGTCATTGGTAAAGAATAAATTTTCACCCACCGTATTCTCACCTGTATCAATAGGTGTTGCGGCTACTAATATGGGCTGGCCATTATTATCTTTTTCAGTTTTTATCTGATAGAGATATTTTCCTCCTAAAGCAGTTGTATATAATTTGTTGGCACTCTGATTATAATAAATATGATGAGGCAAAACTCCAACGCCTAACTCAAGTTTGCTGCTGATATTACCAAAATTGGGAGCTTCAGGATCAAGTTCTATCACAGCGATTCCATCTGGTTTTCCGTTAAGACTTCTATAGTCTATATAAAAGGCCGTATCGTGCGGAATTTCTGCATGATTATCATTTTGACAATGAGAAAACAGGAACAAAACAACAAGAAAAAAAGCGGGATTAATCTTTAATTTCATGATTTTCAGGTTTTTAGTTATTCATATCGTAAATATAACACAATTTCATTAAAAAAAATAAAAATATTACACCAATAAGTGATAAAATATTTAAATAATAATCATTAAAACAGAAACTGATTAAAAAATATAAAACATAAGTTATAAAATCTTAAATTTAGGAGCATGAACAAAAATATACTCTCCCTATTATCCGTATTAGTATTTGCCTTTTGTACAGGGCAGTCTAATAACGTTAAAGAAAAAAAAACAGAACAGGAAAAGTATCTTGAAAACGCTATTTATCAGATATCCTCTCGTGACAAAGGAATGATAGCGGCAATTGAAACCGCCAGAAAAACTTTTTATAAATTCGAAAATGCCTTAAAAAGTGGGAATCCGAATTTCAAGAATTTTGGATTGAAAAAAGCGTTTAAAAGTGATCAAGGAGATGAATTTTTATGGATCTCCCCAGTTTTATATTCCAAAGAATTGAATAAATATGCAGGAACCGTCAATAGCCCACCTGTCTATACAAAAGAAGTGAAGCATGATGAGGTAGTAGAAATTGAAAAAAATGAAATTTCAGATTGGATATATTTTGACAATGGCATCTTACAGGGTGGCTATACCATTCGTATTCTAAGAGACAGAATGACCAAAGAAGAAAGAAAAGAATTTGATGAGAAATCAGGTTACAAATTCGAATAATAAAAAAAGGGCTTATTATAGCCCTGATTCTTTATTTTAATCTACTGTTTTAGCAGAATCTTCAAGAAGTAAATTAAGTGCAGAAAGCTCCTGATCCGTAAGGTCTCTCCATTTTCCAATGGGAAGATCCAGTTTGATGTTCATGATACGGATTCTTTTCAGCTTTTTCACTTCGTAACCAAGATATTCGCACATTCTTCGGATCTGTCTGTTGAGCCCTTGTGTAAGAATAATTCTGAAGTTCATTTCATCAATCTTCTCCACTTCACATTTTTTGGTTACCGTATCCAGAATAGGAACTCCATTCCTCATTTTTTCAAGAAATCTCGGAGTGATAGGTTTATCAACACGCACCAGATATTCTTTCTCGTGATTGTTTCTGGCTCTCAGAATTTTATTGACAATATCACCATCACTGGTCAAGAGAATCAGCCCTTCACTAGGTTTATCCAGTCTTCCGATAGGGAAAATTCTTTTCGGATGATTGATATAGTCTACGATATTATTTTTTTCACGTTTCGTATCTGTAGTACAGACTATGCCTACTGGTTTGTTGAAAGCAATATAAACAGGTTTTTCCTGAGGCTCTCTGATAGGTTTTCCGTCTACTTCCACCAGGTCTTCATCAGAAACTTTTGTTCCCAGTTCAGGAATTTTTCCGTTGATCTTTATTCTTCCTTCTTCCAACAGTTTATCTGCTGCTCTTCTTGAACAGTAGCCAACTTCTGATAAATATTTATTGATACGTGTCTTTTCCATTAGTCTTCTCCGTAACCGGTATAATTTTTATTACTGAAAATAGAGATGCCATAGCTTAATCCGATGAAAAAGCCATCCACTCCTTCTTTTAATCTGTGCGACTCTAATACAAGCCCGCCTTCCTGACTTAATCTTTTTGAATAGGAAACCTGCATTCCTAATCTTAATCCCCAAAATTCGGTATCTGAAACGGCAGAATGGTTAAGCTGTTTTCCATAATTAACATCTATATAAAAAGGGCGGTCTCCAGGCGAAAAAATGAATTTCGGCTGAATAACCCAATATAGAAGATGGTAATTATCCTGTGCAAAGCTATATTTAAGTCCAGTTCCTATTGCAAAGTTAGGAAGAAAATTATAACCACCAACTGCTGTAATACCATAGGTAAAATTCCCTAATAAGGACTTGGATTCGATATATTGCGAATTGCTGGAATTCTTATTTTTATTATTAATATTAAAACCCACATTGAGTGCCGGATTAAAATAGAAATCCATTTTAGGCTTTTTCTCCTTTAGATCCTGTGCAGAAAATTTAAATAGAGCAAATACTGCAAGAAACAAAAGTAATCTTATTTTCATGGTGTTTTTCATTTGAATACATTATCAAAACACCCTAAAGATAAAAATACTTTTATAATGCTTCAAATCTATATTCGTTATTTAAAAACTGGTCTGTAGCATTTTCAATGGTATAGTCTCCTATCTTGGTACGTCTTAATTGGGTCAAATACGCTCCTACTCCCAATTCCTGGCCAATATCATGGGCAAGACTTCGGATATAGGTTCCTTTTGAGCATCCAACTGTAAAACTTACCAAAGGGAAATTGATCTCAATATCTTTAAGGTAATGAATTGTTGTTTTTCGGGCCTTCATTTCTATTTCCTCCCCTGCTCTCGCCAGGTTGTAAGCTCTTTCGCCATCGATTTTAATGGCAGAATAAACCGGTGGTTTTTGTTCGATCTCTCCCACAAATTTCTCCAGCACTTCTCTTACCTGTTCTTCAGAAATATGAGAAAAATCCTGATGAAGAATTTCCGGTTTTTCCGTATCATAAGACTCCGTCTGTACTCCTATTTTGATTTCGGTCCAGTATTCTTTGGGGGCATCCTGAATTTCAGGGATCTTTTTGGTAAATTTTCCGCAGCATACAATAAGAAGCCCGGTAGCTCTGGGATCTAAAGTTCCGGCATGCCCGATTTTAAATTTTTTAGGAAGATCAAACTCCCTTTTAAGTTTATATTTCATTTTATTGACTGCCTGGAAAGAAGTCCAGTCCAAAGGCTTGTCTAATAAAAATATGTATCCTGATTTCAGTTCTTCAGCTGTCATTGTATATATTTTCTCAGCGATTTTATCGTGGAAGTTCTGTTGAACGTCTATTGAAAGTAACGGAAATAGATCAGTAAAGCAATCCCTACAAAAATACGGTACCATCCCCAAGGTCTGAAACCATATTTATTAAGCACCCCAATAAAGGCTTTGATTGCAATAAGAGCTACAATAAATGCCACAATATTCCCGATTATAAAGATCATAATGTGATCCTGTGACGCCATAATCATTTCATATCCCTTCTGTGGATTAGGAGTCTCTTTCCCCCATGTTTTCACAAAAACAGAATATACTGTCACCGCAAGCATAGTAGGCACAGCCAGGAAGAAAGAAAATTCTGCCGCTGCTTTTCTGGAAAGCCCCTGAGTCATCCCACCAATGATAGAAGCAGCACTACGGCTTGTTCCCGGCATCATGGCCAGACATTGCCAGAACCCAATAGTTACCGCTTTTTTTATCGTGATCCCTTTTTCATCATCAATGGTAGGATTTTTAAACCATTTGTCTGCAAACAGCAATACCACACCTCCCAGTACCAGTACCGAGGAAATCGCAATCTGATTCCCAAGAACCGCTTCAATCTTATCATCAAACAGGTATCCTAAAACCAATGCAGGAACTACAGCAAAAGCAAGTTTAAAATAAAACTGAATATTATTCAGATCAAAAAACTTCTTCCAGTACGCTACCACTACAGACAGGATTGCTCCAAACTGAATGGAAACCTGAAACATCTTCAAAAATTCATCATCAGGCATTCCCAAAAGATTCGCCGTAAACCCCATGTGTGCTGTGGAAGAGATAGGAAGATATTCCGTAAGTCCTTCTACAATGGCAATAATAATTGCTTTGATTAAATCCATATTCCTTTAAAAAATTAAAAGATTAAAAGATTTAAGAATTGAAAGACTGGCGATATGCCAAAATAAATATTAATTGTTTTAGAACTGAAAATATATTACAAGCATACATTTTCAAATTAATATTTAATCTTTTAATTCTTAAATTTTTTAATCCTTAAATAAAACTATTTTATTTATTTTCTTTTTAAAATCGCATATACTTCTATTGCAAATCCTATGACAACAAAAAGCGGCGCTATTCTGATCCTTCTGATAGAGAATATATCGTCGTTCCATGAGTTGGGATCAAATTTCCCGTCTACCGTATTGGCATCCGGTCCCATCATCAATAGAAAGCCAACCACGATAAATGCCAAACCAATCAGCATCCATTTGAAATTCTGCTGTCCGAAATAGAACGCATTTTGCTGAGGAGCTTCAGCTTCATTTCCGAAATCTGAAGCGGAAAATTTATTTGTTTTTTTGCTCATGATTAAGAGTAATATAAGTCGTCAACGTTTGATTTTAAGAATCTCCATGTAGCGAAAATAGTACTTAAGACAGAAATGAAGATTCCTACTCCAAGTACTAAGATGATCAACCAGAAATACTGATTATTATCCTGTACGAACGCGGAACCGATCTGACTTGTAAAGTAATACCAAACCCCACCCAGAGCAAGAAGACCGAGTACAGAACCAATAGCTCCTAAAATAACGGCTTCTATAATAAAAGGCTTAAGGATAAATCTTCTCTTCGCTCCTACCAGCTGCATGGTTTTAATAATAAATCTCTTTGAAAATATTTTCAGACGGATCGAGTTGTTGATCAATACAACAGCCAATACAAGGAACAAAATTGAAAATCCTAAGATCCATTTCAAAATTCTGCTCAGGTTGTTGTAAACATCCACCATCAGCGTACTGTCATTCTTAACGTCTACAATACCGGGAACGGATTTGATCACTTTGATTGCTTCGTCTATTTTGGCAGGATCTACATATTCCGGCTTTAAAGCTACTTCGATAGATGAAGGAAAAATATTCTCCTCAAATAATGCGTCACTATCAATCCCCATACTCTTTTTGGCTTCTTTGGCAGCCATTGTTCTAGAAATATAGGTTGCTTTTTTTACAGGAGCTAATGTCTGTACTTTTTTAAAAGTTTCATCTTCCAGTTTTGCAATTTTTACAGAGTCTTTTGCATCATAATTTTCATCAAAATAGGCATTCACTACCAATTGCTCTTTGATATAATCGGAATACTTTTGGGCATTAATTAAAATAAGCCCCATTAATCCCAACAAAAATAGCACTAAGGCAATACTTATCACTACTGTAATATTGCTGGACCGAAGCCTTTTCTTATTAAACTCATCTACAGATTTAGCCATTAATATTAAAATTTTTGGCTAAAATAGAAAAAAACTTCCGAAATTTGGGACGAAAAAAAGAAAATCATTGTTAATAAAATCATAAAAAACTTTGAGTGTAAAAGCAAAAAAACATCTTGGGCAGCACTTTCTGACAGATGAAAATATCGCAAGAAAGATCGTAGAAGGTCTTAGTTTTGAGAACTATAATAATATCATGGAAGTAGGTCCCGGAATGGGAGTTCTTACCAAATATCTTCTTGAAAAAGATCAGAACATCTACCTTGCAGAGATCGATACGGAATCTATCGAATACCTGAAAAACAATTATTCAAAAGTTACAGAAAATACTTTTGTAGGAGATTTCCTGAAGCAGGATTTCAATTTTATCGGAAATGAGCAGATTGCCATCATTGGAAACTTCCCGTATAATATTTCCTCACAGATCTTATTTCAGATCGTTGATCATTATGAACTGATCCCCGAAATGGTAGGAATGTTCCAGAAGGAGGTTGCTGAAAGAACAGCCGCTGTACCGAGAACTAAAGATTACGGTATTCTTTCTGTACTGATCCAGGCTTATTATGACGTATCCTATATGTTTACGGTTCATGAGAATGTCTTCAATCCACCGCCAAAGGTAAAATCAGGGGTTATCAGGTTGACAAGAAATCCAAAAGAAGGTCTGGCCGGCAATGAAGTACTCTTTAAGCAAATTGTGAAAACCGGCTTCAACCAGAGAAGAAAGAAGCTTTCCAATGCCTTGAAAGCTCTCAACATTCCGGAAGCTTTGAAAGGGCATGAATTCTTGGATAAAAGAGCGGAAGAGCTCAGTGTAACAGATTTCATCCATTTTGCCAACCTTTGGAAAAGCCATCAATAAGTAAAATCTTTTATCACCTATAAAACTCCTTTATGAGGAGTTTTTTATTTTTCAATAAAAAACAGAAAGCCTTTCAAAACAATCTGAAAGGCTTTCTTATTATATTTATAGTATCAATTTTAGTTTCTGTTTTTCAACATGCTCCATCCTGACCAGTTTACCTGAGTTTTGGATCTAGGATATTGGAAATTGAACTTATACCAGTAGGTAGCGGTAGGCAATCTCTTCCCTCCTACAGTTCCGTCCCAAACCGGATTTTCTTTTGAGAATCTGAACATTTCCACTCCATATCTGTCATAGATTGATCCTGAGAAATTATCGAATTCTCTAAGCGCTTTAAGATCCAGCACATCGTTGATTCCATCTTCGTTCGGAGTAATGATATTATTGATCTGTAGGGTAAAGAAATCCAGACTTCCTACACAATGAGTTCCTACTCTTCTTACCAGAATGGTATACTTTGTATTGTCCAAAAGACTGTTGAACACATTAGATTCCTGCCATGAGATTCCGTTATCGATAGAATATTCCAATGTGCTTGGCATATTATTCATCGGTGGGTTTTCTGCAGTTACCGTGATGCTCTTTTTAATGCTTTCATAGTTTATAGCTGTAATAAACGGAGTTGCTGCTCCCAGTACTTTAGCTTCAAAGATTTTTTTACAGATTCCATTATCCACTTCCACAGTATAAATTCCCCACTTGTCTACATCGATCTTCTGAGTGGTTGCTCCTGTACTCCAAACATATTTATAATTAGGTCCTGCTCCTGCATCCAGTGTAACGACATCTCCTATACACATTTCAACATCTTTTAATGGTGATTCTATTTCCGGAGTCACTTCTATTCTGATGGTTGCAGGATTCAAAGATCTACATCCTTTTGCTCCTACTGCATATACGGTAAATACAGTGGTCTGGTACAAAGTAACGGTCTGCATATTTCCGGTTCCCATGAAGTTGACCCACTGGTAGCTATCTCCTCCTTCAGCAGTCAGCGTTACAGATTCTCCCGGACATATTTTGATTCTTGAAGATTTCACTTTAGCCGTTGGCGTCACTTCTTTCAATAGCTTCAGTTCAACCATTTTGCTGCAAAAGCCACCGTTCGAAACTACTACATAAAGAATCTGTCCGTCATTACCGTTATAATTCAATATATTCTGAATATAATTATTATTCTGGGCAATAGCATCATTCTGGTTGACATAGAATTTAAAGACTGCCCCGGGCGTCGGGCTGATAGCAGGTTTAATGGTACTCAGGTCAAACGTGGTAATATCCGGAGTGGTACACAGCAATAATGTAGCATCCTGGGCCTGCGGTGTTGTTCCGCCGTGAATTTGTATTGAAGCTTTCCCCGGGCAAGGATTTCCCGGAACACTTACTTCAATAGTATAAGTTCCCGGCTGTACAGCAGTAATACTGTTGGTAGTGGCATTAGGTACAGCTACCCCGTTATGATACCATTGGTACACAAGGTTAGGGTCACTTACAGAAGCCGTGATCACCTGAGGAACATTGTCACACACATTGATGTCTGAAGGTAATTTTGCACCTGCAGGGTCTAAAAGGTCAACTCCAATGTTGAAAGAACCTCCTTCTAAAAATACGGCAGAATCATAACTGTGGTCACCATAATCTGCAATTACCATTTTAAAATGGTATTGCTGTCCGGCTACTACAGTTGCTGTAGCGGTAAGTGGAACCGTTCTTCCGTTAAAATTGGTTTCAACATTCGAAGTATTGTATCCTGCAAAATATTGTTCATTCACGGCTCCACAAGACGTATTTATTGCAGGGTGAATATTGGTAATACTTACAGGCCCTGCTCCATTCGGAAGAACCGCCATATTAACATAAGGTCCTCCTGAAGTAGGTCTCAGCAAGATCGCAAATGCATCTGCATAACTGCAGGGAAATGAACCGGTATATTCCTCAGAAGCTAATAAATAATTAAATTTAATCTGAGACGTTGTAGGAACGAAATCAAACTCCAGAAGCACTGCATCGTAGAGTTTACTTTCTGTAACCCCGATAATCTGTGCCAGATCAGCATCAGATCCGCCTCCGTTGGTATTGCTAAGATCTCCCTCATAAACATTTCCGGCTCTTCTCGCATATCCAGTAGAAAGGACAAGTCCATCCTTGAAAGGGAAATTGGTCCCTGCCTTATGAAAATATCCCCAAGCTCTGTCGGCATCAGTTGGAGCATGATTAGGAGTTATCTTAACATTGGTCACATTGGGAGTAAGACAGGTATTGGTTCCTGATGAGATCAACACATCTTTTACCATCTTATCTATACTATAAGTGGTTTCTACATAGGCAGGAGCATTGACATCAATAAAAGCTCCTGCTTTTTTAGATAGAGCAGAAGCTACCTCTTTTCCCGGTTTTCTGGGTTGTATGGACTGATTCTGTGAAAATAAAAAAGTCGAGACGACTGTAAAAAATAAACAAAGCGGTAGATATCTTCTCATAATATTTTTGTTTAAACAAATTTAATTTTTTTTTAAACATACCATACACATATTTATATTTTTTATAACAAAAAATCAAAAATATAAAGATCTCACAACAAATCCTCATCCACAATCCCACCCTAAACAAAAACAGAATCACATGACATTCCTCAAAACATTACAAATTTGATAAAACTAAGAGATTAAGAATAACTCCTATTTTTCTGCTTCAATATATCTTCTAAAAAGAATGGGAATAGGTGACTCATTTAAGATCCACGATTCTCTAACGTATAAAAAACAAAAATCTTTCATTTCTGAAAGATTTCTGTTTTATTAATTTTTTAATTTCTGTTTTTCAAAAGGATCCATCCTGAGCGCTGTTCCATTTTCTTACTGGCAGGATTCTCCCACTGTACCCTATACCAATAAGTTCCGGTAGGAAGATTGATCCCTTTTAAAGATCCTCTCCATACCACATCCCCTTTCGAAGCTTTGAATACCTCAGCTCCGTAGCGGTCAAAAATAGAAGCTGCAAAATCTTTATAGCCACTGATTCCTGAAAAGTCTATGGTATCGTTTATTCCGTCCATATTAGGAGTAATCGCATTACTGATTATCAGAGTAAAGAAATCCAGTGAAGTTCCACATTTTGCATTTTTCACCCGTACCATCAGATTGTACATATTATTATTTAAAACTCCATGAAAGACGTTAGATGGCTGCCATGTAAGTCCTCCATCAATAGAATATTCCAGAGTACCTCCTGTAGGGTTATTGGCTGTAATTGTAAGAACATGGTTATCATAAACAACATTCGTAAACTGTGGAAGATCCGGATTGATCAGCTGACCCGTGAAAGTTTTTGAACAAACTCCGTTACTGATGGTTACAGAATAGGTTCCAGCCACATTGGTGGTAATCGTCTGTGTAGTGGCTCCCGTACTCCATAGGTAAGTATAGTTCAGTCCCGCACCCGCATCCAGTGTTCCGTTATCTCCGGCACATACATATACGTCCTCAATGGTGGAAACAATAGCCGGAACTACTTCAATGGTAATTTCAGCAGCCTTCACAGAGCTACATCCGTTTCCTCCCAATGCATATACGGAATAGATCGTCGTTGTTGTAGGGGTTACCGTCTGAGTGCTTCCGTTTCCGGTAAGTCCTACCCAATTGTAAGTAATTCCTCCCGAAGCGGTAAGGGTAACAGATTCTCCTGCACAAATTTTACTTTTGGAAGCTGCGATCCCTGCAATAGGCGGTCCTACCTGCACGGTTACGGTTGCTGGTGTTGCAGAAATACATCCGTTAGCTCCTACTGCAAATACAGTATATACAGTAGTAGCGGTAGGAGACACGATCTGGGTACTTCCATTCCCGGCAAGACCTCCGCCCCAGTTATAGGTAACACCTCCTGAAGCCGTAAGGGTAACAGATTCTCCCACACATATACGAGGCTGTGATGATACAACAGTGGCAAAAGGCACTGTTTTATCTTCCTGCACTGTTACATTTGAAGTGAATGTACAGCTTAAGTTTCCTGGCTGGGATACATTAGTAACAGTTAGTGTATAAGTTCCACCTTTATTTACTACCGGAGTAAGGGTATTAGCTCCTGAAACTATATTTCCGCCTGTAGTTGTCCATGTAATGGTAGAACCTGCAGGAACCACCGAAGCAGAAGCATTCAGGGTTGTCTGAGGATTGGCACAAGTAACCGTCTGTGGCGGTGTAATAACAAGGGTTGTTTCAGCAGACCTAAACAACTGTAAAGCAACCACATACTTACATCCTCCGTTGCTTACCAAAACATAGATGGTCTGATTTCCCGGAGGGGCATATGCTGTAGGCGTTGCAATAAAGTTACCATTACCGGCATTGGCATCGGCCTGATTGACATAATAGGTAAAAGTAATTCCTGTAGCAGATGTAATCTGAGGTTCTGCATCTTTAAGATTATAAGTCAATCCAGGTTGGTAACATTTATGAAGAGTAGCATCCTGTGCTGTAAACGGCTGTGATACCTGAATCGTTATTGTAGCAGGAGTTGTAGAAACACATCCATTAGCTCCCACTGCCGCTACAGTATAAGTAGTTGTTGTGGTAGGAGATACTGTTTGTGTATTTCCGGTTCCCGGAAGTCCCGTCCAGTTATAACTTACTCCTCCGGTAGCCGTTAATGTTACTGATTCTCCATTACAGATATGGACTTTAGTGGCGGTAAGACCTGGAGTAGGTGGCGCACTGTTTCCTGTTACGGTAACATTGGCAACAGCTGTACAATTGATATTTCCCGGCTGATAATTTTTTGATATGGTTAAAGTATAGGTTCCCGGAGCATCAATAACAGGATTCAAGGTAGTTCCTCCTGAAACGATATTTCCTCCTGTAGTCGTCCAGTTAAAAGTAGCTCCTGCAGGATACACTGAAGCCGAAGCATCCAGGGTAATCTGCGAATTGGCACAGGTAAGTACCGTTGGAGGTACAATAGATGCGGTCATCTGTGGTGACTTCACCAATTGCAGCTGGGCCACTTTGGAACAGAATCCGTTTTTCACCAGAACATAGACTGTCTGTCCACCTGCACTTTGATACGTTGCAGGATTTGGAATTGTATTTGCATTTCCGGCATTGGCATCCGCCTGATTGGCATAATAAGAGAATGTAGCTCCCGGAGTGGTGCTGATCGAAGCCTGAGCTGATGGCAAATTGAAAGTTGCATTTCCTGCAGTATAGCAAGCCGTCAAAGTTGCATTTTGTACTGTGGGAGAAGTTCCTCCTACTACAGTGACGGTAGCTTCACCCGGACAGGCATTCCCCGGAATAGTTACTTTAATGGTATATACTCCTGGCTGTGTTACAGTATAAGATGCTGTATTGGCTCCTGAAATCGCAACATTATTCAAAAACCACTGGTAAGTAGCGTTAGTTGCCTGAACAGAAGCTGTAAAAACCTGTGGTGCATTGTCACACACATTGATGGAAGCCGGAAGCTGTGCTCCTGCCCCATCCAGAATTTTCACTCCAATATCAAATGAACCGGCTTCAAAGAAAACAGCCGAATCAAAACTTGAATCGTCGTAGTCTGCCAGTACAATTTTGAAATGATACGTTTCTCCCGGTATAACGTTAGCTTTTGAAGTTAAAGGAATAGTACGTCCATCAAAATTCGTTTCAATATGAGCGGTGTTGATTCCTCCAAAATAAGTTTCATTCTTAGCAGGACATCCTGGTGAATTACCGGCTGGAATGTTAGGGTGAATATTGGTAACACTTACAGGCCCGGCACCTCCGGGAAGTACTGCAAGGTTGGTATACGTAGGGTCACTTGCTTTTTTTAACAATAGAGCAAAACCGTCTGTAATTCTACATGGGAACTGATAGATCGGATCATATTCTTTGGAAGCAAATAAATACCTGAAGGTAACTTCTGTAGAAGCTGCTACGAAATCAAATTCTATAGAAGTAGCATCTTTCAATCTGTTGTTGTCGATCCCTAAGGCAGTTGCCAGGTCCATATCTCCTCCTGTCCCAATGTCATCACTCAGGTTAGGCTGATAAGTATTTCCCGCTTTGTAGGCATATCCTGTGGATAGAACAACTCCTTTACCAAAAGGAAAATTGGTAGAGGCCTTATTGAAGTACCCCCAGCTTCTGTTCTGATTGGTTGCTGCTAAATTAGGAGAAACAACAACATTGCTTACACTGGTGGAAACACAGTTCCCTCCTGAAATAAGAACATTTTTTACCAGCTGGGTAATATTATAGCTGGATTCAGGATAACTCGCTGCGTTCACGTCAATAAAAGCTCCCGCTTTCTTGGCAGCAGCAGTAGGCTTACTCGCAGCCACTAACTTACTTCTGTCCTGAGCAAAGGTGAAGCTTCCTATAAAAGCAAAAAGCAATACTAAAAATAAATTTCCCGTCCTCCTATTTAACATTTTATATTATTTTAAACAAAAATACTATTTTTTTTGATTAAAATTCAGCTTAACATAATTTACATTGTTACTAACGCAAATTTATTTATCGTAGAATATCAACTCTATTGATTTCAAAATAATAAAAAAAGACTGGCAACATCGCCAGTCTTTCAAAGATATTTTAAAAATTACTCTATATTTTTAAGCAGGATCCAACCTGTTTTTGCAGTGACCTGTTTGCTTGCAGGATCTTCGTAGGTTACCTGGTACCAATATGAGGCAGTAGGTAATTTTTTTCCCTGGAAGTATCCATCCCAATAAGGATTGATTTTCTGTGCCTTGAACACTTCTCTTCCGTATCGGTCAAAAACCTGACCGCTGAAGTTCTTATAATTAACTACTCCGCTAAAGTCGATAACATCGTTGATATTATCCCCGTTCGGAGTAATCACATTCTTCATCACAAAGGTAAAGAACTCCAGGAAGCCTACACAGCTGGTATATTTTACTCTTACACGAATAGCAATCACTTTGTTTTTAGGAACATTATGGAAAATGTTGGAAAGCTGCCAAGTCACCCCGTTATCTACTGAATACTCAAGGATTCCGTTACTAGGATTGGTTGCTGTAAGAATCATTGTTCCTCTGTCATTATAATCAACGTTTGTGATTTCAGGAATAACAGCTTTAATCACCTGAGTTTTGAAAGTTTGTGAACATACTCCGTTACTAATTGTCACAGAATACTCTCCCGGAGTACTTACAGTGATCGTCTGACTGGTTTCTCCTGAACTCCATTGATAGGTATATCCAGGACCTGTTCCGGCGTCAAGAATAATTTTATCTCCCTGACAGATATGTCCACCTTTTAAAGTAGAAACAATAGCAGGTACTACTTCAACAGTTACTCTGGCCGGCTGTAAAGATTTACATCCCAATGCTCCGACAGCATATACTGTATACGTTGTTGTTTTCGTTGGACTTACCGTTCTTGTTGCACCGGTCGTAGTTGAAGTATCTCCCCACTCGTAGGTAACACCACCGCCAGCTGTTAATAATACAGATTCTCCCAAACAAATTTTAAGCTTAGCAGCATTAAGGATGGCAACAGGTGTTTCTTCTTTCTGCAGGGTCAACGTGGCAATTCTGCTACAGAATGCTCCATTGGAAACAAGAACATACAGCACCTGGCCATTTGTTCCGTTGTAGCTGGTAAGATTCGTAAGGAAATTGTTATTCTGAGCTTGTGCATCAGCCTGAGTGGTATAGAAACTAAACACCGCTCCCGGAGTTGTACTGATCAGAGGTTTTGCATTTTCGAGATTGAAAGTTGTAACTGTAGGTGTGGTACAGAGCTTAACCGTAGCGTTCTGTACTGTAGGGCTTGTTCCGCCAATAATGGTAATGGTCGCTTCTCCCGGACAGTTATTACCAGGAACCATTACTTTTACAGTATATACTCCCGGTGCAGTAGCAATATAAGTACCGCTGGTTGCTCCAGGAATGGCAACACCATCCTTATACCACTGATAAGTCATCCCGGGAATGTCAGCAACCTGAGCTTTCAATACCTTTGGGGTATTATCACACATTTTGATCGTACCAGGCAAAACAGCATTGTTTTCATCTACAATTTTAATTCCAATATCAAAAGAACCTCCTTCGATAAATACAGCAGAATCGAAGCTAGTATCTCTATAATCGGACAAGACCATTTTGAAATGATATTTAACCCCTGGCGTTACAGTTCCTACGGCAGTTAAAGGTACGGTCCTTCCATCATAATTGGTAACAATATTAGGATCAGAATTATATCCTGCAAAATACTGCTCATTCTTAGCAGGACAGCCATCAAAGACTGTAATCTCAGGGCGAATATTTGTCATCGCAACGGGTCCTGCATTATTTGGCAAAACAGCCAGATTGACATAAGGTCCTCCCGAAACAGGTTTGATCAATAAAGCAAATGCATCTGAATACTTACATGGATAATTACTTGTTTTTTCATATTCTTCAGAAGCAAAAATATAATTAAATTTCACCTGAGTGGAATTGGGAACAAAATCAAACTCCAGCATTACGTTATCATTATAATGGTAACTAGGGTCAGGATTCGGAACTGCTGCCAAAAGATCAGGATCATCAATTCCTGCACCTGGCACGCCATAACTTGCACTAGCTGCTACATTTCCGGCTTCTTTGGCCTTTCCTGTCGTTAAAACAATACCGTCTTTGAATGGAAAGTTTGTTGTTCCTTTATGAAAATATCCCCAAAAACGATCGTTATTCGTATTGGCTTGATTCGGAGTTATCGTTACGTTCGTTACGTTTGGTACAGAACAGGTAGATCCTCCGTTGATCAGAATGTCTTTCACGAGTTGCTCTGGTGTATAGCTGGAAGGTGCGTAACCGGTTGCATTCACATCTATAAATGCACCAGCCTTCTTATTCACAGCAGACACCGTATTTTTGGGCGGTTTTCTTTGAGAGAATAAAGAAGTTGAAACCAACAATAGCACTAAGAGAAAAAGGTAGTTTTTTTGTCTATAATTCAACATTTTATTTTTATTTCCTCAAATGTAACAAAAAAAATACACAAAACCAGCCCCTTACAAGAGTATTTTCTATTTTACCCTCCATATTCTCAACATTTTAATCTTATCATTACATTTTCTGCAAATCAGGAATACAGACATTACAATTATAAAAAAACAGATCAATAGCTATTGATCTGTTTGCTTTTCGGAAGATATTTATCATTCCTGCCCATCTTTTTTGAGCTGATCGATTTCATTCTGCAGCTGGGCTATAATATCTTTTAATCCTTTTATTTCATTTTTATTAGAGCTTACATTGCTTTTCAGCATTACATTTTTTGCTCTTTCATTGTGATCATCCTCTTCTTCATCCTCATTGATCTCCTCAATGTCTTCACTGATCTCTTCGATGTCTTCCTGGATGTCTTCTATATCTTCATTGATCTCCTCAATGTCTTCACTGATCTCTTCAATATCCTCACTGATTTCCTCAATATCCTCCTGAATATCTTCAATATCCTCCTGAATGTCTTCAATCTTTTCGTGGCTCTTGTTCACCGACATCTGAATAAAGATCGCCAGATAAATAGCCTCCAGAGAAAGTACCGTGGTAAGAATCAGAAGCATTTTATCAAATTCCACGAGGCCTATCATGGGAAGCAGAAAGGAAGTAACAAACAGCAGAGTATGCACAATCAGGGACTGAATAGACCCTATCCATGCCGTAATACTGTCTGCTATCTTTTCAAGAACTTCTGTTTTTTCGTTATATTTTTTCATCCTTTGTTTTTTTTACAACAGCTCTTTAGTAACTCCCAGTCCAAATAACGCAAAATCATACTTGGCAGGATCCTTTTCATCAAATTTCCGAATGGCAATATCCAGCTCTTCTACAGTTTTCCAGTCATTCTGAGTTCGGGAAACCAATCCCAATTTCCTTGAAATATTTCCGGTATGTACATCCAGAGGGATAGACAAGTGTTTCTGATCAATATTTTCCCAGATTCCAAAGTCTACTCCCCTTTTGTCTTTACGTACCATCCATCTCAGAAACATGATAATCCTTTTGGCAGAAGAGTTTTTGTAAGGTGAGCTGATATGTTTATGACTTCTGTGCTTTTCCGTTTCCAGGAAACTGTTTCTGAATCTCTCTATAGCATGCAGGAAATTGATTTCCGATTCTCTGATCTCAAACAGGCTTTCCAGACTCTCATTTTCTTTATAGATTCTGTTGAACTGTTTTATAAAATAGGAAAAATCCTGCCCATTGAATGTTCTGTGAAGGCTTTTATCCTGAATCTCTTTCAAATCTTTATCAGAATAATTCAGTACAAAATCATAAGGAGAGTTCCCCATGATGTCAAGCATTTTCTCCGCAGATTTAATGATTGATTTTCTGTTTCCCCACGAAATGGTTGCGGCCAAAAAACCGGCAATTTCAATATCCTGCTTTACTGAAAAACGATGCGGAATCTGTATGGGATCATTTTCAATAAAATCAGGGGCATTATACTGGTCTGCTTTTTCATCAAGAAAACTTCTTAGTTCTTCAAATTTCAGCATATTCAATTTAAATCTTTACACTTTCCAATGCCTTTGGTAAATAGGAATTGGGAAAGATATTTCTGGCTTCATCGGTAAATACCGTCAGGTCTCCGTATCTGTTGGAAAAATGTCCCAGGATCAGTTTACCCACCTGCGCTTTCTGAGCAATGGTTGCTGCTTCCAGTGCTGTGGTATGTCCGGTATAGTCTGCCATTTCTTTCAGATCATGCAAAAAGGTAGATTCATGATACAGAACGGTTGCATTTTTAATAATCGGAATGACACTTTCCAGATAACGGGTATCACTGCAGAATGCATAGGATACCGACGGAGCGGGGTCTACGGTCAATACTTCATTTTTCAGAACATAGCCATCGCTTAACACAAAGTCTTTTCCTGCTTTGATGTTATGGTAATCACAGCTTTCAATCTCACTATACTTGGCAATCTCTTTCATATTAAGATGCCTGTCTTTTGGTTTTTCTTTAAAAAGATAACCATTGCAGTAAATTCTGTGATCCAAAGGAATGGTATATACCTCTACCCTGTTGTCTTCGTAGATCTTTTCAGAATAATCTTTATCCAGTTCATGATAAACCACCTCAAACCCACGGTGAGTTTCCGTAATCTGGAAAATGGTTTCCAGCATTTTTTTTATTCCTTTCGGGCCATATACATGTAAAGGGGTTTCTCTGCCCAAAAGGCGGAAAGAGGCAATAAGCCCCGGAAGCCCGAAACAATGGTCCCCATGAAGATGGGAAATAAAAATATGATTGATTTTTGAAAATCTCGCTTTTGCTTTCCTCAGCTGTACCTGCGTTCCTTCTCCACAATCGATCAGGAAGTGCCTCTCCTCCATCTCCAGCAGCTGCGCCGTTGGTGACGAATTGATGGTTGGTATTGCTGAATTAAAACCTAATATCGTTAAATAAGTACTCAAATCAATAGTTTATTGTAGCAAATGTACGACAGAAAATCCAAATAGGAATTTCTCCTTAATTGTTAGACTTAATCTTTCACTTTTAAAAAATCCATAAACAAATCCAAAGCCTGCTTACGGTGGCTGATTTTATTTTTATCTTCAGGATTCATTTCTGCAAAAGTTTTATCATATCCTGTAGGAACGAAGATTGGATCATATCCGAATCCTTTGAATCCTTTATTTTCAGTCAACAGATTCCCATGAACTCTGCCTTCAAAATACTGTGCTCCGTTTTCATCATAATAGCACAGAACGGTAACGAAATAAGCCTTCCTGTTTTCTATCTTCTTCATCTCTTCCAGTACTTTCTCGATATTTTTGGCAAAATCGTGATCTCCTGCATAACGGGCTGAAAATATTCCAGGTCTTCCATCCAAAGATTCCACTACCAGACCACTGTCGTCTCCTAAACTCGGAATTCCGGTTTTCTCGAAACAGTATTTTGCTTTGATCAGGGCATTGGCATGAAAAGAGTCTCCATCTTCTACAATCTCCTCATGGATATTATAATCCGTAAGACTTTTTACCACGCACTCATTTCCCAGGATCTGCTGGATTTCTTCTTTTTTATGCTCGTTATGTGTTGCTACTAATAATTCCATTTCTATATTCATTTTCCAATATTACTTTTTTAAAACTCACTGAATTACATTTCAGAATAGTGCACTTTATATTTCTTTGTAAAAAAATAGTAGAACAAAGAAAAAAGAACAACTCCTACCGCTAAAATCAACCATTCTGAAACCTTAAAAACCTCTGCAAAACTTTCATTTTTCCCATAAATAAACAGCAGTGATAAAGTCAGGTTATTAAACGCATGCAGCAATATAGGCATCAGTAAAGACGTGGTTTTGTGATAGACCAATCCTAATACACATCCTAACATTACTGCACTGATGAACTGCCACGGATTCCCATGAACAATCCCGAAGATAATAGAAGCATACAAAATAGCTTTCCAGGGTGCCATTCCTTTGTTGATCAGTCCTTTCTGAATAATTCCTCTGAATATAATTTCTTCAAAAACAGGGGCCATTATTACGGTCATCATAATCATCACCACCGGATCATCAGTCAGCTGGTTCATCAGTTGGGTGAAATATTCGTAGAAATCGCCAAAGAAAGGTCCTGAAACAGGAATCAGAGAGGTAATAAATTCTGAAATAAACATCATCCCTGCCATCATCGGAAAAATAATGAGATAGGTGGAGAAGTTCACTGAAGAAAGGTTAAAATTAAGTTTCTTTTGAGTCGTTCTTCTCACAATAAAAAAATCGAAAAAAGCAATTGCCCCAACGAACCCTACAGAATTGGCTACCATAAGGAACCAGTCTTTGAGCTCAAGATTTTCTTTGAAAACAACTTTCCAAAAAGTGCTGAATAAAGAAACAGCCATCGTTCCCACAAATAATCCTACGACCAAAGTAACAGCGCCCACCCATGTAAACGTAAACTTTGGATACCTGCTATTTTCCATTCTTTTTCTCTGTAAAAGTTTATAAAAACAAAGATAATTTTTTTGCATGCTACAGGCAACTAAAAAAGAAAATACTTAATTTAGCCACTCTACCATGAATATCACAAAAACAAATACAGAAATCCCCTTCCCGACTGTTGAATCTAAAACAAACAGGTTCTTTAGTTTTATTCTGCAGCTCACATTTTTTGGTATTATTTTTTTCTTTTTCTGCCTCTTTGGTCTTGGTCCTTTGTATGGAATTTATAAAAGAGGATTTGATGCCACTCTTCCAGTCCTATCAATATGTTGGGGTATCTCACTTATTATTTTAATTCCGTCACTCAATCATTACATTATAAAAAGAAGGAGAATTGCCCGTAAAATTGTTGTGAATGGCACCGGCCTGGCATTTTACAATTCAAAAAATGAAATCGTAGAACAGATATTGTATACGGAGCTTCGTCCTTCAAAACAAAATTTTGATATTTATACGGTAACACCCATGGGATCAGGGATAGTCCCATTGCTGGAAATCACTATACAACAAGAGAAACAGGAAGAAGCAACAAGACGCATTGATATGAATCTCCCTATGTATGTTGTAAAGAATAAATTGAGTTTGTATGCTCATTTCATGCAAGGAATTACTGTATTTCGTCCGGATTTAAAAATAGACCCACTGGCTTTGAGAAACTTTTCCATTGATCCGGTGACCTGGGAAGTCAATAAAAAAGGGACTTCTTTGGGAGGCTGGCTTTTAATCCTGGCAGTACTTATCGTGAGTGCAATGATTGTTGGCATTGCTTTTTTATTATAAATTCAAAAATGAATATGACAGAGAAGTTCGAAACCGTTGTTTCTAAAATTAACAAGCCAATTACCTATCTTCTGACGGCAATTTTGTGGCTGGTCATCATCATTGTTGTGATCGTAACAGGAGTCATTTCTGAGAACATATATAGCCATTTCAAAAACTATATAAAATATGATCTTAGTACTTTTTTCATGCTTATTTTTGCTTTGCTCCTATTAATACTCTGCGGTATAGCTCTCATCATGTCTTTAACCTATCGGAAAAAAGAAAAGATCCGGAAAGCGGTTATTGATGAAAAGGGGGTTACTTTTTACAACAGGGAAAATCACGTCACTGATACGATCTTATATAGTGACCTCCAACAGTCCAAACAGTCATCAGGTGATGCTTTTATGTTTACGACAACGGGAAGACATGCTAAATCCTATCTGAAAATTTACCTTAAAAATAAAATGGGTGAAATTGTATTGACAAATATAGATTTCAACTTTGAATATATGATCCTGAGCAATCAATTTGAAATGTACCGCCAGTTTTTAAGAGGAATTCAATGCTTTCGTCCGGATCTGACCATAAGCAGACAGACTATTGAAGAATACCAGCTCAGTCCGGACTTCCCACCGGTAAAAAATTTTGGAGCATTTGAATATATTATAGTCGGGTTCTTTACGCTTACTATCCTTGGATTAATTTATGCGATTTCGTTGCTGTTTTAAACGCCTGATTCAAGATAATCATATCTTTCACAGAATTCTCATGGTCTCCGATCCATATTGTATGAATTTAAATTTGAAAACCTCGTAAAAAATCACGATTTTTGCAACTTCAAAATACGATATGTCAGACTTAATCAAAGAAATACAAAAAAGAAAGACCTTCGGGATCATTTCCCACCCGGATGCCGGAAAAACAACCCTTACTGAGAAGTTACTTCTTTTCGGGGGGGCAATCCAGGAAGCGGGTGCGGTAAAATCCAACAAAATAAAAAAAGGAGCGACCTCCGACTTTATGGAAATTGAAAGACAGAGAGGGATCTCTGTAGCAACTTCCGTATTGGCTTTTGAATATAGAGACCATAAAATCAACATTCTCGATACACCTGGTCACAAAGACTTTGCAGAAGATACTTACAGAACTCTAACGGCTGTAGATTCCGTAATTGTTGTTATTGACGTTGCAAAAGGGGTTGAGGAGCAGACCGAAAAACTGGTTCAGGTTTGTAGAATGAGAAATATCCCGATGCTGGTATTCATCAACAAACTTGACCGTGAGGGTAAGGATGCCTTTGATCTTCTGGATGAAGTGGAACAGAAGTTGGGATTAACTGTTTGTCCGCTTTCTTTGCCAATTGGTATGGGAAGTGATTTCCAGGGAATCTATAATATCTGGGAAAACAACATCCAATTATTCTTAGAAGAGAAAAAGCAAAAAGTTGGGGATTCTATTAAGTTTGATGACATCAATGATACTTCAATTGATGATGTAATTGGAGAAAAAGCAGCAGCTACTTTAAGAGAAGAGCTTGATCTGATCCAGTCTGTTTACCCTGAATTTAATCGTGAAGATTATATGAAAGGTGATTTACAGCCGGTTTTCTTCGGTTCTGCATTAAACAATTTCGGAGTTCGTGAACTATTGGATGCTTTCATTGATATTGCTCCGATGCCACAGCCTAAAGAAAGTGATCTTCGTATCGTAAAACCTGAAGAAAGTACTTTTACTGGGTTTATCTTCAAAATTCACGCAAACATGGACCCTAAACACAGAGACCGATTGGCTTTCGTAAAAATTGTTTCGGGAACATTCAAGAGAAATGAAAATTACCTATTGGTAAGAGAAGGTAAAAAGATGAAATTCTCTTCTCCGAACGCTTTCTTTGCTGATAAAAAAGAAGTGGTAGAGGAAAGTTTCCCTGGAGATATTGTTGGTCTTCATGATACAGGAAGTTTCAGAATCGGTGATACTTTGACGGGTGGTGAAAAACTGAGCTTCAAAGGAATTCCAAGTTTCTCTCCGGAACATTTCCGTTATATCAACAACAATGATCCGCTTAAAGCTAAGCAATTGGCAAAAGGTATCGATCAGTTGATGGATGAAGGAGTTGCCCAGCTGTTTACATTGGAAATGAATGGCAGAAAGATCATCGGAACTGTTGGAGCCCTTCAGTATGAGGTAATCCAATATCGTCTGGAACACGAATACGGAGCAAAATGTACATACGAACCCCTTTCAATGCACAAAGCATGTTGGGTGGAGGCCGATGAAAAATCAGAAGAATTTAAAGAATTTGCAAGACTGAAACAGAGATTCCTTGCGAGAGATAAATACAACCAATTGGTATTTTTAGCAGACTCTTCATTCACGATTCACATGACGCAGGAGAAATTCCCGAATGTGAAACTGCATTTTATCAGTGAATTCAGAGAACATTAATTAAAAGCTAAATCGCTGAAGGGTAAATTTGCAAAAAGGCGAAATTGTTTAAAAGATATGGATCCGCAGAAGTTTTTCTGCGGATTTTTTTTACCATCCCGTCAAAGGAGGAGAATTTGATATTTCTCATTTGATATTTAAAGAGAAGACAATAGTTTTCAGCAATTTTGGTGTTTCCAGCAAGAAAAAGTATTTGTAAATCTTTTGTAAAACAAATACAAAACCCTGAAAATAAAATCCTTACAATTTTACCAGCACAATACAGTTCATTTACAATCTTTACAAAAGTTTGCCTCTTAATTTTACTTCATCAAAAAATTAACATTATGAAAAAGTTCGTATTACTCGTTGCTGTATCAGGTACATTTATTATGTGTCAAAAGCAAACATCGAAGTTGGAAGAAGTATCCAGTTCTATAGACAGTGCCTCTACGGTTGCTGCAAATGCTATAGATCAGGCAAGCAAAACGGCAGACCTGGCCTTAGATTCTGCCAGCATCAAAATAAAAGATTTTGAAAACACAAAAAATGATATTCAGGAGAAAATAGAAAACACCTCCAAAATCGTAGACTCTCTATCTGATAAAATTACTTCTACCAAACTGGAATCTAAAATAGAAAAAAAGGACTCTGCAAAGAAATCTGAAAAAATCGTGGTGAATGTTCCGGCTCCTAAAGTGATCAAAGAAACCAAAGTCGTTTATAAAGATCAGCCCAAAAATGACAGTTACGAATTGAACAGGGCCAAAGACAGAATGGTAAAGTCAGGATACCTCTCTATAAAAGCAGATAATGCAGAAACGGTAAAGGAAATCATCAGAGAAGAAGCACTACAAAACAACGGCTATATCAAAAGTGAAAACCTCTCCTATATAGAATCGGCCAATCCCCGTGAAGAAAATCAGAAGCAATACAACCTTGACATTAAAGTTCCTATTCAGTATTTCGATGTGCTGATGGAATCCTTAAACAGTAACCTGGGAAATATTGATACGAAAGACGTTCAGGTTTCCGGCCATCAATATCAGGATAATACTATTTGCAGTATCAGCGTCAATATTACGGATAAAACCGGGGTTGAAAAAGAGCCTAAAACTTTCGGTGGGAAGTCACTGGCTGCTATTGAATCAGGCTGGGATGTCATCACTTCCATATTCCTGTTTATCCTTCCTCTCTGGCCTTTATTCCTGATAGGAGCTATTGGATTTTATTTTTATAAAAGAAGAAAAACCAATATTCCTGACAAAGATGCTCCTTAAATGATAAGATCTAATTCCGTGATCGATTTTTTTAATCTTTTTTTAATTCTAATTCTAATTTCAAATCGATTCTTTTATTAATTTTATCTCATCAACGAATCCTCGTTTATTTATAGGATTCGGCATAAACCTCGGAAATTTTTATTTCATATATTAATATTTTGTGATTTGGTGTAAGAATAAGGCCCTCAAGTTGAGGGCCTTATTTATTTTATTTCATATTCACTACTTTATCTACAACAAACTTTGTGTTTCCTCTCCACGGAAGAGCACCATTGTATTCTTTGTAATGGAGATCAAAGCTTTTACCGCTGTTGGTTTCCAGTTGTTTGAAAACTTCAGGATCATCTACAGAAAACTCAAACTCATAGCTTGTAATGGTTCCTGTTTTTCCTTTTCCAAAACCTTCCTGAATCAGTTTACCTTCATAAGTTTTGAAGACATAGCCCTTTTTCATGGCATAATTCAGATACCCAGATTTTACTCCTTCTCCGAAAACGAAGTAGTATTTGTACCATACAAATACGCCTAACAATAGTAATACGACCCCCAGGGTGATCCACAAAGATTTTTTCATAAGCAGTGTGTTTTAAAATGTTATTTTGCGATGCTTCTTGAGATCACGATTTTCTGGATTTCAGAAGTTCCTTCGTAGATCTGAGTGATTTTCGCATCTCTCATTAGTCTTTCTACGTGGTATTCTTTTACATATCCGTATCCACCGTGGATCTGTACAGCTTCAATAGTAGTATCCATTGCTACCTGAGAAGCATATAGTTTTGCCATTGCTCCGCTTTCAGAAATATCTTTTCCAGCGTCTTTCTCACATGCTGCTTTGAAGCAAAGCATTCTTGCTGCAGTGATCTGAGTAGCCATATCCGCCAATTTGAATGCAATCGCCTGGTGGTTGATGATTTCAGTTTTGAAAGCTTTTCTTGTCTTCGCATATTTCAATGCCAGTTCGTAAGCTCCTGAAGCAATTCCTAAAGCCTGAGAAGCGATCCCGATTCTTCCGCCGTTCAATACTGCCATAGCAAAGTTGAACCCGAATCCGTCTTCACCGATTCTGTTTTCTTTCGGAACTTTTACGTTGTTGAAGATCAGAGAGTGCGTATCACTTCCTCTGATTCCCAGTTTATCTTCTTTTAAACCTACTTCAAAACCTTCCCATCCTCTTTCTACGATGAAAGCATTGATTCCTTTGTGTTTTTTCTCAGGATCAGTCTGTGCAATTACGATATAGTAAGTTGCAGTTCCACCGTTTGTGATCCAGTTTTTGATCCCGTTAAGAAGATAGTAGTCTCCTTTGTCTTCAGCGGTTGTTTTCTGAGACGTAGCATCAGAACCAGCTTCCGGCTCAGATAATGCAAACGCACCAATTACCTGTCCGCTTGCAAGAGGAGTAAGATATTTTACTTTTTGCTCTTCAGAAGCAAATTTTTCAAGACCTGCACAAACCAATGAGTTGTTTACAGACATTACAACAGCTGCAGAAGCATCTACTTTTGCAATTTCCTCCATAGCCAGTACATAAGAAACGCTGTCCATTCCTGCACCACCGTATTTTGGATCAACCATCATTCCCAAAAGTCCCATTTCTCCCATTTTCTTCACCTGCTCTGTAGGGAATTTCTGGTCACGGTCTCTTTCAATAACTCCTGGTAATAGTTCGTTCTGTGCAAAGTCTCTTGCTGCCTGCTGAATCATCAGCTGTTCTTCCGATAAATTAAAGTCCATAAAAAAAATAATTAGATAGCCGTAAATTTACACTTTTTAAGCAAATCTGAAAAAATAAATTGGAAACGGTGAAAATCGTGAGCTGGAGAGGTTTGAGACAGGGAATCTGAGATTCAGACTATGGATTGTGAGCTAACCTATAAAAGTGAGAAGTTCTGATATGATAAGTAGGATTCATTTTACTTTGAACAACTCTATTTATCCCGTTTACGGCCCTCTTTTTGATAAGAGATATTATGGTAAGCATTTAACTAATTTTCATTTATCATAATGAGAGGTCCACAATTAAAAAAAATGCTTATATTTAGATTTCTTTATAAATTATTTAAAAAATCATGACGATCAAGAGATTATTCGATATTCCGCACTACGCTTTAGAGAAATATCCTAAAACGGATATGTTTGTAACGAAATATCATGGTGAATGGAAAAAAACTTCTACGCAGGAGTTTATTAATGAGGGAAATAAAATATCCAGGGGATTACTGAAACTGGGTATCAAACCGGGGGATAAGATCGCTTTGATTACCACCAACTCCCGTACGGAATGGGCTATTATGGATTTTGGACTCTCCCAGATCGGAGTAGTTTCCGTACCGGTTTACCCAAGTATTTCTCCGGAAGATTACGAATTTATCTTCAATAATGCCGAAATTCAATACTGTTTTGTGTCTGATAAAGACCTTTTGAATAAAGTAATGAAGGTAAAACACAATATCCCAAGTTTGCAGGGAATTTTTACTTTTGACAACATCAGCGGCGCTGCCAACTGGAGAGAAATCCTTGATCTCGGAAAAGATGAATCCACTCAAATAGAAGTAGATGATCTTTCCAATGCCATCAATACAGAGGATCTGGCTACGATTATCTATACTTCCGGAACTACCGGAAGACCTAAAGGGGTAATGCTGACTCATAATAATATTGTTTCCAACGTATTGGGTTCCATTCCGAGGATTCCGAAGAAAAAAAGTTTAGACTACAAGGAAACAAGAGCTTTAAGCTTCCTTCCTATCTGCCATATCTTCGAAAGAATGCTGTTCTACCTCTATCAATACAACGGTTTTTCTCTTTATTTCGCTGAAAGTATTGAAAAAATGGGCGAAAACGTAAAAGAAGTGAAACCTCACTACATGACCGTGGTACCAAGACTGGTAGAAAAGGTATATGATAAAATTTACAATACCGGTTCTTCAGCCGGAGGATTGAAATCAAAAATATTCTTCTGGGCTCTGAATCTGATCAGTAAAAAGAAATCCATTTCAAAACCCTCCGGTCTTCAGGAGATCATTGCAGACAAGCTTGTATTCTCTAAGTGGAGAGAAGGTTTGGGTGGTGAAATCGTTACTCTGGTTTCCGGATCTGCCGCTTTATCAACAAGACTGAATCTGATGTTCCAGAATGCAGGTATTCCGATTCTGGAAGGCTACGGACTTACGGAAACTTCACCCGTAATCTCCGTCAACAGTTTTGAAAAAATGAAAGTGGGTACAGTAGGTGTACCATTGGATAATTTAAAGGTAAAAATCCAGGAAGACGGCGAGATCACAGTAAAAGGGCCCTCTGTATTTAAAGGATATTTCCAGAATGAAGAGATGACCAAAGAGGCATTTACTGAAGACGGATTCTTTAAAACCGGAGACATCGGCCATATCGACAGCGATGGATTTTTACAAATCACCGACCGTAAGAAAGAGATGTTTAAGACCTCCGGTGGAAAATATATTGCTCCTCAAACCATTGAAAACTTAGCTAAAGCTTCTAAATTCATCGAACAGATCATGGTGGTAGGTGATGGTGAAAAAATGCCATGTGCCTTGGTACAGCCTGATTTTGAATTTGCAAAAAACTGGGCAATGAGAAACAATCTGAACATTGGTACCACACCGGAAGAAATTGCCAAAAGTACTGAATTGAAACAAAGGATTGAAAAAGAAATCGACGGCATCAACGAGCACCTTGGAAACTGGGAAAAAATCAAAAAGATAGAGCTTACTCCGGAAGTATGGAGCATTGAATCAGGGCTTCTTACGCCTACTTTAAAGCTGAAAAGAAAAGCGGTAAAAGAAAAGTTTATAGCTTTATATAATAAGATGTATGAACATCATGAATAATTCTTTTACAATAAAATTTCTGAATATATTCATCAGCCAGTCCCTGTTTATTGGACTGGCATTTTTTATATCTTCCTGTCAGAAAAAGGGAGATGATAACTCTGATGTTTCCCCTGCAAAATTAATGGATGCGCTACCACCACCTTCTATTGATACTATTAATTCTTTGAGAGAAAAGATATTACTTGATTATATTCATACTGCCCAAACGATACACCCCAACCCCAAAAACGGATTTCCTTTTAGCCGTCTTGATTATGATAAGATTATTGCCTATGATTTTCAGGGCGAAGAAGAAGCTTATCAGGATGTTATTGACAGAAAAGGAAAATTTGTCCCTGTTGTATTGAAACAGCAATTTCTTACTCAGAAACAGGCAGATCAAATTTTATCTGTCCTTGCAAAAGATTCAAGTTATGGAAATGGCTCTGCGGCCTGTTTCAGACCTCATCTTGGATTGGTGTTTTTTAAAGGGAATAAAAAAATAAATCAGATCAGTATCTGTTTAAGCTGCAATGCTTCCAGTTCTGAGATTGAAATCCCAGCCAAAAAGCACAGAGTTGGTAATGAAGAATATCCTCATGAAGGCTTTAGTCGCTCTGGAAAAGCTGCAATTATCAACCTATGTAAAGAGATTAACTTTCATTATGGAAGATAGAATCTTTTATTGAATAGAATAGCTGGCAGGGAATAATAAGCACCGTTGATTTCTTGTGTTCTTATAATACAAAAAAGCTGTTTCATCTCTGAAACAGCTTTTATATTGTTAAAAATCAATAATTAGAATTTAATTACAGATTTCATTTTTTCGTTTTCCTCCATTACCAACTCGTCATCTACAAGGATTTTTCCAGAGTGCTCGTCAATAATGATTTTCTTTCTCTGAGCAATTTCCATTTGCTTTTGAGGTGGAATGGTGAAGAATGATCCTTTTGGAGCACCTCTCTCTAATCCTACTACTGCAAGACCGTTGATAGAATTGGTTCTGATTCTGTTGTAAGAAGCCAATAGTCTTTCATCGATTTTACCTGCGAATTCTTTAGACTGCTCTATAAGATATTCTTCTTCTTTCTGAGTTTCAGAGATCAAACCGTCTAGTTCTTCTTTCTTGAATTTCAAGTGGCTTTTCAAATCGTTGATCTTGGCATTCAGTTCGCTTAAAGTTTCGTTTTTGTGAGCGATTTTAGCTCCGAATTCTTTAATTCTTTTTTCAGCAAGCTGAATTTCCAGGTCCTGGAATTCGATTTCTTTTCCTAATGCTTCAAACTCTTTATTGTTTCTTACATTATCCTGCTGAGATTTGTATTTCTCAATCAAAGTTTTTGCATGGTTGATTACTTCATGCTTTGTTTTGATCTGATCGTCCTGATCTTTGATGTCTGCATGAAATTTTTCAGCTCTTTTTTCAAGACCTTCAATCTCGATTTCAAGATCTTCAACTTCAATTGGCAATTCTCCTCTAGTATTTCGGATTTCATCCAATCTTGAATCAATGATCTGTAAATCGTATAAAGCTCTTAATTTTTCTTCAACTGGAATATCGTTGGTTTTTGCCATATTTAAATGAAATAATTTACTGGGTTTGTTTTTTCAATAGATTTTGAAATTGCAAATGTACTAAATTTTTGTGATAAAATTTCAAATAATTGTTGACTTACAAATTGTTCTGATTCATAATGACCTATATCACAAATCAGCATTTTAGACTCTGCTAAAAAATAGTCGTGGTATTTGAGATCTCCGGTAAGATAAGCATCACATTTTCTGGAAGCAGCAGATCTTATTCCGCTGGCTCCTGAACCTCCCAGCACTCCTACTCTTTTAATTTTTTTATGGTTGAATGCCGAATGTTTTATGACTTCCAGCCCAAACTTTTCTTTCACCATTCTCAGAAAATCCTGTTCCTCCATTTCTTCTTCCAGGTCACCGTACATTCCCAATCCTGCATGATGGTTTTTATTATCCAGACTATATACCTGATAGGCTACTTCTTCGTAAGGATGCGCCGCTTTCATCATACTTACAATCTGCCCTTCTTTATAGTTTTCAAATATTACGGAAATCATATCTTCATCTGCATTTTCACGGATATTCTGCTGACCGGAAAACGGATTGGAGCCTTCTTTGGGTCTGAATGTTCCGTTCCCGTTTACCGTGAAACTACATTCGTCATAAAACCCGATGCTACCTGCTCCGGCAGAAAACATGGCTTCTTTTACTTTTCCAGAATACTCTTTGGGAACAAAAACCGTAAGTTGTTTTAAGTTATTTTCTTTAGGCTGCAGAATTTTCATATTCTTTAAACCCAACTGGCTGCAAATACCATGGTTGACTCCAAAAAAATCATTATCAAAAGCCGTATGAATGGCATAGATGGCTACTTTATTTTCAATAGCTTTCAAAACGGCTCTTTCTACATAGTTTTTCCCTGTCAGAGATTTTAATCCGGAAAATATAATGGGATGAAAACATACGATCAGATTACAGTTTTTTTGAATGGCTTCTTCTACAACGTTTTCCAGGGCATCATGGCATACAAGGATACCGGATACATCCCGGTCCGGCACTCCACACAGTAAGCCTACATTATCGAAATCTTCTGCCTGTCTGATGCTTATTTCTTCTTCAATCTTTGCAATTACAGTTCTTAGCTTCATGAGTCTATATTTTACAGTTATTGCGAAGATATTAATTTTACCAAAACTCTAAAGAAAATTTCTGTGCAATAAAAAAACCGGCTTTCATCCAACCGGTTTAAAACTTTTAAATCAAAAACTTTTAATCTTTAAAAAGGGATACTCTCGTAAAGGAATCTACATTCACGGTACACCCTGTATCTGCTTCCATAAAAAGCTGATAGCCTTTGCCGGGAGCAAGACTGGCCGGATCTGCAATGGTATAGAAATAGAAGGTAAGAATCTTTCCCGAACCGCTGGATCCACTTGGCAGCAGCTGGATTGAGTTGACCTCAAATCCGGAATCCGGATTGGTGAATGTTGCCTTTACTGATCCTGAAGAATTGGAGCCGGGAGTAACGTTAGCAATAAGCCTCCACACATGCACCTGCCCTGAGATTTCATTTTCCCTCCATTTACCCGTAGCATCAATATAAATATTGGCTGTTACCCCGGGAAAAGGAACTGTTGTTTCCGGCCAGCTTGTGGTAGGACTTGCTGCGAAAATCAATGGTGTGGCATAGATTACCTGCTGCCTTGGACCATACGTATTTCCTGATGCGACTAAACTGAGGGAGGGTTTTACATTTGCGTTTCCAGAATTCACTTTAACGACACCGTCGTTGCCAGCCTGAGATGATGTGGGAACAAAAAGCTGTCTCCAGAGGGTACCGTCCCAATACTGGAAATTATTGGTTGTCGTATTAAAAATAAGGGTTCCTGCAGTAAGATTAGCATTCACAACCCCTGCAGGAGGCACTGTAGACGCATCGTTATCAGCCAGATTAGTATCTCTGTCACTATCACTAAGACGGGGAATGAGAATACCTTTCTGATTGGAAGAAATATCCAATACTGTTGCTCCATTGGGAGACACTGTATTAATCCCAACCTGAGCACCTATAAAACTGCACATAAAAATGGGAACAAACAAGGTTAAAATTTTTCTCATGATATAAAGCTTTTGTACAATAAAAGTACAAACTTGAATCAAAAAAATGTTAAAAAATAAATTTTTATATGTCATATTTTATTCGTATTTTACTTAATACAACATATTAAAAACCAGTATTTTAAATGATAATAATTCACAATTTGATGATAGAAAAACTTTTAACATTTGGATAATTCTTTTAACAATCATATATTTACCCTATACTTTATGGAATTTAGTAACTTCGCTGTGAAATAACCTTATACAAATGGAGAAAGAACATAATCTTGTTCCCGAGGACATTCTTTGGAAAAGATTCCTTTATCGAATAATTTATCGCTCTGATACAAAGCTTGGAAAACTGTTTGATATTATATTATTGGCCTTAATTCTTGTAAGCACATCCATTATTATGATGGAAAGTGTCCCTAAGCTCGACAGAAGGTTTCATTATACTTTCCTGGTGCTTGAATGGGTGATCTCCATTTTTTTCACTCTTGAATATTCTATGCGGATTGCTGTAGTAAAGAATAAGAGAAGCTATATTTTCAGTTTTATGGGAATCATAGACTTTCTTGCTCTTGCTCCGTTCTTTCTCAGTTTTTTCTTTCCGGTCACTAAATACTTCCTGATTTTCAGAATGTTGAGAATGCTGAGAATCTTCAGAATCTTTAATTTGCTGGATTTCATGAATGACGGTTACCTTATTGTAAGAGCCTTAAGAAACAGTTCAAGAAAGATTTATATTTTCCTTTTGTTCCTGATCATCTTCTCCGTGATTGTAGGATCTCTCATGTTTATGGTGGAAGGCGGCAGACAGGGATTTGAAACCATTCCGCAATCTATTTATTGGGCGGTAGTCACGGTAACTACCGTAGGATATGGAGACGTCTCCCCTATCACTCCTTTAGGAAAGTTTTTCGCGGTTGTTCTGATGCTTGCGGGTTACTCTATTATTGCAGTTCCCACGGGAATCGTAACCGCAGAAATGCGAAATAAAAGGCAAAACCTGGAAAAGATATGTGACCGTTGTGGTAATGAAGATATTGATGACGACGCAAGGTATTGCAAACAGTGCGGGCAGAAACTTACCTGATCTTTTTAGTAAGATCGTGTAGAATAGTATAAAGGTAAGATCATCAGCAATATCTATTCTGGTATTACATTCTGATTAGATAGTTGATTATATTTTCATCTTCTTTAAGGTTGAGTTTTTTCCTTAGCCTGTGTCTTGCAATATTGATGCTGTTCTGGCTTTGCCCTGTAATAGCCGAAATATCTTTGGTGGAAAGATTTAACCGTAAAAAGGCTGAAAGTTTGAGATCGGTTCTGGATAAGTGAGGATACAATTCGATAAGTTTTTTGTAAAAATCTTTATGGGTATCTGTAAATATTTTTTCGAATTCTTCTAAGTTTAACACTTTCTGGCTTGTTTTGATTTCATTTAAGATCGAGGTGATTTGAGGTTTTGATCCGGGCATCTCCTTCAGATCGGTTAATTTCCTTTTTGTGACATCAAGTATTTCGTTTGTATGGAGTACTTCTATGCTTTTTTTGGTGATCTCTCTGTTGCGTTCATCCAGTTTTTTGAGTAATAATTCGTTTTCCAACCCCGTTTTTATCAATTTAATTTTCTGCAGTTTATAAATAAGAAACAAAATAATACAGCCTGCAATCAGAATAAAGAAAGAGATAAAATAGATCCATTTTTTTGTTTTTTGGTCAGAGATCAGCACTTCTTGTTTTAGCATCTGTTTATATTTAAATTCTACTCTGCTAATCTGTTTGTCTGTTGCCCTATTCAGTTCTTCCTCATTTAATTTCGCCAGATGATGCAGGTAAAAATTAGCACGTTCATATTTCCTCTCATCTTCGTATTGCTGGATCAAAGCTTGAGAGCTTGCTTTTTGAATATCCATATATCTATACTTCTTACTCAGTAAAAATGATTGCTTCATATAGTATTCTGCAGAATCTTTATTTTGGATAGGTGACTTATAGTAGAAACAACCTAAATTATAATAAAGTCTGGCGAGATCATTATGTTCTTTAAATTGAATTGCAATCTTTTTTGCATGAAAGGAAAAGGCCAATGCTTCTTTAAATTCTTTTTGCTTAAAACTCACAATCCCCAAATTCTGATATGCCATAATTTTACCTTTATGATCATTCATCTTTGTACTACTTACCAAGGCATCTCCATATATTTTCTTTACAACATTATAATTGTCTGTTTTTTCCTCCAGGATAGCAAGGTTATTGTACAAAATATAGATTTTAGGATACCCATATTTTTTGTATCCGGCTATTGCTTCAGACCAGTATTTTTTCGCAGTGTCGTCTTTTCCCAAATTATAGTATACATTTCCGATATTTTTTAGCGTAACATACTGATCCGTTGATTGTATTTTTCTTTGCAAAAGAAGTTCAGAATTGTAAAAATTTAAAGCATGATCATATATCTCCTGAGAAGTATAAAGCTGCCCGGCCGTATCATAAAGTTTAATTAACAGACCATCCGGTAACTTTTTTTCATAGACCAGAGCTTCATTCAGTAAATTCAAAGCTTTATTTTCATCATTATTCCGGATGATATGTATTTCTTTTAAAATAGAAGCAACTTTCTTAGTCTCGGCAATATTTTGGGAAAATAACAAAGAGCCATTAAGCAAACAAAAAACACAACAAAAACCAATCTTCAAACTAAAACATAAAATATTAACAAACAACCTATTAAACACTTTGTGAAATATTTTGAAATATCTTTTTTCCTCCTTGTAAGATTTTGTAATAAGGGTTTTTATTTTTTTCATATGTGTGTTTTTTAATTTAGAACTGCAATCTAAAATAACAAAATTATGGATAACAAAATTTTACTTGTATTTTCTCTTTTGACGTCTACATTACTTTGCAGTCAAACTACCACTATTCTTTTTCATGATAGTTTTGAAGAATATCAGGATTGGATATATAATGGAATCGGAAATTGGACACTTAAAGACCTGGATGGAGAACAACAAATAGGAATTACCGGAGTTAACTTCCCGAATAATACAGCACATGCATTTGCTGCCAAGATTGTTAACAGATCTGCGGCGACAGCAAATTTGACGGAAGTAAATATTCCGAATTACAGAAATTATGACGCCAATACCGGAGACAAAGCATTGGGTATGTTTGCTTCACTACTTCCTCCGAACAATGACTGGATTATTTCTCCTAAAATACAATTGGGCAGCAGTGGGACAAACTCAGTTTTTATGTAAAAGCAACCCATATGAATAATGAAAAATATGAAAAGTTCAGGGTACTGATTTCAACAACCGATACAGACCCCCAAAGTTTCACTGCTTTCCCACAGGTTTATAATGGCAGTCATTTTACCAATTCACAGTGGACCAAGTTTGTGATAGACCTAGATGCTTATAATAATATGGAAGTGTATGTAGCCATTAATTATATTACTGAATTTTATGATGATCCTACCTTACCTCCGCCTTTCCAAAAAGGAGGCAATTGTCTTCTTTTGGATGATTTTACGATAAGCACCCAAGGATTATTGGGAACGAAGGACATTGTAAAGGATAAAAAAAACAAAGTATATCCTAATCCTTTTAAAGACAACCTATCTCTTCAGTCTGATGAAAAAATTCAAAATATTAAAGTTTTCGATATGTCAGGCAGATTTGTCTTTAAAAAAGAGATTAGTGCGTACAAGAAAGAGATCAATCTTTCTTTTCTTAAACCAGGGGTTTATAGTATTGAAATACAAAAACCTGAAGCTACAGAGCATATTAAAGTAATAAAAGAAGAATAATGATAAAAAGCGATTAAATACAGATTAAAAACAAGGGTTCTCCGTTCTTCGGGAACCTTTTCTACTTATATATGTATGTTCAATGCAGAAATTGTGCTTGATGATGCTACTAAGTACCCGGACGGATTAAAAAAAATACAAAATTTTTAATTACAAAAGAATCATTTGCAGTAACATATCTTCTGATTTCCAATTAAAAATGATTTTATGTTTATTTGTTGGCAAGAAATTAGCTTAATATTTACCATCAATGTAATTATTCACAAATATCACAAAATCATGGAACCAACAAAGAAAAACAAACCCAATAGCTTAGTAGTCATTCTTTTTGCTCTTATTGTACTGATGATCGTTATCTACTTCATATTAGCAATGTTCTTCCCTACTGTTTTTGATCTTATGAATACGGGAGATATACAGCCTGTGCCGAATAAGTGATGCACAATGATGAGTGATAGTATCGAAAAAGCAATATAAAGGAGGGTAAAGTTATTTTACCCTCCTTATTTTTAACAAAAAAAAGACGGATCCATATAGACCCGTCTTTTCTTTTTTTATTGAAGTGATTAATTATTTTTTGATTGCTTTAATGGTCTGTCTTGATCCATCTTTCATATTCAGTACCACAAGATACATTCCTTGTTTCAGATCTCCCAGATGAAGAACAGAAGATGGCTTTTCTACTGTTTTCACCAATCTTCCGGAAACATCCAGAATAGAAACGGAACTTACCAGGTCTGCTTTTGAAAGATTCAATACCTCACTGAATGGGTTTGGATATACTCTCACCTGTTCTTTAGCTTTGGAAACCTCAGCTGTTCCAAGACTTTCTTTGTTGATCGTGATGGTAAAAGCATCTTCCGGATCATCATCATAACCTGAATAAGCTCCTACATTCACATAATATACCGTTCCGGCAACCGTCTGAACAGATATTGATTCTGTACTTCCTGAACCGTTTTCATCAGCTGTTCCTACACAATCAAAATTACCACAGCTGCCACTGAAAACTCCGATCTGAGGATCAAAACTACTTCCTGCAGGCATTGACACTGAAATTTCATGGGTAGAACCGTCACCTGTGAAAGTAAACCATGTTCCGTCATTCATTTCATCGGAACAGGTTGTAAGGAATCCGTTATTGTTGGTAGCTGCTATAGCATCAGCCTGTGTATAGGTATATGGGAACGCAGAGGCAACCAACGCTCCGGAGCAATCATCATTGGCAGGAGTTGGAGGTAACGTTCCAACACAGATTTTAAATCCTTGTGCTGATCCCGCTCCATCATAACTGAATACTCTCACATAATAGGTATCTCCGACTGTAAGACCTGTAGTAGACGCGGATTCGGAATCTGAACACAGAATACTTGTCAAATTACCACAATTTCCGCTGAAAACCTGGAAGTAAGTATCTGTACTAAAATCTTCACCAAGAGAGACAATATCACTAAGTTTGATCAAATGACCAGTAGATGTTGCCGTAAATTTAAACCATACATCATCATCCGGCTCACCATAACAATTATCCAGACCCTGACCTGAATCTGTAGCTCCCAATGTATGACCTTCTGTAGGTGCTGTACAATTTAAATCCGGATTTACTGCCAGAGTAATGGCACTTGAACATTCATCATTAGGTGGCGGCGGAGGAAGTGTTCCAACGCATATTTTAAAGCTTTGAGAATAGCTAGATCCTCCAAAGCTGTACACTCTGATATAGTAAGTTTCACCCGCAGTAAGAGCAGTTACCACTGCTGATTCATAATCTGAACACAGAATACCTGCCAGACTACCACAACTTCCACTGAAAACCTGGAAATACGTATCTGTACTATCATCCATCCCCACAGAAGTTATATCTGTTAGAGAAATCATATGTTTATCAGCAGTAGCTGTAAATTTATACCAGACATCATCATCAGCATTTCCGCTACATGGTGCTTCATCTATATTGGAATCTGTTGCTGAAAAGGTTGTTCCGGTTGCAACACTTCCGCAATTCAAGTCAGGATTTACCGTCAGATTAACAGCATTTACACATTCATCATTAGATGGTGGTGGTGGCATTACTCCCACACAGATCGTAAAGCTTTGAGCTCTTCCTGCTCCTCCATAGCTATATACTCTTACATAATAAGTATCTCCTATGGTAAGGCCTGTAGCAACAGAAGCTTCCGGATCTGAACACAGAATACTTGTCAAATTACCGCAACTGCCACTGAAAACCTGAAAATACGTATCCTTACTGCTAACAGTACCTACTGACACAATATCGCTTAACTTTATCATATGTTTGGTTGCTGTAGCCGTGAACTTATACCAGACATCATCATTAGGATTCCCAATACAAGGAGAAGGTGCCAGGCCTGAGTCTGTTGCAACCAGAGTTGTTCCGGCTGTCACTACTCCACAGTTCAGATCGGGATTCACCGTAAGATTTATAGCATTAGCACATTCATCATTAGGTGGCGGAGGTGGTGTAGTGGTAAACTTGGTATCGGCACATCCTGAAGACTCTCCTGCAGCACTTACAGCCGTTACCCTAATATAATAAGTTGTATTCAGCGAAAGAGGAGATGGCGGCGCAAAGCTCGTTACACTCACCGATTGCTGATTGACTACATCTGTACCGCCCGGAGTAGTTCCTATAGAAATTTTATATCCTATAGCTCCCTGAGACGCATCCCATGTAATATCAGGTGATGCTGGTATCAGTATTCCGTTGTTTTCCGGATACGTCACTGAAGGACAAAGCGGCAATGGGCTTGGAGATAGTCCTATAAGACTGACCACGGATCTGTATCCTAAAAGGTCTCCCGTAGTGGGTGGATTTGAAGGATTGGGATTATTACTGTCGCTTCGGTAAGCCAGTGTTCTGTCCTGTGTTGTATTGGTATAAACAGTAAACAGATTGGAATCATCATAATCCGGAGTATTTTCATCTACTGCAATGACTAAATTCTGCGTATTGTTATACGGAAACGGTGTAGTAAAATTGATTTCTACCACTCCGGATGTATTGGTCACCACGCCTGAAAAGACCTTTGTCATCTGCCCTACAGGAACCCAATCTCCCTCATCAGCAAAATTTGTTTTGGTGGTATGTCCCAGGTAAACAACCCAATCTATTGAATTGTCTATTACCGCTGAAGGATCCAAATAAAATTTAAGACCGGTAATATTCCCTGCCGCGTTAGCATTGATTTCCTGTTTGGTAAAAATCTGTTGGGTATAGGAATATCCATAGTTGGTATTCACCGGGGCGTTCCCGGTATCAGTGCTTCCCTCACCAAGGTTGATTTGAGCACTTAAAAGTATGCCTGTCATCAGTAGGCATAAGAGTAAGATTTTCTTCATATACAATTTTTAGGTGTTAAATTTTTACCAAATTAACAATATTTTAAATACAACCTTAAAAAAACATTAAAAAAAACTTAAAAAATTCTTAACATACATAAACACCCAAAAAAAAACAGCAACCCTAAAGTTGCTGTTCAAATTATGATTAATAATGGCTTTATTTCTTAATTGCCTTAACGGTTTGTTTAGTTCCGTCTTTCATATTCAATACTACTAAATACATTCCTTCTTTCAGATCTCTTAGTTGAAGGACAGTAGAAGGATTTTCGATGGTTTTCACTAATCTTCCTGCTACATCTACAATAGCTATTGATTGTACTTTAGAAACATCAGAAATGTTCAGAACATCATAGAATGGATTTGGATAAACATTCACTCCTCTTTCCTTAGCTTTTGTTTCGCTTGTCCCTAGATTCGGATTAAGCTCTCCATAGGAAAGGAAACCTGTATAATCAGAAGAAGCTACAGCAGTTGTTGACTGTATATTAGCCGGAACAGTACTTGTCCCTGCAACATAAGTAGCCGTATTTCCAAATGCGTTTGTATACACTCCTGAAGCTGTAGGCGCCATTACAGGGATGCTGACATTTTGAATATTGCTATCTCCCAGTTTAACATTAATAGTACTTATAGTACCTGAAACCAATGGAGCTTCCCATCTTCTGGTCGCAGAAAGGTTTACAACACTAGCAGCGGAAGCTGTTCCTGAGTTAGCATCAAATGCTTCTGCCTTCATACTGGCAACAGAAGTAGTAGCCGGAGCCAACCAAATTGGTGCATAAGCAGTTTTTCCAACCGGATAAAGAATATAAGAAGTATTGGCATTGGCAATAGTTCTTACAAAAGGTCCATTAATGTATGCTGAAGTCGATCCACCTGACAAAGTTCCTCCTGCTGTTGCAGTTCCTAATGTAAGTAAATTGGCAGAAGTTGTATTTACTTTTCCGGCTGTAAGTGTTAATGTTGAACTTACAGATAAAGGCACACCCAGTGTAACCCCACTTGCATTTGTATTATTTACTGTAAGATTACTTAAGTTTGCAGTAGGTGATGTTGCTAAGTTTCTGAATACTCCACTTCCTGAAATAGTTTGGGCCTGAGTAGACGCAGAAGCTGTAGTACCAGTAACAGCAGCCATCTGTAAGGTACTTGTCCCCGTAAATGTACCATTATTGGTAAAGTTTCCTCCTACAGTAACTGTTGTGCTTCCGATGAACTCTGCATTTGGATATATTGTCAGATTTCCTTTTATAGCAGTAGAGAAAGGAATTGTTACCGCTCTATTGGTACCTGTATTGGTATTGATCTCAAGATTACCTAAGTTAAGTCTTCCTGACCCTGTATAAGTATCCATTTTAAATTGAGCCGTACTATTTCCACCTGCGTCAGTAGAGATACCATTTCCTAGTTTCAGGGTATGAGCAGTAGAAACCTCAACACTTGAACTATTACTATAAGAGAAAGTAGTTGTAGAAGTAGAAGCTACGTGCGGATCTACAACAGTAAAAGTACCCCCTGTCCAGTTAATATTATTTGTACTCAGTAATACAATCGGAGTTCCTGAAGCTACTGAAGTGGCCGTAGCTCCTCCATCATTACCATCTACAACAATGTCCCCACCGGATTGATTGAATGTTGATCCTGACACACTGGTCATATTACCATTTACATTCAAAGTCCCACCAGTCACTGTAAGCGTTCCATTATTTGTAAACGTATTATTCTTATTAGTACATCCTACACTAAGGTCTCCTGATGCAAGAGTAAGTGTTCCTCCTGTATTTATCGTTAGATTTTTAGATACACTGGCAGCAGAATTTACAGTAACATTATGTGTATTGGCAATTTGTATTGCATCTGTACAACTTGGAACGGTTCCTTTATTCCAGGTAGCAGCATTATTCCAGTTTCCGCTGGTAACTGAAGCAAATGGAATATCTGAATTACTGATTCCTATATATAAAGGCCCAGCTAAAAGATCCGTCTGAGGTAGCGTTACACGTTGTGCTCCCGGTGTTACAGTTCCGTTCTGATGTGTTCCTCCTATAGCACTGTTAGCAGCTAATACTCTGGCATTACCATTGGTTGCCAGAAATGCTCCCGGTGCAAGCAGGGCAACAGAGTAAGAACTTGCAGCAATAGAAGTTCCTTCATTGGATACCGTCCAATTTCCATCATATCTATCTGTAACAGTATAAGTTCCATCAACAATGCTTAAACCTGAAGTCGTTGTAGTGGCATCATTATATACTGCAGCAAGTTCACCTGCAGCTGCTCCTGTTGTATTAGTTCTCGTAATAAACATAGCTCTGTCAGATCCAGTAGTACTTACAAAAGGGTATTTACTTGTTGTAGTTGTAGGATCACTTCCGGCAGTAATGGTAGTTCCTGTTCCTGTAGCAGCCCAATATCTTGAAAATTTAGCACCTGGTAAAAATCCAGTTCCACTCGGTGCAGTAAGGGTATTTGCTGCTGCATTATTTCCAAAAGTCATTTTATTATTTCCAAGATTCACTCTGGCTCCGGTCATATTCAGGTTATAAGCAATCTTAATATTATTAAATGACCAGTTGATATTAGGGATAGCAGTGCTGGTATTAGAAAAAGTAAGATTTCTAATTACCCCATTATTGAATGATCCTGATCCTGAAATCGTCTGTACATTCCCTCCATTAAGCGTAAGGTTACCTGAAGTAGTTGATCCTACAGAAAGGTCAATTGTACCATCATTTACTATATTTCCGGCAACATTCAGTGTTTTTCCTGATGTACCATTAAAAGCATTAATGATCCCTCCTGGATTTACATTCAGATTTCCATTCACGGCAAATGAAGTTGGCGTTGTTCCGTAAGCCAAAGTCCCTTTTACAGTCACATTACTGGCTGACTGGCTTGTAGCATTGATGGTAACCACATGCCCTGTATCCACAGTTACATTATCAAATACTGTAGGTACGGCATTTGCATCCCAGGTTGAAGCTGATCCCCAGTTTCCAGTAGCAATTGATGTAAAATTCCCTGGTGGACTTGATGTCAATGTAACATCGTCTATTGCTGCAGGTGGTTGTGTACCTGATGTACTATCATTAGTCCACATGAACACCAAACGCATGGTAACCGGACTGGTATTGTTACCTATATTGGAGATTGTAATATTTTGATTGGTCCAGGTATTACCTTTCAAGTTATAGAACCAGTTTTTCGGATAAGTACTTGTACTCGGCACAGTGCCAGCACTAGGAGTATATGTTGTAGGGACTAAATAAACTCTTAAATAATCATAGTCATACCCAAAATCTACATCAGACTCACCCTGAACAAGCAGCTTAAAAGACAGATTAATCTTTACTTCACCAGCCGGAAATGTAACATCCTGGTATAAAAACGTTGTAGAAGTGCTTCCTGTTGAATAAGCATTTGCATACGGAGCACTTGCGCTATTCGAAATGTAAGCAGAATTTGTTCCTGAAAATCCTGCGGCAGCATTCGTATCGACCTGCCACTTGTTGGTTTCTGTTCCATTGACAAAAGTCCATCCGGCGGTACCGGATTCAAATCCCCCATTATTCACCGTGGGTGATATAAGAGTGGTTTGTGCTGATGACCATATTCCGAGGGTCAGCATACACGCATGTAAAAGTTTTTTCATACTTCGTAAAATAAAAGTTAGGGTGGTAAATGTAAGCAAATATTTAAATCAATATCAAAAATTATCTTAAAACACTGGGTCAAAATATATAAAAACACGTTATTTTTATCAAAAATTAAACGATTATTTAATTTTAACTAAAATTCAACAATAGATGATAAAAATACAAGATTTTGATTTACAATAAATTAAACTGATGCAATTAAAAAATAAACTTCAAGAAAAATCACATTTAACATAATATATTTCTTGATAAATTTTATAGACTATTCTGCTTTTACAGACTTTTAAGACAAAAAAAGAGTGACAAAAGCCACTCTTTCAAATTATTATATATTCTTTTAATTCAGATAGAACTCATATTTATTAAGCAACTGAATTTCTTTAATCAGGTCACCGTTCAGATCCACCGAGTGCTTCATAGACTGCACTTCTATATGAGAATCGTCATCAATATTTTTGATAAAGAACTTCAATTTCTGATTTCCTTTATTCCTGTCCAGAACCGTTCTGAAAAAGTCAAGATCTTCCGGTCTCACGTCCATTACATCCATTACCAAAGATATACTTTTTGCAAATCGCTCAAATGCTTCCTGAAGTTCTATGACGTCATTTACATTCACAAAAACCCTTCCGTCTTTCACCTGAGCAAATTTGATCTTGAAAATAACAAACCTCTGGACTTCCAGCTTTTCCTTCAATCTCATATAATCCCTGTCTCCCAATCTGAAAGAATAAGAACCTGAATAATCCTCCAATGTCACAAATGCCACTTTTTCACCGCTTCTGAAACCATCCTGAACCCTGTATTCCGTAATCAGTCCGGCTACGGTATATTCCTTACCGCCGCCACCGTTTTCTCTTTCTTTCTGAAGGGTTTTCCAATCTTTCTTCTTTTCCTGGAACAGTTCTTCCTGTTTATTGGCAAAAGCCTGCTCTTTATAGGCATCAACCTCATCAAGATTCAGAAACAGGAAATTACCTTTTGGCTCAGCTTTTTTTGTTACCTCTTCTATAACCTCTTCTTCTCCAGCTACTACATCATCAGACACGATCTCGGTAAGGTCTACATTATCATCCTGAGCGTCCTGTTCCAATACCGGAGCCTCTTCTGTCGCTGTTTTCCCTTCTTCATCTTTTTCCAGCACGGACTTTTTGGAAAGCTGCCCCTGCATGAACTGAAATTGATATTTGAATTCATCCAACGGATGTGCAGAAAGATAGAAACCGATAATTTCTTTTTCCTTATTCAGCTTATGCATATTAGGCCATTCCGGACACGGTGGCAATTTAGGCTGTTCAATCTGAACTTCTTCTGCAAAATCTGCAAACAGGGAATGCTCCATCTCGTTCTTGCTCTCCTGGAAGCTTTGCCCATACCGGATCAGTCTCTCCAGGTTGGTTCTCCCTGCCATGTCAACATCAAAATACTGTCCCCGGTGGAAAGAATCCAGTTCATCAAAAGCTCCTGCCAGCACTAAACTTTCCGCTACCCTTTTATTCATTTGGGAAGGCATTATTCTTTCAAAGAAATCATAAATATTTTTAAATCTTCCGTTTTCTCTTTCTCTTGTAATTGCTTCACTCGGTCCCTCCCCGATTCCTTTGATCGCTCCCAGACCAAAGCGAACCTGGCCTTTTTCGTTTACAGAGAATTTATATTGGGATTCATTAACGTCAGGCCCCAAAACATCCACCCCCATACTCTTACAATCTTCCATGAACATGGTAATCGAGTCGGTGTTGTTAATGTTATTACTCATCACACTCGCCATATATTCCGCCGGATAATTGGCTTTCAGATAAGCTGTCTGATAGGCAATAAAGGCATAGCAGGTAGAGTGCGACTTGTTGAAGGCATATTCTGCAAAGGCTTTCCAGTCATTCCAGATCTTTTCTAAACGTTCTTCGTTCAGATTATTCTTTCTTCCTCCTTCTATGAATTTAGGGTACATTTTATTCAGAACGTCGATCTGCTTTTTACCCATTGCTTTTCTCAAAGTATCGGCTTCACCTTTTGTAAAGTTGGCCAGTTTCTGGGATAAAAGCATTACCTGCTCCTGATAAACGGTAATTCCGTAGGTTTCTTTCAGATATTCTTCCGTTTCCGGTAAGTCATATACAATTTCTTCAATTCCGTGCTTACGGTTGATAAAGTTTGGAATATACTTGATCGGACCCGGACGGTATAAGGCATTCATGGCAATAAGGTCAGCAAAAACCGTAGGCTTAAGCTCCCTCATGTATTTTTGCATCCCGGGACTTTCATACTGGAAAATCCCGACTGTTCTTCCTTCTTTAAACAGCTGATAGGTTTTAGCATCATCAAGCGGAATAAGATCGGGATCAATATCGACTCCATATCTTGCTTTTACCAGCTTCAAGGCATCTTTAATGATCGTCAGCGTTCTCAGCCCCAGGAAGTCCATCTTCAAAAGTCCGGCACTTTCAGCCACCGAGTTATCAAACTGCGATACCAAAATATCGGCATCTTTTGCAGCAATGGTTACAGGAACCAGATTACTTACATCCTCCGGTGTAATGATTACCCCACAGGCATGGATTCCTGTATTTCTGATACAACCCTCCATTTTTTTAGCACTGGCAAGAACACCGTGACGCGCATCATCCGGACTGTCCAGAACATATCTCATCTCATCGACAAGCATCTGTTCTTCCGGTTTCAGTTTATCATATTTTGCCAAAGCTTTTGCAATGTTCATCCCCGGACTTGGAGGAATAAGCTTAGCAATATTGTTGGTATCAGGAATCGGAACATCTAAAACTCTTCCGGCATCTTTAATGGCGGATTTCCCTCCCAATACAGAGTAAGTAATAATCTGTGCTACCTGAGTTTTACCATATTTTTCAACAACCCATTTGATAATTTTATCTCTACCTTCATCATCAAAGTCAATATCAATATCGGGCATCGATACCCTTTCCGGGTTCAGGAATCTCTCAAAAAGGAGATCATATTTAATAGGGTCTACGTTGGTAATTCCGATACAGTAAGCAACGGCAGAACCCGCTGCAGATCCCCTTCCCGGACCTACCCACACTCCCATTTTACGGGCTTCGTTACAGAAATCCTGTACAATAAGGAAGTATCCCGGATACCCGGTATTAGCAATTACTTCAAGCTCAAAGTCCAGACGTTCTTTAATTTCATCCGTAATACCATCAACTCCATATCGGTTTCTGGCCCCTTCGTAAGTAAGATGTGTAAGATAAGCCATTTCCCCTCTTTTTCCTCCGTCTACCTCATCTTCTGCATGGATAAACTCTTCAGGAATGTCAAACTTCGGTAGGAGGACGTCTCTTTTTAAGGTATAAGGCTTAAATTTTGCTGTAAATTCTTCATAAGCCTCAAATGCATCAGGATATGCAAGAAATGCTTCTTTTATTTCATCAGAATTTTTGATGTAATATTCCCCTGTCGCCAGCCCTCTTCTTTTACCAAATCCTTTTCCAATAGGTGTTGTCAGCTTCTCACCATCTTTTATACAGCTTACAATATCCTGGATATTGGCATCATCTTTATTGGTGTAAAACGTTTCGTTTTGGGCTAAAATCTTAACATTATATTTATCTGCCAGATACAGAAGAACCTCATTCAAGTGTTCTTCTTCAGGCAGCTTATGGTTTTGAAGCTGTACGTAGAAGTCGTCTTCAAAGGTATCTTTCCACCATTTGAAAAGCTCCTCCCCTTTCTGCTCACCGGTATTTAAGATCGCATCGGGAATATCGCCCATAATTCCGGAAGTCAAAGCAATGACTCCCTCTTTATACTCAGCAATCAGCTCACGGCTCACCCTCGGAACTCCAAAGTAGAATCCTTTAAGGAATCCGATACTTGAAAGTTTTGCTAAATTTTTATAGCCGTTAAAATCTTTTGCCAAAAGCACCACCTGCGTCCTTCTGTCCGGATCATCTTTGGTAAACTGCTTCTGCTCATAACGATCTGAAATATAGAATTCACATCCCACAACAGGAATTAAAGGCGCTGAAACAGGCTCCACTTCGTTGAATTCCGTTCCATTCTCTTCTGCTTCCTGTTTTTTAGCGAGATATTCTTTATGCTTCTTCGCTCTGTCTCCATTAGCCCCCTCTACCGCAGAAACGAACTTGAACGCACCCATCATATTTCCGAGATCCACCATCCCGACTGCCGGGAAATTCTCTTCGGAAGCCTTTTTGATCAGGTCATTAATGCTGGAAGTAGCCGTCAGTGTAGAGAAAACACTATGGTTGTTAAAGTTGAAGTACTGGCCAAGATCTATCTCATCAATACTTCCGAAATCCTGCTGCTTTTTCTTATTATGGAAATCGGCAACCTGCCTTCTGATGACAATATTAAAAGGCTTGATCGGATCCGGATAAAGACTTCTGAAATACGCAAGCTGATCTTCTGAAATCTTTAATGTCTCAGCTGGAACTACTCCAATTCTTACCATTTCAAAGAAAGCTCTGGCTGTAGCATTTACGTCGGCTGCTGCATTGTGGGCTTCGTCGAATTTATTACCATACAACTTTTCATAAAGTTCTTCCAACTTCGGAGGTTTGAATCTTCCTCCACGGCCGCCACCCAGCTGACAGAAATCCGTTCCCAGGATCATGGTATCTGCTTTAGGTTTTTCCTGTAAGTTGTCTTTTAAATTTTTCCTGTAAAATTCAGCCCCTACGATATTGTAGTCGAATTCTACATTGTGTCCGGAAACGACTCTTACTCTTTCCAGTACTTTGGAAAATTCTTCTAAGATCTCCTGCAGATCACGCCCTTCTTCGTTTGCGATCTTTGTTGTAATCCCGTGAATTCTGGCAGCGTTGAAGGGAATATCATACCCTTCAGGTTTTATAATATAATCCTGGTTTTCAATCAGATTTCCATCATCATCGTGCACTTGCCATGCAATCTGAACCATTCTGGGCCAGTTATCCGAATCTGAAAGCGGAGCGTTGAAATTTTTTGGTAAACCGGTTGTTTCTGTGTCAAAAATTAAATACATATAATTTTCTAACTTTTTTATACAAAAGAGAATGTAAAGTTACTTCATTTTTTCCAAATATGGCTTTAAAGTCACCATTTAAACGATCAATAGTATGGAAAAACAGTATTGAAATTATCAATAAAAAACAGCAATCAATGATACCGTTTCAACAGTTTTATAAAAATCATTCAATTATCCTGATTACTGGTCATAGATTTTGCCCCATGCGGTATCCCGGGAGTTTATTTTCCAGAAATAGTATAAGTAAAAAGACTTATTTCTGAAAAAATAAATAAGGAATCAACAGTAAATCAATTGATTTCTTATAAAATACTAACAACTGTTAGTATTTTGTTTTTTTAATGTATATTTGCTTCCTATGGAAAATACACTTCACGAAAAAGTTTCTCAGGATATTTTACTTAAAGCGTACAATCATATGATGCTGGCAAAAGCAATGGCTGACATTTATGAAGAAAACAGGAATGTGTGCAAATACGTTCACAGTACTTCAAGAGGTCATGAAGCCATCCAGCTGGCAACTGCTTATCAGCTCAAGAAGGAGGACTGGGTTTCTCCTTACTACAGAGATGAGAGTATTCTTTTAGGAATTGGTTTTGAACCTTACCAACTGATGCTTCAGTTATTGGCGAAAGCTGACGATCCTTTTTCAGGAGGAAGATCCTATTATTCCCATCCTTCCAGCAGGGATGAAAACAAACCGAAGATCATTCACCAGAGCTCCGCTACCGGAATGCAGACCATTCCTACAACAGGAGTAGCACAGGGAATCAAATATATCCAGGATTTCAATCTTCAGAATTTTGAAAACAATCCTGTAGTAGTATGCAGCCTTGGAGACAATTCCGTTACTGAAGGTGAAGTAAGTGAAGCATTACAATTCGCTGCTTTACACCAGCTTCCTATTATTTTCCTTGTACAGGATAATGAGTGGGGAATTTCCGTAACGAAAGAGGAAGCAAGAACCTGTGACGCTTATGATTTTGTAGCCGGATTTACCGGGTTAAGCAGAATGAGAGTGGACGGAACTGATTTTGTGGAAAGTTTTGAAGCCATGAAAAAAGCCGTAGATTTTGTAAGAACGGAAAGAAAACCTTTGGTGGTATGTGCAAAAACCGTATTAATCGGGCATCATACTTCCGGAGTAAGAAGAGAATTCTACAGAGACGAAGAAGATTTAACCAAACATAGAGCTAAAGATCCGGGAGAAATCCTCAGAAAGCATTTACTGGAAACAGGTACCGATGAAGATCTTCTGAAACAGATCACGAAAAAGGCCCGCCTTGAAGCTGAAGAAGCTTTTGAAAGAGCTAAAAATGCAGAAGATCCAAAACCTGAAACGGTAATGCAGCATGTTTTCGCTCCTACTCCAATTACTGAAGAGGCAGGAACACGTGAACCTGCTAACGGTGAAAAGATCGTTATGGTAGATGCAGCGATCCACGCCATTCAGGAATTGATGTGGAAACACCCTGAAGCCTTACTTTACGGACAGGATGTAGGAGAAAGAATTGGTGGCGTTTTCCGTGAAACGGTAACTTTAGGAAAAAAATTCGGAAGCAAGAGAGTCTTTAACACGGCTATCCAGGAGGCCTATATCATTGGTTCAACGGCCGGTATGAGCGCTGTAGGATTGAAGCCGATCGTTGAAGTACAGTTTGCCGATTATATTTACCCGGGAATCAATCAGCTGATTACAGAAATATCAAAATCCAGTTACCTGAGTGGTGGAAAATTCCCTGTAAGCAATATTATCCGTGTTCCGATCGGAGCTTACGGAGGAGGTGGCCCTTACCACAGTGGCAGTGTAGAAAGTATCTTAGCCAATATTAAAGGAATTAAAATAGCTTATCCAAGTAATGCGGCAGATTTCAAAGGTTTGTTAAAGGCTGCCTATTATGATCCGAACCCGGTAGTAATGCTGGAACATAAAGGATTGTACTGGAGCAAAGTTCCGGGAACTGAAGATGCTAAAACCATAGAGCCGGCTGAAGACTATGTGCTTCCGTTCGGAAAAGGAAAAGTAATCATCGAAGCTGATAAGAATGAAACGGAAAAAGGAAGAACCTTATTGGTCGTTACATACGGAATGGGAGTTTACTGGGCTAAAGAAGCCGCTAAACAATTCAATGAAAGAGTGGAAGTGATCGATTTGAGAACACTGATTCCTCTTGATGAAGAGCTTGTTTTTGAAAGAGTAAAAGCACATGGAAAATGTATCGTTCTGACTGAAGAGCAGCTTAACAACTCTTTTGCAGAAGCATTTGCTCACCGTATTTCGAAAAACTGTTTCAAATATCTGGATGCTCCGGTAGAAACAATGGGATCACTGGATGTACCAGCCGTTCCTATCAACCTGGTACTGGAAAAAGAAATGCTTCCGAATGCTGAGAAGCTTTCCAAAAAGATCGAAGAAATGCTGAAATATTAAATTTCTATACACTTAACCTCTAAAAATTTTTAGAGGTTTTTTTATGCATTTTTTTCACTACTTTTATTTAAGAATATACATCTCAATGTTAGACTATTATATCTTAATAAAATCTGAAACATTCCCTGTCACGGGCATAGCCAAACCAACTTCACCACAGTTTGGTATTTATTTTGTCTGTACACGCAAAACACATTCATCTTTATGATTACAACCAAATATGTCAATTATAAACAGGTTCTCAATCTATCCGGCGTTCATCTTATTTTAATCTCTATCTGGTGTACGCTGATTGCTGTTCTTTTTTATTTCTTCAACTGGCACTGGATGACAATTCCATGGGTTCCCGTTGCTCTGATTGGTACAGCGGAAGCATTTTTGGTGGGTTTTAAAAACAACCAGGCTTATGACAGGCTTTGGGAAGCCCGCAAGATCTGGGGTGGAATAGTCAACTCCAGCCGTTCATTTGCTTCTATGGTATACGCTTTTGATACCCAAAATGAGCAGATTGGTACTTTTGATCTTGAAGACCGTAAGAAAAAAATTGTTAACCGCCACATTGCATGGTTATATACTTTCCGTGAGCAGCTTCTGGTTCCTACAGAATGGGAACATATCAGCAGCAGTGAAAATAATAAATTCAGAAATATCAACCTGAGAAGAAACAGATTGATCAAAGCAGGGTTTCCTGACTATGGAAGAGCACCTATTTTCCTGCACAAATATCTTTCTGAAGAGGAATATGAATTGAAAAATCATTACAAGAATTTCGCAACTTACCTGATTTCTCAGCAGGCCAAAGATATCAATGAACTGAAAAATATGAATGCCATCACGGATTTCAATCAGACTCAGCTTCAAAACAGCCTGAATGAATTCTATAATTTCCAAGGACAGGCAGAAAGAATTAAAAAATTCCCTTCGCCGAGACAGTTTGCCAGCACAGCATTCGTCTTTAACATTCTTTTTATCACATTGCTTCCTTTGGGATTGGTGAATGAATTTGCAAAATTGGGAGACTGGGGAATATGGACCTCCATCCCTTTCTGTATCATCATCGGATGGATCTATATCATTATGGAACTGGTAGGTGATTATTCTGAAAATCCTTTTGCCGGACTGATGTTTGATGTACCTATGCTTTCCATATGCAGAACAATAGAAATTGATCTTCTACAAATGGGTGGAGAAACTGATCTTCCGGATCCTATTGCTTCCAAACAGGGAGTATTAGTATAATATTTTTTGATGATGCGAAAATTTAAAATCTTATTCACCTGTTTAATAAGTCTTCATTTTTTCAATGTGAAGGCTCAGACTGAAGCTTGTGATCTGCGGTATCAGGAAGAGAAGCAATATTACGAAAGGAAGCAGGCCTTAATCAAAGAAACTGACTTTTCAGGCTTATTAGAAGACCTGTATCTTCATGGAGATTTTAAAAATTTTATCGCAGAAGATAAAAACATCATGCTGAATATCCTCATCAAGACAAGCCAGGATGCTGTATGTGGTAACGTACCCTATCATGAGTGCAAAAGGTTTGAAAAAACAGGCTATCCTGAACTTTTTGAACAGCTGTGGAATAAAAAGAACTATCTGAATTTTGTCAAAATGAATAAAAACAAAATTATTATTCCGGTTGCCTATTCAAACTTTATATATGATACTTCCGCCTTTAAAAAAAGAATAAAGTGGGAAACAGAGACCGGTAAGCAGATCCTTGAAAATGGAAGTACAAGAAACTTCTATTATAACACGACACGTAAGCTGAAAAAAGAATTTACAGTGGATAAACATTCTGATTTTAATGTATTGGGAATTGCCGTACTTCCATGGGAAATGAAAGACAAAGAGAACTGCTATCTGGTACAGATACAGCTTAATAATACTAAACCTGATGCCAAATCTTCAAAATCGATGATCTACGAATACAAAGATAAATCATGGCAATTTCTGGAGAATTACAACTAAAAATCTATCAGCCACCACTCTATCAAAAAATAATCAAAACCGATTTTCATAAGAAAAAACTAACTAATCATGAATTTGAAATTATGCCTGGCCTTTCTTCTATTGCTTTCCATAAATATATCATTTGCACAATCTAACATAGACCTCCAGAAAGTAAGAGAAAAACAGCTTAAGATTCAAAACCAGCCAGCAAATCTGGATTTCAAAAGAATGGAAGATGAACTTCAAAAGAGTACGAAAAGCGAATCCCCTTTTACCTATGGAATTTTTCCTTATCCCGTCTATGACAGCATTCAGAAGGACGGCTTCAAGGGAGCGGGAACCTATGGTAATTTTTTTGGATTGGATCTGAAAGGGAAAAAGATTGTCTACAGCAGCTTTGGAGAAAAAAGATCAGATCTAAATTCACATAAAGTAAAAGACAAAGAGCGGATATTTTTCACCATTCTTGTCCTCACGGACTTTATTGACTCCAAAGAATACACATCCAGTAAAATGCAGATTGTTTCAAGAAATTTTCCGGATATGATAGGACAGGGATTTGTAAAAACTTCCAACAACAAAATCGATTTCACGGCTTTTACAACGCTTGAAAATGATAATTTCGCCATCGTCAATTTAAAGCTATACAATCTTAAATATGGCAGCATCATTCTGATTGCTCCCCAAAAAGACGGTAGCTTGCGAAGTATGCAGCTTTCCAGTGAAACTGATCTGACTTCTGAAACCCTGAAACCGTTTATCCAGCAATTAATCCAGAAACCAGAGATAACAGATTTTTTTATTAATAAAAATACGATCTAAAATAATATGAGATAATGAAGGCAAAAAACTTTACGGGTCTTCTTTATTTCACAAAATAATTGCCGTTGTATTTTTCACTTCGGAAATCATAAACGAGCTGTGTGTACTGGCAATATGCTGAAGTGTTGTAAGCTTGGTCAGCATAAAATTACGATAGTCTTCAATATCCTTCACTCCTATTTTAAGGATATAATCATAATCTCCGCTTACATGAAAACATTCGGTAACCTCCTGGAGATTCATCACTTCTTTTTCAAACTGCAAGACAAATTCTTTTTTATGCTGGGTAAGCTTTACATGACACAGCACGATAAAATTCCGCTTTACCTTATTTCTGTCCAGCAAAGCAACATATTTCGAAATAACTCCCGCATTTTCAAGCTTCTTTATCCGCTCATAAATGGCTGTAACCGACAATCCCAGCTTACCGGACAGCTCTTTGGTGGTTTGTTTACAATCTTCCTGCAAAAACACTAATAATTTTTTGTCCGTTTCATCCAGTTCCATAGATAATTTTTTGGTGGAAATTTAATATTTCCGAAGATAACAATTATTTTTTCTAAATAAACAATATTTTACAGTTTTATATTCTACAAATTCAAATTTATATTGTATTAATTAAGAAAATAACGCAAATTGGACCGATAAAATAAAAACAATGCTTATGGAAAACTTTAACGCAGCCAACGAGATCCAGGATCTTCAGTACTTCGGCGAATTTGGAGGAGTAAACCCTTCTATTTCTGACAGCTCTACCTATACTTTTCTTTCTGCAAAGACCATGTTTGATACTTTCGAAGGAAATGCAGAGGGATGCTATCTGTATTCCAGACATTCATCCCCAATGAATCTTTATCTGGCACAGGCTCTTGCCAAAATGGAAAACACAGAATCAGCCAATGTTACGGCATCCGGGATGGGAGCGATTACCTCAGTTCTGATGCAGGCGTGCAAAAGCGGAGACCATATCATTTCAAGCAGAACGATCTATGGCGGAACTTATGCTTTTCTGAAAAATTTTCTTCCACAATTCAATGTAGCCACTACATTTGTGGACATCAACAATTTTGAATCCATAGAAAATGTCATTACGTCAAGTACAAAAGTGATCTATTGTGAAAGTGTGAGCAATCCACTTCTTGAGGTAGCAGACCTTAGAAAGCTTTCGGAGATCTGTAAAAAGCATAATTTGAAACTTATCGTTGACAATACTTTTTCACCACTTTCTATCAGTCCACAACTATTTGGAGCAGATGTCGTTATTCACAGTTTAACGAAATTCATCAACGGAAGCAGTGATACGGTAGGAGGTGTATATTGTGCATCACAGTCATTCATTGACGATACCAAAAATGTAAATTCCGGAGCATGTATGCTGCTCGGCCCTACTATGGACAGCTTAAGAGCATCCAGTATTCTCAAAAATCTGAGAACTCTTCATATCAGAATCAAACAACACAGCCACAATGCCCTGTATCTGGCTGAAAAATTTGAAAAAGACGGCTTAAAAGTATCCTACCCGGGACTGCCATCTCATAAGAATCATGAATTGATGAAAAGCATGATCGACGAAGAATACGGATTCGGAGGGCTATTGACTCTGGATGCCGGAACTACGGAAAAAGCAAATGAACTGATGGAAATGATGCAGAAAGAAAATCTGGGCTACCTTGCAGTAAGCTTAGGATTTTATAAAACCTTATTCTCCTGCTCAGGAAAATCAACCTCCTCAGAAATTCCGGAAGAAGAACGTGCTTCTATTGGTATTTCTGACGGACTGATCAGATTCTCCATAGGCCTGGACCACGACATTAAAAGAACTTACCAAAAAATGAAAGAGTGTATGCTGAAAGTAGGTGTTCTTAACCACCATGAAAACATTCATATATCCTAAATTTTATTGAAAAAGAGGGCTGTTTCAAATGAAACAGCCCTCTTTGTTTTTTATTATTCTATTGAGACAGATAAAATGAAAAGAGTAATTCAATAGAAACGGGCTTTAGCCCGTTAATCAATAAGGTCAAATTCAATCAGCTTTAGTCAAAACCTACTCCAATTTTATTTTTTATAATAATGATGCGGAAAAGCATCTTCAGGTTTCATTCTAAGCACATTCAGCAAAATCCATGATTTCAGAAAACCATACCCATAGGAAAACATTTGAATATAGGTTGAAATAACGGCCATTCCCGCAATACTTATATTTTTAGTCAGCAATAAAGCATGGAACAGTACCAGAAATGTATACAACCCATAAAAACTTAGGATAATTCCTCTGTCTAAAATAAAATACTCCAGAAAGCCCATCACATACCCTAGCATAAATAAGGTAGGAAATGCAAAGGAAATTTTCACATAATTAGGATGCCTCTGATTAAGAATAGGCCTTGCACAACCAAACTGATAAACCTGTTTGGAGAATTTCCCGAAGTCTACCCTACGTTTATGATATACTGCAATATCATCAAAAAAAGCAGTTGTAAATCCGTTTTCCCAAAGGGTCATCGACAGATCCGGGTCCTCACCTATTCTCATTTCTGAAAATCCGCCTACTTTTTCAAAGACCGCTTTTTTCACTCCCATGTTGAAGCTTCTCGGCTGAAACTTTGAAACAGCTTTCTTACTTCCTCTGATTCCTCCTGTAGTAAAAACAGAGGTCATAGAATAAGAAATCGCTTTCTGCATCAGGTTAAACCCCTTATGAGCCTTATCAGCCCCTCCGAAGGCATCACAAGGAATGGTAAGAATATCATTTTTAATGTGCTCGATATAATCTTTTTCTACGATCACATCGCTGTCTACAAAAACCAGCCATTCGTTTGCCGCTCTTGCTGCTCCATAATTTCTTGTAAGCCCTGGCCCGGAATTATCTTTTTTGAAATATTTAATGTCCAGACTTTCTTCAAAATTAGATATAGTATGTTTCAGGTCTATTGATGATCCATCGTCTACGATAATGATTTCAAATTCTGTGTCTGTCTGCTGGGTTAAAGAGGTCAGCAACTCGAAAAGTTCATCTTTTCGATTGTAAATGGCAACAACGATGGAAATACTAGGCTTCAAATTGAAAATTTTTCAAAATTACTTATTCATAAAATAATTCACAAAAGTTTATCTTGTTATTTATAAAAAAAATATCCGGTAGATATTCTTCAAAAAAATAATATATTTGTATTATGTAAAATACAACACCCAAAATCATGAAAATTAAACTATTACCAGTACTCCTTTTAGGTATTTTTTGTTCCGCAAATGCTCAAGTTGGTATTAACACCAATACTCCTTTAGGAAGCTTCCATATTGATGGAGCCAAAGACAATTCCGCATCCCCTACCCCCGCCCAGCAAGCCAATGATATGGTGGTAACCACTGCCGGAGATGTCGGGATAGGAACAACCACAGTAGATGCTTCGGCAAAACTGCAAATCAATACCACAAACAAAGGATTATTAATTCCCAGAGTTAATCTTACTTCCCCTAATGACGGAACAACCATTGCTACTCCGGCAAAAGGACTTATTGTTTACAATACCAATATTACCCCCAACATGGGCGAAGGTTTTTATACCAATCTAGGTACAGCTGCTGCTCCTTTATGGGTCACTTATCAGCAGTATGATAAAACAGCCTGGAAGTTCGAAAACTTTTATGACAGTGTGGCATCTGCGCCTGTAGATCAGGCAGTAACAGCCGGAACCACCATCAACAACCTGGGCCTGGGCTTAAGTATAACCGTAACGATCCCTGCTTTTAGTGAGGCAAAACTAGTAACCACCTACAGCGTTCCTCTTGGAACAACTTCTTCAAATAATAACCTTAGCGGATATTATGGAATCAGATTTCTTAAAAACGGAACAGAACTTCCTACAGGATCAAGAAAATCAACTTTATTCAGTAGCCCTTCTAATGCGAGCCCTTCTTCAAGGATGATTTCTATAAGTGCCACGGTAGGTGATACAGTTATCAATAACACTGCGACTCCCGTTAGCGTTACTTACACTTTAAATGGCTATCTGGAACCTACGGTCGGAACAGATACGATCCGATTCAATATGTGGTCTACTACCGATCCTAACTACAACTGGGGAAGAGGCTATATGTCTTTACAGATGTATACAAAAACCACATTATAAACTTCTGTTTAGCAAAAAAAACATACAAATTCAAGCTCCTTTTTTAAGGGGCTTTTTATTTATACAATTAACCTAAGCCCGAGTGAGGCTCATTTCTTCCTATTTTATCTGTATGAATTTCCTTGACCTTTCTCTTAAATGAAATTCTGAGCCAAATTATTTGACATTTTAAACAAAATCTTTCTCCCGGCTACCTCCTAATTTTGCTATAGAAATTTAAAACAACAAAAAAATGGAATCTATTATCAATCCAATGCAACAGCCTTTACATTCAGGTTTTAATGCCCATTCAACGGCTCAGGAAATCATCAGTGGAATTGATCTTACCGGAAAAACGGTCATTATCACCGGCGGCTATGCAGGTATAGGCCTTGAAACGACCAAAGTGCTTGCCTCAGCAGGAGCCCATGTGATCGCCCCTGCCAGAGATATTGAAAAGGCTATGAAAAACCTTTCAGGAGTTGAAGATTTTGAACCTGAAAGAATGGACCTTATGGACCCCGAATCTATTGATGCTTTTATAGAACGATTCATTTCTTCAGGCAGGAAGCTTGATCTCCTTATCAACAATGCAGGAATCATGTGGGTTCCCCTTCGCAGAGACAGCAGAGGTTTCGAATCTCAGCTGGCGACCAATTACCTCGGACAGTTTCATCTGACCGCAAAACTGTGGCCGGCACTCAAGAAAGCAAACGGTGCAAGGGTCATCAGTGTTTCATCTTATGGACATCAAATGTCTCCTTTTGATTTTGAGGACCCTAATTTTGAAAAAAGAGACTATGAAACCCTTTCAGGATATGGACAATCTAAAACTGCCTGTAATTTATTTTCCGTAGCCCTTGATGAAAGAGGAAAAGAATTTAATATCAGAGCCTACTCTCTTCATCCGGGTTCTGTGTATGGAACTGATCTGGGCAGAGAAGAACCTGTAGAGCTCTTTAAACAGATTGGAACTCATGATGAAAACGGAAACATAAAACCTGAGGTTCAGGCAAAGTTAAAAAATCTTTCACAAGGAGCTGCTACTACGGTTTGGTGTGCAGTAAGCCCACAACTTGACGAAATCGGAGGAGTGTACTGTGAAAACTGTGATATTGCTGAAATTGATCATGGACAGATTGATCACCGATTTGATGAACCAGCAACGATCAGAGGGGTACAACCATATTCTGTAGATCAGAAAAATGCAGAAAAACTATGGGCATTAAGTGAGAAAATGCTGGGCTTCCGTTTCGATACGAAATGATTTCTTTTTTAAATACATTTGTAATTCAAACTGCTGACAATGGATTTTCAGATTCAATACCTTACGCCGGATATTAAAATTTCCAGCTACGACGATAAGCTTTTCAAAACCGAAACCGTATTTGAATATCATATGCTGGTCTGGTTCATATCAGGAGAAACCAGGATTATTCAGGCGGACAGGAGCTACTTGTTCAGAGCCGGAGATATTTTCCTGATTCCGAGAAATCATCTTGCAACGATCATCAATTATCCTAAGGACGGACTTCCCCATAAAGCTGTTGTCATGCACCTTACTACGGAACGTCTGAAACAGTTTTATACTTCTGTTGAGTATCAGCACAAAACAATAATCCGGGATTCCAGCATCTATAGCTTCAGCAGCCATCCATTACTGAAAAGTTGTCTGGCCTCTCTTATGCCGTATTTTGAAATAGAAGGTCCGCTTCCTGAAAATATTGCTCATCTGAAGATTACTGAAGCGATCAGTATATTGAGGGAAATTGATCCGTATATTGATACTGTCCTGGCCGATTTTGACGAACCGGGAAAGATTGATCTGATCACTTTTATGGAAAAGAATTATATGTTCAATATGCCTTTGGAACGATTCGGTTATCTTACAGGCCGAAGTTTATCTACCTTCAACCGGGATTTCAGAAAGCTTTTTCATACCACGCCACAGCGTTGGCTCACTCAAAAGCGACTTGAGCTGGCCTATTATCATTTATCCGAAAAGAATAAAAAGCCCTCTGATGTTTTCCTTGAGGTTGGCTTTGAAGACCTGTCGCATTTCTCTCATGCTTTCAAAAAACAGTATGGATTTGCTCCTTCACTGGCACGATAAAACAAAACAGACTGTACTCTTTGTGAATACAGTCTGTTTTTTATTTTTAATGTAAAACGAAGTTATACAAACCAACCTGATTTAAAATAAATATACAGGACCACAGAAATAAAAAAAGCAATTACTGAGCTGCTAAACAGAAGCAGTTTAAAAATATTTTTAAAATAATAAAGCTCCATTACATACAGCACAAAAAATATCAAAAACGAAATCCCGACTCCTATTAAAGAGGCTACAACCAAAGTCTGTGTATCATTTTCTACTGGCAGTGGGTCTTTAAAAACCATCAGAAAAAAGAATGCTGACACTGCAATCAATGCGGCACTTATTTTCTCTGTAAAATATTTTGATCTCCCCGACTCCTTTTTTTGTGGCTTTTCATCATAATTCAGACTTTTCCTGTCTGAGCTCAAACGGGAACCCAAGCCAAAATCAGAACTAAAAACATCCATTACATCGAAAATAAAACCTAATACATCAAAAAGTTTCCAAAACATACATTTGATTATTTTAAATGATGATCGCTATGATTTATTTCCTTCGGCCTTATCAGCTTTCTTCGTTCCTTCATCTATCCCACTTATCTGTAATCCGGATTCTTCTGACACTTGTTTTTGAGATTTATTAACCATACCCGGATTTTTTTTATCCGAATCTGATCGAGAACCAGACCATGAATTAGTTGTAAAAAATTCTATTGCATCAAAGACAAATTCAAATATATCGAGAGGATTCCAGGCCATAAGTTTTATTATTTTAAACAATAATAGCTTTTATTTATTACCTTCTATCTTATGTATTTTCTTCGTTCCTTCATACATTTCGTATTGTAGGAATCTTGTTTCCAGTTTTCCATTGAAAAGTTTGATTTTTCTTGAAGGACGTAATCCGATCTTTTTCACCGCTTCAAGATCAGAAGAGATCAGCCATGCCAATGTATTCGGATAACTTGTTTTAAAGGTATCTCCTATTTTCTTGTAGAAATCATCGTCATTGATAGAAATTCTCTCATCATATGGCGGATTGAATACCATTAATAATGGGAAAAGTTCTTTTTTAGAGTCAAAGAAATTCTGTTTTTTGATTTCTATCACATCTTCCATTTCAGCAGCCTCTACATTCATTCTTGCCGCATTCAGCATTCTTGCATCAATGTCATACCCTACAATCTTTCCGTCAAACTGTCGTACTCTGTTGATTCTGAATTCTTTGATTTTCGAAAACAGGTCCGCATCATAGTTTTTCCAGTTCTGGAATCCGAATCTCTTTCTGAAGATCTGAGCCGGAAGATCCATGGCGATCATAGCCGCTTCAATCAATAAAGTCCCTGAACCACACATTGGGTCCAGAAAATTTCCTTTTCCGTCCCAGCCTGCCAGCTGAAGCATTCCGCTTGCCAGCACTTCATTGATAGGTGCTTCGCCTTGCTCTCTTCTGTAGCCTCTTTTGAACAAAGGATCTCCTGAGGAATCCATAGAGATCATCACCAGTTCCCTATCAATATGAAGATGGAATTTAATATCCGGATTTCTCGTTTCAACATTCGGACGTCTTTTGAATTTTTCCTGGAAATAATCAACGATGGCATCCTTCATTTTTAAAGTCACAAACTGAGAATGCTTGAATGTTTCAGAGTTTACCGTCGCATCAATAGAAAAAGACTGATCTACATCCATGAATTCGTCCCATTCAAATTTGAACAGCCTGTCATAGAACTGATGCTGGTTAAAAGCTTTAAACTGATGAATAGGCACCAAAATCTTCAATGCCGTTCTTGCCGAATAATTGATTTTGTAAAGAAATCCAAGATCTCCTTCACAGTTTACGGCTCTGTTTTTAATTTCAACCTTTCTTCCGCCTAATTTTTTGATTTCTTCCGCCAGGATCTGTTCCAATCCGAAGAATGTCTTGATCTGTATCTGTAGATTTTCTATGTCCATATTTTTGAGTTAAAAGATTTAAAGATTTAGAAATTAAGAGATTATCAGTATAAACTTTTAATCTATTGAATTTTTCAATGAATCAATATCTAAAATACTTTTCCTTTTACCGCACAAATTTAGTTATTTTTTACCTTTAAATTTATATATTTAATAATCAGTATTTTATGGGCTATTTATTTTTTGTATAGTAAAAAATAGTAAATTAACACCCTAATATTAAATCATGAAAAAGATAGAAGTGCGCATTTTCTCTTCTCTAAACCTTAATGAAAAATGGTATGTATATTTGTATACCGAAGGCAAAATTATTAAAAAAATATATAAAGGACTGAATTCGGGTGAAACATTTGAAGAAAGAATGTTTAAAGCTGAAGTTCTTAAAGCAACTATCGAAAAAGAAATCAGTGGAGGGTGGAATCCAAAAGCAAAAAAAAATATCGTTAGATATAGTCTTTCTGAAGCATTAGACTTTGGGCTTGATAAGAAAAAATCAACCTTAAGCTCAGGATCTTATAAAGAGTATTCGTTTACTGTTGGTCTTTTGAAACCGTATTGCACAACGCTTGGGTATGATAAATTAAATATAAATGACTGTGATCGATTTCATATAAAGACTCTTTTAAATGTTGCTAAAAATAAAAGAGAATGGTCTGCTCGAAATTACAATAAAGTACTTAGAAATTTAAGCTCAATATTTGCAGAACTTGTTGAATGGGAAATAATCACTTCGTCTCCAGTAAGAGATATTAGGGCAATTAAAGAGTCTGACAATGGCCAATATGATCTAATGACTGATAGTGAGCATAAGAAAGTATTTTCATATTTGAAGGATCTGCATCTAAATTATTATATTTTCTGTTCTGTTGTTTATTATATGGGAATCCGTCCAGGCGAATTGGTAAAGCTAAAATGCAGTGACGTAATATTAGAAAAAGAAGTTATTGTCGTTAGTTCTAAAAATTCAAAAAATAATAAAACTCGCGTAGTCCCTATCATTGGAACCATTAAAACACTTATTAAAACATTTGACTTGTCTAATCCAGATTATTATTTATTTGGAGCTAACACCATTAGTAGAACTCCAGGTCTAGTTGAAAATTACTTTTGTCCAAATCCGTTTCAGGTAAAAAGAAAATATCCCACTGACTTATGGAGACGTATCGTTATTAAGGATCTAAAAGTGAATAAAAAATTATACTCTTTAAAACATAAAGGCGGAAGTGACAAGTTGAAAGCAGGTCTTGATTTAAAAGCTGTAAGCTCAATATTTGGGCATTCTTCTGAAAAGATAACAGAGATTTACGCGAACTTCATCAACGATATTAGATTTGATGAAGCAAAAAAAATTAATCTTAAAGAATATTAAATTTAAGGCGTCTAAAATCTGACGCCTTTTTCTTTTAGTTCTTCTATCCTATTCTCAATTATTTCTTTTGTCAATTCTTCATGAAAAACATGGTGCCACACATATTGTAGATAATCAAATATATCCTGATCAACTAAGGCTGAAAGAAACACGTACAGATCCCGGCGGTCCTCGTCTTCGAAATAATCTTCATCAAATTCGAATATTGTATCTGCGGAAATTTCCCAGCGCTCCCGAAAGTAACCATCAAACTCTATATTTTTATCTCCTGCTTACCACTGATTAAATTAAATAATTCCTCATTACCATCTTTATCTTCGTACTTGAATTCAAATTTTTTAAATGTAACAATATCAAATGTAATATCTTTGCTAGATTTATTAATCCTTACTAAAGGGGTGAATTTTAATGTGAAAAACTGATAACGTACCTCTGATAAATTTTCGTCCATGATCTATAGTTAATGGACAAATATACACTTATTTATAAAATGCAAATTACTGTTTCCCGTAACGCTACTTAGCAAAGAACAAATCAGCCTCCGCATTTCTTCTCCGGATGAGTCCATTCAAAACTTTTCCTCCGGCGGTAATGTATTTGGTAGTAAACCAATTTCTGATCTCCGTTTCTCCTGCTTTTTTATTGACCAAAGAAAACAAGCCATCTGAACCTCCGGTATTGTAAGTGTGTGAGACAAGAGCATCAAATTGATTCTGGGTAAGAGTTGTTTTCACCTTACTGGCGACTATTTTTTCATAGGTTGGCAGCACCGTTGCAAACAATTCTGCTCCTTTTTCTCTTGTAATGGCCGGATCTTTCATGGTCACTTTTCTGCCACCGGGATAATAGGTATTTCCGTATCCGATGGTAGGAATACCTGCTGAATCTAGATAAGGCTTTGCACTGAATCCTTCAAATGACAATATTAAGTCTATTCCTTTTTGTGATGTTTTCATTTCTTAAAATATTTATAGGTGAAAAAGATGATTATTAAAACGATTCCGATAATGGTGGTGACTATCCAGGCGCCGGCTTGAAATCCTGTATCTTTTATTTCCTTGGTTTTAACCTCTATTTCGGAGGCGACCTTTTTTATTGTTTCTTTGGAAACGGCTGTTTTCGCCAGATCCTGGATGATATTTGTTTTTTCCTGTTTGGAAGTTTCTGTTTTATCTTCGGTAACCTTCCGGTAGTGGTTGTTGATGTAGTAATCTGCGGCACCACGAATGACAATGCTTTGCAGAGTGTCCCCGGAAACAACGTTGTGAAAGATCAGCGGATTTAAAGTGTCGGATTTACCTTTGATCACAATATCACCTGAGAAGTCTTCCAGCTGCTTTTTTACTGTTTGGTCAGTTACTTTTTTTGTCGATTCCTTCACTGTCTTCTCTTTCACAGAATCAAGTGTCACCCTTTCAATCTCCGTTTTACCTTCCCTGGAATAGAAGGATGCTTTATGCTTTGTCCGGCAGCCTAGCAAAAGACTACTCAGCAGGATTATGATCAGTATTTTCAGTTTCATCTTCTTTTTGTTTGAATACATTAACATCTAGAGTATTATTGAACTTTTCGAATTTCTTCAGAAACCCTAACGGAGGAAATTTCCCCTTTGTAATGATCCCGACATTAACCAATGCATTACCTGCGGGATAAATGAATATCATTAGCTTTGTTGCCACTTTAAAATAAACACTGTCTAAATCTGCATCTGATATAATCTGAATAAAAGCCTCAGTCAGAAAATATACAAGGATTATAAGTCCTATTTTCTGACCAAATCCCAACAGCATCTTTTTAGGTGAAAAAGAATCATTTAATAAATGTTTCCAGATCCCAACAATCAAGTCTGTAATCAATGCAAATCCTAACATCGTAATAAAAACAAAACTATCAACATACCAGCCAGTAAATCGCTCAGAAATAGAAATTCCAACCGCAGGAACAGCCGCTAATTTTAAAGCAGAAAAAGCCTTGCTATATACCGGACCTGAATGAATCGAAAGTAAATTGCTTACTATAAAATTTGATATTGGATTCCCCATTTCATATAAAGTATAATTAAGATACTAAAGTCATTAAAGCTAATATTTGAGCCCTTGTGAATTCCACACCTGCAATCGTTACATGAGTATCTGTATTTTTACCAATCACTACCTCATTATCCCGTGTTGATACTGTGTTTGCTCCTATTACTGTAGAACCCGAAACAATTACATTTTGTGTAGGCCCTGATCCAGCCTTATATCCAATAAATACGTTGTTGTCTCCACTTGTCAATGATTCGGCCGAATAATTACCAAGTGTTGTATTATTATTAGCAATTACAGCCGTCCTTAGAGAATTATATCCTAAAGTCGCATTTTCGCATCCAGTAAGTAAATGGGCTGAGTAGCTACCTACAATTGTATTTTTAGAAGTGTTTACATTGCTTTGCAAAGCGTTTGCGCCTACTACCGTAGTATCGCTAAAGTTTCTGTTTGCTGTAGTATCATTTGAACCATTCCACCATCCACCAGCATATATTCCTACAAATGTATTCCTATCCCCGGTGATCAATCTTGCTCCGGTTCCATATCCTATTGAAGTATTACTTTCTCCGGTCGTTAAGTTTTCCATTGATGTATCACCAACTCCTGTATTGTTTGTGCCTAAACAATTAGCTAAAGAAAGCCTTCCTATAGCAGTACAACCGACAGAATCTTTAATACTTTGTAAAGCTCCAGCACCTACAGCAGTATGATCAATACCTTTTTCACAGCTACTTAACGCATTATAGCCGAATGCTGTGTTCATTAATGCCTCTTTTTGTACTGACTTCAAAGCTGAACTTCCCCATCCTGTATTCCCATATACTCCAGGAGTTAACGTAACAACAGTTGGGCCTGCTCCACCGCCATACATATGATCTTGCAATGCATCATAGTACATTCTTCTATCATTTACGAGAATTTCTCCCCACATTTTCACTTCAGTATTAACCGCGGTTCCGATAACTGTTTGATAGCTTTTTGTTGCTTGAGATCCATCACCTATACAAATAACATAATTCATATTTGCTGGAGATCCTGCGGCTGCATATGCACCAATTAATGTGTTACTTGACCCATTAACTAAATCAACACCTGAACCTGTACCAACTGATGTATTTCTATTTCCAATAGCCTTATAAATAGATATTTTACCAACAGCCGTGTTTTCGTCTCCTTGGGCTATATTCATAGATGCAAAACCTATAGAAGTGTTCGAGTTGCCCGATTTTTTTAATGACTCATTGCCCAATGTCGTGTTTTCACTTCCATTTTTCTGCTGCGAGTTATGCCCAACATTTACATTGTTATCACCGTTTAATTTATCTGTTTGCCCACCATATCCAAATGATAAATTATTATTCCCTATTGTGGTTTTATTGCCAGAATCAAATGCATAAAGATTTGATGAATTTCCAGAAATAGTCTTGTCAGGCGTTATCTGATCATCTGCTATTTTAACCTCACTCTTTGTCCACGCCTCGTCTTTCAGATAAAATATTGTATTATATCCTTCCTTTGCTCTAAGATTTCCGGCATTACTATACAAAGTTCCCCAATCATTTGGGTCTGTTTCTTTATTGTCTTCTGATGATACTGAAGGCTTGTATGTGCCGTTTAATGTTGGAGCCAAATCAGAAGGTGAAATCACTCCTTTAAAGTCTGACTCAATCATGCTTGGAATTTCGTTTATTACATCTGCTGCATTTAGCAAAAATGTTTTTACTTTATTAAATTCTGAAGCAAAATGCTTGTCGCCAAAATTTTTATTTGGCATGTCTTGTATCGGTTTTTTATCAATCATCATAATTCCACTTTGTTATATTTCTTCCGATAGGGTTCCTATTTTGAATATCTTTACCTCCGCTCTGTGATCCACATCCACAATTTTTACATTCGAACTGGATGCAGTCTTTTATTAGTCCTTCATTTTTAATCGCGCACAGATAATCATTTACCATTTCTAAGTATATATCCGCATTACGATAATGTTCATTCATTATTGATTTAAGTTCATTAATTGGAGCTGCTACACTATCTTGATTAATCTTCTGAACCACTCCTACTGCCGTATCAATGTATCCGTGTCTGAATATATAGGCAGCGTAACTCGCATGGATAAGCACCCGTTTTAATCCGAAGTGAATTTTCAAATCATTATCACATTGATATTCTGATCCGCACCATATTCTTTTGATTATTTCATTTTCAGGATTTGCAACAATTTTACTTATTAAACAATAGCCTATTTTAGGAATTAACCAAAGATTAGTCTGCTCACGAATGAACACGCATAACTGTTCCCAATTACAATGCTTAGCAACTTGTCCTATACATTCAAAGTCCTGTTTTTGTATCAGATTTTCTTCAAGATTGCACGTTATCATCTACTATAGTATTTATTAAGTTATCTTGCGCCACTGTATTACTTGAATCGCTAGGCAGCATTTATTCATCTTTGACGATAGGTATAATATTGAACGGTATGCCAAATATCTTTTTAAAAAGATCCTCAACCTCAAATCTTATAAATGCAGTTTCTTTATTATATACTTTCATAGCTTCTTTAATAGCTTCACCAGAACTTCCAAATATTCCACCTTCATTATCATTGATCAAAATCTTGGGAATTTGTAAATAGCAGCTTCGGATATTGTCCTTTATATCTGTAAGTAATTCCTTAAATTTCTTAGGGTCATAACTAGATTGAAGATTTATTACTTTAAGAAGTTGATCAATATTATCAACGTAATACTCTGAATTATAATGGTAAATACCTCCTGCATTTTCCGTCCCTAGCCAGTTTTGAACATCTTCTACCAAGCCCTTTGAAGCCTCGCTATCAAGACCATTTGATATTAAAATAGTCTTATCAATGAATCCAAGCCGAACATTGTTGTTGTGGTAAAGACTCATTCTGAATTCAGAGTCAGCATCATTCATACCTTGAGCATTAAGCCATCCATGAGCGTATTCTTTATTCTTGTCATCTAAAGAATAGTATAATACTTGACCTCTATAATTTCTTATTTGTGTAGGAATATCCGATTTAGGGCTATCTTTTTCTCTCTGATCTCTAATGCTCCCAGGATTATAAGGATAAAACCATTTACTTTTTTTATTTTTCCTTTCGGTAATAAAACTAAAACTTCGTTCTATCTTGGACCAATCACGATAAACTATTTTGCCTTCGTTACCATAATCGTCTTCTTTAACCTTGCGACATTTTTTATACTCTAGAACATCAAAGTAATTTACCTTCCCCTCAATATCATAGTTTAGATGGATATACACCGCCTTATGTGTTTTTAAGGATGAGACAACATCCAATAAACATCTGTTTAAGGTTATCGTCTTCTTATTTCTCGTATTTATTTCTGATGCATAATTTTTCTCAAAACCTTTACCGAAGATGAAATTACCTAGTTTATTTGAACAGCTTATTGCAGTAACGGAATTACACTCTATAGCCTCTAACCTATCGGGATATAGGTTGTCAACATCGTTAAGATAAATATCGTAATCACACTCTTTGCGCTGCGGGATCAATCGATTATAAATCTCAACAAATTTTGCTGTAAACTTTGCTAAATTATCTTCTGCTTTCTGCATTAGTTTTGTTTTTTTCTTCCTCTTTTAGGTTTTTCAACCTCAACATCATTATTAACCACAGCATCTTCTGTCATTGGCGATTCGCTCAGCTCTTTTTTTTTGAAGTCTTCTTCGTTTACTTTATCGATTTCTGTTTTTTCAATAGCTGAAGGAAGTACGTAGAACAGTTCTTTTGCCTGTGGTTTTAATGCGAGATAGTTAATCCAATCTTCATCAGAAGAATTACTTGACCATACTTCGCCATTTAGGTACTTTAATGTTCCTTTTTCCTTAAGAATATATGTTTTATTATTATTTACTGTTTTGCTTTCCATAGGAGTAATGTTATTGTTTAATACTTGATTCTTCCATTGACTGAAGTGATTATTGAATTGGCATCCAAAACATCCTTGTGGTAGTTCTCCCCAGTCTTCTAAAAGAAATTGTTTGTAAGCATTAAAAAGGAGCGGTGTGTTTCTAACCGCATCCGCTCCTTTATTTATTAATTCTAATCTTTCCATGACTAACTTAATAGGTAATCAAACGTATAGTTGAAGAAGGGGGTGTCCCCGCCCCCATCTAGTTTCCCAGGGAATCAAAGAACGCTTTAGTAGTTGTATAATCAGTAAGAAGTAGTCTCAATGGAGGATCTTTTTCAAGGTTCGGCTCTCTTGAAGCAAGTGGAATTATTGAGTTTCCGTTGTTTTCATTGGAGTTCCATGTGAATTCTCCGATCTTTAATCCATTATCCCAACCATATACCCAAAATGCATCCAGATTTGAAGTTCCCTTGTCTCTTTGATGAACAATAGCAACAACCTCAGCGCCTACTGCTAGGGCCTTCAGGTTACAGATGGTATCGATCGTCATGCCTTGACTAAATAGATTTACAGTATGAGTGAATAAATCGGCATAATCCCCGATTGACAAGCTATAAGCTGCTGAAAGCAACTGTTTAGAAGGAATCCCTTCAAAGGTTACGGCCTTTAAAGTTTCCGGATCCCCCGCGTAAGCTGTAATTGAATGCTGGCACGTTGGTGCCATTGCTCTTTGGATTGTAAAGTCTCCAAGATTTGCCAAAATATCATCTCTATTGACCAGCTTTATAGTCTGCTCTAGCCCTCCTGTAGACTTATTATCACAGTTAAAAAGTGAATTGTTAATAATTTTCGCGCAATTTGCCATAGTCTTGATTTTAGATTGCTAGAATGAAATTTTTATCAAACGTTGCTTGAACATCAATGTTGGTTTTAACCCTAATCTCTAGTGCTTCCGTTTTAGGATCATAAATACGTTTCATTTGCTTGAAAGCATTCATATCACATGTTCCTACAGAAATTTCAGTATCATAAGTAAGTAAAGCTCTATGTGGCTTATCGTATTTAGTTGCTGAAGGTCCAGCAATGAATTTTACAAGTTCGGTCCATTCGTGCTCGATTTGAATAGGAACGCCCATGTAATTAAGGTTCTCTAATGAATACTTTGATCCTGTTACACCATCAGTAGGTGAAAAACAGCAGTTAATCTCTTTATTCTCCTGCAGCCAATTCAAATAGTTCAATGCTAGTTCTTGTGTCGCTCTGATTTTAAGACCCGGCTTAGTCATCATGAATGGCCTATTGGTTAGCATTAAAGTATACATCTGTTTGAAATACTCATAACCAGCATCTGCTGGTAAAGTCATTTGTGCAGCAATATCAGCCCCTGCATTCTGAGTAATAGTTACTCGTTGTTGAGCTGCAAGGATAGGATCTGCTAAAATCCCTAGTAGCTTTAAGAAAATGTTATCAATACCAGCAAAATCAGTATTTGTATTGTCTTTGTAATCAAAATATGCAATCCTCCAATAAGAATCATTTACAGCTTTTACCGTTTGCGCAATTACAAATTGGTAAAATGCATTTTCAAAATCCGTTTCCGGATCTGATTGACACTTAAGATTCCAGAATGCTCTGAAGTTCTTTGTGATCTGAGGATCATCCCAACAGAATGTTAATGAACAATCGTAATTATGGGGAGACCATAGTTTTTTAGTTGGCTCACTAGATAATGTACATGAATTCCATGTACACCCTAGGTCGGAAGATTTTTTTAAGAATCCCCAATTTTTAGGCTGCTCCCATGCAATAATAGGTGTATTATGCTCAATTCCGGTTTGGATATAATGCTTTGATGCGAAATCAGAAACCTCAACAGTTTCCTGGAAAATCATATTGTCAATATCAAGTTGTCTAGCTTGAGCCAGGTCGCAACCTGCATCAATTAAATCTTGAATCTTAAAATCGTACGCTAATGCCATTTACTTTGTGTTTTTTAGTTTAAAATTTTCGAATCTGTTTGTTTTCACTGAAGGCTGATCACTGTTCTGAGTTGTCTGAGGTTCATTATTTGATTCTGCACCATACTCACCAACAATGCTTTTCAAGCTGTTAAATGTTGCTTCAAAATCAGTCACCTTTTTCAAATCTCCTTTTAGACTTTCAATAGTTGAATTCTGTGCAGAAATTTTATTTTCCTGATCAGCGTACTTCGTTAATAGGCTATCTATTTTTTCATTTAATGAATTCAAAGTAACAGTATCAATACCTCCTTCTTTTTCTTTAATCTCAGTTACTTTACCGCTTTCGAACTTATAAGTAGATCCGTCAGCCATATTCACTGTACCACTCGCATTATTACCGTTGATAGTTGCAGCATCACCAACCTTCGGCTTTTCTCCTTCATTTAGCTCAGCAAATACAACTTCTTCATTTTTGTCAGTGTATAGCATTGCATTTTTCGAAGGGGCTTTTTTGTTTTTAAACAGATTTTTTATTTCTGTTAACAAAGAATTCTCTTCTTGCGTCATTTTATTATTTATTGAATTATTTCTAGGTCGTTTAATAGAGTTGAAAATGATTTGTTTCTCAGTATTTAAAACTGGTTTTGAAGTATCATCGTTTTCCAGCTCTGTGTAGAATCCATATTCTAAACATTCTTCAGCCGTGATCCATGTATCTTCTGACATTAAGGTCAAAGCCTTTTCTTTGGTCAATTTTGTTCTCTCTTCATATAAAGAAGCAATCATATTGTCTGTTTTCTCAAGTTCTTCAAATTGCTTTTCAACATCATTTTTGTCTCCAACAACATAAGTCCATGCATTATGAACAAAAGGCTCTGCGAACTTATTACCTATTCTCTTGTCACCCGCAAGCAGAAGGATAACACCAGCACTTGCGCAATAGCCATCAATTCTAGTTGTAATAGATACTCTATTCTCTTTGCCAAATCGTCTGATTTTATTATAAATAGCGAATGCTATAGCGGTGTCTCCGCCTAAAGAATGAACATTAAATATCACATCATCACCTGGTGAAACATTCAATTTTGAAAGCTCACTGTCAACATATTTTAAATCAATATATTCATATGATTGCTCAGCCCATAATAGCTCAATTATTTCGCCATAAAGTTTTATTTCGTGCTTCATTAAAAACCAATCTACCTAATACAAATTTTCACTTATTTTTTTGTAAATTTGTTTAAACACAATTCGCAGTAAAACAATCGTTTATAGCTATAAATAAAGCAATTACGTATTTTAGCGAATTATTTATTTCGCAACGATTATGATATTAATGTTCTTTATTCTTTGTTTTTACTTCTATTGGTTTCTAAACGCCTTATTTGGCAAGAAAAAAAGCCAGATTAACCCGTATATTGATCAGCATCAAAAAAAGATGCAGGATGATAGGCTGTATGATGAATATTTGGAATTTTGCAAAAAGAATGGTGAGCTTCCTATGGAGAAATCAGGATTTAAAGAATTGAGAACAAAAGAGGAAATGCAACGTCAAAAAATAAATAATGTATTTAAATAAATTAATCCTATGAGAGAAATAAAATTTAGAGCCTTGACAAAAAGTCAAAATGAATGGGTGATCGGATTTTTACATAAAGATTATACAGGTGATGCTTTTATTACTTCACTAAATGGCAGAGAAACTTCATTGGTTTGGGAATCGACAGTAGGAGAATACACAGGTTTAAAAGATAAAAATGCAACTGATATTTATGAAGGAGACATAATTAAAGACGTTCCAAATAATACTTGGAGTAAAGTCGGTTGTTTAACTGGGCAATTTTATCCTTTATTTGAAAAATCTTTGAAATTGGAAACTGATTTTGAGGTCATTGGAAATATACATGATAATCCCGATCGATGGAATGAAAGATAACTCATCCCACAACTATAACGGAAGGTATTTAAATTTAAATAAAGGTTTTAGGAATGAAAAAGATCAATAACATATTTGATCTTGTTTTTGCAAGTCTTTTTATTTTTATTCTTCAAATAATTTTTTGTTGGATAATAATTTTAGTCTTGATTTGGCTAGATAGTTTTATAGATAAATATATTCAATAATTAAAAGAAAGACTTTCTTATTTAAATGAAAGGCTAGATTATTTAGACAGAAATACAAATTAGTAAAATATCATGTAATAGCGCCTGAATTATGGAAAATCAAACAAAAGAAACCAAAAATAAAGTGAAAGAAATGTCTACTTTAATTAAAGAAAGTTTCGGAGTGACTTTGGCCGAAGCATCTAAGCTTTTACAGTTAAACATTAATAATGGAAACAAATAATATGTATCAGATTAAATTAAGATCCGCAGCAGAAAGTATTTTTAATAATAAGTTACTTGAGGATTGGAAATTAACCAGAACTGTTGAAAGATTTTTATTTGAAAAAGATATTTTTCAAATTTCTGTTGAATACGATGCCGTTTATTTTTTTAATCCAAAAGGAAATTCATATAAAATAAGCAATCCTTTCTTCATAACTGAATTCAAAGAAGTATTGAATAAGTTTTTGAATTAATTTTACGGTTTCCCACAAAACCCATTTCAAAAATATTTGCTTTCTTTGTGGAAAATTTAATCATGAAAAAAATATTACTTTTGGGTATGTTTGTTTGTATTAATGCTTTTGCGCAGGAATGCAAATATTCTGAAATGAAAACAGTAACAGAAAGAGGTAAATGCACATCATATGAAGGAAGTGATGGATATGTATATAAACCTGGTGATAAAATAAAATTAGGCGTTCCATCGTCCAATAAAACTTTTGCTTTTATTGATCTTTCTAGCGGCTTATCTATTGAACCTCTGGATGCAAAGTCAAGCGGTGATGAAGTCGAAATAAAGAGAATATATATTGCAGGTAACCAAAGAACTGGTTACTATGCCTCATTTGAGACAAAAGGCATGACTGTTTTCCATCATTACTTTATTAAAGCAGAGAAAGCTTTGGAAACAGGAGAATTGAAAGCCAATGGAATTTCAAGTGACGCTGCATTGTCTGAATTAAAAAAAGCAAAAGATAAATTAGATTTAGGATTAATGACTCAGGAGGATTATGATAAAAAGAAAGAGGAATTAGGTAAATTCATCAAATAGCCCTTTTCATAGTTTGCAAAGCTATTTCAACGGTCCTAACTGTTACTTTGCAAAATACAGCAACTACTTTTTTACGCTCAGTACAGGAATCTATGTGTTTTTGATTTTCATACTGTTCATAAATAGAAAGATAATCAAGTGCGGTTTCAATATTTTTGATTCCGCACTTATTTAATTTATAGAATAAACTCCTGTTTACTTGAACCGCTTCCTTTACTGTTCCCATCTGCTGCATTTCTTTACTGATTGTCTTAATTTATAGGATAAAATACACCCGCAATCCCTACAAGTTTTACCCGAAAGTTCCGGTATTTGTTTGTCTTCTACTCTTAATTCTGGGATTGGTTCCTCAATGCTAAATTTACAACTTTTACAGTGATTTTCATACCTTTTGCTTGCTATTTCTTGGGCTTTTATATTTCCTGTTTTGAAATTATAGATGCCAATAGTAACAGCTTTTGTGTCCCGGATAATATTTACATCCTCCTGTTTTTTTAGGCTTTCGCAAAACCTTTTAAATTCCTCCTTCATATCTTAAAAATTTGCTCCGTTTTGAATTTGTCTATTGTTTGATAAGTTTTCTATTCCAGATTGACTGCCTTCATATACAGCCTGGGCAATATCCATTACTGATGCTTCATCTAAAGTTATTACGGTATTTTGTTTAATATTATTTTGAATTGTTGGTAGACTGCTTATATTTCCTAATACACCACCTGATGCAAACTTTACCCCTCCTCCTAATTGATTGATCTGAGAAAGAACATCACGATACATGGCTGAACTTCTCTTATTTATTATAACTTCACCTCCTTCTGCCTCTATCACTCCATCAGGTGTTTTAATCGGAATACCTCCATTTGAATGAGAAGGCCCAATTAACATACCATCTGCTGCTTTTTTCTTAACCATAGTTCCGGCAGTGCTAGCAATTGATGAAAAACCAGCAGATATTCCGCCCGTGTCAATACCTGCAATTGATGCAACGTTAGCAATACCCGCCGCAATGATAGCCGCACCTTGAATTATTCCCCAGATCCCCCCTTGTGATAGGGCTTTAGATGCTCCAACATAAGTATTAATTGTGGCTTCGGCAATCGCTGCTGTCTTCGCTAAAACTGTTTGTTTCCCTAATATTTGAGACATAGCGCCCGCCACATTAGCGAATGCGCTTAGTTTTGCATATTCTTTTTCTTCAGCTATTTTTTTCTCCTTATTAGCATAGTCAGTATACATTATATTCAATGCAGCAAGTAAATTTTGAAGATTCTGTTTTTTAATAGCATCCTGTTCTAAAGCTATTTGCCCCTCAAGTTCCCTTCTTTGAGCTTCTATTTCTGCGTTTAAATCATAATTTTCTTGATCTAGCTGTCTTTTTAACTCATTCTCTTCAAGAAAACTAGCTAATCTCTGCTCTATTTGCTGGTCAAGTTGTACTTTTTGCATCTCAGCTTCCGTATAGCCTTGTGACTCAAGATCTGCAATCTGCTTTTCGAATTCTAAGGCTCTAGCTAAGTTTTGCGCGGTTCTTTTCTCTTCCAGGAATTTCTTGTCAAGCTCCTTCCTTTTATCGTTTGCCTCATTATTTATAAGAAGTTCTTTAGTAGCATATTCCTTTTCAACAACTTCTTTTTGTGCAGTTAAATTTTTCTTTTGGCCTATTTCCTGGGCACTATTTCCTTTGATCGCTTCTAACTGATCTTTAAGTGACTGTATTTTCTGCTGTTTTTCTAGCTCATTGGCAATTTGTGTCTTTTCTCTTACATTCTCAAGATATGCCTGTAATTCATTTACTCTGGCTTGAGTAAGTCTTTTATCTGATTTAAGCTTTTCTGCATTCATAGCGATATAATCTGCCAATTCTGCTTGCGTTGCTTGAATTGCCACATTTGCTCTTTCTTTAGCATTAGCTAGATCCTGTTTTGCGGCTGCCTCAGCTGCGGCTTCAGCTTTCTTTCTTGCAGCTTCAGCTTCTCTTTGTTGCTTATCAATAAGTTTTTGTCTTTCTGCGGCAGCCTTAGCCGCTGCATCTGCCGATGCTCCAGTGTCTTTATCGTTTCCTTTTATCTTGGTTGTATCTGGTGCTTTTTCCTCTTTTTCTGCCGGTTTTATTTTATTTAATTTGACTATTTTTTCTGCTTCTTCTCTTGCTTTTTTTAGTTCTTCAGAAATAGAGAACGACTTTATTTTTTCTAAAGCTGATCCAAAATCCAAATTCTTAATATCATTAGCAATAGATGCTATTTGACCAAATAGGGCCTTGGCCGTTAATGCAAATGTTGTAATAAGAACTCTGCTGTTTTCAATAATAGTCCCGAATGTTTTAACTGCTGCAGTTAGCATGAATAAAGCTCCTTTGACAAAATTGATCGGATTTAACATTGAAAATAATGTTTTTATCCAACCATCCGCTTTTGTTGTATTAACTCCAATGGCGTCTAATAAATCTTTAAAAGCACCTTTTAAAGATCCCAATGCTTCTATAAGCACATTACCATAGTTAACTAAGTCATTAAATATTCCTTTAACTAATTCGGAAGTACCCGTCATTTTGTCAAACCACATCACAACATCCACAATACCACCGACTAATTCAATAAATATGGTTTTTATTTTAGTCCATGCAATTTCAAATGATTTGGAGAAACTAGATATTTCATCTGATTTAAACGCTTTAGTTTTAGCTTGCTCTAATTCAAGTGTTGCATCAACTAATTCAAGTGTTGCTTTTTGACTGCCTGTAAGTGTTTGCGCTTCTTTATTATTCGCTAAGTTAACAGCTTCTATTATTTTAACTAGCCCCCCGGCATCTTCGCCTGCGCCACGAAATACCGAAGCATTTAAACTTGCTATTTGCTGCAAATTTAAACCTGTTTTTTGCGCTTGAGCCGATATTTCATCTAATGCCTGTTTAACGGATATTTTACCTGAATTAACACTTCTAAGTAAATTATCAGTAAATGAAGCCCCAAACGCATTTACTAAACTGTCACGTGTCGCTTTTGTTGTGTCAGTAAATGATATACCTAATTCTTTAATGGCATCTGGAAGCTTGTCAGTATAAACATCCAAATCAATTCCAGCATTAAGTAGATTTAAAAACTCCTGTGCTGAGTATCCATTTTGCGCAAATTGTACCCCATACTCCCTGATACTGTCTCCGAATTCAGCATTGGCGGCTCCTCCTTTTGCCAATCCCTCTTGATAAACCTGGAAAGCCTCTGAAGAAGTAAGATTAAAATCTTTCATCAAAGAATTCATTTCTTGAATACCTTCTTTAAATTCTTTTCCAAATACTATTTCAATAGCTGTAGCGAACTCTCTCAATCTATCGACTACTGGGCCTGTTAGGTTTGTTAGTTGTTCAATTTCTTTGTTAAGCTTTCCTATTTCAGCGTTGTATTCGAATAATGCTTTTACTCCTTTATATATTCCAATTGTTGCTGCTACAATTACCATGGCTAATGTCAGCAATGGATTGGCCAACAATTCCGTTTTTATAGCAATCAATCCATCTCTAATAGACTTAAGCCCATCTTTGATTTTATCCATACCTGCGGTAAACCCTCCGGTCAGTAACATTCCAAAACCAACACCGATTTCTGAAAATGCGTCTTTGATTCCTTCTGAGTAATTACCAACATTACGACGATTATCTCCAGTGGCCCTATCTAATTCTAAGAGTTCTGAGTGAAGTTCTCTTGCTCTAGTGCTTGATTCTTGCCATTGTCGAGAAACATCACGGTAAGCTTCGGTATTCTGCTGTCCTTCTCTTTCCAGCATGCGCATTTGAGCGCCTAGGTTGAGAGCCTCCGCTCTTGTAGCGGTTAATTGTTGTGATAGTTCCCTATATGCACCTTCATTTCCCTGAATCTCTGTTCTTCCAGCTCTAAGTAAATTATTGAGCTCTCTATTCTCATCATTTACGGATCTTAAGTCTGTTTGGTATCTTACCAATTGGCGCTGCTGTTCACGTTCAGTCTCTATAAGTCTAGCTAACTCAACCTCTGATTCACGAATGACATCAGAAGTAAGATTAACAATATAGTTATACTGCTCTTGCGTAATTATTCCTTGAGCTAATTCTTGATTTGCTTCTTCAATCGCTTTATTTCCTTCTTCTATAATTCCGGCCATTAATTTTGCCTGATCCTGATACTCTTTAATAGCTTTACGTGTATCTTTTATCTCACCTTTAAGAAGGTCTATCTTAGTTTGATTCTGCGCTATTTTATCCTCTAAAAGCCTGGAATCAATATCAAATTGTGCTAATACTATTCTCTCCGCCATTATCCATCTTCATTTTAAATTAATTTATCTTAACGACTTTAAATATGCAATTTCCGCTAAAGTCTCTTGTCTTTTTTCGGAGCTCAGACTTAACCGAAGTGTCCTTTCGAGGAATTTAATCTGTGCATCTGTTGTAACGCATTGACATTTTCCTAATAATATTACATCTTCTTCATTTTGTTCTACAAACACATCTATCATAATGTCTTTATCAATGTAATATGCCCTTCTTCTATCTTGGAACTTATATAAAGACTCTTCTATTATTACAATTTCATAAACACTACTTATGCCTTCAATATCTTGAACAAGTACATCAATATCATTTATTGTTTCTTTCTTATTTTGAATAAACAATGAAGTACCTCCTACGAACTTTAACCCAGAAACAGGTGCTAAACGATCAATTATCGCAAGTATATCTCTTATTGCTGCCATTATCTAAAGTTGTTTATTTTGATCAACTCCGCGGTTACTTTATTATCGTCAAAGGATATTTTATTTATAAAACAGTATTGCTGTAACTGATCGAAATATAATACCTTAGTCATATCTAACTTTAGTAATTTTGGATAAGGTACATTCAATGTAACATTCCATATAACTGTGTTATTTATTACATTTTGAAAGTCTTTATAGTACTTTGCTGCTATATAATCCATCTTCAAATTAGTAAAGTCTCCGAACTTAATTACACTATTTGGCAATTCTGTCCCCTGAATATCGGAGCCTATCAATACCGATGAATTTACCTTTCGCATTCGTAGATAAAAGTATCTTTTTGATAGTGGTTTGTACTTGAGATCTGTTGAGCCATCTTGTGGTTCTTTTTCATAAAGCTTATATACTGTAGCCTCTCCGGTTAAGCTCGGCGTTAATTGAAATTTTGAAAGAAGCTCTTTTTCTACTGAATAAGTAAATGAGGTAAAAACAGTCTTCTCTTCTTCTATGTTTTTATTTTGAACAATTATAGATCCATCAGATTGATTTTCTTCCTGATCATTGTATTTATACTTTAACATGTTGTTTTGAGAGTATGATCCGAAATCGTAGCTTTCCTTATCGATTGAGACTAAATACTCCGTCCAATCTTCAACCTCAGCTGTTTTAAATCGCTCTTCATTCGTTAGATACTTTACATTTTTAGACACATTATCTATTACAGGTGTTAAACCCATAATATTATAAACATCTTTTAAGAATTCAGTGATCTTAAGGTCCTGGAATTCCTCTGTAAATGATACGTCTTCAAGCTTTTTAATGACTAATGACATGGATGCTGTTCCGTTCCAATCTGTTTGAATATCATAAAAAAAATCAATTACGTCGTTTTCATTGAGAATAATTTGATTAGCCCAAGCTACCTGACCGCCATTTACTTTATAGTAGAAGTTGTATTGAAGATAACCAATACCTGATGGTATAGGCTCATTTAACCCGGCTGTTCCGACTGAGTTGATACTATATACGCCTGTATCTGAAATCTTAATGCCGTTATTACCTCCATTATTAAATGTGAAACCAAAAGAATCATCACCTCCTGGCGAATTGAAACTGACATTTTTTGTTTCTTCAAAATACACAACCGACCCATCATCTTCTGGAGCTTTTGGATAAGAAATCCACCAATTAGTATAATCTTCTAATGTAATGAAGCTGCCATTAAACGTATAACCTGCCTTTTCGTGAATTTTTTCAAATAAATAAGATACTAGGACGCTAGGCACGACAAAGTCAATATTAATTACATTTGGATTTGTCTTTCGGTGGGTCCGACCGTTAAAGTCAGCAAATAAATATGAGTACCTAAGGGTATCATCATTTTGTGTATTAATGACAGTCGCTAAATTTTTATTGTGGTTTATTTCTGTTAAATCTGCAGCGAGATATTCGCCAATTGTTTTATTTTCAAACTTTTTAAAAAAATCGATTATGCCAGAATAAATGTTTACATCGTATTCATAATCTGTTGATTTTATCTGAAGCCATGCCTGAGTCAAGAAATCATATCCATCGATTTTAAGCATTGCATTAGGCTTTATATATGGAATATTTGAACTGCTTGAGTGAATCCCTAGCCCTTTAAATACGCTTATATTTTTGGGAGTCTTTGGTAATTTAAATGAATTCGTATAAGAAGCCTGGCGATCCTTCACTTCGCCCACGTCATTTATCTGCAAAGTGTGTTTAATGTTTGTTTCAGAATATAAATCCAATGAAACTCCTTCAACCCATAATTCAACTATCATATCTGAATGTTTCTATAATTTGGCAGTGTGAATTCCAGTTTATTTTCAAAATAATTTTCATAATTATTCCAAACTGAGGTATTATCGTCGAGCTTAAATAGATGCCATTGCGAAGCCGTATCATCACCTTTAGCATCAAAGTAAAATAATTGAACACTTCGAATAAGATCTTCAAAATTTGACTGTAACTTTTTTTCAGTAAACGAATAAAGAGTCATTGTTTTAGCCTCTTCATAACCTGTATTTTGAAATTGATAATTCCTTAATCTAGAAGCTATCCTATTTACTGTTTTCCCCGCTTTTGTTTTATTTTTTAATTCGTAACGATCAAAATAAAAATACTGATACGCACCTAAAGAATTTAAGTATTTAACAACAATTCCATCGCATTTTTTTGCCCCGTCTTGTCTAGTTATCTTTGAATATCCGGGATCATCTACAATCAAATTGTTGTTAATTATAGGCACGTTTTCACCTACGTTCCAATCGCTGCCACCACTTATCCAGTAATTATCTACCAAATAGTCACCATCATTCAAATGCCATTCATTAACTCCTAATTTGTCTCGCCCACCTCTAATAAAGTATTTTGTAACAGTTGAAACCTCATCAGGTAAAGCTATGTTCCTAAATTTTGCCGTAATTTTAATCTGAAAGTTTTGTAATGAATTTATTGAAGATTGATCAGGTTCTGGCATTAATGCTCTGATAGCAAAACAAACATTAAAAAAGCAGTCATTATCCGGGCTTGCTGAACATTCAAATCCATTCAGTTCTTTTCCGGTTGTTAAGTTTTTAAAATCAATAACAACCTTTGAAACTACTTCTGTAAATCCGTTTATCTTAATCCAAATATCATTCTGGGTTAGATAGTAATTATTTTCAAGTCCGTTTATTGTCATATATTTATATTTTAATTAAAAGGATACAGGCCTGGTTTCCTGCTTAACAAACCTCCCCTTAACGCATAAGGGCTCTACCCTGCCAATGAGGTTTTCGTTTGATACTTTCATCCTCTCAATTGTCTTAATAGTTGTTCTTGTATTCTTGGTGTAGCGTATTGCCCAAGCTTCATATTTACAAAGTTTATCGTGTCTTGCTCTTCGAGTACTTCAAGAAGCGAACTACCACCTTTTTCATACCATGAAGTTCCTTCTCTTTGAATCTTTCTCTGAACTCGAGCCGCCACACCTGCTGCTGCATTATCATTTAATCTAAACTTAGCTTTTGCCCATCTCTTTAGATCTGTAAGAGGTACAGTTGTAGGCTCCTGTCCCTTTACTAATTGTTCAGTATAATCCAATCCCATAATTAATCCCTTTCCAGGAACCGATTCACCACCTACAGCTTTTATCCAATCACCGGTTGCGTTCATTCCTAATTCATTGAATCTTGGAATAAGAAACTTTTCAACGACTTCATCCATTACGGAAGCTATTTCTTCAACTGTTATATATTCCGTTGATACCATAATCAATAATTATATTGTCCTTTAATAATCCAGCCATCATAATTAGAATCTTGGTAGTTTAACTTCTGGGTTGCCGTAAATTCAAAAGGCGAATAAATTCCACTCTGATCACACAGCACCTCCAGGAAGTCGCACCCAATGCAATCTTTTATCGTGTTGATAATTGACCATTTAGACTCTTCTTTTTCCTGATCAGTGTCTCCAAGTTCATTGTAATATTGAATGTCTAATCGACTCGGAATGCCTATAAATCCCTCAAAACTTACAAAACAATTTGTCTTTGTCGTAAAGCCGTTTTCTTCAGGCTTATATCGTGTACCAAACTTTATATTGAATAGTCCAACGTAAATACAACACTCAGACTCTTCAATTCCTTGAAACATATTGAAGAGGTCTGGACGTCCAGCGCCAACAAACTTCCAGCAATAGCCACATTTACCTTCTTCATTCCAACCTGTAATAAGATCTTCAAACTGCTTTATTATGTTCATTACTTCTTATTTTTAATGATCTCACCATAATCCCGTTGTACTACTGATTGTATTCCATCACCTAGTAATTTGATATACATTAATTCAAATCGTGCCTCTCCTAAACTTTCCCATTCACGAGGATCATTTGTAATAGATCTATAAATAGCAAACTCACCGATTTGGTTCATTCTATCTGATCCGGCAGCCTCCATATCCATATCTTTTACTGAAGGAATCGAGTTTAGTAGATTTGAACATTTTGATATTTCTTGCTCTAACCACTTCATGAACTTCATAACTTGATTTGCAGGTAACTTTAAAACATCTTCAATGGTTTTACTTAAAAATAAACCTACAGCTTCAAGCACATTACCTTCACGATAAAGATCAAAACATTGGTAAATCTTTGTAAATGGTTGCTTCATAATATCTCCAACATTAAACGTATCTTCCGCAGGTATGAGTTCATAAACAGCTTTAAATACTGCCTCATTATTTAATACTGTCTCTAAGCTATCTTGTCCTCGCTCCACCTGAATTAATTTTTATTGTTTTACCTTTCTTAGTTATGTAGTAACCACCAGCATCATTTGTATGATCATACCCTTCCTTTTTATCAGGTTCTCCATTCTTGTATTTTTGCTTTTTAAGAGACTCAGAATAAACAGGGCAAGTAAACCTATTGACGAAATATTTTCGCTCCCTAAACGCCGTGTTAACTTCATTTACCCTATCTCTTACTGCCGGATTACTCACTCCTGTTCTGATAACATACTTATACTGTCGTATAATATCAAAGTCCGATTTGCCACTTGTCTTTCTGTTCTGCCCCGAAGCATCCGGGTAAATAACAATACTATGCCCCCCGTATAATTCTTTTATTTTTTCACACATGCTGAAAGTATCGAATATCCCTGTTAACTCAGCAACCGCATAATCTGAGTCTCCTTCATGAACATGAATTATAGCGCTCATATTTGTTACGTTAAAGTCCATTCCGATATGCAGAACGTCGTTAGGTTGTACTACTCTATCTGTATGGCTTTCTATATAGTCATAATCATTGTAAACTGAATGACCTCCCTTATCCGGAATTAATCCTAATATTGTTGTACAGAAGTAGTGAAAATCATCTTCTAAGAACTTTTCGTACTGCTCAATTGCAGTTTCATTTAAGTTTTCATAATTGTTGATGAAAGTGTTCTGAAGCGAAAGATGGTTTTTTCTTTTCGGGACCGCCAGGTAATAGGGCTTGTTGTTCAGTTTAACTATCTGTTCAACTTCATCTCTACTTTTGGCAGTATGCTTTAATACTATTTCAACAAGAACTTCATTTGAAACTTTATTAAGTTTATAATCACCCCATACGTGATGATCTTTTTCTGGCGGATTAAACGCCCTCAATATTTGAAGCACAGCACCTTTTTTTCTTAGAGATAATAAAAGCTTATTGAAGTCCTCTTTTTCTACCTCATCATATTCTTCAATATAAAGATCTGTTGCTCCTGCTAGCGATTTTAAGCTAGCTGTTTGATTACCTGATGACACTTTAAAACCTTTAGTTCCTAATGTGTTCCCATTTCTAAGGTTTTCAGCATAATTTTCGCCTGATTTGTTATCTGAATAAGCAATTATCCCATTAAGACTTATGCCATGTTGATTTTCATACTCTTCAATTCGGTCCTTTAGATCCTGCCAACATGAAGTATAGATAGTTGCATGCGTTTGTCTTAAAAAAAATGCCCTTGAATTTTCTTTATGAAGTAAGTTATACAATGCTCTTTGCGACATTGCGTAAGATCTTGCTCCAGCTCTTCCTCCCCATAAATCAGCAATGAAGTAATCTTCAGTATATAATGGGTAATATTCCTTTAAGACATTCATTTTTTACTCGCATCAACAACCACCCATTTAGGTGGCTCATTCATTGAAACTGTTGATTCAACAACATGCTCCTGCTTGTCAGACCATCCCATATTTTTAAGTCCGAATATTGGCCCAACTACTTTGTCATTCCAAAGTCCTTTTTCATAAGTATTTTCGATATTCAGCAAAGCCTTTTTTATGGGGTAAGAAAACTCCGGTTTAGACAAATAGTCATAAAGAGACTGACGGCTTTCAAAGCCTAAATAAATTGCTAATCCAGTAATACTTGGCTGCTCTGGATAACGAACCCAAATTTTAACAGGCTCATCTTCCGTTGTAGTTACAGAATCTTTTCCTTTTCCGGTAGTTTTCCTGGTAATTTTCCTTTCAATAATAAATTCACCTTTCACCCATTCAAAGTATTCAAGAGTTTTTTCTTCAAGTAATGCAGGATCGGTAAATAGGGCAGGCCTTCCGCCTTCGTTACCAATTGAAATAGTATTCCCCTCCGCAAACTTTCCATCCGGCTTTCTTCCTACATTCTCTTCGCTCTTCTTCTTTGCCATAGAAATTTAGTTTAACCTTTTATATTTCTTGAATTGAAATTAAATTGCGATACGTGTTCTTTAATATCCTGTAAGTATTTAATCAGTTCATCAATATCATTCTCATTTAAATCAAAATCAAACTGCTTCTCACCATGCAGCACAACAATGCCTAACTCCTTAATCTCCCTATAAGGCTCGATTTCATTCGTTGAAAAAGTATAAAATTCAATTTCAGAATTATTACTTCCTTTTTTTCTAAATATTGTATTCTCCATACTCTCTAAATTAAAAACCCCGCTACCTATTAGAGCAGCGGGACACCAAATCAAAATATATCAACATGAATTCTCCTCTGCATTAAATCAATCTAAAAAAAGCAACACGGAGTATCTTTCAGCATTTATCCCGTTTAGTTATTTATGCACATTGCTTTAAATGATAGTCTTTCCTATCGGTCAGCATAATCTGTGATGCCTCAACTGCTGGAAAGGATGGATTCGAACCATCGCCTCGCTTAACTTTCCATTAGAAATGGATTAGGTTTCCCACCTATTTTAAAAGATTAAACTGCTCTACCAACTGAGCTACTTTCCCGTTTCTAGTCTTCCCCAGTGCCAACCATAGTTGCAGTATGGATTTTAGTAAGATTTGAAAATAAAAATCAAGGTATTAATCTTCTCACCCTTCTTTTTGCTGATGCTCCGGACTCGAACCGGATTCTCTACCTTCTCCTTCCTTCCGTAGCGCATTACCTATATGCTAGCATCACGTTTGATTATAATTCTCAACAGAAATTACTTTTGTATACCGGTTTAACTCTCCATATCTAGCCCAAAACACATTTCCAACAGGCAACATTATTTGTCCTGCATCAATAGTAAATTGGTGCCTATACCATACACCGCCTTTGAGCTTACGGAACCATTTAAACACACTCATTATTTTAATTGATAATACCTCATATCTTCTACTTGAGGTCCGTAACATTCATAAGCCAAATCATAATTACATCAACCCCTTTAATTTTCAACTCAATATTCATTTTCCATCTAAAAAAAACACCAAGCACCCTCCTTCATCAACCAACGATCCACCCCTTCTGAACTCAACATCTGTGCTTGGTAATTCAACATATCAAATCAAATCACACCACCGCTTTCTTCTTCATTTCCCTAATCTTTCCGCGGTAATACTCAATCTTTTCTTTTATCTCTGGAATTGATAATTTCAAAACTCCATTCCTCGCTCTTAACTCTAAAGCCTCAAATCTTTCAATCCCTATTTTTTCAATAAGCCTCGGACGATATTCGTTAATATTCCCGGATTTTTTTAGGTTGCAATTATTGCTACATTGCTTATGGACATTATCTTCGTCAAATCTCACATTAGGAAATCCCCCTGTAGTCCAAAAATGCCCTGCATCGTACTTAATATCCATTCTCGTAGTTCCACAGCTTATACAAGGCTGATCTCTATCTCTTAAACGAATAAATGTATTGAAGTCTTTTTGCAGATCCTGCAGCCAGTCTTTGTGAGTCTTTAGCTTCTCCTTCCTGATCTTCTTCTCTTTGCTCCAAGCTTTAGCGTTTTGCTTCTGAATATTTGATTTACCTAAAGAAATTGCGCAGCTCGTTCCACATACTTTCTGAGTTGACCTAAATGGCATGAACTCTTCACCGCATACTACGCACTTCTTAGGCTTTATCTCCTTCATTTACAACAGCTTTATAGTAAATTTACGAAAAGCAAAAACACGAAACAACACTTACCTAACTTTTTTTATAGTTTTTTCTAACAATTATTATTCATTAATCTAACTTATTTAGAATTGAAATAAATTAATATAATTTTCGATAATTTGCATCATTATATTTGGATGCAATTGTTTTAATTTATATCTTTACAACATCAAAATAACAAGAAAGTTTAACAATTAAAATTTTTAAAAATGGAAACATTAGCAAGAGACTACTACAAAAGCCAAGACGTAACAGTAATTATTAAGAGAGTTCATCATTTAATGTCCGGCTATGGTCATAAAAAGGTATTTTTTGATATAGAGTTCAATGGATCTGAAAAAACATTCACAACAGTATCAACAGATATGGAATTCTTTGACAATTTAGATGAAGATAATTACCCTGAGTGGGAAACATTATACTTTGATAAGTTTTTTGACGATATTACAGAATCTGTTGATGAATGGGTATCTGACATATCAGAAGCAGAAGACAATGAATAATAAAGCCCTCATTTAAGATGGCTTATTATCAAAATAACTTTAGTGTTTAACGACTAAAATCAGTGCAAAATTATGAATTTTAAAATTGAAAAAGAAACAAAAGAAGTTTTAACAGTCTCGGTTGAAAACGATGGCTTAATTATCGTTGCAGATTTCCCATTGAAAAAAGACAAATTAGGAGGCGTAGATGCGACTAATGTCAAGCTAATAAATAGTGACTACGCTGATCCAAAAGTTTTACCTCATATGCTAGCTAAGCTTGGCGACTGGGTTGTTAAAAATCATTCTAATAAATTCCGGTAATGACTTCACACGAAAAAACTATAGATCTGATCAGTAATTTAGGGCTTTCAGTTAATAAAATTGCTGAGATACTTGGAGTAGGCGAAAGTACTGTTCATAAAAAAATAAAGCTACAACAGCGAAATAAATTTAATGATGAAAATTACAGTAAGATTTTAAATCACTGTAAATCTATTTTAAACAAACATCCCTAATAAAAACTATATCTAATGGAAATTAAAGTTACTAGACACGATGAAAGACTCACTGCATTGCATGTTAATACTTCAGATATTAAGCTGGCTAATAGTATAGCTGTTTTATTTTTAAAAGAAATGGAAACTGAAAGTTTTGAATACAAAATAACAAGCAGTAACATATGGAAAAAAGATACGTCTCAAGTTAAAATAGAATATTCTAGATTTTTGAAAATAGGTAGCCCTGAATGGACGCAAATGGAAAATATTAACAGTAGACAATATTCTTTAGTAATTAAAGATAATGTAAAAAATAAAACTGAAAAATTTATTGATAGACTAGACGTTGTTACAACTAAAATAATTCCCATGAACATTCACAAGCTCATTAGAACAGAAGCTTTAAAAATAGACGAAAGTTTGTGTTTTAATTATTATAATGAATTTGAAGGCGAAGTATGTGATCTTGAATATACAATTACAAGACTTTCTTAAACAAACACCCCTGTTAATTCAGGGGCTTTATTTTGGAAGGGTGTAGCTGATACCATTTAAGTGGTTTAGGATAGCTATTTTCTTTTTCTTGAGCAGGGTATCAATAGCCTCTCTCAATTGCTGGTGACTTACCCCTATTTTGTCATTAACTCTGTACGTACTAAGACCGTTTGATCCTCCGGTTCTTTCGTACTGCTCTTTTACGAGTTCATAAAATTTTTCTTCTATTTCTTCCATGGAGTAAAGATACTACATGAAGAGAAGATAAAGCGCAATAATTAACAGAACATCCATAAAGGCCAGTTCTATTTTATCTTCAAAGGATAAGTTTTTAAAGAAATTCATTTCGCAATTTACTTTTGTTGTTTGGTTTTAAGTTATGGGTTTCCGTAATTACATATCAAATGATGCACTTATAATCTTACCTAGAACCATCCCAGAAACGAAAGAACTAAATAATGCTGCTTTATAGTTTTTGCCTTTATAATTCATTATTGCAAAAATTAAATTTGCACATAATAATAAAATATACACTGCCATATCTACAGTATTTCATAGATTATACATTTCTCAGGGTACAATGTGCGGGATTCGGATTCCTGCCATTCATGAAAAGCCTTTCTATATTTAGCACAACCAATTGCAGAATTATCTTCAACTAATGAGTCGACTTCTTTTTCATAGGGATTCTCACCCCAATGCCAGCCTTTAGCCTGGATAGCGGAAATGAAGGATACCATGGCAGTATTAACAACTAATCTTTTGTAGTTTCCTACAGGCTCATTTTGAGAGTAATTTTTAAAGCCTTTCCAAAGAACCTCGACTAATCCTTCAGCCATATCCTCTGTAAACTCTGAGCCTTTGCAGATCGCTTTTACTTTTACATTTTTTCCATTTAGGCATATAACATTATCAGCTTTCGTATTCCTATAATCTATATGTAAATATTTCATTTCTGTATACTCCACAATAAGGAGTCTTTTGTTTAGTTCTAATTCAATTGTTTTTAACATGATTTTTTCAGTTTATAATATTTTTCGTGATCCAGTAATTCAGAACCTCTCCCAATTGACACTATTCTTTCATCAGAAATTAACCTATCCATAACTGCAGTTGACATTGTGCCGACCGTTTCACCATCTTTGTTCCTTATTATGCCATTCCATGGGTAAAACCAAACAAGAAATTTTGTTCGTTTTCTAAAACTTTTATAGCTGTATTGAAGTATAATTTCTTTGGCATCATATCTGTTATTTTAGTTCTTCCCCTACCAATGCGAAGTAGAGATTCTGGAGTTGGTGGACGTATTTAACTGTTGTTCTAAAACCGTTTCCTACTTCTAAAGTCAGCTCTTTACATTCATGGTTTTTGTCTTTAAATAAAAGATTGCCAATAACAAGCCCCCAAGGCTGTCTTGTAAACCCAAACTTCAGAAGCCACTCTTCTGTTAGCTCTATGGGATCAATATATTTCAAATCCTCAGTGTAAACACCTGAGCCATTTGCATAATTAACCGTTATTTGATCGTGATTTGAGTCAATGCCCCAAACTTTTACTACTCTATTTTTAAAACTGTCATAAACCCAATTTTCTAAGCGGAGTTCTTGTGCTTCTATCATGAGTTATGTTTTTTGTTTAAATATTCAATGTGTTTTTCAGCCATCTCTCTTGTAAAATCTTCATCTACACACCATTCGATATATTCTTCAGTGTTACAGAACGGGCAAGGATCATCTCCTCCGCCATATAGACCACCGTTATCATCACTTCTATCTAAATCCCACAAGTAACCATCAATGCATCTTGCATCTGGATAATTAGCTCCAAAATGAGGAAACTCAGGACATTGTTTTTTATTATTTTCCATAATCTTTCTTTTAAAGTGCCACCCTAAGATGGCACGGGGTTAATTAGTAAGACCAAAGAAAAGGCGTTCCTTTTGGCGTTGTTAGTCTATAATCATCCAAAATAAAAGGATCATCTTCTGAATTATGAACCTCTGTTAAATCTTTCAGGGTTCCCGAATCATCGCTATCATCAATATTAAACCAAATATCTTCCTCTTGAAAAAATGGCTCATTTAGCTCTCGTGCTGTTGATTCGTCTTCAAGCATTATATGTGCTGTGTTGTTTAATAATTCTTCCGGAATAGAATTCACAAATTCTTTAAGTTCGTTCCAGGTAATTGCTTTTGGTTGTTGGATTTCTAAATTGTTCATTGTATTATTGTTTTTGAGTTAAAATTGTTATTTAGATTATCGTTTTCCCGGGATCGGGGAAACGTTCAGCATGTTCCAAAATGGAACGATCTTATTTTTTTATCAACCCGTGCAGAAATTGAACAAGTTCCTGGGATTGGTCTTTTAAATAAGGCTTTGATAAATCCCATACAAACCTTGCAGTATCTTCTTCTAAATAATCTATGAATATACCCGCCGGATGCTTTTCTTCATTCATTACAATATTGAATACTTCAAAATGACTGTTTTTTGAATAAAGCTTTGAATGCCACTCCAGTACATCGTTAAGCATTGGATCTTTGCCTACAATATCAAAGTCTTTCCCGATCTCATATTCATAACCCCCAATTTCTACATTCCCATTTTCCAAAAGGTCTGCACCGATTCCAATTGTCTCATAATCCCCTTCGTAAATATCATTTGATTCATCGTGTATCAATGTGATCAACCTTTGCCATTCGGTTAATTCCATCAGCCTTGGCAGCTTCTCCCGTATATCACGGGTTAGTTCTTCTAGTGCTTTCATAGTGTCATAAATTCGTTATCAAATAGACTGTTAATAATTCGCTTAGGTTCTTTTTGCAGAACACATTCAAAAATTGTTTTTCCTGATTCGAAGTCCACGAGATTGCGCGCTATCTTATTAATAGGCTGATTGCCTTTGTACTGCCTGAAATTATAATCATGAAATTCACATAGATTCTTCAATTCATCTTTTCCTCTTTCTACAGCAACATCATGCCTTTCACTTAATATTTGTGGTAATTTTAAATTAGTCCAGTACAGGTGTCTTCCTCTTTTTTCGGCTGGGATTAAAGGTTCATAGTATGGATTTACATTTTCGACCAACCATTTGCCAGCGTAATATTTTTGAAGTAAAATTATTTCTTGATAGAGGCTCATTTCAGGGTATACAACCTTACATTGACCGCCTTTACTGCCCCAGTACCTTGCTTTAGAATGGCTAGGACAAGGAGGCGAACTCCATATAAAGTCAAATTCTTTATAGTGGCCCAATAGATACTGATGGGCATCAGCAACAATTACAATATCATTCGGAAAACGCTCTTGATAAAGTCTTGCTAGTTCAGGATCTAACTCCACAGCTGTCACCTGTATTTCAATGCCTGCAGCCTTTGCTACTTCATCCCACTTATACCTATTTCCGCCTAAGCAGGCATATAAGTTAAGTATTAAGTATTTATTCATTTGATAAGGTTTTCGGGGTTAAGTATGGAGTTTTCGTGTTTGTCGGTTCTACATTCAGACCCTTTATTTTTACATCGGTCCCAATTCATGTTCTCAGCAATACGTTTTTGTTGTTCCTCCTGTACGAGATCACAGGCTTCAAATATTATCTTAGTTAATGATTGTAAGCTGATATTACTATATCTGAATGCTATTAGTAAATCTTCCCAGTCTTCAAAATGGTCTAAAGGGACCGGCCCTTGTCTTATAGTTTCCGGATCAATGTTTTGTACTAATTGATCAAATATGCGTTGTTTCTCTTGGTGACTCATATTTCATATTCTTTAATGGTTATTTCTAATTTTACACCTCTTAAAGCTCGATTATCAAAGAGAAATGAGCAATCGGTTATATTGCCATTATAATGACTAAACCAACAATAGAGATCATCGTCACTATAAGGAAAGGTTCCATATATTTCACACCCTTGATGGTTTGCAACAATTCGTTTTACTTTCATTGTGATTTAATTTGAATTAAAAGGCCCCGAAGGGCCAGGTGATTAGCAGTTGCAGAATGAGGCTGGAGTAGAATTCCATATGGTTGTTGGATATGGAATCCCTGTATCATTATTCATTTCAAACCCCTCATGCCATGTTACGTTAAATTGCTGACCATTTACCCACACACAGGCGTTACCGCTTGGGTTGCTGTAATTATCATGGCAGCTTATAGATGCACCATTAGGATTAGGCTTTGAGGATTCACCATTGGCAGCAGACTTTACCATTGCTAAGGCTACATCTGTATTAATTTGCTTTTCTACTTCTGGAGTAGTTGTTTCATTTTGGCACGCAGCCAGTGAGGTAAGCGTAAATACGCCTACAAAAAATAGTTTTTTCATTGATAAAAATTTTAAATTATTTCCCGGAAGAATACGGCCGGGGTTCCGTGGTTATTTTAAAAGCTCCGGATTGGAGTGAATGTTGCCGATTACTTCAATAAATCCATGTTTACCAGGCATAATATCATTCAAATACCATTCATTGAATTTCTTTCCATAGATAGAAACCATCCAAGAATTATTTTCAAAAACCACCTTAGCAACACTAGCTATATCATTTAGGTAGTCATGCAAAGATTTAGGGTCTGATTCTGGCTTACTACTCCAATCAGTATAAAGTATTCTGACTATATCCCCCTCATAAATCTCTACTCCGTTTTTGTCCTTAAGTCCTGTATACTGGCCAACTGTTTCAGAATTGACTTGAAAACCATGGTAATTAGTCCCATTATCTTCAAAATCTAGTGTTACCAAATTTGTTATTATTGAAGTATAATCTTCATCTGCAACTGAAAATACAGATCCGAACACCCACTCTTTCGTTATTGTCTTTTGCCCTCTGAATTTTATTTCTCTCATGATTTATTTAGTTTGGTTAGTAATTCATCAATTCTAGTTTGATGTTCCTTGATCTGTCTTTCAATATTTGCTCTTTTTGCAGCATCGTAAAATTTTAGCTTTCCAGCATCAACTTTTAAACTAAATTTTTCTGCTGTTTTTAAATGATCATCGCTATATTTATCAAGCTTATCAAATTCTATTTGCATGAAGGTCAAAGCCTCTTCTTTTGACTTAAAAAACACAACATCTTTATCACTTCCACTTCCATCACTATAATCATTGATTCTAAATACAAGACTTCCGTCAGATCGGCCAAAAAGAGAAAGCAACCTCATTTCATCGAATCTTTTTCGACCATAGCCGCTTTCAAAACGATCTATTAAGTTATTAACACCTTCATCATTGAACTTTTCCAATTCCCATCCAGAATAATTTCTAACAAAAACCCATTTTTCAGAATCAGATAGAAAATCTGCCACTTGATTAACAACCTTTTTAAATTCTTCATCCCTTGGCTCTTTCGCTACATTTCGTAGCCATTTTACCCGGGCTGACAAAGAATCATAAGCAAGTCTCTTATCTTGGTTTAATCTCTCAATTTTTGAATCCCATTCTTTTTTGTCTTTTTCATATCGTGATTCAAGTTCCTGTAACTTGGTTTCCTTCCATGAAACAGCAGGAGCATCATGCAAAGATTTCACTACGAAATTTTCACCAGATGGAATTTCATTTCCATTTACAATAAAAATTTCTTGGACTATTTTTTCTTGACTGTTAAGGTTTCCAACGACAATCACTTTTTTTCCGTCGGTTGTGTATTTGTACTCTGTATTCATAATATTTTGAATTAAATTGTTTGATTTTTTAAAACCCCGGTCCGGGAACCGGGGAAAACTAATAACCATGTAGGCCTTTTATTGACTTGCCCAGGTCTGCTCAAATTTTAAATAAACGTCTTCTCTTCGTGAGTATACAGCAACTTTCCTTTTCCAATTTCAATGATAATATGATGCTTATCTTTTCTATTTTTCGTAAGCCAGTCTTCTGCCAACCCTACAATATATTCGAGCTCTGTCTTATAGAATTCTTGATTTTCTTTATACTCTTCTAGTTCATCTTTTTCAGAAAGTTCAATTGCATAATGTTCCATCAGCTCTTCTCTAGACATTGACTCTAATTCACTCGCTAATCCAGGTCTTTTTTCTTTTAATTTTTTGAAATTTTTCATTGTTGTTGAATTTTTTAATAAATGTTACTTTGATTCGACTCTTCAAATGTAAAGGTTTTATTTTACACTACCAAATATTTTGTAAAGTTTTTTATTTACTTTTTATTATATTTGTAAAAGAATTGTTTTACATTATATTTGCAGTATGGAATTAAGAGTTAAAGAAATTTGTAAAAAGAAGGGGCTGACCCTGCAACAACTTGCGGATAAAATAGGCGTATCCCGCCAGGCATTGGATTTAAGTATTAAGGGTAATTTTAAATCGGACCGAGTTCAAGAAATAGCTGATGCTTTAGATGTTTCGCCTTTTGAGCTTATATCGGCTGATGATTTAACTTATCATTCTTATGATCAGAACGGTGAATGGAGAGGTATATTAAAGAAAAACTAACTCTTCCTCAAAAGCGACTCCTGGAACTTTATCACTCGTTCCTGTTGTTCTTCTGTTGAGGTTAAGAACGTGAATATAAAGTCTTCGATTCCGATCTCTTTTTTATCAAATTTTTCATTTCCGGTGAAGTGAGTATTTAGCTGCTTATATGCATTGATTAAATCAAAAACTCCGTCACGTTTATGAATTAATCCTTTGTTGGACAACATTTTGGTCCCGGTGTCGATTATCGTCGTTCCAATAGCGCAGAATGACAACCACATTTCAATTGATTCCCGGTCTTCTCCGTTATAGTTTAGAGGGCCTTTTAATGGCTTTATTAATGGGTTTGTTTTAACTGGTTTGGCGTTAATAAACTGAGCCGATATTGGCGCTAACGGCATATATACAATTGGTTTTTTAAGTAATTTTGATGCGTTCATTTTTCGTAAAAAATATTCTTCGTTAAAGTTTTTTATTCTGTTTTTGAATTCCTGATTAAATTGCTCGAGACCTACATACTTTCGCAAGTGATAAATAATCGTTGAATGATCTTTTCCAAGAGTTAATGCTATTTCCTGCAGCTTATATCCCCTTTGCCTTAGATTGAATATGAATATTGTAAAATCATCTAATAGATCCGAAGGCGTTCGTTTAACTTTTGTTTTCATGGCCTTTTGATTTTATTTGTTCCGCTACCCATTCATAAACCTTGTCGTTTTTAACGTGAGTTATTGCCATTGCCTGAAGTCTTTCGAACGAAAAAGCAATATCATCTGTCATGGCTTTTTTCTTATCTTCAAAATACTCTGAAAGATTTCTCAATTCATAAGCGTTAAATAAGGCCGAATTTGGTTTTAATTTTTCTTTCGAAAGGATTTGTATCATTTTATCTTTAATGGCGATTTTTTGACCACTTTCGTCGCTTAAAAAGGACAATAGTCCACCTTTCTTAATTGCGAATTCATAAAACAGGAAGGCATGGTTACATTTTTCCCCTTTTTTCACTGATTCAACCAAAGCATCCCAATTCTTCTTCTTTTCGGCTTTAATTTCCTCAGGCGATCTTTCAGGTTCTGGATTGAGTAACTTTTGCAATTGCTCTCTTCCTGCTTCCAGTTGCTTGTCATTTTGCTTGTGACGCTCATAGGCCTTTAGAATCTTTCCGGTAGTATTGGTAGACAACATTGGCAAACATTCTATTTCGTTCCCGTTTTGATCCAGCAATTCACGCTTTAAAGCCATTCGGTGTGCTTGATAAATCTCAGTAGCGGTAAGACGATAATCCATAATAAACAGCAACCAGGTATCTTTCATTTCGTCTTTTTCTCTTTGTCGTTCTCTAACCTGAAAAAGTGTAAGAATATCATTCACCAGCTTCTCTTTGATTTCAGCTGACGATTTAGCGATAGACTCCAGGAATATTTCCCTTTGCAAAATCTTCGGCAAGTCTTCCAGCTGCCTCTTGGATATTGTAAGTTGCTTGTTGTGTAGGTGTATTACTTCCTGTGGTTCCTGTTTGATTATTTGATTTTCCATAAATTGGTTTTAAGTGAGGTATCACATTACGGAGTTTGTTCTTCCATGAAAGAATTGGCTTTTTGTGACCATCTTTCCATCCTGATTCAATCCAGCTGTTGTACTTTGCCCGTACAGCGAATTCGTACAGTGAAAAATCGAGTTTAAGTTCGTTTTGGTATATTTCCCTAGCTGACATGACGAAAGTGTCTAAATCGGGCGGTTCTGCCTTTTCTTTTTTTTGCGCAACTTTTTTTCTTTTTTCTTCTTCCGGGATATTTACCGGATCAGGTTCATCGCAAAATAATTCTTCGGAATTTTCTTTTTTTAATTTTTCTTCTGTAGAATTGTAAGTTTGTAAGTTTGTAGAATTGTAAGTTTGTTTATTTATACTATCAATGCTTTGTACTGTGCTTTGTACTGTGCTTTGTACTGTGCTTTCACTTTGCTTTGTCATGTGCTTCAACAATGCTTCGTCAAGTGCTTCATCAAGTGCTTCGTTAAATTTTGATAGAGCGATTATGTTTGCTGAATACTGATTCTTTGACCTTTCAATCATTGTTAAGAATCCCCATTGAATCAAATCATTAAGTGTACTTATAAATGTATTATAAGATTTAATTCCAATTGCATCCATTACCATCGTTGTTGGAAATCCGAATTTTTCTTTCCATCCAAGCCTGTTGCAATGTTCAATTGCGAAAAAAAACATTGCTGAATGATTAGGCTTTATTTTCTCTGGGTTTTCAAATGCCCAATTCCAATATCTTCTTGATAGTTCATAAACATTCATGGCTTCTTATTTTTTATTTGATGAATCCATGAATCTATAAGTCCTTCAAAATCTGAAAAAGAATAGCACGATTTCTCTTCTTTTCTCATGCCTGAAATCTTACTAATATACTCTTCATTGTCTTGCTTGCTATCAGTCGATAAATATCTGGCTGCTGAAATATCAATAGCTTTTAAAATTAGCTCAATATCATACTTTTTTACAAGCGTCTTCGCTTCCTTCTTATACACTTCAGAAAGTACATAGTTTTGCATGTTACTATTAATGGCATTCATGACAAGATCTACTTTTTTATCTTCTAATTCTTGCAGCTCATCTCTCCATTTAACCATCATCTCAAGCTGCATCCTCCTTTCATTTAACTTTTCTAGTTGCTTCTGCTGTTTTTTAATAACACTATTATCATCCAATAGACGATCTTTTTTTCCGGAGTTGCAATCAAAGCATGAAGTAATTAAATTTAAAATATCATTATTTCCACCTCTTTTTACTGGATTAATATGATCAACATTTAGTACGACATCTGGTGATTTTCTTCCACAATACTGGCAGGTGAAACTATCTCTTTTAAAGACTTCATATCTTAATTTTTTAGTAATATTGATTCTATTGTTGTTCATATCTTCGTTTTTAGTTTAACTCAAATCTACTAAATTACCCATGCTAAAACATCACTAATGCATGGTTGTTTTTTTTAGAGCTTACTTACTGCTCTTTGGATTCTATATCTTTCAACTTCTTCAGGTTTGAAGAAAAACCGTCCACCTATCTTTTCTGCTTCTATTTTTCCAGCTTTTCTTATTGCATTTAAGTTGCTTGGATGAAGCTTTAATATTTTAGCGGCATTTGCCGTTGAAACTAAATCATATTCAGGTTTTGATAATTTTGGAGTTTTTTCTTTTTCAAGTTCAATTGTGTATTGGCATTCACCCTGTTTTGCGAACCGTACTGGTCTTTTGAGTTGTTTAGCATAAGCAAGCATTGCGTTTCCTTTTATCCTCTCAAGCTTATTTTCAGCTATTGATCCGGGAATTTCAACTGATGCCAGCATTTTCTTTTTTAAATCAGCTAGCACTTTATTCAGGTGTTTTTTTGGGAAAGCAACATCTAAGGCAAATTCTAAATCTGATTTTGGTTTAATTATTTCAGGATTTCTTTCGGGATCATGTGTAAAATCATAAGCCATTAAATATCCCATTGAATTTTCTAATCTATTTGTTTGTTCTTGTCTTGGGGTTTTCATGTGAAAATTGTTAATTGTGAAACATGGTTCTTAATTCTTTTTATTGCATTATGGTAATAATCAGGATCAAGCTCACAGGCTGTTAATTCATATCCATAATCATGACATGCTATTGCAATACTTGCTGATCCCAGGTGAGTATCAAGTATTTTATAACCGGATTTAGCATACTTATTTAGTAACCATTTATACAGTGCAATAGGTTTTTGATGTGGATGTATTTTGTCAGTTCCTGTTTCTTGTTCCTTTCTAGCACCATCCCACGAATGTCTATATATTGCGGCCGGTATCTTAATATTTGTTGCAGCAATTTCAACTTGAGAGTAAAACGCAGTCTTTTCCGGTACTTTTTTATCCCATACAATTAGATAATTTGTTGGAGGAAAAAAATCTGTATAATAATTCAAACCCCATACTATCCAATATTTAGAAACTCTCATTAGTTCATCAAAGTATTTCTTATCTGGAATGGATTCGTTCTTATAATTTCCTGCATATTTATTTGCTGTGTGCTTCCTTTTCTTCCAATCCGCCCCAATTCCATATGGAGGATCAACGATGGCAAGATCAAAATGATTATCAGGATAACGAGCCATAAGTTCCATATTATCTTCGTTTGTTATTGTTATTTTTTCGGTTATCTTCATTTTTCTTTTTTTCGTTTTCGATTCGGATTAGTCTTTTTTCATTCCATTTGAATAGTCCGTTGGAATCACGGCCAGTCCAGCATCCGTCTTTATCTTTCATCAGGATAGCTTTTGAATTTTCCAGGCAACTATTGAGTTGAAATATTTATTTTCGCCTAATGGAGAAGTCCATTCTCTTCCTCGGATATTAATTCCAACACTTACATTATCGCCTTCTTTCATCGGATCCAAAATATCAATCTTGTCTCCCATAACTTCTATACTGATTGGTTGTGGATACGTTTCATCTGTTAGAAGCACAAATTCACGCTTTTGAAATCCTGACGCAAAAGTTTCAGTGTTTCCTATTTTTTTAATTGTTCCCTGTAGTTCCATGTTATGCTGTTATTTGAATTATATTATTTATTGGTTTTACTGTGTTCATAAATTCTCTGCCAAGAATTATACACTCATTGCGCTGTTCAATCCTTACCTTATCAAATGAATGAGGAATCATATGTATTCTTTCATTGTCGGGTATTTCTACAAAATCATCAAACCATTCAATGTAAGCGTATGAGGATTCGTTGCAGTATTTTTCTAATCCGGATCTTGTATAAATGTGATTAGTAATAATTCTTTTTACATCTTCAATCCCCGACCCTTTAACATCGCCATCGAAAGAAAGAATGTCTTTAGAATAAGAAGCTTTTATTATCTCCTTATCTACTAATTTTGAAGGAGTATCTATAAGGACAAAGCATAGAAGCGATTGATAAATTTTCCACAAATCCATATAGCTATCTAATTGTCTTAAGTATAGTGAGCTAGCCGATTCTAATAAATGTTTGATGAATGTTTCATAGCTATAAGTAGCTTTGATGTCAGGGATAACGCTTTTCGAAAAAATATCCCGCTTGCCTGTTACCCATTTATTAGACTTTCGTTCATCGTCTGAAGTCAATAATATACCTAGAACTTTGGAGATCAAATCTCTGGCTGATTTCTCAACATTTAAACCTTTTTCCAAATATGCATTTTCAAGTATTTTAGATCTTCCTGATTTTTCATAACAAACTATTTTTGTGAGTTCAGCCTTGTTAAAGTCGGAAAGCTCATATGCTCGGCTTTTCATTTCTTTGTATTCTAAGTCTTTTAAAACATCTTTTTGCTTTTCTGTAAGCAATCTTCCAATACCAGAATTTCTTTCTCTATAATTTGCTAAGGTTGCGTTTTGATCTTGTGTCAATGGCTTAGGAACGTTGATTATATTTCCCACCATATGAGACCTGAATATATAATTTGAAAAATCCATTATTATTTTTTTGAAAGTGAAGTGTGTTTTTTAGAAAATTCACTTTTGGTTCTGATTTGCTGTTCTTCTGAAATACTTTCCCATATCTCCATTAGTTCATCTTTGGTTTGACTTTTACTTATGCTTTCTAAAATGTCTTTTACAATTTCATCCTGTTGTTCCTGCGTTATATTGCTTTTTGCATCTACATCATCTTTAGAAGTATCAATATGGAAGTATTTTAAAAGAAAATATCTTTCGCCATAAGTAAGCGCTGAACCTACTCCTTTATCCCATCCATTCTGTCCATTAGCTCCAAATAGATTTTCATCTTTTTCTCCAGATTCCACATCAATCCAGGTGAATTTCATTTCAACTTTAGAAAGAATTTCAGAATTATTCTTTTCAAATTCAACCTGTTTATTTTTACCATCGACTTCTTCCCATCTTTTTCCTGTGGTTGAATAGTCTTGGCGCTCATTTTCTATGGAAAGTACTTCCTGTTTCAAAAGCAAGCAATAATCATTCATTAGAGGCTTCAAATGGTTGATAACTTTTTCTCCAGAAGTGTATTCATAGTTAAATGATTTCTTATCTTTTTTTAAGCCTATAAGCTCTTTTTGTATTTTATGTAGTTTTTGATAGAGTGATTGTTTTTCCATTTTAATTAATTGTTTTGGTATACACGGCATATGATTTACTGCCGATCTTTTTTGATGATGTTTGATATATTTTTTGCTTTGCTTTTAGCTCAGAGAACCTGCCGGATACTAAATGAATTGAAACACCAAGTATATTTGCGATCTCTATTGTTGACTTTTTACCGTCTACCTCAGATAATGCTTTCTCCCACATCTTAGGAATTGTCTCCTTTACTTTTTGAAATGCTGTTTTGGAATTTGCGTTGTTCCGGCCACGGCTGTAGTCAATTGGTTCCATATCTACATTTTTGCTTTGGTTATTTTACTGATGCAACAATATTTCTTATCCTTTCACTTGCCATATAAGCTTCCGTAAGCCCTTCTCTCTGATTAATTTCTTGATCTACATACAATTCACACTCATCTTCATTAGCAGTACAAGTAAGTTCTGGATCTTCTATGGAAACTAATCCGTACATGATTGTTCCAAATACAGACGTTGACAAACTTTCAATTTCTCCTATTAACCCTCCATATATTACCTTTTGCCCTAATTTATATTTATGATTTTCCATGATTATTTATTTGATTTAAACTCTTTGATGAACTCGTTTAAGGCTGTTGTCTCCATTTCGGAAAGCTTATCGTGCCCAAGGCGTTTGTGGTTTACATAGAAAACGCCTCCAACATTTTCTATTATTACAGTTACTTTCATGATTATGCTTTTTTAAGGTTCCAGTATTCGTTGATTAGGTTTTGATCGAACATCACAGTAAAAGGACACATTTTTGAAACTGCTGTTTTCAATCTCTCAAGCCAAAACTCATCTTTAATCCCTACCGGTTCAGATACTATTTGTTTTCTTTCCGATATTGGAAGTTGTAGGTAGTCTGTTATTGTCATAATCCAAATTTTATTTTTACCACCTCTAAAATTGAAATATATTCCTTAGCATTTTTCCCGTCTCCATGCGTTTTCCTAACTTCTTTTTCAAATTCTTCAATAGAACCTGAGAAACATCCACAACTGACTTTGATCTTATTGTCTTTTTCTTTGAAGAAAGAAGTAGTTCTATTAGCAGATCCGAAATTTTGGAAACAGCAATAATCATTGTTTGATTTAGCCTCAGCATTACCGTACACCCTAGCATCACCGAACACCCAAGCATCACCGAACACCTCAGCATTACCGGACACCCTAGCATTACCGAACACCCTAGCATCACCGAACACCCTAGCATCACCGAACACCCAAGCATTACCGGACACCTCAGCATCACCGAACACCCAAGCATTACCGTACACCCTAGCATTACCGTACACCTCAGCATTACCGGACACCCTAGCATTACCGAACACCCTAGC
>LAZY01000001.1 GCA_001013295.1 Chryseobacterium indologenes | reverse complement strand
GTATCTCAACGAGTTTATTTACAAATTAAACAGACGGTATTTTGGAGACAAACTCTTTGACAGACTAGTAATTGCGAATATAACAGGTGCATAAACGGATAATCAGAAAATATATTCATTTTTTATAAACTTAGCTCCAATAATGGAAAAATATGGGTAAAATACGGAAGAAATGAATACGAGTGAAAGCTCTATATTCATCACCTGGCTCAAGTCTTCCGGGTTTAGGGTTATTCCTTTATAAATTGTAATGTTTGAACCTTATCTTTTGAAATGAACTGTAGAATATAGTGGCCTGGAATCAGAAATTTTACAGGAATGTTCTCTTTGAAATGATCTTTGACTATCACTCTGCCATCCATATCAATAATGCTATAGCTTTTAATATCTGATTTGCTTTTCAGATAGATTACATCTGTAGCAGGGTTGGGATAAACCTCATATTCTTTATTGAAAGCATACTCCAGTGTACCCAGTTGGGATTCGCAATTCCCTAAAGAATCTCCTGCAATGTTCCATCCTTTTAAATTGATAAGCTTATTTCGTGAAACGGCTGCAATATTAGAATAGATGAGATCTGAAACAGATCCGAGGTTAATATGATCCGGGGTATCGTTGTTATTTGCCCATCCCATGAGTGTTTTGCTGTAATTGACGCAGTCTATACCAGAATATGTTATCATTTGATTGGCTGTTGTCAGAGACTTTAGATTCCATTTATCCAAAGTATAATTAAATGATGTTGTCTCTTTTAGCATGAGATCCATGTTTGAAACTGAACCAACATCCCAATTTTCCAAGGTATGACTGAATGCAGAACAATCATGCAGCATGTGCTCCATATTAGCAACTTTACCGGTTTTCCAACTGCTTATATCCTGATCAAAAGAAGGAAGAAAATGAAACATATAAGACATATCTGTAACGCTTGATGTATCCCACAAGTACAAAGGCTGATTGTACTTATTGGCCTCTGCAAACATATAGGCCATATTGCTAACTTTGGAAGTATTCCAGTTGTTGATGTTTTGATTAAAAGCTGAGGCCATAAGAAAAGTTCTTGTCATACTGGTCACATTTGAAGTATTCCAGTTATTCAATGGTTGATTGAATGATGCCGCACCAGCGAACACTCCATCAAGATTGGTGACATTGGAAATGTTCCATGTATTAATAGGTTGGTTAAATACTCTTGCTTGGTTGAATATCTCTGAAATATTATTAACAGATCCTGTGTTCCATTTTTCCAGTGGCTGATTAAACATTTCAGCAAGCATAAACATACGTTCCATATTGGCTACCTTTGATACATCCCATGTATTGAGCGTTTGGTTGAAGTATTTTGCGGACCAAAACATTTTGGACATATCGGTTACATTTGAGGTGTCCCAATGATCAATTGAAGTATTGAACTTTGAAGATGAAAACAATCCGGACATATTCTTTACAGACGATGTATTCCATTCGTTTATTGAACTATTAGAAGTGAAATTGATTGTATTGGTGAACATTCCGGACATATCTGTGACATTCGATAGGTCCGGTGAGTCTGATGCGGTAAGTTGAAGATTAAAACAGCCCGCAAAGGCATGATTCATAGTAGCCCACTTGATGGTTCCCCATTGGGAAATTTCTATCAACTTATCATTACTTCCATTGTATATCCATCCTGTTGATGGAGTGAATTCGGACGATAGCATTCGAAAGGAGTTATTATAATCATATACTTTTACACGATAGGTTGCCTGATTTGGATGGGGATTTAAAGGCAATCCAAAATCAATAAAAACCTGTTTCGTTGAAGTGATGTTATTCATGGTTCCATGGTGTGCAGGATACCCTGCTTCTTCCCATTCTATCGTATAATCAGTACCAATACCCGGAAACCAAATCTGATTTTGATTTGCAGGATATGGAGCCGAAACGATGAGGGAAATTGAGCTTGTTAAAGAGGGTTTCCAAATGGTGATAAATTCATTTTGGGCATGAATATTTTGGAAAAAAATAAGAAAAAAAATAAATAGTAGAAGTTTTTTAGTCATGTCATTAGTTTGTGAATAAATATAATAAAAAATACAGTTTTAAAGTTTTTTTATTATAATTAGCTTTTGATTAGTATTTTATAAATGAAAATTATAAATATGAATTCATTTAAATAAAATAAACTCCAGACAAGAATATATGATCATGAAAATTGAAACAAGGTAGGAGTATAGAAGAATGTAAAATAAAATTGAATAGAGCAATTCTATGATAAACAGTAAATTCTGTGATAAAAAAAACTCTCCAAAATTGGAGAGCTTAGTATTATTGAATAATATATTCGTAATTATATTGAGCGGAAAGGTTTCCGTTGGCTTCTTTTGAGAGCACCTGAACTGGTAAACCGGAGTTGTTGTACTGTATCGTGGAGGTTCTGTTCTGATTTTGTTCCCAGATGCCATTGTTTTTGGAGCTTATCTTTTCTGTCAGATAATTGTTTTTGCTTACAGTATAAGCCCCTCCCATCATAAATTTGAGATATTTGTTGAAATTGGTATATGGGTTCAGCTTATCATCATAGGAATAAACAATTTTAGTACCGAAACCGGTCCCTATGGTTTCTGAGGTTTCCGATGAAATATTGTCCCCATTATAAGTATAGGTATTGACCATTGGATGGAAACAGTCCGGTGACTGACAAAGAGTGGAGGAGGTAAGCTGACCGTTCGTATTGTAGCTAAAGGTAATGGCACTGTTGTTATCAGGATTGGTGTAGATTCCTTTAATGTTTGAAAGCTGGCCTCCGTTATAATTAAATACCGAATAATATTCTAATGTACCATCTGCCATATAATAAGTGGCTTTTGAAGGTTTCCCGTTAGTGTATTCAAATTTGGAAGATCCGGATTCTGACCATGTTTTTATAAGTTCACCCTGGTTATTGTATTCCATATTCTGTATGCTGGTCTGTGGCTTACCCGGGTTGTCATAGTACACTGTCGTAACTTTGCTTAATAATATTCTGGATCCTGAAGGAGTATGGGTTCCTTCATTATCATCATTACTGCTGCAGCTGCTAAAGAATACAGCCGAGCTCATTAATCCCAGAAATAAGTAATTTTTCATGTTATTTTTTTAGTTGACAAAAATAAGAAATGACTGTGTGTGTACTATAAAAAAATCCCACTATCTTAGAAATAGTGGGATTTTATCATGTTTTATATAGATCTTAGTATCTGTAGTACTCAGGCTTGAATGGCCCCTGTACTTCTACTCCGATGTACTCAGCTTGCTCTGGAGAAAGTGTTTCAAGCTCTACGCTTAATTTCTTAAGGTGTAAAGCGGCTACTTTTTCATCTAAGTGCTTAGGAAGCATGTATACTTCGTTTTTGTAAGCAGCAGAGTTGTTCCACAATTCGATCTGAGCCAAAGTCTGGTTAGAGAAAGAGTTAGACATTACGAAACTTGGGTGACCTGTAGCACATCCGAGGTTTACCAATCTACCTTCAGCAAGAATGATTACTTCTTTACCTTCAATCGTGTAGATGTCTACCTGAGGCTTCACTTCAGATTTAGTCTGACCATAGTTTTTGTTTAACCAAGCCATATCGATTTCATTATCGAAGTGTCCGATGTTACAAACGATCGCTTTATCTTTCATTTTAAGGAAGTGTTCTCCTCTTACGATATTGAAGTTACCTGTTGTAGTGATGATAATATCAGCGTTGTCTACTACGGTATCTAATCTTTTTACTTCATAACCGTCCATTGCAGCCTGAAGCGCACAGATTGGATCAATTTCAGTAACAGTAACGATAGATCCGGCTCCTCTGAAAGAAGCAGCAGTACCTTTACCTACGTCTCCGTATCCGCAAACTACCACTCTTTTTCCTGCCAACATTACGTCTGTAGCTCTTCTTACAGCATCCACTGCAGATTCTTTACATCCGTATTTGTTGTCGAATTTAGATTTAGTTACAGAGTCGTTTACGTTGATAGCAGGCATTACCAAAGTTCCGTTCTTCATTCTTTCGTAAAGTCTGTGAACACCTGTCGTCGTTTCTTCAGAAAGTCCTTTAATATCTTTTGTAAACTCAGGGTATTTATCAAAAACCATGTTGGTTAGATCTCCACCATCATCCAGAATCATGTTCAATGGTTTTCTGTCTTCACCAAAGAATAGAGTCTGCTCAATACACCAGTCGAATTCCTCTTCATTAAGACCTTTCCATGCATATACAGGGATTCCCGCAGCAGCAATAGCCGCAGCAGCGTGATCCTGAGTAGAGAAAATATTACAAGAAGACCATGTAACTTCAGCTCCTAAAGCTACCAATGTCTCGATAAGTACAGCAGTCTGGATCGTCATGTGAAGACATCCTGCGATTCTTGCTCCCTTAAGCGGCTGAGATGGTCCGTATTCTTCACGGATAGCCATCAAACCTGGCATTTCTGCCTCTGCAAGGGTAATTTCTTTTCTTCCCCATTCTGCAAGGGAAATATCCTTAACTTTATAAGGAACGTATTGTGTTGTAGTACTCATATGTAATGAATAATTTTAAATTCAAGTGATAACGAAATGCAAAATTACAATTAATAATTAAGATATAAAAACCACAATTTAAGTTCCTTTTTATGAGATTAAACATAGCTTAAAGTTATTTAGTCTTAATATAAATAAGTACTTTTATCTGATAAATCAAATATTATGAATCATACAAATACCCATGACGAGTCTCAGAGAAAAGCAAAACCTGTTGCCCCAAAAGTATATGAACTGATAGACCGCACCAAAAGTGTCCTATTAGCCACTGTAGATGCTGAAGGAAATCCAAATTCGAGCTATGCACCATTTGTTCGGGAAGGAAATACATTCTATATTCTGGTATCTTTCATGGCAAAACGCACCAAAAACCTTTCAGAAGGGAGAAAAACATCGGTAATGTTTATTGAGGACGAATCGGCAACCAAACAGATCTATGCCCGTGAACGTTTGACGCTTGAAGCCTCAACTTCACAGATTGAGAGAGATTCTGAAACCTGGAATACTATTGTTGCTAAACTTAAAGAAGCTCACGGAAAAGTAGTAGATGTCATCTCTGAAATGGGGGATTTCATCCTGATTGGCCTGCATCCTGTAAAAGGATCTTATGTGAACGGTTTCGGAAGTGCCTATTTTGTGGATGAGAATCTGGAAATTGTTGAACATAGAAATGATGTGAATCATCAGTCTAAATAAATTAAGAAAGGGGGCTGGAAGAGGGAAGCAGGGAAGTTTATACCAGTTAAGATAAGTAAAAACAGTCTCTGAATAAATTTTCTGATTAAATCTGCATTTGTTTTCCGGACCTCCATCTCCCTTTTTAAATAATAAGTTTACAGGAGGTTTTTACAGACTATCATAACTTCCATCATCCTGTTTCCATCTCCCATCCTTTTTTCGTATTTTTGCAGAATAAAAAAAGAATGCCCCTTTACCGAGATTTTTCAGATGATAATGCCACGATCCTTGTTTGGAAATATGATGAAAGCGAAGAACTTGACATCAATGAACTGTTGGAACCTGAAAACGCCGAAAAGGTAAAAGACTATCATCCGAAAAAACTTCTGGAGGTACTGATGGTACGTAAGCTTTTGAAAGGCCTGAAACCTCATTCCAAAATTTTATATAAAGAAAGAGAACCTTTTCTTTCTCCTCAGGACGCAGAAATCTCTATTACCCATTCTTTTCCATTTGCGGCCATTGCCATTTCCAACAACAAAATAGGTATTGATGTCGAGAAATTTAACCCCAAGATTTTAAGGGTGATTGATAAATTTACCTACGAAAATGAACGGGGCTTTATTCCTGAGGACAAAGCTGATACATTCTACACCATTATCTGGAGCGTAAAGGAAAGTATGTATAAGATCCATCATTCAAAATATTGGTCCTTAAAAAAAAATTATGAAGTAAAGCCGTTTGAGCTGAAGCATCTGCATAAAATAAGCTGCAGGGTGTATGACGAACAGTTTTCAGACGAATTTAAAGCCCGGGTAGAGTTTTTTGATGATTATTGCTTCACGATTGTGGAGGAGTAAGTACTTCATGGAGGGAATTCTTTAGTTTGTTTTGTATAAAAGAAGAAAATTTATTAGCTTACCTTGATAATTTACACCTCATAATATTGGTAGAACGTTTCCTATAATATGTTTATGTGAGGAAATTCAAAAATAATAATTAACTTAAGAATTATGAAGATTCAAATTTTTAGTTTTGTTTTAATGACTACTTTATTGAGTTGTAATAACGCAAAGAACTCTATTATTGATTATAATAAGAATTCTTATGATAATATTAATTTCACTTCGGTACTGAAAAAAAGACAAAATGAGCAGACAGTTGTATTGATTAATAATAAAATTAAATCTTTGGATATTTTTGATTCACAGGTCAAAGAAAATAAGATTAAAACATTTAAAGTAATTAATGATAAAAATGAAATTGAAAAGTTGGGCTATTCATGTGAAAAAATAAAAACAATTATTATAGCTCAAAAATAATAACAATACAGCTGTTTTTACTTTAAAATAATTAGTCTTCCACTTTTTCAGCCTTGTATTTTTCAATCACTTTTCTCTGTTCTTTAGCCACATCATAGATCAGTTCCAGAATGTCATGAATGTTCTTGAGCTCTGTCAAATGTGAGATTTTATCAGGATCTCTTCGGTCAATAATATCATTTTCTTCGATCTCTGTCTTCCTTTTCAGGAGCATATCTTCAATAGAAGAATCCTCCGGTTCAAGCCGGCTTTCCATTTTCAGTGTTTCGTTGACGTCGTTACCGTTGAGGAGAGTAGAGGTTTGCTGCATTTCTGCTTCAATCTTTCTGCTCCAGCTTTCAGCATCAATTTCAGGATATTGCTCATTGTTTTTGGCATACTGAGAAAGAGAAGCGGTATAAGCGGTGACAAGGTGTGATGTTGCTACAAACTGATGCACGACTTCCAGTTTTTTCTGCTGATTTTTGGGATCAGAAATCATTCGCTGGAAATTATCGGAAAGATTGGCCAGTGAAATGATTGCATTTTTTCGTTTTACTTTATAGTCCTCAATGTCAAAATTTCCCTGTAAGAATTTGGAGATGACACTTTGGAAATAAATAAGATTGTCTGCTGCAGATTTTTTCATCAGATCAAGATTCTGAGTATGCTCCCAAACAGGCAATACAATATAAGAAACAGCAAAAGCGATAATTCCCGCAATAGCAGTATCGAGTACCCTGTCTTTAAAAATGATATTGACCTTCCCGGGATTCAGGAAATTGAAACTCAGGAAAACATAGATGGTCATAAATAAAACAGCCCAGAAATAGCGTCCTTTCAAAAAGCTGAAACACATGATCATACTGATCAGCAGAATAGCCAATAAGACACTGTTGATATGGATAAAATGCAGAATGATATAAGCGATTGTAGCACCTGTGACTGTTCCATAGAGACGGAGCAGGTTTCGCTGCTTGGTAATGGAATAGGCAGGCTTTAAAATGGCTGTAATCGTGATCAATATCCAATAGGTATGCCCAAGACCCAGAGAATCAAACATGGAGAAAAGATACCCCAGCAGCAAAGCGGTGGTAATTCTTATCGCATGGCGGAAATGAGAGGATGATAATGATATGTTATTCCTTAATACCTTTGAATTCAGTTTAGGCTCATTAGGCATGAACTTTTTAAGGTCTAATCCCGTAGATAAACTTTTGGCCAGTTTTACATCCTGAGAGAAGACTTTGTAGATCTCGTTGATCTCTTTGGTGATTTCATTGATGCGCATCAGGATCTGGCGCAGGACCATGAAATTTTCCAGACTGTCAGAAGATAATTGTTTATTTCTGAGTTCGAAATAATTATAGTTGAGATTCTTTAATTCAAGTTCAAGATTAAACATAGGTTTCGCTCTGGTACCACTTTGGAGAGCGATCCCGATATTCGTGATCTCTTCGGCCAGAAGATTAAGATAATCGTGGATATTGACCAGGATCATACTGTCTTCGAAGCTTTGCTGAAGCTTTTGATAGTCACTTTCAGAGGTCATCAGCTTTTCATGAAGGTCCATAGAGTTCAGGAACATCAGCATCAGCAAACGACTGGTCGTCGTCGATTCATTGACAATCGTTCTGGTTTTAAAAACGGTTTCTCTGGTATCTTCCTGAAGGTTTTTTATTTCGATCTGTTTGGCAATGACCTGTGTGGTAAGTTTGTCAAAGTCAGGATTCTTTTGATAATAATTAGCCTTAATCTTTAAAAACTCGGCAAGTTGAAGATAGTTTTCTCCAATCATTTGTCCGGCGAGTTTATATGGTCTTATGGTAGTTACAACAAGGAAGATCAGCAAAAACCAGATGCATCCGCTGGCAAAGATGAGTAAGCTTTTAAGAATATTACTTCCGGTAAGATGGCCGTCAATAAAGATGGCGAGGACGACAAGCGATAATGATCCTACAGCAGCTAATCTCTGGCCATATACCCCGATCAGGGAGAAAAACATCCCGAATACAATGATCTCAAGAAGGACCAGGATCTTAAAATTCATGACGAGACTGGCGATGAGGGCTACCAAAACAAAGCAGCAGATGGCAAATGCAAGTGCATTTCGTCTTCGTATAAAAGGTCCGGGCTGGTCCGTAAGGGCAACAAAGCTGGTTCCCAGGGGGAAAAGGAAATATTCTTTCAGAATTCCAAAGTGGGCGAGGACTAAACAGGGCAGAACAGTGGCTAATGTTATCCTGATTGCAGAATATACATATTGACTGGTTACAAATTTTTTTAGTTCCGCCGAATAGTTCATATTACAAAAATAGCTATTGAATTTAAGAAAATCGCCATAAATAAGAGACTTTTGTAAACTTAAATATTACATTTTTTTAATAATTGAGTTTTGTGATCATCAGTAGTCGGTTTGACTTACAGAAAATCAATGACGAATATCTTTGAGCGCACCATTGACCTAAAATGCAGATGATCTGCCTGTACTTGATTTTGATCTACTTTCTCATGAATTTTACCTGATATTCCTTAATTTAGTTTTCCAATTCCTAAACATATGAAAATCAATATTAAAAATATATTCATCTTTTTATTTTCTTTTGTCATCTTTAGCTGCCATTCTCAGAATAAAAAAAGCTTTGTAGCAAAAGAAATCTATAAATCCGGCAGTCTGATTATTACCCAGATTTCAGAAAATGCTTATATCCATACTTCCTTCAAGCAAACTAATGATTTCGGGAATGTGCCATGTAACGGGCTGATTGTAAAAAACAAGAACGAGGCTATTGTTTTTGATACCCCTACGAATGATAAAGGAGCAGAAGAGCTGATACAATGGATCGAGGAAAGACTGCATGCAAAGATTAATGCTGTTGTTCCTACCCATTTCCATGATGATAGTTTAGGCGGTCTGCAGGCTTTTCATAACAAGAAAATACCTTCATACTCTTATTCTAAAACCATAGAGATGGCTAAACAAAATCATTTTACTGTTCCACAGAATAGTTTTAACGACTTTATTATTTTAAAAGTAGGCAACAGAGAAACATTGACAAAATTTTTCGGAGAAGGTCATACAAAAGATAATGTTGTAGGGTATTTCCCGAGTGAAAAGATATTGTTTGGAGGATGTTTGCTGAAAGAACTTGAAGCCGGAAAAGGTTATCTTGGAGATGCCAATGTTTCAGCATGGTCTAATACTGTTGAAAGGGTTAAGAAAGAATATCCGGATGTGAAAATTGTCATTCCGGGGCATGGTGAATATGGAGATGGAAAATTACTGGACTATACGATTCAGCTTTTTAAAGGGCAATAATCAATTTTTGTTTCGCAAAGTCAATGGTGAATGGTTGTGAGATATATTTATAATATAGATGGATTCTTCTGATTTTTTTTCACACAAAGATTTCTATTATTAAGATGTATTATTTTCAGTGAGCAAAGGGTGGAATCAATTTCATTGATTCTTTCTAAGCGACTGTATATCCTGCAGCTTCTTCAGAGACAAAGTCGCCCTTCTTAGCTCCCTGAAATACAACATTCGAATCCCCTTTCTTCGTTTTATAAATAGCTTGCTTCATTCAATAAAATAGATTTTATATTAATTTCAATTTTTGCTTTATTTACAACGTTAATGATGTATAATCGAAGTATAAAAATTGGCAAGCAAAGCGGATTGACGATTGACTATTCACGTTTCAATATTTCACAAAAAAAAGCCTCATTACATCTGTATGAGGCTTTTTTGTATAGAAATTGTTGTTGTTTAACGGTCGTTGTTGGAAGTTTCCTCTCCGATATTCCAGGTAAGACCGAAACGAAGGGTGTTATCCAATGCACTGTTGATTTTAGACATATTGATCAGGTAAGAAAGATCCAGCCCGAAAGAACGGTATCTTAGTCCTACACCCGCCGTAGCGAATTGTCTTGCTCCCTGCTCTTCACTTTCATGGAAGTAACCTCCTCTTACAGAAAAAGCATTGTCATATGAATATTCTAAAGCACCACTATACATGATACTGTTTTTGTTTTTGAAAGATTTTCCGATACCGGCCATAGGACCTACGTTAGGAATTTCGTATCTTGGTTGTCTTGTATTTGGATCGATTCCCGCATATTCAGATCCCGGAACCAAAAGTTTTGAACCTTCTACCGTCAATCCGATTCTGTTCATATCATCCAGAAACATATCATACCCGATCCCCAATCTTGCCATGGTAGGAAGATAAGATCTTGATTCTTCATTTCCTGTATAATCCAGTTTTGGACCTATATTCTGGACTGCCAAACCTGCATTGATCTTACCATCATATCCTCCGATACTTGAGAATCTTGGAGAAGTATAGTATCCTGAAATATCTACCGCAAAACTGTTAGCAGGCTTAAGCGTTGTATCTGTGTTGAATCCACCGGCTAAGTCTGAACGAATGAATCTACCGGTAACGGCTCCTGAGAAAGAATCAGAAAGTTTCAATGCGTAAGCAACGTCAATGGAGAATTCATTTGGTTTTGATGTACCCATTGAAGCGATCTCTGTACCTACCAACTGTGTCAGGTCAACCTGTCCCATATTGAAATAATAGATACTTGCAGAGATGGTAGATCTCTCTTCCTGTCCCAGAAACTTATGGAAGGAAGCATATAATAAGAATACATCATTGGTAAGTTTTCCCATGTAAGGCGTATAGTTAAGACCTACGGAAGAACTTGTTCTGCTGAAAGGATATTTAGCCGCATTCCAGAATTGTGAAAATGCATCCGGAGAGGTTACTACCCCTTGGTCTCCCATACCTCCAGATCTCGCATCTGGAGCAATTCTTAGAAAAGGAGCTCCGGTAAGAACTGGGTTTACTTTGCTTAAATCTTGCGAATAGCCTAAAAAACCAGCACTCAAACCAAATCCTAAAAGCAGTTTAGTAGTTAAATTCATATGTTGTCTTTTATATATTATCAGTTTTTTATTAATTTTATTATCTATGTCTTAGTTAATTATTTCAAAAGTACCATTTTTTCTACAGCTGTGGCACTTCCTTTGCATTTTTCTTGGTTTTGACTTTTTGCAAATATCTTAAAAATATACGTACCTTTTGCAACAGTAGATCCAAAATCGTCTCTTCCATCCCATTCTATTGCCTGACGAGGGGTTCTAAAGCCCTGTAGGAACGGCTCTGCAACCACTGGCTGAGATAAAGTTTTTACCAATCTTCCCGTAATTGTATAGATTTGTACATTGACATCCAGAATATCATCACAATTGTGCTCAAACTGAATATACGTTTTATTAGTAAACGGATTTGGCCAGTTCAGCGGACGGTTGATGGTCAGGTGCTGGTCAGATTCATCCTTAACTTCAAAATTTAACGTTGCAGTTGTAGAATTATTGTTTATATCCCAAACTTTAAATGTCAATTGGTGCTGTCCTATCGATAGATTTTTGAAAGGATAGCTTACATTTCCTTTCTGGTAATCCGCAAGACTTGGGTTCAGACATCCGTTTCCTTCTCCGGGAGAGTAGAAATCATTCAAAATAACCGTATTGATAATTTGCCCATCCAGATACACGGTAATGTCATGTCCGATTCCTGATCCGGTAGAATTAATTCCCGTATCATCCGTAAGACATGCAAGAAGCATTGGGTTCTGGTTGGTAATTCCACCATCTGCAAAGTTGGTGTTATTCATATACAGCTTCACTTTCGGAGGCTGGTTGTCATTAATTCCGTTCGGGTTAATATCACCTACCTGTACTGCCTGATTGTTGAAGACATCCGTTGCTTTATTATCAGCATAAGCAAGTATTCTTCCGGTTCCTACAGCATAGTTGATGTCTTTAGGTACGTAGAATTCCGCAGTGAATACTCCGTTTACAGCAGTTCCTGCTGCTTTTACAATAGCACTTCCTTCTTCCGTATATTCCAGTATAGGAGTAAGGACGCCAATATTGTTCAGTGTTTTTTTATTTAATCTCTTATCAAAGATATTGATGGCTACTTTTCCGTTGAAAGTATTGTTCAGGGTACCGTCAGCTTTATTGATGTGTCCTTTTACCTTTACAAAATCCAGTCCTCTGATTAATCCGGGTACCGGAGTTTCAATATTATCGATCACCAATAATCTTTGAGGTCTGCTTAGTTTCATAGCAGGGTCACCAAGGAAATTTACCTTCAGGTGGTTGGTGTTCGGCCCTTTCTGTTTTTTAGCAAGGAGATGGGCATTCCCTAAAGAATTGAAATCATCATTGGTTAATTTAAAGATGTTTCTGGTAAATGTATTGGTGAAATCACGTCCATAATCTACTCCAATAGCTCGGCTGGAAGTAATCATCGTAGAAGCTCCACCCTGTTTTAGCTTGATGAACTGTTCTCCTACCGAATTGGTTCCCGGCTCATCCCATAGCGTAAATTCACAGGTAATCGTAGATACAAAAGGGAATCTACTGTATACATTAGAAAAATTGTTGGCATTTTGTACTTCTGTACTGGTCAGTACCCTTTCCTGTGCCCAGCCATTGATCCCTCCGTGTCCGAAATAGAATAAATATAAACTGTTTCCGATAGCATTGGAGATTGCCTGGGTAACCTGTGGATACCTAAGTCCTGCTGATGTACTTTGGGCTGCAAAAGCATCCATATACAACTTCTTTACATTATATTCTTTAAGTTCCAGCTGCCCGGGTTGTTCAAATATACTGACCAAAGAATTGTTCATTACAGTATGGAAAGGCGAACCTCCCTCATTATTATCATCTACCACGAAGTCAAGTCGCATACGCCAGTCTCCAAAAGGACTCGACTGTCCTGACAGAGAATTGTAATAAGCCAGCGTTTTGTTGATCATATCTCCGGCTTCAGTTACATTGGATGCAGGAATCCTTCCGATCGGTACATCCGGTAGATTGTTTTCAATAAGAAGGTTATTCTGTGGCTGGGTCATTACAATATAATCATCCGTAACGAATGAGGATACTACGTCAGAAGACTGCTCACTCTGATAGCTGGAAACAATATTGTTGTTATTAGGGATTCTGTTCTTATAATCAAATGAAGTGTCTCCCAGGATGAAAACATATCTAAGCCTTCCTGTGGGAGTATTTAATTTGGTTACAAAGTCTCTCACCGCAGTAAGATCCTTACTTCCGCTTCCAAATTCTTCGTAAACTTTATTGACGTCTACAATTTCTACTTTATAATTGTTGGTAGTCTGGTGATAGTTGGCAAGTCTCTGTGCTTGTCCCATCATTTCAGGGACAGTAAGAATCAGATAATCTACATTCTGTAATGCCGATAGGTTCTGATTACCGATTCTTCCCACAAACTGAGGACTGTAAGCCGCATCAGCACGGAATGCCACAAACTCGTTGTTGAAGTTTTGGTCTGCAGCTATATAACCGAAGTTGAATGAACCGGCTCCGGCTTTGTTTACCCTTCTGTTGGCATTTGTAATATCAGTAACATCCCATATCTGTTCCAGATTTCCGGTATTGGTCATGCTGAAACCATAGTTGGTATTGCTTCCGCTGTCAATAGAAAAATCTCTGAAGTTCATTTGCGAACCGTTAAACATCAGATTTTCTTTATACTGAAGCTCGATATAATCAAAGTAGAAAGTTCCGTTAGGATTTTTAGAGATGTCCGGAGTATAGTTCACCGTAATCTGATTTCCCGTAAGATTGGAGATGGTTCCCGTGTATTGTATAGGATAGAAATTATACTGGATTCCTCCCGTATCAGCTGGAATTGTTTTTGAAAACGGGGCCACGTTATTGAGTTTAAAATCAATCGTATTCTGCTGTGCTTTGTAGCCTATGACCTGAGATCTGTATCGTATTATATCATTAGCCTGAATAGGAGCGTTCAGAGTGACTGTAACTGTCTTATCAGTGTTGAAAGGCGTTTCTTCCACCCAGGTTCTTCCTACTTTTACCAGGTTTTTCTGATCTTTATTCACCACAAAGTAGTTGTCGTATCTTGTGATCATCTGCGCCGGAAGATTTCCGTCAATCGTCTGAACCCGCTTTCCGGCACCTTTGTCAAAGTTGATATAATAATAGGAGTAATCTTCGTAAATATTCTTTACATTGTTACTTCTCTCGAAAAATCTCGTATCTCTTCTTTTGAATCCGTTTCCGTTATTGGTATCATAAAGATTATATCCATCCGGCCCTTGTGCATAGAAAAGGGCATAATCATTGTCATTCCATACGCCGTCATCTTCACCTACCACCTGAATGGCATTTTCCTGCAGACCGCTGTATCTAGGATCTCTGTTGAATTCTGGAAGCATGATTCCTCCATTTCCGTAAATTCTGAAATTTTTAGGATTTACAGAAGAAGGATTGATCCCGTTATCTTTTAGAAATTGAGTAGTAATTTTAAATATACCGGATTTGTCAACCTTTATTTTATAAAAATTACCGCTCGAAAGAGGGTTTCCTGAGGTTCCTATTTTGTTGACTCCTCCTGATAAACCTAATGGAAGAGCATCTTCAGTAACATTAAATGAAGACAGTCTCTGAATACGGCCTTTTACATTTTTAAACAAAGCAACACTGATGCTGGCATAGGTTTCTCCTTCCAGTGTATAATATGAAACGTCTGCCAGGTCATAGTCAGGAAGACTTCCTTTGTCCAGCTCGAATAAATCCTGATTGGAGACATTTTCCCAGGCAAGGTCAGAAATTTTCAATTGCTTTTCTCCGATTTTTTGCTTGGTTACTATAAAAACATTATTTTGGCTGTAAGAAAAACCTTCATTTTTGAAAATCGGAAGATTAATTTTTGTATCACCAAAATCCTGAATTTTAGAACCATTCCATTCTATGGTGTTTCTTTGAGCGTAAAGTGTTGATGCAAAAGCGATTAAAGATAAAAGCGTGATTTTTCGTTTCATGTTTACTATTGAAATTGCTAAATTACAAAATAAATGAAAATTTTAGAATTAAATTGTGATACAATAAAATTAATTTGTTAACGTTTTTCAAAAAAATCAAATCTTTATTTGATTTATTGAATAATTTATTTTTTCTTTGTACTCTTGAAAATATTTATATCGACTATGAAAAAACTAAAGTTGTTTTCATTAATAGCATTAAGTTCTACACTTGCATTAACCAGCTGTGGCGGATCAGGGACCAGCAAAGGTGGCGGTACCAAAAAATTTGTCAGTAAAACAGGTTGGAAACCAAACGAAAAACAGGGTTGGTTTTTTGCAGGAAAGCAACAGAAGCAGAAGGGTTGGCCGGGAATGGTATATGTAGAAGGTGGAACTTTTACAATGGGATTAGTGAAAGATGATGTTATGCACGATTGGAATAATACGCCACGCAGAATGCAGGTGAGTTCATTCTTTATCGGAGAAACTGAGATTACTAACTACGAATACCGCGAATACCTTACATGGTTGAAGTATGTATTCCCACCAAGTGACCCAAGTTTTAAGGAAATTTATAATGGTGCTTTACCAGATACCTTATTATGGGACAACAAACTAGCAAGAAACGATTATAATGAGACGTACCTGCGTTCTCCGGAATTCGATTATTATCCGGTAGTAGGAGTTTCCTGGACTCAGGCAAACAGATACTGTGAATGGCTGACAGACAGAGCAAATGAAAAAGCTTTGATGCAGGCAGGTGTTATTGCTAAAGATTTGTACATCAACGAATCCAACAACCAGGGAGGTACTGCATTCAACATGGATAAATTCAAGGCGAATGATCCTGAAATGCAAGGGTACATCAACGAAAAAAGAATGCAGCAAAAATCTGGGATGAAAACAACCAACCAGAGATTATTAGCTGCCAACAGAGCTCCTAACGCTGCAATGGTACAGAAGTTCAGACTTCCTACCGAAGTGGAGTGGGAATATGCAGCTCTTGGAATGGCTAAAAACAGAGAATACAACCAATACCTAGGAAAAAAACCTGAAATCGAAAGATTAAGAGGGGTGAAAGGAAAAGACAGAGGAATGTTCCTTGAAAACTTCAAAATGGGTAAAGGTGACTATTCCGGTATCTCAGGATGGAAGAATGACGGATCTGCTCAAACTTCAGATGTAAGAATGTATCCATCTAATGACCTTGGAGTATATGGTATGTATGGTAACGTTGCAGAATGGACTGCTGATGTTTACAGACCTATCATCGATGAAGATTACAGTGATTTCAACTACTATAGAGGAAATATGCCTCAGGCAATCGTAAGAAACGGTGACGGAACTTACAAAATGATTGATGAAGGCACCATCAAGTATGATACTCTTGCTGACGGAAGATTAGTATACAAAGGTCTTCCTGGGCAGTTTGAAAGACAAACGATCGCTGATTACAGAAACTACAGAGATGGTGACAGACAGTCTTCTTTAGAATATTACAGAGCTTCAGATTCTACTTCAGGATTTGATATGTATAATTCACCTAAGAGAAGCTTCATTGTAGATGCCAGCGGTAGAGTGAAAATGCAAAAAGACTCTAAAGAAAGAACTTCTGGAATTTCTAACGAAGTGAGAGTAGTAAAAGGAGGTTCTTGGCAGGATACAGCTTATTGGCTGGATCCGGGACAAAGAAGATATAAAAATCAAGGAAGAGCTTATGGTTGGATCGGGTTCCGTGTTGCACAGGATGCCAGAACTAACGATAAGAGTAGAACTAGAAGATAATATTTATCAAAAAAATACTTAAAAAAAACCTTCCGGAAATCCGGAAGGTTTTTTTATTTTTGATTCATGAAATCGCTTCGCCTGAAAAGTCTGAAATACCCATATAGATTTGGCGACTGCATATGATTTCTTTTAAAAATATATATTTCCACATGAATATAGAACAGTTCTATCCTTTGTTTCTGCAGGCCGATAAAGTAACCATCGACAGCAGAAAAATCGCAAAAAATGATATTTTCTTTGCCTTTTCAGGTGACAATTTCAATGCGGCGACATTAGCAGAAAAAGCCATCGATGAAGGAGCCTTAGCCGTAATCGTAGAGCAGCAGGAATTTGAAAACAGAAATAAAAATATTTTCTATGTTCCGTCTACCCTTGAATTTTTACAGCAACTGGCTATTTACCATAGATCTCAATTAAACATTCCTTTTATAGGCCTTACCGGAAGCAACGGAAAGACCACTACAAAAGAACTGATTCACGCTGTACTTTCAGAAAAATTCAACGTGCAGTATACCTCGGGAAATCTGAATAACCATATCGGGGTTCCGTTGACGATTCTTTCCATTAAACCTGAACATGAAATGGCTGTTATAGAAATGGGAGCCAATCATCAGAAAGAGATCGAGTTTCTGTGTACCATTTCGAAGCCTGATTTCGGATATATTACCAATTTCGGGAAAGCCCATTTAGAAGGTTTTGGTGGTTTTGAAGGGGTGATCAAAGGGAAGTCTGAGTTGTATGACTACCTTAAAAATAATCATAAGACTATCATAGTCAATGAAAATGATCCTATTCAGGTCGAAAAAACAGAAGACTATTCACCTGTTATCACCTTTGGAAAAGAAAGCTCTGCGTATTATTTTGAAGCTTTTTCAGAAGAGCATTTTGTAGGATTAAGCTACGGCGGAGAGAAAGCCGTATCAAAACTTACCGGGGAATATAATTTTACCAACCTTTGTGCTGCAGCCAGTCTTGGTCTTCATTTTGGGATCAGCTTTGAAAAAATACAACACGCAATAGAAGTATATACCCCTACCAATATGCGTTCACAGGTTGTGAAAAAAGACAGCAGAACATTGGTGCTGGATACTTATAATGCAAACCCAAGTTCTATGTCTGCTTCACTGAATAATTTTATCAGCTTTGAAGGCCGTAAAACCATTATTATCGGTGATATGCTTGAATTGGGTACAGAAAGTGAGAAAGAGCATCAGAACATCTTAAAGCTGGCTCAGGATCTTAATTTCGACGAAATCATTACCGTAGGAAAACATTTTAAAGCGGTGAATGCTCCAGGATCTGCTTTTGAAAATACTGCAGAGTTGATAAACTATCTGAAACAGCATAGAATTCAGTCTGACAATATATTACTGAAAGGATCAAGAGGAATAGCCCTTGAAAAAGTGATTGACTTTATTTAAAAAAGTAAAAAATCTGGAGACTGGGAGAGGGAAGTGTCTGAAGGTAAGTAAGGGCAGTTCTCTTTTTCATGCTTCTAGCTTCCAACTCTGTTCATTTATTTTTTCGAATCCCAGAATTCTTTTACAATCAGCTTGATATTCTGGAATGTGCTTGGGAAAACCTCACTTTCAATCTGAGACGTATTTTTCCAGGCTACTTCAGTAATACCTTCTTCTATTTGTGGTTTCGAAGTATCTTCTCCGTTGAAGTTCATTTCAAACCAATGTGTACATTTCAGGATCTTTTCTCCATTTCTTTCCACGTAAATGTGGTAGGTGGTGTTGATGAATTCAATAAGCTCAACGTCCCTAAGCCCGGTTTCTTCTTCAATTTCCCGTACTGCAGATTCTTCTCTGGATTCTCCTTTCTCCATTTTTCCTTTCGGAAGATCCCATCTTCCTAATCTTTTGATGAAAAGAGTCTCTCCTTGAGCATTATTGACAAGTCCTCCCGCTGCTTCAATGATCCTGAAAAGCTTCTGGAATTCATCCCAGATCTCATCAATATTCTCACCGAAAACATTCAGTTCGTTGACAGAAGTATTCTCCAAAAGATCCAATGCAATCTCTAAAGTCGTGAAACTTTCATACTCAAGCTTTTTTTCAAGCTCCGCAGGATGCTTGGAAATCAGTAATTTTTTTTCGTTCACAAAAACTTTGTACATTTTCAATATTTATTGGAGGTATTGGTAATCAGTTATTTATATTTTATGGAGGTTTTAAAACGGGCAAAAGTTTCTGCCTATTTTAGGAACTTTCTACTAAAATATATTCGCAAATATATAAAATAAAGCACAAAATGCTCTGTAAAGAACCTTATTTTTCTTCCCGGAACGGATGTTTGGATTTAGTTTAAATTACTTACTTAAAAAAATTATCCGTTGTCCTTTATGGTATTAATCTGAAAGAAGGAGACAGATGAAATTGTATATTGGAATTTTACCCTTAGATGCTATAGAAATAACTACAGACAGGTTTATTTACCTATTGTCTTAAAGCTTTAATGGTCATTTTTCCTAGTTTTAAATTCTTTTCGCCACTGATTTGTTTTTCAGTTGGGCATTCTCTCTTTAAAAGTATGTTTTGGGTAGTGGCTTTGTTGATTTTTTTTATAATTTTGTTGTAAGAGTAAATATAGGAGTATATCATCCCATATCAACTTTTGAGAAAAGATACAGATCTGAAAGTTTTTGAAACTGAATAGCTACTGTTGTTATTTATAATATGGTCTAAAGTATTGATGGCTAAGTCAATATTTAGATGGTTAAGAATTTAAAATTTAAATACAAAATAAAAAATGAATTTAGAAGGACGAAAAATTATTGTCAATAAATCATCCAAAGAGTTGGCGGAATTGCTGAAGTTTCCGGAAAATTACAAAGATTTCATGCCAGATGGTCTTCAGAAATTTGAAACAAGAGATAACGGTTTTAAATTCGGGTTACAGGGAATGCCTGAAATCGCATTAAAAATAGATGAAGTAACGGATCAGAAAGCGGTTTTGAAATCTGCAAGTTCAAGTTTAGATTTTTCATTAACGGCAACTTTGAACCCTATCAATGAGAACCAGACTGAAGTTCAGATGTTATTTGAAGGAAAATTCAATCCTTTCATCAAGATGATGGTAGAAAAGCCACTACAGAACTTTATCAATACGCTTACCGATAAGATCGAAGCTTATAAATAAGAAAAACCTTCATTTTGAAGGTTTTTTTATTTTCCTGAGAAGTAAAATAGAAAAAGCGTAATCATGCAGATTTTCCGGATAATTAAATCTTACTAACGATGCGGTCCGGGCCCTGCGTTGACTTTTCCTATTTTAAATCTTCTCAAATGTATTGGTTCTCAATAGGCTCCTATCAGCTCCGCCTTTATTTCAATAATTTTTTTATGCTGAACAGGAGTGGCGGATTGTGTGTTTTCTAAAACCCATGTAACCGGGGAAGACTTTTCTTTACTTTTTTTACAGCCAGAGAATATGCAGCTGGCAATTACTGCTAAAAATAATAGATGGATTACTGTTTGAAATTCTATTTTTCTCATACCTCAAATATTTTTTAGCCCCTCAGATCTTTTCATTATTCCTACTGACTCTTTTTAAAAAGTCCTGCCTTTAAGTTTGAACCAATCGAGCCTTCTGCCAATTGCAGATAATTACGTTTACTCTGATCCTTTTCAATCATTACATTTCCGGTAGTCTGTACATTTTTCATTTCCAGGAAGTCTGTTGAAGTGGCATCGCTGTCGCTTAGTGGGCCGCTTCCATATCCCGCCAGTTTGGTATAGCCGGCAAAAATACTGTCGGAAGCTTTGTATTTGCGCTTACTGCCTTTTTCTCTGATCCATACCGTACTCGTGTTGGCTATGATGTTATGATGAAAGTCGAAATCATCTCCATTGGTGCCTTGTGTAGTCCAGACCCCACAGAAATAGCCCCCGTATACCAACGAATGTTGCATAGCACTGCGGCTACCAGTTTTTCCATCATTTTTCCAAAAAACAACCGGAATTTTACAGTTGAAGAAAACACAATGATCGATCACCAAACCATAACCATTGGCGATAACTCCTACATGCAATGGCAATACATCCGCATTTCCGGCAAACATACATTGTGATACAAGCAGATCATCCAGGCTTTTTCCATCGCGCCATATAGGATAGGAACGCCGCAAATCAGTACCGTCTATATAAGAATAATCAAGGCTTCCGGTGAAGCGCAGGCCTTCAATACTAACATGGCTGACTTCCGGTTGTATCCCTTTCGCTTCCTGTCCGCCTATACCTGGTTCAAGGGGCACTGCGGTTACTACGACCGGCATTTTTTGAGGAGTCCAGTCTGTATCATCCGGCATGACATCTGCACGAATGACAAGACGGTTTTTAAGAGTGTATTTATCATTGTTAAATATTACCGTTTGGGTCAACAGATGTACCCCTTCTGAAAGAATGATGGTAGTTGCGCCTGGCTCTTTGTTTAAGTTGATACGCCTTGCTGCCTCCAAAATTGTTTTTAACGGTTGTACTTTAGTTCCGGAGTAAGTGTCGTTACCCGTCCTGGGATTAACGTACAATTGCTCTGCCTGCACCAGAAGGACACCTATCATGAAGAATAGAAGACTGAATGTATATTTTATCATGTTCCTTTTTTTTTGTAAAATTAGGAACAGTCACCTTTTATAAAAAGGTCATTTTATTTTTATAATGGTCATTTATATATTCTTTCGGTATTGCTGAGGAGTACTTCCTGTAAACTTTTTAAAGAAACGGTTGAAATTGGAGGGGTCTGAAAATCCAAATTCATAGGCAATCTCCTTGGCAGATTTGTTTTGGTAAAGTTGTTTCTTGATTTCTGAAACTAATTTGTAATGAATCATTTGTTGTGCAGATAAACCACTGAATTGCCTGCAGATTTTATTAAGAAATCCTGCGCTGATGTTAAGCATTTTTGAATAACCTTCCACCGTCCGGTCATTCACAAAATTTCGTTCCAGTAAAGATCGGAATCTATAAAAATCTGAGTGAATGTAAGTGTCTCTCTGAACATCATAAACCTCCGCATAATATCGGTTGAGAATAACAAGCAATTGATATAAAAGTGACCTGATCAAATGATTGCTGTCATTCTGAAGCTGCCCGAATTCCTGTTCGATACTATGCAAAAGCTCCCTGCATTTTTCAAAGGAGGTCTCGGATACTTGCATTTCTGTTGGACGAGAATATTGATGGAAGTATTGAAACCGATGTAAAAATAATTCATCTGAAAAGAAAAGATTGAGGAAATCTTTTTCAAAGAGTAGAATATAGCCTTTTACCTTTTCTTCAATTTCCCAGCGGCGTATTTGCCCAGGGCTTGTGAAAATAATGGTCTGTGGGACTATTGAAATCTTATTCTCGTCCAATGTAAAAGTTCCTGCTCCCTTTTCGATAAAAAGTATTTCATAAAAACTGAGCTGATGCAGTGTATTATCCAGTACAAAATGATTCAGCGTTTCGATGTGCCCTATATCTAATAACAGCTCCAGGCCATATTTATAGGGGAGAAAGTGATACGTTTTAATTTTTGTCGCTGATGCCATTTCTTTTACAATTTTCTTCTCGTTCTAAAAAAGATGAGTTAAAAATACAAATTTTCTGTTGGCTGTATCATTGACAAAACAGAATGCTTTGCATCAATATGGTTATAAAGGATATTGCTTTGTTGAATTAGAATGATGAAACTTTGTCTAAGCGAGAATTCCTGAAGAATGATCTGCAGTACTTCCTGTAGCAGAAGAAAGAACATTGATTTCATTATTCATCCTTAAAACTCCCATGAAAGCAAAGATCAGAGCTTCCTTATAGTCGATGATCTCTTTTTCAGGAAGGATGATTTCAGCTGTTGTTTTTGCTTTTATTTTTTCAATCAAAAATGAGTTGTAGGCACCTCCTCCGGTAATGAGGATGTCTTTTATTCCATATTCATTGATGATGGTAGAAATTTGATGAGCAATATGTTCTGTAAATGTAGCTAAAGCATCCAAAGGATTGACAGATTTCAGAGCTGGAAATATATGTCTGTTGCACCATTCCACACCTAATGACTTTGGGTGGGGAAGCTGATAGAATTCTAAAGAATTGAGCTGCTCCAATAGCAGAACATCAATGTTTCCCTTTTTGGCCAGTTTACCATTTTCGTCAAAATCTTTGTTCAATCGCTGAGCCAGCTGATTCAGAACAATGTTGACCGGAGCAATGTCGAAAGCGATTCTTTTCCCGTTGGATAATAAAGAAATATTGGAGAATCCACCAAGATTAAGACAGGCGCTGTACTTTGAAAATAGCAGTTCGTCTCCTATAGGGACTAGCGGAGCCCCATTTCCTTCCATCAGTACGTCCTGACTTCTGAAATCATAGAAAACAGGCAATCCTGTTACTAGTTTTATCGCTCTTCCGTCTCCTATCTGGAGTGTGAATTTTCGCTGTGGCTGATGAAATACCGTATGACCGTGAGAAGCAATTAGGTTGATATTCCCAAGCTGATGCTTTTGGATAAAATCTTTTACCTGTCTCCCGAGATAAAATCCATATTCAGAATTCAGTTCCTGCAGATCTTCCGCCGAAAGATGAATAGAGTTTCGCAGCTTATTTTCCCAGTCTTTAGAATAGGGAAGGGTCTCTGCTTTCAGAATCCTGAAATTCCATTGGTCCAGTTTTTCAAATTCAGCAAAGCAAATATCCAAACCGTCCAGACTTGTTCCGGACATGAGCCCAATAGCCAGCGTTTTCATGATGATGGAATTTATTTTTTATTCTCAGAGATCCTTTTTGAGCTGAAATCTCCTGAGTTATTATAGAAGGTATATTCAGAGAAATCATCTTTGGCTGTCATCCCATTGGCTCCTACTAGGGTAGAGCCGTCTTCCATGGTTACGTACACCGTATCTTTCGTATAAATTCTCTTTTTTCTCTGATCCCAGAAGATACTCTGCATGGCAAATTTCTGTCCTTCGTTCGTAGTGATTCTTACGTTGCCTTTTGCTTCGTAAAATTGCTTGTAATCGTAGAACTTAGCATATTTTGCTTTGATCGTTCCCGGAATCTTTGGTTTTTTCTTATCAAAAAACTGGATGTCAACCCCTTTTCTGGCTACAGTATAAGGGCTGTCAATCAGCTCATACTTCTCGATGATAGGAGCTTTAGCCTTCAGGATGACAAATCCGGAGTCACGCTGTACAATATTGGCATTATTAATCGTCTGTGAAGGGAAGTTTTTACTCTGGCTGCCTTTATTTTTGGTAAGGTCCTCTTCACAGGATGTCAATATAAAAAATATAGCACAACTAAAAAGGCATGCTATATTTTTATATAATATTTTTTTTGAAAAATTCATTCTAGTTATAAAGAGTCTTTCTGAACCACTTATCAGCAAAATTGAAGCCGATTCTCAGGTTGACGAAATTCTGGTTGATCAGATCATTCTTAAGAGTTCCTCTCTTACCTACTTCTAATCCTATTTCAAGGCCACTCATTCTGGTAATACTGCTATTTTTGAATGGAAGCATTACCCCGGCTGTGATACCATATTTATTGATGCTGGTCCCTTCCAGTTTTAGGTTCCCTCTTTCATAGAAAGCTCCATATCGGTAGATTACCCTTGAGAAGTAGTTTCTGAAGTTATTATAGTTAGGAAGATACCATCCACCGGCAGAAATTCTATAGCTATCCTGGAAATCGATAGTACGGCCAAAGTAAGAAACATTTTCTCCTTTTTTATAATCAACCTGCCCGGAAACAAACCAGTGGTTTTCACTTCCGTATCCTGCTCCTAAAGAGGCCTGGAAAGGAAGAAGGTTTTTAGTGTTGAGGCTTCTCTGTTCAAGAATGCTTTCATCCATCTTTGTTCCTGCTTTTTCATCAGCATATCTGTAAGTGCTGTTGACGTAGTCACTTGTTGTATTCCCTGTATTCCCGAAAGTGGCAGTAGCCCCTAGCGTTAATTTTTTATCCGTACGAGTGTTCAGAGTTTGGTAGCTTGTCCCCAACGTAAAGTTGAAGTTTCTGATCTTGGTCTGAGTTTCATAGCCATTCACATATTCCGTTCCGGCTGCTCTGAATTCGTTACGGTCGTTTAGGTCTCCAAAGAATAGATTGGCTTTGGCACCCACTGAGAACTCCTGATTGATTTTATAAGCAACGGCCACCTGAGCGATGTTTATCGTACCATTTCCTTTAAAGTTATTTCTGTATTTTACACTTCCGTCAGCATTAAGCTGGTCTGTTACAATATCATAACTCTTAGAGCTGTAAGGCTGATAAGAAAGTCCCATTTTCACTTTTGATGAAATAGGGAAAGCTAATGAAATATTGGAAAGATACGTAGAATGCTTTGTAGATTTCATATCGTTATAATTCGATTTGAAATAATTGTTTTCGTTAGTAGCTTCCAGTTTGATACTTGTAAGTTCGAAATTGGCGTTGTTTGCAGGGTTTGCAAAGTTGAAACTGCTGGTAAAGTCACTTATATAAGCTGTTGATATACCTCCCATGGAAGCAGTTTCGATCGTATTATCATATTTTACATCTCCAATTCCATACGCTGCATAAGGAGAGTTACTTAGACTCTGTGCATTCAGGAAATATCCAACTGATATGAATGATACTACAAAGATTTTTTTCATTCTTTCTTTTTAAAACAATGCGCAAATATCTTAAATATTAATGAATTGTAAAAATTATATGTGGTTAAAGTTTGTTAAGGCCTGATATAATGGGAAATTTTGAATCTTTAGAGGGTATTTATTGTGAATTTATTTTAGATATGGCTATGATTCACTATTCACTTTGTGATGCAAAATTTGACCGTTGAAAGGTGAATGGTCAATAGTCAATTCGTTTCGCTTGTGAATTAATTTTACAGGCGGCTATGATTCACCATTCATTTTGCGAAGCAAAAATTGACCATTGCCATTCCTGATTTTATTCCCGATTTCTTATCTTTGAAACATGAATTGGGAGAACATCGCCGGACAGGTGAATCTGAAAAAACTACTTAGAGAAAGCATCGCTGAAAACAGAGTGAGCCACGCCCAGCTTTTCGTAGGAAAAGAAGGATATGGAACATTACCTATGGTATTGGCCTATGCAAGAGAAATCTTAAGTCAGGAAAATGAGCATGCCGCTGCCAAAGTAGAGCACCTCAATCACCTGGATCTGCATTTCAGCTTTCCAGTTTTTACTGATAACAGAAATTCTTTAAGCAAAAATAAATTCGACGAATTCCGGGAGATGATTCTGAATTCTCCTTATGCCAGTTATGATGATTGGACAGCCTTCCTGGAATCTGAAAATAAACAGCTTTTTATTTCTGCAGATGAAATAGATGACCAGAACCAGAAATTCTCCTTAAAAAGTTATGAAGGGGGAACTAAAATCCTCATTGTCTGGAGAGCCGATAAAATGAATATCGCAGCTTCCAACAAGTTTCTGAAATTTCTGGAAGAACCACCGGCAAAGACAATCATTCTTCTTACCGCTGAAAGTACCAATGATATACTTCCTACCATCCTGTCCAGAACACAGATTGTAGAAATCCCGAGAATACAGGATGAAGATCTTGAGAAATATCTTAAGCAAAACCATGCGGTTACAGATGAAAAGGTGAGGGAAGTTGTACATGAAGCTCAGGGAAATCTCAATGACGCCATTAAACTGCTGAAATCAGGAGATAAAACCAATGAGTTTGAAAAGCTGTTTGTACAATGGGTAAGAGACGCATTCATGGTAAAGAAGAAACCGGCATATCTTAAAAGTATTATTTTCTGGGCCAGAGAAATCGCAGGTTGGAACAGAGAAAAACAAAAGAACTTTCTGAATTACTGTTCCGAGATCTTCAGATTGGCCTTGTTGCAGAATTATCAGTCTGAAAATCTGGTGTACAAAAAGATTGATGCCAATGGATTCAACTGGACCGGGTTTTCAAAATTTATCAGCGGAGCCAATATTGAAAGCATCCTGGAAGAAATCAATGCGGCAGACCTGCATCTGACCAGAAACGGGAATCCTAAAATAGTATGGACGGATCTTGGGATAAAATTATCAAGATATATTCATAAAAGTACATAAAATAAAAACTCCGGAAATTTTCCGGAGTTTTTATTTTTTTAGCTTTATCTGTGGTCTAGACTGCTTTTTTCTCTTTGGCAGTCTTTTTCTCTTTTGAGGTATTCTCGGCTGTTTTCATTTTTGTATCACAACCTTTATGATGAGCGTCCGAACACGCTTTTTTATCCTTTACAGAGCATTCTTTTTTATCTTTTCCGGCACAGCATCCACCTTCTTTTGGTTTTTCCTGAGCATAGCTGAATGTGAATAAACCGATGGTAAGAATTGAGATTATTTTTTTCATGATATAAAATTTTTAAGTGGCTAAATGTAGTATTTTTTTTGTTTATCTATGAATTTTTTAAAGAAGCCTGGAATTCCTGAAGTTCTTTTTCCATAAAATCCGGGGCGTTGAGCTGTTTTCGCATAGATTTAATATTTCCGATGGTGCTTTCAAGTGCTGTTTTGAACCATGGAAATTCCTGACTTAAAGAGGTAAGTTTTGCCAGAGCTCTCAGCGCATTATCCGTTTGTGATAGCTGTACTGCGTGTTCATATCTAAAAACAGGACAATAATAGTATTCTTCTGCAACATAGTCCCAGGTGTCATTATCAGCTTCTATATTCATCAGATATAGCATAGCGAAAATAGAGGAATCTGTATAACCTTCTGAAAATCTGAAACCATCGAAAACATTTTCTGTATCATTCTGTTGTATCTTTTTATCAAATACTTCATGAAATAATTGATGAGAAAGTTCTTTATCCGAATGATTGCCCACGATATGAAGAACTGTTGCGTATTCTACTTTTACAGAGTCATCTTCAGAATGGTTTTTGTAAGCGGTCTCCATATATTCTCTTGCCGTATTATTATCCAGTAAAACCCGATGAAGTTTTGAAAGCGAAACCAGTTCTTCTTTGGTGAAATCTCTTTTATCCGACATTTTTTTCTCAAAATAGAGGAGTGCCTTTTTAGCATAGCGGTCTTTTACAAACCTTTCAATCACCTGCCAGTCTTCAAGTTTTTCAAATTGAGAGTGGTCCCAGAAACGGTAAAATAATGAAATACGGTCCCATTTTGACTGAATGCCTGACCATTCTGTGAAAAGATCACCGTAAGCCTGATGTGCGGAAAGACTATTCCCTTTATCATCTTTGATTTTAATATCAATCTCAAGACCAGGATCAGAATGAAACCTTTTGAAAGCCTCTACCATTTCAAGGTCGAAGCGCTTTCCATCCTCATTGATTTCGGTAACGGTCTCTTCTGGTGCTATATTGGTTTCTTCAACCTGTGCAACTGGTGGTTCTTCAGGTAATATTGCAGTAGCCACTTCATCCGGAGAGTCCGTTTTAAAAGAGGTTTCATCTGTCTGATTTTTTTTCTTCTTCTTTTTAAAAAGGAAATCAAAAAAGCCCATAGAATTCGTTTTTTTGTAAATATAGTATCTTTTTTGACCTGTTACCGGATTTTCAGATAAATCTTATTAAAGTCAGGAAGCTGGAAGAGGGGAGTGATCAGGTTTGTATCAGGCTGTTGTCTTTCTGTTTTTTTATATTCTTTATATCAGATTGGAGAGTTTTCATATGATCTTCCAAGTGCTTCTTTCCCCTTCAAACCTTTATTAATCTTATTTATAGAAGTCATCTTTTATCAGCAATACATTAAATCTATATTAAAAAATCAATCAATCGTTTGATTTTATTTGAAACTTGTGTAAATTTGCGGCCTGAAAAATGAACACAGGCATGATTTCAAAAGAAGAAAATATACTGTTTGCAGCCGAAAAGCTTTTTGCTGAGAAGGGGTTTGAAGGAACTTCCACTCGGGAAATTGCCAAGGCAGCTCATGTAAACATCTCTATGATTTCGTATTATTTTGGTTCTAAAGAAAAGCTTTATGAGAAACTGGTTGAATACAGGATGAATGAAGGCCAGTTTTTTTCAAAAGATATTCTAAGCAGAACGGATATTAACGAATGGGAGAAAATTGAAAAAGTAATTGATCAGTTTTCCGACAGAATAAGAACTCAGAAATGCTTTTACAGGATTATGCAGAGAGAGCAGCTGTATACCCAAAATCCTCAGATTGTAGAGTTTTTGAAACAGACCAAAATGGGATTCCTTTCTATGTATTCCCAGATATTGGAGAGTGGGCTTAAAAATGGAGTTTTTACCAAGAATCCTCCTATTTATCTGCTTCATTCTACCATCAGCGGAACTTTGTTTTATGCATTCAATGCTAAAGAAATGTATAAAGAATTCCTTAATGATACAGAAGAAGAGAGTGTTTTTGACCAAACCTTCTATACAGAACTTAATAAACATATAAAATATTTACTAAAAGACCTTTTAGGTTATGAAGAGAATAAATAACTCAGTGATTGCATTATCACTATTCGTAGGAATAGCAAATGCGAATGCTCAGGAGAAAAAGACCCTTTCTCTTGACGAAGCTGTGCAGCTGGGAATCCAGAACAGCAAGAATCTCAAGATCGATGCAGCCAAGATCGAAGAGGCTACAGCTGATCTTTTGGAAGCCAAAAACAGACAGCTTCCGGAATTGAAAGTTTCAGGAAGCTATATGTACCTTCCCATAAAACCGAATGTTGATATTAAACTTCCGGGTGTTTCCGGTGGTGCAGGCGGTCCGGAAGTACATCAGGTAGCTTATGGTTCTGCTAACCTTAGTGTTCCTATCTACAGTGGCGGAAGGATCAAATACGGGATCCAGTCTGCAAAATATCTGGTAGAAGCTTCTAAGCTGAGTACTGAAAATGATAAGATTGCCATTGCTTACAATGTAGCACAGGCCTATAACAACCTGTTTAAAGCCAATCAGTCTATCAAAGTTTTTGAAGAAAATCTTACAGCTTCTCAGAAAAGAGATGAAACTTTCCTTAAAATGGAAAATAACGGTTTGATTGCCAGAAACGACAGATTAAAAGCCAATCTTCAGACATCCAATATCGAACTTCAACTGTTGGAAGCCAAAAATAACTACAATATTGCCAACATCAATATGGACCTGTTATTAGGACTTCCTGAAACTACAGAACTTACAGTAGATGAAAACTATATTGAAGAAGGTTCAGAAGTGAAACCGGTTGATTTTTATGTGAATGAAGCAAGAGAAAACCGTAAGGACCTGCAGGCATTGGTTCAGCAGAGAAAAGCGGCAGAATTGGGAACAAAAGCAGCTAAAGCAGAAAACCTTCCGTCAATCGCATTTACCGGAGGATATGTAGCCGCAGATATTCCGAAATTTCTTACCGTATACAATGCTATCAATGTAGGAATTGGAGTTTCTTATAACCTATCCAATCTTTGGAAAGAAAATTCATCACTGAGACAGTCTCAGGCGAGAGAAAAACAGCTTGCAGCAACCGATGAACTATTGAATGACAACATTAAGCTTGATGTAAACAGAGAATATCAGAACACAGATTACTCGAAAAAAAGAATCATGGTTTTCGAAAAGTCAGCAGAACAGGCTAATGAAAACTATAGAATTACAAAAAACAAATACGATAACGGTCTTGCAACCATGACAGAATTATTGGATGCCGACGCCGCTCAGATTGCTGCCAACGTTGGCGTGATCAATGCCAAGGCAGATGCTGCACTGGCTTACAGAAAACTATTACAGACAACAGGAACTTTAACAATTAAATAATCAGATCGAAACCAAAATGGAAAATAATAATACACAGGCAGCTGAACCTAAAAAGAAAAAAAGTTTAGTTTTTCCTATCATTTTAGCGGCAGTAGTAATCGGAGGAGGTATCTACGGTTACAGAGCCTACACTTATGGGCAGTATCACGAAGAAACTGACGATGCTCAGATTGCTTCCAATATGGCACCGGTAATTTCTAAAATATCAGGATATGTAGCTCAGGTAAAAGTAAAAGACAACCAGTTTGTGAAAAAAGGAGATACGTTGGTGATTTTGGATAACAGAGATCAGAAAATGGCTCTTGATCAGGCTCAGGCAGCATTATCTACAGCTAAAAGTAATATCTCTAATGCAGAAGCAACAACAACGGCTACTTCAAAAAATATCGGTTCTTCAGAAGCAGCAGTAGTTACGGCTAATGCTCAGATAGAAGCAGCAAAAGTAAATGTTTGGAAAACTTCTCAGGATTTGAAGAGATATGCTAATCTGGTAAAAGACCATTCTATTACAGAGCAACAGTATGAGCAGGCTTTAGCGGCAAAACAATCTGCGGACAGACAGTTACAGGTTTTAGTTGACCAAAGAAATCAAATTGCCCAGCAAACACATATTGCATCTTCTCAAACGGCTGCAAGCTCACAACAAATCAGTGTTGCAGGATCTGTAGCTAAACAAAGAGAAGTAGATGTTGAAAATGCGAAATTAAACTTATCATACACTGTAATCCTAGCTCCTGAAGATGGATATGTAGGAAAAGTGCCCACACAAGCAGGTCAGTACCTACAGGCGGGAGCACAGTTGTTTGCTTTGGTGAAGAATGACCAGAAATGGGTTGTAGCCAACTTTAAAGAAACGCAGGTAGATAAAATGGTAGAAGGACAGAAAGTGAAAATCGAGATTGATGCTTTCCCTGACAAAGAATTTGAAGGAGTAGTAAGCTCATTCTCTCCTGCCACAGGAGCTACATTCTCTATTCTTCCTCCGGACAATGCGAGTGGTAACTTCGTAAAAGTGGTTCAGAGGCTTCCTGTAAAGATCGATTTTGTAAATATTGATAAGAATATTGCAAAAAGATTGAGAACAGGGATGAATGTGAAGGCAGAGGTTGCTTTAAAATAATATTTAAAATTGTTAAAAGTCAATTAACTTCTTTGTCAATAGTGAATCAGCTTTGCTGTCAATTTAAAATGAACGGCTTTGAAATTCACTATTCACTTGCGAAGTAAAGTTCACCATTGATTTTTTACATCGAAAAAAACTTATGCAAGATTCATTAGTAGAATATGGAGCGCGTAGAGTGATCATTACGATTACGGCTATCCTTTGTGCCCTTCTGGAAATTGTAGACTCCACGATTGTAAATGTTGCCTTGAATGAAATGAAGGGGAATCTTGGATCTACACTTTCTGAAGTGGGATGGGTAATTACGGCTTATGCCATTGGTAACGTAATTATAGTACCAATGACGAGCTGGCTTTCCCAGCAGTTTGGACGTAGAAATTACTTTGCGGCATCCATCATTATATTTACCATATTTTCATTTTTATGTGGAAATGCGACCAATATCTGGGAACTTGTGTTCTTCAGATTGATGCAGGGAATCGGTGGGGGAGCCTTATTGGTAACTTCACAAACGATCATTACGGAATCTTATCCGATTGAAAAAAGAAGTATGGCTCAGGCTATTTATGGTTTGGGAGTAATTATTGGGCCTACACTAGGTCCGCCACTTGGAGGATATATCGTTGATAATTTCAGCTGGCCTTATATTTTCTATATTAATATTCCGATTGGGATTGCAGCAACCTTGATGACACTACAGTTTGTAAGAAGTCCGAAATATGCCGAAAAACGTAAAGCATCAGATGTAGACTGGATTGGTATCGGTTTACTGGCAGTAACAGTAGGTTCATTACAGTTCATTCTTGAGAGAGGTCAGGAAGAAGACTGGTTTGCCAGTGGAATGATTGTAGCATTTACAGTAGCTGCTGTTTTAGGATTTATCTTATTCCTTTGGAGAGAACTTACCTTTAAGTATCCGATTGTTGAGTTGAGGGTTCTCAAAAATAGTAACTTAAGAATCGGAACGATGATGTCATTCGTGCTTGGATTCGGACTTTATGGTTCCACTTTTATTGTTCCTTTGTATACGCAGAGTATCCTGGGATGGACGGCCCTTCAATCGGGAGCACTGATGATTCCTGCTGCATTAACCACAGCCTTTATGATGCCTATCATTGGTAGACTTTTGGCAAAAGGGGCTAAACAGCAAATTCTGGTTTCATTAGGATTGTTCATCTTCTTTGTGTATAGTTTCTGGGGATATAAAATTCTGACACCGGATACCAGCAAAGATGCCTTTTTCTGGATGCTTATCGTAAGAGGAGCCGGTCTTGGATTATTATTTATCCCGATCACTTCCTTATCTTTAAGTACACTGAAAGGGCAGGAGATTGGTCAGGGAGCAGCCTTTACAGGGATGATGAGACAGTTGGGCGGATCTTTCGGGATTGCAGCCATCACAACCTTTATTGCTAACGCAGGGCAGAAATACAGGAATAATCTGATATCCCATCTGGACGAAAACAGCTTTGATGTACAGCAAAGACTCGCAGCGCTTAAAGCCAGTTTTGTAGCAAAAGGAATGACACCTGACGCTGCAATGAAAGCCGCTTATAAAATGCTCGATCTCTCTGTAACGAAACAGGCGACTGTTTTATCTTATATGGATGTATTTCTTTACCTCGGGGTAATATTTTTAATATGTATTCCGTTTATCTTACTTGTAAAAGAAAGAAAGAGTAAGGAAAAAATAGATTTGAGTGAAGCCATGCACTAAATTTTAATGAAAACCTCCGGAAATCCCGGAGGTTTTTTGTTTTTTTAAATGCTTTGTTCATCACATTCAAAATTGAATAAAGCAATGCCGTGCTGAGCTTTCCCACTTCTATAACTTCCTTCTTCCAGCCTCCTGCTTCCCAACCTTATCAAGCAATTTCTATTTTATATTAATTAATTGTTTCTTTTTGTTAAAAATAATATCACATATTGGAGAATTTATTTGTTTTTTTTAACTTTACCCTACAAAATGAAAAAATATGAATAGATTCCCTCTGACTTCCTTTTCAAAAGGAGTAAATCTGTGAGCCCACCATTGAAAAACTATTTTTAGATAGATCTTTACCTGCGGTTAAAGGATGATCCTTTGTCTTTATGCTGAATGAAGACAAAATTTAATATTTCTGAAACTGTATCAGGAACAGGGGCCTAGCCTCATCTTTTACCCACTATTTTATCACACACCTACACATTTTCAATATGAAGCCAATACAACTCCCGGAAACTTATATAGCATTGTCAGATTTCAGGAAAAAAGATATTTATCTTCCCGAAATGAATCAGGATCAGATCATTTCCGACTTTTTTCCAGAAACTTTTAAAGAACTTACACAGCGTCTCTCAGATATTACAGGAGCCTTTTATGGTGGCCTTCTCAAACAGGCAGGAAAACTCTATGGACCAGAAGCTATTGAGCAGCTCTCCAGTACTTTTATGTATGATCTCGGATCAAGAATGGCTCTGAAAAATATGGAGGCCCAACCGGACTTACAGCCTGGCATCCCCGCAGTGGCCAAAGTTCTCATAGCAGCAGTTTTTACATCCAGTCCCGAATATAATTTTGAATTTAAAGAATTAAATGACCACAAAGCTGAATTCCTGATCAAAGGTATCGACCGTTACCATAAAATCACCCAGAGCTTCCAGATTGCTGGCCTGCTGAAATGGCCGGTCATCAAACCTTTTGTTCAAGGGGTATGCGATACCATGGGGCTGGATGTTTTACTTGAAATGAACGTGCTGAAGCTTGATCCGGACAGCTCATGTATATATGAGGGGATCTTGGTGGAGAAATAGTTTTTTTAAGATACAAGATACAAGATACAAGATACAAGATACAAGATACAAGATACAAGATATTGTCGTTAAACACCATTATCTTTTATGTATATCTATTCGGATTCGACATCAATATCCATATCCATATCAATAGGAGCGGGCTTTAGCCCGCTCTCACTATATTTATCATTCCATTGGCTTTAGCCAAAACCTTAAATACAACAAAAAATTGCATCCTCACGTTTTCCAACAAAATATAAAATCATATCTGACCTATTGTATGCTTTCCGTCCACTCAATACCGCTAATATCAATCAATTTTAAGGTATGGATTTCCTCTTTTCGAATAATATCATCAATCCCGATACGGACATCCGCTTTTGCTCCCAAAGGAATAATAAGGCTGTGTTTCCCTGGTTTTACTTTGGCTACATAATGATTTTTAATATGATCCTCAGAAAACTTTGAAAGTGTCTTGTTGTCAAATTCCTTTAAAACATTTCCATTCTTATCCAGAATGTGAACTCCAATGAGGAAAGATCCATAGACATCAGCACCTTCCGTTCGGTAAACCCTGAATTTTAAATCCGAATCAGTATGTGAAATATTGGAAATCTCAAGTTTAGGTTTTACCGATTTATTATGCAAGGTCCCCCAGACCCCTCCATGAAAATATTGATTGGTATAAAGCGTAAGACCAAAAATAATCAGAGAACCCGTGAGCACAAAAACTTTTGGCTGAGAAACAGGAAGTACTCCCGAGCCCAACCATTGAAACCATTTTGTCTGGGTAAAATGCCTGTTCTTCTTTATGAAATAATAATCCAGAGAATAAGGGCCACTTCCTGTAAGAAATAAGACAAAACCTCCTGCAATTCCCAGAACACCTATTTGCCATTCATCTACACAGGTGGTTCCCAGCCAGCCTGACCCCAGTAAAATTCCAAAAGCAAGACTGAAAATCCCGATGCTCATCAACCGGGTTAGTAATCCGAGGATGATAAATAATCCAACAATCGCTTCAATAATAGTAAAAGTCATCATTGACCGTTGTAAAGCATCAGGATGAGTTACCAGATATTCGATAATAGGTTTGATGCCTAGGGCATTGGGTAAGAAATGATTGAATTTTTCCCCGATATATCCCTTTTCATCAGGAATAAGTTTGTTTTCAAGGATGAGTCTGCGCCAGAATGCGGAGAAATAGGTCCATCCGATCACCATTCTTAGGGATAAAGTATATAATCCGGCCAGGTCATAAGACTGGCTGTTAGTAGTATGTTTCATTGAAATTAATAATGTATGGTAAAAAACTGTTTTTAATCTGAGTTGAAAAAGTTTTTACACCAGGCTTAATTTCAGTCTTTTAAACAGAATATATTTCGGAGGACTGTTTCCCGTGGAATGCCCGGAATATTTATTGAAGAAAAGTTTTTCTTCCCGGATATTCTTTGCAACAGTATTGGAATACATAAAAGATTCTGTCAGTCTGATACTTTTGGATTTCGATACTGAAACCTGTGTAGAAGCAGAAGCAGTATCGCAGCTGAAGGATGGGCCGGAGGTAGTTTTTACCTTATTGAGACCACTGATGTACTGAATGTCAAAAAGGTCAAGCACATTTCTTTTTACAGAACATGGCGATAATGAAAACACCACTACCAGCATCATGATGATGGCTTTATAGGTTTTCATATATATTGATGGGCTTGACATAAGTACAAAACTACACTTTATTTTAGTTTAAGCTTTATAAATTGTAAAAATTCATCCTGTTGATCTACAAATAAATAATGTGAACAGTTATCGATCAGTTTAAAATTCTTCTTTCCCACGATAGCAGTAAGATCAGCCAGTTTCTTTTCAGAGAAAATTCCGTCATTTTTTCCATATACTGCAAAAATGGGAATCCCTTTCCGTTTGATTTCTTTTAAAACAGCAGTATTATCAAGGTTATTGAGAGGTTCATTCTGATAAAATTTAATAGGAGAATTGGCATTTCTGATGTTGTTCCTATAGAACTCTCCATTTTGATATTCCTTTCTTAAACTTTCACTTTCCGGGGTGGGATGGGGCATATAAAAAAAGTTGAGTTTACTTGCGATCTCATAGCATCTTTTTCTGTAAGCAGCAGAGTTTTTATCAAGATTTTCAATTGCTGAAATCTCTTTGAGCAGGGTCGGATCATTTTTGAAATGTTCTTTTGATTCTTTTAAGATATGATTATACGTTTCCTGTTGGGTAAACAAAGCTCCGGCAAGAGTAAGAGAACTTACTTTCTCGGGGAATTTATCTGTAAACAATGTCCCGATAATTCCTCCGAAACTATGGGCCAGAATATGAGCCTTTTTAATTTTGTAGGTTGTATAAAGTGCATTTAAATCATCAAAACTTTCGTTAAAGGTCATGGTAGCATTCTCGTCTTTCGAACGGCCTTCACCACGTCTGTCGTATACGATTACATAAAATCCTTTGTCAGCCATTTTCTGAGCAGTAGTTCCTTCAAATAGGGTAGCATTTCCGCTGGGTCCGCCGTGTATGAAAATTACGGGTGGGTTCTTTGGATTTCCATAGGCTTTTGAATAAATATTCTGTGTCTTGAAAATACTAAAAAATAAAATGAAAATAATGGCTGCCAGAGATTTCATGATGGTCATTTTGAATGGTCTAAACTACTAAATATTTTCAAGGTAATGATGAGAGAGTATTGGTAATTTGTTATTGAATGATGGTAAGCCACATAGAACAGGAAGACTTTGGCAGTTTAAAAAAATCTGCTAGAAGTTTTTTTGCTACGAATACCACGAATTCATTTTTGTTTTTAACGCTAAGGTTCGCTAGAAACGTCTCATATTATGGTAAATATTTCGCTCACAAAAGCATTCTATTAAGCAAAAAACGTAATAATTCAATAGCCGAGTGTAACACCTTTGCGAACGAAAAAAATAGATGAATAAAAACTTTTGCTTACTCTGCGGATCTTATGAATCTTTGAGCATTTTTTTGACTACGAATGCATGAATAAAAAGAAAAAATTAGTGGTATTCGTGGCAAAAAAAGAAAATCTTCGATTGGATACCACAGTGTTTACCAGTTTTGAGTTTTCTTTTCACACGATAAAAATAACCTCTACTGACTAACAGTTGTCACAATCCTGTCATATCTTTATCCCATTAAATAAAAAACAGAATATTTCAATGAGTTATTGCTTAGCCATAGACGGAATGCAGCCCGAAAGCAGAAGAGAACTGCACAAAAACTATCATGATAATTATTATGGGTTCCCGATCCATGATGATAACGAATTGTTTGGAAGACTGATCCTTGAAATTAACCAGGCAGGTCTGAGCTGGGAAACTGTTCTGAAAAAAGAAGAAAGTTTCAGAGCGGCATATCACAATTTTGATATTCAGACAATTGCCGCTTATACAGAGGAAGACCGTGAAAGACTGCTTAGCGATCCTGGAATTATCAGAAATAAGCTCAAGGTGAATGCAGCAATAGAAAATGCCAGAACCATTATTGAACTTCAGAAAGAATTTGGCTCATTCGAAAAATGGCTGGAGCATCATCATCCTAAAGCATTACCGGAATGGATGAAGCTTTTCAAGAAAACATTCAAATTCACCGGTGGAGAGATTGTGAATGAGTTTTTGATGAGCACCGGATACCTGAAAGGAGCCCATCATGAAAGCTGTCCGATACACGAAAAAGTATTGGCCGAAAAGCCTTTGTGGAAAAAGGTTAAAGGATAAATCAACAAATAAGCTTAGATTTCTACAGAATGATTCTATTAATTTATTGGTTATTCTGTAGCAATCTGATGGTAATAAAACTTCTATTAAGAACCATATCCTACATACTCAATATCTTTTTGGGTGAAAAATTTTTTAAAATTTTCTACCTCTTCATCTACTTGTTGCAAAGCATCTACAAGCAGGTGTTTTTGAAATGTCCAGGATTGTCCGCTATTAAGATTGGTCCATTTTATACGGTTATTTTCAAGATGAACAACCTGAATTCCTCTAATCCAGCCACTACACTCAGGAATTCCGCAGCAACATGAAAATATTTTGAATTCACCATCCGCATCTATACTCTCATAAAATTCACTGATGTCAATAATATCTCCTTCTGCATAAGGTTTTTTATTGTTAAGTCTTATTTCGAGGTATCCATGCATATAGACGTCGTTTTGACTGGTCTCACATGCCAATACGATTAATTCCAGATAAAAAGTATCTAATTCCTCAGTCATTCTTTGAAGCTTTTTTCATCAGTTCTTTATGCTCATTTCCCCATTTTTCAAACTCCAGAATAATCGGTTTCAGTTTGTATCCAATTTCCGTCAGTTCATATTCTACCCTTGGCGGAACTTCGGCATAAACCGTTCTTGTGATAATTTTATCTTCTTCAAGTCTTCTAAGCTGAAGGGTAAGCATACGTTCTGTAATGTTTTGAAGTTTTTTCTTCAATTCACCAAATCTCATTTTCCCATTGATCAGATAACAACAGATAGCCAATGCCCATTGCCCACCGATAGTATTGGAGGCATAGATCTCCGGACATTCATCAGAAAGGGCTTTCTTATTGGCAAAATTGGTTGAAGTTTCCTTTATTTTAGTCATTACTTACATTTTTTATAGTACCATACAATAGGTTGCTAATGTACGAAATGTAAGTTACATGTTGTAATTTTGCTGTAGAAATTTAAACATAATGAAGACCTTAATTATTGTAACTCACCCGGATATTGAAAAATCCGCCATCAATAAAAGATGGATTGAAGAACTGAAAAAATCCCCGGAAAAATACACCGTTCACCAATTATATAAAGCTTATCCTGATGGAAAGATCAATATTGCTGAAGAGCAAAAACTGATGGAATCTTATGATAAGATCGTATTTCAGTTTCCTTTTTATTGGTTCAGCAGCCCGCCACTTCTCAAACAATGGCTGGATGAGGTTGTTTTATATGGTTGGGCTTACGGAAGCAATAGCGGATACAGGCTGGCAGGAAAGAAAATGACTTTAGCGGTTACTGCCGGGATTGATAAAGAAGGCTATACCGCATCCGGAGAATATAAATACACGATGAACGAACTTTTCAGACCTTACGAACTGACCTTTGATTATATAAAAGCAGAGTATAAAGAACCTTTCGTGTACTATGGTATAGAACGTGATTCTTCAGATGAATGGATCGAAAAGAGTGTACCGATGTACCTCAATTTTTTGGATAGCCTTTAGATCAGTAACGATGATCAAGGTAAACCGGACCTTTATAACTGCCCAGATTTTCTTTAATGTTCATTATGATTCCGGGAATATATTCATAACCGCCTTCAAGAAGATGCTTCATTTTGTCACGATACAAATAATCAGGGTTTTGAAGACAGGTATTTAAGTGTTTTTCTATACTGATATGAAGCTGGGGAGAAGTGTCAAACCGTGAAATTCCAAGTGATTGTCTCATTTCCTCCATATCAGGCGATCCCATAAAAACAGCTGCTTTAAAGGAAAGAAGAATAAGATAATCAACCATAAGAAGAAGTTCATTACTGCTTAAAATATGATCAATTGTCAATTCCGGAGCATTATCAAGAAGTGGAATATAAAATTCCTCAACACCTTTGGCAGCTACTGAAAAGAGTAGAGGAACTTCATAGCGGGTAGTCAGATGCCAGATGCTGACGAATCCATGATCGGCAAAGATTTCTTCGTCACCCTCGTGATCATCCTGATAATACCAGCTAAACCAATTGAAAAGAGCTGTAAATTCTTCATTTTCTAAGGTGTAATCTTCTTGCTGAAGTTTTAACATAAGTTTTTCATAAGATAGATCTGAAAACTCTCTTCCGCTTTTCAGAAAATCCCGGAAGGTTCCAAAACGTTTATTAATGATCTCTAAAAATACATCTGGAAGACTTGTATCTGAAATTTTCGGATACAGGTTTTCTCTGATCTTTGCTTTATCCAGTCTGTACAGTTCTATAAATCCGCCCATAATAAGTTTTATTGATGCATTCAGAACCTTTTTAAGACTTCTTTCTTTCAAAGATTAAACCCATGATGGCTCCGATAGTAGTAAAGATAAGGCCCAATATGAGAAATGGCAGCCAAAATGCAAAGCATACCTCAGACAATCTTATGACGAATTGTGGGAAATCTCCACTTGCGGTAAACATTCCCACACCGATTATAAACATAATAACCGAAAGAGGCAACATTATTAATCCTGTAATAATAAGAAATTTAATTAGACGTTTCATATTTTATCCAAAATGTTTTTCATTGAATATATGTAAATCTACAGCCTGGTCCTGAAAATAATTTTTAAATTTTTCAGAGAGGGTTTTATCTTTAAATTTAATGATCGTATATCCACTGTCAACAGCAATGATTTCCACAATGCTTTCAGAAATTAAAAAATGATTACTTTTCCAGACCTTAGGATCTTCAGCCGACAATTGGGATACTTGTGAAAAATTAACTTCAATAGGATGGGGGACAGCGGCAATAATTCCCCAAATGATCTGAGTATTACTTTTGTAGATACTTTCAAACTGTTGATGATCTAAAACAAAGAAGTCATGATCAAAATTGATTGGAATATTACCATCAGACATAAAATCAAGATCGGTTAAGATCCAGTTGTGACTGGTTAAATCTTCCCAGACAGGTTTTAAAACTTCCTGAAGATTAGTATGGAACTTTACTTTTTTTATACTTCTGATAATCCAGTTCATTTCTACTATCATTTAAACCTTCTAATCCCAGCCGGGACCATTTATTCATGATTTAATTTTAAGCTAAAGTACTTAAAAATCCTTATCCCACCGTAGGAGTATCCTCTTCTTTCAGTATTTTTTTCTCTTTCATGGAGAGCATCATCCGCTCGTATTTGTATTTTTTCCAGTCGAACTGATTCAGGAAATCAAGCGCCGCCTGGAAGCCTCTGTTGAAAAGCTCTTCTTTTTCTTCCTTTTTCATAAAGAAATTCAACCAGCTGCTGGTACCACAGTTGACGGTTTGTATGCTATACAGGCGGTAGAAACTATGCTTGGTAAGAAATGTTTTATCATTAAAACCTTTTAAAGTACTGATGATATTTCCGGCATAGCTGAATGGGGTGTTCATGATTTCCACACTTGTTTTTCCTTTTTCGGAAAGCATGGCAGAATCACTGGAGAGCTGTACGCCGAAAAGCGGCATTCTGGGATAAAAAATTTCATCTGCGTGAAACAGATCGATAGGGAAGTTGGAGATGCTGCCGCCGTCAATGAAAATCCCAACAGGATTAATGTCTTTCTGTTTGGTATTCATCCAGTATTTCCAGGCATATTTTACAGAATCATCCTCTTTGTTGATCTCTTTCTGGAAAGGTTCAAAGAAAAAAGGAACAGACATGGAAGCTCTCACAAAATCTGCCGGACTAATGTGTTTCAGTTCCTCTTCAGACCAGTACAGATTAGCCATAGTGGGAAGTTCCACTTTTATTTTAGCATTGATGTCGGTCGTAATGATCACATATTCTGAGCGGAGCAGATAAAAAGGGTTGTTTTTATAATAGTCGTTATTGGCGGCACTTTCATAGAATATTTTATAGCGGGTTTGATCGATATGTTCAAGATTTTTAGTTTTAATAAACTCTATGCTTTGAAGAGCCATTGAATAATATTCCTGACCGTTTCCGTAGCGGTAGTTGAGGTTAAGATCATATTCCTTCTGAATGAATTTTTCGTTCAGATGAGCAACGGTTTTGATTCCGAAACTTTCCAGGGCATTTTTCATCGTATTCTGAAATACATTTCCAGGATTAAGACCACTGTTTTCCTTTCTGAAATTGTTGTATAGCTTTTTAATGCATAAAAAAAGGATAATGGTAGGGATCAGAGGAATCAGAAACATAAGTTTTGCACTCAGTATGCTGTCTGAAGGAGCAGCAAAAGGAATGCTGACCAGAATAATGAAGAGAATCGCTGCAATAATGGCATTGATCTTAAAAAAGTCCTTATTGTTGAGCATCCCGTGAAGGGTAGTTTTCACATACGTTTTCCCATCCATAAAATCAGCAAAGTCCCAGCTGAAAAGAATATCTTTAATGAGCTCACTTTTGGATTCTTCTTTGGTTTTACAGGCTGCAATAAGTATGGTATTGATTGCTCCGGCGCTGGTTCCCGCTACTTTCAGAAAACGGATCCCGAAGATTTCAAGACCATAAAGGTACCCCACCAGAGCGCTTCCCCAGACGCCGCCACCTTCCTGTACAAACTCTATATACTGATTACCCTCCTGATCCAGAAGATCAGAGAATTCTTTGGAAGAGATATTTTCATGCAGAGCAATAAGTTTATCCCTAGACTCATTCGAAAGCGAATCATCTTCCAGAATTTTATTAAGGTCTTCAGTTTTCATAGTATTTTGTTTTGGGGCATTGTATTTTAAGAAAGGGATCAATGCAGACAATATATTGACTTATTGTTCGCCTTTACACCTGTCTCAACAATGAGATTACCACTGTCTTCTTCTCACGTAGATGAAAGTGCTGATCACTACTGTAGCCATTACTCCCAACGTAATAAAATAACCATGTTTATGATGAAGCTCAGGCATATTTTCAAAGTTCATTCCGTAAACTCCGGCAATGAAGGTGATAGGTAAAAAGTAAACCGAATAGATGGCGAGAACTTTCATCACCTGGTTGGCTTTCTGATCCGAAAGGGCCAGAAACATCGAAATAAGGTTGGTGATCTGTATATTCAAATGATCAAAATCGGCTACTACGTCTTTGTGTTTATCCTTTAGATCGACAATTTCAGAATCCTGTAGATTCAATAGTTTAAATTTATCGATAGCATCTGATGAGATGACCAGTACCCGGGAATTCAGACCGGATTTTCGCTTCAGCTTATACAATCTTCGGATCTGACTCGTATGGTTGGTATTCTTAAGGAAAATTTCATTTTCAATATTATCCATTGTTTCCAGCAGGCTTATCGATTCATCATCGAAACTTTTCATGATCAGAATAGCGATCATCAGAGCTATTTTTTGTGGGGTAATGTCCTCCTGAGTGGTTTGTAGTTTCTTTTTGGTTTCAGAAATACTCCTCGTTTTCATCCTATGGATCGTGATGATGGTATTGTCCAGCAGGAAAATGGCAATTTTGGTGCTGATGTCGCTGATGGTGTTGAGGTTTTTTCGCTCCAGTTCCGTACTTTCACGGAGAAGGAAGAATTTTACGTTTCCATCTTCCTCATATTTGGGAAGGTGATTGGGATCGATGGTATCTTCCAGAAGGAGATTGTTGATTTCGTATCTTTCATGAAGAAATTTCAGGTCTTCTGCGGTAGGAGCCTCTACATCTACCCATTCACAATGGGAGCTTCTGTATATCGTATCAATTGGCATAAAGTAAAAATACTAATATTTTGAAAAACTATGTGTTAAATAAGTTTTATCTTTGCCAAAATTAAAAAACTATATGATTAAAAGTACAATAAAAGGTGTTGGATTTTATGTTCCAGATAACGTTGTTACCAATGATGATCTAGCCCAACTAATGACGACCAATGATGAGTGGATTACGGAAAGAACAGGCATCAAGGAAAGAAGACACAGAAAAAACAGATATGATTCTCAGGAAACCAGTGCTTATTTAGGTTTCAAAGCTGCTGAAAAAGCCATTCAGAATGCAGGCCTTACTTCAAAAGATATTGATTATATTGTTTTTGCGACGCTTTCTCCGGATTACTATTTTCCTGGCTGTGGAGTTTTGCTTCAGGATATGTTGGGATGTGATACGATTGGAGCTCTGGATGTGAGAAATCAGTGTTCGGGATTTGTATACTCTATGAGTGTGGCCAATGCATTCATCAAATCGGGGATGTATAAAAATATTCTTGTAGTAGGTGCAGAAGTTCATTCTTTCGGACTGGATTTTTCAGATGAAGGAAGAGGGGTATCTGTTATTTTCGGAGATGGGGCAGGAGCAATTGTACTTTCTGCAACAGAAGATGAAAAGGCAGGAGATGTTTTAGCCGTAAACATGCATTCTGAAGGGAAATATGCCGATGATCTTTGTACACAGTTCCCGGGTTCCAAATTCGGATGGAGCGACAGAATGAGAAAAGATCCTGAAAATGTAACCAATAAGGAAGTCTATCCGATCATGAACGGAAACTTCGTATTCAAGCATGCTGTGACCAGATTCCCTGAAACCATGATGGAAGCCTTGAATAAAGCAGGCAAGACTGTAGAAGATCTTGATATGTTCATCCCACATCAGGCCAATCTGAGAATTGCTCAGTTTGTGCAGCAAAAATTTGGATTACCGGATGATAAGATCTTTAATAATATCCAAAAATACGGAAATACAACAGCGGCATCCATTCCAATTGCTTTAAGTGAAGCGATTGAACAGGGGAAAATCAAGAGAGGAGATCTGGTACTTCTTTCTGCTTTCGGAAGCGGATTTACATGGGGAAGCGTGTTGTTTGAATATTAATATAGATAAGAAGCGACCTTTACCATCTTTACAACTGAAGACGTGAATTTTTGCCGGGGTGGTAAACAACATAAAAAAGCCGCAGAACTCTCGTTCTGCGGCTTTTTACTTTTATATAGCACTTATTAAAGGCTTTTCAGTAGTTTTTCTGTATCAGAAGAATCCTGTCCGGAGCTTTTAGCCAGTTCAATAGACTTTTCAGCCCACATCTTTGCATTTTTCTTGTCTCCAATCTTATTGTAAAGATTGGCTAGTGTATCTGTATTGGCAAAGTTCTGATCTTTTTTTACAGATTCCTGTGCCCATGCAATTGCTTTTTCCAGGGAAGTTTTATTGCTTACATTTTCAAAGAAGTTCCATGCAAGAGAATTCAGTTCTTCAGAACCTGCTGCAGAATAATCCTTATACAGATCAAGAATTAATTTTTCATACTCAGGAATATCTTTATTCTTTAAAGCTCTGTTGGCTTTCATTCTTTTCAGGATTTTGTCAGCTTCTTCTTTGCTCAGAAATTTTTGAGTTTCCGTCATGAAGTAACTGTCGTTCCATGTTTTGGTATCCGGGTTGTATGCTTTTTTAGCAACCGTATTCAGCTTAATGTTTTTATCAAACTTTTCATACTTATCTTCCGGAAGAAATTTGATAATATCGGTTTTCTTATCCTGAAAGATTTTATATAACGGGGTTTCAGTGCTTTGAACTCCTGAAAGAAGCATCTGTATGTCTTCCTGATCTAAAGCTGTTTTCTGTTGGAAATAACGGTTCAGAACTTTCCCTGCAAATTCAGGATCATTATAAATAGTAAGGCCAGCCAGGTTTTTTAAGAATTCCGGTGCTTTTTCTCCTTTTTCAAACTGCTGTTTCAAAGAAGTAAGCCTTCTGCTCGGATCTTCAGCATCCTTAGCAAACTGAATAAAATCCTTTTCTTCCACATACCCAAGCGTTCTGTGTACAGCTTCACCGTTTCCGTCTATGAAAAGATAGGTAGGGAATGCTTTTACATTGTATTTTTTAGCCAGTTCGATACCTTCTCCTTTTTCCATATCAATTTTTGCATTGATAAAATGAGAATTATAATAATCACCTACTGATTGAAGCGGAAAAATATTTTTCACCATCAGTTTACATGGTCCGCACCATGAAGCGTATGCGTCTACAAAGATCAGTTTGTTTTCTTTTTTTGCTTTAGCCAGGATAGAGGCGAAATTGCTGTCCTCAAATTTGATTCCCTGTGCCCATGCAAGCACTCCTACAAATAGAGTGGAAAGTATGGTTATTTTTTTCATAAAAACTTTTTATTCCCTGCAAATGTAATAAATATGCTGACATTTAAACCGTTCATATTGAAAATAATTATACAAGAACCTTGTTTTTAATACAGGTATAGATTGATATGAAAGATAATCGTTTATTATTTTGGTCTTATTATTAAATTTAATATAAATTGGTGTTTTAGGTTAAATGATTAAATTTCAATAGAATATTTTAATTAAAAGTAAAATATTACTAATTTTGTAAAAAACAAAAAGACACCCCGTGAAAATAATGATGAATTATTATAAAATAAAAATAATAATTTGTTTTTGTATGTCCAGAATCCTACTGATATTTTTGTTTTTGCTTACGACAGCAATCCCTCTATTTGCCCAGAAAAAGAACAGCTTTGATCAGGTTTGTGAAAGGACTTCCTCTATCACTGCCTATAAAGATCTGCCTAAAGCGATCAGAACGGCAGATTCCCTTTATATGGTGGCACAAGAGCCCACAGAGAAAATAAGAAGTCTGATGCTTTCTTCAGAGCTTTATCATCATGCAGGAGAGCTTAAAAAAGCAATATGCTACGGAGAAAACGCCCATTCATTAATCAATCAGAAAAGTGACCCCAAGTGGATGGCCAATGTAAGCAGGTTACTGGCCCGTGAATACAGACAGGTGGGACTCAATGAAAGAGCCAGAAAATACATCTTAAAAGGACTTGAATCTTCCAAACAGATCTTAAGCTTTCACGAAAGTAATGAAGCCTCAGGATTGCTGAATCAGGAAATGGCCTTCTATGAAATGGAGCAGGGCAATTATTCTAATGCAGTACAATATATAGAACGTTCTCTGGAACACTTTGAAAAAATAAACAGTAAGAATGAAGACCGGACGGCTGCAGCGTCTTATCAGGTATTGGGAGATGTTTATTTTAAGCTCAACAATTATACTACCTCAGAAAATTATTACAGAAAGGCACAGGAACTGCTCAAAGAAGGAAGTTGTACACTGGGATTGGTGTATAACGGGCTTGGAGGAATCCGCCTGAAGCAGCAAAACTGGAAAGAAGCAGAATTCTATCTGAAAAAAGCAGAAAAAATAGCCGACACTTCCCGAAGCCTGAAGCTGAGAAAGGCTGTATATTCCAATATCAACGACTATTACGAAGGAACCGGAGACAGTTTTAAAGCATCTTTATATGCCGTTAAATATGTAAAAGCCTATGATAGCATTGCTGCCAGAAACCAAGGGTTTGTCGTAAATAATAAGGAAAGCCTGGGAAATAAGAACAATAAAAAGAGCAGCTCGATGAATGTCGCTAAGAATGCCGCAATCATTATATTGTTGGCAGCCGTGATCGGTCTGATTATTTTTTTCAGAACAAAACAGAAAAAACAGCATTCAAAATTCAGAAGCATCATAAGAGAACAGCTGAAAATGATCAGCAGCAGAAATCAACCTTTAAAACCATCTGAACATTCCGAATTCTCCAATATATTCGTAGAAGAAATTGATGAAAAAGACAGTGAAGCAGACCGAAAAAGAAATGATTCACTAATGACTTCCGAAACAGAATCGAAACTGCTTGAACTGCTTGAAGCCTTTGAAAAAGGAGCTCTTTACAACAATAAAGGGATGTCTCTGTCTTTCCTGGCAGGAGAGCTGAATACCAATACAAAGTATCTGTCTTATGTGATCAATCAGCACAAGTGTACCGATTTTAAAACATACATCAACCGTTTAAGAATCAATTATATTGTAGACAAACTGATCAATGATGAAAAGTACAGACAATATAAAATCAGTATTCTTGCTGATGAATGTGGTTTTTCTTCGCACAGTAAATTTGCTGCAGTATTCAAAGCAGTCACTGATTATTCTCCTTCAGCATATATTAAGTATCTTGATTCTGAAAACCAATCAGATAAGAATGTTCATTTTCGCGAAAATGATTAAAAATAGATCGTTTTTTTTATTCTGACTTGCCATTTTCGCGAAAACAGACAACCTATTATTTTACGCAAGCCTCCTCCTGCCATATCTTTGCGGCAGTTTCACGGGAATGACGACTATCACATTACAGCTTGTCTCTTTTATTTTTGAAGAAGTCCTGTTTCTTTTGGAATGAAATAAAATGAGGGTCTACATTAAATAAATTCAACGATGAAACTTTCAGGAAAAAGATCTGTTCTTCTTTCTATAATCAGTGAATAATTGCGATGTCATTTTATCTGCTAACGTAAAATATTCTGATCCGGAATTCCGGACCATACCATATAATCGGGGTTGATTGCCCGGTTTTTTTTCAGTCAAGTTTTTTTAAGTGCAAATCCACAGACTTTCTGTGGATTTGTGATTTATTTACCTTTCGTTTTTGTAGTGTCAGTTTTTGAGGTTGAAGGAGCAGAAGCAGCCGGAGTAGACTGAGAATTAGCTACAGCAGAATCACCCATTTTGTTTCTTAAAGAATCTTTATTGTGAGCCTCTTTAAACGCTTCTCTTTTTTCTTTATTTTGAGCGCAGCTTCCCAGAAAGAGAAGTCCAAGGAGAGCTCCGAAGCAAAACTTTTTCATATTATTTTATTTTTTTGATGTTTGTTTAATCAAATATAATGAAATATTAATATTTTTATTGATGATCAGATCATATTCTGATAAAATTGTTTTTAAAGAAATAAGAGGGGGATATTATGATTCTGTGCCTGATCCACAATGGCATTGAGGAATAAGAAACTGAAGGAATAGCACTCTGTTTATCTTAAAATAGAAAATATGAAAAAAATACTTTACCTGCTCAGTCTGTTACTATACAGTTTTACATCAAGTCAGGAATCAAAGGTAAATTTAAAAGGAATTGATGACGAAATCAATAAGATCATGGCCGATTATCAGGCGGTAGGAATCTCTGTCGCAATCATTAAAAATGATAAAATAGTTTATTCTAAAGGCTATGGATATAGGGATCTTGAAGCTAAACAACCTGTAACTACGAATACTGTTTTTAGCATCGGAAGCAATACCAAATCATTTACATCCGCTTTGATAGGCATGTTGGAAACGGAAAAGAAATTATCCGTTCAGGATAAACCTTCCAAGTATATTCCTTATCTCACCTTCTCTACAGACAGGATGAACAATCTGATCACCATTGAAGATTTACTTGAACACAGAAGCGGATTGGGAAGCATAGATGGGACTTACATTTTCTTCCCTGAGGCTAAACGTATACAGTTGATGCAAAGACTTCCTTTTATCAAAGAAAATGGAGAACCTAGAAACAGCTGGAAATACAGTAATTTTGGGTATCTCATGCTGGGAACAATTGCAGAGCAGGTGACTGGCAAAAGTTGGGATAGTCTCATCAGGGAAAAAATATTTGCTCCTCTGAAAATGAATACAAGTACTACCTCGATTGATGAAATGGTAAAGCAACAGGACTTTTCTTATCCTTATGGAGTTTACCAGAAGCATATTGAAAAACTATTATTTCAGAAACCTGATAATGATAAACCGGGAGCGGCTGTCAATAGTTCTGCTACAGAGATGGCCAACTGGATCAGACTTTGGCTGAATTACGGCAAATTTGAAAGCCAGATACTCGTTTCAAAAGATTACATGAAAAATGCAATGAGTGCCAAAGTCATGATTGATGGAGCTCCTCCGACAAGTCCGGATGAAAAAAGTTACTTATTTGGTCATGGATATGGCTGGCTTACCCAGATTTTCAAAGGCCATTATAAAGTATGGCATGCCGGTGGAGTATCCGGGTTCAATTCTAACGTCTTTTTGTTTCCTGCAGATCAATTCGGTGTTGTAGTGCTCAGTAATCAGCACAATTCAGACATTTCCAATACTATTGCAAATATGATTTCCATCCGGATGCTCGGTTTAGACCACAATAAGCCCTATTCCTATGAAAAAGGACTTTCCGATATTGTAAAACCGGATAAAAATATCAGTACGGCGGTGAATGAGAAGAAAAAAACTACCCATGATCTTGATGCCTATTGTGGTGAATATTCCAATAAAGGATATGGAACTTTTACCGTTTCAAAAGAAGGTAATAATCTGTATGCCAAATTTCCTACTTTCAAATTTATATTGGCCCATCAGCAATACGATCTTTTTTCGTCAAAATTGACAGAAGCAGTTCCGCAGCAAATGAATCCTGATTTCGATTTTAATTTTACTCTGGATGATAAAGGGAATGTAAATGGAGTCGTTATGGATATGCAGGGGGGAACGGTGTTTAAGAAAACAAAATAATTGCCGGCTGTTTCAGGATGGTTTAACAAAAAATCTGCAGAACTTTCATCTGCAGATTTCTATTTAAATTAAACGTATATCATATTATTTGGCAGGAGGAGTTGCCATTGAATCCTTTTTCATCTTAATGGTATCAGGATTCATTTTCTTTGTAGTCATCGTATCTGTCGTGGCGGGTGAGGCCGTTCTGGACTGATCCATTGCCGAATCACGATTACTGGTTGACATAGATGACTCTTTGGTTCCACAGCTCACTGCAAATATTCCTATTCCGATGGCTGCTAGCAATAACTTTTTCATATTATTTTATTTTGGGGTGTAATGATGAAAAAACAACTATTATTCCTAACAGGGGTAAAGGAGTTGTAAAGTATAGGTAAAGTTTGTTAAAAGATGTTAGATTGGGTTTGAGAGTACTAGAGTATTAGAGTATTAGAGTATTAGAGTATTAGACTATTGCGGAAATAGCAGGCATTTAATCTTAGCCTTAAACATTGAAACTTTTAGAAAGAAACATATATAGAAATCCATAAGCTAAGCTCCTTTTACCATCTAGGGCGTCTATTATCTCATCATCTATCATCTCTTATCTCTTTCCCTCCCTTCTCATCACATCATTGATAAAAAAGCCCCGAAACCGAAATTCCGAGGCTGTATTGAAAGAACAGACAATCAATTACTCATTGCCTATTACTCATTACTCATCATTATCCTAGGTATGGATATTTGTAGTCTTTTGGAGAAACAAATGTTTCTTTCACACTTCTTACAGATGTCCATCTAAGAAGGTTCATTTTAGAACCTGCTTTATCGTTAGTTCCAGAAGCTCTACCACCACCGAAAGGTTGTTGTCCTACTACTGCACCTGTTGGTTTGTCGTTGATGTAGAAGTTACCGGACGCATTTTCTAAAGCTTTGTAAGCTTCAGCAATAGCATAACGGTCTTGAGAGAATACAGAACCTGTCAATGAATAAGGAGAAGAAGAATCAACTAATTTTAGAGTCTCTTTCCAGTCCTGATCTTCATATACAAATACAGAAAGGATTGGGCCGAAGATTTCTTCTACCATACTTTCGTATTGAGGATTTGTCGTTTCAATTACCGTTGGGTGTACAAACCATCCTTTAGAATCATCACATGTTCCACCGATGGCTACAGTAGCCTCAGAAGATTCGTTAGCTCTGGTGATATATCCTTTACATTTTTCGAAAGAATTTCTGTCGATTACAGCGTTTACAAAGTTGGATGGATCTTCAGGAGAACCGATTTTAATCGTAGCCATCTGAGCTTCCATTACTTTCTTCACATCAGCCCAAAGAGACTTAGGAACATAAGCTCTTGAAGCTGCAGAACATTTCTGCCCCTGATATTCGAAAGCACCTCTTACTAAAGCGGTAGCTACTGCTTCTACGTTCGCAGACGGGTGAGCGATTACAAAATCTTTACCACCAGTTTCTCCAACGATTCTTGGGTAAGTTCTGTAGTTATGGATGTTGTCACCGATCATTTTCCACATTCCCTGGAATACCTTTGTAGACCCTGTGAAGTGAAGACCAGCAAAATCTTTGTGAGCCAATACTTTCTCAGCCGTTTCTTTACCGTCTGTAAAGATCATATTGATAACCCCTGCAGGAAGACCCGCTTCAGTTAATACATCCATGATTACTTTTGCAGAATAAACCTGCTTATCAGAAGGCTTCCATACCACAACGTTTCCTAACATTGCCATACAAGTAGGAAGGTTTCCTGAGATAGCCGTAAAGTTGAACGGAGTTACTGCAAAGCAGAACCCTTCAAGTGGTCTGTATTCTACACGGTTCCAGATTCCGTTGTCAGAAACCGGCTGCTCAGAATACATTTCTGTCATGAATTCTACGTTGAATCTTAAGAAGTCGATGAACTCACAAGCAGAATCAATTTCAGCCTGGTGTACATTTTTAGACTGTCCGATCATCGTAGCTGCATTGATCACATCTCTGTAAGGACCCGCCAAAAGATCAGCTGCCTTTAAGAAAATAGCTGCACGTTGTTCCCAACCTAGCCCATTCCATGCTTCTTTAGCTGCCAATGCTGCGTTGATAGCGTCATCTACATGCTGCATACCACCCTGGTAGTAGAATCCGAAGTCATGAGCATGATCCTGTGGAGACTGAAGCTTTACTTTTGTATCAGTTTTTACTTCCTTTCCGTTGATGATCATTGGAATTTCTACCTTTTCAGCCCACATTTTTTTGTAGGTATCAATAAGGCTTTTAACTTCCGGAGATCCCGGTACATAAGAATTTACCGGCTCGTTTACCGCTAATGGTACTTGCGAAATTGCTTTTGACATATTACGTTTTTATTATTTTATTAAATTGAATGTTGTATACAAATTTACGATAATTATAAGGAAAGAAAAAAATACCGCCTGTTTTTGTGAAATAAACTTTATTGCTGAATAATTATTAATATATAACATTTTTTCAAGGATAAATATTGAAAATATTTAATGTATTTATTCAATCCTTTAGATAGAAGAAAAAGATATATCAGATTGTCATAATTGTTGGAATTGGGACAATAAAATATTTGTCATAGTTCATAAATGGTGATTAAGTGTTGTAAATAAAGGATTTAACGCGAAATGTTAAAAATATATAAAATTGCATTTGTTGCGATTTTGAACATTTTAAATAAATTTTTTGATAGCCGGGATTTTAAGATTGTTCTAATTTTACACCATTATTAACAGGTATGAAAAAAAGAGTCCTATTTTTCTCTTTTGTATTATTTTTCTCAGCGTTGTGTGCAGGTCTTTTTGCACATAAGGGGAAAACTCAACCATACTCTGATCTCCTTTCAAAAATTCATCTCCTTCAGCAAAAATCGGATCAGCAGACCCAGCCTGAGATGTATAGCTTTTCAGATGCTCAGGATGTGCAGGATTCCAATGATTTGGAGAAAGTAAAATTTGATTATTCTATACTTGCACAGCAGTGGCTCAACTATTTCTTTGCCAAGTATACTTTTAGTACTCCGGTTGCGGCCGTTCAAAACCGTATTTACATTACAGCACCAAGATACATCCTGTATCATTCCTTGCAGATAGCGGGCTGCTAATCTTATTTTAAAACCTTTGATGATCCTTTATGGTTTGTATTGTACAATACAGATCTGTAGGCATCATTCCTCAATTTACATTTTTTGAACATTTCTATTTGCCTTTTCTGAAAGGCAGACCAGATACTGTTTGTCTAAACTTTAAATAAAAATACTATGCACTTAACACCGAGAGAAACGGAGAAGCTTATGCTATTTCTGGCAGGAGAGCTCGCCCTAAAAAGAAAGGCAAGAGGCCTTAAACTAAACTACCCAGAATCTATAGCATTGATCAGCCACTTCCTGCTTGAAGGAGCAAGAGATGGAAAAAAAGTCGCTGAGCTGATGCAGGAAGGCGCTAATCTTTTGACTAAAGAGGATGTAATGCCTGGCGTGGCAGAAATGATCCACGATGTTCAGATTGAAGCTACATTCCCTGATGGAACAAAGCTGGTAACCGTACACAACCCAATCCGTTAATCCCTATTGATTATGATACCAGGAGAAATTTTTGTAAAAGAAGGTACAATCATCTGCAATGAAGGCAGAGAAACCGTAAAAATAAAAGTGACCAATACGGGAGACCGTCCTATCCAGGTAGGTTCACACTTCCACTTTTTCGAAGTAAACAAGGCGATGAGCTTTGACCGTGAAAAAGCTTTCGGAAAGAGACTGAACATTGTCGCAAGTACTGCCGTGCGTTTCGAGCCGGGAGAAGAAAAAGAAGTGGAATTGGTCGAAATAGGAGGAACCAAAAAAGCGATGGGCTTCAATAACCTTGTTGATGGACAGGTAGATTCTGAAGATCAGAAAAAAGCAAGCCTAGCAAAAGTTCAGGAGTTAAACTTTAAAAATCAGTAAGATGAGCTTAAACGTAGACAGAAAACAATACGCCAATATATTAGGTCCTACAGCTGGAGATAAAATCAGACTGGGAGACACTGAAATCATTATTGAAATCGAAAAAGATTTCACCCATTACGGAGACGAAGCTGTTTTCGGAGGAGGTAAAACCGTACGTGATGGTATGGGACAGAATGTGACTGCAAAAAGAGATGAAGGCGTTCTTGACCTTTGTATCACCGGAGCAGTGATCATCGACCACTGGGGAATTGTAAAAGGAGATATCGGAATCAAAGACGGAAAAATCGTAGGAATCGGTAAAGCAGGTAACCCTGATGCCATGGATGGAGTATCTCCGAATATGATCATCGGTGCTTCTACTGAAGTTCACGGTGGAAAAGGATATATTGTAACTGCCGGAGGTATTGATACGCATATCCACTACATCTGCCCGCAACAGATCGAAACTTCTCTATATAGTGGTATCACTACAATGATCGGAGGGGGAACAGGTCCGAACGACGGAACGAATGCTACAACAGTGACTCCAGGAAGATTCAACATGCAGAAAATGCTTGAAGCAGCAGAAGAATATCCAATGAACTTAGGATTCTTCGGAAAAGGAAACTGTTCTGCAGAAGAGCCTATTGAAGAGCAGGTAGAAGCAGGAGCTTTAGGGGTAAAAATCCACGAAGACTGGGGTGCAACGCCAGCAACGATTGATGCCGCATTAAAAGTTGCAGATAAATATGATGTTCAGGTGGCTATCCATACAGATACCTTAAATGAAGGTGGTTTCTTAGAAGATACAATGAGAGCGATCAACGGAAGAGTAATCCACACTTTCCATACAGAAGGTGCAGGTGGAGGCCACGCTCCGGACATCATCAAAGCAGCGATGTATCCAAACGTATTACCGGCTTCTACCAACCCTACACGTCCTTATACGATCAATACCATCGATGAGCACTTAGATATGCTGATGGTATGCCACCACTTGAGCAAAAACATTCCTGAAGATGTGGCATTCGCAGATTCACGTATCCGTCCTGAAACCATTGCAGCAGAAGATATTCTTCACGATATGGGAGTTTTCAGTATCATGAGTTCAGACTCTCAGGCAATGGGTAGACCGGGGGAAGTAATCACAAGAACCTGGCAGACGGCAAGCAAAATGAAGGAACAGAGAGGGGACCTGGCAGAAGATAAAGATAGCGGAAATGATAACTACCGTGCTAAAAGATATGTCGCTAAATATACGATCAACCCGGCAATTGCACACGGTATTTCAGAATATGTAGGATCCCTTGAAGAAGGGAAATTAGCGGATTTGGTGATCTGGAAACCTGCATTATTCGGTGTTAAGCCTGAAATGATCGTAAAAGGTGGATTTGTAATAGCAGCTAAAATGGGAGACCCGAATGCATCGATCCCAACACCTCAACCTATTATCTACAGAAATATGTTTGGTGCTCACGGAAAAGCTAAGTTCGGTACTTGTGCCAACTTCGTTTCTCAGATCTCCATCGATAACGGAACTATTGCCTCTTATGGATTAGAAAAAATGATCCTTCCGGTGAAAAACTGTAGAAATATTGGTAAAAAAGACCTTATTCATAACGATAAGACTCCTTTGATCGAAGTGAATCCTGAAAACTATAAAGTAACGGTAGATGGTGAATACATCACTTGCGAACCGGCAGAAAAACTTCCTTTAACACAGTTGTATTACTTGTTCTAAGATAAGCTTTAAAGAAGTGTCTGAAAACTAAAATTATTTGGTTTTGTCATTCTGAACACAGACTGAAGGTATGCGAACGAAGTTCTGAAATGTAGTGAAGAATCTCCATGGGATTATCAAAGAGATTCTTCCTTCGTCAGAATGACATTTTCAGACACTCTCTTTACTCAAAGTCGATCTGTTAGAATTTTAAAACAACTATAGAACTAAGTTTAAAAATGAAATATTTAAATAAAACAGTTTTTTCTCTTGCACTGGCCGGGATGTCTGTCCTTTCAGGAAATCTAAGTGCTCAGTTTCTGGGAGGTCACAGAATAAAGAGTGATGAAGATGGACCCAAAGGACAATTCATGATGTATGGTTCGCTGGATTATTCAAAGGTTACTACGCCTACCAACAGCAGCAGTACGGTTTCAAGTGCGCCGCTTGGAGTAGGATACTTCATCAATAATAATGATTTGATCGGGGTGAATTATGCGTACTCTCAAAATACGGTCAATCATAATGTTGTTTACAAACAAAATGAAGCGGGAATCTGGTACAGCCCTTCTGTAATGCTTGGGAAATATTTTGTATTGATAGGGCAGGTAGATGCTCACTATGTTTGGGGACAGCAGCAATCGGCAACAGCTGATGCGATGCAGAATTTTAACGGATTCCGTCTTCGTGCCTATCCTTTGATCGGGATATTATTAGGCGGAGGCTGGGCCTTGAAATTCAAATTTGCAGAACTTTCAATGCTTCAGACCAAAACCAAAGAAGAAGGATGGACGAAGAGCTATGTAGCAGGGCTTAGTGGCTCCACATTCGGGGTAGGTATTTCTAAAAACTTTGACTTCAGAAAAAAATCCGCTAAAGATGATAATTAATCAGACCTTAGGCAATCTCACCGAAAATCCTACGGTAAAAACCATAGATTATCTGGATCTGGAATGGTTTGAAACCACCAAAAGAATCCAACGCAAAAAAACCAGACAGGGAGTAGATCTGGCGATCAAATTCCTGAGAGAAGGACAACGTTTGCGTGAAGGAGATATTCTTTTTGAGGATGCAGAAAAAGTAATCGCAGTAAACATTTTGGAAACAGATGCGATTGTAATGGCTCCCGGCTCCCTGTTGGAAATGGGAACGGTATGTTACGAAATCGGAAACAAGCATATTCCGCTTTTCATCCAGGATGATAAAGTATTGCTTCCTTTTGAAATGCCTATGTTCAGATGGCTGGAAGCAAGCGGTTTCAAACCGGAGAAACAATCCGCAAAACTGCTGAATCTCCTTAAATCGAATGTAGAGCCCCACGGACATGGAAGTCTGGGCTCAACAATTTTTACCAAAATCTTAAAAATGGCCGCTCCAAAAGATGAATAATATGAACATCAATTTTTTGTCAGGACTGCTTCATCTTGCAGATCCTACACTGCCTATCGGTGGCTATACCCATTCCAACGGGCTTGAAACCTATGTGCAGGAAAGGATTGTACATAATGTAGAAACAGCAAAGGAATTTGTGCAGAATATGCTCCAGTACAATCTTAAATTCAATGACGGGTCTTTTGCAAAACTGGCTTATAAAGCAGCAGAAAAAGAAGATTTGCAGGCACTTCTGGATCTTGACAATGAGTGTAATGCAATAAAATGTCCTAAAGAAATCAGACAGGCCAGTCAGAAACTGGGGCTCAGACTGATAAAAATTTTTAAAAGAAGAGAAAGCTTTCCTCTCATGGAAGCCTTTGAGAAAGCGATTCAGAATAAAGAAGCCAATTCTCATTACTGTATTGTGTTCGGAGTCTATGCTTATTTAATGAAAATTCCTTTATACGAAGCATTGCTGGGATTCTATTATACTTCTGTTGCCGGAATGATTACCAATGCCGTGAAATTAGTTCCGCTGGGACAGCTTGACGGGCAGGATATTCTTTTTTCTCTGTACCCGGTAATGGAAAAAACAGTATGGGAAACGATGGAACTGGACAGAGATCTGGTGGGGCTTTGTAATACAGCCTTTGATATCAGATGTATGCAGCATGAAAGACTTTACTCAAGACTTTATATGTCGTAGAAGTTCTAAAAATCTTCACAATCAATAAAAAATCTTAGCGCCACTGGTGTTAAAAAACAAACAACGTAAAATTTAGAAAAAATGGAAAACAGAAAATATATAAAAGTAGGAGTAGCAGGACCTGTAGGTTCAGGAAAAACTGCATTACTGGAACGTTTAAGCAGAAAATTATTCGGGACTTACGACCTTGGAGTAATTACCAATGATATTTATACCAAAGAAGATGCTGAATTTATGGCTAAAAACAGTCTTCTTCCTCATGACAGAATTATCGGAGTAGAAACAGGAGGTTGCCCTCACACTGCCATCCGTGAAGATGCAAGTATGAACCTTGAAGCAGTAGATGAGCTGGCTGCACGTTTCCCGGAAATTGAGCTGGTACTTATCGAAAGTGGTGGTGATAACCTTTCAGCGACGTTCAGTCCGGACCTTGCAGACGTTACGATCTTCATTATTGACGTTGCAGAAGGAGAGAAGATTCCGAGAAAAGGTGGTCCTGGTATTACACGATCAGACCTATTGATCATCAACAAAATTGACCTTGCCCCTTACGTAGGAGCCAGCCTTGAAGTGATGGAAAATGATGCCAGAAGAATGAGAAAAGGAAATCCTTTTGTTTTCACCAATCTTAAAACAGATGAAGGGCTTGATAAAGTGATCGGATGGATCAAAAAATACGCTCTTTTAGAAGAAATTGAAGAACCGAACTTAGTAAGATAGATGGATAGCCGTTTAAATATAATTGCAGGATTCAAGGGAGGAGAATCATATGTAAAGGATCTTTATGTTTCATTGCCTTTCAGAGTAGTATCTGTAGGGCAGAGAAAAAGTGATAAGAAACTTTATCAGATGGTGATGAGCTCCTCTCCGGGAATTCTGGATGGAGACCATTATCATCTGGAGGTTGCCCTTGAAAAAGGAGCTTCCCTTCAGTTGCAGTCACAGTCGTACCAAAGGCTTTTCAATATGAAAGACAAGGCACTTCAGGAGCTTAATGTGACCATGGAAGATGAAACCTCTTTTGCGTATGTTCCGCATCCTATTGTTCCTCATGAAGATTCGAATTTTAAAAGTAAAGCCAATATTCATATCGGGAAAGACAGCCAGATCATCATCAGTGAGATCATCACCTGTGGAAGAAAACATTATGGAGAGGTTTTTAAGCTGAAACGTTTTCAGAATCTGATGGAGATTTACCATAACAATAAATTGGTGGTAAAAGATAATGTGGTGATTCAGCCGGATATGATCCCAATCAGCAGTATTGGTAATCTGGAACAATATACACATCAGGGAACCCTGATCTTCTACAGCACAAAAGAAAATGTAGATAAACTGGGATTGATCGAAGAAATTGTTGAAGCAGCAGCACAGCATCACGAGGAAATGGAAGTAGGAGTTTCAGCGGTGGAGGATAATGGATTTGTAGTAAGAGCATTGGGACATGGTGGAGAAATGATGTACAACTTCTTCCTGTATATTCAGGAAATCCTTTGGTCATTGGAATAGCCCAGCCTTGACAAGGCTGAGAAATAATATTCAGTAGAATGGAAGCGGGCTTTAGCCCGCAATACCAAAAAATAGGCTTCTATTGGCTTTAGCCAAAACTTAATATAGAACAACAATACATAAATAGAAAATGGATAGTACAGTTTGGGCACTGCTTCTGAGTGCCATATCAATAAGTTTTATACATACAGCCTCAGGGCCGGATCATTATCTGCCATTTATTGTGATCTCAAAGTCCAAGAAATGGAGCGGGATGAAAACTGCAGTGCTTACTGTTGTCTGTGGATTAGGGCACGTATTGAGCTCCCTGATTTTAGGCTTTATAGGGGTGTTTTTGGGATGGCAACTGAACAAAATTTCCTGGTTTCAGGACATCAGAGGAAATTTCTCAGGATGGGCATTGCTGATTTTTGGAGGTGTTTATCTTGTGTATGGCTTGATCCAGGCGATCAGGAATAAACCCCATAAACATTTCGATGTCATGGGAGATGATGTGTATGTTTATGAACATAACCATAGCGAAATGGTAATGCCTCAGAAAAGAATAAAAGTGACCCCGCTTGTACTTTTTATGATCTTTGTAATGGGACCAAGTGAACCTCTGATTCCTTTATTATTCTATTCAGGAGTAAAACATTCTATGTCTGAGATTGCTGTTCTGGTGACTTCATTCACTGCGACTACTGTTTTAACGATGCTTGGAATGGTTCTTTTGGGGCGCTATGGCTACTCAACATTATTCAATACTGATAAACTGGAAAGATACATGGGAGTGGTAAGCGGTGCTGTGGTGACAGTCTGCGGAATAGGAATGGTCTTTCTGGGGTGGTAAGCAGGGGGCGGAGTTTGAGGGTTGAAGAGTTTGGGAGTGGGAATGTTTAAAGTTCAAGGTTTAAGGTTTAAGGTTTGAAGTGGTTATTCTTTCACTGATCATTAAGAATTCTACCTTCACCATTCACTTGCGAAGCAAAATTGATCATTGATCTTTAAGTCTACAATGTCTCTCATCTCTTCGTCTATTATCTCTCATCTACACGTCTCTTATCTAATCTCTACAATCAATAATACAATTAAAAAAACTATGGACGAATTTTTTGAAAAACTCCCTTTTTTAGACAACATTCTAAAAGGAATCGGGCAGATCATGCTTCAGGAAAACAGATGGACCGGCCTTCTGTTTCTGATAGGAATCTTTATGGGAAGCTGGCAGTGTGGAGTTGCTGTATTGCTTTCAACAGCGGCCGGAACCTTTACCGCTATGACGCTGAAATACGACAAATCTCAGATCAATGCCGGATTATATGGTTTCAGTGCAGCGCTTGTAGGAGTAGCATTGGCCTTTTTATTCGATACTACCGTCCTGATTTGGATTCTTATCATTTTAGGTGGTGCTTTGGCTGCTGTTATCCAGCATTTTTTTATCCAGAAAAAGATTCCGGTTTTCACTTTTCCTTTCATTGTGATTACATGGATACTGGTATTTGCCCTGCATCATTTTACCCATATTCCGCCCTCAGCTATGTTGAGTGCAGAGGTAATTCCTACAAAATATGATGATTTACTGACCTGTACCAACGGTTTTGGTGAAGTAATCTTTCAGGGAGGGGTACTTTCAGGAATAATTTTTTTTCTTGCCGTTTTTATCAGTTCACCCGTTGCTGCTTTATATGGACTAGCAGCCTCTATTCTCGGAGCTGGATTATCCCAATGGAATGGAGAACCGGTAAAGGAAATTCATATGGGACTGTTCGGATTCAATGCTGTGCTTTCGGCCATTGTATTCTCAGGAGTTAAAAAAACAGATGGTTTATGGGTACTTATTGCAGTTCTTATAACCATCGCAATCGATGATCTTCTGATCGATAACCATTGTCTGGATGTGGTAGGTGGGGTATTTACTTTCCCGTTTGTAGCCGGAACATGGATTACCCTTTTAATTCAAAAAATATTTCTTAAAATAAAAGCGTAAACTTAGGTTTGAGGGTTATAGAGTCTGAGGGTTTTAGAATGAGTAGGAATGTTTAAAGTTCAGGGTTTAAAGTTTAAGGTTGTTGTCCTTTCACTGCTGGCCAACAATTCACCATTCATTTGCGAAGCAAAATTGACACTTGACATTTAAGATTAAAATATTCACGGTCTCTCATCTCTTCGTCTATTCTCTTTTTTCTTTTCTCTCTCTCTCCTCTGATTTCTAATTTAACAAAACAAAAAATGAAAATAACTAAAATAGCAGCTGTGTTTCTCGTCATGGCTTTTAGCGGAAAAATGATGGCACAGGAAGCAGAAAAGCAGTTGCAGATCAAAGATGCTGATGATAAATTTCCTATTGCTGATGTACTGGTAAAATACGACCACGGAAACAGCCATACCCATACAGGAACAGATGGTAATTTTGCCATTCCTGTAAAATCTCTTCCCGATACACTGGTGATCAGCCGCCAGGGATATGATGAGGTAAAATGGGTAGTGACCAATGAAGAAGATAAGAACAAAGTTATTTTCTTACAGCATAAACCTTTTCAGATTTCTGAAGTAGCGATCAATCACAGTGCATTCTTGTCAGCGATTACTAAAGTTGATCTGAATAAATTTCCGGTAAACTCAGCACAGGATCTGTTGAGAAAAGTTCCGGGCTTATTTATTGCACAGCATGCCGGAGGAGGAAAAGCCGAACAGCTTTTTTTAAGAGGATTTGATGCTGATCACGGAACAGATGTAAGCGTCAATGTAGACGGAATGCCTGTGAATATTGTTTCTCACGCTCATGGGCAGGGCTATTCTGACCTTCACTTCGTGATTCCTGAAACCGTAAATAATATCGACTTCGGAAAAGGGGCATATTATATGGACCGCGGAGATTTCAATACCGCAGGCTATGTCGATTTTCAAACCTATAATGGGTTGAAAAATAGCATGATCAAACTGGAAGGAGGTTCTTTCAACTCAAAAAGAATATTGGGAATGTTCAATATCCTTCATGATGATCTGGGCAGAAGAAATGCTTATTTTGCGGCAGAATACAATTATACCGACGGACCTTTTGATGTAAAGCAGAACTTCAACAGAGTGAATATTTTCGGGAAATATAACCAGTGGCTTACCGATAATGATTACTTCAATATCCAGTTCTCAACATTCAACTCTTCATGGAATGCTTCCGGGCAGATCCCGGAACGTGCGGTAGATGAAGGAATCATCGGCAGATGGGGAAGCATAGATCCTACCGAAGGCGGAAAGACTTCAAGAACCAATCTCCAGATGAACTTCAAGCATATCATTTCTTCATCTGAGCAGATTGATGCAATGGCTTTTTATTCAAAATATAACTTCAACCTGTATTCTGATTTTACCTTTTATTTAAAAGATAAAGACAATGGAGATGAAATACAGCAGACTGACGGAAGAAATATTTACGGAGCCGAAGTAAAATATACCAAGAGTTTCGCTCTTCCTAACAGCTCATTGAACTGGATTTCAGGAATAGGTTTAAGAAATGATGATATTAATACATTGCAGCTGAACCACGTTTACCACAGGGACTTACTGATTAATAGAATGTCTGATGTAAATGGTACAGAAACCAATCTTCATGCTTACTCAGGTTTAGTCTGGAAAACAGGAAAATGGACCATTAATCCTGCCGTAAGGGTTGATCACTTTATTTTCAATATGCATAATCTGCTGGACCCCGAGCAGTTGCCTTCCGGACAATCCAAAGAAGCGACAAGAGTGAGTCCTAAACTGAACTTCTCCTATGCCCAGAATGATAATGTGATGTGGTTTCTGAAAACAGGGATGGGATTCCATTCCAATGATATGAGGGTAGTGGTAACTAATAAAAATGAAAATACTCTTCCTTATTCTATCGGTGCCGATTTTGGAGTGAGATTACACCCATTCAAATCTTTGATTATTACCCCAACTATATGGTATATGGATCTGCAGCAGGAATTTGTATATGTAGGAGATGACGCTGTAGTGGAGCCTTCCGGGAAATCAAGACGTTTCGGGGCAGACCTTGGAATCCGTTTCCAGCCATTGGAAAACTTCTATCTGAATGCAGACATCAACTATTCACACGCCAGATTTACGGAAGAAGAAAAAGGTCAGGATTACGTGCCGCTGGCACCGGTAGTCACCAGTACCGGATCTGTAAACTGGGATTTCCTTCATGGATTCTCTTTGGGAGTTCAATATCGTTACTTGGGAGCAAGACCGGCTGTAGAAGACAACAGCATCAGAACAAAATCCTATTTTGTAAATGATCTTGTACTTTCCTACAACCGTCAGAAATGGGGAGCCAATATCCAGGTGAATAATCTTTTCAATGTAAAATGGAATGAGGCCCAGTTTGCTACAGAAACCCAATTGAGAGGAGAAACAGAACCTGTTACAGATCTTACGTATACTCCGGGAAGTCCTTTTGGAGTGAGAGTAGGGGTGTATTATAAATTCTGATGTAGGATGTATGATGTATAATGTATAATGTATAATGTATAATGTATAATGTATAATGTATAATGTGGCACTGGCAATTGTTTCTTGAATATTTTAAAATAAAAAAGCGATCGTTCAGATAATGTTATTCTTATACATTTTACGCCCTACATTGTACAAGATACAAAATACAAAAACATCCAAATATTCAATTTTCAGTATTAAATTTGTAATAATCAATTCACTATGGAAGTATTATCCAATTTTCAATATAAAAAACTTTTTCTCCCGAATATCACAGAGAAAATATTAGCAAATAATGCGGATATACAGCTTTATCGTATCGAAAACTACCTCAAGGGAATTCTGATGCCGGTGATTCCGTATCGTACCACCTTTAATTTTATTATTTTCGTTACCAACGGACATATCAAGCAGTACCTTGAAAATAAAGAATACCATGCTCAAAAAGGAGGTGTGATCTTTATCAAACAGGGAACCATTACAGCTACCGTAGAGCTTTCCGATGATATTGAAGGCTTTTTCCTGGCCTACGAAAATAATATCCTTTCCGAACAGGAATTGCCCAAACATAAAAGCAGTATTTTCTTTATGACTCCTTTCCTGAATCTGGACAGCCTGACCTATGGGACAATTACCCAGCTTTTACCTATCATGGAGCAGGAATTATGGCTGAATAATCTGAACATTAATGATGTGGTCATCACAATGCTTCACCTTATTCTGATCAAAATGCTGAGCACAGATTCGGATACCCATCACAAGTCTGCTACACGTCCTATGGAATTGTCTCTTCAGTTCCGGGATTTGTTATTCAAATACCATGTAACAGAAAAACGGGTAGCTTTCTATGCCGATAAATTATCCGTGACAGAAAGTTATCTGAATAAATGTGTGAAAGGTGTGACCCAAAAATCACCCAAACAATGGATAAATGAGATTGACATCAATTACAGTAAAGCATTGCTGCATTCCAGTAAAGATATAGCAGAAATTGCCTATGAACTGAATTTTCATACAGCTTCTCATTTTACCCAGCTTTTCAAAAAGATTGCAGGAATTACCCCGAAAGAGTACAGAACTCAGTTTTTGAGCAATAGGGTTACAGGGTAGGCAGAGGATTAGAAGATGGAAGCTGGGAGACGGAAGTTTTTGAAGTCTGACAAATCAACTGCTTATCTTATAATTAAATCAGATTGTAATGCAAAATGACATATGGAACTTATGATCTGAAAGTACTTCCAGCATCCAGCTTCCATCCTTAAAACCCTACATTCTCTCATTTTCCAGGATCTTAAGCACCAGTTTTTCTTCCTGGGTCAGCCCGGCTTTTCCATCATTTTCCTCAATCACATCCAGTTCGTCCAGATATTTTTTGATCGTATTATTTTCATAGAGGTTGATGACCAGAGGGTGAACATAATATTTTCTGCATACAGCTGTAGTATTACCAAGATGTTCAGCAACAATATCTAATGCTTCTTTTACTTTCTTTTTGTATTGGGTGTCATTTTCCGCGTAGCCGATTTCTTTAAAAGCAATCAGAGCTCCTACAGTTCCTGACCAGGTTCTGAAATCCTTAGCCGTAAAGTCTTCACCACTGACCTCCTTGATGTAATCATTGACCATTCCTGAGTCTATAGAATGACGAATGCCTTCTTCGTCAAGATACTGAAAAAGCTCTTTCCCTGGAATCTCTCTGCACTTCTGAACCAGCCTTGCAAGCCTTTTACTTTTAAGATCCACATGGTGCATAACTCCTTTTTTTCCTTTGAACGAAAAAGTAATCTTTTGTCCTTTGATCTCTACATGTTTGTTTTTAAGAGTCGTAAGCCCAAAAGATCCGTATAGTTTCTCGTAGATATTGCTGCCAATACGGATGTTGGTTCTTTGCATCAGGCTTACAATCAGGGCCAGAATTTTACGTTTTTCAAAATTCCGTAATGCCAGATCCTGTTCAACCTGAAGCCGTATATCCGGAAGAGCATATCCAAACTGCAGCATTCTGTAGAATTTGGTGTGGTTTCGAAGGGCATTCCATAAAGGATGATAGCGGTACTGTTTTCTTTTTTTAGCATCAATACCTGTTGCCTGAAGGTGTCCGTTTTCCAGTGTACATATCCATACATTCTCCCAGGCAGGAGGAATAATAAGTTTATTGATCCTGTTGATTTCGTCTTTATCCTTTATTTTTTCTCCATCTTTATAGTAAGAATACTTCTTTTTGTTTTTTTTACGGCTAATGCCGGGTGTTTCCGAGTCGGTAGTATATACAAGATGTACTGCCTTGGCAGAAGCTTCTGGGCTCTTCATAATTTTAACAATTTTGGCGGGCTTCAAGCGAGAAATAATCTCGATCTCTGTATTCTTCTCCATACAACTTGGTTAAGAGTTTTTACCCTTCGAAAAAATGAGAAAAAGAATTACCACAATGATGAAGACTAAAAAGATTCCCCACCACATTCCGGCCTTAAAGATAGTTCCTACTGCCTCGCAGCCTGTTAATGTCAACAAGCTTACAATTGTAATACTGTAAATACTCCATTTTTTCATAGCTTACTATTTTTGATAAGGTTAAATTCTGAGCCGGTCAGCCTTCCAGTTTTTGATCGATCTCTTGATCTCATCTCCTGAAATGTTTTCGTGAAGGGCTCTGTATAATAGCTCTTTGAATTCATCATCGTAGGTAAATCTCAGGGCAGCGATCTGATCAAATCTTAATTTATCAGCCACTTCATCCGATCTTCTGTTAAAAATCTCGAAATATCGTTGCTTAAATTCAAGAATAACCATACGGTTTTGAAGTCCCAATGCATAATGCTGCCTGGTCATAAATGCCAGATAAAAAAGCAGAAAAATTACGATCGAAAATAAGATCCAGACCAGCTGGTTACCGGGATCATCCCAAATTTTATAGATTCCTAAAATCTCCAGTATAATTAATAAAGGAAGATAAATGAAATGATGCGGTGGATAAAATTTTCTGTGGTTATTATAGTTCTGCTGTTTCATAGGGGTAATGTAGCAATAATCTTTCCAAAAAATTATTATTTTAATAGAAAAATGATTTTTATGGTATGGATTTTACTTTTTTTATAAAAGTATGAGTTGAATTTTACTTTATCATCTATACCTCTATGTGGTTAAAAATATAAAAGTATTATTTAACCACATACGAGGCATAGGCTTATGAGGCTGAAAAGAACGATTTAACCACAGATTCCCCGGATTTAATCTATGAGAGTATATAATCTTTAAAAACCACATATTTAATTGCCACTAATGCACGAATAAAAATCATTTGTGCATTAGTGGCCCTAAAAAAACAAGATTATCTGTGTTTCTAATCAGGATTCATAAAAAATAACCTATCCTTAGGAAAATAGGGGTTTTATTTGGTCCGTCGACTTCAAATTTTTTGTAACTTTCGGTGTTTAAAAAAGAAAAGAATGACTTCAAAGGAAAAAGTTGCTGCGCTTCGTGAAGAAATGCAGAAGAATAATGTTGATGCATTTATAGTATATTCTGCAGACCCGCATATGAGCGAGTACCTTCCTGAAGAATGGCAGGAGAGAGCATGGCTTTCGGGATTCTTAGGTTCAGCAGGTTTTGTGGTAGTAACAAAAGATAAAGCAGGGCTCTGGACAGACGGAAGATACTTTACACAGGCTGCTATTGAGCTGGAGGGTTCTGGTATTGACCTTTTCAAAGACGGAATGGAAGGAACTCCTAATTATATCGATTGGATTATTTCTGAAATTCCGACAGGAGGCAAAGTGGCAGTGAATGCTGTAGCAGCTTCAAATGCCAACTGGGAACTGCTTTCTCAAAAATTAAATTCCAAAAATATAACCCTGGCAGATCTTCCACTTTTAAAAGAAGTATGGAAAGAAAGAGGGACGGCATCAGCCAATCCTATCTACGCACATCCTGTAGAGAGAGCCGGAAAATCTGTGGCTGATAAAATTGCTGCTATCCGTCAGAAAATGGAAGAACAGGAAGCTACGGTTCATATTATTTCGAGTCTGGATGATGTAGCATGGACATTGAACCTGAGAGGAAGCGATGTTGATTGCAACCCTGTATTTTTAGGATATATCGTCATCACAAAAAATGATGCAGTGCTGTTTACAGGACTGGAAAAGCTGGAAGTAGAGGCCAGAAAACAAATGGACGATTCTTTCGTAAAAATGATGCCTTACGAAGAGTTTTACAACTATCTGAAAGCATTTAAAAATGAAAAAATATTGGTTTCTCCCAACAGCAACCAACAGATTTTTGCCACTTTAAAAGCCGACAACCAATTTATTAAAGCTCCGGTTCCTGGAAACCTGATGAAAGCTCAGAAAAATGAAGTTGAGTTGGAAGGATTCAGAAAAGTAATGGTAAGAGATGGTGTTGCCATGGTAAAATTCCTTTACTGGCTGACTCAGAATGCGGGTAAAGAAGCGATGAATGAATATTCGATCGGTGAGAAACTGAGAGGTTTCCGTGCTGAAGGAGAAAACTTTGTAGGAGAAAGCTTCGGTTCCATTGTAGGCTATAAAGATAACGGTGCTATTATGCACTATTCGGCAAAAAAAGAAGGCAGCAAAGAAGTGACCAATGAAGATACCATTCTGGTAGACTCAGGAGGTCAGTACCTTGAAGGAACTACCGATATTACAAGAACTTTTGCACTGGGAACACCCTCTGAAGAGTTTAAAAGAAATTCAACATTGGTATTACAGGGATTGATCCGCTTATCGATGGTGAAATTTCCGAAAGGAACGAAAGGAGTACATCTTGATGCTATTGCAAGACTTCCGCTGTGGATGGAAGGTAAAGACTTCAACCACGGAACTGGACATGGAGTGGGAAGCTTTATGAATGTTCACGAAGGCCCGCAAAATATCAGAAAAGATCTGAATCCGCAGGATCTACTTCCGGGAATGGTCTGCTCCAATGAGCCTGGATATTACCTTGAAGGTCATTATGGAATCCGTCATGAGAACCTGATCGCTGTAAAAGAAGCAGAGAAAACCATTCATGGAACTTTCTATGAGTTTGAAACCCTTACTTTCTGCCCGTTCTTCAAAGATACTGTGGCAAAAGAGATTCTTTCAGAGCAGGAAATTGCATGGTTAAATGATTATCATAAGACCTGTGAAGAAAAATTAGCTCCTTACCTTGAAGGAGAAGTTAAAGAATGGTTCTTACAGTTGGTGAGCCCTCTTTAATAAAAACAAAGTACATGAAGGAAGGTAATCTGTTCATTCTAAGTATAGTACTTTAAAGCCTAAACATAATAATTGTTAGATACACTAAAGTCCTGTAAGTTTCTTACAGGGCTTTTTCTTTTACACAACCGTATTTTTACGGATAAATTTTTAGGGATTCCACTGATGTACAGGAATAGCGCTCTGCCTATCTTTGTACCAACACAAACATCATTCATATCTTCATATAAATAACTCAATCAATTCAAAACGGTAGAAATCATCTCGTCCTGAGATGATTTTTTTTATTGCATTTTAAAGCCCCTTTTTCCCTTCGATCCAGTAGGCCTGTGATCGGATACATCTGGAAGAGACTCCTTTTGCTTTAAGGAAATTTCTGATAGCAGGCATTCTTAATACCGTAAGATGTGCTTTGATATTATGATAATTTTCACTTAAAAGTTGAGCATAAGTAGAGCATTTCACCAAACGATAATGAGGAAGTAAATAGGTTAGGCTCTTTCTTAAAAAATATTATTTAAAGATATATTTAAAAGAGTTGTAAAAGTATAAAGATAAAAAGTTGTGATGGTACTTTGGAAATGTTTAAGGTGATTAATGAATAAATACTATCTTTAAGAAAAGCGAGTAAAAGCAGGAATATCTGCTTTTATTGTTTCTACACCATTAAAATATTAATAAAATGAGATTAAAAATTGACAAGGAGAAAGCAAAAAGCTGGCTTAGAAATTCCGTAGGAATACTTAATAAGCCTTACAAACCGGTTAAAGAAAAACCCATTGCGGTACTTACTACAACAGGAGTGCTATATACACTAGGAGCATTTTACTTGTGGTCTTTTTTTGGGGAGTACAATATAGATTACTTTTAATATTTTGATTTAAAGGATTCGATTTTCGTTTTGTACGAAAAGATGATGCTCATAGTTTTTATCAGTATAATTTTAGCTCCTGTTTTATTGATTTTACTTTCTACTTTTTTAGTCCCTAACTATAAGAGTAATAATAAAAATAACTATTACAAATACACGTACAATTATAACAACTATAATTCTATAAAGGATATAGAAAGGAATAAATTTTCAAATTTATCAATCTTTGTTATTTTAGCATGCTTATTAGGTGGAGTTTGGATATTTCTAAGCTTATTTGAGTTTTCGCCTAAATATGCAATCTGTTTTCTGATTTTAGCAGCTGGATCTGCTTATGTTTACTTATACAGATCTGTAAATTTAGGGTTATTATTGTTATTGGCATTAACCTTTTTATTAGTGTTTGGCTTAGGGAGAATAGATGCACAACATAATATGAAAAGCAAAAACAAAAGGAAAATAAATATAGTCTTAAAAAATCATTCCGATCTTCCGATATTGACAGAAAATGACAGGTGCAAATATTTGATCAACAAAACATCCAACTATTATTTTATTAAAGATGAATGCAGACATCTAATCTTAACTTACAGCATATCAACTGGCGAAATGACAAGCTTTACCTCTGAATAAACAGTTTTCAAAAAATGCTATATTTGAAAATTATTATCAAATGAAACAATACACATTCATTTGATAGTTTTTTGAGTTACCTTCTTGATATGTTCAGGAGGTTTTTTTATTTATATATCTTACTGTTGCTGAAAATTAGGGCTGAGGTCACAAGTATTTTTAAGAATCAATGATCATTCATTTTTCATCTGCTTCACAAATCATTTATAAATAATTGATTATTTTCGCCAGAATCAATTGAAACCCGTTATACAATGATGATACAGGATTATTTTCAGAGCTTTAACCTTTTTTCTGAAGATGAAATTAAAGAATTCTTACAACTTTTCGAGTTGAGAAAGGTGAATAAAAATGATTTTTTCATCCACGAAGGGGAGCGGTGTAAAGAAGTAGGGTTTATACAATCCGGTATTTTTCGTTCCTTTTATATGGCGGATGACGGGAAGGATATGACCTATTGTTTCAGATTTCCCAATCATATGATTGCAGCATATTCCTCATTTATTTCAGGAGGGTTGAGTAAAGAAAGTATGCAGGCTATTACTGACGCAGAGCTATTGGTACTGAAAAAAGAAACAGTAGATGAATGGGTACAGGATCACCTGAACTGGACCCGGTTTGTAAAGATGATCGCCGAGCAGGAATATTTGGAACTTGAGACCCGGTTTTTCCAGCTTCAAAGAGATAGTGCTGCCCAGCGCTATTCCACATTGCTAAACAATCATCCTGATTATATTCAGAATATCCCGCTGCAATATCTGGCGTCTTATCTTGGCATTACACAAAGGCATCTAAGTCGGATCAGAAAGGAGATTACTCTTTAGAAGCCATACCTCACCTGGAAGAAAATTTTATATCAGCCATGACAAATTATTTTTATCGATCTATTCACAACTAAAGACTAACCGTTGGAAAACGCAAAGGCGCTAAGTTTTTTACTTTTAACTCGCTGATAAGGCAAAGATTTTATCTCCGATAAAATTGAATGCTGTTTTTATAATTGCCACGAATACACGAATTGTTTTTTTATTATTCGTGTATTCGTGGCAATTAATATTTCCCCGCAAATCAGGCAGATTACGCTTCTCAATAAAATTACAGAAATAGTACCCTCTAAGTTTAGATTTGCTTTATTTGTACTGACAATTAGTTATTTATTTAAACCCATAGCCTATGTCCTATGTGGTTAAATTAGTTATTGGCTAGTTTCTTTTTAGACATTTGTCCTACTCCCGGGGTATGCGGTTCTATAATTTTGTCAAAAAAACATATGGAACACAATATTCTGATTATAGGAGGAAATGGATTAGTAGGTAAAACAATTGCCCGCATTCTGAAATCAAGAAATCCTCAGCTCAATATTTTTATCGGCGGACGCAAAGGAGGAAAAACAGCAAATGACCTGAAAGTTGATGTTACGGATCCTGCTACTTTTAAAATCATTACCGAGAAGAGGATCAATCTGATTATTCTTTCGGTGAATGATAAAACCGATCATATTCTTCAGTTTGCTATAACCAATCATGTGGATTATCTGGATATTACCAAACCAACACCTGATCTGGTAAAAGCTTATGGCATTGCTGAGAAAAGAGAGATCAACAGCCGGATTGTATTCAGTTCCGGATGGATGGGGGGAATAGTACCCGGATTGGCCAATACGCTTTCAACTGACGATATTCAGGGATTGAAGCTTTTTGTATATTATTCCGTTAAAGATTTGGCAGGAGAAAGTTCAGCCCATTTTATGGCAGAAAATGTAGCCGTTCCTTTTCATGACTATAAAAATGATAAACCTGATAGGATCAGACATTTTCTGGATACGGAACCTTTTGATTTTTCCTTCGGAATAGGAAAAAGAAAGGCTTATAATTTTGATGTTCCCGATCTGTATATCTTAAACCGCGTGGAAAGAGTTCCCAATGTAAGCGTCAAAATGACTTATAATTCTAAGTTTATTACCTGGCTGCTGGGGAGTTTTCAATCACTCAGAATTTTTAATATCTTGTCTTTAAAAGAAAGGCGAATGATTTTCGGATCAAGTGGAAATGGAGATCAGTCTGTCTTCGAAATTGTGGTAAAAGATAAAACCGGACAGAAAAAACTAAGTCTTCAGAGTACCAAAGGACAGGCGGAGCTTACGGCACTATCAGCAGTTCTGCATACAGAAGAGCTATTGCGAAATCCTCATGAAAATAAAGTGTATTTTAGTCATCAGCTTCATGAGCCTTTATCATTACTGGCACAGCTTAATGCCTATGAAACCGTTAATATCCATGTGACCCAATGAAAAAAATAGCCATTATCAACGGCCATCCCAATAAAGATTCCTTCAATTTTGGAGTCGCAGCTGCTTATAAAGAAGGAGCCGCAGAATCGGGAGCGGAAATCAAAGAAATTGTTATTGCTAAACTGAATTTCAATCCGAATCTGCAGTTTGGTTATCAAAAAAGAATGGAGCTTGAGCCGGATCTGTTGAATGCCTGGGAAATTATCCAGTGGGCAGACCATCTGGTTTGGGTACATCCTGTCTGGTGGGGTGGCTTTCCTGCTCTTATGAAAGGCTTTATAGATCGGCTTTTTCTCCCTGGATTTGCTTATAAATACAGAGAAAATTCTGTATGGTGGGACAAACTTCTGAAAGGGAAAACCGCTCATATTATAACAACCCTTGACCAGCCAGGATGGTATTATCGGCTTATGTATGGAAGACCAAGCGTCAATCAGTTAAAAAAATCAATTCTGGGATTTTGTGGAGTAAAAACTAAAAAGGTAACTTATATCGGGATTGTCAGGGATTCTAAAGAAGATCAGCGAAGAAAATGGCTCGGAAAAGTAAAAGAATTGGGAAGAAGATTAAAATGAAAGAACAGATCTTATCGATTCGGAAAAATACGGACTGATCAGATTAAGTATTTGTACTGATGGAGATCCGGATCTTTAATCTGAAATTTGCATCAGTACTGTAATGTATTTCACAGTTCAAGTTTTTATATGAATATACATCAAAATTCGGAACCGTATTTTTCTGTTCCGAATTTTAATTAAACCTTTATAGAAGAAGAAAAGAAAGGCCTTATTATTAAAAATTCCATATTCCCTGAACAGCATCTGATGATATACAGTATGCTGTTTTTTATCAATATAGAGGGAATCCTGAAATCGTATTATTTGGCTTTTGAGACTGCCATTTTTAAGGCTAAATAAGTCAGGATACTGGCCATAAACCATTTCTGAACCTTTATCCAGACAGGATTATTGGAAAAAAATGTGGCCACTTTCGCAGCGGTAAGTACAATCAGAAAATTGACACTAAAGCTTACCAGAATCTGGACAACCCCGAGCTCCAGACTTTGGGTGAATACAGAACCATATTCCGGTTTAATGAACTGTGGAAAAAAAGACAGGTAGAAAACAGCGACTTTAGGATTGAATACATTGGTCAGAAATCCTACGGTAAAAAGCTTTTTTGGACTGTCATGAGGAACATTCTTATCTACCTCAAAGATATTCTTGCTTTTCGGTTTAATAGCCTGGTAGGCCAGATATAAAAGATAGACGGTTCCGACTGTTTTGAGAACCCCATAGGCAAAAGGAACAGCCAGCAAGACGGCCGTCAACCCGAAAGATACCATTACAATATGAAATAAAAAGCCACAGATTACTCCGATCAAAGAAATAAAACCGGACTTTTTCCCCTGTGTTATCGATTTCGAAATCAGGTAGATCATATTAGGTCCCGGGCTGATCACTAAGATAAGCGCTGCCAGAATAAAGAATGAGAGATCTTGAAGTGGGATCATTGCAGTTAATTTTTATGCAAATTTCTTATTTATTAAAATATAGAACAATATTTTAGGAAGGATTGTAAAAGAAAATTTTCTGATCGGGCAAGATACCGTATAAAATATCTTGTGAATTGTAATATTTTTTTTAATACGACAGGTTCTGTCGTTGTCTGTATTTATATTTGTTTAGTGATTTAAGAGAAATTATGATAGTTTTGATGAAATATTTCTCTATGTTTTGAAAATAGTATATATTTAACCACCAAAAAACAAAATATCTATGATGAAAAAAATAATGTGCCGGCTTGTACTGTTGATAGGCTTATTCATATTCCTGTATTCCTGCAGAAATGAAAATTTTGCCACAGCAGAAAACAATCCTCAGCATAATAATGTTAATTTTTTTAAACATTCCCGCCAAAACGGGGCGCTGGCAAAATCTAATACAGATTATATCACCATTCTTGAAGATTACAACAGAGAAACAGATTTTCTTTCGGCAATGCCTGATCAGAAGGGAATGCCCATCTGGGATAAGATGTATGCTGTAGAAACGGATAATGCCGTAGGTGTTATGATTCCGCTTTCGTATGACAATGAAACCATGAGTTCTATACTTTTTGCTACATTGGATGGTAAAAATACCGTAACAGGTGTAAAAGATTATGATAATGCTTTGCTTGAGGATATAGTCTATGACCAAAAGATCAGTAAAGAAAACCGGGAAGGGCTGTTCCTGACCTTCATGCATATGGATAACAGAACCTTTGGAAATGAGCAATTTATAGGAATACCCAAAGACCTTTTTGTTGGTAAAAAATCTGATGATGAATATGGAGTACTATGGGTGAGGGATCTTGCAGCTTCTTCGTCAGTAACTACTCAGGGAGCCGGAAAACTGATGATGATAGAAACCTGTTATTTAGCCCTTCACTGCACCCATCATGGTATTGGACTCTGTGATGCGGAACAGGGATGTACTGCGTGTGGAACTACTTTCTGTACCTATGAAGTGATTGGTACAGCTGATGATCCCTTTCCTTCAACAGGAGGCGGGTCAACTGGTGGTGGCTGTTTCAGTTGTGGCGGTGGTGGCGGTGGAAATGGACCCGGACCCAATGTACCATCAAACCCTTGTAGTGTTGGAAATGCGAGTTCTGCTTTCTATAGACCTATGCCAGGTTGTGGTGGAGGAGGCACATTGCCTGAAATTGATGATCCCTGTAAGAAAACAAAAAAAATGTTGAATAGCCAGAAGATTAAAACTATTACTGATGATTTGAAAAACCATATGGCCAGTGGCACAGGAGAAAAAGGATGGCGGGATAATAAAGTAGGTAACCCAACTCAAACGACTCAAAATAGCGGACACAGTGTAAATTTTGGAGATCCTTCTACCATGAATGATGGTTATCATAACCATACAGGAACAAAAGTTGATATATTTTCAGCTACAGACATTGATGTTTTATTGGAAGTTGTAAGGTATCAAAGTATTGGAAATGCAGGGAATGCATATATGGGATTGATTGCCCCTAATGGTATACATTATGTAATATATTTTAGTGGTAATCATAATGATCTACCTCAAAATGCATATACTTCAGAAGAAAAAGAAAATTGGGAATTAGAACAAATACTCCAAACATTTGCATTAATAAAGAAACCAGAGTTTAAAGAAATAATAAATGGAAAAGCCGTGTTAAATTCAAAAGGATTAGAACAAATTTTCTTTAATACTCTACAAAAGATGGGATTATATAATAAAATTATATTGCAAAAAATTGAAAATAGCCAAGTTTTAACAATCTCTTTAAACGCTGATGGATCAACATTTAAAATTCCATGTAATTAAAATTATAAGAATATGAAAAATATAATTAAATCGATATTGTTATTGATAGTTTTAACAACTTCATGCCATGCACAACAGATTTATTCTTTAAGTGCGTCCGATTATGATACACCATCCAATTCATATTTTAAAGATATAAATAATGACTTGGATTCCTATGTAGGAACATGGAGAGCAGACTTTCAAGGGAAAAAAATTACTTTGGTAGTTTCAAAAGAGATAAAAAGACCTTATAAAGCATGGAATAAAGATTTTTTTCAAGATAGACTGCTAGTAAGATATGAAGTAAAGGATTCTTTGGGAAATATTCTTCAAAGTACAAAAAATAATTTGTACCCTATAGGAGGTGATGTTAAAAATATAGTAATTAGTGCAGCATTTAATATTAATGGAAATGGAGAAGTTGATCTTGTATACGCAGGGGGGAATTGTAGTGTAGGAAAAGGTGAAATAACGTTTAAAAAAATTAATGATAGTCAATTTTATTGGAATTATTATCCAGGAACAACGACAAGAGTTGATAGTCTCTGCCCACCCAATCTGGATTATACAATATATTTACCTGAGACAGAAAATTTGATATTCACTAAACAATAGTGAGAAATATATTGATAATATTAAGAATATTTCCTGTGCTTTCATGTAAAGCAAGGGAAATCCATTAAATAAGGATCCATTTTATATTCCTAATAATTCATATCTAGAAGATTTGTATAATGAACTTAATTTATATTTAGGAACGTGGAAAGCAAATTTTCAAAATAAGCAAAATTACCAAGGAACTAAAACAACCATCTAATTATTTGGGTAAAAACTTATTTGAAGATGTAATTATTGTAAGATTTAAGTGGAAATATTTTAGAATCTTCAATGAATAAAAATTTTTATATCAAATAAGAGGTTTAGAATTAAAAGTGGATGGATAAATCCTAGTACTAATGAGATCCAAGTTATATTTTCTGGGGGAGATTGTAGTATAGGGAATATTATTTTCAAGACGATCACAGACACTCAGTTTTATTGGAGCTATTATCCTGGAACAACAACTAGAAATGATATTACATGCCCTCCTAATAAAGACTATACCATTTATTTACTAGAAATAGAGAATTTAGTATTTACAAAACAATAGTGAGAAATATTGTATTTATATTAGGAATTGTTATTATGTTTTTTTGTAAAGCACAATTACCATTGAATACTTTAATGGTAAGTATTCAAAGTAATGATGATGGTATGAAAAGAAGTATCTTTTGAAAAATCTGTAAATTAGCGCCGGAAATTATCTTAAATTCCTTTTTAACAATATAGAAACAAATGTCTAAGCTAAAAGCCCTAAGAGAACAGAAAAACCTCACTCAGGAAGAATTATCAGAAAAATCAAAAATTTCTGTGAGAACTATTCAGCGGATAGAGGCAGGAACTGAACCAAAAGGACATACGCTTAGGGCGCTGGCCGAGGCATTGGAAACAGATGAAATTTCATTGCAGGAAACGGCTGTAATTGCTGAAACAGATGACGTGATCGCAGATGGGCCAATGGAAACTCTAAAGGAACAACCTGAAATTGACTATTCCCGGATCAAGATTATCAATCTTTCATCATTGCTGTTCATCATCGTTCCCCCATTGAATATTCTTGTTCCGCTTTTGCTGATGTTTATGATGAAGCAGAGAAACAGTCTTTCCCGGCAGATTATTTCAATTCAGATGCTATGGACGGTTATGGCACCTATTGTTTTCATGCTGGGAATACTTTTAAAGCTTGGACGTCAGTTTACCTTGGTCATTCTGATCCTGATTGTACTGTCTAATGTATTTATAATCCTTCGCAATGCTGCAGAAATAGACTGGAAGAAAAAATTATATTATAGATTGAAATTCAATATGATATAATTTGTGTCAGGGCTTTGTCAGGTTTTTGTCGGGTTCATTTTTAGGTAAAAAACGATCAGAAGTTGAATCTTTGTCAAAAATTTAACAATGACAAAGTCTGCTCAATTTATCTTCATGATCTGTATTCTTTTTTTCAGTCAGAGTCCTGCTCAGTTAGCGAAAACAGATCCTCTTTACCGAACAATTATGTCAAAGGACAGTCTTCTTTTTTCGGTCGGATTTAATACCTGTAATATCGGTCAGATGGAAAGTGTTTTGAGTGACCGTCTCGAATTCTATCATGACAAAGTTGGTTTTTCGGATAAAAAGAAATTTATATCTGATTTTAGAAATGGATTATGCAAAGACCCTGCAACCTATCAGTCAAGAAGAGTGTTGGTAGATAAAAGTACTAAGATCTATCCGTTATATAAAGATGGAAAAGTTTATGCTGCTCTTCAAAACGGAGATCATTTATTTTATGAAAAAGAAAAAAATAAGAAGGAAAAGCTTGTTGGTGAAGCTAAGCTTACCCATTTCTGGCTATTGGAAAATGACGACTGGAAATTATTAAGATCATTCAGCTTCGATCATCATGCCAAGGAAACCCTTGATCATGAAACGGTTTTTAATAACGATCAGGAAATCGAAACCTGGTTGAAGGAGAATAAGATTCCAACTCTTGGGCTTGGGATTATTGAAGGGGGAGAGCTGAAGCAGGTCAAAGTTTTTGGTGAAATAAAAAAAGGGATTTCGGCTCCCTATAATACTTATTTCAATGTTGCTTCCCTTACCAAACCTGTTACTGCAATGGTTGCACTACGTCTGATCAGTCTCGGAAAATGGAATCTCGACGAACCTCTGGATGCTTATTGGACAGATCCTGATATTATCAATGATCCCAGACATAAAAAACTGACGACCAGAATGATTCTGACCCATCAGACAGGATTCCCAAACTGGAGATCGATGAATGCGGACAAAAAGTTGAATTTTCAGTTTGAACCGGGAACAAAATATCAATATTCAGGAGAAGGTTTTGAGTATCTGAGAAAAGCTTTGGAAAAGAAATTTAAGAAACCTCTGAAACAACTTGCCGGGGAGCTGATCTTCCAGCCGCTTCAAATGCATGATACCAACTATATCTGGGACGAGAATACCGATGAATCCAGATTTGCCATCGGATATAATGAAACAGGAAAACCTTATCCAACAGAAAAAAATACAACTGCGAATGCAGCTGATGATCTTCACACAACGATCGGGGATTACGGAAATTTTATGGTCAGTGTGATGAAAAGAAAGAATCTGAATCCGGAGGTTTTTCAGGAGATGACCAAAAAGCAGGTAAAAACAAAAGAAAATAAATACTTCGGATTAGGCTTTGAAATTTATGATCTTGGAAATGGAAATTATGCCCTGTCTCACGGAGGTGCTGATCTGGGTACAAGATGTATTACTATTGTCTTGCCAAAATCAGGAAAAGGAATTCTGATATTTACCAACGCAGATGATGGCTATAAAGTCTATGAAAAACTGGTAGTCCATTACCTGGGAGAAGAAGGAAAGAAGATTGCTGATATAGAGAATAAATAAATATGCTGGAGATTACACAGATTTTTGTAAGATCTGCTTAATCTGCGAAAAATAAAAAGGATCAAGCGCAAAAGCTGTGGTAAAACAATTGAATACCGATTGATTATTCTAAATTTTATAGACACAAAGAATTAGGTATTCGAATACTTTATTTTAGGAGGTTAAGTAATGCGACTTCGTCGCTGATGAAGCTTTGTGACTATGCGCTCACTTCTTCAGATCGATTGAAGATCGATCCCTTCTTAGCTTACTTAAAATAAATCATACACCAACATGAAGCTTTGCGTGAAACTCTATCTCCACAACTGTTGATTCTAATTTTTTCTAATCAGACGAACTCAACTTTTTGCTTAGTCCACAACTTTTGAGATTGATCCGATAAAAATGAAAAGTTATCCATCCGCTTAGAAAGAATCAGTTTTACTGATTCTTTCTAAGCTCCCTTGCAATGATGACAGTCTGGATATAGACCTTTGCGTTTTAAAAATATAACCCCTTCACAAATAAAAAAGCCTGTCTTTAAAATCGAAAGACAGGCTTTTATAAGTTTTTATTTTACTTTTCCAAAAGATACAATTTCGCTCCGGAAAATGCCAGTTTAGGTATCAGATTACCTTCCAGAATCATCGTTTTATTGTTCACGTCAATCACCGAAATATAATTATCGGAATTGTATTCTATATAGTTTTCCTTTTCTTTGGTCGCAGGGTTTTTTCCGAATTCCATCTTGTACTTTACCCAGTCTTCCTTGTCGGAGCTGCAGTGTACAGGTTTGAATTTAGACTTTTTAGCTTTAAAAATAATCTGATCAAAGCTGTCGGTACAATCCGAAGTAAATGAGCCATCAGGATTTTGATCCTTTGAAAAATCATCGAAAGAACCTTTGTAAACGCCTACTACTTTCCAGGTTCCATCCACACGGTCTTCATCTATTTTCCCTTTCGCTTTGCTTACTGCCCAGCTGATCCCATTTACGGTACCTTTTACGGCTTTATAGCTTAAGCTTACGGCTCCAGAAACTACTTTTGTAGCTGTTCTTACCACGCAGGAATTTAATACCAGAACAGCCGAAGCCAGAAGTATTATTTTTTTCATACTTGTCAAATTTGGTACGAAGATACTGTTTATTTTAAACAGATGATTTTTTAGCTCTCTTCCTCCTCAATTAAAATCCGTATTTAAATAGGGAGGTTCTGTAATATAGTATCGGTATAGAAAGTTTCAGGATTACATTTTTATTCTCATTTTTGTACCTCTTAGAAATAATAGGAAAATAACATACTAAAAAGAATTTGAAATGCCTTTTGACCGATCCGTATTCAATGAAAAACTAAAGAATCGAAATGATGATTTTTTTATTCCAAAGCGGGAGTTTATTGAATTGATCTTCAATAGAGATGAAATTGTCTTCACACTCATTAAAGTACAGAAAATTGAAATCCCGGATATGATCTCATTCATCATTGCCGCAATGGGAGCTTCAGGTTCCGATGAGGGAGATATGTACAATTCAAGCATTTCATTAACTGAGCACAAAACAATGTTTCAGAAGATTGCAGATTTTCAACACTTCTGGAAGCTTGATTTAGCGATAGAAAAGTATATTGAAGGAGAAATTCAATATGTTTATGAAGTGCTTATCGATCCTGAAAAACGGAGGTATGAAAGTGAGATCAGCTTTTTGATGGAGACCGGTGATTCTTTTATTTATTTTTTTACCAATCATTTTTATTATTAAAGCAGCTTTCGAAGATATTTTCGTATTTTTTCAGAAAATAACCTGAATAATAATGAAACTATTCCTGAACTTTGGGAGTAGTATAAAAAAACTAAAAACTGATGAAACTCTTTCTATGCTTTACAGCTCCTGCTTCTGTAGTGAGACCTTATCCAACGACCTTTGTTTCAGCTCGAATCATCCTGAAATAGTCTGATGATCGACTTAAAATCATACTCTAAAATAACCATTAATGATTCAAAAAAGCTGTTTAATTCTCGGGATACTTTATTCTTCCATCTATTCCTTTGCTCAGGTAAAGCCATTATATTTTGATAAAAACCTAAAAGAGACCGTTAAGTCTGATGCCGTATATTTCCGACCGCTTCCTCTGGCTAAACTTGGAAATCTGGAATTGCTCACGGATTATTATATGAAAGAGAAAACAATAAAGAGACAGGGATATATTGCAGACGGAAATCCTGAAAACTATGTAGGTGATGTGTTCTGGTTTGATGCGGAGGGGGAAAGCGAATCCGGCTCTTCATTTATCAATAAGACCCAGCAGAAAAAGCTTACGTATTATTTTGATGATGGTAAAATCTGGAAAACGATAGAATATGGAGACAGCATGAAGGAAGGAAAAACGATAGAATACAAGCCGGACGGAACTATTCTGAAGCTGTTTATAAAAATGGTTTTCTTGAGTCAGGAACGGTAGGGGATATTTCTTTCAATGAATACGAACGTTATAATAAAAAAACGGAATTTCGGGAAACAGTTCATGTTCCGGAGGATAAGAAAAAGAAGAGACTGACGTATAAAAAGGTCTATTACTGGAAGAAAAGTTTAAAAACTGCGGTAGAATATTGGTACCGCAATAAAGAGGTGATTCAGGAAAAGAATTTCGATGAAAACGGAAATCTTATCCAACAGCTGGACAGCACTTCTTATTTTTATCCCAAAAAAGAATTTAAAAACGGTAAAGAATTTTATTACCAGCCACAGAGAAGCGGTATTGCAAAAGAACCATCTTATATCGAATACAGAAGTTATCCTTTGTCTGAGGTCAACATGGAACCTGTCAGCCATATTATTCTTTACCGGGGAACAGTCCATTTTTTAGAAACGAATCCTGCGGGACAGTTGTATAGGGAGATCAAATATCGTTTTTTTGACGAAAAAAGTGAAAAACTGATGCGTCTGGGACGAGATTCTCATTCTGCAACAGCCTGGAAACCCCTGGAAAAATACCTGGATTCTGAAACAGTTCTGATTCCCGTATCAGACATTGAAGGCCTTTCCAAAGAAAAGATTTTTCAGAAGTTTTCTAAAAAGAAATGGACGAATAGGTATCTCAAAAACAACACTATTGCTGAGAAGCTTTATCTGTCTTCTCCAGGTTTTACAGGCAAAATGACACAATATCTGTCTTCAGGTAAAACTGTGACGGAGGAACGGGAATCAGCACTTATTTACATCAGGCTGGCTTCCGGAAAATATATGATCCTCCGGGAAAAAGGGGGCTGGCTGATCCCGAAAAGCTCAGGAGATCTGATTGAGATTCCCAATTATGTTCAGGAATAATTTTCCATTTTAAAATTGAGTAGCTATGAAATTTTCATTCAAAATATATTCTGTAGTATTCCTGCTGGTTTATGCCTGCTTATTTTCACAAATACCCGTTCGTAAAAGGGCCGAACCTCAGAAGAAAGACCTCAGAAAAAAGCTTCCGCCATCTCCAAAAATATCTTCCAGGGACTCTATTCAGGAGGAAGTTTACGATGCCGTGAGTGACTATTATAGCTGGGATGAAACGAATACCGATCCGGAATATGATAATATCCTTGCGCTTCGGAAAAAAGTAGACGAGTCAAAAGGATTGCGCAAAACACTTTATCAATACTATCTTGCCAGTATATATGCCTCTTATGTCAAAGCATACAGTGTAAGAATCAGAAAAAAAGACGTTACCTCTTTAAAAGATCTTCCCGAAGATTATAAAACATGGGCACTTAATGATTTTTACAGGGAAGCGGACCGCCTTTACAGTCTGGTGATGTCTGACCAGGAAAATCTGAAGAATGAAAAGACGGAATACTGGGGGAAACTGGTAGATGATGTGGATTTTACAAAATATAAGCCCACTTTATACGATCTTGTGGCTACCTCTTACCTTAGCTTTTTGAATGAGCTGCCTTTTGATTATGATACTACGGCAAAACAAAAAATAGCCCGGATAGAAAATGAACTGATGCAGTTTCATCTTAATGATGCTGATAAGACTGCATTGATTTACCTCAAAAGTAACCGGATTGAAGGGAATGTAAAAAAACAGGCAGAAGAGCTCGAGGCGTTGGCAGAGGCTTTTCCGAAAGAGCCGTTTTCTGCTTATCTGCTGTTTCAGGCAGCAGACCTTATCAGGAAAGACAGGTCGGAGGAATCTTTCTCTAAGGCCCATCAGCTTTGTGAAAAAGCAGTAGGATATATTCCTGCCTCAGACTGGAATATGCATTGTAAAAAATTGCTGAATGAGCTCGATGTGAAGATCTTGTTTACCCGCATTCCAGAACGGAATCTTCCCGGTGAATACCTTCCTTTGAAAGTGATTCATAAAAATATCGACGAAATAAAAATAGAGTTAAGTAAGCTATCCGGTAAGCCAGACTTTGAAAAAGCTTTGTCATGGCGTACCTATTCTGTGACCGAAAAAGTAGTGGAAAATTCTAATGAAGAGCTGGATGATCAGAGCTTCAGGACCGAAATTTTTTCTTTTAAAAAGTACAATGATTACAGGAGACGCCAGACAACACTTGCTATTCCGCCATTAGAAGAAGGTTTGTATACCATGAAAATTACCTCCGATCATGATACAGCTTCTGAAGACTTTGTAGTATCTGATCTGTTGTATGTCAAGAGATTTGAAGATGATAAGAAAGTGACCTTTCAGGCTTTGAATTCAAAAACAGGAAAAAGCCTCATTAATGAAGACTATGTGATGTATCAGAATATCAATGATTATAAAGATAAGTCTTATGAAAAGGATGAAAATAAAATCCTGAATACAGGAAAAGGGACTACTGATCAATCAGGGATGTTTTCACTGCCAAAGTCTAAAGGGCGTAATTATAACAACAGTATCGTTTATTTCCCCAAATTAAAGAAATATCTGGCGATTGATGATAGCTACGATGAAATAAATGAGGATAAAGATAGGGAAGAGGAGGAAGAGCCGGTTGTCCAGAAGGAAGGTATTGTATTTACAGACCGTGCCATCTATCGCCCGGGGCAAAAAGTTTTTTATAAAGGAATCCTGGCTCAGGAATATTATGAGAAAACTAAAATCCTTCCGAAGCAGAAAGTCTTGGTAAGATTGATCAATACCAATGATGAAGAGGTCTCTAAAACCGAATTGGTAACCAATGAATTTGGCAGTGTTACAGGAACATTTATCCTTCCTTCCGGTGGAGCTACCGGGAGCTATTCTATTGAGATGACTGCTGATTTAGGGGTGATTCCGGGGAAAAAAGAACATGAGAAAATTAGAAAAGTTAAAAGTATCAAAGTTGAAGAATATAAGAGGCCGAAATTCCGGGTGATTATCGATCCGGTAAAAGAAGCTTACATACTGGGAGACAATGTAAAGGTGAGTGGGAAGGCTGAAGCTTTTTCAGGAGCCGATATTTCGGGAGCGGCGCTAACCTATGAGGTGAAAAGAAAAAGGCTCTACTTCTGGAGGTATTATGATGACGAAGACTATGATGATTTTAATAGCAATGATGAAATTCTGGTGGCAGAAGGAAAGGCAACTACGGATCGTAACGGGAATTTCAATATTTCCTTTAATGCAGATGCTGATCCTAAGACCAGGAAAAATCGCAGAAGTTATCAGTATGTGGTAACCGCTTACGTGACGGATATTAACGGGGAATCACAAAACAGCCAGTCGGTGATCAATATCGGAGATTTGAAAGCGAATATCAATATTGAGAGTCCTAAAACTATGCTTCAGAAAGAATGGAAATCTCTGCAGGTATCCGTCAGCAATCTTAATAATCAGAAAATTACGGCCAAGGGAAGTCTCACGGTCAGCAGACTGAAAGAAGAAAATAAAATCCTTATTCCTAAACTGATGGACAAGCCAATCTACGGTGGAAGAAACAGACCGGATAAAATAGACCGGATCCTGCGTTATCAATATTATGACAGGGAAATCTTTGACGCCTATTTCCCGTATATCAGTTATAAGGTAGAAAATGGACCCGATAAATTTGAAAAAGAAGAAATTGTTTTTACAGGAAGCTTCGATACCGGAACAACAGAGCATATTGAATTGAATAAAAACCCCAAAGCCGGAAAATACCTTATAGAAGCGGAGTCTTTTGTAGGAAGTGATACCGTGAAGACTTTTAAGGTCATCGAAGTTTTGGATAATATAAGTTTAAGAACAGGCGAACCGGTTTACTTCAAAGCAATAGCAGACAAAAAATCTTACAGGCTGGGCGAAAAAGCAACCGTAACCTTTTACTCAGATTTTGCAGAAGGATATGTAAACTACCGCATGGTCCGTAATAAAAAAGAAGAGGAATACCGTCAGATCGCCATGAAAAACGGAAAAGCTGAGGTTTCCTTTATCATCACGGATACTGACCTCAAGAAAAAGGTGTATCTTAATTATGATTTTATCCATGAGAATGATTTTGAAAGCACACTGATGGAGTTTAACATTACCGAAAAATCAGACCGTAATCTTGATATTACTACCCAGGTTTTCCGGGATAAGATTCAGCCGGGAGCTCCGGAAAAATGGATTCTTACCATCAAAGGAAAAGATAAAGATAAGATCAATGCTGAAGTGTTAGCCTCGATGTATGATGCTTCACTGGATCAGTTTGTGAAGAATCAGTATTATTTCAGTCACTATGTTCCATATGATTATGACCGTTATTATGAACGTGATGATTATGGTTCTTCAACATATGATTTTTTAAGGAAGCTCTCTTCTTTTGCAGATCTGGAGCTCAGTAAGATGCGTGAAAACTATCCCTTAGAATATGGCGAAGACTTTCCGGTTCCAAAGGTGCCTTTTTTCGGACATGCAGACATCAAAATCCGGAAGGAGTCATCAGATGGAGGAGCATACTACTATTCTGGCAGAAAAGATTCAGCAAGGATTGAAGAGGTGGTTATAGTAGGGGCATTAAGCAGAAAAAAAACAGCAGAACAAAACACTCCTGTGTATATTGTGGATGGAAAACTGACAGATAAAAATATTGCTGATGATGAAATTGCAGAGATTAAAAAGCTGGATCCGGATGAGGCTGTAGAGTTATACGGAGAGAAAGCTTCAGGAGGAGCATGGATTGTGACCTCCAAAAAAGCGATGAAAGAAAGCCTGATCAAAGAGGTAAAAGCAAGAACCAATCTGGATGAAACTGCATTTTTCTTTCCTAACCTGTACACGGATGCAGAGGGAAATATCAAACTGGAATTTACCTCACCGGAAGCACTTACCCAATGGAAACTTATTCTGTTTGCCCACACCAAAGATCTTAAAACAGGTTCTGCAGAATTTTTTACCAGAACCCAGAAAGAACTGATGGTAACTCCCAACCCGCCAAGGTTTTTGAGGCAGGGAGATAAAGTACGGCTTTCAGCAAAAATTGATAACCTTTCAGACAAAGATTTATCAGGAGATATTATGCTTTATCTGTTTAATCCGGAAACTTCGAAACCACTGGATTCGGCATTTATGAATGTCAATACTTTAAAGAAAATCAACATTCCTTCGAAGGGAGCGACAGAGGCAAGCTGGGACATTAAAATACCATATGCGGTAGATCAGGTTTCCTATAAAATTTTAGCAAAAACCATGAACTTTTCCGATGGTGAGGAAAATATTCTCCCTATCCTTTCAGACCGGATATTGGTAACAGATACGACCCCGATATTCATTAAAGAAGGACAGACCAAAACTTATACGATGAGCAGCCTGCTGAATAATACCTCCACTTCTGCAGCCAATTTTAACCTGAGTGTGGAGCTTACAACCAATCCGATGTGGTTTGCCGTAATGTCTATTCCGTATCTGAGAACATTTCCTTATGAATGTTCCGAACAGCTTTTCAGTCGATTGTATGGGAATATGCTTTCAACCTATATTATGAACTCTTCCCCGAAGATTAAGAGTATTTTTGATGAATGGAATGCTAAGGAAACGGCTTTAAATCCTTTGGAAACCAATGAGAAATTAAAAACAGTTCTTATTGAAGAAACGCCTTGGCTGAGCAGTATCAAAGATCAGAAAGAGCAAATGAAACAGCTGGCTCTTTTCTTTAATCTGAATAAAATGCAAAGGGATCTTAAAAAGGCACAGCGTGATCTGGTAGACAGACAGAACCCGGATGGAAGTTTCTCATGGTTTCCGGGCGGAAATAAAGATAAGACCATCTCAGGACATATTCTGGCAGGGTTCGGAAAGCTGAATAAAATGCTGAAAGGTAAAACGGATGATTATTTCACCAATGAAATGGACCGTGTTATCAAAAACACTATCGATTATCTTGATAAAGAATATGCTGATATGCTGTTGGCGAGCCGGAAAAAGAATACAGCACCGGAGGTAAGTGATTATTCCTCTTACTTTTACTACCGAAGTTACTGGACCCATAAAAAAGAGATTCCTTCTGATCTGAAAAAAGTACTGAATGTATTGGCTAATACTTATGCCAGGGATTTTGACAGCTACAGTATGTATTATCAGGCGATGATCGCTACTTTCCTGCAACGCTACGGCTATACAGACCTGGCAAAGAAATGCATAGCATCTCTTAAAAAATCTTCAAAAACATCTGAAGATAATGGAGTATACTGGCAAAACAATACTTCCGGATGGTATTGGTACCAGGCTCCTGTTGAGACACAGGCAATGCTTATCGAAGCTTTTGCTGAGGTGACTCCTGAAGATGTAAACAGTATAGAAGAAATGAAAGTCTGGCTCCTGAAAAACAAACAGACCGAAAGCTGGGGAACGACAAGATCTACCACAGAAGCTGTTTATGCTTTACTGAACTATGGGAAATCATGGCTGGATGCAGAAAAAGGAATTACAATGAAGCTGGGAAATGAAGTCATTTATCCTGAAAAAGAAATCTCAAAAACTTCAGATGCAGGATTTTTCAAAAAATCTTACTATTGGAAAGACATCACTCCTGAAAAAGGAAAAATGGATATTCAGAAAAACAGCCCGGGAGTAGCATGGGGCGGAATGTACCATCTGTATTATGAAAATATGGATAAAGTAATGGCTCACAATTCATCAGATGTCGCTATTGAAAAGAAACTCTTCCTGAAGACTTTTGAAGGAAAAGAACCTAAACTTCAGGAAATCAATTCGGAAAACCCAATCAGATTGGGAGATTTAGTGGTTGTAAGACTTGTTATTAAAACCAATCAGAACATGGAATATATTCATCTGAAAGATATGAGAGCCAGCGGTTTTGAGCCGGTAAACGTTCTTTCTTCCTATAAATGGCAGAACGGCGCAGGGTATTACGAAAGCACAAAAGATGCAGCTACTCACTTCTTTTTCAGCTATCTTCCTAAGGGTACGTATGTGTTTGAATATGAGTTGAAAGCCAACAATGCGGGAGAGTTTTCCAATGGAATCACTTCTTTCCAGAATATGTATGCCCCTGCGATGAGTGCCCATTCTGAAGGAACAAGGGTTAAGATTGTGAAGTAAATGAATGATTTTTTGAAAGGATGGGGTTGGGAAGAAGGATATTATTTTAAATTAAACGATCTACGATCATAAGATTCGGGCGTTTTCGAAGAAAACGCCCGAATTATTTCTATCTCAATTTAGATGATTCTATTGCGAGAATATTTTCAGATAACTTTCAGGCATCCACATAAAGCATAAAACTAAAGTTCCGATCAACAGTAGTGATAAAATCAATGTAGCGACTTTAAAACCATCCAGTCTGAACTCTTTCTCCTGATCCTGACCTCTGCCGGAGCTATGGAAACTGGCAAGACCGTTGCTATATGGTTGAGTTTCCATAGTTCTCTGTGGCATTGTATTCAAAGAAAGAGCCGAAAGGGATTCTACATTCTTATGTTGATTGAGGGTGCTGGTGAATGATCTTTTGTTGTCCTGATGCATTCTTTTTGCAGCTTCTATTTTTCCATCCGCTTTTAGATGGTTGATCACCTCATCGATCTTTCCGGCATATTGAGCATATTCTTTATTAATGATCTCAATTCCGTTTTTAGATTCCTTTATTTTGACTTCATTTTCCTGATGGCGTTTTTCATTTTGGGAAATTTGTCTGTTGAGGTGGTCAAGCCATGCTGTTCTTTCATCTTTTAAACTTTCTTTTTCCCGCTCCAGATCAGCAATGGTATTTCGAATATCCCGGAGTTTTTCCTCATGAAGGTTTTCAATTTCTTTTTTTAAACCATTGGTATCTATAATCTTAAAAATTCCCTTCTGTCTTACAAATTCTCCTATTTCATGACTTTGGGTAAAGTAAATGGTATCATAAGCATGCAGTAATTCAATAGCCTGATGAAAGAAATGCTGCAATTGATCAGGATGGGTCTCACAGTAGATTACCAGGTAATTATTAGGGTTCTGGGTAAAATTAAAGTCTCCAATTTCCTTTAGATTAAATCCTATTTTATCAAAATCCTTGGGTTTACGAATAGAAAACTGGTCGGAATGGTTGACGGTGATAGTACCGTCTGATACATTATTTTCTTCAAGATGAGTATGAAAGTCATTGAGGGTATTGATGATAAGGCTTTCCGATGTGATCTTATCTGCAAACAATAAACTTGAACCTATGAATGTACCCCCTCTGTCTGACTTCTGTTCTTTTGCAAAGGTATATACAGAGTAGGAGAGAAGATTGCTGCCACCGGCATAATCCTTTCGAACCGAATACAATTTGCTTTGGGGAAATAATTTGATGGCATCAGTTTTCAGATCAAATGTTCTGATCTCCTGGGCTATGGCCTTACTTCCCCCCAGAAAAAAAGACTGCCTGAAACCGTTCGGACTCCCGAATGTACCAAATGCAGATAAAAAATAAGTGCTGTCCATTAATTTGTAAAACTAAATTTTATACGTTCCCAAAAAGTTCCTTCATAATCCAGATCATATCCGGTAATGCTTCTGTACAGCCATTTTGAAAGTACTTCTGCAGTAGAAAGATTCAACAGATCGATTCTTTCGGTACCGGTGGTGTTTTGGACACTTCCTACGGTGTAATAGGTTTTGCTGAGACCGTAAGTATTAATCCGCTGTGAGGTCATTGGCAGATGTTCAGAGATAAAGCCGTCTAGAGCTTCGGCACTTTCTACATCCATTCTTCCGGATTTATCCCATTTAGAGATCACTAGAATGGCATTGACGGATTTTAGATTTTTACCTTTTCTTTCCAGTTCATCCAGAAACTCATTGATCAGAGAATCTTCTCTATGGGCGGATTCATAGCTGGTCACAATAATAAAATTCAACGGAATATTGGCATTCAGGAAGGTTTCTATACTGCTGTGGTAGCTTCCTCCTTTTCTGATTTCGTTATGATTTTCTCCGGAAGTTTCCAGAAAAGTAAGATCTATCGGAACTACTTTTTTTGATTTATTATTAGGTTCAAAAATAAGGTCCATACGGGTCACCTGATCCCTTGTGGTTCTGCTGGGCAGGATTCCTAATCTTATATTTTCAAAAAAATCTGAGAGAAGCACATTAGCCCCCTTTGAGTTGGGAGTACTTAGTTTGGGCCTCAGGACTCCGGCATAGGATCTCAAATAATAAAGCATAGAGGCAAGGATAACAGATTTCCCGGCTTCTGCAGTTCCAAAGAAGAATACAAAGTTGCTTTCTTTATTTTTGATGTCGTTGGTGATGGTCTTTGCTATAGGAACGAAATCTTCCCGCACATCATTTTGATGATCAAAAGAAAGTGGCTTTAAGGTGGTTTTCTCGGTTTCAAACAACAGAGGTTTTAAATGATCATTATTTTCCATGGCTTAATTATTAGGGATGATGGTTTTTCCGCTTCTTTTGTTGTTAAAAACACTGCCTCCGTTATTGCTGTTGTACCCTCCGGGGCTGGTGACCAGAAGAATGATAATAACGATCACAAAATCGAGTAAAATACAGCCTGCTAATACCACAAACTGATACATTCCGAAATTTTTAATGGCATGTTCGAAGGCAAAACCTATTTTTCCGACTTGCTGGGTTTTGGAAACCACAGGCTCAAAGTGTATTTTCTCATTTCCCAATACCGTCTGTGCTCTGCTTCCCAGTTTATTGTAATCTGCAAGAGACTCATCAATCAGTCCTTGTGACATTTCATCTTTTTCCTTTTTAGACAGCAGTAGCAGATCCTGAATATTCTTATTCCATTTTAAAGAAGCATTATTAATATCTGTTTTTAAAGCCCTTTCTTCCGGTGACAGATCGGAGATCATATTATCAATCTGACGGCCCATTCTTTCGGAAAGATCTTCATAATCATTGCCTACAGGTGTCAGAAGGTCTATTTTCTGACCCGTTAGTTTTTCAATATCCCGGATCAATGACTGGGCACGGGTACCAATACCTTTATTGCCGGGATCTTTGATCTGTTCCATCAGTTGCTTTTTCTTGATTTCAATATTTTGGGTGGTAATCTTATTGTATTTGTAGCTTAATTTAGATTCCACATCGTTTTCAAGAGTGGTAAAGTTTTTATTAATATCCCGAAGTTCATCAGTGTATATATCCGTTTTCATAAACCTGGTGTACAAAGCATTAAAATTGGCAATGAAGCAAAAGGAGGCAATGAAAATATAAATCCCTACAAGGCTTCCGGTAGGTTTCCCTTCCAGTTTGGCATTTCTCAGCATCCAGCATAGAAAAAGGAGAAGCAATGACAGAACCAGAGCAATGACAAATGAGGCTGGCCCAAAGATCTGCTGCAAGCCAAGCCAGGTCTGGTAAAAACTTACACTGATCAGTAGTAATGCAAGAATTCCCAAAAAGAGATCTGCAGGAGTCGTTTTTTTATTCATAATGTATCTGTTGTTTTTGAATGAGGTTATAAAAAATACTTTGTTTTATAATGTTCGAAACTACAAACAACAGCGTGAAGAAAATTACGGGAAACCATAAAACCTTATTTTCCCGGATAGCTTCAAAAGGCCAATGAAACACCTTTTCATTGACCTTTTTTATTTTTTTTGAAAGAGAAATTATCTGCTATTGATTTTTTTCATGACTTCCATGAAGAATCTCACCGCCCTGTAAAGACATTTCCACTGCCTGATTGCTGTAGACTCTCATCTTATCTTCGTAATCTGCAATGGCTGTTGAAATACTGCTTTCAGTCATGAGGTTTTCCGTTAAAAGAGCGGCATCTATAAATGCGGTATTGGCACCCACACCACCTGCCGGGCTCATGGTATGTACAGCATCACCCAAAGCGGTTATATTTCCCGATAGCCATGGCTTTTTAGGCAAAGATGATCGTATAGGAGTAATCGACAGTGATTTTTGATCGGCATGATCAAACAATGCTCTCAGCTGAGGATGCCAGTCATGAGTAAACTGACGGATGATTTGAAACACTTCCTCTCCTGAATGATTGTAAAAATCAGACTGCAAAAGTCCAAAAGCCTCAGGATTTCCAATAAATGCCCAATAAAAATAGTCAGAAACAGGATTTAACAGATCCCAGGAGCTCTCTTTTTTGGAAAAATCAAATACCATGGCATCAATGATCAGTGAATACCGGTTTCCTATAATGACCGAGGTTCCTTTTTGCAGTTCCGGAGAAATAGCTTTCAAAGCTTCAGGAGAATAGAACGTTCTTCCGTAGATCGTAATATTTCCTGTATTTACTTTTTGATCTCCACAATATTCAGATCCGATTTTAGAATGAACACCGTCAGCAGCGATGACAAGATCGGTAGTATAAGTTGTACCATCAGAAAAAGTGAGTTCCATTTCATCATTGTCCAGTTCTTTCCAATCTTTAAGTTCCTTTCCGAAACTGATATTTTGTTCTAATCCCTGTAGTAAAATTTCACGGAGAGTCAACCGGTTGGGCTTCAGATCCGGAGTTTCTTTTATTCCGTCACTCCAGGACTCTACGAGTTCATTGATTGAAGATTCCAGTTGGGTAGTTAATACATTCATTCCGGATCGACTTGCGGCACAGGTAGCTATAAAAAGATCGTACAAATCTTTGGGCAGACATTTTTCTAATGCTTTTCGCCCTGGTTCATTCACTCTGATTCTGTAACCCTGAGTACGGGTATTGATAGCAGCATCTTTTTCAAAGATCTTACAGCCAATGCCATTCTTTTTTAATCCCTGAGCAAGACAAAGTCCGCCTAATCCTGCTCCTATAATAGCAATACGTTTGTTAGTGTGTTTTTGTATCATAATTTTGAGCATCAATCCTGTTTATGTATTGGTGATGATTGATGGAGCAAAATTATAATAGGCAGATAGGAGAACCGATAGCTATTTAATGGTGATGATGGGACAAATCTTGGTTTTCTGTCCGAAACTGTAAAGCAGTCATTCCTGTTCCTTTTTTAAAAAAACGTGAAAAATAGACAGGATCTTCATAGCCCAGCTCAAATGCAATCTGTTTCACATCCATGGTAGTATACACCAACAAACGCCTGGCTTCCCAAATAATTTTCTGCTGAATCCAGAAACTGGCAGGATACCCTGTGACCTCTTTTACCGCTTCATTCAGATACAGCGGAGTAATTTTCAATAATTGGGCATAATGCTGTACCTGCCTGGTGTTTTTAAAATGATCGGAAATCAGTTTTTTGAATTGCCTTGTAATACGATATTTCTGGCCCTGCTGTGAAAACCGTAACGTTGGCTCTTTTGAAATCCTGGAAATAATAATTCCAATCGCAGCATCAGCAAGTGAAGTTTCTATGGATGAACTATATACTGTAGTTTCTTTTTCTGTTTTTTCAAGGAGGAGAAGCAAGTCAAAAAGTAAGTCATTTGCTTTAATTGAAACAGATTGATGAAGCCATTGCTGTATATCCAACGTTTCCCGGTACGGTTCAGATATACTTCCTGCCTCTACGAATAAAAACCAGCCTTCATTATCTTTCTGATCAATATACTGATGAATCTGACCTGGTGCTACAAAGCACACAGAAGCGCCTTTCAGTTCAATGGTTTTAAAATCTACTTCCAATATAAAATGACCTTCTCTCTGTAGAATAAACATATAGTGATCATCCCGATGAACCTCCGCCTGTTTCTCATGAAAAACAGATAATGGCATCAGCCTGACCGCTGAGTTTTCCAGTTGATTGTGATGGGAAGGGATCATCTTTTTCATGTGATAGATCAATAGTGAATACGAAGATACTCTTTCTGAGGTAAGTTTACACGAATAATGGAATACCGAAGATATATATATTTAGCCACGAATTCACGGATTTTTTATTCATTCGTGGATTAGTGGCCAAAATATCTTTAACTATTTCTGTTTTTTGTATTAAAACCTGTGCAGATCTGTAGTTTAAAATGATTATTTTTTGAAACGCAAAGTTTTAAGAGGAATAATGGAATATTTTAAGGAAGCTAAGAACAGCAACTTTGTTGCTTAAGAAGCTTTATGGTTACGTGTACGCTTAGTAAGCATCAATTTCATTGATTCCACTCTTTGCTCCCTTAAAATTTTACGGAATAAAGATAAAATCTTTGCGTTTATATAGCCCCCAATATTTAGCCACGAATGCACGAATGAATAAAAAATTCGTGTATTCGTGGCCAAAATATCTTTAACTATTTCTGTTTTTGTATTAAAACCTGTGCAGATCTGTAGTTTAAAATGATTATTTTTTGAAACGCAAAGTTTTAAGAGGAATAATAGAATATTTTAAGGAAGCTAAGAACAGCAACTTTGTTGCTTAAGAAGCCTTATGGTTACGTGTACGCTTAGTAAGCATCAATTTCATTGATTCCACTCTTTGCTCCCTTAAAATTTTACGGAATAAAGATAAAATCTTTGCGTTTATATAGCCCCCAATATTTAGCCACGAATGCACGAATGAATAAAAAATTCGTGTATTCGTGGCTAAAAAATATCTTTAAGTATTTCGAAATTTTTGTATTAAAATCAGTGGCTAAAGAAACTAGTTTTCTTCCGCTTTTAATTTATTCACCAAAGGATTCGCGTACATCGCCAGGAAATATTCTTTAGAAACAGGATCAGACGGATCAATACGCATCTCTAATCTTCGGATAAACAATTGTTTTTCCTGTTCAGTATATTGAGAAGCATAAGTGTCAGTATTGTTAATCAGATCATAGGCGATATATTTTGTAGGCCAAAGCTTATAATTCTGAATGATAGAATCATCAATCAACTGTACAATAGCCTGTAGCTGCTTGTTTTTATTCTCAACCGTAGCGGCGATATGATCCAATTCTGTATCAATAACATCACCAGCGTGTATATGAATTCTTTTCTTTTGTCCTAAAATTCCGCTGAGTATCGTATTGAAATCTTCGTTTTTTCCTTTAATGTATTCCTCATCCCTGTGCTGTGCCAGCAGTTGAGGCATTTTTAAGGAATCTGTAGGATCATACTCATAGGAAATGGAGATAGGAACAATTTTTAATGTTTTAAAATAATCTGTCAGAGATTGGTCTCCGGCTGCCATCGCTAGCATCTTTAAAACCCCTTGCTGAGTCGCATCATTCCCGTCTTTAGCACGACCTTCACGCTGCGCAATCCATACAGAGCGGTTTTCTTCGTGTAAGAGCATGTCAATATATTCAGACAGCGTTTGTGAACTTTTAAGCTGGTCACGGATTGACAATCCTCTCTGAACTAAAAAGTTACGGTTTAGTTTAGCCAAAACATTCAGGAAGTTTCTTTTGACAAGGTTATCACCAATGGCTGAAGCTGTCATGATGTGGCCGCTTTCCAACAAAACAAGGTTAAGCAGGGAAGTATCCAAAACAATATCTCTGTGATTCGAAATATAAAGGTAAGAAGTGTTCTTATCCAGTTTATCGAAGCCTGAAGTCGTTAAACCCTCAGAACTTTTGGCAAGAATCTGACGAACAGCATAGGCTACAAACTGATGCTGGAAATCACTGATAGAATGAACGTTTTTAAACTGTTCCAGCCAAACCTGCTCATCCACACCGGGAAAAGTAAAGTTCATCAGTGCTTTCATCATCGGATCACGGGCTACACTCTGCAATCTTTCATTCACTTCCTGATCATGAAAATACCGGATTTCATCAAACTTCGACATGTTATGGTAAAAATTAAAACTTTTTACAAAAGAACGAAAATTTATCTGGGGATAGGGTATAATGGATGTTAAAGTATTATGAAGGGCGTAGGAATTAGAGAATTTATCTGTTGAACTTGATGAACCATCTTTTTTAAACCATTAAGGATTATTAGGTTATTAAGGGAAGTTAAGGTGAAAATGAAAGATTTTCTTTAGGCTGTATCCTTAAAGCGAAGCTCTTCTTAGTCTTCTTATCTCCTTAATTTCTTCTTAATGGTTTAAAATAAAGTAACCTCATAGCGTTATAATTCAGAATTTCTACCAAATTGATTCCCACTTTTGCCCCGTATTAATTCTAATATCACGGTGAAACAAATAACAATTTTAGTGGCCACTTTGTTTTCAGCATTAATGGTGAATGCACAACAAGGGGCTGGTCAGGGGAAAATAAGCGGAAGAATTGTAGATTCCAATACAGGAAAATCAATAGATCATGCCAGTATTGGGCTCTTAAATCAGGACAATAAAGAAGTCAACGGAACGACTTCCAATGAAAAAGGGGAGTTTTCCATCGATCATATTACATCGGGAACCTATAAAGTAGCCGTTTTTTATGCAGGCTATAAAAATAAAACGACGGCAGAGATTCAATTGGGGGAGAATAGTGGAAATGTTGTCCTTGGTGATATTCAGTTAGCGAATGGAGAAACTTCTATAGAAGGCGTAACCATCGTTGGTAAAAAGGCGATTATTGAAAATAAGGTGGATAAAATTGTTTTTAATGCAGCTAATGATGTGACTTCTCAGAACGGGGCTGCTATTGATGTATTGAGAAAAGTTCCCCAGGTGACGGTGGATGCGGATGGCAATGTGGAACTTCAGGGAAATGCTAATATCAGGTTTTTAATTAACGGAAAGCCATCCAGTATATTTGGAAATAGTCTGGCTGATGCGTTGGCTTCCATTCCGGCGAGTCAGATTAAAAGTATTGAAGTGGTTTCCAGTCCGGGTGCGAAATATGATGCTCAGGGGACCGGAGGAATCATTAATATTGTTTTAAAAGATAATAAAGTAAGGGGAATCAATGGAAGTATCAATGCTACCGGCGGAACTTTATTTGAAACCGGATCTCTGAATCTGAATTATAAGAATAATAATTTCAGCATGAATGCTTTCTTTAGCGGAAATGCTCAGTTGAAGGCCAAAACACCTTTTTTACAGGACAGAACTTCAAGAGATGCTTCATCCAATACCAGTACGCATTTATTACAGGATGGCTATACAGAGTTTGAAAGACATGGCTACCGTACAGGCTTAGGTTTTGACTGGAGCTTGAATAAAAGCAATTCATTAAGTGGTTCCGTTTCTTTCAACAGTTTCTCCAATAAAAGTACCGGATTAATTAATCAGCAGCAATATATCACCGATTATAATACCTCTGCTGTTTCTTCAATCATCGGATCCAGAACTTCGGATAACCAATCTTCCGTTCGTTCTATAGACGGAAGTCTGAGTTTCAGAAAAACCTTTGCCAAAGAAGGGCAGGAGCTTACGGCAGATTATGTTTTCAGTTATGGTTCTCCGAAGAGCAGTTATTTTCAGACTCAAAGCTTATCAGGAGCAGCAGGTCCTTACAATGGAATTTCAGGAAGTAATCCCGGAACAGATAACAGCCACAATATTTCAGTAGATTATGTGCATCCTTTGAATGATAATATTACTTTTGAAATGGGGCTTAAAACGGTGCAGCAACATATTACCAATGCTACGGATGTTCATGTTCTGAATACTTCATCAGGGCAGTATGAAACAGATCCTTTGCAGTCGTATCATTTAAATTACGACATGGGAGTTTATGCTGCTTATTTTTCTTCCAAGCTTAAAGTTTGGAACTGGCTGGATGTAAGAGCAGGGCTGAGATATGAATACACAACCCTTACAATAGATTTCCCGAATACCAATATTCCATCGTATGGGTTATTGGTTCCATCCTTCATTTTATCTCACAAATTTGATAGTGGTGAAACAGTGAAACTATCCTATACCAGAAGATTGGAACGTCCGGAATATACAGAGCTCAACCCGTTCCTTAATTTTAGTGATCCACACAATATTACCACAGGAAATCCGGCGCTGAAGCCTGAAATCGGAGATAATATGGAATTAGGATACACGAAAAATTTTACGAATGGCGGAAATATCTCCTTATCCCTTGTAGAGCGGATCAACAGCCAGGACTTAAAACAGATTACGACCTTTTATCCAACATTTACAGCCAATGGAACAGAATACACCAATGTATCGGTTACCGCAAGAGATAATATCGGTAAAGAATACAACTCCGGCGGCATTGTCTCTCTTTCGCTTCCGTTTTTCCAGAACAAACTGAATCTGAGAAGTAATATCATGGTATTTCACCGCTATATTGTAAGTCATATTTATGTAGGAAACTTAGATATGGGAATGCGTTACCGTGCGAACCTGAATCTTAATTATCAGTTTCCCAAGAATTTTGTCCTGGAAGTCTTTGGAAATTACAACTCCGCCGCTAAAAATATCCAGGGGAAAAATCCACAATCCATTACCTATACCTTTGCCGGGAGAAAAGAATTCTGGAATAAAAAGGCAAGCTTAGGATTTACGATTACCAATCCGTTTAATAAATACATCAGGCAGGTAACCACCGTGAATACCGGAGATTACGATTCTTATTCTGTAAGAGAATTACCGTACCGTTCTTTTGGGATCAGCTTCAGCTATGAGTTTGGGAAGATGGATTTTAAAAAGGAGAAGGATATTAGTAATGAGTATTTGAATGGGCCGGGATCGGGAAGTTAAAATGTAATTATTTTATTTGATTATTTTTCGAAATGTGTTTCGTTTTTAGGGTTTTGTAATATAATAATAGTTATTTGGTTTATATTTTTATATAATTTTGTGTTTTGATAAAATACTTAATTATAGTAACAGATGTCCGCCCTTAATTTTCAGGATAATGATGCGAGTCTGGAATCTCAATGGAGAGCAATTATTCTTTTTGGGAAAAATTCAGCAACCTATAAATTTGCCTTTGCAAAATCTTTATTAGAATTAATTTCATTAGAAAAAACAACAGTATCGCTTCAGGATATTGCAGCCTCGTATGTTCAAGGTATCCTGGAACATATAAAACAGAATGATAAGCAGGGAAATTCAAAATCAAGTCTATTCTTAGAAGCGTGTAGAAATTTTAATGATCAGAAGATAGATTACGAGCATCTATTAAATATCACCGTAAAACATGGTTTTAATAACGTTGTAGATGCTTTTCATACAGTTAATGGAAGTATTGTAAATGATGTCTTTTACCATAAAGATTATAATGGAAGCCATAAAAAATTGGTGATTACAGACAGTCTTTTGTCTCTAAAGGAAAGCCAGCAGTTTATCAATTTTGATCAGGAAGTAGATGCCCGTTGGAATCTGGTTGAGACTGCGTGGAACTTAGAGATTAATCCAAACCTTTTGGAGGTAAGGCTTGATGAGGAACTTAATCTTCTGTTTTTTGAAAACCGGACGATGAAACGAAAGAATATTTCTTCGGCCAGAGACTCATTGAATGGTTATCAGAAGGGAAAATGTTTTTATTCTTTTCAGGACATCTCTATTAAAAGCGGTGATGATAACCTGTGTGCTATAGACCATTTTTTTCCTCATGTTCATAAAATACAATTGAATGATAATGGAGCCAATGTAAACGGAATCTGGAATCTGGTCTTAGCAGATAAGAATATCAATAATGATAAAAGAGCAAAAGTTCCCGAAATAAAATATCTGGAAAGATTATATAAAAGAAACGAATTTTATATTGCCAGTAAACATCCTCTTGGTGAGACTATTATTAATCAAACGGGGAAAACACAGGCGGAAAGGAAAAGGTTTTTGCAAAAGCAATATGATTTATCTGTAAATTTAGCTATTCATAAATGGACACCTAATATTGAACTTCAACCCTTATTTTGATGAAAGATTTTACTGAGATTGCAGAGGAAAAAATAATTTACAGAGGAGAATATTTCTTTATCATTGAAGATGGTTTTCCTGTTTCTCCAGGACACTTATTGATTATTTCCAATGAATTAAAAACAGATTTTTTTGCATTGAGCACAGAAGAAAAAAATGCCCTTCCTGCTATGATTGAAAAGGCAAAGGACATTATTCTATCTCAATATCACCCTGATGCTTTCAATATCGGGATGAATTGTGGAGCAGATGCGGGCCAAACCGTTTTTCATTTTCACTGTCATGTCATCCCGAGATATAAAGGAGATATGGATAACCCTCGGGGAGGGGTGAGACACGTGATTCCCGGAAAAGGAAGTTACTAATATTTCAAAATGTTTATTGTATTAATTATTAGTACTAGCACTTTCAGTTATCCATTTTAAAATTTTTACTCCTATCTGATCATTTAATATTTTATTACAATCTTTAAAAATAGAAATTTTGCCCAAGCCACACTTATGGTTTCCGTCCGCACCATCAACCATTACAAAACCTTTATAACCATTAAAATCATCATTGTTTGATGGATATAGTAAAAGTGATTTGTTACTTTTCCAATATTCGTTATAGACATACATTTGTCTTAGATCATGTGTTGATGGCTTATCATTACCTATATTTTTCCATTTAGTATCAATAATAAATTGTTCATCATCATTCTCCAATACAATATCCGGGCGTATTGAAATATTACTCCAAAATGTCTTAGAATTTTGCCCATAAACTTTTATATTATCATCTATGGATGCTTGCTTCAGACGAACAAGAATATATTCCTCCCATAATTTATTCATGTCAAATAATAAAGCCAACATTTTTTCTGATCCATTGGAAATATTGGGAGCATAGTTTAATATGATAAGTCTTGCTATCGAAATTGCAGTTTCATAAGGTGTATTTTTCCTAGATTTAGGAAGGTTTGTAAATGTAGATTCCGTGGCATTTATTGATTTTACCTCTGGAAAATCTAGCCTTAATGTTTTACATTTAGCGTGAAGATAACTTCCTTTAGACAAATTAGTAATAATATCTAAAGCTTGTCCTAAGATTTGATGAATAAGATGATCTTTTCCATACACTTGATGCGTAGTATAAAAACGTTCTTTGTGGGCCAGATTTTTCTGGATATGAATTGCAAATTCCAGCTTTCCTTTTAATGCTTTTACATTTCCTGATTGTTTATAGTACTGCTTTATCAATCCTTGATGTATTAATAATTGTACTTCACTTAGAAACCATTCGAAATAAATATCCAAAAGGGTTATGGACTGCTTTGCAACATTTGCTTGACCAACCTTTTGAACCTTTAATTTTTTAGTTACACTCAACATTTCGATAAGAACACTCTGCCATTTTTTTTTATTCTCTTCCGGTTCATAACGATCTATTTTGGGAAGAATCTCAATGGTAAGATTGTCAACCTGAAGAACCCCAACGAATTGTTTGAAAATGACACCATTATGTTTCAAATCAAAATATTGATAGTTGTGTAAGGTATTAAGTTTAGACAACGCTATGAAATGTTTTGTCTCAAAATCTCTGTCGCCTATTCTTAAAAAACTATGTTCATAGACCTGTATTCTTTTACGAGAAATCATATGCTTTATAAAAGTTGTATTGCTTCGTCAAAATTTAATTCATCAAACGGAATGAGCTCAAATGTTTTTTGAATGTCAATATCATCTATGCCGTAAAAATCAGCAAAAACATCTTTATCTTTAGGCGTTTTCTTTTCTCTAACAAACCCCTTTCCTAAAATTAATCCGATTTTGCTGTAATCACTATAGAAATATTCCTGAAGCAGAGGTATTATTTCATTTATGAAAGAATTTTTAAAATTTTCTTTCATAAAGTATGAGTGGCCTAGAGTATAATTTCTATCTAAAAGGAGTTCAATTCGGGTGTTGATTTTTCCCATAATGTCTGCCCGTGGGTAATCACTAAATGCTTTGTTTTCAATCACCTTTCTATCAGGAAGCATTTCAATGAAGCTGAATCGTCTCCTTAAAGCAGTATCCAAAGCTTCAACACTTCTATCAGCGGTATTCATGGTTCCAATAATATATAGGTTAGGCGGAACACTGAATTGAATTTCATTTTTGGAATAGGGTAAAGTAACCCTTGTTTCATTAACTTGGCCTAAGCGTTTATCTTTTTCAATTAAAGTGATGAGCTCCCCAAATATTTGAGAAATATTTCCTCTGTTTATTTCATCAATAAAAAGATAGAATGGTTCACTCACTTCAAATTTAGCCTTAACAATTTCTTTTGGACTTTTTAATGCATCATTTAAATCTTCAAATCCGGCAAGGTTAGCAGCTCTGTCACATGCAATTTTAAAGAGACCGTCTTCTATATTATACTTTATTTCATCATTGTCATCTAAATCTGGTTTGATTCCTTCAATAAAGTCTTCGTAAGAGAAGGATTGGTGAAAGGTTGTAAAAATACTATTATTGGATTGCATGACCATTTTTGCAGATTCAATAGGCGTTACGTCATCAAAAACAATATTATTTTCCTGTAATGCCTGTATTAAGGAGTTCCATCTTTTACCTCCATTCAGTTTACCAAAGGTAGGAGTGTAAGAAGCAGACAATAGTTCAGGAGTATCAAAAATTTTAACCCATTTTACCTCAATAGTCTGAAAGTCAAAACCACTTGCAATAGCTTTGGAAAAGTCATAACCATGAAGTGCTTCAGCGATACCATAGAACTTTTTACCAGAGATAATACATAGATAATCTCCTTGTTTTACATCTGAAAAATAGGTTCTCATCTTGAAATTTTCTGTCTGTTTCTTATCCAGATCATTTAAATTACCAAGACTCACAGAGCACCATTCGTAGCCTAACCTGTTCCCGTTTTTCAGGTCATTCCACAAATATCCTCCTTGTCCGGGAGCCAAATGCCAGAATGTTTTATGGCGATCAACTTTTATAGTAGTAATCGGTTCTTTAGTTTCTGTCTTTTTAGCTGAGTTTAGAAAAGAATTGATTTTATGGGTTTTTCCGGTTCCGGGAGGCCCATAGAAAATTTGATTAGGATTGCTAAGGTCAAAACTATTGTTTTCCTCATTATTTATGAACTCATTATTTTCTGTTTCGCTTTTATTCCATAGGAGCTGAGTAAAATCAAAATAATCCTGCTCAGGTTCTTTCTTTTGTAAAATAAAACTATTTAATGCCGGATAACTTTTGACATCCCCGTCAAAACCTAAAAATTCAGCAGCATTATATAAATTGTCCCATTTATAGATATTAACAATTTTGAAATCGTTATATAAAAAGGCAATTTTCCATTTGTAAGCATCACCTAAGTCAAGTTTATCAATGCTCTCCAGATCATTATTTTGTGCACTCTCAACAATTTTTAATAAAATTAATTTGATCGTTGAAAATGCTTCTTCTCTTGTTTTACCATACTTTGAATGCCAGGCGTATTCGTCATCTGTCATTCTATTTCCGTTCAGTACCTCTTTACTTTTATCTCTACGTTTGTAGATACCAAATTTGTAAGCAGATCCTCCCCAAATACTTCCCAAAAGATTAGTTCTTGCTTCAACCCAATAGCAAAAGGATGTTTTATCCAGATTAGTATATTCCTCTAATTTTAAATCCTGAATCCTGAATAATGGCCATTCATTGAGAAATTCTTCTTTTAATTTGTAATGTTCTGAGTTTGTCATTGGTTTTTGTGTAGATAATTTAATGAAATAAAGTATTGGGTTATTACGGTTTCAATTTGCTTATTATTTGTTATGATTTTGAAGTGTTATGATATGAAAAAATCTAACTGAAAATGAGAAATGGAATGTAAACTATGTCAATGTGATATATATTTATATCGCCATATAAGACACGAAATGATATTTGTTTTCATGGATGTGTAGTTTATTGAATACAATGATAAGAAAAATCTTTAGTTTTTACTTATGGGAAAACGTAAAATGTGATAAAAACAGCCATTAAAAGAGGCTTAGCCACTTCCAAAGTGTCTCCAGGTATTTCAATACCCATCGATAGGCACTTTGGAAGAGCCTTTAGCCCCTTGATGAAGTGCCGATACCCCCTTACCTAAGGGGGTATCGTGGGTTGCATAACTGGCTATCGTGGCTTATGGAAGGGCTGTAGACCGTTGTTTAAGGGTCTGGAGCCACTTGTACAAATCCTTAGAGGGACTTTAAAGGCAGGGTGAAGGGAGGATAACATAAAAAAAGCACGTGAAAACGTGCTTTGTCATGTAACTGTTATTTTAATGTTAGCTTTGCGGGTTGTCATTATTGGTGACTGGTGGTGGGGGAGTCTGGGGTTGTTGAGCTGTTATAAAGAACTGTTTCATATCCTCATAGACCACATTGGTACCCGGAACATTTTCTTCAGACAGGAACCTGATATTTCTGTAAAAACTGATGGCATTGTGGTAGTTGTCATGATCCAGTATGACTTTGGTATCAGACAGCTGCTCTGTGAGCGAAGCTAATAGCTGTAACCGTTGTTCTATTTGCTCTCTGGCGATATAATCCCTGTCGAATTCTGCTTTGTCCAGGAATCCCGGGACATGCTGTGCGTACTGTTCCATATAGCTTTTGGCTTTGTTTACAAAAAGCTTGTTCTGCTCTGCAATTCTCCCGTACTGTTGTCTCTGGTCCGGAGTAAGGTTGATGGTTTTTCCTACAAGAACAGTCTGGATGTCCTGAATAGCTTTGTCAATAGTGTCTAAATCACTTTTAGAAAAGCTTAAACTGATTAAATTGTCTAGTGCCATGATGTGTGTTTTTTTTGTTGTTGGTATTTCCAAATATAGTGAGTAAAAGGCATGAAAAAAGCGTGTCCATGTAATTTTTCAGACCACATTAAGCAGATAATGAAATTTGGATAATGGGGTTTATTTTTTCTACTCTTTTAAAGAATAAAAACGAATATAAAAACAGAAATAAAGAAAAGCCCGCTTTAGATGCCGGAATATGATCATACAGCATGCAATTATACCATTCCGGAAAGCAGTTTTTATAAATATTTTTCTATATCTAACTCCTTAATAAAGTTGATTGTCATGGAACATACAATACATCAGGGGCGCAATGTAAAACGATTCAGGGAAATGCTGGGCATCAAGCAGGAAGCATTGGCTTTTGACCTTGGGGACGACTGGAACCAGAAGAAAGTTTCTCTGCTGGAACAGAAAGAAATTATTGAAGATCCTTTACTGAAAAGGATTTCTGAAGTATTGAAAATTCCGGTGGAAGCATTTCAGAATTTTGATGAGGAGCAGGCGGTGAATATTATTTCTAATACGTTTGATAATGGTTCTTTCTTAAATACAGGCCATGCGCCTACTTTTAATGTAAATCCTATTGAAGAAATAAAGAAGTTACATGAAGAGAAAATGGAACTTTATGAGAGGATGCTGAAGGAGAAGGATGAGATGATGGGGAGGTTGGAGAGATTGATTGAGAAGGGATAATTATTATATAAAAATAGTAGGCTAACTTTTTGGTTTAGCCTATTTATTTTTATCTATTTTTTGGAAATTTTCTGCCTGTTCCAGAACATTCTTGTAGACATCCTGTGTAATTGGAGGATAACCATATTGATGTAATTTTACAATAATATCCATTTTTAGTTTTGCTTTGATGTCTTCTCTGTCACTCCAATCAGGATATTCTGTTGTATTATCTACAATCTTTTTTATTTCCTGAGCTGATTCTAATATTTTTATAAGGATTGTTTCTCTTAAAAATCAGACCATCTGTCACGAGTTTTCCTATGTATTTATTGCTGCCATACAGATTGGTAGGCCAATTCATTGTTTACCATTCACGTACTCATAATCTTCTTGCTGAAGAAGGTGAATGAATCATTTTCTAATTGGGATTCAGTGTATTTCATTTCAAGAAAATTTTATTTTGCCACTATTTTTATAGCTCTCTAACTCTTTATAAAAGTCACTCTTAAACTTATGTAATGGGATATTTTGTAAATTTTCTTCTGTATAAGGTGTTTCGGAAATAAAATATTCCAGATCAGCAGATACTCCTCGTCCTACTAAATTTTTAATATGCTCTTTGTAAGAGTAAGAATTAAATTTATTATATCTTTCTAACAAATTTTCAATTGGTGATTTGTATTCTCTGTATAATGATGTCAATTCTAACCTTTTCTCTAATGTACGATTTACATTTTCAATTTTTAAATCAGTCAGATTTTTAAGATTAATCTGTCCACTATTGATTTCTAAAACATCTTCAAATTTAAAAATTGGTACTTCATTGTTATCAAATGGATTAAAATTAAATTCTGAAAGATCAGCGTTTAATTTTCTTTGATTACAATGTCCACAAACTGGCACTAAATTATTAATACTTAAACTTATCAAAGCATTTAAACTTTTAGGATAGATATGATCTAAATTACCTTTAACGTAAATTTTTTTCTTATTAAAGCCATATGAAGTGGTGTACTGAGCTAGACAATAAACGCAATTTTGAAGATCTATTTTACATAGAATTTTTTTTAAAGTTTGAGTTCTATTGTCTAAGTGATAGCCAAAGATAAACTCCAGTATATCGTTTAAAGTACAGTTTTTATATTTTCCCTTTTTCTTCAAGTATGTAGCTAATAATTTTAATTTTGTATTAAAAGGTCTTAAATCCTTGATACTAATAAATGTATCTAACTGTTTTAGTTGTTCAACATTTTTTCTTGTAGCTTTTATGAAAGAAGAATCATCTTCTATATTAATTACAGGTTTTAAATCTTCGAAAAAAGATTCTACAGCTTTTATTTTAGAAATTTTTTTTAAGTCAGATTTTATCAAATTGTCTATAACTTGGATTTCATTATCTAGCTCTACATCTAAATTCTCTAAACTATACTCTTTAATTTGTAACATCTCCCCGATTATTTAAAATTTTCTGTAATCTCTTAATCTCTTTACTTAATAAGTCATTAGAAACTTTATGTTCAATTTTCTTTTTAATCACACTTTTTAGAAATGGATCACCAATTAAATTTACGAAATCCCAGTCTTGCTGCTCAATATTATCTTTATTTATAATACTCGTTATTTTATTTGATACATATGCACCTATTGCTCCATTTTTTAAAAAAAATTCATCTTTTAATAAATCATAGATATTAGCCGCAAAAGAATTGATACCATCATTAGGTTCAGGCTTGCCATCTTTCATTTTTAAAATGTTTTGAGATGGAATATCTGATAGAATAAAAGGGGAATGGGTTACCATCAATATATTGTAATAAATATTATTTTGATTCGTTATAGCTTGAATCTTGTTTAAAACATTTATAAGGTTATTAATATAAACTCTTTGGTATTCAGGATGCAAGTACAACTCTAATTCATCAAAAACTAAATTGATATTTTTATACTTTATCAAATCAGATCCATCTTTTACAGAGAGTAGATTGTAATTATGGTATGCTATTGTTAGAATAGAATTCATCAAATGTTGTTCACCAGAACTTAATGAGGTATATGGATAAGGTTTAAGTTCCTTATTAACTACTAATTTACTCCTTTTATCTTCATCTTTCTCTTTGGTCTTAACCACCTCTATAACATGATTAAATACTGCCAATGGAATATCCTCAATTTTTTTACGATCTTTAAAATACTCTCTTTGTATATTGACATTGATGTTACAATCATTCTCATCATTATTAATAATAGAACTATTTTCGATATCTAAACTTTTGAAGATATCTAAATTAAAATAATTTATAGCTTGTTTTAATTTAAAAGTTATGTGACTTGTATCAAGGTCTAATTCTTTAATATAACCTTGACAGAGATATTGTCTAAATTCTTTTCCGTTAAATAATTCTTGAATTATTTTTTTAGTATGCTCAATATTATTTAGAATATTATTATCGTATTTAAGTTTTAATAAATGCTTATCAATATTATTGGGTTCAGAATGAATTACTCTGTAATAATTCATAAACAATTCTTTAATAAAAAATAAATCATCTTCAGTTAATTCACTATTTTCCTCAGCAATTAGATCTAAATTCAACATTAATATTTCATACACAATTTCTTTATTATTAATATCAGAAATGGAACTGCTAACATTATCCTGTATAACTAAACTTGAATCATGAAAATGAAAATTAAATGGTAATGTATTTAAAAATAAAAAGTGATATTTTCTGTATTTTTTGTAGGTTTTGGATATTTTATATAACTTTTTAAAAACATACAAATAGGTAAATATTTTGTAAATATCATAGTTTACTAAATCTTTATTATAAAACACTCTGCAACACTTTCCTTTCTTTTCATAAGAATCATCTTGTAAAAACTCCCGCATTGAGTCTAGAGTTATCAAATGATTGGCAGAAAGATTTTTAAACAATAAAATATCATAATCTACTTTATTAATATTTGATTCCAAAAATTGCAGCAACATTATATAGGTTGACATATTGTTTTCAATTTGTAGAATTTTATTGATATTAATTTCAAAATGAATATTATGAATATATATATCTTCAATAATTTCTTTGAAACCCAATACATAAGTATAAAAAACGGCTCTGGACTGCATTAGTAAATATTCCTTATTGATATCATAATTTCCATATTCTTTAAACGGATTGATTACAACAGGTAATTGATAAGCATCATTTTTGTAGAAGATTAAATCAATCCATGGAATAAAGTTTGAATTTAAACCATATATTGAATAGTTTAGAACATTTGAATAAAACTTAAAGTCTATACGTTTGTTTAAAGCTTTTGTAAAAATAGAATTATCTTCCGTATAAACTATTTCATTTTTTTTTCTATATATTTTTGATTTTGTTGATTTTGTACTAATTGTTAATACTTGAATTGCGTCCTTTTTAAGAAGTATTATTTCTGCATTAAAATCATTTTCTAATAATTTTTCATTTTCTATGTGTTTTTTGTTATATAGAAGAATAGCGTAGTAAAATAACTCCATCAAGGTGCTTTTTCCACTTCCATTTTGCCCAACAATTGCAGAAATATTTATGTTTTTACCATATAAGTACGTTGGTACTATGGGAGTATGCTCTATAGTCTCTATTTCATGGTATTCTTTGGAATCTAATATTTCTTTTCCCTCCTTATTTATATATTTATATTCACTATAAAAAGAATAAATACAATTTTCTTGCAGACTCTTTAATAATTCTGGTGAAGTGCCTTTCAAGGGACGAATAGCTAATAATTTAAATTCATTAAAGTTCTCTAAATTATTCATAGTTTTAGTTTTTCATATTTAAACTCACTCTCTCCACAACAGCCAACCGAAACAACAATTGAAGTTGAGTAATTTTATTCATTTACAATTATTTTCAAATCAATATCTGCTACTTCTTTTAAATAATTTGCGCTTACACCAAGCAAAGTCATTATTGATTCTGAAGTATTTTGTTTCGACAAACTAGGCTGAACAATGAATATCTCAAAATTCATTGGCTTTTTATTTTTTGCAATAGCAAGGAATCTTTCTAAATCAGCTTTAGTTCCTTTTTCAATTCGACTTCGTTCATGTCCATTTCTAACTTTATTTTCCCTTCTTAATAAATGTTGAAAGAATTCAAAACCACTCTTATGTTTCCAATGAATTGATTTTTGAGCCTGACCACATACTTCGTAAAAATTATCTACTCTAGTATTAACTAAACCATCTTTTGCAAATTTTAAATGGTAAAACTGAACATTAATTTCATTTGTATGTTCTTTTATAGTAATGATATCTGCTATTTCCCCTGAGTAGTCATCATCATAAACAATATCAAAATCTTCAGCTTTAAGATCTTGAATAACTTTATATTGAATCGAATCTGTTTTTAATGGATGAATTCCCTGCGCCTCTTTTCTTAAATCTACACCATCCCAATTCCAATCAATTAACCTTTCTGTTGGATATGGTTGAATAAGTTGTTTTAATTGAATATATTCATTTCCTTGAAGAGCTGATCCATCTGCGAACCATACAATTGGCGGAAATTGATTGAAATACTCAAGAAGGGTAAACGTTTTTGAAGCAATTTTCACTTCACTTTGAGCAGTATCTAACTTAATAATTCTAAAGTTTGGATAATTGCTACCATCATTATTAGTGTCTATAAATAATTCCTTTCTAAATTTTGCAGAGCCATTAGGTGAAACAACTTGAAAATCAATAATTCCTTGATCATTTTGACTGATTATCTCAATTGTACAATACGCAGAATTAAAAATACCATTAATAGTTATTTCTATTTTTGATTCAGGGAAATTATAGAAATTATCATCCCAATCAATATAAGTTGGATATAAATGAGGAATTTCAGTAATAACCTCAGGAATTAAAGTTTCACGTAAAACTTGATTTGGATCAATGCTTTCATCAATTAGTTTTTTTCCCAAATTATTACACCAGTTAATAAAAGCTTTAAGGTCTCCTTTCATATAACTCCAAATTCTCCCTTTGTAAGAGCAACCAAGAGTAATCTTGTTGCCATCTTCGAAGCCTGAACCAAATACAAATGCTTTCTCACCCCTTTGCTGTTCAGCTAAAGAAAGAGCATCTTGAATATCTGTTCCTACACGCATTGTAAACCTTATTTTCCTATTTAAAAACTCTTTCAATCCTACATTTTGTAGTGATACACGATTTACATCATAGAAGCTTCGGTAAACTAATAATTTATGAATTAATTCAGACCTATCACCTAAGACAGCTTTTGCAAGTTCAGGATATAAGCTTGATTTGTCGGAACTATGAATGAAAAGAAGATTGTTTTCTTCATTGGTAGTATAAAATTGTAAGTCTCCAATCTAAACCAAAAACTTCTTTATAATTTACCCATTCAACTTCAGATTTTGACGCAGTAATAATCACTACCGTATTTTCAGTTGGGTTATAATCATCAAATTTATATTCTAATTCATCATAGCCATTAATCCCTTTTTTAAAATTTAATAAATCAAAAGAACTATCTGGATTTAAATTTTTGTAAACAACAGTACTTAGAGCAAACCTAATATTTTGAAAAGGAATTTTAGAATTATCCAAATGTTGAAAACCATTTATAAATTCATCAAAATTTATTTGTTCATCAATCTGATCAGAGCTTAGTCTTGATAATAAAGTATTCCAATCCGAATCTTGAGCGTATAGATCACTCAATTCGTTTTCTGTTTCAGAATCTGCCAAATTTGCGATGAAAGTTGCATTGCCTAATTCATCATCTATTGAAGTCCTTGTAAATCTTCCAGCAAATTGCAAAGTAATTGGTAAACTTTTTCTAATATCATGAAACGCTGCAATTTTTAGTTGTGGTAAATCAAAGCCTTCTCCTAACATATTTACAGCAACTATGATCCTATGGTCACCCTTTATTATATTTTGTAAAATTTCGTTTTTACCTGATACCGATGAATGGATCAATACAGGTTTTAAATCTTCATATTCTTCGTAATATTTAAAAACTTCTGCAGCTTTTACTGTATTTACACATCTAGCCATTAAAATATGATCAAATCCATTATCTAGATCTTCTCTAAGTTTTTCAACTGCTTTTTGTGCAATTAATTTGTGACCCTTATTTAGATCATATTCTCTTATTGGTAAAAAATTGATAGGCTTAAAATAACCTTGTTCTTGAGCTTTTTTCAAACTAAAATTAAAAATTACTTTTCCTTCTATTCGCTTTTGGTCATTACGGAAAGGGGTTGCGGTAAATTGTAGAATTTTCTTATTATCAAAAGCTTTTCTAACACGCTTCCAAGAATTTGCCTCAACATGATGCGCTTCATCAATTAAAACATTTGAGACATTAGTATTAAAAATAGTTAATACGCTAGGATGAAGATTTGACAAAATATTCATTGTTGTTACAATAACATTTGACTTTTCGATAAATTCAAGTAGATCTTCGTGGCTTTGAAAACTTTGATATATAATTCCAACTTTAGGATTAATAACACTTGGATTGATAATTCCAAATTGTTTTAACAAACCTAGTTTTAAAAATTTATTTGAAATCTGAGTTCTTAATGCATCTGAGGGAACGGTTATGATTATTTTATCTAATTTACCTGCAATTAAGGTGGATAACATTGTTTCAGTTTTACCAGTTCCAGTTGGCATCACAATAGTTCCGATTTCATCCGAAACTTTTAAGTGACTCAGAATTGAATAAAGCGCTGCAATTTGAGGTTCGCGTAGACCATTTATATTAGCATCAAGATCCTCCTCTAAAAAATTGAAGCTCCTTATCCACGAGTTTACAATTTCTGTATTAGAATATTCTTTTTTCAAAGGATGTTTTAACCATTTTTTCAAAACAATTTCTCCTTCAACCTCTAAAGTTTGATCTGTTGGCTTTTTATTTGAGAGAATTATGAATTCAAAATGAGGCGATTCAAAATCTTTGTTAGATGTAATGCAAATTGGAGCTCCATCAACTAAAACAACAACATAACCTCTGTAGCTATTTTGAAAGAAATAATCTACATAAGCTTTCTCTAAAATGATTTGCTCAACAGTATTTTTTACACCTACTTTATTGAAGTAAGATAGTCGTAATTCAGGAAGTAAAATTTTAGTCATATTTGGTTTTCTGTCGTTATTAGTTTTTTAATTTAGGCACTCACTTCTTCCCCAACCGGCAATTGTTACATTAACAAACTTTGTAGTTGGTGAGCTTTTGGTTTTCTTGTATTTTTATGTAATAACAACTCATATAGATGAGAACATTTTTATTGAAATTACATTTAATAGTTTCTGGAAAATCTATTAAAAATTGTGATTCAAAATCTCTAGTAACCAAAGCGCTAAAAGTAGCTCCAACAGGTTCACTCTTTAACTTGTCAATTATGTTTAGTACTAATTGATGAGTATAAAAAGGAAATTTATCCTTAATAGCATAACAACTTTGATTCATAGCCATATTACACGATGATAATCCAATTGCTCCAACTGTACCCTCTCGCTGTAAAAATAATGATATTAAAATGCAAAGAAAAATAAAACAAGAGAAAAAACGGTACGGGAATCCGTAAAGTACAAGTTTACAAGAAAAATAGAGTCTGAATGTTTAATACTCAGGGCTTCAGTTTATATTTAGATAAATATGCTATTGGTTAATATCTATGACAGTTGTAATTGCTTTCCTAAACATCCACCTCCTCAACCTCCAAACCGGCAAATACACAAACACCACAGACAACACTCCTGCCAGCATCCCCACAACAACAGCCATCGCCGTAGCATCCAGTTTATAGTCCTTTGAAAAATTATACTGCCCTAAAAAAAGCATCGCTAATACCAAAGAACAGGTAATCACTCCATGCAGAATACTCAGCTTGGTCATTAACTTTTTTATATTCAATGCTTCATCAACGGTAAACTCAATGGCGCCCTGTCCGGCGGCATCGGTTACTCTTTTGATAATATCTATCGTGAGAACAACGGGGAGAAAAAGGGCCATGGGTAAGGTAAGACGGGCCAGATTCTGTTCGCCGGAGAAAAAATGGGTATAGCCTAATTCTTTGAAGCTGGCATAGGCAATGATGAAATTGAAAAATACATTCGGAAGAACATAGTAAATCGTCCGCTTGATAAGAAAGCGTTTAAGGGTGGTTTTTTTGAGCTTTTTAGGCGGCTTCGGCTTAAATTTTAGTTTCATACGGAGGTGGTCATAAGCGCTATGGCTTTCTCTTTTATTTTAGCGGCTTCCGCTTTGGGAAGGAAGTCTTCGTTGGACAAAAATATAAAATCCATCTGATGGTTGTAGGTACTCGCCACCAAAGTGTTTGAGTTCAACCAGGGAAATGCGACTGTTGGACTGAAGATGGTTTCTACACTGAAGTTTTTATACTCACTCGGGATGTTGATTCTTCCCATATTGGATAGGGTTACATCATGGCCGCCATTGCTTGATTTAAGCATAGAGATCATACGGTCAACAATCGGGTGCATCTGTTCACCCATCCACAGGAGTTCACGGGCTTCCATCTTTCCAATTTTCTGGATAAGGTCTTCTTTGATATGTCGGGCATTGTTCAACAGATTAGAACTTCCTTTTTTAATGGCAAGGTCCACCGTTGGAGCAAAAGCAAACAAATGATCCTGCTTAATTTCAGGAATAAAATGACGAACATCTACCGGACTGATCACTTTCCCTTTGGCTTCTTTCCCTTTTATTTCCTGAAAAGCCTGCATAAACGCAGAACACAATAAAGCATGTACGGAAACTCCGTTGGCTTTGCATCGCTCTGTAATTTTAGAAGTGGTTTCCGCATCCAGTTTTTGGTGAAGAACGTAATCGTTTCCCAAATTTTTCTTTTTACTTTTTTGTTGCAAAAGGAAGAAGAACCGGGCAAACATCAGATAAAGATTCGCTTTGAATTTCTTAGTTTTTACATTAAAATTGGAGGGTAAAAATTCGTCTACGGAAGAGAAAGCTTCATAAGGTTTTAATTCCAAAGCAGGATTATCCAAAAGCTGAAGAAGTTCCTGCATTAAGGTAACTCCGGTGGTTCCGTCTGAGATACAATGGGGCATTACCCAAAAGACTTCAGAAACCTTCTGTCCTCTTACCCATACTACACGGGCTAGCGGTTTTTTCTTTTCCTCAAATAAGATTTTCCATTCTTTTTGAGACTCTGCCAGCCAATCCTGGTCTGTTGTTCTTTCTACAATGCGGAATGGGATAGGAGCAATGTCTTTTTCTTCAATAAAGAAGGGATACTTCTCACTTTTCGTGTCCACAACGACCCTGAGTAAAGGGTGTTTCTGCTGGATTTTTTCCAGAGCAGTTTTAAAATTCTGCTCCGGAAGTTCTCCTTTTATTTTGGCTGAAAATACGCAGTTTACAGGGGTTTCGGGATCTACATACATGATCCTTTCCACCATCATTAGTTTTCTTTTGATCATGATACGGCTATATATTCCAGTTGAGTTTTAATAATCTTCATGACTTCATCACGGATGGCGAGAGCCTCTGTATAAGGTAAATATCCTTCACTTCCTACAAATGAAAAATCCATTTTCCCGCGGTAGGTAGAAACTACCATTGTGGTGGTATTCCCAAGCGGTCCAATCACAGACGGACTGAAAATAGTATCTACACTAAATTCTTTATACTCATGAGGAATCTGAATACGTCCCAGATTGGAAAACATACAGTCGTTGGATGACTTTCCGTTCTTTAAAAGTTTGGTGAAATTATTCAGGGCATCATGCCCGGATTCCATCACCATCATGGTAATATAAGGATCAAGCTTAGAGGTCTTACGCTCTACAGAAGCCTGCATCGCATGTAAATTTTCTATAAAGCTCAGCTTTTCGTTAGCAGAAACCACAATCATCAATCCAAAAGCAAAAATATGGTCGTTTTTCACCTGGGTGGCAAAACGTCTGATGTCTACAGGGCAGGACACTTTATTGAAAGCTCCGGTTCCTTTTATTTTCCTGAATGCCTGAAGTAAAGCGGCACTTAAGAACGTGTTCACGGTAGCACCATTGGCTTTGCAATAGGAAATCAGTTGCTGGCTTACGGTTTCATCTACTTTCCAACTGATTAGATAGTCATTTTGACGGTCAATAGATTTTTTACCGGTAGGAATCACCTTAATAGCTGTAGCAGCTAATCTTCCGATGAATTTGGCTTTTAATTTTTGCTTTCTGCTGTTTAAAATATTTGCCGGAACCACATCCTGGATGCCTAGAATAGGGTTTTCTATCCCAATATCAGCCTTTGGATTATCCAATACTTTTAAAAACTCATAAAGAAAGGCCATTGCAGAACCACCATCACATAAACAATGGTGGAACGCAAATAGCATGTCAGAAACGTTTTCCCCCTTAATCCAGACAAACCGGATAAGAGGTAATTTTTTAGGATCAAATAAGGTATTCCATTCCCTTTTGGATTCTTCCTGCCACTGATCTTCTCCTTGTCTGGCAATAATACGTACCGGAATGGAGATCGGGTTTTCAGGAACATTAAACCAGGGGATATTTTTATCATCGTGAGCAATAAGCGCTCTTAACCACGGATGTTTTTGCTGGATCTGAGCCAAAGCCTGCTGGATATCCTTTAATGCAAAGGTACCTCTGAGTCTGAAAGGAATCACCGCATTGAACGGTTCTGTTCCGTCTCCCAGTAACATTCGTTCGCCAAATAACAATCTTCTTTTCATAGGTAGATTTATAGGCTTATTATACGGAAGCTAATGTGGAATGTTCCTGTACAAAGTTTTCAAGCAATTCTACCGCTTTATCATTACCTCCGGCAAGATTGAATGTATTTTGAACTTCTTGAGCAGCAGCTCTGTATTTCGGATTTTCCAGTAATTCAAAAACAGTTTCACGAAGAGCCTCTACACGAAGTCTCTTGTATCGGATACTGATTCCGCAGCCTGCCTGCTCAATTAATTTCGCAATATGGAAATGATCGTAAGCGATAGGAGTGATTAACATTGGTAAACCATTACGGAAAGTATCATTTACGGTATTGAAACCACCGTGGCAAATTACCATATCCATCCTTTGCATTACTGCAGATTGAGGCACGAAGCTATTCACGATAAAGTTCTCCGGCCATTCTTCAAAGATTTCCGGTGGAGTAGCGGCAATCACCGTTACCGGCTGATCTTTAAATGCAGCGATGATCTTTTCGAAGAACGCTTTTCTGATGTCTACCAACAACGTTCCCAGTGATACGAAGATCTTTGGAGTGATAGAAGCATTTAATTTATCCCAGTCAAATGGTGCATCGTTCGGACGACCTTTTACGGGGCCTACAAATTTCATGTGAGATGGTACAATATCAAAACCGGCAAAAGCTTGTGACGTAAATACCATATTCAGTTTATGTGAATGGATGTAAATACCTTCCTCATGAATGCCTACTTCTTTTTGCAGGTCTTTGATGAGGTTTTGCTGCCATTCCCAGATTTTAGGAGCACTTTTTTCAGTATCTCCCATCACGTCCGGGGGAACAGGGGTAGTCGTTACACAAGGAATATTATGTTTGTGAGCGAAAAGCGCACCTCCGAAAGTGATACAGTCGTTCACGATTACATCAGGCATCCAGCTTTCTGTTAATCTCGTTAATCCCGGCATCATCATTTTGGCGAAAGGAACATAGGTTTCTTCCAGTGCTAATTTCATCACTTCAGGACCTGAACATGCAGGTCCGTCATCCTGTCTTTTTAAAATACGGGCAATTTCGTCCTGATACGGAATAAGATCTTCTTCAGGATAGAAGTAAGAACCTCCTTCCGGAATATGTTTGCTGTCTAAAGGCGTAATTCCGAACCATTTTACTTCATGGCCACGGGCAATCAGACTGGCACCCACACTTAATGTAGGGCTCACATGTCCGAAAAATGGCGGAACAACGAATAAAAATTTAGATGGTTTTTCTGGTTTTGAAGCCTTTGTGATGGCTTCTTCCAATAAATTAGCTGCTGTAGATGCTCCTCCTGCTTCCATAAAAGATTGTCCTACTTTTTGAGCTGCCTCACGGTAGCTCGGGTTATTTAATATTTGTTGTACTGCTTCTCTCAGGTGATTGGCTTTAAATCTGTTAAAGTTCAATCGTTCACCTGCTTCTGTACGCACAACACGTCCTGCAACGTGCGACTGGTCATACGCGATAGGAATCACTACCAAAGGAATTCCGTTGGATAAGGTTTCGGAAACGGTATTGTGACCGCCATGGCAAACCACGCCATCAAGATGAGGTAACAGATCCAATTGTGGAACCTGCTGATAGACCATAAAGTTATCCGGCCACTGCTCGAAAAGCTGCGGATCAGAAACCACTACAACGGTTAAATCTTCGTCTTTAAAAGCATCAATTACCTTTTGGAAGAATGCCTTTTTATGATCATGATCGAAAGTAGTTCCGATACTTACTAAAATCTTTTTGTTGGTGGCACTTTTTAATCTGTTCCAATCGAATTCGCAAGAGATTCGTCTTTCAGTAAGAACGGGTCCTGTGAATTTGTATTGAGGTTCCAGATCGTCCATGTCCCCAAAGAAATACGTTGAAGTTAAAACAAGGGTTAAAAGATCTGAAGTTGCCAGAGAACGCTCTTCATTAAAGCCTAGTTCTTTCTGCAGATCAATGATCTGATTCACTTCCCATTCGTGAACTTTAGGCAGTTCATTCATGATTTTAATGGCAGCCGGAGCGGTAACGGAAGTCGCACAAGGAATTCCTAATGCTTTTGCCGCCACCGGAGCAGCAAATAATTGATGGTCACCGATGATTAAATCGGGTTGATATGTCTTTAATAAAGCAACAATTCCATTATAGCAATGTCTGTTCAGCGGAATAAGAACTTCCTCGTAAAGGAACTTCACACTGTCGATTCCGTACACTACTTTTTTGGAAATAATATCGAGATATTGTTCGCTTTCTTTCTTTTCTGCGTCGGTCTGATCGTATTGGATCAGTAATAATTTTCCGCCCTCCGGAAGTTTCGCCTCTAAAGTTGGGTCAAGGCTGATCCATGCTACTTCGTGCCCTCTTTCCAACAGCGTAGCACCGATGCTTAGGGTAGGATTGACATGTCCTGTCAAGGGTGGAACTATAAATGCAAATTTAGCCATGGTTCTTCGTTAAAATATTAGATAAAAACTGAGCGATCGTCTCTGCGATAAGCTGAGGTTCCTGAATGGGAATATTGTGATCGCCGGAGATTAATTCAAGTTCGGATGAACCGATTTGAGACTGCAGCCACTCTCCTGTAGGTCTGCAGTTGGAATCAGCACCGTAAAGCAATAATGTGGAAGCTGTCAATCCATTGAAATCGGCTTCACCAAGGAAATGTTTTTCCTTGATCATATCTGCTTTGATGCTGGTCTGATTAAACAGAAATTCATACATACGATGGTTCTTTTCCATTTGTCTTTTGCCCATCTGCACTTTGGTAGTATCTGTAAAATTGGCTACATAATGCTCAAGGAATTCCTTGCTGTACTCATCAATGATGTTACGGGCTTTTTCGTCCTGAGGATCCGGAGCTTCCATCACCACCAGCTGATTAACGCGTTCAGGGTATTTCAATGCTGTTTTTAAAGCAATAAGACCGCCGAAGCTATAGCCTACAAGATGTACTTTTTCCAGTTGAAGGTGATCTATTAAACCAATCAGATCGGATGACATGTTATCAAGGTCGTACCCATCCAAAAAGCGTTCACTCATACCGTGACTTTTCAGATCGTACATCACCACATGGAAATGTTTTGCCAGAATAGGGGCAATATTAAAATAATAAATGGACAGGTTACTGAACATACCGTGGATCAGTACCACGGTTTGTTCGGCTCCCTTATTGAGTTCCTGTATATGAACTTGTCTGTTATTGACAGTGATTATTGGCATTCGTAGATATAATTGATGATCATACTAAGGTCAAGATTAATAAGCTGGTCAAGATCCATAGAAGATAACCAACCTGTAAAGTCGATCTGATCGCCAAAATGTGCCTTGATCTTTTCAGAGAAAGAGACAATCTCGATGCTGTCCATTTCAAGATCTTTGGTGAATGAACTTTCCGGAGTAATGTCCATCTCCTCTACAAATTCAGCACCTATCACTTCAGTAATAAAACCTTTTAATAAAGTAAAAAGTTCCTCGTGGTTCATTTTTAATGTTGCGTTTACAGTGTCCATCCGATAATATAATTTTTATGTTTAATAGTTTTGATTTCAATATTGTTGATCCACAAGTGATCATCTTTTATAAGTTCGACTTCGAAGGCTTTTGGATTCCCTTTCAGTCCGGTTCCTAAGAACTTTCCGTAGGCTTCTTTGGCTACCCAGAAACGGGTGGTCCACTCTGCCTGGTCTTTTCCTTTTAATAAGGCTAATTCATGGTCTGTAAATACCAGGTCATAGAATCCTTCGCTGCGTTCTTCCATGAGTTCCATATCAATTCCTACAGATTTTCCATATCTCGCAATCCCCACAGCTTCTTTTCCTTTGTGAGCGAGTGAAATATGAATGTCTTCTGTAAAATCACTGATGAGGTAAGGTTTCCCCACTTCATCTGAACGGATCTCAAACGTAATCGGAAAGCAGGCATGATTTTTTTCCTGACGAAGAAGGTTTCTAACGGCATCTTTTACGGCTACACGGCTTACCATCCAGTTTTTCTTTTTGTTCGGTAATAATTGCTGGTGATGTTGTTTTTCCGTTTGGTTGAAATATCTTTTCAGGATAAAGTCCCATGAAGCCACTCTGGTATAGGCCTGATGGAAGAAAAATACTTCAGGAGCAATCTCTTCTGAAAGTCTGTTGTGCAGTGGTGACATGGAAACATTCCATAAAGCGGCATCTATTTCCAGTCTTCTGTTCTGCCAGCCTGTGATGGCACACCATACTTTTCCGTCTCTTTTCAGAACGATATTAGCAATGGCAAACTCATCATTAAGCTCAGTCTGCATACAGGTGCATTCAAAAATACCCTCTTGATCGTGCATATCTCCGAAGAATTCAATATCTCTGATCTTCACCGGAAAGGCGATACGGTCTTTCACTAAAGTAAGTTGTAACCAAAGCCCGAATAACTGTCCGGCATTATCCAGTAGAGATCCTTTTCCGCCATTTCCTTTGATCTTTCCTATGATTCCTTTGGTTCCAACGGCTGACACTTCAGTAATTCCCTGGTATTGATCGCCATGGAACATGTGTGCATCATAGATTTCTTCAGGAGTTCTTTCAATCGGTAAAAGATCACCAATGGAAAGATTGAAGGTTGGAGTAGGGATAGGACCTGATTTTAAGGTGACTTCTGCATTGGCGAAGTTCTCAATATCCAGATACGCATGGTTTTCGCCACGCCATTGTCCTTTCACAGTTTTCTCAAAAGGCTGCGCTACGTTCATCCATTGGAATACACTTACATTCATGATTTTATGAACCAGTGTTCCAGGAATTTCCGCTTCTGCAATTTCTGCCAGCTGTTCAAAGATCATGGTCATCGGGATTACCGGTTCCATATCGGCTACATGAGCCCATCCTTTAGGCTGCCTCAATAAGCTGTGATCGATTAGATATGGATGGCTTTCCAGCGTTACATACAGATCTTTTGTGAAAGTTGTACTTCTCGGTGCTTGTGGAGTAGCATATTGTGTTACAGGAGCAGCCTGAGCAGGACGTGGAATGGTAATCTCCGGACGGTTTTGGAATAAAGTAAGAACTTCTTCCTGCATACGGATCATATCGTTAACGTTGTCCTGGAATGCCTGTACCAGCGGATGTCCATTTTTAGCAGTCATGGCTGAAGCTGAAGCAGTATATTGTTTTGGTGTTTCAAAGGCTTGAGCTAATGCTTTTACTTCTTTAAAATTTCTGATAATAGGCGAACCTAATTCCAGTTTAATGCCTTTTCCTGATGGTTTTTTTGAATGCTGCTGAAGCTCTAAAAAGTCAAGAGCAATGGTTTTACCTTCTACAAATAGGGAAGCAACCACACGCTGTAACTGGGCTAATGCAGAACGGGCAGGAACGCTGGAAGCAATCGTACTGAATGCTTTTCCTTTCAAGGTATCATCAATAAATCCGATCAGACCTCCTGTACCCACCTGAATGAATACTCTTACGCCTTCTTCGTATAATTTATCCGTCAGTTCACGGAAGCGAACAGGTTCTACCAAATGCTCTGCACTCAGTTTTCTGATCGCTGCCTGATCTGCCGGATAAGGTTCTAAAGTTGTAGCAGACCATAACGGGATCTTCGTTTTCTGGAACTGTGCTTTTTCCATTCCGGCAAGGATCACATCCAGTTTATCAGCGATAAAAGGAGAGTGGAATCCAGACTGGAACGGCAATACCTGATGGAAGATCTGTTTTGCCTTTAACAAAGGAACCAATTCATCCAATGCAGCATTACTACCACAAAGAATGACCTGATTAGGGCAGTTGTCGTTAGAAATATACAGGTCTGAAATTTCAGTAATAAAAGGCTGTACGACATCAATTCCTGCTCCGATGGCAATGAATTTGGAATCTTTTAATTCAAAAGTTTCAGGATTCAAGACATCGATCAAGGCTTTTACAGAATTGGCTTCTGCTAACTCTGATGAATAGCCTGCCAGCCATTCTCCTAAACTGTGTCCGGCATTCATATCCGGAATAATTCCCAGTTTTTTCAATGAATTGTCAAGGATACTGCAATTATTGAAGATATTTAAAGCATCGGTTAAAAGGCCTTCACCTTCCGTTTCTATTGGTGCTGTTAATCCGAAATAACGGCTTACACTTTCCACTTCACCTTTTGCCAGTCCATCCAAACCTGGGAATACAAAGGCTACTTTACCACCGTCTTTTAACAATGGAGTAGAAGTATACCAGATGTCCTGTTTGTTTTTCCAGATTAGGTTTTTAGAAACAATTTTAAGGGCTTTTTCTACTCTTGCAGGGGTTGGATCGAATATCGCTACTCTGAAATCTCCTTCTCCTAAAGTCGTATCGTTATTTTGTAATGCAGAAACCAATTCTGCATGGGTAGGTCTTGCCAATAGCAATACTTTGTCTTTTTTCGGCATATCATAGCCTTCAAGAACAACGTGTGCATTGATTCCACCAAATCCGAAAGCGTTGACTGCTGCTACTTTTGGCAGTCCGGTTTTTGACCAGTTTTTAGCTTCCTGTACAGGCTCAAATCTTGTGTTCTGCATGTCTGCAGTAGGATTTTCACAGTATAAGGTTGGTGGTAAAGTATCGTGGTGTAAAGCCAGACAGGTTTTAATTAATCCTGCGATTCCGGCAGCCGGCATGGCATGGCCGATATTGGATTTTACAGAACCGATTCCTGCTACAGGAGCAGCTTCTTCTTTTCCAAAAAACTGTGCTAAGGTCTGAAGTTCTGTTTTATCTCCAAGCGGAGTTCCGGTTCCATGGGCTTCCAGGTAACCTACTTTATTTTTATCCAGATCAGCATTGATCCAGGCTTGTTCTAAAGCTTTCAGCTGTCCTTTTACTGATGGGCTCATCACGCTGGTTCCGTTACCATCACTGCTGACACCCACACCTTTGATTACTGCATAGATTTTATCCTGATCGCGAACAGCGTCTTCCAATCGTTTTAGCACGACGAAACCACAACCTTCTCCAATCAGTAATCCATCAGCGTCCATACTGAAGGGCTTGATTTGCTGTTGACGGGACATTGCTCCCAATTGAGCAAAAATACTCCAGAAAGCAGCATTTTGTCCGGTGTGAACACCTCCGGCGATCATCATATCAGAACGACCTCGCTGAAGTTCCTGTACCGCATGATCTACAGCGATTAGGGCACTGGCACAAGCAGCATCCACAGTAAAAGCGACACCTCCAAGGTCAAAACGGTTAGCGACCAATGAAGCTACCAGATTAGGAATTAATCCCATGGCAGTATCGGCAGCGAAACGTCCTTTTCGCTCCTGGAAAGCATGTTTTACTTTTTCAATATCAGCAGAAGATACCTGAGGCAGCAATTCCTGCAATAAAGAGGAAATCTGTTCTCCGGTTCTTACAATTTCAATGGCACGGGTAGCTCCCGGCCCGGTATAATTTCCTTTCCCAATGATAATTCCTGCTTTTTCAAGGGAAGTATTCTTTTGAAATACTCCGGCATCCTCTAAAGCTTTCTGAACTAAATCAAGGGTCAGTAAGTGATCAGGTTCTGTTCCTTCCACCGCAAGGGGTAAAATCCCAAAAGTGGTAGGATTAAACTCATAATCAGGAATAAACCCGCCTCGTTGGCAATAGAAACGATCGACAGGGTTGGTGGCATCGCTAAAATGCACCGGATCTATCCTATCTGCCGGAGCGGATTGGGTAGAATCTACTTTATTGACAATATTCTGCCAAAAAGTATGGGCATCCTGCGCCCCGGGAAAGACGCAGGATAGTCCAACTACAGCAACATCTGTTTTTTTCATGTTTAGTGTATACAGAGGGTTACCAATTATTTCCTGACATGATAAGCACTTGGCTTTCAGTTCCGTATTTTATTTCGTTAAGGAAGATTTCTTTTCCTTCATCCAATGGGATCATGGAAATTCCTCTACGTTCGTATTCTGATTCAAGGGTGGAAGAAACCATTCCGGCACCTTTCCAAGGTCCCCAGTTGATGGAGATTACTTTTCCTTTTAATCTTTTATTCAGAGCGTTAGCATAATCATCCAATACACTGTTGGCAGCAGCATAATCTGTCTGGCCTTTGTTACCGTATACCGATGCGATACTTGAGAATAATACCACAAACTGGCATTCTGTACGAAGCTGTTCAGCCAATACACGAAGTGGTTTTACTTTGGTATCAAATACACGTCCGAATGAGGAAGTGGTTTTTTGTTTGAATAATTTATCTTCTAAAAGACCTGCTCCGTGGATTACTCCATCTAAACGGCTGTATTTTTCATAAATATCGCTGATCAGATTGCTTAACCCTTTTTCGTCACAAAGGTCTAATGATTGATAAATAATCGTATTTCCAAGCGCTTCCATATCACGGATGGTGCGTAGGATTTGATTATTTTTGAAAACTTTTGTGGTTTCCTTTTCAATCTCAGCAGGAGAAGTGAATTTTCCGGATTTGATCAGGAATGCTCTGATTTCCTCTTTCGTTTTCATTCCTTCGAATTCTTTAGCAGAAGCTTCATTTCTTGGGTCTGCTGATCTTCCAACTAAAATATAAGTACATGGATAAGCCTGAGACATATGTTTCACTAACTCTGCAGTGATTCCCTGTGCACCTCCAAGTACCAATACCACTGATTTCTGATCTAACTGAATGTGTGCTTCATTTAAACTTGTTGACAATGGGGAAGGGATAATGTCTACCTTATGCCTTTTTTCGTTTTTATAAATCACTTCAGCAGGTTTGTCGTTGGTTAAGATTTCTTTTAAAGTAATGTCAGCGATCTGATCTACTTCCTGAGAACTGCTTAGGCTGATTAATCTGCAAGTTGTGTTATCAAATTCTCTTGCTAAACTTTTGAAAAGCCCCGGATAACCTTGGTGATGACGCAATACACTTACATCAGTTACTTCCTGAATATGAGCTGCAATATCAGAGATTAAATACACCCATTTTGCTTTATCAAAATCAAGTTTTTTAATCAAATCAACATGATCGATGATGCTTGGCTTATCTGTTGCTGAGAACAGGTCCAGCATGATTAATCCATCAACGTGGGAAAGATCCTTGCCTGCGTCTACCAATTCTACGATAGCTCCGTGTTTTTCCAACTCGGTTTTGATTGCTGAGGTTTGTTGGGTGTCATCCTGAGTAATGGCGAAACGTTTTCCCTGAAGAACTTCTGTATTCTGTACAGAAGAAGCATCTGTAGGGGTGATGTCAAAACGAAGACGTGATAATACATTGTTAGTCGGCTCAGAAGTTACTTCTTCCTTTGCTTCGTTTTTTGTTTCAGTAGTGTCACCGCTCATTTCACTGATCCAGCTTGCCAATCCGCGAAGCGTTTTAATAGCTGCCAATTTTTCCATCACATCATCAGCCTGCTCAAGATTTTCTCCGAAACCGATCTTGTTTTTAAGATCTGCAATGATCTCCATACGTTTGATAGAGTCAATACTAAGGTCTGCTTCTAAATCTAAGTCAAGTCCTAGCATTTCTTTCGGATACCCTGTTTTCTCACTTACGATATTCAGGATAGCATTTTGAAGATCTTCCAGTGATAGAGCAGATTTTGCTTGTGGTATTGAAGTCGCTTCAGCTGAAGTTCCATTTTTTTCAACAGTTACTGATGTTGTATCTGCTCCGGAAAACTCAGTAAGCCATGAAACTAATCCGCTTAGGGTTTTGATTCCTGCTAATTGTTCCATCACCATATCTTCATTGGTATTGCCTTTAGCTAAGGTTCCCAATTCGTTACGAAGGGTTCCGATGATTTCTACTCTCTTGATAGAGTCGATACTCAAGTCAGCTTCAAGGTCCATTTCCATCCCCAGCATTTCCTGTGGGTAGCCTGTTTTATCACTTACAACCTGTAGTAATAAAGCCTTTATATCTCTTGTTGGAGCTGCTTTTACAGCAACGGCAGTAGCTGCGACAGCAACCGTTGCTTGTTGAACCTGCTGTACAGGAATAGTACGTTCAGAAGCGGGGGCAGGCATTGGAGTATTGTAAACAGGCATTGGGTTCACCTGAGGATTCTGTCCCATAAAGGAAAGCATCACATCTCGTTGTGCCTGTATCATTAATTTCATGCTGTTTAAATATTCCTGCAGCATACGTTCTGCCGTAGAAAGGCTTTCCGGTGCAGGAGCTTGCGTATTATGAGTAGTAAAATTGTTCATGGGAATAGGGTTTATAATAGGGAGTGCACCATTAGTAGGCAATGAACCTGTTGTCGGATGTGCAGCTTGTCCGTTAACACGCCAGATGGCAGGGCTTTTCTTGTACAGTTCAGGCTGATTGATATCAACAAGCTGAACGAAACGGCCATCGAAAAGTTTCTCAATATTGAAGCTGCGTCCTGTTCCTAAATACTGAGCTAACATGCACAGTAAATGAGTGAATTTATTACGGCTGCTGTCCTCAACATATAAAGTCAACTGGTCTTTTTCAATACATGATTTTGCCAATCCTGTAAGGACTTTTCCTGGTCCTACCTCGATGAAGATTCTTGCTCCATCGTTATACATCGCCTGCATCTGTTCTACGAATCTCACTGGCTGTACCAAATGCTCGGTCAGTCTTTCTTTGATGTCTGACGGATTCGAAGGATATACGTTTGCTGTTGTATTAGACCATACAGGGATCTGCATTTCCTGGAAAGGAACGTCTTTTAATACTTCAGCATATAAACCTTTAGATTTTTTTAATAATGGGCTGTGGAATGCACATGCCACTTCTAGTTTTTTAGCAGAAATACCTTCCTGTCTAAGAACTTCCAGTAGTTTATTGATAGCTTCCGTACTTCCGGCGATAACACATTGAGTAGGCGCGTTGAAGTTAACCGGATAACATCCTTCCACCTTAGCAATGATCGGTTGTAAACGTTCGTGAGTAGCACTTGCAGCTAACATAGAACCCGGATCACCACCTTCTACTGAATTTAAAATAGACTGTGCTCTCTGGATACTTAAATCAACTAATTTGTCCTCTCCAAATACTCCTGAGAAACACAAAGCCGGTAATTCACCGTAGCTGTGACCTGCCAGCATATCAGGGATAATTCCTAATGATTCTAAGAATTTAGCTAATGCAAGATCAACAATTCCTAATAGCGGTTGTGCCAGACGGGTATCTTTAATGGTTTCTTTCTGTTGCTTTAAATCCGCTTCATTGAATGTTGTAGAAGGGAAAACTACTTTTTCAAGCTCAGGATAATTGTCAATAATCTGACGCATAGCCGGGAAGACTACGAACAGATCACGGGCCATATTGATTCTCTGACTACCTTGTCCTGGGAATGTGAAGGCTACTTTACCTTCTTTTTTGTTAACAGTGAAAGTATCTTTTGTTTCAATCCCTAGCAATACTAGTTCGAGCTTCATCATGAGGTCAACTGCGTTATCTGCAACAATGCTGAACTGAATTGGTTTTTCTGAAACGATGCTTAAACTATAGGCAATATCTTTTAATGGAATTTCATCATTGATTTCCAATAATGTTTTGATCTGGCTTGATTGTTCTTTGGCTTCTTCATACGTGTCCCCACGGAACACGAATAATTCTGAAGGCCAGGACTGCATCGCAATAGAATCATCCTTTTTCGGATGGTTAGCAATTACCGTGTGGAAATTGGTTCCTCCAAATCCGAAAGCACTGATTCCAGCATATCTGTTTTTCTCAGTCCATAATCCTGTTTCCGCATGGAAAGAGAATGGGCTGGTTTGTGCGTTATAATAAGCGTTTGGCTTCTTAAGGTGAAGGGTAGGAGGTTTTACTCCATGGTAAACTGCAAGAGAAGCTTTGATTAAACCTGCTAATCCTGCAGCACACTTGGTATGTCCAATTTGTGTCTTCACAGAACCTAAATGCGTTTGTCCCGGTAAAGCCCCTGAACGACTGAATAGGTTTGTTAAAGCACTTAATTCTGTTTTGTCTCCAACCACAGTTCCGGTACCGTGAGCTTCTACCAATCCTACAGCTGCAGCACTGATTCCAGCCTGAGTATAAGCACGCTCAAGAGCTCTTACCTGACCTACTTTTCTAGGAGCAGTCAATCCAAGGGCTTTACCATCACTTGATCCGCCAACTCCTTTGATTACTGAATAAATACGGTCACCATCGTTGATCGCATCTTCATATCTTTTCAGAACAAGGATTGCGATTCCTTCTCCAAGGGCAATTCCGTCTGCTTCACTGTCGAATGTAGCACATCTTCCTTTTCTGGAAAGGGCATGAGTACTGGAGAACATCAGGTAATCGTTGATGCCGTTATGTAAATCTGCACCTCCGGCAAGAACCATATCAGATTTGCCTAATACAAGTTCCTGGCAAGCTAAGTCCAGAGCAGCTAAAGATGATGCACATGCTGCGTCTACGGTAAAGTTTCTTCCGCCTAAATCCAGGCGATTCGTAATCCTACCTGCGATCACATTAGCCAAAATACCTGGGAATGAATCCTCAGTAGTATGTGGGAATGCTTCTTTTACTTCTTCGTGAAGTTCTCCGAAGACTTGTTTATAATATCCTCTGAAACTATAGCTGTTGGCAAGATCATTTCCTCCTTCAGCTCCGATGATTACAGAGATGTTTTCTCTATTCACATGTTTTTCACCATATCCTGCATCTTCCATTGCACGTTTTGCTACCAGTAAAGTAAGCAATTGGGTAGGTTCAATAGAAGCAAGAGATTGTGGCGGAATACCGAATGCCAATGGATCAAAATCAATTTTAGGAATGAAACCACCCCATTTTGAATGCGATACATCTGCTTCGTCAGAATCCGGTTTATAATAAAGATCTTTGTTCCATCTTTCGTCCGGAACTTCGGTAACGCTGTCTTTTCCTAAGATGATATTTCTCCAGAATTCATCCAGGTTTTTAGCGCCCGGGAAAATACATTCCATTCCTACGATAGCGATGTCTAATGGTTTTTCACTGGATGTTGGTAATTCTGATAATTCAGCGTTTTGAATATATTCGTAGTTGTTGATACTAACGTTTTGGTGAAGTTCTTCAAGGGTAAGCACCTTATTGTGCATGGTAGCAATCTGTCCGATCATGTACATTCCAAGATCCAACTGATCGTCTTTAGGAATATTCACTAATTGATCTCCCTGACGTTCGATTCCTTTGGCTGCGATTCTTAAACGACCTACATTGAGTTTTTCGAGCTTTTCCCAAACTTCTTTTTTATCTGTTCCGGCCGCTAAAAGTTTAGCTTTTTCGGTATTGAAGTGGTTAGCAAATGCTGTATTTAAACAACGGGTTTCATGGCCGGGAGCTGTCTCTAATAGAACGGTATCCTTAGCCTGCATCGCCTGCAGTTGGAATTCTTCCTGAATGGCTCCGGTTTGTACAGCTTCCTGAGTGTACAGATAAGCGGTTCCCATCAATACACCTACTTTTACTCCTCTAGCAGCTAATGGAGCGGCCATGATAGAAACGAATGCTGTTGAAAAATCATTATGGATTCCACCGGCGAAAAATACACTGATATTTTCCGGATGATCTTCTTTTAAGATACGTTCAATTTGTTTTTCCCAAAGCACCATGCTGGATAGTGGACCTACGTGGCCACCGCATTCACGGCCTTCGAAAATAAAGCTCTTAGCCCCTTCTTTAAGGAAAATATCCAATAGGGCAGGAGATGGAACGTGCAGGAACGTCTTTATTCCTGCTTTTTCAAATACTTTAGCCTGTGCCGGTCTTCCGCCTGCGATTAAAACGACAGGTGGTTTTGCTTCAAGGATATAAGAAGTCTGTTCATCCCTTAGTTCCTGAGGGGCAAATCCTAAAATTCCTACACCCCATGTTTTGTTACCTGCCAGTTCTTTAGTTTCCATTACCAAAGATTTTGCTGAGTTTCCTTTCAATAAGGATAAGGCAACAAATGGCAAAGCTCCGGCTTCTGCTACTGCATTGGCAAATCCGGGAACATCACTTACACGGGTCATCGGTCCCTGTGCAATCGGATAAGTAAGCCCAAGTTCCTGAGCTAACGGATTATTCTGATCGATCACCTGAAGAGCTTTTGCCTGCTTCAGATGACCATACATGGCCTCTTTAAGTCCGAAGGTTAGTTTTTTTAATGTTCTGAACTCCTCATACAGGTCTACTGCCAATGAGATGTCTTGTCCCATCGGAATGTAATTCCTGCTTACATCAAGACCTGTAAAATATGATCTGAGTTCTTCAGCAGTGATGTCATCCGGTAATGAAGGGGAATTAGGTCTTACCAATACCCGGTGATTGGCAATGATCTTTGTCTCCGTTCCGTTCAGTTTTGATGATAAATCTTTAATATCTTGCGGAACAGAGCTTTCAGGGAATAAAGCAAGTTGGCTGTCCAGAACAACTCCTGTTGCTCCTAAAGCTTTTACAGCTGCAGCGGTATGGAGTCCTATTCCTCCTTGTACCCATACAGGAATGCTTTTTATTTCCTTGATAATGCGCTGGAACAATACGAATGTAGATTCGTAACCGATTTGGCCTCCTGCTTCATTTCCTTTAATAATAATTCCTTTTGCTCCTGCCTGTTCCGCTTGTCTTGCTTCCTCTAAACTGGTTACCTGACAGATGAAATTCAGGTTTGAGTTCTGATTGATTGACATTCCGGACGGTAGGATGGCAAATGTCACTTTCTCGGGAAATTGAAGTGCCAAAAAAATCTCGTTAGAAATGTAAATACCATACGAAGGTATATCTAATTGGTCAAGGAGGCGCAAAGCTTCCTCGGCAGTTGACAATTCATGCCCTAAGCTTAAAACAGGAAATATACCCGCCTGATGCATTTTAGGCATAAGATTGACATCCGGCCTTTCAAAAGGCGTTAGTCCAATAATGGTTAAGTTTTTCATGGCGTTGATATGTTAGTAAAAAATTCCACCACAAACACCAACTCTTTGATATAGAGAGTTAATGCCTGCTATGAACGAATAAAATTGGTTCTTATTATATCTTTAATTATAAAGTCTTTTTTATAATTATTTTTCAATAAAGTACTGTCAGCCCGGGAATTGTCGGGAGTAAGGTCGGTTTTCGGCTTTTCATAAGGCTTTAGCCTTGCATTGGTCAAGTTTTTCATCTCATCTATAGTATTGAAAATAATATACGGTTTCATAATAAAACTCTAATCCTGTAGGGAAAAAGAGTGTTTTCTTATTATGAGTGAATAAAAATAATAAATTTATGATATATGTTTAATCATAAATGCAATTTAGTAATAATTTTTTAACAAACAAATGTTAATTATTCAAACGCTATTAAAGTATACATTTTATTTTCTTATTCATTATAAACAAGCCGGCACAATCCTAGTAACTATAATTATAAAGAATTATAGTTAAAGAAATGTTAAGCAAAGATAGGAATAAAAAATAAAATATTTCAAAAACAAGAGATTTGTTTTCTTTAATATTACAAAAAAATAATATGGCAATATTGGGGTTAAATGTCTGTAAATCGGCTTTACGAAAATCGTAAAAATTCTAATTTATTTCACATGAAACTGAATTGTAATAATATAGGAGGAAAATAAGGAAATGCGTTTTGTGAATTATTTGAACAGGTAGGTTAAGAAATTGATAATTTTAATAGGAATAAAAAAATTGTTTTATACATATCATTTTATGGTTTATTGTTATGGTCATTTTATTTTCTGATTATCCGTTTATGCACCTGTTATATTCGCAATTACTAGTCTGTCAAAGAGTTTGTCTCCAAAATACCGTCTGTTTAATTTGTAAATAAACTCGTTGAGATAC